>JBFWVC010000016.1:0-121774 GCA_050246945.1 Hyphomicrobiaceae bacterium
TTTGCCGCCTCAAGGACTGGCGGCGTGTCGCAACCCGTTACGACAAGCTCGCCCGCAACTTCCACGCCGCAGCCGTAATCGCAGCAATCATAATCTGGTGGGCATGATTGAGTCTGGAGCCTAGGGCTCGGGTACCCTTTGAGATTTTGCCACCGCCAATATCAGCGCCTGACACGCGACGAGCACGGCCACGGCGGTGAGCCGCAGAGGGCAACCGCGATGCCTGTCCAGGATGGAGCCACACTTGCGCCGGATCATCAGCCGTCGGCCGTTGTGTGGTGGCGGCGGTAGAAGACGCCTTTGCACCATACGATAGCGAGATGCTGAGCGCGCTGCCACTCGCCATCAGAGACGTGGGGCCTGCGTATTGGCCCGGCGGATCCGGATAAAGTGTGTGGGCGTGGCCCGTGCCTGTTGTGGTTCGCGAACTGACCCAGATCGACCGCATTCACATGGGGCTTGCGCTCCCTCGCCTGCTCCCGACAAACCCATTTGGCATATTGCAGAGCAGCATGGAAAATAAAGCCCCCCGCGGGCAAGGCGGCGTTGCACCGTGTTGGAGTTGGTCAAGGGTTCATCGTGCCGATGCACCAATCCGACCTGCAATTGCCTGAGGGCGCCAGCATCACAGGGACCACACGTCGCAATGCTGCCTTGTTCCAACACGGAGCGCGTGGGTGTCGAGATCGATCCTCAAGATTTCGCTGGACGGGTTCATGGTGGCCAACGTTCTCGGACCGGCACATTTCAGAACTCGCCCATGCGGTTTGCGGGTCGATCCGCGCGCTCAAATTGAACTCAGCACCGCTCCCTCACTTCGCCCGTCGCGCGTTCGGCAAGTGGGCATCCATGTCGAACGCATTGCAAGATGCTTCTCAACAGTACGACTGCTCCAGCACGAATAAAGAGCACGAATAGAGTGACTCGTTCGACGATTGGCTCTTGTGTGAACACGCAAGGCTTTTCATAATGAAAATTGAGCTTGCCCATGAAGTGAATGCGGCCGGCAAGCTCGATGTTCGGCCCGCTCCAATTCGTCGGGGTGTTGGACGCGGCCGCTGAAGTCGTACCGCCAATTCCGGGGGGTGCGAGGCTCAGTGTCATGCGTAGTTGTGGAATATTGGTGTTGTTTGCAGGCGTTGCTCTAACGCAGTGTTACCTTGATCCACCGAGTTCTTTGTCACGTATTGCGGCTTTTCTGCGCGCGCCGACGGCGACACCGATCACCGCTCAACCGCCTGTCTCCAGCAACGTCGTCCCCAGTCAAGAGCAAACAGGTCTCGCTCATAAGGATTCGGTTGGTCTCCCAAAGGCTATCGTCGTTAGCCTCTCGTTCAATGCTCCCGTTTTTCAGGCGGCGCGCCTAACGGTCGATCCTGTTGGGAGCTCCCACCGGACTGGGGCAGTGAACCTTCTACAACCGAAAGATCCGCTTGCTCGTTATAACCTCGTCGTCGAAATGCAGAGACGACTAAGGTCGCTGGGCTGTTATTGGGGTCGTATCGATGGGTCGTGGGGATCAGGCTCCAAAGCTGCAATGAACGCCTTCCTTGGTCGCGTCAATGCGAGGACGTCGACCGACCAGCCCAACGCCGTCCTGCTCACGTTGCTGCGATCACAAGGCGCCATCACATGCGGCGGGTGCCCGGACGGTGACATGCTCACGCAGGGCGGCAGTTGTGTGCGCCCGGCCACCAGGCCCGACCGCAATCCGCGTGATGCGCAGTTGGTAGCCTCGGTGTCATCTTTGACGCCCAACAACACGGGGCAGTTTCTGGTGGACCCGTCCCGGCCGAACGCCCCGGTTTTGGTTGAACCGAGCTCCATACAAGGGCGGTTGTCTCTCGGCGGGCCCCCACCTTTGCCGCAACCGGCGGACCACGGGGACTACCCAAACGACAGGCAACTTGGCATTGCCGGTTTGGAGAGTTCAAAACAAATAGCCACCGAGCGCAGACAGAGCATCCGCAGCAGACCGGTTCATTCAAAAGCGCGCAAGCAGACTCGGCGCGGCGACCCTATTCGCCAAAATCTTTTGTTGAGCTTGGGTGGCTATTTTTGACGCTGGCGAGATTCCTTCGAGGCAGGGGCTGATTTTGGCGTGTGTTCATGTGGGAGTGCCGGTGTTTGAATGCCGCGCTTCTCGCATAGGGCCGAGGCAAAATTCTGTTCACCATTCGGCCCACCCAGATCGGCTGCGAAGCCAAAAGCAGGGTTCGGAGTCCAACACGGAGACCCAGACCGAGATAGGCACTGCGAAACGGGCAATCCGCTCACTGCCGCCGACCAAAATCGCCGCCAACTCTCGAGGTCGGTCCTACTTTCAGGGCCCTAAATTTCTAGCACGAGCCACTCATGCTCGGTGGCATCCATGCCATATATGCAGCTGGGCGCCGCCCTTCGGCCAGAGTGCGAGCGGCAATCGAGTTTTTCGCCGAGGTTCTGGCTGTCGACAAGCTTCGACGCTGATCCACCGCTACAATCAGGTCACGCGTTTGTGGAGTTCAATGCCGCGGCCTTGATGCCGGCGAGGCCAGCTACATCGATAGTTCGCGGCGTGGTGGTCCGATATAGAGCTGCCGTGGGCGCCCGATCGTTTGACCGGATTCCTCGATCATCTCCATCCAATGTGCAATCCAGCCGACTGCGCGTGCGACTGCGAGCAGCGCTGTAAACATCGTAACCGGGAATCCAATCGCATAGAGTGTGAGGCCGGTGTAGAAATCGATGTTTGGACGGAGGCCATTTTCGATAAAGACGTCGTCCTGCAGCGCAATGCGCTCAAGCTCCATGGCGACCTTCAGTATGGGATCGTCGCTCTTTTCAAGCGCTGCCACGACCTCGTGAAAAATCTGTTGCATGGCGTTCGCTCGTGGATCGCTGTGCCTGTAGATTCGGTGACCGAAGCCGGCCAGTCGAAGGTCCGAAGTATAACTCCTTATGCCCTTGACGTAGCCGGGAACACATTCAACCGTGCCGATCCGCGCCAGCATCATGAGAACAGCCTCATTAGCGCCGCCATGCGCGGGTCCCCACAAGCAGGCAATGCCGGCGGCAATACAAGCGAACGGGTTGGCGCCTGAGGAGCCGGCCAGACGCACTGTCGACGTGGATGCCGTCTGTTCATGATCGGCGTGAAGGATGAATACGCGATTGAGGGCACGCGCTATCTGAGGATTGAGTTTGTAAGGCTCGCATGGCACAGCAAAGCACATTCTCAAAAGGTTGGAGGTGTAATCGAGATCGTTTTGCGGGGGCACGAACGGTTGGCCGATCGAATACTTATAGGCCATCGCCGCGATCGTCGGGATCTTGCCGATCATACGATGGCTGGCAACCATGCGCTGGTGGGGATCACTTATATCAGTGGAGTCGTGGTAAAAAGCAGACAGTGCGCCGACCACTCCGACCATCACAGCCATCGGGTGTGCGTCATGTCGAAAACCCGTGTAGAAGCGAGCCATCTGCTCGTGCAACATCATGTGTCGCGAGATGGTTTTGCGAAATGAGGCATGTTCCTCGCTGGTCGGCAGTTCGCCATGGAGCAATAGGTAGACGACTGTGAGAAAGTCCAGATGCTCTGCCAGTTGGTCGGCGGGATAGCCACGATACAGTAGCTCGCCTTTCTCCCCATCGATGAAGGTTATGCGGGACGCGCAGTTCGCGGTCGAAGTCAGACCCGTGTCTATTGTCAAGCAGCTAGAGTCGCGGTGGAGATCTGTGACGTCGATCGCGTTGGGCCCACGCGTGGCGCAGCGAACTGGAAGCTGGATGATTTCATTTTCGTACGTCAGCGTTGCGATCGGCGCTCTGCCGCATAGGGTCTGCCCGCCAGCTAGCCGGTTCACAGTTTATCCTCCTCTCCACAGTAAAGTCTGGCCAACGCATGACGTCGACTTCGCAGATCTCGGTGACCGTTCGCGCGAAAGCAGGGCAACCCAATTGAGGTTGGCGCCTCGCCAGTGCTGCTGATGTCTCGCCGTTTGCGAGGCCGGTTCAGGTTAGGTGCAGTTCAAAATTGGTCAATTGGATGAGTGGCGAGAGTGCGCCGTCAGCATTCGGGGCATCGGCCGGCGTCGAGGTCGCATGGTCGAAGTGCGGAAGTGCCAGTTTCATAGTGAACTTAGCGAAACGGAATGACGTCACCACACAGAGATTCCGATAGTACAATTGCATCTGCCGGGATCTGGCGCGCGGTATTCGCTCGCTGATGCCCGAAAGGCGATATTAGAAAAACTCCAAACGAGTGGCCGAGTCTAAGGGTTTGGACAACGAATAGCAGTCTGTGTCGCAACTCTCAGGGGCATTTTGCCTCCAATGCTTCGAATGCTGCGGCAATCGCTTGGCCATCGTCCGAGTCAGGATCAGTTTCGGTTGCGACCTCCCAAGCCTGAGCTACGTCCTTTCCGTAAGACGCAATGATTTCGTCAAGCTGTCCTTCGAGGGCCTCGGATTTTGCTGCGTCGGCCTCGGGCACGCCTTCCATCTCACCCAATACGTTGCAATATGCCTGAAACTTCTCTGCGTTCGATGGGATAGTCTCCAAGGACTTGATCGCTGCCTCCACGTTCGGGCTGGTGGCCGCCAGCGTATCATGCGGAATGAGCATCGCGGCGAACAGGCAGGCCGCAAGGCCAGCGACATATGCAGGCGATCGTGTGGTCATGTGGCTTCATACTCTTGTGTTGCTCAGCGACTGGAACTGGTCCGCGAGTGGGGCGGAGCAACAACCTAGCACTCGATCAGGCGTTCGGGTCAATTTTTCCGCAGAGTGCTGAGGGCGGACAGCTTGGCCGACCAGGCGATGGCCGCGACTGCGCTGGTCAGAATTCGATCATTTCTCCCGACTTCGGGTTATAGGTGTGCAGTTGGCCGTCGGATGTTGTTTCGATGAGCGGCGGAGTGCACTGCAGATGCGTGTGCGTTGTATTGGGTGGCAGGTCGAAGCTCTTCCCGTCGACCGTGTATTTGACTATCTGTTGTTGCGAATTACGCACGCTGAAGCGGTATGCTTGCTCCCTGGGCGATGCCATAAGTTGCACGGCATAGAAGCGTTCGCGTTGGCCGATAGGGGCTGTGCGGCTGATGCGTGCGACGCCGATTCCAAATTGGGTGATGTCCTTCGCATCGAGGTTCTTGCGATGCCCCGGAGAGGCAATCCAGCCCGCCATCAGACGGGCCGCAACGTTCTCAGGCGAAGACCTGCTTCCAAGTTCGAGGAAGCCGATATTTTCGCGCACGGTACATGGCTGGTATTCGGCTTCTTTGACTCTCTGCGATGGTGTTTTGCCGTCAATCCGGTGGCCGTATTCGCCGGTTCTGGCCATAAACTCAGCAAACGACCTCGCAGCGTTGTGCAACTGCTCGTTCTGCGAGAGAGCAGCTATTCCCTGTCGAATCCGGTATGCATTCGTCCGCTGGGCAACTTCTTGTTCAATTGCGTTAGTCAAGGTGGTTGCGGCAGCTAGCTGAACTTGCACGTATGCTGCGAAGATGGTCAGTGCTGCCGCGATAAACCACGTTACTTTTCTGGAAGTCTCTCGCACGATGGAACGTTGCTCCACTTAACAAGACGATCTGCCTCTTCGCATGGGGAACTGCTCGTGAAGCCCCACCAAGTCGCCTGACAGGTTCCCTTAGAGGACACGCTCGACAGCGCTAATGTTCCGACACTGACGCTTGGTTCCCTATCGGGCGCCTGCGCGTCAGCCCGGAACCCTAGATTTCTTGGTTTGTGTTCTGGCTCGATTGACGTAGTTCACACCTTGGTTGAGTTCTGTGCCAACGAAATTGTCCTCGAACCATAGTGTCGTATAGCGCTTTTCCGCACCCCACTGATCGTTTCGGAAGACGACCATCGTGACCGGAGGCCAGTCGTTACGCCCGCACGCCGTCAATTCGTTCATCGAAATGCCGAAGGCTCCATCTCCTGCGAACCCGACGCAAGGCGTGCTTGGACGCCCGATCTTGGTGCCAAGAATTGCGGGCAAGCCGTAGCCGCAGAGGCCGAACATTCCAGGAGCAAGATATTTGTGGCCATTTTCGAACGTGGGGTAGGCGTCAGCTATAGCGGCCGCTCTGACCGTCGGAAAACCTCTGTTTGGTGATCACTCAACGCCGCTCTTCCTCGCCCTGGGCTAGCAGGTCGCCCTGGAAGCATCAGAGGAAGCCGGCACCTATTCTTTCGGCCAACCTCGCGGTAGCGGCGGAGGCATGTTCAGCGGGCGCGATTGGCGCTGCGGCGCCCATTGCTGAGTTTCGTGTGCATCTCTTGGTGCCTGCGGCATTGGTGGCCGTGGCATTTGCGGCCGGACCATTTGCCGTTGAGGTGGCATATGAGAGTGAGGTGGCATCGCTGGATAGGTGGGCACAGGCACTCCTGGTTCACACAGGTCCCGGATCGGCTGGCGCGCACGTGCCGGTTTCTGGTGCGCGCGGTACGTTGCCAGTTTCTGTTCCGCGTTGGCATACCGGGCGACTTGCGCCAATTCCTTCGTCACGACTCGGCGGCCGACCGGCCATAGTGAGATGCCGGCCAGTTTGAAACTCTGCAAACCTAGCGGAATACCTATGAGCGTGGCGCAGTTGATAACGCCTGCGATCAGGTAGGCGACGAACAATATCGGGCCAAACGTCACGGCCCAAATGATGTTGACGATAAAACCTATTGTGCCAGTGGTAGCGGTGAGAACTGAGAGACCGCGATTGTCCAGTTCGCGTACATGCACGACGTCTTTGCCAAAAGGCCAGGCCGACAGTTTCGCCATTTCGAACGCCGCACGAGCCATGGGAAGGCCGATAATCGATAAGGCAAAGACGACGGCGCCGATCAGCCAGATCAGCGCGATCTCGAAGCCTCCTAGAACGAACCAGATTACATTGCCCGCAAACCGCATTTTGGATTCCGTGTCTGAATAGAAAGGGATCTGAAGCGCCGGTTGCCTATTCAAATCATGTTCGGGTTAGTTTGGAGTAAAGCCGGGCGTGCCACGATGATGAGAGGCGAGGCCACATCGGGAGTAGCAGCAGAAGCGCTTTGATGCCTTCCGCGACGAGTTCAATGTCGCTCACCCGCACGAAGCCCTTGCCATGCAGGCACCGGCCGAATTCTATCGAACGTCTCGGTGAACTTGCGCCGGGTTGCCGCCCCTCGAATGCTGGCTCCACGACCGCGACCTCATGGTGATGGCCGGCGGACGAATCTGCCTGATGAGAAAGACGATGAACCTATCGACTGTCATGGCTGGTCAACGCGTCGGGTTGAAGGACGCTGACGATGCCGTATGGCTCGTCAGCTTCATGGATTACAATTTTGGATACATCGATCTTGAATAGAGGACCTTGCAGCCACTCGACAACCTGTTCGGCACGAGGTTGTTAGCGATGTCTTGAGAACGATCTGTCAGCCATCTGGCCGGTATGGATAACATTGGGAGTGGCGACCCCGGCAGGACTCGAACCTGCGACCCTCTGCCTAGAAGAAGAAGTTCAACCTGACCCCGCCCATGCTCTCGTGAGCCCGCGCTGCCTCATCGAATTCAGCGACTTAGATGGAAGTTCCCCTCGGCAGCCCTCACGAGCGCGCTCCCAACACGGTTCGCTGGAGGTGTCGGAGACGGTTTGCGAGACGGGCCGGTTCATATTGATATCAGTACTGCGACTTGTGGGTATGACCTCGGTTGCGTTCGGAATGGTGTCTGCAATCGGAGGTGAAGCAGGTGAATTGGGGTTCCGATAGCTGCTGAAGGGGCAAGGCGACGTAACGGGGACCGACCGCAAGAGTCGATCATGAACCTCACCAGACATTTACTGCACCAGAACCACTTGTTGCATCGGCGCTTGATTGTTGTTGGTGAAGCGGAAGCTATGAACGCTTGTTCCAGCTATATTTCGTTCCCTTTCGGCAGAGTTGGGTGAGCATTATTTCAGACAGCGACCGGCCATTTGATTGGTCCTCAATTTGGGTGCCACGTAGAATCGAAATGGTAGGCTTAGCTGCACACGGTCACGGGCTCAGATGTTGTGTTGCGGCCGCATATGGGTGCCTTAAGCGGGGTTGGCGCAATGAGAGAACAGGCGAGAAAGCGACCTCTGGTTCACTGGCAAGGAAGACAGTGGGCGGTTACATCGCTCGGGATCGAATGCATAGCAACACAGTATCCGGTGCGCATATCCAAGCGGCGTCTTGGTCGTGTTGCGCACGATATGAATGGCTACCAATTCGTTCAGGAAGTTTTGGCCAATCGATGGTTGGATGTGAGCGACTTCTGGGAGGCATGGGAACAAGCGTGTGTCTGGCATAATGAGTGCTTTAACGACATGCCCTTCACGTGGCGCAGTCTGCTTGTCCGGCGCACGCGTGAGGCCTTCCGACAGCGGTTGGCTGATGCGGCACTATCAGAAATGGCGGCTAGTACGACCCGGAGCGGATCAAGAACTCGACGGGTGCCAAAGCTTCGCCGTACTATCTCGCGGGGTACCTAGCGCCGCGCACGAGCGCCCAATCTTTGAACATGCTGACCCTGGCGCACAAAAAGGGGCCATCATTTTGCGAGTTGTGTGAGGAGCATCCGATTGTGCTTGACGACCCGCAGCGGAATACCCGGTCCCGACGAGACCACGACTCATACGAGCTTCACTTATGACCGAGTGCCAAATGGGGTGAGAGTCACTCATTCTAGCGATCCGAGAGCTGATGGAAGTCGGGCAATCATTACGGCTTTCTCTGCCGAGCGTCAGACGGCACTTCACGCATGCTGCGACTGCTTTCCATCCTAGCGTGTAAATCGACCAATCGGGGGTTTTGACCCGAGGCGGAAGTCGGGCGCCAATCTCAAGGGCGTATCATCACCTTAAGGGACATGCGTTCATTCATCGCGCGATACCCCTCGGGAACCTCATCCAATTCGATCGTGCGATCAAATACGCGGCCCGGCTCGATCCTGCCTTCCATGATGTCGGGGAGCAGTTCTTCGACGTAAGCACGTACCGGCGCGGGGCCACCGGCCACACTCACGTTCTGATAGAACATTGGTTGTGCGTCCGGGATCACCAGATAATGGGGCACCCCTACACGCCCGATCGCCCCACCAGGACGGACGATGCCCATCGAGGTGCCCATAGCCTGCTCAGTGCCGACGCATTCGAGCACAGAGTGCACACCAAAGCTGCCGGTCAAGGCACGTACATGCTCGATGGCTTCCTCGCCCCGCATGCTCACCACGTCGGTGGCCCCGAACTCCTTGGCGAGTTCGATGCGACTAGCGTGATGTCCTATGATGATAATTTGTTCGGCGCCGAGCCGCTGTGCAGCGATGACACCGCATAGGCCGACCGCCCCGTCGCCAACCACCGCGACCTTATGGCCAGGGGAAACCTTTGCACTCAGTGCAGCATGGTGACCGGTGCCCATGACGTCAGCAAGAGTGAGCAGTGACGCCATCAGTGCGTCGTCTTCGCCAACCGGCAAAGGGTATAGCGTGCCGTCTGCCATCGGGATTCTCAGTGCCTCAGACTGCGCACCGCCGATCTCGCCGCCTTGGCCAAAAAATCCGCCGTGAAGGCAGGACGTCTGCAGTCGGTCTTCGCAGAAGACGCAGGTTCCGTCCGAAAAGGCGAAGGGCACGACGACGACCTGCCCGGGCTTCACCCGGTGAACATCGCTGCCGACGGCCTCAACGACGCCGATAGCCTCGTGGCCCATCTGCTGGCCCTCGACGTTCGGTCCGTCGTTATAGGGCCACAGGTCGCTACCGCAGATGCAGGCGCGAACCACGCGGATTACAGCATCGGTGGGTTTCTTGATTACAGGGTCGGGAACGCTCTCGATGCGAACGTCGTGGGCCTTGTACATGACGGTTGCGCGCACAGATCAGTCTCCTTCACGGCGGTCCGGGCGTGGGCCATGGCCCGGCTTCTTAATCAGGTTGCCCCACTTGTCGAGAATTTCGGGGCGGAAAACGTCTTTGGTCCGGGCATCAGGATCAACCTCCTCCAACGCCACCGAGATGGACTTGTCGCCGTAGCCCAGGATGCTGGTTACATCACGGACGATCGCGTCGCAGAGTTGTCCTTTCTGCTGCACTGATTTTCCCGGCCACAACTTCACGATCACGTGCGGCATGGCTCAGCGCTTCTTCGGCGCTGTGGTCTTAGGTCCGGCAAGGTACTGCTCGTCGGTAACCTTTTCCATCCAGGTGACGTTCTCGCCGTCCTTGGCTTCTTGGATGGCGATGTGGGTGACCGCGTCATGCGGTGTCGCCCCGTGCCAGTGCTTATGTTCGGCTGGACACCAGAGTATGTCGCCTGCGTGAAACTCCAGGATTGGACCACCCTCGACCTGCGTCCAGCCGATACCCTCGGTCACGATCAGCGTCTGTCCCAGGGGATGGGTGTGCCACGCCGTGCGCGCGCCCGGTTCGAAATGGACGATGGCGCCTGTGACGCGCGAAGGATCCTCGCGCTTGAATTGTCCGGTAATCGTGGCTTTGCCGGTGAAATATTCGGGGGGGCCCTCGACGGTCGCCATGTCGGCCTTGCGCGTGATTTCCATATTGAGTCTCCTTTCTTTCGTGTCGTCGGCTGCTGCCGGTGCGGCGAAAGTGACGAGCACGAGCGCTGTTCGGCCAAGTCTCAAAACACTGCCTCTTGTTCCTGGTGTGCGGCGTACGGCGCGGCCTGACTGTTGTCGTTTGATTTAGGGCTTGGGTCGGTCCGCGACTACCGGATAAAATCGGCATGAACTCTTGAGCTGGATTCACAAATGTCCCGAGAGATGATGGCTGATCTCGCCGCGTTCCTTGCTGTAGCTCGCGAAGGCAGTTTCACGCGGGCAGCCGCGAAGATTGGTGTCTCGCCCTCAGCCCTCAGCCACACGATCCGCAAGCTGGAGGAGCGCGTTGGGGTCCGCCTTCTCATACGTACGACGAGAAGCGTCTCACCCACAGAAGCTGGTGAGCGGCTCCTGGGGTCCATCGGACCTCACATCGACCAGATTCGCATCGAAATCGAAGGGCTGAAATCCCTTCGAGACCATCCTGCGGGCACAGTGCGCATTACGACCGGCGACCATGCCGCCGAAGCCATCCTTTTGCCTGCGATTACGAAGTTATTGTCCGACTATCCAGAAGTAAACGTCGAGGTCAGCGTCGATTCAGGCTTCGTCGATATCGTAGCCGACCGCTTCGACGCCGGCGTGAGGTTTGGTGAGACCGTTGCCAAGGACATGGTTGCGGTCCGCATCGGGCCAGACCTGCGGATGGCGGCGGTCGCCTCACCTTCTTACTTCGCAGGCCACAAGCCGCCGCGCACGCCTCACGAACTGGCCAAGCACAATTGCATAAATTTGCGTTTCCCGACTCTGGGGGGACTTTACGCCTGGGAGTTTGAAAAGGCTGGTCGATCGATCAATGTGCGTGTCGAGGGACAGCTCATCGTCAATGACATCGCTCTTGCGCGTAAGGCTGCGGTCGATGGGGTTGGGATCGCTTATCTTCCAGAAGATTACGTACAACCGGAAATCGAAGCCGGACATCTGGTACGAGTTCTTGGCAGCTGGTGCCCGTCGTTTTCCGGCTATCATCTCTACTACCCGAGCAGGCGGCAGCATTCAGCTGCTTTCGCCCTCTTCGTAGAAGCACTCCGGTACCGGCAATAGCGGTTTCCGGAGCTGGATCTTCATGTCCGATGAACCGTGGAGGCAAAAGTACGACACCAAGAAAGATCAGGCCAGAAAACGTACGCCAGCACCTAGTGACTATGTTGAAGTGCAACGCCAATAAGGCAGTTTGCCTGAGGTGCCCCGGACCAACATGAGATACGCAAATGACCCAGTCCTTCCTGCTTCAAGCAGCTGTCTTCCTCGCCGTATCCGCGATTGCAGCACCGCTCGGGCGGTATTTGAAAGCCGGCTCGGTCATAGGATACCTCGCCGCCGGTGTACTCATTGGTCCCTATGGCCTTGGCTTCGTTTACGAGGTCTATCAGGTCGATTCGGTACTCCATATTGCCGAACTTGGTGTCGTGTTGCTCTTGTTCCTCATCGGGCTGGAACTTCGTCCTGTGCGCCTCTGGGCGATGCGTCGCGCTATTCTCGGTGCGGGAGGCGCACAGCTTTTTGCCACCGCCATTCCACTTGGAGCCGCGGCGTGGATCGCGGGCGTTTCATTGGCTGGCTCCGCTATTCTCGGCTTTGCGCTGGCGCTTTCCTCGACGGCGTTCGTCCTTCAGGTGCTCGAAGAAAACGGTGAGTTGCAGCACCGGCACGGACGTGTCGCCTTTGCTATTCTGCTTCTGCAGGACCTTGCGGCGATACCGTTGCTGGCGATCGTGCCGCTGCTCGATGCGAACTCGGCCCCCACGGGCGCGGCGGCCTGGTTTGCCGTTGCCAAGGCTGTAGCAGTCGTCGCCACTGTCCTCATCCTGGGGCGCTGGATTCTGGGCATCGCTTATCACTTCGTCGCGAAGTCCGGTGTACGCGAGGCAATGACCGCGAGTGCACTCTTGACCGTCGTTGGCGTCGCATTGCTCATGCAGGTTGCCGGTCTGTCGGCAGCGCTTGGGGCTTTCATTGCTGGAGCCTTGCTGGCCGACTCTCCCTACCGACACCAAATCGAGGCTGACATTGCCCCGTTTGAGACCCTCCTACTCGGTCTGTTCTTTACAGCCATCGGCATGTCGCTGAACCTGCCGCTGCTATGGCAGGAGTGGCCCCTGATCCTGGCCCTGGTCGCCGGCCTCATTCTGGTCAAGGCAGCCGTGCTCTTCGCTGTTGGAAAAGCTCAAGGACTCACCACGGAAGCATCACGGCGACTTGCCGTATTCACTTCCCAAGGGGGGGAGTTTGCGTTCGTAGTGCTGTCGCTGGCGGCTGGAGCTAGTCTATTCGACAAGGCACTCGCAGATCGTCTCGCCGTCGTCGTGACCCTTTCTATGATCGCAACACCGATTCTGCTTGCGATTGACGACGCACTTTTTCGACCGCGCGCGATGCCATCACCCGCCTTTGATGAAATGCCAGAAGCGCGTGGCCATGTCGTCATCGCCGGCTTCGGACGTGTCGGCCAGATCGTGGCACGCATCCTGCGAGCGCGGCGCATCCCGTTCACTGCGCTCGACATAAGCCCAGATCAGATAGCTCTCGTGCGGAGTTTCGGCAACGAAGCATATTTCGGTGATGCTGCGCGGTTCGATCTCTTGCAAGCCGCGAAGGTAGGCGATGCCGTTGCAGTCGTCATTGCGATCGATGACGTGAATTCGAGCCTGAAGGCGGCAGAGCTGATCCGCCAGAACTTCCCAGAAACTCCAATCTATGCTCGCGCCCGCAACCGTCAACACGCCTACCGCCTCATGGACCTCGGAGTTCGCCGGATCCGGCGTGAAACCTATCTTTCTTCAATTCAGCTAACCCGCGATCTGCTAGGCGGAATAGGTCTTTCTGAGAAGGAAGTCGCGCGCGTTGTCGATGCATTCCAGAAGCACGACCGCAAACGCCTATATGAAGACTATGAGCTGGGCAGCGACCTGGAAAGGTTGCAAGCCCGCGCGCGAGATTCCGCGCGAGAGCTGGAGGAACTCCTCGCATCCGATGAGACCGCGGCTGCTCAGGAGCAGAAGACAACCGAGATTCGACAGCCGGTTTGACGGATCGGAGTTCACCAAATCTGGACGACGGAAGGATGGCTATACGCTGCGGTCGTGCTCGAACTCTACTCGCGCCGGTTGGTGGGCTGGTCGATGTGCGCGGCGATGGTGGCGGAACTGGTCAACGACGCGCTCATGATGGCTGTGTGGCGCCGGGGCTGGCCGCGCGAACTCATGCATCACTCCGATCACGGCAGCCAGTACACGAGCGAGCAGTGTCAGCGTCTGATGGCCGAGCATGGCATTCAATGCTCGCTGTAGCGGGCCCGAAACGTCTGGGAGAACGCGGCGATGGAGAGCTTCTTCTCCTCGCTCAAGACCGAACGCACAGCGGCCAAGGTGTACGCTCGCACGATGCGGCGTGGGCCTACGTGTTCGACGACATCGAGAGGTTCCACAATCCACGACGGCGGCACCCGACGCTCGGATACCTGAGCCCAAATTGCCTTCGAGGAACGACAGCGATTGGCTTAACACACCGTCCCCGAAACGGGGATAGGGCACTGGCCAGGCCAAACGAAGATCGAGCGCACTGTCCGATTTCTTGGCATTGAAGTGGATGATGTTCTCGAAATCACTGAGCAAGTAGACGTCTGAACTATCTGGGCGGATCGGACACGCTCTGCCCAACCCGGCACGGCTCGTCCGGCCCAGCTGTGGTCATTCGGTCTCCACGGAGCGCGATCGTCGCTCGATCACAAAAGGTGATATCACCCAACGATTGAGTGCGGCTTCCGAGACTTCTTCTGCTGATGTCCTGTTCGGGAGCGCCAGTGTTTTCGCCACGGCTGGAACACAGTTAGCCTTGCGGACATTTTCCTTGACGCAGAATGGCTCATCTGATCCCATCCGCGCCATGCAAACGCTTCGCAAACCGCTGGCTGTTGTTCTCTGCGCCATCCTTGTATGGATCGGCGCTGCTGGCGGTCTGTTGTCTTCGGAGTTTTCAAGTGGTCCCGTCGGGACAACGCCGAACCGGCATGGTCAAGAGGCCTTATCTGGCACGGCGCACCATCATGGTGCGATGGATCACGCGACAATGCACGAGCGGAGCGACCGTGACTGTGCGCGATCCTGCCTCGGCAACGTGGCCGTCAAACTGGTTCCGCAGGTGCGCACTCTGGAACCGCCGCAGCTTATCACCTTTCCGGTCGTTCACGACGATCTCGCAACCATTTTGCCCGACGCCGAGCCTGCGCTCGCATACTGGCCGGCTGCACCGCCAGACGGTGCCAGACTTGCCGAGAAAGGTGCCGCGCGGCTTCTCGGACGCAATTCGCATCTGAGAATTTGATCTCCTGAACGGACATGGTAGCGGCCCGCCACAGCGTGCGCCGCCGCTGCAGTTGTCGTGCGCGCCGGCTTGGCGCTGCCCATACTTCAGGAGCCTCATCATGCTTTCGAAGCGCAGTGCGGGCGTGTTGCCTGCCGTTGCCATCGCGGTTTCTGCTTTCACGCTTTCCGTTGTGGTCCCTGGCTTCGTTCAGCTCCCCGGGCACGTCAGTGCTGCGGAGCAATCGACACCAGCAAAGGGCCAGAAGTGGACCTGCCCGATGCACCCCCATTACATTGCCAACGAGTTCGGGCAGTGCCCGATCTGCGGCATGGACCTCGTCAAGCTCGACGCCGGCGACGGCAATAGAGCTGGTGAGGCTTCCGGCGGTGCGCCCGGTCGCACCTCGATCGTCGTCCCCCCCGAGACGTTGCAGACCATGGGCGTACGGTTCGCCAAGGCCGAGAAGACGAGCTTCGGCCGGATCGTGCGCAGCTTCGGCATAGTCGCCGACGACGAACGGCTGCGAACCGAGCTGACGGCACGCCTCGAAGGCTGGATCGAGGACCTGAAAATCCGCGCTGTCGGAGACCTGGTGAAGAAAGGCGATCTGCTGTTCACGCTGTTTGCGCCCGAATTTGCCGTCTCGCAACGCGACTACCTCGATGCCTTGAGGGGGCGCGACCGGAGTCGCATCGAGTCGGTCAAGACGCGTCTGTCTGCTTTCGGCATGCAGGACCGCGCGATTGAGGAAATGGTCCGGAAGGGACATGCGATGGATCATGTTCCGTTCTATGCCGATCGCGACGGTACCGTCGCGATGATCGACCTTAGGCCAGGTAGCTACGTGAAACGCGGCTCCGTGCTGACACGCATCCAGGATTACTCGCAGGTCTGGCTGATGGTGTCGGTATCTGAAAAGGATCTCGGCTTCATCTCGGCAGGCACGCCGGCACGCATCACGTTTCCGAACCTTCCGGGCCGTCAGGTTCTGTCAAAGGTCGAATACGTCTACCCTACCGTCGAGCCCAAGACGCGGACCGGCACCGTGAGACTCGTACTCGATAATTCAGACGGTCAGCTGCGGCCTGGCGCCTACGCCGATGTTGCCTTCGAAGTGGCGAGCGATCAGCGCCTTGCGGTACCGTCCGAAGCCATCCTGATGAGCGGTGGGGGGCGCTATGTGGTGGCCTCGCTCGGCGATGGCCGCTTCGAGCCGCGCGTTGTCACCACAGGGCTCACGTCGGGACGCTGGACGGAAGTCTCTGGCGAGATTGTCGCCGGAGACGACATCGTCGTGTCGGGTCAGTTCCTGATCGACTCGGAAAGCGCACTTCGCGAAAGCTTTCGCAAGCTGGAGCGTCTTCAGTTGCCGCTCTCCGGGCTCAAGCTGACCGATATGCAGTTCGCGATGGTTGATCACTTCGTCGATGCGGCGCTGTACCTGCATGAGGCCATTACGGACGGCTTTGACGTCGATCCGAAGTTTCTGCAGCCGGCGATCGAGGTGAAGACACTGCTGTGGCCGGCCTTCCAGAACACGCGCCTTGCCTACGTCATGCAGGATGCGGTTGCAGCATTGCAGAAGGCTCAGTCTGCGCGGACCTCGACGGAGGTCAAGGCGGCGCTCGCCGATCTCGTCGGTGCGCTCAGCCCGTGGATGCGCGAGGGCGCTCCCCAGCACTACGCCGAAAGGAAGCTTGCTCTGTATCGGGAGGCGGATGGCGACCGCCTCTGGGTGCAAATGGCGGGCGATCCGGCAAATCCGTACGGCGACGGCAAACCGTCGGTCGTTCCATGGCCGGAGCCGACAGCAACGGAGAAAGACCGGAAAGAAGGAGCGGGTTCCCAAGCCGAGCCTGCCAGCATGCCCACGAGCCAACCCATGGCCGGCCATCGGCATTGACTCAGCAGGAGCATGGAGACCCGCACCGATGTCGATCGATACAACTGAGCACACCGGCAAAGATCCAACGAAATCGTTCGTTGCGCAGGTGATCGCCTGGTCCGTCGCCAACCAGCTTATCGTTATTGTCGCAGCACTGGCACTGATCGCCGCCGGCTGGCTCGCCATCCTGCGTACGCCGCTCGATGCCATCCCGGATATGTCGGACACGCAAGTGATCATCCGCACCGAATTCGCCGGGCAATCTCCGCAGATCGTCGAGGATCTCGTCACCTATCCACTATCGACGACTCTGCTCGGCCTGCCTCGCACCAAGGCCGTGCGGGGATACTCGATGTTTGGAACGAGCTTTGTCTACGTCATCTTCGAAGACGGTGTCGATCAATACTGGGCGCGCGCGCGCGTCATCGAGGCGCTGTCGAAGTCCTCAGGCTCACTTCCGGCGACGGCCACCCCCCAGATTGGTCCGGACGCGACCGGAGTCGGCTGGGTGTTCCAGTATGCACTTGTCGACCGCTCGGGCCGTCACGACCTCGCGCAGCTGCGATCGCTGCAGGACTGGTTCCTGAAGTTCGAGCTGGCGACCGTGCCGGGCGTCTCAGAGGTCGCATCGGTGGGCGGCTTCGTCAAGGAGTATCAGGTCCTGGTCGACCCCAACCGGCTCAGAGCCTACGACATGCCTATATCGCGCATATCGGCCGCGGTGCGGGCTGCGTCCAGCGATGTTGGAGGCCGCGTCATAGAACAGGCCGAGACGGAGCTGATGATCCGTTCGACCGGCTACATTAAGAATCTCGATCAGTTGCGCAACGTCGTCGTCTATTCGAACGCTGGAACCCCGGTGGTCCTATCGGACATCGCTAACGTGATCGAGGGGCCGGAACTGCGTCGTGGCGTGGTCGAGCTGGACGGCAAAGGGGAGGTGGTCGGCGGCATCATCGTGATGCGTTCCGGCGAGAACGCACTCAACGTCATTGATGCGGTGAAGAAGAAGATTGTGACCGTCCAGAAGGGATTGCCGGATGGCGTCGAAATCGTACCGGTCTATGATCGCGCGCCGCTGATCCGTGGCGCCGTCGACTACCTCTCGACGAAGCTCATCGAGGAAGGGCTCGTCGTGGCTCTGGTGTGCTTCATCTTTCTGCTGCACGTGCGTTCGGCATTCGTCGCGATCATCACGCTGCCCCTGGGCGTTCTGGCCGCATTCGTCGTCATGTCGGCGCAGGGTCTCACCGCGAACATCATGTCGCTTGGCGGCATTGCGATCGCCATCGGTGCCATGGTCGACGCCTCGATCGTCATGGTCGAGAACGCTCACCGCAAGCTTTCGGGTCTTTCTCCCGATGAGGCGGGCGATCCGGCAAAGCGGCGATCCGTGCTGGTGCTGGCCGCACAGGAAGTCGGGCCGGGCTTGTTCTTCTCGTTGCTCATCATCACGGTCTCGTTCCTGCCGGTGCTGGTCCTGACGGGACAGAGCTACCGGCTGTTCGCGCCGCTCGCCTTTACCAAGACATACGCAATGGCATTTGCGGCGCTCCTGTCGGTGACGCTGGTTCCTGTGCTGATGCTGTGGCTGGTGCGCGGCCGCATCCTTCCGGAGGAGAAGAACCCCATCAACCGGTTGTTCGTGGCGCTCTATCGGCCAATTCTTGCCGCAGCTCTCCAGGCACGCTGGCTCATTCTCGTTTTTGCCCTGGCAGCGATGGCCTCGATTGCAATTCCCCTGTCGCGGATGGGCTCGGAATTCATGCCGGCGCTCTACGAGGGTGAATTGCTTTACATGCCGACGACGCTGCCGAGCGTGTCGATCAGCAAGGCAAAGGAAATCCTGTCGCAGACGAACAGGCTAATAAAGACCGTGCCGGAGGTCGAGCAGGCTTTCGGCAAGGTCGGCCGCGCCGATACAGCGACAGATCCTGCGCCTATCTCCATGATAGAGACGTGGATCAAGCTGAAGCCGAAAGCAGAATGGCGCCCTGGTCTTACGGTCGAGAAGCTCATCGCTGAACTCGACCAGCGAACAAAAATGCCGGGTGTCGTCAACTCCTGGGGCTATCCCATCAAGATCCGCATGGACATGATTTCGACAGGCATCCGGACGCCCGTTGGGATCAAGATTTCCGGCAACGACCTGGCCGGTATCGAACGCGTGGCTCTTTCGGTCGAATCTGTCGCCAAGAAGATTCGTGGAACACGTTCCGTCTTCGCCGAGCGTGTGCAGGGCGGACGCTATGTGGAAATTCGGGCCGACCGTCGCGAGCTGGCGCGCCGCAACATCGACATGGGCGTCTTCCAGTCGGTAATCCAGACGGTGCTCGGCGGCATGAAACTCTCAGAGTCCGTTCAGGGACGCGAGCGCTACGACATCATCCTGCGCTACGACCGGCCCTTCCGCGAGACGACGAGTGAACTCGGCGAGATACTCGTGCCGACGCCTGCCGGGCAGCACATCCCCCTGAAGGAGTTGGCCGAGATCGCCATCACAGATGGTCCGCCGATGCTGAAATCGGAGAACGCGCGCCTCACCGGCTGGGTGTTCGTCGATATCGCGGGTCGCGACATCGGCAGCTACGTAAGCGAGGCGCAAAAGGAGATCGCGCAAAGCGTCGATCTTCCGCCGGGTTATTCGATTACGTGGTCTGGACAGTTCGAGCAGATGCTCGAGGCCCGTCGCCGGCTTGCCATCACGATACCAGCGGTCATCGTCACCATCTTCGTGCTTCTTATGCTTCATTTCGGCCGCCTCGACCGCACTCTCATCATCATGCTTTCGCTGCCGTTCGGACTGGTCGGCGGCCTTTGGGCCGTGGACCTCGCCGTCTATGACATGTCGGTTGCGGTGGCGGTCGGGTTCATCGCGCTTGGTGGCATTGCCGTCGAAACGGCGATCGTAATGCTGTTGTACCTAGACCATCAAGTGCGCAGTCACCCGCCGGAAACGCTGCAGGAGCTGGAAGACGCCATCATGGCCGGCGCCGTGATGCGTGTCCGGCCGAAGCTGATGACGGTTCTGGTGATCATTGCCGGCCTCTTGCCGATCTTTATCACCGAGGGACTTGGCAGCGATGTCATGCGGCGCATTGCGCTGCCGATGGTCGGCGGCATGGTCTCGACGACGGTGCTTACCCTGATCGTCATCCCGGTCGTCTACCTTATCTGGGAAAGCCGGCGCTTCCGCAGACGGCTGCAGCACCCCCACTCGGCATCGTCGCAAGCACTTCCATCGCCGGCGGCTACGACATAGCGGTCGTTACACTTGACCACCCGATCCAGCAAAGGAGAACACCATGAAACTCGTCATTATGACCATAGCCGCCACGTTGATCTGCGCAACACCGGCCATGGCGCAAGACGCGAAGATGCCCATGGAACATAACGGGCGCGGTGACATGCAGCAGATGGAACACAAGGGCCATGGCGACATGCAGAACATGGAAGCGAAGGAAATCGCACCGGGGACCGAGGCTGCGGGCAGTGGCGTCGTAAATTCAATCGACACCACGAAGAAGCAGGTCAACCTTACGCATGAGCCGATTCCCGATCTCGGCTGGCCGACCATGACGATGGATCTGCCGGTGACAACGAAAGTCGACCTCAGTGGCGTGAAGGCGGGGGACAAGGTCTCATTCAAGCTGAAGCTGGGCCGCGACAAGACCTATCGTATCATTGAGCTCGCACCGGCGAACTGATGGCAAGCTGGAGCCTCGGCGCCTGCAGTTATTCGCGGAGGCTCGCCACGGAATTCATCGTTGATAGCCATGCTGACTTTCTGTCGCGCGCGAGAGGTGATCAGTTTGCGCATCGGAAGTTCACATTGAAATGCGCGCGCTGCGACGCCAAATAAGATGATATTCATTGGGAGATCCGAATATGCACGACGGATGGATGCATTGGGGTCCCGACGGCGGATTTGGTGGAATGTGGTTCGGTCCGATCATCTGGATCTTGGTTTTGGGGCTTCTGGTGTGGCTCGCTATTGGTGTCCTGCGACGCTACGACCCTGCTGACAGGTCGGGCTCCACCGGCCGCAAGAGCCCAAGAGAAATTCTCGACGACCGCTACGCGCGCGGGGAAATCAATGAAGAGGAATATCGCCACAGGCGCAGCGTCCTTGAAGGGTGAGACGCAGCGGCTAACCTTTAATCTGCGTTAGTGCGCAGGAATCATCTGCGCGCCTACGGCGTTTTGCTTTCGTGCCGGGTGCGGCTCGAAGCGGGTCACCAGTCAAAGCTTAAGGTTTGTGTTGCAAAATCTCCTTAATCGTTCTGCGCACGCGTTGGTCTTGATGTTGGGAATGGCCTGGAAGACGGCTTGGGCTCTCATTTCGTTGAGCCCTTCGGCCTGCAGCTTTTGCAGACGCTTGTCCGAGAAAGCGCGCTTTTACCCTTGTGCATGCCTGCCGCCGCAGCCTTGGCGATGCGCTAGGGCTGTCGCTCCAGCATCATCCCCCGTTTAAACTGAGCAACCGACCCGATCACATTCAGCATCAGCTTGCCGGTGGCAGTCGAGGTATCGACGCCCATGCTCAAAATCTTGAGCGACGCTCCGGCTTCAGAGATGCGTTCGACGATCTGGCCCACATGGACGACGGAGCGGGCCAGACGGTCGAGCTTGCAGACGACGAGTTGGTCGCCCTTGCCGGGCGCGTGCAGCGCCGCCTCAAGGCGCGGCCGTCTTTCCGGAGGCGAGTTGTCAACCAGTTGGCTGTCAACTTAGACCCTCCCCCAAGTTGTCGGCGGCGATGCCCGCAACCCATGACGAAACAACCAGCTTCCGCATCTGATGGCAACGCGGACGCCATTGGTGGCGATTGCTGACGCGTGCTCCTGACCCGTTGCGGTCATCGGCATAGCGGGTCGCAGTTGGAGTGGCGATGTCTGCGGAGGCCCCACTAACGACCGAGCGCCACCGTCGCATGGAGTCGAAGTCGGACAAGGGCACGGAGACCGCCAAGATCGCACGCATCGAGTTCCAACGTGCCCCCGTGCAACTCTGCAAGATCTTTGGCGATTGCCAATCCAATGCCAGTGCCAGCGACCGTTCTGTCCAGCCTCATGCCGACATCGAGCACGTTGCATCTTTGGTCGGCGGGAATGCCCGGTCCATCATCCTCGACTGACACAAGGATCGCATCTGCCTGGCCGGAAACTGCGACGTGCACCCGGCTGTTTGCCCATTTGCGCGCGTTATCGAGAAGATTGCCGAACAGATCCTCTAGATCGCGCGTATCGACCGGCACTTCGACATTGCTCTCCGACACAGCAAGCGTCCACCGAAGTTCAGCCCCGCGCGGCAACCGCTTCATCACGCAGATGAGGCGTTCGAGCAACGGCTTAAGCGCAGTGCGTGCTCCTACCGCTTTTCGCGGCCCAACAGCGCGAACTGACGCCAGTAGCCTTGCAACTTGAGCATCCATAGCCTCGATCTCGTGCTCGATCGCATCCGCCGATGCTGCATCACCCTTTTCACGCAGCACGCGGGCCTCGGCCCCCAGAACGGCGAGGGGCGTCTTGAGCCCGTGGCCAAGTTTGCCGGCGTTGCTGCGAGCCCGCTCCACCTCGGCAGCTTGTGTCGCCAGAAGGCCGTTGAGATCCTCCACCAGCCCGGAAAGCTCTGTCGGATATGAACCCTCGAGCTTCTCCGTTTGTCCCTGTCGCAGCCGGCCCAGCTGGCCGCGCAGGGCATTGAGCGGCGCCAGGCCCGCGCCAACTTGAAGCCACGAGGCCGCAGCCAGCAGCAGCCCGAGCACGGCAAGCGACATGATGACGACCCGCGCGAAGTCGCGCCGCGCCTCGTCAATTAGCTGGCGGTCGCCTGCAACAGCCAATCGCAGAGGCCGGTTCTGGAGCAGGACCGTCCGCTGAACCATCACGAGCTGCTGACGCGATGGCCCAAACGCCTCAGTCTCCTCAAGATTGCCGGGCCCAGATGATGTGGCGGGAAGCGTCAATGTGCTGTCCCAGAGAGATCGGGACCGAAGTGCGGGCTGCCCGGTTTCAACGATTTGCCAGTACAGACCGGATAGCGGCCGCTGGAATGCAGGATCGGACAGATCATGCTTCAGCGTCAGCGATCCGGTGGAATCGATCTGGACTACGGCTGCTAGCTGCAACAGGTGATCATCGAGCTCTTTCACGTACCTCCGGTGAACGTGCTCACCAAAGATCGCGACGAGAACTGCGCCAGCGATCGCGAGGGCCACACTGACGCCGAGGATCGCGCCCAGCAGAAGGCGAAGGCGCAGTGATCTCATGGCGCCTCCTCGTCGAGTTCGCCTACATAATATCCGTAGCCGCGTCGGGTATTGATCGCATCGGCGCCGAGCTTCCGCCTGATCCTGCCGACCAATACCTCGATGGCGTTGCTCTCACGCTCGAAATCCTGGCTGTAGACGTGCTCGGTAAGTTCGATCTGCGAGACCGCTCGACCAGCATGGTGCATAAGGTAGTTCAGCAAGCGGTACTCAAGCGGTGACAGATCGACGGGAATGCCGGCCTTGGTAACGCGGCTGTGACGCGTGTCGAGAAGCAAGTCTCCCACTTCAAGCACTGCGCTCGCGTGCTTCGTCTGCCGCCTCAAAAGCGCCCGGACACGGGCAAGAAATTCCTCCATGCGGAATGGTTTGGTGAGGTAGTCGTCGGCCCCGATATCAATGGCTTCGACCTTCTCCGACCAGCTGTCGCGTGCCGTCAGCACAAGGACAGGCATGGTTCGCCGGTTTGCGCGCCAGCGCTTCAGAACCTGAGTGCCGTCTAGCTTTGGCAGTCCAAGATCGAGGATGACGAGGTCGTAGTCTTCGGTGTCTCCTGCAAACCATGCTTGCTCGCCGTCGAACGCCTCTTCTACGACGTGTCCCGCCCCCACAAGAGCCTTCGTCAGGTCCGTCGCAAGTTTCCTTTCGTCCTCCACAACCAAAATGCGCATGGGCCTCTCCGCCTATTCTTCCCGGAGCAACGTCGCCGTACGGGCGTCAATCTTCAGCTCCCGGTATCTGCCATCCGCCCGCAGGACCTTGATCTCGTACACATAGGTGCCGCCTTTCTGCTCGATCTCGATTTCGATGATCCGTCCGCCGAGGCTGCTTTCGTTGCGCTTGAGAATTTCCTCCAGGGTCAGGATCTCCCCACGTTCAACCAGCGCCCGTACCCGCTCCGCGCTAAGACCATCCGCCCAAGCGGGCGCGGCGGCCAGGATGGCGACGACGATAAAGGTGAGAATTGCGTGGCGCATGAGGGCTCGGTGAGAAAACGGACATCTACAGAACTGTCGCCGGGCCCACATGACAAACAGCTGACTCCTCCCCTCAGCCCGAACTCAGGTCTAACCCGGTAGTGTGCCCTTCGTGAGGTTCACGCACCAGAGAGGAGCACACCATGTTGAAGAACATCATAATCATCACTGCCGCGCTTGCTGCGCTCGCCGGCCCAGCCCTTGCCTCCGGCGACGACCGCACCGATTCGGAGGAGCGCCATAAGATAACCTCCAGCCGCGATGGCAACTGTACCGCCCGTCCCGACGCGGAGTGGCTATCGGTCGAGCAACTGACCCAGAAGCTCAAGGACCAGGGCTACACGGTTCGTGAGGTCGAGCGGAGCCACGGCTGCTACGAGGTCAAGGCGACTGACGCCAAGGGCGTCCGCGTAGAGATTTATGTCGACCCGGCCACGGCCGAGATCGTCAGCCGCGAAGGACGCAGCTGATGCCCGCGGCAGCCGAGTGCGAGACGGAGGCCGGCCGCACGGAGCGGCCGGCAATCGTCAAGGTTTGGGACCCTTTCGTCCGCATCTTTCACTGGTCCCTCGTCGCCCTCTTTGCCCTAGCCTGGGTGAGCGAGGATCTTCAGTCGCTCCATCAGCCGGTCGGTTACGCAATACTGGGCTTGGTCGTCCTGCGCGTCTTCTGGGGGTTCGTCGGACCGAGGTATGCCAGGTTCTCGGACTTCGTGCGATCGCCAAAGGCTATCTTCGCGTATGGGCGCGACCTCCTGGCCGGCAGGGCGCCGCGCTGCCGCGGCCACAATCCACTCGCTGCCGTCATGGTGCTTGCGTTGCTGACTATGCTCATCGCCACGGGTACGAGCGGCTGGATGATGACCCTCAATGCCTACCGGTCGGCTGAATGGCTCGAGGAACTGCACGAAGGGCTCGCATCGGTGACATTGGGACTGGTCAGTCTCCATGTTCTGGCCGTTGCGGTCATGAGCTTGGTGCACGGCGAAAACCTCGTCCGCGCCATGATCACAGGCTGCAAACGGACATGATCCTCGATCACAAGCGCAAGCCGCCAAGTGTTCCCTCTTGACCCTTCGCGTCACGCCGTCAATGTCTGATACTTGGGCAACTGCGGTATTGGAGATGACAGGATGCCCATCAAACGCAACGGAATGCTGGAGTTCCAAAAGGGCCCGCCAGCACATCTGGAAGCAAACAACCAAGCGAATTGGAGGGCGGCCACCATGGGCCAACCATGGAGCCCGTAGGCTGCCCTACCTCCGTCGGGCGTCGACGAAAGCCGAGTCCAGCCGGAAACCCTACTAATGGGAGTATTCTCCGGTGGTAGGCAACACTTCACTTTACTTGATTTATGTCAATGCCCGCATATGCGCAGACGCGCATTTAAATGTCATGCATCATGATACCTTGACCCGTTTGCTCTCGGCACTCGCCGACCCGACGCGGCTTGGGGCGCTGGCTCTGCTCTGGAAGGGGCAGGAGCTGTGCGTCTGCGAGTTGATGGAGCGGCTGGATGTTACGCAGTCGCGCATGTCCAGACACATGGCTGTGCTCAAGGCTGCTGGTCTCGTCGTTGACCGAAGGGATGCCCAGTGGGTTCGATATCGCCGTAATCCTCGCCTACCAGCCGACGCGAAACGGGTCATCAGCGCTGTCATGGTCGCGAGCCAGACACTCGCCAAGCGCCGCTCAGGTGTGGCACAGAGCGCGAGCCGGACAGAGGCTCTACGATGAGTGAACGCACCGAGGCTCAAAGCACGCTCACATGGAGTCTGGAGACAGCACGATGGGTCGGCGGGATCGTCGTCTCTCTTAGCGTTTGGGCATTGCTCTACGCGCAACTTGTGCCCTTTTCCGAGTGGGTCGTGTCGGCACTCCCCGTTGACCGGAAGAGTCACCTAGGCGATGCGGTTCAATTCTTTGTCTATGACACGCCCAAGGTACTGTTGCTGCTGACGCTTGTCGTGTTTGCCATGGGCGTCGTCAGAAGCTTTTTCTCGCCTGAGAAGACGAGAGCCGTGTTGGCGGGCCGTGCCGAAGGCGTCGGCAATGTTGCAGCGGCCGGACTCGGTGTCCTGACACCTTTCTGCTCGTGTTCTGCGGTCCCGCTGTTCCTAGGCTTCGTTTCCGCAGGCGTGCCGCTCGGCGTCACATTCTCTTTCCTCATTGCTGCGCCAATGGTCAACGAGGTAGCGCTCGGTCTTTTGTTTGCGCTCGTCGGCTGGAAGGTGGCGGTGACCTATCTCTTGTTCGGACTGGCGGTCGCCATTGTCGGCGGATTCGTAATCGGCCGCCTGAAGCTCGAAGGCTGGCTTGAGCCGTGGGTGCGTGAAATTCGTGCAGGGGCAGTTGAACTCCCGAATGAACAGATCACGATTGTCGATCGCATCAAGGCGGGTTTCGAAGCTGTCAAGGATATCGTCGGTCGCGTCTGGATCTGGATTATCGCCGGTATTGCGGCAGGTGCACTCATCCACGGCTATGTACCCTCAGACCTCATGACGCGCATCATGGGCGCGGATGCGTGGTGGTCGGTCCCCGCCGCGGTGCTGCTCGGTATCCCGATGTACACGAACGCGGCAGGTATCATCCCCATCGTCGAAGCCCTTCTGGGCAAGGGAGCGGCTATCGGCACCACGTTGGCGTTCATGATGAGCGTGATTGCACTTTCGCTGCCCGAGATGATCATCCTGCGCAAAGTACTGTCGATAAAGCTGATCGCTGTGTTCGTCGCCGTTGTCGGGACGGGCATTCTCGCGGTCGGTTTCTTGTTCAACGCGCTGTTTCATTGACGGAGTACGACCGTGAAAGACATCAAAATTTTGGGTCCCGGCTGCAAGCGCTGCCAGGCCACGGCGGATATGGTGAAGGCAACAGCCGACGAGCTCGGCATTGAAATCAAACTCGAAAAGGTGACCGATTGCGCCGAGATCGCCAGGTTTGGCATTGCGTCCACACCGGGCATCGTCATCGATGGCAGAGTCGTGCACGCTGGAGGGTTGCCAAAGGAAGAAGCGATCGGCGCCTGGCTCAAGGACTGACGATCGAGATCATCAGGCATGGTATAGGTTTCGATTGATCTGCTCGAAGGTAGCATCTAGCGGCTTGGAATATCACGCGACCAGTCATCAGCGAGTTGTCCTCAGGGAGTTGTCCAATGTCCAACAACGACATCGTCATTTGCTCGCCCGTTCGCACGGCGATCGGAACCTATAGCGGAACGCTGAAGGACACGCCGGCCGTGGAACTCGGCGCAACTGCCATCAAGGCGTGCATTGAGCGCGCCCAGCTGGAGGGCAAGGACGTTGGCACGGTTGTTATGGGGAACGTCATCCAGGCTGGCAACAAAATGAACCCGGCGCGTCAGGCAGCGATTGGTGGCGGACTCCCAGTCGAGGTCCCGGCCATGACTGTCAATCGCGTGTGCGGGTCTGGCGCACAGTCAATCGCCACCGCGGCTGCCGAGATCCAACTCGGCCTAATTGACACGGCGATAGCAGGCGGAATGGAGAACATGGATGCCGCGCCGTACCTCATGTACGGCGGCCGCTGGGGTTATCGCATGGGCACGGCGGAGATTTACGATGCCATGCTTCAGGATGGCCTCAACGATGCCTTTTCCGGTGAGCACTCGGGCTGGCACACCGAGGACCTCGCTTCCAGGTATCAGATTACCCGCGAGGCCCAAGACGCCTGGGCCTTGCGCTCGCAGCAGCGGTTCGCCGCAGCTCAAGCGGCGGGAAAATTCGATGCCGAGATCGCGGCCGTCATGGTCAAGTCGCGCAAGGGTCCCCAGCCCTTCGTGAAGGATGAGCACAATCGGCCGGACACCACGGCGGAAAGCTTGGCCAAGCTGAAACCGGCGTTTCGAAAGGGTGGGACGATAACAGCGGGAAATGCACCTGGGTTGAACTCCGGTGCTGCCGCTATGCTGCTCGCATCACAAAAGTGGTCCGAAAAGAAGGGTCTGAAGCCACTCGGCCGTCTGGTCAGTTGGGGTGTCGGTGCTGTCGAGCCCGGCATGTTTGGTCTCGGCCCGGTTCCTGCGGTCAGGCAGGCACTCGATCGGGCCGGGTGGTCCATCGCCGATGTGGAACGGTTCGAAATAAATGAGGCGTTCGCGGCGATTGCGCTCGCCGTTATGCGGGATCTCGCCATCCCGGAAGACGTGGTTAACGTCGAGGGTAACTCGATTGCCCACGGCCACCCTATTGGTGCGACCGGAGCGCTGCAGACGACACGGCTGCTGCATTCGATGGCTCGCGATGGCATTGACCGCGGGGTAGTGACCATGTGCATCGGCGGCGGGCAGGGGATAGCGCTGTGCCTCGAAGCAGCGAAATGACCTTCGTGCACGATACATCCCGTCCATCCCAGTCCTGAGGCGATCTCGATTTGTGGGAATTTGGCGACGGCTCATCGGACAGACATGCGGACCCGTCGCCCACGTCGGCCATTGGCCCAGAGCGAAAACTGGAACGGAAACGGTCTGGGAGGTCTGGCGGACATACCGCCTGCGCGTAGATGCCGGGACAAAATATTGCGGCGCAAGCATGGTTGCCAGGTTAGTCGGCATCCAATGCCAGTCATCTGTTGCGCGCCGACACAATGGCTGCAGTGGGTCACTCTTGACCGATGACGTCAGCCTGTGAATAGCCGGTTACCCTCCAATTGCGGACATCCGAGGTAAGCAATGCGGGCAGGTTCACTATGACCTCGCCGAAGTCCGTTGTTGGGATCGAGTGACGATCGCGCTCCGTGGAGACCGAATGACTGCAGCTGGCCCCTGGACGGACATCTAGTGAAGTGCCGCTTGTCTGTAAATTGCACGTCGGCTTGGTACCGGGGAGCGAAAACGAGGCGGTGCTCTGAATGACTTTCCGGGTGGGTGTATAGACCATCTTTGCGCGCTCTTAGGTACTCGTGCGCAATGCAAAAACGTCTAATCCGTAATTGCCGTCGGGACTGGCACTAACGAACGCATAGCAGTCACCATGCCCCGAAGTTGCGTTCCCAAAGTGACCCCGAGCACCCAGGCATAAGCTGCAAGCGTCAGCGGCAAAACTAGTTTGGCGAACTTGAATATCAGCGCATCACCTGCAAGCACGATGATGCTGGCAATGCGCCAATCCAGGAAATCAAATGGCCTCCGGCGGAATCGCCAGCCAAGTCCGATGGCAATAATTGCCAATGTGCCAAGGAAGTAGCGCACCTGTGACGGCCCCAACTCGGCATAGGAACGATTGCCGTCGATGAGTTCTGCAGCCATTTGCGCGTGAATCTCAGCTCCCATCATCTCAGCGCCAGTCGAGATGGTCAGCGGTGTGCGGTGGTGGTCAAAATAGGGCATGTCTCCCGCAACGATCACGACGCGTCCCTTGATCTGCGCTGCCGCATTTGAACTCGGGTTGAGTAACTCTTTCGCCTTGATCCTCAAAATTGCATCACTGCCATCAACCGATGGCAGCAGCCACGAAATGATTTCGGGCTCTTGAGGTTGCTCGCGCCCTGCAGCCTTCGCAATCAGCGAGGAGAAACTCTTGTGACTGGCGCTTTCACTGCCGGAGTTTGCGCGCCTTCGCACCACGCCATCGCGGTCCGGCCCGAGAGTGAGGTCACCTGCTCTCGCATCGAGCTTCTCGAACATCGCACGCTGGTAAGCCAATTGCTCTGGTCTAAATACGCGGGCATCTTCGTAAAAACCGATAATCAGTCGGTCCTTGTGTGCGCTGAGAACACGGAACAGCTTGTCGTCATCCTCGGGAACCGTTGCCTTTGTATAATAGAAATCAAGTGCAACAGCGCGCGCACCGATGCGCATCAATGCGTCGACGATATCGGCCTGGAGACTGCGGCTTATGGGAAGTATGAATGGAAAGGGCTGGAGCGCTTCCAGGTCGATCGTCACGATTGCAAGATCGGGATGAGAGGTGGCTCTGCGATCCGACAAGTAGGCAGTACGCCAATCAGCTGTCCAGTGCTGCATCTTCAGAACCGCTGGCGCAACGGCCGGGACGAAGAAAAGCCCGACCAGGCCGAGTGCGGCAGCAGCGCCAAGTGTCATTCGAAACCAGTGACGTCGCGCGAATTTCTGCCAACGTATGCCGCGATACCACATCAAGCTTCTCAACAAAGTTGGCGGCGATAGGCCAAAGCGGTCACTGTGTGGTCCGGCTGCATGTTCACGCGGTTGTCTATTTTGGGCAGCATGACATGCTTTTCCCAGTCCAAACGCGTTGTGTCTGCGTTCCTACTACCCGGCCTGCCGCATCCCGCGTGGGAACCTCAACGAATCTGTAGCAGTCGCATTCTGTGGTGTCTCCGCTTTCTGGCGTCGGCGAATGATGCGGATACGATGGTGGCGCAACAACAACGGGGGGCCTGATATCTGGGGCCGGGATGGGTGCTGGAAGACTTGGAGATGGTAGGCTGAGGGATGGGCGCGAGCTTGGCGCGGGCAAGGTTGGCAACGGAGAGCGCACCCCCGGCAAGCCACCTGGTACGCCGCCGGGCTCTGCGCCAGGGGACGGTTTGTACGTTTGCGCCGTGGCCAAAAGTGCCGATAACAAGCACACCGGCAAGGCGATCACGATCCACACTACTTGGCGCACTTGGCAAGCCCCAAGAAACGTCGCTGTACTGTTTGCAAGCGGCAGCTAAAGCTGAGAGAATGCAATTCGTCTTCGCCGCCAGAAACGATAAATATCGCCAGATTAGTCTATCCTAGAGAATTTCGGACGCCAGGAAAATTTCCGCCGATCCCGCGCCGTGCGTACTGCGCCACGCGGCTAGGAGGTGAGCCCCAAGCGGTCGTTGTGGTTGATGCGTCGGCATGTCGTTGGCTCCCTGCGTGGTCAGCGCGACGAAGGTGTCGCCCGAGCTACAGACTGGCCGTGACTCATTAGCCTTTTGGAGATCGCGCTCTAGAGATATCGGGTCTGCTTGAAGTCAATGCGCGGCCGAACGATGTGCAGCTCAAGCTGCACCTCGACCGGCAACCGGCTCCAGTATTTGCCGGTATTGGCCAGATCGAACAAGTGATGCTCGCCCTTGCCCGCAACGTCATCCTATCCATGAATGTGGGGCGGTCAGACGAACGGGTGCTTTGGGATGTCATACTCAAACGCAATGCAACGGAAAACAAGCTTGCATAAAAGGACGTCAGCGCTGGGATACGCGAGAACCTCGGCGAAGAGATCTTGAATCTGTTTACCTCCACAAAGGCAGACAGTCTCGGTCTCGGACTTTCGATCAGCAGAACGATCATAGCGGGCCACGAAGGATGCCTCTGGATTGAGGCCACAGGCGAAAGCCACTTCAGCTTGCCGGCCTGCGACTGATCGCCGAAGAGCCCGACGTGCATATCGTCGACGATGACAAGGAATTCCGCGCGTCTATTCGCTGGCTCATCGAGTCAGCCGACAAGTCTGCCAGACCTCATGCGTCTGCAGCAGAGTTCCTGGGCTCCGTCGAGAGCGATGCCGTCGGTTGTCCGGTTACCGAACTGCGTATGCCCGGAATGAGTAGACTTGAGCTGCAACGCGTGATGAATCTTCAGGGTATTAGGTTGCCCATCAATGTGATGACAGCACATGGTGAGCTCGATGCGGTCATGCAGGCAATGAAGGAGGGCGCAATGATCAGCCTGCAGCTGAGTTCGCTGGCCTACGTCTGCGATCATGCCACGCGTAAAGAGGAGAGCTGGACGTCCCTTCCAATTAGGGGAAGAGCGCGGTACCGAAGCTCAGATCGCTGCCATGATGTCAAAATCACCGCGCAGCACCTCTTCGAGGCGGCCGCTGCGCCACGAGCCGTCGCCCGCGCGCACGAGCGGAGCCGATCCGCGCCGGTAGCGACGGACAATCGTATTCGCACGCGCCACCTTCGCAAATTCGTCGGCAAGATAGCGGCGCATGGCGGCCTTCGATAAGTCACCCGGCGGAATTGTCACGAGCAGGACGCGCGCGGTCATGCGCGACGTCGTTTCCTTGGCGTCAACTCCTTCCAGGATGTGCAAACCGGCTTCGCGCGCAAGCGTGCGATATGCGCCGAATCCCGAGATGAGCAGCGCCGAGCCTTCGACGCCGCTCAGACCCGTCAGCTCCGAGAGCGCCATGTTGCGAGCTCGGGCCCAGCCACGATACATGGCGTGCACCTCACGGCACCATTGGTGTTCGGCCTCGCCCTCTACACCGGGGGAATCGAAAACTGGTTCGATGGCTACGGCGACTTCGGCGGCCAGCTCTTCATCGAGGTCCTGAAGGCCCTGGGTGACGAGGTGAACCTGCATGGCAAGGCGGGCAATTAGGTCGCGCACCACCTTGCCACCGCTCGAACGGCCGCGTGACAGGCGGTGCTCCAGGGATTGTGCTGTTTCTGCAGCGACCTCGATCCGGTCCATCAATTCGAGACGGGCCAAAGTCCTGAAACGGCCGGAATCCGACCAGAAGCCTTCAGCGCTGATTCTGCCCGAAAGATCTGCCTTCGCGGTGCGCCATTCACTCCCATGGAAGCGGTTGGTGATCGGCTGCAAGTAGGCGGCAAGTGCTGCCGCTTCTTCGGGCGTCCCTTGGGGCGACCGCATCATAGCGAAGAGGTCGGTTGGGGCGCCAGGCGATGCGACGCTGGCCATGGTCGCGCTGGCGACTTCCTCGCCATCGCTGTCGGGATCGACGAATTGCGCAGTGAGCCCGTTACCATCGCGGCGGACGAAGACGAACTGGTCTCCTTCGGGAAAGCGGCGCTCTACAATGACGGCGGCGAGCGGGGCAATTAAATATTGGTCAATGGCGCGCTTAAGCGGCCTTGCTCCCATCTCGGACGAAAAGCCCTTCTCAAGCAGGAATTCGAGCGCCGAAGCATCCCATTCGACGGCCCAGTCGCGGTCCTTCAGCCCGCGGCGCTCGAAGACGCGATCGAGCTCTTTTTTCAAGATGCTGCGCATCAATTCGCGCGTCAGCGGCTTGAAGACGATCACCTTGTCGAGCCGGTTCTGGAACTCGGGCCTAAAGGTCTGGCCGATTGCGCGCAGGATCTGATCGGAGGTGAAAACCTCCAACGACGGCTTGAAACCGAGACTACTTCCCGAGCCCCTATGTGTGGTTGCACCGAGGTTGGTGGTCAGGATGATGAGGCTATGCCGGAAGTCGGCGGTCTGGCCGAAGGCGTCGGTCAGGCGGCCCTCGTCGAAGACCTGCAGGAATAGATCCCAGATCTGGCCATTGGATTTTTCGAATTCGTCAAGGAGTACTATCGAGAACGGCTGCTTCCGGATGCGCGCTACAAGAGTGTCGGCGTCGAGTGCAAGACCCCCGCCGCCGAGAATCTTTGATATCGATTCGGGCGACTGATACTCGCTCATGTCGAGGCGGATCATGCGGTCGGGCGTGCCGAAGAGATACTCGGCAGCAGTCTTGGCTAGCTCGGTCTTGCCGGTGCCGGTGGGACCCGCGAAGAGAAAGACACCGATTGGCTTTCCCGGATCATTGAGGCCCGACTTCAGCATTGCGATGCGCTCGACTATGCTGGCTATGGCCTCGGGCTGGCCGACGACGCGCGAACCGAAGAAGTCGGCGATCCGTGGCAGGTCAAGGCGCTCGGCGCCGTCGAGTAGGGAGAGAGGCAGTCCGGTCATCTGCGCCAAAGTCTCGAGGATATCGTGGCCGGCAAAGCGATTGTCTCCATCCTTGGTGAGCCGCGACGCGGTGAGCTTCATCACCGCGAGTGCCGCACCAGGAAGGCTCGAAGCAGTAAGATAGTGCTGGGCGGCCTCGACGGCGGTCGTGGCAAAACTCTTTTCCGCGGATGCACCGGCGTCCTTCGCAAGCGCTGCGGAGAGCCTGTCGGCCAACGTCTCCGCTTCTTGGACCGACATTGGATCAAGACGGACCACTTCCAGCACGCTGCGCAAAGCCGGCCGCAATTGCAACAACCGTGCAATTCCGGTCGGTGTCGCTTCAGTCCAGACAACGATGCGGCCGGAAGAGAGCGCTGGTAGAATTTGATCGAGAATGCTGGCGCTCTGTCCCTGATGCGTGCCACTCATGGCACATGCCAGCAGATCGGGAATGTACCATATGATCCGCTTCGAGATGTGGAGTTCGTCTATCGCTTGATGGATGCGGCCCTCAAGCTGCCCGATGTAAAATTGGCCCGCCTGCAGATCTGCGGCGCTCGCCTCGAAGACCCGCCAGCCGCCTTCTGCGGCACGCGCCGAGAGAAGCCGTAGGAAAGCCGTCTTGCCGCTTGCCGTCTCTCCAGATACCAGCAAGGCACGAACCGGCTCGCGCAGGACGAGATTAGCGGCGCCGCTGAGTGCATCCTTCCAGCTGTCGGGCTCGATCAACAGACCTAGCTCTTTATGCGGATTCCAGAAGCGCCCGAATGTCGCGAGGAACGCTGAGCTTGTATCGTCCGTCTGTTCGGCTACCGTTAGGATATTGGCGGCCAGTCGTTCTGCGAGAGGGTAACGAATGAGATCGAGGAATGCCCGGATTTTCTGCCGTTGTGCAAGTGGAAGACGTTCGACGTCTGGCCCGAACTCGGCGACCTCGCTTTCTCCAAGGGCCTCGAAGTGATCGGCAAAGGCCTTCTGCACGGAGACGCTGTCGAGCCACCAATCCCGGATGCCAACGAGCGGAGCGCCCACGGGCAGCTTCGCTGGGGAGTGGCGCAGGAAGTCCAAGGCAAAGCGCATCTGCCAGGCAGAGAAAGCATCGAATTGATCGGGCACCCTGGCCGCGAGCGCCGCGCCGTCGGCGCGCTCCTTCAAGGCAGCGAAAGCGGCGCAGGAGAGCGTCCACGATTGGCCGAATGCGTAATCCGCCAGTGTCGAGAGCGGCATTGCCGGCTCAAGGAAGATGGCGACAGCCTTGCGAAAATCGGGATGCGCGGCGAGAGCGTTGACGTGCGCCGCATCGTGGCCGAAAGCATTGAGCGTTTCGTCGACATGATGCAAGCTGACAGCGAACGCATCCTGGGTCGCAGAGCCTTCAGCAATGCCCGCGCCCGTTGACGCCTCCTGAGGAGCGGGCGACGACGCATCGTAACCGGGCCACACGCGAGCAATCACGAATCCGGCCGCGAGCCCCCAAAAAAACCAAACCCACCCCATTGGATGACCTACCATTCAGCATTTACAGTCATGTCAAGTGAGGCGAACCTCTGTCAATAGCGATGCGCCGCTAGCGAAAGATTTGCGCGTCAGCGGCCGATATCCGTTTGAGGTCCGGAGCCGACGAATGTGAGCTTAGACATCGCCCTGTAGGACCTAGATCGGCGAGCTTCAGGCGCCCTACTCTCATTCTGCTGCTCTGAGTAGGACACGGGATCGGCTGGCGAGCGGAACAGAAAATAGAAACATCGGTCGGCTCGATCCCATCGGCCATAACCAGCGGATCGAAGTTGATCGGCTCGCCCGCTGCGCCTTTTTGCAGTGATGCCGAGGAAATCGTCAGTGTTCCAGCCTTTGTCTCCTGACGCTCCTTCGACCAGAACGGCGTTAGATCGACCATTGGATCGCCGGGCTGTCCGATGGATGCTATTCAATTCCCATTTGTCCATCTTCAGGATCCTGGAAACAGAGAAGCGTCTTGCGTGGCGGAGGCTTTGGATCATCCGTTGGATTAAACCAGGCGGCTTGCCGTTGATGTTGCAAGCGTCGGCGTTTGAACGTCTTTCGTTTGTTCCTTTCCTGTTGCAGCATGATGGTCTGGCCGCGCCCGAAGTAGTTCGGCAGTCGTGAGATTGCCGAGACTTTCGTCGGGTAGCGGCGGTGATTGTAGTGGCCAACGAACACGTCAAACTGAGCTTTCCAGCTCCCTCAGTCTGGGCCAACGTTCGCTCCTCTCAATGGTTGCAACATGATGGCCCGGTTTTAGGGGGCTAAGACACATTGACGGTTGGCTGCACTAGCGCTGCGCGCCCGACGCCAAGGGCTGCCATCAAGCATCTATAGTCGACCATTGGCGCTGCTGCGGGCGAGTAATTGCGCCCAGCCGCCAGGGGGTAGTGATGCACGTCCTCAAACACGTGAAAATGGCAATCACAACTACCGATAGGAAATCGCTCGCGAGGTGCCATAACCAACGGCTCGAAGGGTAGACTGGTGGTTTCGCTCATTGGTAGGGCCATCAAAGATCGCTTGTCTCGAGTAGTGCAGCAAAGGCAAAGTTCCTCGCACCGCAATAACAGGCCGCGAAAGGAAGGGCGAACGAGAATTTGCGCAATTAGTTTGGCGGAACGGAGTGCAACCATTTGCCCCTCCTCCGGTGATCACGCTCCACTTGCAGCGAGCGACGACCTTCCCGTAGGGAATACATGGCGCAGACATCTCACAGAATTATAATCTGGCGCGATGAGACATACGGGTTCGCTATAGCTTGCCGCCGAACACCGCGATCATCTGGCTGATTGGCGAGTTCCTGCAAACCAGCACATCGTCGCGATTGCATGATGCAACGTGCTGCCTCATGACCGTGTCGCAGATGCGCGATGAGAACCCACGTTTCGGATTGAGCGTCATGAAATACAACATTGGCCTGAGCAACTTTCAGCGTCCCGCTGGATATGCCACTCGGCTTACAGCAGCCGCTGTGCTCGCCCTGGTTCTCGCGCAGGTAATGCAAGTTCGCCTGCCGCTTTGGGTGGTCCTCACGGCAATCGTCGTCACCCAAACGAGCGTCGGAAGATCTTTGAAGGTGACGCTGGACTACTTTGCAGGGACACTTTTCGGCGTCGTTTGGGGTGGGGCTGTCGCCATACTCATGGCGCCCTCTGGCGAAGCATCGCTCATCTTGGCACTGGTTCTGGGACTTGCTCCACTCGCTTTCGCAACAACCTGGATGGTACGCTACAGCGCAGCTCCGATCACCGCGGCAATTGTCATTCTTGTTCCGCAAATCGTGCATGTCACTCCAATTGAGTCAGCGCTCGAGCGACTGATCGAAGTTGCACTCGGAGGTCTGGCAGGTCTGATCGTTTCCCTCGTCGTCCTGCCTTCAAGCGCATTTGGCCTTGTGCGAGAGCAGGCAGGGCAGGTGATAGAAAGCATCGCCACTGCTGCAGAGCTATTATTCAACGGCCTTAAGCGCGGTCTTGGGACCGAAGAGGCCCGTCAATTGCAGAGCGGAATTGCGCCACTCCTCAATCAGCTGTCTGAAGTCGCAAATGAAGCCGAACGCGAAAGGTTGATCAGGTTCGGCGGTGATCCATCAATTGGCCCCCTCGTTCGCTCAACGATGAGATTGCGGCACGACCTCGTCATAATTGGTCGCGCGTCCAGCGTCCCTTTGCCAGAACCGCTTCTCGAAGCTCTTGAGCCATCAATCACAGCCGTTGGCGTGTCCATCACCGAGCATCTGCACGCCTGTGCATCATCGCTGCGCTACCGACGACCCGCACCGTCGTTAGAGGAGGTAGTCCAATCGGCGATGAACTATTCTAAGTGCGTTGATGCCGCGCGCCAACGCTACCTCTTTAGAGACTTAAGCGCCTCTGCGGTTGAACACGTGTTTGCAATCGGGTTTGCAGTCGAGCAAATCCGACGCGATCTGCAAGACTTGGATAGATGTGTTGACCAATGGGCTGGCCTACAAACCTGACGGGCTGCTCGCTCATTGAACGCTGAGATCGATCTTGACGGGAGCGTTTCGACTACGCGCGCGCTTGATGCGTTCAGGTGTGAAGATTGCCCCAGTCCCTCGCATTTCCGCTGCCCCGGCTGCTACCCCGGAGCCAAAACGGCCTCGTCGGCGCCTTGCCGAAAGGCGACTCAAGCTCTTGCGATCATTTGATGTTTCATGGTGGGCGGTGCTGGGATTGAACCAGTGACCCACGCGTGTGACGCGAATGCTCTGGAGCATCTGGCGATCCCGGCAGGACTCGAGCCTGCGACCCTCTGCTTAGAAGAAGCACAACCTGACCCCTCCCAGCCCCTCGGCAGCCCGCGCTTCCCCACCGAATTCAGCAGCTTAGCTAGTTTGCACCTCTCGGGAGCCCTCGAGAGCCCGCTCCTCACACGGTTCGCATAGGTTCGCTGAAGTCGCCGGAAACGGTTCGCGAGACCATGGAGGTCGCGACGAGAGTCCGGATGAGTTTAGTGGGCTGCCATCATTATTAGGAATGCAATTCGTTCAATGGTTGCGGTGTTGAGGGTAGAGCGGACATTCTGGCGCGCGGTCGGAACGCGTGCTCATGACCCAAGGCGGACTTGCGGATGGTGCAGTCCAACGTCCGCTATGGCCGCGTGGGCTGCCGATAAAGTCAGGCCGCTTCCGGGAGTAGGCGGTATCCGATGCCGGGCTCCGTGGTGATGATCTGTGGCACGGATGGCACAGGCTCGAGTTTCTGCCGCAGCTGCCCGACGAAGACGCGCAGGTAGTGCAGGTCATCCGCATGAGCCGGGCCCCAAACCGAGGTCAGCAACTGGCGATGGGTGACGACGCGGCCGGCGTTACGCACCAGCAGGGCCAGCAACTCGAATTCCTTCGGAGTCAACTTCACCGGTTCCCCGCCGATCGACACCTCGCGGGTCGCGATGTCGATCGAGAGTTTACCCGCGCTGAATTTCGTCTGCTCTCCGGCTTGCTGGGCGCCGTGACGAACAGCAGTTCGCAGCCGAGCCATCAGTTCACCAATGCCGAAGGGCTTGTTGACATAATCGTCGGCGCCGAGATCAAGGGCGGCGATCTTTTCGGCTTCACGATCCCGCGCTGACAACACGACGACCGGGGTGTTCGACCACTGTCGGAGCTGGCGCAGCACCTCCTTGCCGTCCATGTCCGGAAGGCCGAGGTCGAGAACGATGACGGACGGCGACTGCGTGGCCGTCAGCCGCAGTGCTTCGGCACCGGTCGACGCAACCACGACATCGTATCCCGCGGCTCCGAGGCTCGGCCGCAAGAAGCGCAAAATCTGAGGCTCGTCGTCGACGACAAGAACGCGCGCTTCGCTCATGACCGTTCCTACTCTGTAACCGGGAGTGCCTCCGCAGCCTCGTCCGATGGAACCGGCAATCTGAGCGTGATACGTGTGCCTCTTCCATCCGTCACGGGGCTTTCAGCGACTATAGTGCCACCCATGGCCTTTATGAGGCCAGAGCAAATCGATAGCCCGAGCCCGGTGCCCGGCGCGCGGCCATCACCGCCAGAAACCCGGAAGAACTTGTCGAACACCCGTTCCAGAGACTCGCGCGGAATACCGATGCCGTCATCCGTCACCGAGATCACGACGGCGTCGGAAACCGGACGGACGGCCACGGTCGGCACCGTCGACGGGCCGGAGAACTTGAACGCGTTGTCGAGAATATTGAACACGATCTGCTCGAGGAGCGTGGCATCGCCGCGCACCAGCGGTACATCGGGTGCGATATCGAGATCGATACGGCGGCCGGGATAGGCCCGCTCGGCTCGCGTCGCGGCACCACGCACAACATCGTTCACCTCGACCCAATCCCGGTGGAGTTCCCCAAAGCCGGCTTCGAGCTTGGTCATGTCGAGTAGGTTCGAAACGAAGCGCGTGAGACGTCGGGTTTCCTCCTCGATGGCCGCCAGCATGTCGGCACGATCATCCGGTGACAGTCGATCCCCGAAGGTCCTGAGGCTGGTGACGGAGCCGAGCATCGAGGCGAGCGGTGTCCTCAGGTCGTGCGAAACCGACGATAACAGCGCTGCGTGCAGGCGCTCGCGCTCCACACGGCTGTCGGCCCTGGCTGCTTCCTCGACCAGCCGGGTTCGGTCGATGGCGAGTGTCGCCTGCTCGATGATCGATTGCAGGGCCGACTCCGTCGACACCGGAAGAAACTCGTCGCCGTCGGCGGCGTCGATGCCAACCACTCCGATCGTTTTTTGTGCGCCGACGATCGGTCGAAACTGCAGCCGTGCGTTGGGCAGTGTGCCTGTCCCGCGGCCGGCCGGCTCGCGTTTATGGTAAGCCCAGCGGGCGGCGGCCCAATCAGAATTTGCCAGGCCGCGATCTGGGGGCCAGCTCAGGGCGAGGTCGAGATCCTTGCCGTCGTGGAGCAAGACGATGGCCTGGCCCTTCACCGCCATCGCAACGTGGTTGGCGAACACCCACAGAACGTCGTCGAGTGACGCTGCACCTGAAAGCTTGCGCGAGAAATCGTAGAGCGACTGCGTGGCTTCCGCTCTGTCGCGCGTCGCATCGGCCTGCTCGCGCAACCGTCCGGCCAGGCCGCCGGTAACGATCGCGACGACGAGGAAGATGAACAGTGAGAACAGCTCATGCGGGTGGGTCACCGTCAGTGTGTGGCGTGGGTGAATGAAGAAGAAATTGTAGGCGACGAACGAGAGAAGTGCCGTGCCGACGGCCGGCCAAAGCCCGAAGCGAAAAGCCGCCAGCAGAACCGCGAACAGGAACACCATGGATATATTCGGGAGGGCTGTCAGGCGTTCGAGCCCGGTCGCGACCAGGATCGCGAGGCCGACAGCGACCAGGGCGACAAGGGCTCCGGCGCTGGTCTCGTCGAGCTTCGGCCAGTCGATCGAGGTGCGGGCCGAAGCCACGCTCTTGTCGGCCATGACCGTCACGGCAATTCCGGAGGCGCGAGCAACGAGTTCACTCGACAGCGCCCGCCACCTGAAACGGCTGACCACGCTGGAGGTTGAGCGGCCAAGAATGATTTGAGTTATATTGTTGCGCTTGGCATAGCCGAGAAGTTCGCCGACGAGATCGTTGGCGATCACTCTCGCAGTCGTGGCGCCGAGCCGCTCGGCCAGCCGGATGGCCTTCTCAACCCGGCGCAGGCGCGCCACGTCGGTCGCTTCCTCGTGGGCCAGCTTGACGTGCACGGCGAGCCAGTCGGCCTTCGATGCGGTCGCCATACGGCACGCGGCACGCACCAGTGCTTCGGACTGCTCGTCGCCGCCGATGCAGACGAGCAGTCGCTCGGATGTCGGCCACGGCCCTTCAATGCCTTGCTGACGCAGCTGCGACAGCATCTGCTCGTCAACCCGGTCGGCGGCGCGGCGCAAGGCGAGCTCGCGCAGTGCGGTGAGATTGCTCAGCTTGAAATACTGGTCGACAGCGCGCCGCGCAGTCTCGGGCAGATAAACCTTACCTTCCTTCAGGCGCTGGATCAGTTCCTCGGGCGGCAAGTCGATGACAACGACCTCGTTCGCCTTCTCGATCACAGTATCGGGAACCGTCTCGCGAATGACGACGCCGGTGATGTGATGCACGACGTCCGACAGGCTTTCCAGATGCTGGATGTTGAGTGTCGTCCAGACGTTGATGCCCGCTGCGAGCAGTCGCTCGACGTCCTGATAGCGCTTAGACTGCAACGATCCGGGCGCATTGGTGTGCGCGAGTTCGTCGACGAGCAGTAAGGCAGGGCGTCGCGCAGCTGCTGCCTCGACATCGAACTCCATTATCGTGCGCTGCCGATAGACGATTGGCCGACGCGGCAGAACCTCGAGGTCGTCGAGCAGCGCTGCTGTCTCGCGGCGCCCGTGCGTCTCGACGACCCCGACCACGACATCGACACCCTCGTCCCTTCGCGCGCGGGCTGCCGCCAGCATCGCATAGGTCTTACCGACCCCCGGGGCCATGCCGAGGAACACCTTGAGGCTGCCGCGCGTCTCCTTGTCCGCGAGCTCCAGAAAGGCTTCCGGTGAGCGTTGTCGCTCTTCTATGCGCGTTGCGGACTCGTTCATTTGTCGATCGGTGCGCTTCGTGCGGCGGAGTCGAGAGCCATGTTAAGAGACAGAACATTCACTTGGGGTTCGCCGAGGAACCCGAGGATCGGCGCATCAATGTGCATGGAGAGGATGTGCCGCACCTGGGCCTCCGGCATGCCGCGGACCCGAGCGATGCGCGGCAACTGGAGATGAGCGTACTGCGGTGAGATGTGCGGGTCGAGCCCGCTCGCGGAGGCGGTTACCGCGTCGGCCGGGATGATCGCGATCTGGCCGGCCTTCAGGTTCACGATGTCCTTCGCAATGCGATCACGGAGTTTCGTCGACAAGGGTCCGAGATTGGAGCCGGACGACGCAGCGGCATCATAGCCGTTGCTACCGGCTGCCGACGGACGCCCATGGAAGTAGCGGTCTGCGGTGAAGGTCTGACCGATCAGGACGGAGCCGACGACCCTTCCGTCACGGACCACGAGACTGCCGTTTGCCGCACCCGGCAGCACAACCTGCGCCAATCCAGTCATGGCCAGTGGATAGGCGACACCGGTCAATAGCGTTAGCAGCACCAGCAGCGTCATGGCGGGGCGAAATTGCTTGAGCATGATTGGATCTCCTACACCAGACCGATGGCCGTCACGACCACGTCGATGAGCTTGATGCCGGCGAACGGCACCAGGAGGCCGCCGAGACCGTAGATCACGAGATTGCGGCGCAGCAGCGCGGCCGCGCCGACCGGACGGTACGAGACACCCTTTAGCGCGAGCGGGATCAGTGCCACGATGATGAGGGCGTTGAAGATCACCGCGGACAGGATGGCGCTCTCCGGCGAGGTCAGCGCCATGACGTTGAGCGCCGACAGTTCCGGATAGGTTGCGACGAACAGCGCCGGGATGATGGCAAAGTATTTGGCGACGTCGTTGGCGATGGAGAAGGTTGTCAACGAGCCGCGAGTCATCAGGAGCTGCTTGCCGATCTCCGTCACCTCGATGAGCTTGGTCGGGTTCGAATCGAGATCGACCATGTTGCCGGCTTCGCGTGCCGCCTGCGTGCCCGACTGCATGGCGACGCCGACATCGGCTTGCGCCAGCGCCGGTGCATCGTTGGTGCCATCGCCGCACATGGCTATAAGACGGCCTTTCGCCTGTTCCTGCTTGATGTAGGCGAGCTTGTCCTGCGGCGTTGCTTCCGAGATGTAGTCGTCGACGCCCGCTTCGGATGCGATCGCCGCCGCGGTCACCGGGTTGTCGCCGGTGACCATCACGGTCTTGATGCCCATCCGGCGGAGCGCCGCGAAACGCTCCTTGACGTCCGGCTTGACGACATCCTTGAGCTGAATGGCGCCGAGCAGCCTTCTACCATCGGCAACGGCGAGCGGCGTCCCGCCGGTACGTGCGATCGTCTCGACCGCATCGCGGAACGCGCGAGGGGCCTTGGCCATTTCGAGACCGGCGAATTTCAGGACGGCGTCGACGGCGCCCTTGCGGATGCTGCGCCCGTCGAGGTCGACGCCGGAAAGCCGTGTCTGAGCAGAGAACTGCACGTACCCCGGCTTCCCCGAACTTGCGGGCACGTTGTTGCTGCCGAGGCGTTTCTTCGCCAGGGCCACGATCGAGCGGCCCTCAGGCGTTTCGTCGGCCATGGAGGAGTGTAGCGATGCCTCGGCAAGCTGGTGCACAGTGACGCCCGGCACGTGTAGGAACTCCGCCGCCATGCGGTTGCCGTAGGTGATGGTGCCGGTCTTATCGAGCAGCAGCGTATCAACGTCGCCCGCTGCCTCGACCGCGCGACCCGAGGTCGCGACGACGTTGAAGCGGATCAGCCGATCCATGCCAGCGATGCCGATGGCCGACAGCAGGCCGCCGATGGTCGTCGGGATGAGAGTCACAAGCAGCGCGACAAGCACCGTCACCGATAGATCGGTGCCGCCGTATATGGCTAGTCCCCAGAGAGTCACCACGGCGATGAGGAAGATCAGCGTCATGCCCGAAAGCAAGATGCCGAGGGCGAGCTCGTTCGGCGTCTTCTGGCGCTCCGCGCCTTCCACCAGCGCGATCATACGGTCGAGAAAGGATGATCCGCCGGTCGCGGTGACGCGCACCTTGATCCAGTCGGAAAGAACGACGGTGCCGCCCGTTACCGCCGAGCGATCGCCGCCCGACTCGCGAATGACCGGTGCAGACTCGCCGGTGACGGCCGACTCGTTCACCGAAGCAATGCCTTCGATCACTTCGCCATCCGCAGGAATGGTCTCGCCGGCCTCGACCATCACCACGTCGTCGACCTTCAGCTCGTGTGCCATCACCTCGCGCCATATATCGCCGTCGCTGTTCTTGCCGGGCTCGCGGCGCCGTGCTCGCGTGTCGGTGCGGGTGCGGCGCAGGGCATCGGCTTGTGCCTTGCCGCGTCCCTCCGCCACCGCTTCGGCGAAGTTGGCGAACAGCACGGTGAACCAGAGCCACGCGGCGATCTGGCCGGTGAAGGCCGTAGCCGGTGCGCCGGTAATAATGTCGCGGACAAAGAACATCGACGCGAGTAGAGCGACGACTGCGGTCACGAACATGACCGGATTTCGGACCATTCGGCGCGGATCGAGCTTGCGAAGCGCATCGAATGCGGCGCGCTGCGCGATTCGCGCATCTAGCAGCGGAGCGGAATGTGCCTTGGACATGAGTCGGTTCCTAGAAGGTCTTGCCGGCGAGCATCAGCAGGTGCTCGACGATCGGACCGAGCGACAATGCCGGAAAGAATTGCAGGCCGCCGAGGATCAGGATGACGGCGACGAGAAGCCCGACGAACAGCAGGCCATCGGTCGGGAACGTGCCGGCCGACGCGGGCGTCTTCGGCTTTGCCGCGAGTGATCCGGCAATGGCCAACACCGGGATGACGTAGGCGAAGCGGCCGACCAGCATGGCGATGCCGAGCGTCGTATTGAACCACGTCGTATTGGCGTTGAACCCGGCGAAGGCCGAGCCGTTGTTTCCGGCCGCGGACGTATAGGCGTAAAGGACTTCCGAGAGCCCGTGCGGCCCATTGTTGGCAAGGCTCTCCGGCGCGCCGGGCATCAGCACCGCCGCCGACGTGAAGCCGAGGATTGCCAGCGGCAGCACCAGCACGGCCAGCATGGCGAGCTTCATTTCGCGGGCCTCGATCTTCTTACCGAGGTATTCGGGTGTGCGTCCGACCATGAGGCCGGCGACGAACACCGTGAGGATCGCCATCACGATCATGCCGTAGAGACCGGAGCCGACGCCGCCGGGCAGGATCTCGCCGAGCTGAATGAGAAACATCGGCACGAGGCCGCCGAGCGGCGTCAGCGAATCGTGCATGGCGTTGACAGCACCGCACGAGAGGCCCGCCGTCACGACGGCATAGAGGGCGGACAGGGTCACGCCGAAGCGCAGCTCCTTGCCTTCCATGTTGCCGGCGCCCGCCTCGACGCCGAGCTCCGACAGCAGCGGATTGCCGGACGCCTCCGCCGCGTACACCGCGACTACGCCCGCAACGAGCAGCACACCGATCGCGGCGAGGATCGCGTAACCCTGACGCGGATCACCGACCATGCGTCCGAATGTGAAGGTGAGTGCCGTCGAGATCAGCAGCATGCTCCAGATCGACAGCAGGTTCGACCATGTGTCGGGGTTCTCGAAGGGGTGCGCTGCATTGGCGTTGAAGAAACCGCCGCCGTTGGTGCCGAGTTGCTTGATGGCCTCCTGGCTGGCGACCGGGCCGAGCGCGATCGTCTGCCGGGCGCCTTCGAGGGTGGTCGCCTCCACGCTTCCCGAGAGAGTTTGCGGCACGCCCGTCAGCGCAAAGGCGATCGCGAGGACGATCGACAGCGGCAGCAGCACGTACAGCGTCGCTCGCGTCAGATCGACCCAGAAGTTGCCGATGGTGGCGGAGCCGCCGCGCGAGAGTGCGCGCGTAACGGCGATAGCAAGCGCGATGCCGGTCGCGGCCGAGACGAAGTTCTGCACGGTGAGGCCCATCATCTGCACGAGATGGCTCATGGTCGTTTCGCCGCCGTAGGCCTGCCAGTTCGTATTCGTGACGAAGCTGACCGCGGTATTGAAGGCCAGATCGGGCGGGACGGCGCCGAAGCCTTGCGGATTGAGCGGCAGCAACGCCTGCAGCCGCATCAGCCCGTAGAGTACGAAGAAACCCGCGGCGTTGAAGGCCAACATCGCGAGCGCATAACCGAGCCAGCCCTGTTCGCGCCTCGTGTTTACGCCGGCGGTCGTGTAGAAGGCGCGCTCGATCGAGCGCAGGAAGCCTGTGCCGGGCATCGGCTGCCCCTCGAAGACGCAGGCCATGTAGAGGCCGAGCGGTCGCGCGGCGACGATCGTCAGCGCGAGAACGGCTGCGATCTGCAGCCAACCCTGAACGGTCATGAAGCACCTTCAACGTCAGAATTCTTCGGGCTTGATCAGCGTGTAGACGAGGTACACGCCGACTGCGATCGCGACCGCGAGTCCGATGAGCGGTTCAAGCATCGCAGCACCTCACAGCCTGCTGCACAGGTTTGCGTAGAAGCCGAGCAGGCCGAAGCCGCCGAGTCCGAGCAAAAGGAAGACGATGTCGAGCATTTCAGTCACCAGGGTGATTGCGACTGAGCCGATGATGGGCGCTCGCGCATAAGCATTCGATTGGGAATGCCTCGCGCGCGCATAAAGACCGCATAAGGACGCGACCTCGGCACGTCCGCCCCTTTGAACAGACCGGACGTCCATCAAAATCGGATGGTCGACTGCAAGTGGCCCGAGGCCGACGTTAGCATCGCTCGGGCAAGCGTCTGCAATCGGATTCGAAGCAGACCATTTGGCTGTCTGGTGGAAACTTCCGAAGGGTAAGCGGAAGTAACGCGCGCCGGTCGCGAACGTCGATCAAGACCCGGAGGTAGCATCGTGCCGCGACACAATATTCATGCCGCAAAGACGCCGCACAACCGGTGCCTCAGCAATTCTGCCGCCACGTTGTGTCAATTTGCACACGATGCGAACGCCCGGTCGCGTCGCCAAGATGCCTCTCCCGATTTTTGTGGCGGAAGCTCAATTGGCCACTGCGCCGCGCTCACTTTGCGACGACTCCATAGGCAGGACAGAGTCAGTTGGTCCTGCTGACTTGAACGAGGTTGTCCGAGAATGAGGGGGCGTGCCCCATATCGGTGAACTCGGCAGAGCTGATCGAATTAACCGTGCCGGCATTGAGCTGGCGCCAATAGCCGAGCGTCGCCACGACAATGCCCGGATTGACGTCGTCAGAGATACGCGCCACGCCTCTGAACGCGCCGCGCATGTTGGCAACCTTCACCCGGTCGCCATCGACGATACCGCGCGAGTCAGCATCCACCTTGTGTATCAACACAAACTGCTCGCCCTGGCCTTTGATCTTGTGCTCCATGTTGGCGTAACACGAGTTGAGAAAGCCGTGGCTCTTTGGCGAGACGATATTGAGCGGGAATTTCTCTGCAAGTAGGGGGTTGCTGGCAGGCGATTCCCGCGGCGGCGTGTAGTCGGGCAGCGGATCAATCGGCTCGCCGGGCTGAAAGCCTTCATACATTTGCCGGAATGGTCCCGCGACGAAGTTTGTCGCATTTGGCACTTCAAGCATGCACTTGCCGCTCGCAGTCGGAAAGTTGCCTTCCCTGTGCGGTGCACGGTCGTCTTTCGTGCCGACTTTCAGTCGCGCAAAGCCGTGCTCGCGCAAGTACTCCAAATCGATCCCATCACAAGCTGGTGAATCCCAGTCGACATAATGTTTCAGGCACTCTGAGTCCGACCACTTGAAGTTCTCTTCTTCGAAGCCCAGACGGGCGGCGAGGCGCCGAAAGATCTCGTTATTGGGAATGGCCTCGCCGGGAGATTCGGCACATTTGGCGTTATAGGTCAGATAGAGGTGCCCCCACGATAAGATCATGTCCTCCATCTCCGCTCCCATCGATGCGGGCAGAACGATATCGGCGTACGATGCGGTATCTGAAATGAAATGCTCGGCCGAAACGAGGAACAGATCTTCGCGTTTCAGTCCTTCAACGATCTTGTCTGTTTCCGGCGCCTGGGTGACAGGATTGGAGTTCCAGCACATCATCGACTTGATCGGCACCTTCAAATCAAGTTCGCCCAGCAGTGCTCGGCCAATTTGAAGGTTGTTGACCACCTGCGTACCTTCCGGAATGAGATCTGGGCGGCAGATGACGTCAAACTTGTAGGGATGTTCCCAGACCGGGAACTGCGTGATGCCGCCGCCAACGTGTCGCCACGCACCCGTTAAAGCCGGGATGCAGGTCACCGCGCGAATGGTCTGGCCTCCGCCGTGGTGACGCTCAAGTGCAACGCCGATGCGGATTGCCGCCGGCTGGGTCGTCGCGAGTTCACGCGCTAGCCTGCGGATATCGTCAGCCGCAATTCCGGTGATCCCGGAAGCCCACTCAGGCGTGCGGGACGCGGCACGCTCTTTCAAAGCCGCGAAGCCCGTGGTGTAGTTATCGACGTACTCCTGATCGACTAGGCCCTGCTGGATGATTGAATTGATGAGGGCCATAGCAAGCGCCCCATCGGTTCCCGGCTTTGGACAAATATGCCAATCCGCCTCTTTCGCCGTCCGCGACCTATAGGCATCAATGACGACAACCTTGGCGCCGGCCTTCTGTGCCTCTTTGACGATAGCCCAGTGATGCAGGTTGGTGGAAACCGAGTTGCACGCCCAGATCACGATATACTTCGAATGGATGTAGCTCTCCGGATCGACACCCGCTGTCGGACCGAGCGTCAAAAGCCAGGCCGTGCACGAACCTTCACCGCAGAAAGTTCGCTCCATGACAGTTGCGCCAAGACGGTTGAAGAACGCATCCCCGCCATTGAGGCCGTGCACCAATCCTTGGTGTCCAAGGTAGCTGTAGGGCGCAATGGCTTCTGGCCCGTGCTCGACGATAATTTCCTTCCAACGCGTGACGATCTCATCGAGCGCCTGATCCCAGCTGATGCGTTCGAATTGTTTGGACCCCTTTGGTCCGGTCCGCCGCAACGGATAAAGCACACGATCAGGATGGTAGTGGCGCGCTTCGTAGTCCTTGAGCTTTACACACAGACCGCCGCGCGTCATGGGATGATCGGGATTGCCGCGCACCCCCTGCAGCTTGCCGCCCTCCACATCGAACAACATCGAGCATGTATCGGGGCAGTCGTGCGGGCAGCCGCCAAAAAAGGTCGTCTTCGAGACACGCTCGTTCATGGGTTTTCTCCCTCATTCTTGTCTTTGGTTCTGCGAGCAGGGTGCCATCGGCCTCGACAGTAAAACCCAACTGCGGTGATCGGGAAAGAAGAATCAATTTGTGAATTAGGAGGCTGGACGTGTTTAGACGGACCGGGGTCCGCTTTGATTTGCTTCGCGCGGCAGAACAACCTGCTCTGGTTATCAATGTCGGCCAACAAGCTGCCATCCGGTGCCAGCATGCCAGTTGCGCCGCGGCAATGGTTGAGAGGCCACCGTTACACATCGGTCAGGATAGGCGAGTTCACTTGTCGTGAGGTCTATGAGCCACATTGACCGCTCCGGCCCTTTGCTGTCGACCAGACCACCACAGCAGATCGTCAGCTCACGAGGGGAAAGCGGACCTTGAATGCGCCCGATGACAGCTGTGCGAGTCTAGCCGTCTCCGATGCGGGCGCGGTCGCACAGACGGCGCGCTGAAGCATCAGCATGGCAATTCCCCATACTCGTGAGACGCCCAGGACGGGGAGCGCCTGTCGCCTCAAGGGTTCGATTTGATCGTCTTGACGACGCTCGACGTCGGCCGGCTGGAAAGCGCTGACGGAAGGCCCTTGACGGCATCGGTAAGCATCTCGTCGTACTTGGCAAGTGTCGTTACCGGTTCCTTGGGCGTCAGGTGGACGATGCGGTAGCCCTTGTCCTTGAGCGCCTTCAGCAGATTGGGCAGCGCCTTGGCCGTTGCGGGCTGGATGTCGTGCATCAGGATGATGCCCTTGCCGTTCTTCTCGAGCTTCTTCAACACGCTCTTCACGATGTTGGCGGGCGCCTGAACCTTAAAGTCGAAGCTGTCGATATCGGTCGAGAAGATGGCGACATTGCGCGAGGCGAGATGCTCGAGCGTGGGGATCGAATGTCGTAGGAAGGGGTAGCGGAAGAACGGAGCGGTGCCCGTGCCCGCGGCGCGCTTGACGGCGGAGAAGCCGCGCTCGATCTCGCTGATCGCGTCCTCCTTCTTGGCCTTGGCAAGATCAATGTGGTTGAAGGTGTGGGAACCCACAGTATGGCCATGGCTCAGAACCTCGCGCAGCACTTCGGGATAGCCGACCGCCAGTTTGCCGACGGGAAAGAAAGTGGCCTTGACGCACTGCTCCTCCAGCGCCTTGAGGATGGTGCGCGTATGGCTGGGAAGCGGCCCGTCGTCGAACGTCAGCACGACTTCACCGGCCTCGAGGAAATCATGCGCCTTGTAATGCTCGAAGCCAAATCCCGGACCGCCGGTCGTGTCGATCTGGACCGTGCGCGACACGCCAAGCCCTTCAGCGTTGCCCGGGCAAGGCGCCGCGTTGGCGGAGGAGGGCAGTGCTGCGACGGCAAGTGTGGCTGCGATGAGTAAGGCCAAACGGCGCAACATGAATAGACCTCCTGGGAGTTTCGACCCGACCCAGAGCACCATGTGCTCTGCACAAGCGTTTCAAACATGGTTAACCATTACAGATGTCTTTGTGCGGCCCCCGGAGAGGATCGTCAATCGCAGGAGCACAATTTTGCGGCTGTCGCCGGAAGCCAGATTGTTCGGCAGTCTCCGGACGAATTTTGTTTTCATGTGGACAATTTAGAGAGATCGTTTCCTTCGCGAGCCCGCTCCAGCCCTCGCCTGCCCGCATGAGCCCAGAGGGCTGATTCAGAGCTCCTGGACAAGGCCACAGCTGCCGCCAATCGATGTTTGGCGGAGCACGATGGCGCGCGCCTTGCGGAGGGAACTATGACGAAAATCAAGCCGCGGCGGCTGACGGAAGGATTCATTGCGAGCCTGCTGACCCTGCCCCCAACGGGTACTCATTCATAAGTTAGTCTTGTTCGCGGTTCGTCCTCGTTGGTCTCCTATGCAAACTCGACCGGTGAGGTTCGCCGTCATGAAACCAGAAAAGCGCGGGCAAAATTCTCCGGCCGCCGCCGTGCTCTTGCTACCCCATCGGTCCCCTCGTGACGCTCGGACTGGCCAACATGTTGGACGGGATGGCGTATTCGGGCAGGAGCATAATTCTGATGAGATTGGGAACATCCAACGCTGAGCGCTGTTAGATTTCGGTGCGAAGGGGACAGTGCTCAATTGGGAAGGGGCGGTACGGGCTGCGGTTTGCCTCAGACTCCGCCGGTGGCCAGGTCTCACTTCAGCAGGCCAGCGAGATCAAGCGCCTGTGCCCCTGCAGCCGTCTTGTACCAGCCGTGCACTTCGGCGCCGTCTGGGATCAGCGGCGTGGCATCATGTAAATCAACGTTAGCCGGAAGCGGCAGCGCACCAGACGCACCAGTGGCACCGAGGCGGGAGCCGAAGTTCATGGTGGTCGACAGCACGCGCAGGACCAAATCACTTGGCGAGTAGAAGATGTCAAAGCGTGTTCCTGCGAATTTGGGCGACCGGAGCCTCGGTTCGTCCCAAAGCGTCCCTTTGACGTCGGGTGCCAGCATAATGACCTCATTTACCGTCGCCGCAGCATCCGGGTACGCGAGGAAGGTCTGGGCGATGACATAGCAGCCCATTGAATGCCCGGCGAGGGCAATGCTTTTGGCACCCGAAGCCGATAGTACACCGATAAGTGCTGACAACCCCTTGGCGCCGCTGCTCGAGGCGTACATCCGGTCGACCCGGTAAGAGCTGGCTGGCCATTGTGCGGCGGGGTCGCGACCGGGGACGCCGGAATTCAGCGCGATAAGACCACGTGCCTGCTTGCGCGACTCGCTGCGTTGGAGCGCGCGGTCGAAGTTAGGATCGACGCTGGTCCAGTCGTAGATGACGAGGCGCCGATCGGTGGTATGAGCGAGATGGGCAGCGAGATCCGCGAAGTATGTTGCCACCCGCTGTTCCGGCGCTTCGTGACCGTGGACGAGGATAACGTAGCGCGCATCCCTTGTGAGCGGGGGCGCCGGCGAGGAGTTGAGGTCTATTTTGCCGGCGGTAGTGGAGACGAGCCACTTGAGCCCGGCTGGCTCAGGAAGCCGGGAACTGGCGTAGAAGACACCAGGCTCGAGAGCGACGCCCTCATAGTGCTGCTCAGGCGGCTCAGGCAGGAACTGGAAAGCCAAACCCGCCACGACCAGCAGCAGGAGGAGGATCATACCGGTAATCGAAGAACCCTTCACTCGGCCCTTGGTGTCAGAGGAGACCACGACCAATCCTTCCTCCCAGGACGTCCCACTGCCAGCCGGCGCTTTTTGCGCTGGGTGAGGTCACCAGGGCGGCGACTCAGCAAAACAAACTGCGCAGCAACGGCAACCCTCGATCGATGAATGCCCCCGATGCTGAAATACTATAGCTCAAATTCCCTCCACTTCAGAACATCCTGTCTTGGAGAGCGGCGGGGACCCTGCAATTCCAGCTTGAGGTAGTGGTCGCTCTGGTCCTTCAGAAAAACATGACTTTTTCTATCATCGCCCTTCTTCCTCACCCTTAAGCATGCCTGTGAACCCGGTGATAGCGAGGGAAATGAGGATTAGACCGAGCAACATTTCGATCACGTAGAGGACGTAGAGCACCTGACCGGTTGTGATCACAATGGTTCGGTGCGCGTCGGGGATGGGTACAGCTATCCGAGCGAGAGGTGCGTAGTCGAGGCGTGGTCGCCAGTGCTCCTTGAAGCCGAAATTGACAAAAGGCATGAAGACGTCGAGCGAATACGCGATGGGTACGAAGGCAGGATAGTTCGTGACGGCCTTGGCATCGTCCTGCCCGAACTCGCCCTTCAGCGCCATAACAAACACTGTTTCATCTTTACAGTCAGATCGTAAACAGCCTGTGGCAGCGTAATGCCAGACGCCGGCGAAGAGCATGATAAATGCGATGGCCCACACGACCGTGCGCCATGGGTTGAAACCGTAGAGGGCGAAAACATCGAGCAGCCAACCTTGTATTCTTGCACTCTTAGAGGCTGATGCGGCGCGTCGGTGGCGGCGACGACGCAATATGGCGATCTCGCGCGCGTCATCGTGGTAGCCTTGGGCGGCCAGTCGGCGGGAAAGCTGGACCCATGCTTGCGGCTTGAAGTGTGTGACGAGGTCTTGTTCGGATTGGCCGTCGAGCCAACGAATTCGCACGTTGGATGTTGAACGCCCTTCGCTGCCCCTGACTAGACCGGCTGGATTCTCTAAGTGCTCATAGTTGAACCCATCGAGTACCAGGTGGTCGACGTCGCGCCCATCCGGCAAACGATATCGGACATCGCTTTTGCGCTGGGCTGCCGATGGCGGCCATGCTGCGGCAACGTCCTCGTAACTGCCAACGCGTGCGCGGCTTAGGTCGACGATGCCGCGGGGACGCGTCTCGGGGCTGGCCGGCATGACGAGCCTGTCGATGCGTGCATCGACAAAGCTGAGAGCGACCTCATCGTAACGTTCGATGAGGACTTCGTCACCGATGGGAGAAATGTCGCGTCCGTCTCGCGCGATGACTGCCGACACAACGCGACTGTCTTCGAGATCCACCATTCCATCGATTTGGGCATGATCGAGGACGACACCGCCCGTCGTCTCGAAGCCGCCATCCAGGACCAATTCTCGGGCAATCTTGACGCCGTTGGCGAACAGCGCCGGTCCAAAATCCACTTTGATCTTGGTTGAACGCAGTCGCATCTCATTGCCCAGCTGCGCTGCCGGGAGGCGGACGATGCCCTGGATCGTGCTGCGGCCCATGAACCAGCCGCCGCCGACGTGTACGCCATCGGCACGTATGGCGAGATCGCCGCTACCAACGATTGACGATCCGGTGAAGCCGAGTTGCCCTTGAATGCGCGCACCCGCAAATCGCAGGCTGCCTGTGATATGGGCGCCCCGCATGATCCAGTTGCCCCGAAGCTGCATGACGTCGGCTTCAATTGCGCGCCCGGAACTCTGTATTTCAACCGAGCTAGCTCCAAATCCAGAACCGATGTCGGCTCCAGAGAGTGAAATTCCGCCGACGATCTTTGCGCCCGATACTGACATGCCGCGATTTATCGTGGCTCCGGAAACGGAAACCGCCCATTCCTCGCCAGGCCCAGACAGCGTGGCGCCGCGGGCGTTGAATTCGCCTGCAATCTGCGAACTGTTGAGCCGGATGCCACCGGAGATTTTGCTCCCATCGAGTATGAAGTCACCGCCGATTTCGGCGCCGCGCGCATTCAGGCCTTCGTTCGTCGCGAGAATCTCGATGTTGGGCGCATCGAGCGCATTGGCCCTCACGCCGCGAATGCGCACACTTCCTTCGACGCGGGCTCGTCGCAGGACCCATGCCCCATCACAGACGAGGCCCTCGCCATTGATCGCAACGCCGGCATTTGCGATCCGCGCTTCTTCCCAGAGGAGATTGCCACCGATATGTGCGCCAGCGAGGCGAACCTCGCCAGTAACGTCAGCAGTGCGAAGGAGCATTGGTCCATCAAGGCGCATGCCATCAGCCAAGAGCGCAATTTCCCCAGGGTTCTGCAGCACGACCTTGTCGAGGGCCAAAGCCTCTCCGAGGCGGGCACCCCGCAACCGAACCGCTCCGTTGATTGTGCTTGATGAAAGGAAGACGGCGCTTTCGACGCGCATGCGGTCGGCCTTGATGCTTCCTTCTACCCGGCATTCATATAGGCCAATGCGTTTAATCGATGCATCACGGAGCCGAATAGCACCTGCCGATGCACCTTTTGCATCGAAGGTACATCGCAAGAATACGAGGGGTTTATCAACAACGCATCCCTCAAGATCGAGGCATCCTTCAATGACTGCATCGTAGACACTCAGGCCGACAGGAGGCAGATCGAATTCAGGGAAGCGGTTTGTCGCTATCGCTTCAATCAGCTCGGATCGTACGATCGCACCGTTGAGGATCGCGCGCTTGCCGTTTGCTGCAGCATCGACCAGCGCCTGTTCCGATACAGAAAGCGATCCAGTCTCCCATCGATCGCCGCTACTCATATGCCCCTCCAGGATCCGACCCTACGCTCAGATTTGCCGGTTGCGAAGGTTTGGCGCAAGCGGCGATATGAGGAACTGGCAACAGCGAGCCAGCATATATCTGTTCGGCAACAATGCTGGTGCGTCGACGACGTGATGAAAAATGCTTACAAAAAGCGGGGCAGTTGTGAAGCCGGTGATAGTCAAGGCAACGAGAATGAGGCTCAGCAACGTTTCGATGGCGTAAAGGAGTTGGTCAATCGTAAGGACGATTGTGCGGTCGATGCGTCGCTAGTCACGCTCCAGGATGCGGTGTTCCAGCAGCTTCTGTAGGCACAACCGGAACCCGGCCAATGCGGTCAACTCCGCGCCGCGCGGGACAGCTACTTTATGAACGGGGTGGCCCGTGCAATCCACTGCACCAACCATCATGAGGTTGTCGGGCATGTCGAAGCGTTCAATGGTCGTGCCAGCGCTATAGGCTTCGATAGCAGAGGAACACTCGTGCTCGTAGTAGCGTGTCGAGCGCTCTTCGAAGCTCGTAGTCACGTGCGTGTAGCCCAACACGGGCTTATCTCTTGCCGCCATATAGCCCATCTCAAACGCAGTGCCGGCATCCATGCTCACGCCGCGAAACGGAGTCATATTTGCCACGATAGCATCGCATCGGCCCATGTGTTCCAGGTTTCCCCGGTAGATTGCAACGCCTTGCGCGAAGGGACACAAGCCATCGAGGCTCAGCTCACCATCCATTGGCGAGACGCCGATGAATCCGAAATCATTGCACATCTCTTTCTTTGCATCGAAAACGGGCTTGCCGAAGTCTGGCAGGAAGACCTCGGGACCTGCCAAGTAGATTCTCGAGCGTCGCATCGGTTACTCCTTTTGGCGACGTCTGGCCAACCTAGTGCTCGCCACATCGGCTAGAAGCGTTGTCGGCATCATGTAAGGTAGACCCAATCGGCGAAGGCGGCTGCCTGGCCCACCGGCGCTCCGGTGGAGTCCGTTACGTTCCACACGGACGCGTTAGAAATCCGAAAACGTCGCCCGGTCGAGGATATGCGAACGCCAGCGTAGTCCTCGATTATCCCTTCCCGCATGACGCGTTCGAGAAGTTGAGAGCGCTCTTTCCGGAGCAGCGGCTCCGCGGAGAGACGGGAAGGCAGGAGCGTAAAGTTGCCGAAGTCCATCTCGAAAAGCTGGAGAGCTTTGCGGTTTCCAAAAAAGAAGACCGGGTCGGTCTCAGTGCCATGAGCGACGATCGCAAACGGAGCGGACCAGAGCATTTGAACAGGATCGCCTTCATCAGCCACCAGGCGCCGGCCTGTTATCCTCAGGTGGCTGTCGCTGATAGACACGATGCGGTGGCGTTGCCGATCGTCAAGTGCAGTAACGTCCATTGAGTAGTGTCAACCGGTATTGGAATGCGCTAGGGACGAAGGATTATGCAAGCGTTGACGTTCGTCCAGCCTATGGATCCGCAGCCTGGCATGCAATCGCCCAGCGTCGATATCTTGATGCCCTATTTGCGAAAGCCGTACTCCAGAATGAAGTACGCAGGATTTAGCTCCGTCAACGGTTCACGCATTTTGTCGAGTTCCTCGCCGGGACCATGAACCTCCAAGCGTGTCAGTTCAGCCATTCCCAGCAGTTGCTTCAGGAGCGCGTCAACATTTTCCAGATGGGCGAGCGCACCCTCTGCGTCTGCATAGCCCTCACGGCAGTGCATCTCGTCTCCGTTGAAAGTGAAGCCGTAATACAGGCATTTCGGTTCGGTCTTAGATTTCTGGACGAACAGGTCGCACATCGTCTTTATGTTGGCGAGCTTTCCCGGCTGGGCTTTGAAATACGGAACGATCGTTACGCAAGTATCGTCGGTAGCCATAATTTTCTCCCCATCTACCAGTTCGGTTCCAACACTTCCCGCCATCTCCCACATGTTGTGAGCACATGCGATTTATTCTTGTTGCGGGATCTCTCAATATTCTATCAATGAACCATCGATCAGAAGCTCAAGTGCGCAGCATCGAAGGCATTCCCGTGGGAGCAAATTGGCTTTCGATTGCTCTGACCATACCCGCGAGTAGCTGTCGGCTGGCTTGCAACTCATCGCCGAGATTGATTTTAGGTCGCAGATGTCTCTAGTCACACGAAAATGGGCTGACAGCGTCCAAGCAAAACCCTTGATCCGTGCATTGGCAGAGTTGCTGGCCACAATGCTGTTGTCCCAATCATCGCTTTCGCAAGAACAAAAACCGACAGTGCCAAAGCGGTTCGAACCTGTAGTCGGTCACCAAAGTTCACTCAGTCGCGATCTGGGAGCGCAACGCGAGCCGGATCAACAGCGCATGCCGGCCCGATCCGTTCTCATTGATCACCTTCAGGCCCTTGAGTTGGCATTTCGCGTCTATTCGGAAGCCAGCCGGCCCGAAACGTTCATATTTGGCGACGACCTCACGCGCCAAAACTTTGACCGCCTGAAGCCACACGCCGAAGACCTCGCGCGGGAGCCCACGAGTCTGCGCAATCAGTACGTGGCCTCGCAGTTTGAATTCTTCGAGTGGCAGCCAGTCTATCACTGGAAGGTTCTCGACATAGCCGACCGAACAAACGTAAGAGGCTCCTGTTCAGAGCCCTCCGAAGGGCGAACTCCAGACACTGACAGGGAAGCGTGGCGCGGATTCCGCGCTGTCACTTATGTGAACCATCGCGCAAGGCGTGTCGTTGTGGCCGTTGCCGGAACGGACGTCTTCAGCGCCGACGACTGGAAAAATGATCTTGTGGCTCTGGGCGGTTACACCGCGCCCTACTTCGAGGTCGCGTGCGCATACATGAGGCACATAATCGAGACGTACAAAGCGCGCTTGAAGGACTACGAATTCGAATGTGCCGGCCACAGCCTCGGTGGTGGCGCCTGCAGTCATGCAGCTAGTCGCCTAGGCCTCCGCGGGGTCACCCTGAATCCAATCGGCACAGTCAAGAGCCTGCGCGTGAAGCCGTTCCGGACTGGTGTCTCTTCCAACACGGGTGCGCGGCCGGGCATATTCAACTATGTGGACCCCGAAGATCCTGCGCATTTCGCTTACAAGGCTGCAGATCGCGTTCCAAGTGGTTTGATCTACTGGATCGCGCCGCACCCGAATGAGAATGCAGGCGGTATGCTTGACGGTGTGCTGCAATTCCTGAAGCCGAAGAAATCGGCAATCGAGCGGGCCTGGGCAACCTATCAGGCACATCGAGCTACCATCTCGCTCGACCGCCTGGTCGAATTCGAGAAGCTGGCTCGTATCCGGTGAGTACCTTCCGTCAAGAAGCGCTCCCCAGTGAACCGCTTCGGATACCTGCATGTGCCAAGGGCGGTCAGCTCTTCGACGGTGTAAACCCCCGTATCGTAGTCCAAAAACATTGCCATACGCTCTTCCAAAGGACACCTCTCCCTGAACGGCATGTCCGAATCTCCCTCTCAAGAGATCCAAACAGACTGTCAGGGATGTCCCCGGTCTATCCTGTCAGGTATCAAACGGGTTCGTACCTGCATTTCCGCCACCCCGGCTGCTACCCCAAGGTCGGAGCGGCCTCGTTGGCGCCTAGCCCAAAGGCGCCTCAAATCCTTGCAATCATTCTATATTTTATGGTGGGCGGTACAGGGATTGAACCTGTGACCCCGCGCGTGTGACGCGAATACTCTGGAGCATCTGGCGATCCCGGCAGGACTCGAACCTGCGACCCTCTGCTTAGAAGGCTTTTAACCGCATCTATAAGACATTGTAATCACGATAAGATTATTGAGCCAACTACAAACTGTGTAGTGGAATGTGTAGTTATCTAGACTGGATCGCCGGTTTTTTGCTGCCGAATCGTCCGCCGTGTTATAGTGCAAAGAAAGTGACGTAAATACATGATCTAAAAGGCTAAGTTTACCCCTAAGAGCTCGAACTTAGGGTCGTATGTACGCAAGGGCAGCGCTAACGCGCTGTCTTTTCTTTATTTTTTGTCCCCCCTCTTGTCGGGCTAACGCCCGACCCCGCACGCCATTCCATCTCTCTCATCGAAGTGTCCATGTTCACGATGGAACTGGCGGCGCTCACCCCACAAAAACGGTTGCTCCTCCGCTAGGAATGGCGTCGTCGCTGCCGCGGTTTTGTACCGGGTTCGGCTGGCGTACGGGGTCGGCCGCTAGCGCTCCCGACACGGCGGCCGGCTTGAAAGCGCGGCCTGGCCCTCGGCAGGCAAGCTGCGCGAGGGTGACTTCGTTTCACTCAGTCATGTCTCCGACAAGAGGGGGGACAAAATTTCGACGGCAGCTTCCCACGCCGTCGGGGCACTCATCGTGCCACGGAGATGACGCGCGGGCGTCATCGCAATCACAGGCGTGCGTAGGCACGCCATCTTTACGTCAGTACGCCCGCAGGGAGCGTAATGACGACAGTGGAGTTCGTTACACGCCGCGTGTAACGACACATTGTTGGCGGCGCGTGCCGGGTAGCCGGCCGCGCCGCTGAACGCCCTGGTGGGTGGGGCGTTCTATACATAAAGACGCTCGCACGGTTCTCCCCATCGTACCGAAAACAGCAGCCGTCAAGGCACCCCGAGCGTTCGTAGTGGCGTGTGTGTGCCGTTTGGGTGCCCCGCCTCTGACTAGCTGCTTCGGTTTCCGGTTAAACCGCATGGGAACCGTGGCTTGCTGCGGTTGGTCGATTTTACTCGTCTGTAATTACACAACTCGTATGTCTACACGACAACCAACCTTCCGGGAGCGCATCCGCTTGCTCCAGATCGCGTCCGCTGAGATTTCAGAAATCTCGGAGCACTTTGATCACGAGCAATACGGCATTCGCCTTCGCGAAGTCGCTGAGATCATCAGCGCCGAGGTAGCGCGCATGGAGCACGCTGCCACCCGCTGGGAGCAAAACGCTCACCGCAAAAACGCAAAAACCGCCTCCCCCGAGACGGTCATTACCCACTCATCGTAACATACCTATGTCCGATATCGCTCGTATCTGCGCCCTCAATGACCTATTGAGGCGCGCGGCCTGTGGGCCGATGCTTGCAAGTGGCGAACTGGTCGTCACCCGCGGGGTGCTCGACCACGGCGAGGATTTCCTCGCCCGCGCCATTCTGGCGGTTCGTTCTCACGCCGATTTCACGGCTGACAACGACCCCTATGGCGAGCACGACTTCGGCTCGTTCGTTCTCGATCAACAGAAGCTATTCTGGAAGATCGACTACTACGATACCGACTTGGCGTATGGGTCTCCCGACCCCAGTGATCCCGAGATCACCCGCCGGGTTCTCACCATCATGCTAGCTAGCGAGTACTAGTCCGTTCGACACTGCCCGCCCTTGGCGGGCTTTTGTCGTGTAGCCGTAAGTTGTGAGTGATCTGAGGAACTGGAGTGCTGCGACTGACTGAACGTTGTCTGCGCCCGTCTGGCCGGCTATTCTCAGTTTCAGCGTTGTGTACCAAGCAAATACTGGGGGGCTACGAAATGCTCGATTTTCTGCTTGAAGAGCCAGTTTGGGCGTTTGTAATTCTGCTGATAATATGCCTCCCCTTGTTGGTATTTTTTGTTTGGTTATTTCGCAGCCTATTTATATCGCTGTCCCCTAAGGCTCCAAGAAGAGTCCTAATAAAGAGAGGCGGAAGAAATCACTTCACTTCAGGTAGGCCTTTGGGCTTCGACTATCAAACAACATTTCTGGCAGTCAGCTGCGGACTTTCACTTATCATAATAGATATTGGCACTGACGCGGTTGGTGGAGATGCATTTCTCAAAATAGCATTACTACTCGCATCGGTATTCAGCTTCTTCTTATTTGCAAGGCTTTTATGCAGAAGCAAGGCTAGGCATAAAACGGTTCTCGCCTTCGGAAAAACATTCTTCACGCCCGCCTTCGCCATATATATTTGGCCGAAGACATTTGACGCCCTTGAAGGTACGATTGAAAACGGCCTTCGAGCGATAATTGAGAGATTTTGATAGTCGGGTGTCGCCCGACATTGCGAGCCACGGGCAACGTAGCAAACGCGCCGAAGAGCGACTGCCTCGAGCCTGCTCCTTCCCACTGAGTTCGCATGCGCCCACTTTGGCGTCTATAAAGTGGGCGATGTTCAGGGGCTATGTTGTCAAAGGCCCTTATAGGGGCCGCTTTCGGCACGCCAGCGTAGCGTCGGACAAGCACCGCCGCCCAGTAGGATAAGCGCGAAAGCTCGGCGGCATTATGGGGAGCAACGGAATACAATCGGTTCCTTGCCAAGTCCTGTCGCAAATGCGTTGGAGGCTAGGTACCACGAGCCTAATTTTCCCCAGTGTGTTCCCTTCCGCCCGCGTTGCTGCCTAAAAGGCGGTTGATGTCTAGTGTCTAGATTTAGGATATGCAACGCTTCCAATACCTGGCTTTTGCAGCGCGATCCAAAGGCGATCCGTATGACACGTCGCGGACTTGGAGCGTCGAGACGTCTAGCTAGCTAAGAACTCCCTAGGAGCGGGTTTCATTTCCAGTATTCATCGGCGGCGATGGCGAAGTTCAACCCTTCGGCATCTTTGATGCGGAACGTTGTTATCCCAATTAGGGCTCCGTAGACGTCAATAAGCGCGCCGCCACTTGAGCCTTTTGCAATTTGCGCTGTCGTTTGCACCAGGACGACATTTTGTTCGCGAATACCCGAGACGATGCCTTCGCCAAGCGTGTTGGTGAGGCCAGACGGATTCCCAATCGTGAAAACTTGTTCGCCAACGGCTAGGCTGTTTGCGGCACGCACACTAGAGATGGGTCTCAGTGCACCGTTCACTTTGAGAAAGCAACGATCTGAAGCAACGTCTGCGTTAGAGACTACAGCGTCGTATGCTTTCTTACTAACGGTGTCATACACTGCGATGAACCGCATTCCATCAGTTACGTGGCAATTTGTGATGGCGTACTCAGAAGAAACAGCGACAGCGGAACCCTGCGAATACTCCCCATCCAGCGTCTTCGAGTTTGAGGCGATCAATATGTAGACAGATGGCGAAACGACCCGGAAAAGGTCTTGAGCATCTTGCTGCTTACTGAGCGGCCTAGCAGGAATAGATGGACGATGACCACCCCATGTAGCCCGGGGCGCCGAAGCAGCTCGGCTTTGTTCAACGCGTGTTTGCCACGCGGGTTCGGAGTCGTTCTTTCCTAATAGGTTTTCGGCACACGCACGCCACTCACGTGGGCCCAGGGTCCGCGCACAGCCTCTTCTAATCCGGGCCCTGTCGCTTGGGGACAGCGCGTCGATGTCAGGCCATCCAGGCTTCAACATCGCTTCAATGTGAGGGATCGTGCAGCTAGAAAGTTCAATGTCAACAAACTCCCCGGGACAGGCCCTCTCCAGCCAATCTTTGCCCTCCTTCGATATATTGTGAATAAAATCGTCATATTGAATTGATTTCTGTAGGCTGCATATTCTTTGAGCCCAAATGTCACCAGCATCTTTGCACAACTTCTGTGCCCAAGCGTCTTTCCGCCATGGTGATGTTTGCGCGTTGGCCCCAATGGAGCACGCAAGGCTCACGGCCAAAATCAAATTCAGCAGAGTCGAACGATAGCTGCTCATTGTAGAACAGGGCTACAGGGCAGCAGGACTGTCAAGTGGCCAGGTTGCTCATATCTGTGCATATGACTACCACTGTTGAGGGTTTGTTCATTGGCCCATTTCGACAGTTCTTGTTCGGGCCACCTCACGGCCGGTGTGGTGAGAAGCTCGGCCGTCGAGTGAGTCCAGTGTCGTGGAGATGGCTGCCCCTCAACCTACTTGGCCTTTTCCCTGTCATGTTCGCGAAAGGCCAGGTGACGTCTCTAAGGTGAGTGATGTCGACCCAATTGAAAGAGGCTGAGCATGAGAACCGCCGCGATCAGCATGATCATGCTACTAAACCTATGTACTGCGCGGGCACAGAGTGGCTTGCACGAGACGTGTGGTGTGGGACTAGCTGGCCCGACATGCAAAGCCGGGCTGGTGTGCGAACTTCCTGCAGGTTGCCAGCAGGACTACCGTCTCTCGGGCACCACACGAGGTATCATTCTCCCAAACTTCAAAGGAATCTGTGCTGCAACGCCCGAGCATTGCAGTGGCGCATTTGATCCTGTTTGTGGCTGCGATGGCACGACATACATCAACGACTGCGAACGCAGTCGTGCTCGCGCGTCCAAGAGGAGTGAGGGTGAATGCTCGAAACGGTGATGGGGGTCGAAGATGCGTATCGCATGGATATGCGCTGTGGGAGGAAGTTTGATTGTCTGGGCAACATGGGCCACAGCGGAAGAGCGGGTACCCGCCTACGACGTTCCAGCTGGGCTTGAAGTCTATACTGACATCAAAGCAGTTACCGAAAGCGCGCAGCGGGTGATTGAACTTCTCAGTGTGGCGACGCTGACACTTCAGCCGTATCCAGTACCCTTCAAGGTTGGCGAGCGTCAGACGATCAACCGTGAAATTATTCCAGAATGCGATACCGACCGAATACGCTCCTTCAACCGCGGGTATCAACTGGCCTTAACCGGGTACAATCTGTTGCTCTCACTGCGCGAGACCGGGATCGCCAGGGCGAGAGGTCCGCACGGCCTGCCAGACGCACGCAAACGTCGGTTTATCGAGTTTGGTCGATCTGCATTGATCTTGGCATGGCAACCGAGCCGGGTTCAGGAGGTGCTGACAATCCTCGATTCACTGAGCGCCTTGCCGCAGTCGCGGCGGGACGATCTGGCGACGTTTCTAACGATCCTACTCGAGTACCGTATTCATTACATGCGCCTCAAGGCTCGCAGTGAAGAACAAGTCAACGAGCTATTTCGACGTGAAGATCACGCTTATTACTGGTATCGGGTTTATCTAGATCGGTTTTCAAATGGTGTGGCACAGAAAGAAATCCGTAGCGACCTTCGACAATTATCGGAGCCGATTGGCCCCGATGAACTTTCTGGGGCTCTCGACTCGATGCTGCGCGAGACGTCCGATGTTGATAAGACAGACCCGCACGCATGCTTTGTAGAGCATTATGGCCCCGTCATCGAGATCCCAGTCGAGAAGCTGCAACGCGAGAACGCGGAATTATACCCGACTAAGTATATGGTCAGTTTCTGGCGACGGCGCGATATGGAAGGTACCTCTACAATCGCGAGTTTCGTATTGACGCGGGTGCTAGAGGCGCTGAGAGCATCGTGATCAGTGGCACGTCGCTGCAGTTCAGTGATGAGGGGACGCAAAATATTTGGCCATGTCAAAGACCCCATATCGAAGGATGTCAAATCAGAAGTATCGTTCGGAATTATTGCGCCGGGTACACGAGCCACATGTGACGCGCATAAACGCTCTCGTGGAGGAGCTTCGCGGGCAAGGCCGCGGGTCTGTTCCATATGTCGCTCCGACGTATGGAGGGGTCAAAGCAGAAGCGCTGTTTATATTTCGCGATCCGGGCCCCGCGACGCAAAAGTCGTGCATGCTGTGCCACCAGAATGACGATCAATCCGCGCAGCGGTTCAGTGAGTGGCTGGCTGAAGCAGGGATTCATCCCGACCGCGTGCTGACGTGGAATGCCTACCCCTGGTATATCAATGGTGACCCTTCTGAGGAGCAGTTGAATGCGTCGCTAGCCTCACTGGATAGACTGCTTATCTTGCTCACCGGCCTCAAGGTTGTGGTTTTGTGTGGTAGGCCAGCCCAGAATGTTTGGTCGCTGCTAATGGAGCGCGATCCCCATCGGAAGCGACCGGTCTGCGTGCTGCATGCCCCCCATACAAGCCATATGGGACTCCTAAATTACGAAGGCCGCGGTTATCGCGAGAACATCGCCTTTGCCAAGCAACAGTTCGCAAAAGTGGCGGAGATCATCGGTAGCAGCACAACGTGAGACTTTCCATGTTGTCACCTGGTGGCAACGCAGTGCGCATCTGATTCAGCTTTGAGTCACGCCCATCATCGCATTGCGCAGCGAGGTCGCACTGACCGAGCAGCGGCCAATTACGGTGCGGCAGCCTGGTAACAAGCGTGAACAGACAATCATCATCAGACGCTCCACTCCTTGAAAAAAGGGCCTCGTCCCCATAGGACTGTTCAATGGCACTGGATTTTCAACCAAAGATGCTGGTGACAACTATGGGCTTTCGATTTCGCCTGGGTCCATTCACTTTCGGTCGCACGGGCACTCGGCTGAGTGTGTGGGCCGGTGGTATTGGCTTCTCGACCCCGTTCTCCGGGAAAGGTCGCACCTTTGGCAAGGTAGGCATTGGGCCACTCAGTTGGTACGGCCAGTCTGGCGACAGCCGTTCTTCTCTGCCAGCCGAGGCGGGGAATACTGTAAACCCACATGGCTTTAGTTCTGAGGAAGTCGCAGCTATCGAAGCCTTTCGAGTAGATCTACGTTTTCTCGAAAGTCTCCAACAAAATGGTATGCCGTGGCGCGGTGTTCAGGAGCGTCTCAAAGAAGAGCTGCCGCATCATTTGCCTACATTAGATCGTATTGCTTATGAGCTTGTGCCTATAGCGATGAGTGCAGTGTTCGGTGAACAAGGCGCCGCATGGGGCACTGAGAAGCGGCCATCCAAGAGCGGTTCCGGTTTAACAACATGGATCGTGGTCAATTGAAGTCACCACGAGCCCACCTCTTCCCCATCGTGTTCGCTACCGCTCACGCAGCTTTGGCGCGCCACCGGCTCGAGCCTGTGGCCCGACGTCTTCCCAGGCTACCGAACACTCGCCGGGCCTCAAGCGACAAGCGCATTGACCCCCGGCTCGCTTATCGGCTTCACGCCCAGTCAGACGTGCGGGCCAGCCACCCGCCGTCTGGTCGAGTTTAGAAGCCCAGACCATATCTACGCATGAGTACACTCTACTTATCCGCGGTCGCGTCCGCGTTAGAGCAGCGCCTCGCTCGCATCCAAGCTGGGAGCGATGAGGCTGACGAACTGGTCACGTTCGTGTGCGATGAGATACTCGCGGCGTTCCATCGCGGCGAGCTCATGGCGCTTGCCCACTTACGCGAAAACGCGACCCCGGAAGAGGCCGCGCCTAGTACAACATATACAGTCTAACATAGACCGAGAGACTGTCGAGGAACCTGCTCACCATGTGTGGGCGGGTTTTCTCGTCTCTCCCCGGCGGCTGCGCCCCCAGGGACAAGAGGGCACCCCACCCGAGAGGTGGGCTCGTGACGATGGTGGTGGAAAACTTGAAAATCGAGTTGGGAGAAGCGCGACGAGTGCAAGCGCCGGTTTCCGTGTGTTTTCCTCGAGGCGGCTTTTGCCCCCTGCTGCCGGACCTACAGAGGTTATTGAAGGTTTGTGGGACGACGCAGTTCTGCCTGCGGTTGCAATAGCCCGCGACCCTCGAACTCGCTCACGGGTTAGTAGACCGCCGAGATTCGCGAAGTGATCCACGAGCAACTGCTATAGTCAGCTGGTCAAGTCCCCCTGAGGTTACGTCCGAGAACGGGTGGCCTTCTTGTCTGTCTTCGCGTTTATTGAGGGGGCCCACGCGTGCGAATAAATGTGACGGGGTTGCATGCCCTCGCAATTGGCTGCACATAAGTGATTTGCGGCTCGTGGTTATTCGCTATCCACATCGACGATCGATGCAGCACTGTCCTTGGAGGGGCCTAACATGGCGAAGGCTAACTATCTCGCTGTCATGCTTGGAGTTTTCCTTTCACTAAACTTTCTCGGCACCGAAGCAAACGCAGGGCTCTTTGGCCCGGGCAACTACGAGGAGTGCGTGCTTGAAAATATGAAAGGGCAGCAACAATTCATGCTCGAGACAGTACGTCAAGCATGCAGGAAACGCTTTCCGGAAAAGCGCTCAGAGCCGGAGGAGCCTAGCGAAACTACACTCCCTGCTGAATATATTAAACATACATGGTGCAAGTCGGGGCGAGAAAGCCAGTCAGTTTGCTTGGGGGAGGTTTCTGAGAGTTATAAAATTACAAGAGTGATCGGAAGATTTTTCAAAACAACATGCGAAGAAAATGATAGCTATCGAGATGGAATTAAATCCCTTGAGGGGGGGGCTTGGCTTTCAGTATGGGGACAGTATAAAGACAAAAATTCTGTTCGGATTGTAGGAACAAAAGCTTGGTTTTCCTCAACTTACCACTTCAAGACGCCGCCGGCTGATTATAAATGTTTGAATATTGAATTCATTGGGTTCTACAAACCCTAAGCCTTTTCATCCATGCCCGCCTTACCGCATGCTTTGAGTGAAGCGAGACAGTTGCCATGACCGGTAGGGCTCGGTCATGTCCAGCATCGCCTCTACGGTTGCGGTGAACACAGCACAAGCCTCGCTGGGAACTGCGCTGGCCGCATCCTGGTCGACACGTCGGATGGCGTCTTTCGGTACTTGGGCAAGTAGGCGCTTCACCGATGCTGCCTCGTAGACTTTTTCCGCGATCTGCGCTTGTTGTGAATTGATGAAGCGTGCGTCGGGGTAGCCTGCCAACTCTGCTTCAGCGGCTTCTTTGTACAACAGCGTAATCGACTCGAACTTCCCGAGAGGCAAGCTAGCGATGTATTGTCGCTCAAGGACGGTCGATGCCTCCGTATCCATCTGACCAAGGAACATGGCCTTGCAGTCAGATGGCGATATTGAGCGAGCCATAGCCACAAAGTGCGCCACGAACGCCGCTTGCCTCTCCGTGGGTAATCTGGAAAAGCCCTGGATTTGCAGTTGCACAATTCCATGCAGCATTGCAGCTCCGAACTGTCTTTTCGTGAGATCGAGACGTGCGAGGGGTAGCAGTAGGTTTGCTAGATACGCTGGTAGCGCCTCGTTGGATAATAGAGCTCTCAGTGCGCGGCGAGCAACCTCAGCTTTCTCAGGTGTCAGCTGTACTCCATAGGTCGTCGTGATAGCAGCATCGAACTGTTCAGATGTACCAAATTCCTTCCTCAACTCAATCGAGATCCGTGATGCCAATTTCGCCGCCGCCTCCGACTGCGCGAGTGCGGGTGGTGAGCAAAAAGCAGTTAGAATCCACAATGAAGTGAGTAGAGTCTGAAGTGAGGCGCGGCGCTGCAATACGATTAATCGACTTCTTGTCGTTGAACTTGTGAACTGCACTCGTGCCTCACAGCTTGAGGTAATTTCTGTTGCCATCGTAGGTCTCGCTATTCCACAAGCCCTCAAGCCGGTCAGAACTTATGTACGTATGCCGAACCTTCTTCTGTATGTTCTTGACGGTCAACTAGTTGGCGATGTTCTGTCGACTTTGGTCAGATCGGCGGCTCGGCCAAGGCTGGCTCGACATCGGGCCCGAACTCGGCTGCAACGGCATGGGCGGGGTTGTAGGCGTCGATCATGAAAAATCCCCCGTTCGACAAGCAATCAAGATTGGGATAGCCGGGCTTAGTCGCGGTTGCAAGGTGCATAACTTGTCTTCCCACTCCGCTGGGAGGAGTACAATACAAAGAGGAACTCATTGGTTCTTTTGAGCTGGCATTCCCGCGCATCAGTGCGACCAACCAGTCGGCTGATGCCTCAGTCGTCTCGTCACTGCACCCACATGTGACGAATAGGCGGAGAGACCCGTATCCTGGCTGCGCGTGGATGTCGGTTCAGAAGTATGAGTGATTCATACTTTTACCTTGGTCGGGCGACCTTTGGCTTCGTTACCCTCTCGCGAGACGCGCGGCGCCGGCATGTTGCGGTCTTCGGAAAGTCTGGTGCCGGGAAGACCACCCTCTTAGCCAATCTCGCAGTACGCGACCTGCGCGCCGGCGACGGTCTCTGCGTCATTGATCCTCACGGTGACCTCGCCGGGTCACTCCTTGATTTTGTTCCGAAGGCCCGCACCAATGAGACCATCTACTTTGACCCAACTGACCCCAAGCACTGCCCGGGCTTGAACCTGTTTGCTGACGTGCCGGTGGCGGCCCGACCGACCGCGGCCGCGGCGGTCATTGCTGCCTTCTCGCATATCTTCGACCTCTCACCGGACACCACCCCCCGCTTGCTCCACTACTTACGCTTCTCGGTCTTGGCGCTCCTTGATGCTCCAGACACCACCCTCGTGCACCTCCCGATCATGCTGACCGACCCGCGCTTTCGAGCGCGGGTCTTGCGTCATGTGACCAATCCAGTGGTGCAGCGCTTTTGGCAGGTAGAGTTTGAGCAAAATAGCAAGCGGTACAACGCCGAGGCGATGGCACCAGTGCTGTCGCGCATCGAGGCGTTCTTGGTGTACCCCGTTATCCGCAACATCATCGGCCAGGTGCGGAGCACCTTTGACCTGCGCACCGTCATGGACGAGCGCATGATCCTGATCGCCAACCTGGCCAAGGGGCAGATCGGCGAAGAGGCCGCCAACCTGTTGGGGTCACTCCTGGTGTCGAAGATCCAGCTGGCGGCCATGAGCCGCATCGACACCCCGCCAGAGCGGCGGGCTGACTTTGGCGTCATCGTCGATGAGTTTGCGAACTTTACTACATCGAGCTTTGCGAACCTCCTCTCGGAGGCACGCAAAATGCACGTCAACCTGACGCTGGCGGGCCAGTACCGCGCGCAAGCCCCGGAGGAGATCTTTGATGCCGTCGCTGGCAACGCCGGCGCGCTCATCGTCTTCCGGGTTGGTGCCCAAGACGCTGAGTACTTCGCGCGCGAGTTTGCGCCGCTCTCACCAGAGGCGCTCGCTGACCTGCCGGCCTTCAACGCCTACCTGAAATCATTCGATCATGTGGGCGCGCAACGGGTGGAGTGTTTTGACTACCCCACGCCCGATGGGCCGCGCGCCCACCTCGTCAAAAACGCGTCGCGCCAGCAGTTCACTCGCCCACGGCGGCGGGTGGAGCGGGCCGTCAACGACATCCTGCGGCAGGTCGGTTGATCGGTGGTATGAGCCGGTGGTGGGCGGCAACCCACCACCGGCACTGTGCCACGGATGAAAGGAGTAGACCGATGACACAGGAAGCGATTGAGGCGCGCGTAGCGTTCCTCAACGACGAGTTCCGCCGGCGAGGTATTGGCGGACACGTCGCCCTCTCAGTGGGGATTCAAGCACGCGGAGCGGTGTTTGTCAGTACGGCCAAGAGTGCCGTGCAGGCGGACGAGCGCTTCACACCCGAGACCGACCCGCGTGGTCGGCACGACTTCGGGATCGTGTGCGTTAACGGCGTACGGGTGTGCTGGAAGATCGACTATCTGGCCGTCGCTGATCCGCGTCAGCCGGCCGATCCCAGTGACACCCTGGGGACGCACCGCGTCCTCTCCATCTTCACGCCACTGGAGTACTGAGCACCATGCGGCCTTGCCTGCCCCGTCCGAAATTGGACGGGGCTTTTTCTGCGCGATCAACATTGTGGCTTCCCTGGTGAACACTTTTGGGTACTATCTTCTCTATGGGAACCGTCCGTTTAGTCATCACCGGCACCATTCTTTGGTACATCCTGTTTCCCCTGGCCGCCTACGGCGGTGGAACAGGCTCAGCCATATCGGGGGCGCTCGGCCCGCTCTATTTCATGTGGTTCATCTTTGTCGGCAACGCCGTGGGGCTGGGCTTCGGATTCCTCTACCTCGTCGGTACCGAGGGTAAAGCCGAGCAGCTCTTCCCGGAGACCGACGATGAGTTTGAGAAGTGGGCGCTTACCTTAGCGGTGTTCATGTGGGGTATCGCCATGGTGGTGGCGTTCGTCGCCATGTCCGAGATTTCGGGGTCGTTTCCCGGAATTGCTGTCCCGGACGGCTTCTTCGACAAGCACTTCAACGGCGGCGGTACGTTTGGCAAGGCGGCGATGTTTGGCACCCTCTTCCCCGGTGGGCTCGCCTTTCTCTTCTTATTCGTCACCTCGCCATACTGGCTCTACAAGAGCGTGGTCGGTATTGGCAAGCTGGCGACGCTCGCGGCGACGAAGCCTGCGCTCTACGACTCCGCCAAGGCGATGGCGGTCGGCAAAGATGTGCCGTTTGAAAAGGTCGTTGGTCAGGTGCCCCCACCCCTGCCGACCGCTTTGCGCCCACCGGCGTGGGTCTACATCCCCGGCGCGCAATTCATCTACAACTACATCCAAGGTACCAAGTCCTACTGGACGAACCAGACCAACCAGCAGTTCAAGGACGCCACCGCGAGCGCTAAAGCAGCCCGCGAAGCTTTGATCGAGCGTGAGAAGAGCAAGGGTCTCGATGATGACTGACGAGACCGGCAAAGAGCTTGAGCTCTACGACGACAAGCTGCTCGAGCTTCTGAGGAAGCATAAGCCAAGCGACATTGCACTCATGGCCAGCGGACAGCTCGCCCCACCAACCTCGGCCCTCAAAGCGGCCATCCACCGTTTTGTCTGGCGGGTTAACACGGGCGCCCTGGAATCCAAAGCCGCCGCCAGCGAGGCCGAAACCCGCTTGATGCGCACCCTGCGCGAGCACTCGATCGCGTTTGATGAGTTGCTTGATGTTGGGATTGAAATCCAGCAGATGCGCCAAGACCGCGCCGCACGGCGAGAGATCCGCGATGACGATCGAAAAGCGGAAATCACACGGGCTGCAAAGGAGCGGGAGGCGCAAAACGCCGCGGCCCGGCGCCGCGAACTCAACGCGAAGACCAAAGCGATGTCCGCCGAGATGGTCTTCATCCGCATGGAAGAACTCTTAGTGGCGCGTAAAGAGTGCCAGCAAAAGTATGTAGACGCCAAGACGGAGGAGGAGCGCAAAAAGATCGAGCTGCGCACCCTAAAGCTAGATCGTGAGCTGGCAAACCTGCAGCGCGACATTGACGTAATCCAAGGCAAGGATGGCGACGGGCAAAAGCCTACAATGCAGGCATCGAGCAGTTCTCCGGACTACGTTGCGCTCCTCCTAGAATGGCTTGAGGATACCGGCGAGACGCTCAAGGAAGCACATCGCACCTTCATCCAGGTGCACACCGAGCTGCGTCTCCATCAGCGCCAGGCTGAGGGGCTCCCCAAAACGGCTAACGAATGGATCGCCCTGGCCATGCGGCTTAAGGTCGAGGAAGACCACCTCCCGTGGCTGAGCAACGATGATCTCAATGCCTACACCAGCGTGATGCGACAACTCAAAGAGAGCGGCTACTGTGTCTGACCGGGAGACGCGCGAACAACGAGACGCTCGCGTCCTGGCTGAACGGCAACAACGAGACGCGCAGCTGCGGCCACCGACAACACCCAATCCGGTGGCACCCACCAAGATCAGGCCCAGTGATCTGCCGATTGGCTTTGATCTCAATGACCACACGCACTATGTGTCCCGCGCCGCTCGTAGCCGTCACCACCTCATCTTGGGCTTGAGCGGTACCGGCAAGAGCCGCTTCATGGAACACATGATCCGGCACGACCTTCGCCAAGGGTACGGCGTCTGCATCATCGATCCCAAGGGCCGAAACCCTCATAGTGTCTTCAACAACACTTTGCGGTGGCTTCATGCCGAGGGCTTCTGTGGTGACGATCCCACCAAACCCAAACGCACCGTGCGCGTCATTGACCCCACCCACGCCACGCACGTGACCTCGCTTAACCCGTTTGCAGTCACGGACGACGTGCGAGAACGAGCTGACCCGTACGCGATCGCTGGCAACTTGATGAAAGTGTTTGAACGGGTCTGGCAGCAGCAGTTCATTGAGTACCCGCTTATCGCCCGGTACCTGCCCGCTATCTTCGTGGCACTCTACGAGCAACGGCTGACGCTGGCCGATATACCGTTCATCTTCGGTCGCGCTACGGATGAAGGGCGGTCGGTCGAACAACTCGGCCGTCGGGCGGCACTAATTGAGAAGATCAAGCACCCGCTCGCGCGGACGTACCTGCAAGACCTTGACGACCTGACCAAGACCGAAGCCGGGCGGCGGCAATACAAAGAACAGGTCATGGGGCCACTCAATCGGATCGAGCCTTTCTTGGCTTTGGCCGCCACCAACCAAATGTTCTCCGGCGGTGTCGTGGCTTTTGATCCCGTTCGAGTGCTCGATGAGGGCGAGGTTGTGCTCGTCAATCTCTCGCCGGATGGCCTATCGTTTACCGAAGAAGCCGCCCGCGTCATCGGTACGTACCTAGTGCGTGAATTCTTCCGGGCCTCCAAGCTGCGCGCCAGGCACCAGCGCCAGTTCTTTGTCTACATCGACGAGGCCGCCAACTTCCTCACCGACGACGTCATCAAGGCTCTTGATGAGTGTCGCTCAGAGGGTTTGTCGTTTGTGCTGGCGTTGCAGCGGCTCGAGCAGGCCCGCGCGGTCAGTGAGAATATGTACAGCACGATCTTGAGTGAGCCGAACATTCTGTCGGTCTTTGGTGGACTCGATATGGAGGAAGCCAAACGTGTGGCCGACCAGCTGGTCAAGCTCGACCTCGAGCGACCGATTGAGATCCTCGCCAAGCCAACCCCAACGGGCGAGTTTGAGATCGTCGAGCTGGCCAGCACCAGCTACACCGATGGCAGTGGTCTCGCCCAATCCGCCTTCGCCTCGCAGACTGAGACGCGGGGTGAGTTCGCGGCCCGCAGTCGCAGTGGCGGGAGTTCCCAGGGCTTTTCCGGGATGGCGAGCGCTGGCGAGACGCTCTCCCCCATCATCGGCCCCAACGGGGCGCCGATGGTGATGATGCACTCGAGCTTCGGCACCTCAAACACCTTCAGCGACATGACGGGTTGGGGCGAGGTCGAGGGCCGCTCCCAGGCCATCTCTCAGGGTCAAGCGGAGGGCCTCACCACCTCACAAAACACCGCGCGCACCACCGGCAAGACGCAAACCCTCAAGGCCCTCTTTGCGAAACTGCCGGGTGGCGTCCATTCGCTTGAGAACGTCCGCTACGTCGCCGCCTACCAACTACGCACGCAGTTGCCGCGCCATTTCTTTCTCTCGGTCGATCGGCAGAACGCTGTGCGTTTGGCCGTGCCGACCGTTGAAGCGCCGCGGCTAAGCGACGACGACTTGTTTGCGTTCAAGACCAAGCTCTTGGCGGACGACCCGGCAGCGCTACCACGACGGGAGGCCGCGCGGACGGTGGCGCAGCGGATACAACACATCAACGACCGCCTGGATAATATGCTCCTTGATGCGGCGCCAGGCGGGCGGGACGTGAGTGACTCGGCCGCGGTTGCTGATCCTGAGATTACGCTCGACTTTGACGCGGCTGAGTCACCGACACCGGCTGATAATATCGTCAGACTCTTTCCCGAAAAAACTGACGAGCCCCCGGAGGAGACATGAAAGTGAGCCACGCTGTTGGCGCGGCTCTACATCTTTGGGTTCCTGCTACTACTTCTTTGGCCGCAGCCAGACGCCCTCGCCAGCGCCGTTGAGCCACTTATGCGTGAGAATGTTCTCGCAGCGTCGGATCTCATCAAAGGTCGAGAACAAAAATAGGTTCGGGGCCTGCCCGCTCGTCACGTACTGCAACGCCTCGATCATACGGGCGCGTTGGCCAGCGGTACGCGTCGTCACCAGCACGCGGACGGCCGGCCAGCCGAAGTGCTCTTGGTGCCAGTTGTTCTTAAAGGCCCAGTAGTAGGTGGTGAGCTTCTGCAGGAAGGAGCTCTGTTCGCGCTGGGCGTTATGGAGGAGGAGCTTGTATCGCGCCTCTTCGACGTTCCGTTGCACCCGGGAGATCGCTTCGCCGGTCTTGGCGTTCCCGTGATCCAAGAGCGCGCGCTTCAGGGCGCCCTCTAGATGCATGCCCCGCACCACCGGCATATTGGTCGTGTCTATCTCGGCGAAGAAGTAGATTTCGTTGACGTCCCTGCCCTGCTCCTGGCGTACGCTCAGGATTGCATCAGGTTTCACGATGTCTTTGACCGTGCTGGGGAAACTCTTTGGTTTCCCCTTCACAAACCAGGGGTTCTCGTGGGTTTGCGTGCGTGGGGGCAAGCGCCCTAGCAGTTCATCAGTCTCACACAACCGTAAGCCGTTGTACTGCCGCAGCGTCGTCTCAAACGTCACCAGGAGCTCGCTCGTCTCTATCGTGTGTTCGACGAAGTTAGCTTTGCCGTCCTTGTTTTTTTGTGTCCAGTCCAGCCTCCCGTCTGGCACCAGGCCGCGCTTTTGCAGGATCTGCCCCATCTTCGAGGTGTTGCCGTATATACGATACGTCCGCCCGCACTCGTCCCAATATGATCGTTCACCGCGGGGCCGCACGATGTATCCGTTCTCGCGGAGGGCCGTCAGGCGCGTCTTGGTGTGCGCGTGTGAGCCACCCTCGTGCGTCTCAACGAGGCGGCAGATCTGATCTGCATCAAGGTAGCGTCGCCGCGCGAGCCACGCACCGATGGCGATATCGCGTTCCTGCAGACGCATCGCCCGAGGCGGTTTCGGCGCTTTCGTTTTGCGATCGCTAACCTCTATCGTCATGCTTTCATTATACCCTTTTGCTGATGGCAGCGTGCCACGGCCGCTTGGTCGTCAAGGGTACGCTGGCGCCTATCGCCCTTGACGATCGACGCGGTCGCCGTGTCTGCAATCCCATCATCAAAATGATATGGTGGATATGATGAAACCGACAAGTTCATTTATCGAGATCAAAGCCGCGCTGCCGATCGACATCGCGCTCAATCACTACGGTATTGTCCTGAAGGCAAGTGGTGCGCGCCTGGTGGGGGCGTGCCCCATTCACCATGGCTCCAACAAGCGTGCCTTTGTGGTCTCGCCTGATCGCCGCGCTTGGCACTGCTTTGGTGACTGCGGTCGCGGCGGCAGTGTCATCGACCTCATCATGGCACTTGAGGCTTGCTCCCTCCCAGAAGCTGCTGCCATTATTAGACAGCGGCATGGCTTGTAACGCCGGCGGCTTGAACAAACACCGTGGGGGAGTATCGTGCCGATCCTGCTCAAAGCCGTGGCGTTCTACACCGTCATCATCCTCATCTCGATCTGGCTCTATTCCCACGAACGCAGCCAGGTCTTGGCGCACTTCTCCGGCGCCGGTTCGTTGCCTGCGCAGCCCGATGATTGTCTCAAGGCCGGCAACTGCCCGCCGCATGATCTCGTTATCTTCGCGGGTCAGAACTCAAAGTCCATCCGCTTGTTCTACAAACAGTGCACCTGGACTGAGGTCATAAAACGCGTCGGAAATACCACCGCGCAGTTTACTGAATTTTATGTTCAGCGGCCGAACAGACAGTGGGAGTGGTCACGAACGACCAATGGCACCCAAAACTTCATGCGACTTCACCTCGAAGGTGATCCCGGCGCATACAGACTCTACGCGGTACACACAAAGAGTGGCGACTGCCCTTCGTTTGTAAATCAATAAAGCAACTGAAACGCTCACTAAGAGCGACGCACATTACCAGCCGTCGTTGCCCGACTCACCTTCCCCGCCGCTGTCAGTGTTAGTCGTTCCAAAAATCCTTGAACCGGCTGGCACTCAACTGCGTGTACCCGACGGTGTTCTGGATGTTCTTGTGTCCCATGTAGAGTTGTATGGCTCGAGTGTCGTGGCCGTCGCTCGCGAGCTTGTACCCGCACGCGTGGCGCAGCATGTGGGGGTGTACTCCGAACGGTAGCCTCGCGGCGACGCCGGCACGCTTGATCATCTTCAAGAAGCCTTCGTGCGTGAGTGGCGCCCCACGCTCGCTCACAAACACGTACCGGCTCTCGACTTGTTCGCGCTCGAGCTTCCTGAGTGCGCGGAGCTCCTCTCCCCCAACGGGGTGCACACTCTCGATACCGTTCTTAATGCGGTTGACGTGAAGCGTCCCGCGCTTGAGGTCATACTGATCCCAGCGGAGCTGACACACCTCGGTCGCGCGCAGACCATGGCGGTACGTGACGAGGATCATGGTGGCGTCGCGGTGCCCGTTGCGGTTCTGTCGCGCTGCGACCATCAACTTCTTCACCTCACCAGGCGTAAGGTACTCCCGAGTGCGGAGCTCCCGGTTGGTCTTTCTTTTCGTAACTGTCCGATTTTCAGTGTTTGGTGACTTACGTGGCATGGTCGAAATATCGTTGTGTTGCGGGGACGCTCACACAGGTACTGTCCGATTTATGGTTATAATACGGACAGTGTATCATGCTCTCTACTTCACCCAAATTCCGAGATCGGCTTCCACCGTCCAGGTGCGCATGAGGTTCGAATGACCGATTGTTATTCCGATTGTTGTCAGGGGGTGGGTGCCGGCGTTGCTGTTCTCCCAGAAGTCAAATAACCGCTTCAGTTGAGGAATCTCTCCCACTAGCTTTTGCTGAACCTCTTCGTCACTCAGTTGCACACTCTCAAACCGCTGCCAGAGTTTCCCACCGTCTTCTACGCTTATGCCGGCTTGTTCACACACTTCCTTCCACGCGTTCGCGTTGAGCGTTCGCAACTGCCTTTTGGTTACATCATGAAAACATGGAATGAACACGTCTGGATGCTTCACTGCTAGCTGTTTTAGCTCCTCGTCCCCCTCTGTATCGAAGCCCTTGGACAACACACCCGTGTACTTATGCCGCAATATCGACGCGAGGCTTCCACGCCCTATTGCGCTGTGTAGAGCACAACGCTGTGACACCAAGTAAGAGAGCGAAGCGTCATGTTGAGGCAGGTCTGCAAGCAACGGAACGACAGCATCCTTTAGAAGCGCGATGAAGTGTGCCCAGTCTCGCACTCTAGAGACCTGCAGGTTGCCCACAAAAAACATGACTGAGAGTGCCGCATACTCTTCAGCGGTAAGAACCGCCGCGGTTTCGACGGACTCATTAAGCGTTAGTGTAAGTCGACTGCGGGCAACTTGTTCGCTTCGTGAAGCTATGAGGTTAGTGAGGATATCGGCGACTTGCTCGTCGCCACTTCGGGCGTACGCGTGGGCAGCCCGCGCTATGCCGTAGTGTAGGTCGGGGTCACCTAAGGCGTGTTGACTTATACCCTCAAGAGAACCCAGTCGCGTCTCTACTCTCTGTGAAAAATCTTCTAAGCGCTGAAGCGCTTCTGAAATGGCAGCGGTCTTGCCGTCATACAGCGCAACTGCGCCATGAACAGCGCCCTCGACCAACGCCTTAACCTGCTCAGGCGTTGCCCCTGTCGTTATATTGGTATCCCGTCCGGATTGTACGGAAATGCTGTCGTCAGCACTATTCTGAATCTGCTTGGTCATTGCTTTTTCGCGCGGTGATATTGGTGTCACGACCGGATTGCACCGCCGCGCTCCTGCCGCTGGTGTGCTGCGTTTGATTGTGTCGTTTTCGCTTCGTTATCGAACGCACTCCGATAAACAAGGCGGCCACTGCGGCCATCGCTCCCACTACCGTCGCAATATTTGTGATCGTATCCATTGTTTGATCTTACCGTCGGATTTTTTGTTTGAGAATTGTCAATTCTTTATTCTTGTGGCCTTTGACACACCCGACCTACAGGACTGCTTCTTCATTGGCACCTCTGTCAATGACATCGAGCGTTTCGTTCGACACCCACACGCGGTCTATGGTTGCTTGGATCTTGGCCTCAAAGCGTTTGATGAGCTCGTGGTTGGCATCGACCAAGGCTTCCTCGTCTTCGATCTTCGCCACAATCTGTTGCTGTGCGGAAATAGAGGGTAACGGTATCTCTATGCTCAAGATCCGTGATGGTGATGTGTGCCGCACCGTCGATCCAGTGGCCTCACGTTTAATAGTCTCATTTACAGCCGGTATCAGGAATGCGTATCGGAGGTAGCTTTTGATCACATCCGTTGATTTGAGAACCACCTTACCTATCCGCTGATTATGCAAAAAATCGTCACCATCGATAATGGCTGGCATCCCTAGGATCTTCATCTGTGGGGACAAGTCGGTCATCACAACAACCAAATCTCCCCTGCCCAGACGAAAAGCGTCAGGAACATCGCCTGAATACCGCTTCGTATTCTTTCGTGTGAAATAAAGACCACCACCCTGCGCAAAATTCCCTGGTGTTAAAAGGATCGGAAAGTGCTCCTTGTCGCCGTCCTCAAAGAACTCACCCTTGAACGCGAACCCGTGCTCGATCCCGCACAACTCTTCAAGTTTTACTACGGGCCACTCCGGATCAATCTCAATCGTTGGTCGGTAGTTCTCCATGACCTGCCGGGCACCATCGACAATCTTCTGATAGCGGTCAAGCTCGCCGACGAGCTCTTTCTGCATATCAATGGGTGGTAGCGGGATCTTGAGAGTAGAGAAAGAGGTCTTAGATAATTCCTTAAAGGTACCACCTGAAGCCAGGCTCTCCATTTGTGGAACTAAGTGCTTCACCATGTAAGCGACGAAGCGGGGGGCCACCGCATCAGTGTTTGTTACGATGATGTTCTTAAAGCCCTGGTTCGTGCAAAGGCTGCGTGTGGCAATCCCGACACGCCCTATCGTGGCTCTTGTTGACACGACAATCGTACTAGGCGGTAAGAGCTTAGCAGACGAATTGTTCAGCCCAGCCGAAGTGATTTTACGTTCAGTATCTCGAATAACTGAAAGAACGTCTTTGGGAGGCAGGTCAACTAGGGTGACCCAAGGTATATCACCGTTCCAGTAGTCGTCATTAGAAGTGCTCGGGGTGCCGCCCGACTCGATTGAAAAGTAGTCTTGGTCACCTAGTTCAACGTATGGCCATTCCGAACTGTGCGATTTGAAGTTCCGATAACGATCGGCTGTTAGAGTGTAATCAACGCTTGCGGCTATTGTCTCCTTACTCACCCAGCTCGCAACCGACGCCTCTTGCTTCTTCCCGTCGCGCCATGCTTTGGCGACCTTGAGCGCCGCTGGCAAATCGCTGTGGTTCGGACACCACTCAGACTGTTCCCCGTTGTCGTTGCATAGTCTGGTGCGCTGTGTGCTGAGGCTGTAGCCATCCTTCTCAATCTTGAGGAACAGAATCTCATCGGTCTCTTTAGCTCGTTCGCGATCCAAGATGAGAATTGACGTCTTCACCCCTGCGTATGGTTGAAAAATGCCAGCGGGCAAACTGATGACCGTATGCAAATATCCATCATCAACCAGCATCTTGCGGAGCTGCTTGTAGGCCGTGCCGCTCTGAAAGATGATGCCTTCAGGGACGATGACACCAGCGCGTCCTTTCAGCTTTAGGTGTTCGGCGATGTAATCGACAAAGAGCACCTCGGAGCGCTTCGCCTTTATGGAAAATTTGTCGTGTGGCTGGATACCGCCCTTTGGCGACATGAAGGGTGGATTGGCGAGTATAACGTCGTACTTCTTGCCCCAGAGGGGCTCGTCGGTGAGGGTGTCGCCTTCGAGGATGTTCGGGGTGGCGAACCCGTGCAGGTAAAGGTTGACCCGCGCCATTTTCGCCATGTCCGGGCTGATATCTACGCCACTGATGTTTTTCGCCAGAGCACGCTTCTCACTGGCAGACAGCTTCTCGTTGGCTTCAATTATGTGATTGTACGCGGCGATCAGAAAGCCCGCGGTGCCAGCAGCCGGGTCGTAAATGCTCTCCCCTTTTTGTGGGTCGACGACATCGACGAGGAACTCGATGATGTGCCGGGGCGTGCGGAATTGGCCCGCGTCACCTTGCGAGCCCATGATGGAGAGTAGGTACTCGTAGGCGTTACCGAGCTCCTCGCTGTGTGTGTAGTCGAACTTGTTAATCTCGCTGATGAAGAGCGTGATGACGTTCGCGGCCCGAAACGGCACGTAGGCTTCTTTGAAGATCTCGCGGAAGAGCTCGGGTAGGTGCTCGGCTTTGGAGAGCTTCTCGATGCCCTCAATGTACTTATCCGCCTTCTCTTGGTTGGTGAGCTTGGCGTCAAAGACCTTGTGCCAGGCGTAGGGCTTCAGGCCATTGATGAAGAACGACGGCTTGCCGCCAAGTGTCTCCGCCAGTCGGTCTTGGTCATCCATGAACTTGTAGATGAGCGCATTGGTGATCTGGAGCACCTGGCTCTTCGGGTCAGGTAACTTGCCGACGAGGATGTCGCGGCAGGTATCAATGCGTTTTCTGGTTTCAGCGGTCAGCATGGTTATTGGTTAGCCCATTCAAATTCGCGCATCTCGCGCATGAGGTATTCATCGGCGTACTGGCGCGTGGCTGCGATCGTGGCTGGCCCAAGCGCCTTGAGGTCGTTCATGTTGATCGATGGGTAGGTCGCCAGCCGCGCAAACTGCTGCGTCTGGATGATCTCACGGAAGTCTGGGTCAGACAGGTACGTCTCGAAGAATGCCTTCGAGGTACGGATCGCCTCGGCACTCGCCAGCTCCGGCCGTTCGATATCGATGAACTTCTCGTACTCTTCCTCGAGGCGCTCATCGCGGGTCTTGAACCGATTGGAGAGCCCAAGCGCCTTGAGAATCATTTCCGAGAACGAGAGCCGGCGGTCAACCTTGTGCTCGCGCTCGTAGGACTGGCGGATCTTCTCGGCCGTCCAGTACTCGCTTGGCTTATTCAAGACCTCCGCCTTTACAAACTCCTCGACCGCCTCGATGCCATCGGTCTCCTGCACCCGTTTGATCTCTTCGCTGTGTTGCACCACATACTCAAACTGCTGATGCGGCTTCGGGTAGAGGTCGCGGTCAATGCGCATGCCCTCCGCTCCGATCTGAATCGTGATCTCCGATTTGATGGCGTCATCAATGTCGCCCTCGTAGGCCCCATCTGGTTTGGGTGGTGTCGGTGGCACTGGTGGGTCAGGCTTATCCGGGCCTTGCTTGCCTGCGATCGCCGGCAGCTTGAGCTTCTGGTCGTAATCAAAATCCTTCTCGAAGTACTCACATGTCCCGAAGAAATCGAGGAGCAAGAAGTCGTCCTTCCGGGCCTTCTCCCCCGTCTCCTGGTAGTGGAACTCGTGGATGCGCGTCCCGCGTCCCTTCATCTGCACGAAGTCAGCCGGTGAGAAGACCGGACGCATCAAGACGACGTTTAGAAGATCTGGGCAGTCGTAGCCGGTGGTCATCATGCCGACCGTCACGCACACCCGGGTCTTGCTGGTGCCGTAGTCGGGGTGGGTGTCGCGCGCAAACTGCGACTTCCCACCGAGCCGGTTGGCTGAGAAGTCTTTCGTCTTCTGCTGGGAGTCCGCGACGTTGCTCGTCACCTGCATGGCAAAGTCCGAGGCGTACGTCCCGGGCCACTTGGCCATCGCGAGCTGGTTGAGCTTGTTGGCGACCTTGGCCGCGTGGTTTTGGCTCACACAAAACACGAGTGTCTTGCCAAATTCACTCGTGAGCGGGTCGAGCTTGCCGTTGCTGAGGATGGCTTCGCAGAAGACGCGGTTGGTGTCTTCGTTGAAGAAGGTGCGCTCGAAGTGCTTGGCTCCAAAGACCTGCTCCCCTTCGGTGCCATCCTCGTCGGTAAAACCGACGGTGAAGCCTTGCTCGGAGAGGAGTTCGGTCGTCACTTCCGTGCGCGCGTCAATGACGTACGGGTTCACCAGGTAGCCACCGCCGACCCCGGCCTTGAGGTCGTACTTGAAGGTCGGCTTCCCATCCTCACAGCCAAAGGTCTTGTACGTGTCGCGCAGGTGCCGGAGCTCGAGCGCTTTCGGGTTGTCTTGAGCCAACTCCTTGGCATCAACCCCTTTGAGGAAATCCCGTGGCGTCGCGGTGAGGCCAAGCTTGTATCCGATGAAATATTCAAAGACCGCTCGAGAGTTGCCGCCCAAAGAGCGGTGCGCCTCGTCAGAGATGACGAGTTCAAAGTCGATTTGTGAGAAGAGGTCACGGTAGCGATCGCCAGCTAGCAGTGTCTGTACCGTCGATACGACCACCTGACAGTGCTGCCACTGCCCCGACTTGATGGTGTCGACGAAGTAGTCTTCGCCGTAGATGCCTTTGAACGCTTTGACCGCTTGGTCTTCGAGCTCAATGCGATCAACCAGGAAGAGGATGCGTTTGGCGTTACCGGTCTTCAAAAACAGCTTGCAGACCGCAGCGGCCGTTGACGTCTTGCCGGTACCGGTGGCCATCTCAAACAGGTACCGCGTCTTCCCTTCTTTGGCCGCTTGCTGAATGGAGTGGATCGCCGCCACCTGGTAGTCGCGCAGGGAGAACTTGTTGGAGAGGTAATCGGCCGACACCTTCTCGCTGATGAGGTCGTCGACGTTTGGCTTGTATGTGCTGCGGTGCTGTAGTGACTCTTGCGTTGGGAGTTCGGTGATGAGCTCCGGGTTGCCACCGTCAGTGTCCCAGAGGTAGTGGCTCAAGCCATTTGAGAGGACAACGAAGCGCGCGTTCTTCCCCTTGGCGTAGTCGCGCGCCTGTTCCTTGCCGGCAAGTGGGTGGATCTTCTCGCGCTTGGCTTCAAGCACACAGACGGGAAAGCCGTGGTCATCGAGCAAGAGGTAGTCGACAAACCCCTTCGCCACTTCTTCAAAGTCGTCGCCGGCCTTGGTGATGTCGACGTCGGCCTCGACCTCGACATTGGCCCGTCCAGCTTCCCCATCAACAAGACGCCACCCCGCGTCTTCGAGTAATCGGTTTATTCGTATACGGGCGGCAGCCTCTTTTCGTTGCATCTTCAAAAGCCTACCATTTAGCCGGTTTTTTTCAATTTATTGGCACGGCAGTCGCTGCGCACCGCAGTGGTCACTCTACGGTGCTTCGCTTTGATGACAACATGCTCCGCGCGTTCTCCTCCGCTTTGTTGCCAACCCGCCCCAGGCACCAACCTCGCCTTTGCGCTCAAATGTGCTACAGTACCTATACAAACACGTGCCTATGAAAAGTCCCACATTTCGCTTATTTAAGCAGTTGCCTAGCTTTGCCGGCGGCTTCAGCGCCGCGGTCAGCTTTGATGCGCCAGTGACCGACAACTTCAACACAGATGAAGACGAGACTACCGCTGACCTAAAAGCGCTCTACTCAGACTGGCGCGCGGTGGGCAATGATTTGCGCACAGCACTCAACCAATATGACCGAGGGGCTTCAAACTAACGGCGCCGACACGCCTATTAAACAAGACGCGCCACAGCCGCCCAACGGCCGGCTCCTCTCTACCTCGTTCTCAGGTCCTATTCCCCCAGCGACCGAGTTTGAGAAATATGAAGCGGTGCTACCCGGAGCAGCCGATCGCATATTGAAGATGGCGGAGACGCAGGCGCAACATCGCCACTCCCTCGAAAGCTTTGTCGTGCGCGCGAGCGCCTTCTCCTCACTGGTGGGAACGATTTCCGCACTCATCATTGTCCTCGCGGGGTTTGCTGGGGGCGTATACCTTATTCTGAACGGCTTTTCTGTGCAGGGGTTTGTCGCTCTCTTCGGCCCACTGGCGGCTATTGTAGGGGCATTTCTCTACCGCGAGCGCGGCCAGGGCAATGCAGAGACCAACTAAACCCCACTAGCCCCACCATGATCTCCCATATCCGCCCCGATCGCTTTGTTGAAGTGGCCAGAGCTGTCCGCGACGCTTTTCGTATGTTTGCCTTTCCAGTCGATACCGCCGAAGTCAAGTATGGCCTCGGTCGCTATCTCATTACGCTTAAGCTCACAGGTAAGATGCCTCGCATCCCAACAACAGAGATGCTCATCTCTTTAGAAGAAACACTGGCTGAGGAGCTCGACTGCCTTGAGGTGCAGGTTTTCCCATTTGAGGTAGAAGACGCGGAAATTGATGTCCTCTTGGAAGGCGTCGACTACCCCGAACCCGACCCGAGCCTGGTGGGAGAGAAGCTCTACGATGAGGCTGGGCGCCTGGTGCGCGCGGCTGGCAAAGCCTCAACCTCATTCCTGCAGCGACGTATGCGAATTGGATACGTGAAGGCCGCGTCGTTGATCACACTGCTTGAAGAGCGCGGGGTCATCGGCCCGTATGAGGATGATGGTGCCTCACACCGACTGCTCGATTAGGTTTCGTCGACTTACTAGTCTAGAGCCAGTGGCAGCGCGAAGACGCTCCACAATCACCTTGACCACCTTGGCTCAACGCAAGTCGTGACCGACGAAACCGCCAACACCGACCAGCTCCTCACCTACTACCCCTCTTTCACTTCACCTTCCCGATGCCCCTCAAGGCCATCAACCTTCTTGAGTATCCGAATGAGCTCGTCGTAGCCCTCAGTCGAACTGATCATGTTCTTGATGGAGAGGTCGGTGTCTCGCTGCATGTACGCACGCAGCGCAGAACGCCCTTCATCATCGAGCATATCGGCTTCTGCTATCCCCCACTCGAGCTTCTCAAATTCATCACCAAGCCACCCCACCAGTCCATCGGCTTCATGTTCAAAAACAGCAATCCGATTGAGAACGCCCTCATAGAAATCGGCAATCACGTCGTGGCCCGCACTCTCTTTGAGTTCCTGACACCGCTGCATCGCCTGCTTCAAGTAGCGCGCTCGAGCGGCAAACCGTGACTGTTCTTTGTGGAGGGTTTTGAGGTTTTCTTCGAGTGCATCCATGCACTCTGCAGTATACCGCTTAGATGGAGATCGCCAAAAGCTCACCGGGCGGCACCGCGTCCTCTTCGTATTCATACATATATGTATGATCATCCGGCTCAGGGTACTCAACCACTCGGAGCTCAGCGTCAGTCTTAGCGTGCCACCAACCCATTCGGATACTTTATCAGTTAGCCGCCATGCACCTAAAGCGGCGGTCTGGTGATTCTTCTTGAGCGATTTCTAGCATGTGCATACAGACATCTTCGTTATCAGCATACCCAAAAATCAACATCATTTTCTCCCAACCAACAAGCGACTCCATCATGAACCACTGCGCGGGGATATTTAGTCCACCTCGAGGGAGATCGGCTGCAGCCTCTTCGATTGTCTGTCCTTGGCTTGCACCAACAAAATAAAACATCACAGCGACCACGGCGGTCAGCACCAACGTCGATAGTAATTTCATACATCTATCAATCTACCACGAAATAATAAAAAGCCGGCAGTCTCCCGCCGGCTTCTACATATATATGTGTGGGCGCCCTACCCTTCGGTAAGGACGCGAATGAACTCGGCCTCGATACCCGCGCGCTCTTGCAGCCGGGCCACTTCTTCGCCCTCGATGTAGAGCACCCAATCGGTCGGGTGCGGCTCATAGCCTTCGAGCTCAAAGTCGCCGTCCCAATGGGCCTGCGGTGGCATGACGTTGATGTTGAGGATGCGGCCGCCACGGCGGGCAACACCGTACTCAAAGCCGTAGCCATCAGGCCTTGCCTTCAGGTCGATCTCAATCTTTGCCATCCTCAGTACTCCTCCGCGAGCATGATGGTCATGACACGATCGGTCGTCTTGGGATCACTCGGATCTTCGGCACCTTGTGCAAAGTCGGTGCCCCGTTCGTAGTAATCGATTTTCCAGAACACCTTTGTTCCCTCGACAAACACTCTTCCAAAGTCATGTTCGTGGTAGGGGTCATTGGCGTCGGTGAACTCTGAAAAGGTACGAACTGCGTCAAGACACTGTCGCCAGAAGTCATCACCAGTGTTGAGTACTCCGCTTGTGCCAACCACCCGACCATACTTTGGTGACAGGCTCGAGCGAAGTTGGTCATTAAGCTCGGCGATGCGAGCCGACTTGTCTGCTGACATTGAAACCTCCGTCTCGCTGTTCGACCCAAGCTCATGTGCCGAGGTCGATGACGAGCGGGAGGTGTCAGTCCTTAGGACTCATCGTCGAACAGACGCCGTACTTCCTCGATCTTGGCGCGCGCTTCTTCCGCGGCCGCTTTGCCACCGTACCGTTCAATGAAGAGCATGATACGCTCGAGGCGTACCTCACAGCGCTCCTCGCGACTGAGGCTACTATCGGCCACGTCTTGCTCAGCTTGGTTGACGACCGTGAGGAGGTGACGGATCGCCCACCGCTGGTAGGATTCATCGTACTCCCCTAAGAGCTCGACCAGGTCACGCAACTCCGGGATCACCGGCATCGTCGTTCTCCTTGCACTCACAGGCTTCGACCGCTCTATACAAATAGTGGCCGGCACTTGGTGCCAGCCACGTTCGCAGGTTGTCATTCCTCTTTGACGAGGAACTGCTGCGCGTTCATGAGAAGGGCGAGCGCATCGCCGAGGTCGCTTTCGCGCAGCTGCGATGTCTTCTGCCACTCGTCGTGCTTGTCTTTGTAGTTGCGTTCGAGCGTGACCGTGTGAAATGTCCGCGTGCCGGTCTCGCCTTCGTACTCGTTCTCCCAGACCGCGAGCTGCAGCGAACCGAGCTTGGCCTTGTGCACCGGACGGGACTTCTCTTCGACCGCCGCTTTCTCTTTAAGCTTACCCATCACTCACCTCCTGGTACGTGACTGATTGAGGAACCACTACACCTGCCAGTATACCGTTCTCCTTTCCTTTCAATACTGTACACCCACCATTTGCATGGTGTGTTTAGGGGCACGTCCCCTCCCCTTATTGGTCGGGGTCGGGCTCTCGTCGCTCGCGACCGCAGCCACCGGTCGGTGGGTCACGCCTGAGCGTGCGACCGGTGTCTGCGCCCCAATCGGGGTGACGATCCCTCGTGCAACCCCCGGCATCACGCGGCCTCCACCTGTTGGCGGAACTGCATGTTGAGTAAGACCTGGCGGCGTGAGCGCGTACCGATGGCGATCTCGTCGATGTGGGCCGCGATGCTCTTCAAGGTCGCGGTGAAGTCGCGTTGGCGCAGCGGTGGACGCATGCCTTCCGCGCACCAGCGGCGGTAGTCCGCGTAGAGCTCCGTCAGGGTGATGGTGGCGCCGGGTGTGTGTTCCAGCCGCGCCACCCCATACTGGCGCAGCTCTTCCATGAGCTCGACGGCACGGTTCGTATCGGTATTGGCGGCCGGTAGCAGCGTTGGTTCCGTGGCCACCACGGTGGTGACGGGGCGTCGCTTGCCGGGCACAAGCGACGCTACCGGCGCCAGCTCCGCCGGCACCGCTGGCGCCGCCGGCGGCGGTGGCGGTTTCGGGCCGTGGCCAACGGCAAGCAACAAGCCAAACGCCGAGACGAGTTCGAGCATCACCGCGACGACCCCATACATGATCGCGCCGACCGTACCAGGTTCCCAGCCGCTGACCCGTGCCAGAGTTTCAAGCTGCGGATCGGTGGGCTTGAGTCCCGCGGCGCGCACGTTCTCTTGCTGCGCGAGGAGTGTGGCGAGCGTGGCGCGGTCAGCCGCCACCATTTGGGCGTGCCCGAGCTCAGCTTCAAGCTCGTGGTAGGCGGTGCAAAACGCGCGGCTCTCGACGGCCGTGGCGTCCGTACAACCCTTGGTGCTGTCCCAGCGGTAGTGCTGTGCTTGCGCGGCCAGCTCCGCTTTGATGGTGGCGACTGGGCGCGCGCTTGGGTGGCTCGCCAACCGCGCTCGCGTTTCTGCGATCTGCGTGGCGATGGCAGCAAGACGCGCGTGGGCGACCTGTCGCTCGCTGGTAACATCCGCGCGCTGCTCGAGAAAAAAACCAAACGACGCCGAGAGTGACAGGGCGACGCTGCCGAGGAAGATGATGCTGCCGATCGCCACATAGGCGTATTGTTGGTGACGGTAGGCGCGCCGACACAAGAGCGGCAGACACGCTTTGAGGAGATCGAACGCGACCAAACCGGCGACGGCGATAATGGCGGCGCTGGCGGCTGTCAGGTTGGTAAGATCGACCAGTTCCCCACCGAGTCGCGTGAAGGCAAAGTGCCCGTTGATCGCCGCTGAGCACGCAATGGCGATGAGCGCCACGAGTGCTACTACCAGTGAACCAACGCCATACCCGAGCGCCGCGAACGTCGCGCGCATCACGGCTTCCTCGGGCGCGTCTGTTTGTATGTCTCAAGCGCCCGCTCGAGGATCTCGGTCATCGTCACGCCAGTGGCGCGCGCGATCTCTTGGAGGTCTCGTTTGAACGCGGGCGTGACCCGGTAGTTGACGTTCACGGTCTTGCCCTTGCTGCGCCGCACTCGGCCATCGGTTGGCGACACGACCTTCTCGCGGGCCTGGCGTTCGCCAGCGGCGTCGCTTGCATCGCGCAGCCGCGCGGCGGTAAAGGCAAACGGGTGTTTGTTTGACACATTGACCATCGCGGTCTCCTCCTCACGCAACTTTGCGAGCCTGCGCCCGCAGCTCTTTCTTGACGCCCTTCCAGAGGTTGGTGATCTCAACGCCCGCTTTAGTCGGGTCGATCTCAGCGGCGGATTGCCCGGTGCCTAAGGACGCCCGGTACGCCAGCCGGTTCATCACCACCGTGCCGATGACCGGCCCGATGGTGTTGAGGATCGTCTGCGTTTCCGGCACGAGCGTATCGCCCCGCGGTTCAGCCCGGTTGATGATAAAGGCGAAGTCCGTACCCCTCCGCCTGACCATGTCGATGATGGCTTTGTTGCCAACGAGATCGGCTGGCGACGGTTGCGTCGCTATAAGAACAACATCAGCGACGCCGACCGCCAGTTCGATGATGCCCATGATGGCTGGCGGGGTGTCGATGATGAGAAGGTCGTAGCCAATGGCCGCCGCTCGCTCGACCGCGGTTGGGAGGAAGCGCACGCCAAGCTTGGTCTTCCAGGTGAGGAGCTCAGGGTTCTCCGGCCGCCCGCGGTCTTCCCACCAGGCGCGCAGCGTCTGCTGCGGGTCGATGTCGATGAGCGCCACCCGCAGGTGATCGTGCGCCGCAGCGACCGCCAGCGCCGCCGCCAGCGTGGTCTTGCCGGCGCCGCCTTTGGTTGAGCACACGCTCAGGGTCTGCATCGCTCGCTCCGCCTGCCACTCTCTTGTACTTCTACCAAGTCATGTCGGTACGCTCAATAGTGTAATGAGTAAAGATAGCGTACATACACTATATTTGTGATTCCATCCGCCTGTGGTCTGATGGTGCCTTCCCGGCGACGCTGGTGGCGCGGTCAAGGGTGGCAGCGCCACCGCCAAGCGGCTGGCCCTTGAGGGAGCCGCCAGCGTCGCTGGATCATCAGGACAACCGCGGGTACCCTGCCCCGTGGGGATAAGCGGTCAGGTACAACCGACCGGTGGCGATACAATTCATATATATGAATGACCACCAGCCGTTCCGGGATGACGAGGCAGCGACGCTAGCGACGCTGACGACGCTAAGCCCAATCGAGTCGCAAAGCGCTAGCACCGCAAGCGCCGCCAACAGCGACGCCGGCGTCGCCAATGACGCCGTTTCAGCGACGCATGCGACGCAAGAAGCACCGCCGGCGTCGCCGACCACCGCCAAAGCCTTTAGTGAAGCGACCGCCACCTCCGCCAATAGCGACGCTGGCGACGCAAGAACCAGCGCCAGCGACGCAACAGCGACGCCAGCGGTGGTGGTTGACCACCGCATCTTCAACCTGACCATCCCGCAAGCGCAGGCGTTGTTTGCGGAGCACAACCGTCGGGTGCCGGCCGCGCGCACCATTCAGAACTACTGCGCCGAGGGGTGGGTAGCCGGTGAGAAGGTGCCGACCGCGAGCGGGGCCGAGTGGCTCATCAACGACGCGTCACTCCTGGCCTTCATCCGCTCCAAGCCTGAGGTGACCCCAGGTGCGGTGCCGAGCCCAGAGCCAGCGCCGGTGGCAACGGCACCGGAGGCGCCGACTGTGAGTGCGCCGGTGCCGCCACCGCCAGTCGAGCCGGAAGAGACCATCGAGGCGCCGGTGGGGGAGACGCGCACCGTGGCGCAGATGCTCGTGGAGAACGCGCGGCTCTCAGCGGAGCTTGATATGACCCGGCAGGTGATCGCGGGCAAGGACGAAACCATTGCCGAGCTCAAGTCCGATCGGGAGTTTCTGCGTGAGGAGATCAAGGACAAGCGCCGCTTGAACCAGGACTTGAAGGACATCACCTCACAGGTGTTGGAGCTCCTCGATAACATGGTGGAGTCACGCAACCCACAACTGCGTATGCCGGAGACCGAACCGAAGCCGCCTGAAGCCGCCCCAGCAGCGCGTGATGCACAGTTCAACGAGCCACCGGCAACGTCACCCCGCCCCAGTGCGCCGTCGTCATTCAACTAGACTCCCGACACAACCCATCGCCAGAGGCCACAGGATCGCCGTGGTGAAGAGTATGAGAGGGAGGTGCACGTTTTCCTTATTGAAAAAAGAAAAACGCTCTACGGGCAATTTTGAGCCTTGTAGGGCGTTTTGGTTTGGTCGGTCTGAGTGAGTGTAAGTGCGTCGGGTTAGGGAGCGGCGCGCCGGTTCGCTTTATGTCCGCACGAGTTATGCGTCTCGCCCCTAGCTCCGGCGGGGCCGCACGGACGACCGCTCCCGGGGTGAGAGAGTAGGGGAAATGATGTCGGCCATATGACCAGCGCTCGTTTTGTTTAAGCACCGAGCGGCATGGTAGAATTTTTGGATATGGTAATGCGCGTCTCCAGAGACCGGATCGACATGGATGACAAGACCCTCCAGAAGCCAGTCCTCAAGGACTATGGGGAGTCCGTTGTGAGTGATAACTCCGGCATGAGCTACACGATCGACCTGACGCTCGGAAACGTGTTTGCTATTACGCTGACGGGAGATTGTGAGTTCACCTTTAGCAATCCCTCTGCGTCAGGTACGGCCTGCAATCTAACCCTTCTCTTGACCCAAGATAGCACGGGCAGCCGGACGGTGACCTGGCCGGCAGCGGTCAAGTGGACAAGTGGTGCCGAACCCACGCTCTTTACGAACCCCGACTCGGTGAACATCCTGGCGTTTATGACAATCAATGGTGGGACGACCTGGTTTGGAGCGGAAGCGGGTGGGTCGGAGGCGGTACCACCAGAAGTATATTTGGCATATGGCTACTTCGGCGGTGGACGCTCTGGTGGAACTTATTACTCCACCATCGACCGCATCGACTACAGCAATGACACAGCAACTGCGGTCGCCAAAGGCCCGCTATCATTGGCTCGCGGGTATCTCGCCGCCACCGGCAACTCGACCTACGGCTACTTTGGCGGCGGCTATACTGCCCCATCCACCATTCGCTCCACCATCGACCGCATCGACTACGCCAACGACACCGCGACCGCGTCAGCCAAAGGCCCGCTACCGGTAGCACGATACAATCTCGCCGCCACCGGCCACTCTGCTTATGGTTATTTCGGAGGTGGAATTGTCCCACCTGTTGCTACTGCTACAACCATCGACCGTGTTGACTACGCCAACGATACAGCAACAGCATCAGCCAAAGGCCCGCTTTCCTTAGCTCAAACAGCACCCGCCGCCACCGGCAACTCGACCTACGGCTACTTTGGCGGCGGCTACGCTGCTCTTACCACCGTTGGACGCATCGACTACGCCAACGATACAGCAACAGCATCAGCCAAAGGCCCCTTGTCTGTAGGGCGTAATACACCTACAGCCACCGGCCACTCCTCTTACGGATACTTTGCAGGTGGGTACACAGGCCCATTTCCAGGCACCATTCGCTCCACCATCGACCGCATCGACTACAGCAATGACACAGCAACTGCGGTCGCCAAAGGCCCACTTTCTTCGGAACGCTCTGCTCTAGCGGCTGCGGGCAACTCTACATATGGATATTTTGGTGGTGGTTCGAACCCAGGGGCAGCGCTCACCAATGTTGATCGTCTCGACTACGCCAACGATACAGCAACAGCATCAGCCAAAGGCCCGCTATCGTTGGCGCGTACTGTACTCACTGGTACCAACCACGGCCCGGTCTAACGACTCAAGAAAGTGGCTCAAGAGGGTCGCTTCTTTGAAGATGGTGCGCGAAATAAATGTTGTGCGTCGCTTAGCATATGGCTCTATTAAGCCATTCCCTGCTGATTTATTCGCTTCGTAATTATTGTGCGACTGAAGGGATCTGCTTCTTTGCAAATGACGGTTTTTTAGGTTCGTGTTACTATTTACACTATATGCTGTTGTCATTTTTCAAAACAGCGCCCCGACAGCAATCAGTCGAAGATAAGATTCTCGCTATGAGTGATCACGCCGTTCAGGTGGCGATTCCGCAAAAATTGCGCGAGACTGGGCTATTTACTGAAGATGAGATTGACCGCGCGGTTGATTGCCTCGTTGAATTCCGCGCGCAGAACCGTCTCGATGTTATTGAGTAACGCCGTAATTGCAAAATCATCGGTTTCTTGTATGCTTTTGGTATATGGCAAAGTCAATTAGTGACACTCATAATTTTGTCCAGCGCCTGACTCAAGGCAACGTTTTTACCGATACCCAAGCTGAACGCCTTAAGGAAGTTATCAACGACGACCTGGATGTTGTTACCGAGAGCGCTCTTGAACGAGCACTCCAACGGCAGATGATCCAAATTCTTGGCATCATGCTCAGCGCCATGCTGGCGCAAACCGCTCTCTTGATCGCCGCCGTCCAGTGGATCATGAGCACCTAACTTATGGCGATAAAACCCGTTGACGACTACGAAGCACTCATGAAGGCCCGCGTTGATGAAGACATGCGCGTTCTCACCTCTCGCGTGAATATGCTCATTGGCATCAACGTCGGTGTATTTGCCGCGGTGATCGCGCTCCTGCTTTAGCGTAGCGGGGCAACTGGGCTCACTCCCCTACCCCACATGAGACGGCTCCTTAGAGCCGTTTTTTGATAATGCTGCGTGATACGATCGCCATTAGGTGACTTGCCGCTTGCTCCAACAGCGCAGATGTCCACCGCTGCAGTGGGCAAGCTGACTGAGCCCAGTGTTATACTTACAACTGATGAGGAAGATCAGTGAGCCGTTAGCTGATCGCTACCGCAACATCATTCTGGAGGGATTTGATCCCATTGCTGCTGGTGGCTTCACGCAGGTGCCCAACGTCATCTTGAAGTCTGCTGACCTTAGTGTTGGCGCCAAACTCGCCTACGCGATGCTCTTGTCCTATGCGTGGCAGAACGATCACTGCTTTCCGGGTCAAGAAACACTGGCTGAGGACATGGGTGTTTCAAAGCGCAGCGTCGTCTCCTTTATTAAGGAACTCACCAAGAGCGGCCACGTGACCGTCAAACGCCAAGGACTCGGGCACGTCAACGTGTATACGCTGCATGCGACTATAAAGGCGAAACGTAAGTAGCACTTCACTTCCAGAAGTGCAAATTTTGCACTTCTGCAAATGCCAAATTTGCACTTCAAGAAATGCCGATTTTGCACTTCTCTCTATATAATTATATACATGGAAGAATACACATATTAAAAACACTCATTCATTTTTTCTTTTTCAAATAATGAGCGGGTTCAAATCACGCCATACAAACATGATTTGTCAATACTTCCCTTTTTAGCGGCTGCAATACGTGCTCTGCACCGATGAACGCGCCACAGAAAAAGCAGACTTGGGCAATGCGATGGGCTCAATCTTGCGACGCAACGTGGCTCTCGCCACCTGTCGACCGAGATTGAGCACATCATCCTCGTCATCAAGCAGAGAAACCGGACTCCGGTCTCGTCTTGATGCGAGCCCGCGACACTCATCTTGACCATGTCCGCTGTACCACCGGTAGCTACTGGAACGCGACTACCTGGACCGGAGTTAGTGCAAGCTGGAGCGGCCAAGACTTTCCGCTCGCGGGACAAACATGGGCTATGGTTACGTCAGGTATGCGGAGCCAAACAGCAAAGCAAAGGGGGGAAGCGCATGGAGCCAGTAGAGTGGTTGCAGCTGACAGTGCCTGGCTTTGATGATCTCTCGGAGGCGGAGCGAGCTGCGATCCGGGACTTCGCGATGCTTTGGAGTTTGTTCGAGGGCACGGTGCTCGGAGCGCGAGGCAACACCGGGGCGCTTGTCGCGATGGTCGACCGGCTGCACGAGCGGGGTGCTGTTGATCTGGCAACGCTGGGCGCTGCGGTAGCTCACTTCCGTGACCGCTACTACGCGAATGGAGGATTCACGCCCGCTTTCGATCAGCATTTGCACTTCAGGAATAACGATCACAGACCTCTAGCGGAAGCATTCGTCTCAGGCGCAACGAACGACCCTGCCGAGATGCTCAAGGGACTCTTGATCATTGTGTACCGCTTGCGGAACAATCTGTTTCATGGCGTCAAATGGACATACCGAATTCAGGGTCAGCTCGAGAACTTCCGGCATGCCAACGTTATTCTCATGGCTGCGACGAACATGGCTATGGCTGCTGGGCTGGTTCAGTACTGAGGCGAGGGGCATAGACGGGATGCGCATCAATGTCGAAGAGGGACGCGGCAGCTCCGAGATTTCCGTTGTGCCTGGCGAGCGGTCACTGAGCGACCAGCTTCAAGGCCAAAGCAGATCAACTATCCGCCACTCGAGATTGCATCTCTTCGAGCAGAGGCCACGCTCTCTCCGACCTTTGTTGCTGCGCCGCCGTCAACTCGAGCATGTAGATAGTGTGCAAAAGCAACACGTTTACAAAGACAAGTCGTCTCAGATGGATTGTAAATTGGCTACGCGTTGCTACCGATTGAGATACGCGTCTTTTTCGTGGCGTCGCTCAGCGAGGGCAATTTATCGTTCACACATATCTATCGTGTTGACCACGGGGTCTCAAAGGCGATGTCGACTCAATCGGTATATGATTTGCTGATGGCAGGACGGCCACGCGAACTGTCCGGAAGCCAGACCGTCGGACGTTATGGATTTCAGGCCAACTATGGCATCCTGAAGCTTATCGACCTCCGCGAAAGCGGACAGGACTTCCGGATCGTCTTCGACTTGTTTGACGACTTAATGGTTCTCGATTGCTCGCACTCTCCAAAGGAGATTCGCTTCTACCAGATCAAATCGAAGGACCCAGGCGACTGGACTTGCGCGAACGTGTGTTCCAAGACCGGTCAGTCGAAACCCCGCGCCATCATCAGCAGACTCTATAGTCACGTGCACCAGTTCGGTGCCGTCGTCGTCGAGACCGGCATGGTTTCGAATGCTCCGTTCAGATTGAAGCTCATCGATGGTACTATGACATCAGGCACGCACCATCGGATCGTGGGCAGTAATCTCCACGGCGTCGAAATCGCAAAAATCGCCAAGGCGGTTCAGGATGATATTTCTCCTGCCGACATCCCTCATTGGATGCCGCGCCTCGCCTTCATTCGCACAACCCTTGGCGTGCACGGTCAGGAACTGGTCGTGATTGGGCGGTTGCAGCAGTACATCGAAACGGTCGGCGGCGGGGAGGGGATCAAGATCTCTGCATTGTACCAAACTCTCCAGGCTTCTATCGAACATCGCACCTCGTACTCCGAACAGGGCGCCGATACAAAAGCGCTGATGCTTCGCAAGTCGCTTTGCCGCTCAGATTTCGATGAGCTCATTGAGCGGGCCTTAAGGCGACGGCGCGGCATCCTTGAGGACTTTGCGTTGCTACAGGCCGACTTCAATGCACGTGCGATCGGTTCTCGCCGTCAGATCCAGATTAAGACGGCCGTGATCGCGTGCCTGCGTGACAGAGGCTCAGGTCGCGCGAGCATCTGGAAGCTCTCGGAGGCCATGCAGCTCTGGGCGAAAGATCATCCGGCCGAGATTGAAGCTTGCGCCAGCATCCTCGATGTGGCCGAACTCCTCCGGAATGCCATCGTTGGTACAGTGGAATTTTCGGAGTTTGAGCTGGAGGCCGCGGCGCTGGTCGAGGCCTACGAGGTTAGCCATGACGCAACGTAATCTACTTGGATTGCGCCGGTTGCTGAGAAGTTTGCGGGGGCGGAAAAATGGTACGAATGAGATTTTTGAAGCTCTCCCTGCTGTCACAGAAAGAGCGGCGCGCATATCAGCTGGACTTGAGCGGGCCGCGCACAGTGCTGGTGGCAGGAAACGGGTTCGGAAAAAGCGCGATACTCAAGAGCCTTTATGAGACCTTCGGTGCCAAACCCCACAAGGTCGACAAATCTTGGACGGATGCCAGGGTAACCAGCTTGGTCGAGTTTGAGCTCGATGGCGTGGGCCATGCAGCTTTGAAGCATGGTGACGCCTTTAGCATCTTCGATGCTTCACGCGCCGAGATTGTAAACACGAGCCACGTTACTGCCCACCTCGGTCCTGCCGTTGGCCGCATGCTGGATTTCAAACTCGTGCTCGCCGATAAACGCGATCTGGTGCGGACGCCGCCGCCCTCCTATGCCTTCGCGCCATTCTATGTGGACCAGGACCGAAGTTGGCAGAAGCCATGGGATGCTTTTAAGGACTTGGCGATGTTTCCGGGCTCGGCCAAATCGCTTGCCGAATATCACAGCGGCCTGCGGCCGAACGCCTATTACGAGGCGAAAGCCGAACGCGATCTTCTTTCCGCCGAAATGACGAAGATTGACGCCGAACGCAAGGCAGTTGACCAAGCTCTCCTGAAGATCCGAGAGTCGATGCCCGCGACACCGGTTGATCTTGATATAGAGACATTTCGTGGAGAGACAGACCGCCTAGTTGCGCAGGGGCAAGCCCTCCACGATGAGCAAGCTCGCTACCGAGCCCAGCTGGCGGCGGTCAATGAGGAATACCAGCTGTGGGCTGACCACGTTGCCGTCGTGCAATCCGCGCTGAGCGAGATCGATGAGGCATTCTCAGCAGCGCTAGGGCATCCCCCGGACGTTGAATGCCCGATGTGCGGGGAACATTACCAGAATAATATTGCTGATCAGTTTGACCTTGTTGCTGACAAGGACGAACTCGTGACTGCCTTGCAGACTGGCAAACAGAACATGATGGAACTGGAGGAAAAGCGTTCGGAGCAGCGGCGCAAGATCGAGGGCGTTTCCGCTGCCCTAGAGCGCGTTCACCAGACGCTCGCGATTCATCGCGAGGATATCTCGCTACGTGACATCGTCGTTGCCGAAGGCCGGAACGAAGCCCAACGCGTTCTCAGAGAACGCCTGTCGGCGCTAGATGCAGAATATGGTGAGAAACAACGCCGTAAAACTGACGCCGAGGAGCGCATGAGGGCCGCCGATAGCCGTCAGCGCAAGCTGACCATTACCCAGCACTTCTCCTCGGTGCTTGACACGTTCAATGAGGAGCTCGACGTCCGTCTCCCGGATGGCACAAAACCCAGCATCCAGGGTGTCCACACGGGACGTGGCAGCGCCGGTCCACGAGGGCTGGCCGCCTACTACTACGCCTTCCTCCATACGACCGCAAAGTTCAGCACGTCGGCGTTCTGTCCAATCGTCGTTGACGCTCCAAATCAGCAAGGGCAAGACCGGGGACATCTTCAGCAAATCATGCAGTTTCTTCTAACGAAGATGCCCGAGGGGGCTCAGGTTATTGTAGGAACTGAAGCCGTGAGAGATCCCTTGGACTCCGCTGTGATCGACATCTCCCATCAGAAAGAAAAGGTCTTGCGTAGCGAAGCCTATGAGCAGACGCTTGATTACGTCAGGCCATTCCTCCGACAAGCCGTCATCTAGCTTCCTCGGCGCAGTCTCCATCTGCCCTAGGTCATGCCAAATTTGCGAGCAGGGAACGGCATCGTGATGCGCCCGGAAGCTGACATGGAACGTGCAGCGATCCGTACCTTCAAGCTAGAAGCTCTCAACGTCGGCTTTTGGGATGGACCGGCGGCTCATATACGACCTACACCGGGCGGCCAACCTGTGCAGAACAGGGGCAAGTCGAGGTTGATCGTTGCGACTGGTTCCTTCGCAGTCGCGACAGCGACCACGCTGGCGATCACACTCGTCGGTCATTTCTGTGCCGCCTGAGCGTTGTACGATTGAATTCGGCGGCAGGTTTCGATGGTACGGAAGAATGGAGAGTGGATGATGAGCGTTGCAACAATAAAAGTTCTGGCGGCGACCTGCAGCTTAATCGGCTCAGGGCTGTTGGCGTGGCGAGTAACGGGTATATTGCGGGCACTTGCGCTGGTGGTGCACGCACACGAGGCCAATATAGTTCAGCTCATGAATGGCGGACGGGAGTTAGTGCACTTCGCAAACAGTACTGCGCATGTGGAGAATGCGCAGCGATACTGGGTCCTAATACTGGGCTTCCTATTTATTTTGGCTTCAGCGTCGCTGCAGCTCCTTTCGCTACTCATTTAGCGAAGCGCACCAAATGTCCGAGGCTGTGTTAGGAGGTCTGCTGGGCACCTGAGAACAGACCTCCGAATACCTTCGCTCGCCACCGATCGGGACGGCCTTCTCCACGTCGGCTAATGGGATATTTCAGCATTGCGCAAGGCACTTCCCGAGTGGATTGCTTTTGTCTCTTCTTGTCTATGACGACTTTTCCGGGGGGAAGCGTAGGTTGCCTTCAGAGTGACGCGGATGTCCAAGCTTGAGCAAATTGGATGGTTGATCGTAAGGCCCAAGTGGAGTTGGCGCGCCCCTTAGACCAACAACTCCCCTCTCAGCGACTCTTGCGCCGGTTGATGGCCGCGGTATCAAGGTGGTTCTTCAAGTGCACCGCGTAGTGTTTCTCGATCATCTCCACCGACGTGCGGCAGTTCTTGGCGATCTGGTAGATGTCCGCGCCTTCGAGCAGGCGGAAACTGATGTAGCTGTGCCGCAGGCTATAAAGTGTGCGCCGGTTGCCATCGCGGTCGAACTTCAAGTTCAACTCTTCCAAAATCCGATTGAACTGCCGTTTGTGATCCTTAACAAACAATAGATCGGTGGGTTGAGGGCGGCTACGCTCTTTCATTCGCAAAAAGGGCTGCACCGCTCCGCCCATGCTCTTGCAGTACCCCACCCCGCGTTTCCCACGCACCTCGATCTCTAAGATTGTTTGATTGGTGGCCTGATCCTTGACGACGGTCACATCGCGGTATTCCAGACGCCTCGCTTCATCTGGCCGAATACCGGTATTGGCCAAAAACAGTACCTTGTCATGGAGTTCTTCAGCCATCCGCACTTTCCGCCGGCCGATGGCTTGGCGGATATTTTCCCGCGTCGCCTTATACAGCATCCGGTATTCAGCCGGCGAGAACCAAGCTCGATGGGCTATCTTCCCTGACCGACGATAGGGCGCTGATAAATCGGGCACATGCTTTAGCCACTCGTGACGCACCGCGGCTTTCAGCACCAGGCGCAGGGTGACGATGTCTTGGTGCAAGGTTGAATACGATGGCGGTTTCTTCCCTGCCGGCGGATTGTTCAGTCGCTGCACCCGATATTCTTGCGCCTTGCCCGCGGTGATCTCAGATAGGCCCATCCGACCAAAGAAAGGCAGCAGATGAAGGCGCAGTCGCGACTTGTGGCCTTCAACCCACTTGGGACTCCGCTCGCCGCGCGTAATTACTTCGTATTCTCGCGTGAACATCTCAGCGGCTTGCTTGAAGGTCTTTTCATTTGGCAGTTCACCCCGCCGCTGCAGACCACGCAGCGTTAAGTACCAGTCTTCAGCAAAGTCCTTAGCTTCGGCCAAACTGGTCGTCTTAGTGGTGGCCCGACGCATCCGGCCTTCCAGAAAGGAAGCACATTGCCACTTCGCCGACTGCTCGCGTTTGTAGAGCAGCACTTTGCCGCCCATGATTCTGTGCTTAGCTTGAGCCGTTACATCCATCCGGCCGCACCCCACCTGGCAACTGTGCACACTGTGTAGCGAATGTGTAGCTCTATTTCAGCCGCTTTTGGGGATCAAGCCAATTTTTAAGATATTGATTTTACGCAGTGTTTTGGCGATCCCGGCAGGACTCGAACCTGCGACCCTCTGCTTAGAAGGCAGATGCTCTATCCAGCTGAGCTACGGGACCTTCGAAACGGTTCGCTACACGGTTCGCAGCTGACCGTCAAAACTGTAAGTCTTTCACCCTACCTTCGGAACCTTAATCAGAGCTGCCGCATGGATGGCAGATGCTGCAAACAACTGGGCCAGGGGACCTCGGGTACCATTTTGGGCTGGCCGTTGGGTGGCAGCCGAAGCTGTGCTCTCGATACGGCAAGGGAAAGGCGAAGGCAAGGAAGGTTCGATCGGGTCGGACCGTCTGTGCGGGTTCAAATGGGGGTGACAGCGGGCTTTGTCCCAAGCATTGCCCAAGCGCGCCAAAGTTCTGGTCTGCCATGCTTTTTTCTTCCGACGCTCGTGCGCATCGGGTGTGACCCTCGGAATGAGGCCGCTTGCATCAGCGGCCCGGAGACGGCATATACCGGGGTGGGCTGGCGGCGGACGCATCCCTCGCCAACCGGGTCAGGTCGGGAACGAAGCAGCCCTAACGATCAGGACGCGGGTCGTCCGCCAGCCTCTCTATGTCCTTACGGGTGCCATTCGGTGTGCGCTGACATCACGCGCCGCTTTGCGGCCCTATGCCGACCAGGCGGCGTGTGCTTTCGCCATGTTCAGGCCCTCAGGGCCGCATCGCGCGGTTCCATTCTGCTTTCGGGCCCGATCGGCGGGCGTAATGCGTGTCGGATCATGCACCTGGTGGTGCACTTGCGTATCGACTCTCTCGGTCAGGCGTCGTAACTGGCAGGGATGGCCAAAAAAGACACATCGAAAAGCGGTGGCAGCGGTGACGGCGATGGCGGAAAGCCTGATGTCGCAAAGCCGTATGTCGTGCTTGCGCGCAAGTATCGGCCAGCGTCCTTCGAGGATCTGATCGGTCAGTCGGCGATGGTGACGACGCTGAAGAACGCCTTTGCTTCGGGCCGCATCGCCCAGGGCTACATGCTGACTGGCGTGCGCGGTGTCGGAAAGACGACGACGGCACGCATAGTCGCACGCGGTCTCAATTACGAACCTGGCGGACCCACAACCGACATGGCGACGCTCGGTCCGCACTGCGCCGAGATCATGGAGAGCCGCCATCCCGATGTCATCGAAATGGATGCGGCCTCGAACACCGGCGTCGACAACATCCGCGAGATCATCGAAAGTGCGCGATACAAGCCGATGGTCGCTCGCTTCAAGGTGTTCATCATCGACGAGGTCCACATGCTGTCGAAGGGAGCGTTCAATGCTCTCCTGAAGACGCTGGAAGAACCGCCCGAGCATGTGAAATTCATTTTTGCGACGACCGAGATCCGCAAGGTGCCGGTCACGGTTCTGTCGCGATGTCAGCGGTTCGACTTGCGGCGCGTGGACGTGCCAGAGCTTGTCGCGCACTTCAAGCGCATTGTGGAGAAAGAAGGAGCGCGTGCCGACAACGACGCGCTTTCGCTAATTGCGCGCGCGGCGGGAGGATCGGTGCGGGATGGACTGTCGATCCTGGATCAGGCTATCGCGATGGGGCAGGGGCACGTCACCGAGGAAGCGGTGCGCGCGATGCTCGGCCTTGCGGACCGTGGGCGGCTGTTCGATTTGCTGGAGTTCGTGTTCGCGGGCAAAGCAGGGTCGGCGCTTACGGCTTTCGGGGCCCTTATTGCGGATGGCGCAGATCCGGGGCAGCTGATGGCCGACGTTGCGGAGGCCGTGCACGTCTCGACGCGCATCAAGGCGGTCGGCGGAGAGACGGCGATGGAGGGGCTGTCGGCGGAAGAACGCCGGCGTGCCGGGTATCTGGCGGGGAACCTGTCTGTCCCACTTCTGTCGCGGGCATGGCAGATGCTCTTGAAGGGCATCGAGGAGGTGTCGCGCGCACCGAACCCGGCTGCCGCGGCAGAAATGGTGCTGATCCGTCTGTGCTACACGGCCGACCTGCCTTCGCCGGACGAGATTATCCGTTCGCTTGGTGGCAACGCCGTTCCGGCGAGGCGTGGGACAGGCGGAGCCATGCGACCGCAGGCTTCACGGGAGGACGCAGGCGCTTCGGCATTCGGCGGGCAGCCGGATGCCGCGACCTCTTCACCCGCTGGCGGGCGGCGAGAGGCAGCTACTCCGGCGTCGACACGACGTGAGGAGACCGATGATTTCGACAGCGACGACGACCTCGCGGAACGCTTCGATGCGGAAGCCGGACCGGCAGATCTGAGCGATTATTTCGACGACGGCAACCCGATTGCTTCCGATACAGCCGGTCTGGCCGATCCGCAGAGCTTTGCAGGTATCGTGGCGCTCGCCAAGCAGCACCGGGAGGCACGGCTTTCATTGAACCTCGAAGATCATGTCAGTCTCGTCAAGTTCGACCGTGTTGCCGGGGCCATCGATCTGTTTCTCCTTCCCGGCGCCCCGAAGGAACTGGCAAACGAACTGAGAGAAAAGCTCAACCGTTGGACCGGGCGGCGATGGGTGGTCATGCTGTCGAAGTCCATGGGCGACCGGCCGCTGGGCGAGGTCCGCAGAGAGGAGATGGAGGCGGAGATTCAATCGCTGAAGGGGCATCCAGCCGTAAAGGCCGTGCTGGAGGCGTTTCCCGATGCGTCTATCGAGGAGGTGCGGCGCATCGCCCGGGGGGAGGAGGGTGACGACAGCGCGACCGGCTGAGGGAGCGCTACAGGATTGTGTGTCGCGCTCTTGGCTGCGATGCAATTGAGGCGTAAACGACGTGGCGCGATTTGCGCGATTCCCAAGACACAAAACGGTTCCACAAGGGTTCGACGATGAAAGACCTGATGGGCATGATGAAGCAGGTGCGCGACATGCAGGCGCGCATGAGCCAGATGCAGGAAGAGCTGGAAGCGCTCGAGGTGGCCGGCCAGTCGGGCGGTGGGCTCGTTGCGGTCACTCTCAGCGGCAAGGGAGATCTGAGGCGTGTGCGCATCGATCCGTCGTTGATGAAGCCCGATGAGGTGGAAATCCTGGAGGATCTGATCATTGCCGCTGTTCAAGATGCGAAGGGACGCGTCGAGGCTGCCGTGCAGGAGAAGATGCAGTCGGTGACGGGTGGCCTTCCCATTCCTCCAGGAATGAAGCTCTTCTAAGGGAGACGGACATGCCTTCTGCCGGCATCGCTTCATCGGGATCGGGGTCACGGGCGTGCAAATCTGTCGATCTTGCCAGGGTGCGGGCGAAATGATGCGAGGGGGCGCACGGGGAGAGTCTGGAAGCGACGCAAACGCGCGGTGGTTATTCCTGGCCGGGGTCATTTTTCTGGTGCAGGGGATCACGCTGCTGTGGATGGGGCGTGTGGCGATCTGCAAGTGCGGAACCGTGAAGCTCTGGCACGGCATCGTGAAGAGCTCCGAAAACTCCCAGCATCTGACGGACTGGTATACGTTCAGTCACATTCTGCACGGTCTCATCTTCTACGCGCTGCTGACCTTCCTTCTGCCGAGGGCCTCGTGGGCTGCCAAGCTCGCCGCAGCAGTCGCGCTGGAAGCGAGCTGGGAGATCATCGAGAACACGGAGATGGTCATCAACCGTTACCGCACGGCGACCATTTCACTCGACTATTTCGGCGACAGCGTCGTCAACTCGCTGATGGATACCGTTGCGATGGTCTTCGGATTCCTGGCCGCGTGGTCATTGCCGGTTGGCGCGAGTATCGGACTGGGGCTCGCATTCGAGATCTTCATGGCGATCATGATCCGCGACAACCTTCTGCTCAACGTCGTCATGCTGGTCTGGCCGATGGAGGCGGTGGCGCGCTGGCAGGGCGGCGGATGAGGCGCGCGGGGAGAAGATCGCGCGGCGGGGCGATCACGCCTGTCGGGTGCTATTTGGCGGTTTGAGCATGTCGAAAAAGATTGCAGGGCAGGAGATCGAGCGGATGGTGCAGCTCCTGGCGCGCCTGCCGGGCCTCGGTCCGCGCTCGGCCCGCAAGGCAGCACTCGCGCTCATCAAGCGGCGAGAGGAACTCATGGCTCCACTCGCGGCGGCACTCAACGATGCGCTCGCGAAGATCGTCATCTGCGCGGAATGCGGCAACGTGGATACGCTTTCGCCGTGCTCGATCTGCGCCGATCCCCGGCGAGACCGTTCCATGATCGTGGTCGTAGAAGAGGTTGGTGATCTCTGGGCGCTTGAGCGAGCGGGCGTAGTCAAAGCGCTTTACCATGTGCTCGGCGGGCATCTTTCTCCGCTCGACGGCATCGGCCCTGACCGCCTGAATATTGTGCGGCTCGTTGAGAGAGTCCGTGGCGGTGAGGTCAAGGAAGTCCTGATGGCGCTCAACGCTACCGTTGAAGGCCAGTCCACGGCGCACTACCTGACCGAGCAGCTGGCGGACACGGGGGTCGAGGTCTCGCGGCTGGCGCAAGGCGTGCCGATCGGCGGCGAACTCGACTACCTCGACGAAGGGACGCTTGCTGCCGCAATCCGCTCGCGCAAGCGGCTCTAGCTCTTGGCCGGTCGCTGCTGTCGATAAAGGCACGTCTCGTGGATCGTCACAGGTGCCAACGCATCATCACCGTATACGGTCACCCATAACAGCGGCCAGGACGACAGACATGGAACAGCCCGTCCGAAGGCCACGCAAGCCTCCCATCAAGCCGGTTTTCCTCGAAGGTTCGCTTTTGCGGCACATCCTTGTCATGACCGGTACGGGGGCAGTCGGACTGATGGCCATCTTCCTCGGCGACCTTGCCAATATCTTCTTCCTCGGACGCCTGGGGGACGAGGCGATCGTGGCAGCGGTCGGCTATGCGAGCTCGATCCAATTCCTGACGATCTCTATCGGCATCGGCCTCGCAATCGCTGCGACCTCGGTCGTGGCGCCGGCACTCGGCGCGGGGCAGCGCGGACGAGCACGCCGCCTTTCTATCAACTCGCATGTCTGGACGTTCGTCATATCCTCGGTGCTGGCACTCGTCGTGTGGTTGTCGATAGGTCCATTGCTTGGACTCCTCGGCGCTACCGGGCGCACGCATCAGCTAGGCGCATCCTACCTTTCGATTCTGGTGCCGTCGCTGCCCCTGCTGTCGCTCGGCATGACGTCATCGGCCGTGCTGCGTTCGGTGGGAGACGCGAAGCGCGCCATGTACATCACTCTGGCGGGCGCAATCACCAACGCGGTGCTCGATCCGGTCCTGATATTCGGCCTGAAGCTTGGCATCGAAGGCGCGGCCATTGCGTCGGCCTTGTCGCGTATCGTCGTTGTCGGCATCGGCCTTTATGGTGTCGTCGCCGTGCATGGACTCGTTGCGCGCGTGCGCGTAACGCCTTTGCTCAGGGATGCAATGCCGCTCGCCGTCGTTGCCGTGCCTGCCGTGTTGACCAACGTCGCGACGCCGTTCGCCAATGCTTACGTAACCCGCACGATGGCGGAATTCGGCGATAGTGCGGTGGCTGGCTGGGCCATCCTCGGGCGCATCATGCCGGTGGCGTTCGGCGCGATCTATACGCTGTCGGGCTCGATCGGCCCTATCATTGGGCAGAACTATGGAGGAGGTGCCTATCTGCGCATGCGCGAGGCGTTTACGCTTTCGCTCTGGGTGACCGCCGCCTTCACGATGGTGGCGTGGATGCTGCTGGCGGTTCTGGCGCAGCCCCTCGCACACGTGTTCCTGGCGACGGGCGATGCGGAGCGGTTGATCCTTCTTTTCTGCCGCTGGCTTGCACCGCTGTTCGCGTTCCTTGGCGCGCTGTTCGTTTCAAACGCGGTTTTCAATACGCTGAGACGCGCGCATATCTCGACCATGCTCAACTGGGGCAGGGCGACGATCGGGACGATCCCCTTCGTCATGATCGGCGCCGTACATGGCGGCGCCGATGGCGTGCTTGCGGGCAACATGCTGGGTGGGATCGTCTTCGGCGTTATAGGTGTCGTCTTGTGCTACAGGATGATGAATCGCATTTCGATGAAACCGGCATGACCCGGCCCGTGGCATGATCAGGCGCGGATGGGTTCCACGCAACGTTGCCGCGGCGCGACAGAATAGTGGATTATTTGCAGATTCACGACCTGTGGCGGCGACGACTGCACCGAATCGCCGGATGACTTGGTGGGGGCCGGGCGACTATGTGTCGATTGCGGAACGCGATGCACCATGTGCCAGCGGCCGCGGGATATTCGTCGGACGCAACCCGGGAGGCAAGTGGTGCGCGACGGGGTGTTGTTGACATGAGTGGAAACGTTTCATCGGGAGCCCGAAGCGGCGTGCCGCCGCGCGTGGCGTTCGTATCGGGTTCGCCGCGCACGCTCCTTGGTGCACGATCCAGTCTGATCCGGGCGCTCGTTGCGCAGGGTTCGCCCGTATTGTGCGCGGCTCCCAATTTCTCAACGGAACAGGCCTCGCAGCTGCTCGTGCTCGGTGCGGAGCAGGCAACCTTCGAGCTGACGCCCAAGGGACCCCAGCTGTTGGCCGATTGGAACGTGAAGCGCGAGCTCGTTCAACTCTTCCGGAACTGGGAGCCTGACGTCGTCATCGCGATGACCGAGCGGGTGATGGCATTGGCGCTGCTGGCAGCGCGGCGCGCGCACGTCAGGCGTCGCGTCGCTCTGTTCAACGGTTTCGTGGCGCGCGGCGGGAGGGGTTCGGATGCCGATGTCGATCCGTTTCGCGCCTCTCCTCGCCTATTGGCACGCGCACTCAAGGCTGCGGACTCAGCCGTGTTCCATAATCGCGACGATCTGCGCGAAGTGATGGATGCGGGGGCGTTGCCACGAGATCTCCCTCATACGATCCTGCCGGGTGCGGGCGTCGATCTTGCGGCGTTCCCCGCGGTACCTCTGCCGCCGGTTGCGGATGGTGCCGTGTTCCTGATGGTCTCCGCGCTCGATGAGGCCAAGGGTGTGATCGATTATTGCGAGGTGGCACGGCGGCTCAAGGAGCGTGCGCCTCGTGCCGAGTTTCTTCTGGCGGGACCTGCCGCAGATGGGGCGACGGCAATCAGCGCCAATGTGCTGCGGCCCTATTCGGAGGCGGTGACTTTTCTTGGCGCGCTTGCCGACGTACGGCCGGCACTCGCGCGGTCGCACGTGTTCGTCTATCCCTCGCACGGCGAAGGAATGCCGCGCGCGGTGATGGAGGCGCTTGCAGTCGGGCGGCCGGTGATCACGACATCTACCCCGGGCTGCCGCGAGACGGTCGACGACTGCGTCAATGGCATGCTGGTGCTCGCCGGGAACGTGCCGGCACTGGAAGATGCGATGGCGCGCATGCTCAAGCGTCCAGACCAGCTACCTTCGATGGCGCGTGCGAGCAGGCTCAAGGCCGAGCGGCATTTCGACGAACGCCGCGTTCTATCGAAGTGGCTGGAACTTCTGGGGCTCGAAGTCTCGCTGCCATCTGCCATCTCCCGGGCGGCGTGAGGGCATACCCAGAGGAGCTTTTCAGCCGCCGTCAGAGTTTGCCAGCTGCGTGTCGGTGTCGCTGCTGCGGTGCCTCGCCCATGAGCGGGATTGTAATTCAGCTTCAGTTACAATCAATGGTGCAGCGACCAGTCCCGTCTGGATCAAAAACTCCGACAGGCGCGGCATCGCGTCGATCGCTGTCACGTAATTGGCGCCGTCCGCGAGCGTGAAGTCTATCGACACCAGCCGCAGCTTCAGGACACGAGCGGTGTTATGGGCCATGCGCTGGATAACACGATCTATCGGTGGGAGCACGGGAGCGACGCCGCGTCCCGCCTGCATGTGTATGGCGGCCACGGCGCTGTGGCCGACGACGAGGACGCGCGTGGAGGGCAGCTGCGAGGAAGAGAACGGCGGCTCGACCACTGTCGTGCTTTCGATGCGGTCCGGTCCCAGCATTGGGATGCGGCTTGCCATCAACAACTGGCGCACGGCGACCGGATCGGTGAGGGTGGCCAGGGCGCTGGCACTGTTGAGCGGCGTCGATCCCATCAGTTCGAGCTGGCGGAGCACGTGCAGGGCAAACGGCTGACTGGCGATATCGAAGTGCGGCATGACGAAGTCGAAATGCCCCAACGCCGTTTCGCCGAGCGTCAGAGAGGGGATGAGGTTGTCGAAGGCAAGGGCAAGCTCGTCGGCGATGAGCGTTTCGACGACGTGGCCGCGCGCGTAGGCCGCGGTGGCGATGCGCGTTGTATTCTGGGCATTGGCAGTGTCGGTGAGGATGGCAATGCGCAGCGCGCGCTTTACCGGGGCGCGGCGCGGCATGTGCTTGTAGAGCTTGTAGGAGAGCTTGGGCTGGCGGAAGGAGGATGCGGGATCGATGAACATGTCGTCCTGGATCGCCTGGCGGCCGAGCAGCATGCGGTAAGTCATCGTCTCACGGTTGGTCAACGTCACCTCGATCGGCCAGGTGCGCGGCCCCATGCGGACTTTGGTCCTGATCACGTAACGGGTTTCCCGCTCTCCGTTTGAACTCGTCACCTCGCGACGGTCGATGATCGGAGCCGAGCATGTAATCTCGACGTCGGTCCGCCCCGCAATCGGGTGGACGGCGAACCGAACCAGCGGCGCGTCGACAGGTCCAAAGGGCTCGATCAGATGCGCATGCAAGGCGGACGTGCGGGCACCGGTGTCGACCTTGGCCTTGATCGCAGGCACCCCCAGATCGGGCAAATCCAGCCATTCCTCCCAGCCGATGATGTAGGGTTCGGTCATGCTATTCCCACAAAGGGCGATCGTCACAGGCCACACGGTTCGACAAATTGCGCAAGAGAATACCGAAGCCTGCGACGAATGCCATGTGTGCGGCAAGGTGGGGCCTGATTAACCATCGCCGGAAGACTATCTGTCTGCAGCGCGCGATTGACCGCGATCTCCAAAGACGCCATTTCAATGCGTGGCAACGGCAGGCGCCTGGCTCGATCTGTCGACGGCGAAAAGTACGGCGGCGAAAGTGCCCGCCTCGAACCGCAAAACTGAGGGCAAAACGCGTGGGATGCCGCATGGTTGTGGTGCTCGACGCCGGGGCCGGGCGGACTCGTGCGGGACAATGCGAAACCAAGAATAGATTGGACTAGAAACAGCGTGCGCGGCGGTCTTCGTGTCGGATGCATCATACCGGCCTTCAATGAGGAGAAGGCGATCGGCTCGGTTCTTGCCGCATTGCCGGCTTGGGTTGACGACGTCGTCGTTGCTGACAATGGCTCGATCGATTCAACCGCCGATGTCGCACGCTCGGTCGGCGCCACGGTCGTGCGCGTCGATGAGCGAGGTTATGGCGCGGCGTGCCTTGGCGGGCTTGCGGCCCTTTCCGCGGCCGACGTGATCGTGTTCCTCGACGGTGACTACTCGGATCATCCTGAGCAGATGCACATGCTCGTGGATCCGATCGTTTCAGGTCGCGCCGATATGGTGGTCGGCTCGCGCGTTGCGGGTGAGGCTGAGGCGGGCGCGCTGACCCCACAGCAGCGCTTCGGGAACTGGCTGGCTACGCGGCTCGTCTGGTGCATCTGGTCAGTTTCCTATACCGATCTGGGGCCGTTCCGGGCGATCCGACGAGTTGCCTTGCAGCAGCTCGGCATGGCCGACCGGACCTTCGGGTGGACGGTGGAAATGCAAATCAAGGCGGCACAGCGCGGGCTCGTCACGATGGAGCGGCCGGTCCGCTATCGGCGGCGCATCGGCACGTCGAAGATATCGGGCACGCTACAAGGCACGCTGCGAGCCGGTGTGCGCATTCTTGCGCTGATCGCGCGCGAGGCGTTGCTTGGTGCGGGGCCCGCGCAGCGCGGGTCCAGCGGCCTTCCTCACTGAATACCGGCATCGCGTGATAGCGATGAGCCTATAGCGAAACTCGGGCGATGCCTCGCAATTCGTTGCCACCAGAGCCATTCAGACTAAGCTGGACTTAATCGTGTTTCTCGAGCGGCGTGCCGACCAGGCAGCAGGACGGCGCAGCGCGTAATGTCTCTAAGGCTTCGGCCCAGATGGGTGTTCGAGTGGCGGCAGGGCATAGGGTGAAACAGCGTCCAGCATTCGTGGAGCGAAGGTGGCGACGTAGCCCAGACGCTTCAGTTCATCGCGGGCGCGCACGATCTCGTTGGGATCGTCGAGATATTCCACGACCAGCACGGGACGGTCTTTGCGGCGCGCGTTGGCGAGCCATCCCACACTGTTGCCGATCTGCCCGTTGCTGTTGGGCTTGCCTTCCGTGGGGCTGCCGTAAAGCAGGTCCTCCTTGGCGATGGCATCGATGATATCGACATAGGCGGGGCGCAGCAGAAGCTCCTCGCCGTTCTGTGGCACAATGAGGAAGCCCGGCTTGATGCGCCGTGCGGTCTCAGCGATCCGCGCGACGAAGGCGACCATCGCAGACGCAGGTTCAGCAAGATCGCCCTGGTGGTCGTAGAAGGCGTCGACACGGTCGAGGTACACGCCGTCGAATCCGGCGGCGATAATGCGCGCGATGTAGGATTTTTCGCCATCGAGGAAAATCGCCTGCCAGTCGGGATGCTCGTAGCGGACGGCGAAGTTGCCCGACCATGACTCGTTCTCGTCGCCGAGCCAGGGGGGGGCCTTCTTCGACGGCCAGCGGTTGGGCCGGGTGGGCGCCGACGGCTTCTCGGCGGGTTTAGCGACTTCAGCGCCCGGTGATGCGGGAGCAGTCTCGGGTGCATCCGGTTCGGCCGTCTCGATCCATTCCGGCTTCCAGTAGTAGCGGTAGTCCTCCGCCTCGCCGATGCTGAGATAGGCGAGGACGATGCGGCGGCCGCCGTCGGGCTTCGTCTGGAGATTCTGCACCGCTTTTCTCGACCGCCGGCCGCGGGCATCGGTGCCGATGGTTTCATCCACGACCAGCACATCGGCGAGGGAAGCCTGTAGCTGCGCCAAATCATAGTTTTGCAACTGGTAGGTCCAGCTGCGGGCTTGCCGAATAAGGTGGGCGAGGCCGTTGGCGGCCTGCTGACTATCTCCTGCACGGGAGACCGCGACGCCTTTCCGAGCAGTGGCGGCCGTAACGGGCACCGGGAAGCCCGCAGGAGCCAGTAGCGCCAAGGCCGATACGCCCGATTTGAGCAACCTGCGTCTAGTCAACACGCTTTTCCTGCTCCTTCATCCAACAATTGGCCATGATGAGATCCGTTGGTACTCCGGCTGGCGCAGGGAGAGCAATGGATAGCGCGTCGGTGCGCCGCGATTGACCCGCGCGAGAGGGCCCCTTATGTCACTGCAATGGCCAAGCTTCCTATCATAACGCTCCCGGATCCGATCCTGCGGACACAGTCCTCCCCTTTCGAACAGGTGGACGAGGATACGCGACGGCTGATCGACGACATGCTTGAGACGATGTACGCGGCGCCGGGAATCGGCTTGGCCGCCATCCAGGTCGGGGTGCCCAAGAGGCTCCTGGTGCTCGACGTGACCGACAAGGAAGAACCGCGCAATCCGATCGCCATGATCAATCCCAAGATCGTTCGGTTGGGTGATGAAACGCGTTTGTACGAGGAGGGGTGCCTTTCCATTCCTGACGTGCTGGTGGATATCGAGCGTCCGTCGGCGCTGACGGTGCGCTATGTCGATCGCGAGGGCAAACAGCAAGAGGTGACGGCCGACGGCCTGCTTGCAACGGCGATCCAGCATGAAATGGATCATCTCGACGGCAAGCTCATCATAGACTTTCTGTCGCGACTAAAGCGCGACATGGTGGTGCGCCGCTTCAAGAAGCAGGCGCGCGGCGCTCTTTGACGCCCGGGGGCCCAGGGCGGGCGTCTGCATGGCCAGGGGGCAGATCTTGAGTTTCGATCTTGTTTTCATGGGAACGCCCGATTTCTCGGTGCCGACGCTGCGCGCGGTGCTGGCATCGCGGCATCGGGTGAAGGCCGTCTACACGCAGCCGCCGCGACCCGCCGGAAGGCGCGGGCTTGCGGATACGCCCACTCCGGTTCATCGCGTGGCATTGGAGCACGGACTTGAGGTGCACACGCCTGCGAGCCTGAAATCCACCGAGGAGCAGGAGCGGTTCGCTGCGCTCGGCGCGGATGTGGCGGTGGTGATCGCCTATGGGCTGTTGCTACCTGGTGCGATTCTCGAAGCACCGCGGCTTGGCTGCATCAACGTACACGCCTCCCTATTGCCGCGTTGGCGCGGGGCAGCACCCATTCACCGCGCGATCATGGCGGGGGATACTGAAACGGGCGTCATGACGATGCAGATGGAAGAAGGGCTGGACACCGGTCCGGTTCTGTTGACGGCGCGCACGCCTATCGGTCCGGACGAGACGACCGGCATGCTGCATGACCGGCTGGCGGAATTGGGAGCGAAACTCCTGGTGGAGACACTCGATGGACTGGCTGCGGGTACGCTGAGGCCGGAGCCGCAGTTGGACTGCGGCGTCACCTATGCGCGCAAGATCGAAAAGGCGGAGACACGGATCGATTTCGCGCTGCCGGCGGATGAAGTGAGAAACCACATCCACGGACTGTCACCGTTTCCGGGCGCCTGGTTCGAGATCGAGACATCGGGGAAACGCGAGCGCATCAAAGTTCTGAAGGCGGAACTGGCTGCTGGGGCCGGCGTGCCAGGGTGCGTGCTGGACGAGCGCCTGTCTATCGCCTGCGCGGACCGGGCCATTCGGCCGCTGGTGGTGCAGCGAGCCGGGCGCTCGGCGGTGACGATCGAAGAGTTCTGCCGCGGATTCCCGATACCGGCCGGCACCTCGGTAGCTGCCCGATGATCCGACGGCTGTGGCGTTAATCATCGTTTACAAAGTCCTAAGGCCTTGGTCCGCGAGTGGCTAGACTGCGGGCAGAGCAGGAGCGGCCGGAGGGACGGAGTGGTCCTATCCCGCCAGATCGAGGAGGCCTAGTCACATGCGTACCTTCAAAGCCCTGATCGTCGCGGCCGCAGCATTGTGCGCCGGTACGGCAATGACGCCGGTTTGGGCGGCCGGCACGACACGAATCGAGACGCGTCCGTTCTATGGCGCGGTGGTGACGATCGAGGAGGGCGTGCGCGTGTTTCGTCCGTTGCCGCCCACGGAACGCGTGATCGTCAACCCGAATGGCGCAACACCGCTGAGCCTCGGCTTCAACGAGACTTACGTGAACGAGCGAAACTACAACTACAATTACAACGAGACCTCCGATGGCGGCGGCAGCTCGGGCGGCGACATCATCGGCGGCTACTGGGGTGGATATGGCGGATATGGCCGAAACGGTGCTCATGGCCGTCAGTTCGGGCGCGGCCATCACAGGGGCGGCGGAGGCGGCGTTCCAGCCTTCGGCGGCGGACGTGGACACGGCGGCAAGCATTGAACATTCCGGGTGGGTTGAGACGGACCTTGCCAATAGCTTGAGGTCCGTCATCATCCAAGCTGGTTCGTGTTCGCGTGTCGTGGAAACTCGCACAAGATCCAGCCCGTCGTATCGAGCATGTTTTTCACGCTGAACCACTATACACTTCAGCTAAACATGCTCTAGGAAATCAGGCGCCGTGCTGACCGCACGGCGTCTTCGTTTTGTGCTCGCTCTGCCTGGGATCAACCAGTTTGCCTCGCTACAGAGTTACGATCGAATATGATGGCACTCCGTTCGTCGGGTGGCAGCGGCAGGCTGCCGGTGTCTCCATCCAAGGTGCGATCGAGGCGGCCCTGCAGGCGTTCTGCGGCGAGCACGCCGCATTGCGAGCCGCAGGCCGAACAGATGCCGGCGTGCATGCGATGGGGCAGGTGGCTCATTTCGATCTGGAGCAGCCGCGCGAGCCGTTCCGTATCCGCGAGGCGATCAACTACCACTTGAAGCCTTTGCCGATCGCAGTGCTCGATTGCGCGGAGGTATGCGATGACTTCGATGCCCGCTTCTCGGCTGTGAAGCGTCACTATCTCTACCGAATCCTGAACCGGCGCGCGCGGCCGGCTCTGGACCAGAGCCGGGTGTGGTGGGTCAGCGTGCCTCTCGATGCGGAGCGCATGGCGCTGGCCGCACGTCATCTCATCGGCAATCACGACTTCACGACCTTCCGCGCGGCGCAATGTCAGGCGAAGTCGCCGCAAAAGACGCTCGACCGGCTCGACGTCGTGCGGGACGGTGACGAGGTTCAAATCCGCGCGTCGGCGCGCTCGTTTCTGCATCATCAGGTACGCTCTATGGTGGGCACCTTGAAGCACGTGGGCGATGGGCGCTGGCGGGTGGATGATGTGCTTCGCGCGCTCGAAGCGCGCGACCGCTCGGCCTGCGGCGTTGTCGCTCCGGCCTCGGGTCTCTATCTGGTGGCTGTCGATTACCCGGACCGAGCCGACTGAATGACCATACGCGCTTGGTTGTCGCCGCATGTGTAATCGTCAGAGCGATACTAAGCCAATGATGCCAACTTATTGTGATCCTGCCATTATTCTGCCGCGTCTTGGTGGCGCATATGCAACCCGGGAGGGTGGTTAACGTCACGGACACAATTGGGGGTGAGCCATGGCAGTTCGACCGCACGCCGGGGGCACAAGCTTTTCGGAATTCGACTACGACGAGGACCGCGCGTTCGTGTGGCGTGGACACGATGGGGCGGCTCAGGCCGACGACTATCGTCTCAGCTACCCTGGAGAACCCATCCACATGCCGCGCCGACGCGGCAGCTCGATTGGCCGCGCGCTCGTGATCAGCCTCGCGCTATGTGCTGCCGGGTGGGGCGCGCTCAAGACCGAGGCGATTTGGCGGCCGTGGGTGTCGGACCAGATCGGCGAGGTGATGGCGGCGCTGGAGCGCGCATCTTCAGGAGACGGCCAACGGGACAAGTTTCAGGGACACGCGGTTGCCGACATGAACCCGGTACAGCGGGTGGAACCTATCGCGACTGGCAACGTGGCAGATGCGCCGCGCGTTGGGGCGGGCGTTGTCGTCACTGGTCCCGAGGAGGGCGACGCTAAAGCTTCCGCGGCCGTGAGCGATGCCCCTGTTGGCACACCGGAAGCTTCGTCGAAGCACCCGGATGCGTCTGCGAAGAACGGCACGCAGGATGGTACTGAAGGAGAGACCGGCCCTGCATCCCAGCTCGATTCGACGCCGCTGCCGCCGCCCAAAATCAATCCAGCCGATCCTTATCAGACGCGTGCGCTGGCTGTTGGACTGCATCCGGAGTTGTCGCGAGTCCTGCTATCGCGGTTGTCCGATGCCGACTTCCGGAATGCCGGAATTGCAATCCAGAAGGCCGTGGCCGAGGCAGGAGACGGCGACAACTTCATATGGCCACGTCAGCGGGAGCCGAAGCTTGCGCTCTTCAAGGTGCATTTCGTTGCCGGCGCTGCGCCCGATTGTCGTCGCTACGTCGTGGTCGTGACAAAGGATGGATGGTCGACTACGGCGCAGCCGATGGAGCGTTGTGGGGTGAAGCGGCTTGGTGGCAACGCCTCGTGAGCCTGCTTTCCACACTGTAGCGCTGCGCGCTACAGCTCAACAGGTTCTAAAAGTGCAGTCGATCCTCCTCGTCGAGGGTCGGCCGGCGCGGTCGCGGCCCCGTGTTGGTGCGCAGCAGGAGCAGGACGAGCAGAGAAGGGGGAAACAGGAAACCCCAGGCCGCCCAGAAGGAGACGTCACGGTTCTTGGCGCCGGCGAGGGTTGCTCCGGCGATGCCACATGCGAGCATAAAGAAACCGGCAACAACTATATATGTTACGGCGTTCACGTTGCGTTCCTTCGGATAGGCCTGAGGCCGAGCTTGCTTCAAACCTTATTGGGAGGCGCACAGTCAATCGTACGTGCCATGAGGTGCCTTGAAACTATGGCGGAATAGGGCCCAGGATGCGAGGGGCAAGGTGTCTCAATACCGCCAAACATGCAAGCGGCCCGGAATGCTCAGTCCAGGAAGTCCAGACCCAGGTCGAGGACGGGGGCGGAATGCGTCAATGCGCCGACTGATATCAGATCGACGCCGGTTTCGGCGACGGTTCGCGCGGTCTCCAGACTGATACCGCCGGAGGCCTCCGTCAGAGCACGGCCGGCGACCATGGCCACGGCCTTTTTCAGCGTGTCGGGCGGCATGTTGTCGAGAAGCACCGCATTGACGCCTTGGTTCATCGCCGCTTCAAGCTGCGCCAGCGTATCGACCTCGATCTCGATCTTGACCATGTGGCCCGAAAGTGCGCGTGCGGCCGCGATGGCCTTTTCGATGCCACCAGCGGCGACGATGTGATTGTCCTTGATCAGAACGGCATCGAACAGGCCGACGCGATGGTTCATGCCGCCGCCGCAGCGTACCGCGTATTTCTCGAAGGCGCGCAAGCCCGGCGTCGTCTTGCGCGTATCGACGATCGTCGCACTCGTGCCGGCCACAGCCTCTACATAGCGACGTGTCAGTGTGGCTATGCCCGACATGCGGCCCATGAAATTCAGCGCGACGCGTTCGGCGGTCAGGATTGCGCGTGCATTGCCGGCTACATCCGCGATCACGTCGCCAGGCTCAACGGCGCTGCCGTCGGGGCGGCGGACATCGAATGCAATCGCTGGATCGAGCGCGTTGAAGGTGGCCCCGGCGACCGATACACCCGAAACGATGCCTGGCCGGCGCGTGCGGATGCTTGCACGCGCGGTTGCATCCGCCGGAATGGTCGCATTCGTGGTAATGTCGCCCGCAAGTCCCAGATCTTCCGCCAAGGCGTCGGCGATGGCCTTGGCCACGAGCAGTCCATGCAAGGGGGCAAGCTCGGGCGCTGCGATCATGGTGTGCAAACCACTTCGGCGCCAGGGGAGAGAGAGACTTCCCTGGTCGGCACGAGCGTCGTGGCAAAGATCTGATTCTCAACAGCCTCGACGTCGGCGAGTGTCATGAAGCTGCGATGCGCCTGTGCGGGATCGCTCTCGGGGAAGTCGCTGCGGTACTGGCCACCGCGACTCTCGGTGCGCAACAGTGCGCTGGCTGTGACGAAGCGCGCGGCGAGCGCCATGTTGGCGAGCTGGATATCATCACTAGCGGCGGTTCGGGCGATTTCGCTCAGGGTGAGGAGCGCGCGTGTCAGTCCGCCCTTGGTGCGCACGACGCCGACATCCCTGCTCATGGTGCTGCGCATCCTGGCAATGGCCTCGTCGCGCGCCTCGCGGTCGGCACGCGGCGCGCCTGCAATGGGATAGAGGGCAGCCTGCGTCACGCCCCGGCCGTCACCGACGATAGCGGCGATGTCCTCGGCAGCGCGTCCGGCGAAGACGACGGCTTCGAGCAGTGAGTTGGAGGCGAGCCGGTTGGCACCGTGAAGGCCGGTCGAGGCGACCTCTCCGATCGCCCAAAGACCTGGAACGGACGTGCGCCCGCGCGCATCGGTGGCGATGCCGCCCATGTGGTAGTGCTCGGCGGGGGCGACGGGGATCGGCTCTGAAACCGGATCAATGCCAGCCGCCTTGCAATGCGCGTAGACTGTAGGGAAGTGGTCGGGGAAGCTTGGTCCGATGGCCTCGCGGCAGTCGAGGAACACGCGGCGGCCAGCCGCGATCTCCGCATTCACGGCGCGGGCGACGATGTCACGAGGAGCGAGTTCGGCGCGCGGATCGACCTCGCGCATGAAGCGTCGGCCCTCGGAGTTGACCAGGATGGCACCTTCTCCGCGCAGGGCCTCTGAAGCGAGTGGCGCGGGCTCTATGCCGACGTCGAGTGCGGTCGGGTGGAACTGAACGAATTCGGCGTCAGCGACAATCGCCCCGGCACGGGCGGCGAATGCCAGCGCCTCTCCGCGCGCATACGCAGGATTCGTGGTGACGCGGTAAAGCGCGCCGATGCCGCCAGTTGCAATGACGACGGCGCGGGCAGGCAGCAGCTCGTATGTGCCGTTGCCACGCTCCGCGCCACGGATGAGCCGAACGCCGGTCACGGTGCCATTGCGAGAGATCAGATCCTCGGCCTCGTAACCTTCGAGCACGCGGATCGAAGCCGTCTTGCGCACCTCGGCGATCAGGGCCTGCATGATGGCGGCGCCTGCGCGATCGCCGGCGACGCGGACGACGCGGTGCCGAGAATGGGCCGCTTCGCGCGAAAGCACGAAATGGCCCTCCAGGTCGCGGTCAAAGGGGACGCCATAGCGCAGCAGGTCGGCGATGCGGGCGGGCGCCTCGGCTGCGACGAGTTGGGCAATCGCGGGATCGACGATACCAGCGCCGGCGCGGATGGTGTCGGCGGCGTGGTTCTCAGGTGTGTCGCCTTCGCCTACGGCCGCCGCAATTCCGCCCTGTGCCCAGACGCTCGAAGCGCCTTCACCCAGAGGCGCGGCTGCAACGACGGTCACGGGCAGCGGCGCGAGGCGCAAGGCGGTGAAGAGGCCGGCAAGGCCAGCGCCGATGATGACGATATCACCGGCGTTTGCGCTGGCTTCCGCAGGACGGAACGCGGGAAGCGTGGCCAGTCTGTCGTGGGTCGCCATCGGGTCCTCGCACGCTCTGCCTCTGCGGGCGCTGGAGTAGGGGGGTGCGGCCTCGGCGCCGGCAAATTCGTGCCAAGGCCGCATCGTCAGTTGGTCAGGTTCACCATGCGCTCGACAGCGCGACGGGCGCGTGCCGCAACGTCGGGGTCGACGGTCACCTCGTGTTTCATGTCGCGCAGGCTCTCATAGATCTTCTCGAGGCTGATGCGCTTCATGTGCGGGCACAAGTTGCACGGGCGGACGAATTCGACATCGGGAACCTCCGCGGCAACGTTGGAGGACATCGAGCACTCGGTGACCAACACCACCTTCCTGGGATGGTTGGTCTTGACCCAATCGATCATCGCCGAGGTCGAGCCCGTGAAGTCCGAAGCTCTAATGACATCGGGCGGGCATTCGGGATGAGCGATGATCTTCGTCCCGGGATCGGCAGCGCGAAACGCCTCGAGTTCCTCGGCGGTGAAGCGCTCGTGAACCTCGCAGTGGCCTTTCCAGGCGATGATCTCGACCTTGGTCTTCGTCTGCACGTACTTGGCAAGATACTCGTCCGGGATCAGCAGCACGCGCGGTGCTGCGAGGCTCTCGACGACCTTGACGGCATTCGACGAGGTGCATGTGATGTCGCACTCGGCCTTCACCGCTGCAGATGTGTTGACGTAGGTGACGATCGGCACGCCAGGATAGGCATCGCGCAGCATGCGCACGTCTTCGGCAGTGATCGATTCGGCCAGCGAGCAGCCTGCCTTCAGGTCCGGGATGAGCACCGTCTTGTCGGGTGAAAGCAGTTTGGACGTTTCGGCCATGAAGTGGACGCCGGCCTGTACGATGACGTCTGCCGTCGTGCGCGCCGCTTCCTTGGCCAGCTGCAGGCTGTCGCCGCGGAAATCGCCAACGCAGTGGAAGATCTCCGGCGTCATGTAGTTGTGCGCGAGGATGACGGCGTTGCGCTCCTTCTTGAGCTCGTTGATCGCCTTGATGAGCGGTGCGTAGTGCGGCCACTCCATCGGCGTCACGACGTGCTTCACGCGCTCGTAAAGCGGCTCCAGTTCGGCGGCAAGCTCAGGTGTCCACACCGGTAGCGCGTCGTGCATTGCAGAAGCGTCGCTGGGGGGGCGCTTCGCCGTCATGGTGGCGGGCGAGGTGCTCGGAGTGATGGTCATGCCGGTCCCTTTCCACGCGTCGTAGTCCACGCGTCCTGCACTGGTAGCTGAAATACTCATTTAGAGCATTTCTAGCGCATGAGAACTGCCGGCATTGCCGGCACCTTTCATGATATGCTCTGTTAGAGCATTGCTCAGCTACTAAGATAGGGGACTTGTTGACGAAATTCCAGTCCCAGCTCTCAGATTTAACGATTACATGAAGGACATTTGTCACTTGCGGCAGGCGCATTCGAGCGTCGCCTGTCGTTTTCAAAACGATTTCACGAGCGTTTCTGTTCCCGGCGGCATCTTGCGGGGCATCGTCCCCGACGTCCGCGCCCAATGTCGCGTGGGCGAGCTTACGAATTTGCTCTCACGCGGAGTTCGTGTAGAGGCTTCGTATTTGGCCAGCTCCGTGACGCTCAGAACCACGGCACCGTGTGGCGAGACCTTGTCAGGGGCCGGACCATAAAGCGTGTCGCGAATTTTCAGATTCGCTCCACACGCTTTAGGTCCTTGTCTGTGGGCATGTCGTTATTTCGATATCGCTGCACACCTTTGCGCGACATGCACAATTTGGTCTCGCCAATGGCAGGCAGATGCTCGAAGCCGCTGGTGGTTGTCGATGCTCAGCTTCTGCCCGGTTTGACGCGAACTCCGGGAGCGGGACGCTCCAATACCACCTCACGGCGGAATCGGAACAGCTTTGCAGGACGGCCGCCGGTTCGCGTCTTGACCTCTCCGGTCGGTTCAACGAGCCCCGCACTTTCCACAAGACGGCGGAAATTCTGCTTGTGCAGGTGGGGACCGAGAATTGCCTCGACGGTCTTCTGCAACTCGTACAGGGTGAATTCCGCGGGCATCAACTCAAAGACCACAGGACGGTACTTGATCTTGGCGCGCACGCGGCTGATGGCGGTCGCGAGAATGCGCCGGTGATCGTAAATCAGCGGCGTGCCGAGTTGCGGACAATCGCTTTTCGCCATGGCGATTTCCGGCCTATCGCGGCGAGCCTCGTCGACGAGGCCGGCTTCGTAAAGCAGCTCGTATCGGTCGAGGACCTTCTCCTCGTCCCATGTACCTCCGTCGGTGCCGAAGCACATGCGCAGTCGGTCGCCACGTTCGACAGGGCGGCTTGGCGACGAGCGCATCGGCGGCTGCTCCACCCAGGCCTTGAGGTGGGGCAGCACAGCGGTATCGAGAATTTCCGGGCGGCCGCGGCGCCAGTCTTCCCAAGGGAAATACTGATACCAGCTGCGCCACGTGCCGCGCTGCAGCTCGTCGGCATCCTCTATGTGTGTCAAGGCGAGATAGCCGATAGAGACGACGTGCGGATCGCGGTCCTCTGCAACGGCGTGACGGCCCCTGTCGCCGAACGTGTAGAGTTGCTCGACGTAACCGAAATCAAGACCGGTCTGCTCGCGGACCCATGCGCGCAGGCCGATTTCGAGCGTACGGTGTTCGCGAGGCGAGAAAGGTCCGGACGGCAGACTGTCGGCCGCACCTATGCTGTCGGCGGTCTCTCGGACGATCAAGACCACCGGTTCATCGTTGTGCACGGAGACGATTGCCGCGTTGAGACCAATCTCGACTGACGGCGCATCCTTCCGGGTCATTGGCTCACGTCGCACGGCGGGAGCCTTCGTACTTTCCAAAGCGTGTTTCAATCATATCCCCCAAGCTTCGAATCACGCCTCCCCTGTCCTTCCGAGTAAGGCTCGATCGTGGCGTTTTTCGGAACAACACAATTGCTCCAAAAAAGATAAAGTGCCCGGAGGCGCCTGAGGGTTGCAAATTGGGCCGGTCGCAGACGTTGCGTGCCTGTTGTTGCAAATACGGCGGGTCCAGAGCCTGAAAGGCTCTAGTGTGATGATCGAGAAGTCCGCTTCATCCTTTTCGGCCGGGTTGCGAGGCGGACTTCTCGATCCCAATCACACTAGTGGCCTGTCGCGCCAAAATTGAAACATAGCCGCGACTGCATACAATTTTGGCGCGACATGAAGGCCACTAGCAAAACCATTGACTTAGTGTGGCGTTCAGCGCGCCTTAGTTGACTCCGCGTCGGCCGCAACGTCGGTCAACTAAGGCGCGACGCCACACTAGGGTCCGAACCCAATCAGGTCTTTGATTTTCTTTCGAACAGTGATTCAAGGTCCGAAACATTGGAGCTTGAATCATGGCGAACAGGTTTTGGTTGAGCGACGCGCAGTGGAGCGTGATCG
>JBFWVC010000017.1:0-120015 GCA_050246945.1 Hyphomicrobiaceae bacterium
AGCAACGGTTCGATGACGCGCCACTCGAAGTCGGTGAGGTCGTATCTGGCCATGATCCAATCTCCTTTGTAGAGTTTGAATCACGTTCTCCCTGATTTGGGAATCCGTTATGAGTACGCAGCCTAGCGTGATTGGGATCGAGAAGTCCGCCTAGCAACCCGGCCGAAAAGTATGAAGCGGACTTCTCGATCATCACACTAGACTTGATATACATCCAGAGCGGCGCGCATCCGAAGCAACACGACGGCGGTCTTGGAGAGTGCAACGGGGCGCGCTAGGGGGCGCGAGGCATCCATGGCAAGAACTGCGCGCGGCTATTGGCAAAGGACCCGGCGCGTGGCGCTGGCGAGCCTCGTCGCGTGGTGCATCCTGGCGCTCGGCGTGCAGCTTGCGGCACAACCGTTCGAGGCGATCTCGATCATGGGAATTCCGCTGAGCTATTATGCTGGAGCACAGGGAATCCTGATTGGACTGGTCTTGATCGCCTTTATGTTCGCTGGCCGCCAGCGAAGCATCGACAAGAAGCTGCTTCACGGTGCAGCGAACGCGGCGAATTCTACATACTCAACTCAGCCTGGCCGCAAAGTTGGCATCGCCGGCACCACCGGTGCGTTGGCAATGGCGGCAGATTGGCTTTCCGGCGCCACCCTGGTCGCCGTTGCTGGTGCCCTGTACACGCTCGGCCACGACGGCCTCTCCTGGTTGATCGGGCTTCTCGGCGGTCTCGTGCTGGCGGCCACATTGATCGGCCCGCATCTGCATCGCGCGCGTTCGAAAGGCGTCGTCGATTTCATACGCGGCCGCTTCGGGTCGGTGGCGGGCACATTTGCGCTGATCGTCGCGGCGTTGGCAATCACGCTGGTTCTCGCGGCCAATCTGCAGGCGCTCGCCCTTGCACTCGCGGTGCTCATTCCCGATGTACCGCAAGCGCGGGATGCTGGCATCTTGATCGGGATCGGCGCGTTTGTGGCTGCGGCCGTTCGCGGGAGCGACGCCACCATCACGATATGGCAGGCTATCGCCTATCCGTTCATTCTCGCGGCCCTCACGCTGCCTGTCATCGTTTCCGGATCCGGCTTCGTGCCCGGTCATTTTACGTTCGGATCGATTTTGAAGTATGTGGGTATCGCCGAGTTCCAACTGTTGGAGAAAGAGCTTGCCGACCCAGTCACAATGAAAGTCTTCACTCGCCCGTTCACAACGGCCACGCCCATGAGCGCCGCCATGCTGACGCTATCGCTGGCGCTTGGGTTGGCAGCAATGCCGAACGTTTTGCGGCGCTCGGCGACGGCGCGGTCAGCGGAGGGCGCGCGGCTTATGCCGGCGGTGGCGTTGCTTCTGATCCTTGTCGCGGCCCTTGCGCTTCCGCCACTGGCGGCAGGTACGCGACACATGATCCTGAGCTTCGCTGGCCAGAGCACCGAAGCCCTTCCACACCGCCTCCTGCAACTGGGCGCTCTGGGCCTTGTTGACGTGTGCGGTGTCAAAGCCGCCTCACAGGCCGTGGCCGCGGCTGCCTGCGATGCATTGCCCGATCCGGTCACGACATTGCGGCTCGACGATATCGTCATCGCGCCCGGGCAAGCACTTTTCTCCGCCCCGTTGCTCGCCGGTCTTCCCGCCTCCGCGTCGCTGCTCCTTGCGGGTGTCGTCGGATTGGCATCGCTGTTGGCGGCGGCTTGGCTCGGCCGTACGCTGGGCGCCGCCGCGTCGCCTGGCGATGTGGAGAGCAATGCGTCCACCCTCGCCGGTGCTGCCCTGGCGGTTGTCGCCGCCGCATGCGCGAGTATTCTTGTCCTGACGCGCACCGCCGATGTGATGACGCTGCTGGCATGGGGACTTGCCGTCTCGGCGGCCGGTCTCACACCCGTCCTTCTTGCCGGGATCTGGTCGTTGCGGGCGACTGCCGCAGGCGCCGTCATGGGCATGCTCGCGGGCTGCGGACTGACAATCTATTACATCGTCGCCACACGCTATTTCGCGCCCGGTTTCTACGAGCTATGGAGCACTTTTTCATCGGCAGGTTATGGCGCCATCGCCGATTACGAGGCCGCGCGCGAGGCACTCGCGCAGGCGGCCGCCGCAGACGAGCAGCAGGCCGCATGGCAGGCCTACGTCGAAGCCGCCCGCGCTGTGGCGAATTGGTGGGGCATGCGCGACACGGCTGTGGGCGCCCTGGGCGCTGCCGCAGGGATCGCCATGCTGGCCCTGGTTTCGCTCGTCACGCGCCGGCCTGGTGGAGATCCGGTTGGCCTGATGAGCCGCATGCGCGGCTTGGCGCCCCGTGTATGATACTTCCCCATGGGTGATTCCCGGGGTATGACGACCGAATACGACCTCGCCGTAGTCGGCGGTGGCATCAACGGCTGTGGCATCGCTGCCGACGCGGCGGGCCGTGGCCTCAAGGTGCTGCTCGTTGAGAAGGGCGATTTGGCCGGCGGAACGTCGTCGGCGAGCTCCAAGCTCATCCATGGCGGTCTGCGCTACCTGGAGCAATATGCGTTCCGACTCGTCAAGGAGTCTCTCGAGGAGCGCGAGATCCTTCTCGCCAACGCCCCACACATCGTCTGGCCGTTGCGCTTCATCGTCCCGCACGTGCCGGGCATGCGGGCCCGCCCGCTCATCCGCGCTGGCCTGTTCCTCTACGATCACCTTGCCAGGCGTCGCCGCATCCCGTCATCCGGCACTGTCGATATGGCGCGCGATCCTGCCGCCCGTCCCCTGGCACCTGGATTTTCGAGTGGGTTTGCGTACTGGGACTGTTGGGTGGACGATGCGCGACTCGTGGTGCTGGTGGCGAGACAGGCGGCCGCACATGGCGCTGATATCCGAACGCGCACGCGGCTGCAGGCAGCGATTGCCGAGGGAGGACACTGGCGGCTTTCGCTTGCGGCGGATGACGCCGCTGCGCCATCGGCTGCGACAGCAACCCAAGAGGTGCGTGCCCGCATTCTTGTCAATGCGGCGGGCCCATGGGCCGGCACGCTCGCCCGCACCGCGATCCGGCGGGACAATCAGACGTTGGAGGTTCCCGTCAGGCTTGTCAAAGGCAGCCACATCGTCGTGCCGCGCATCCCTGGAGCGGAAACCGCATACCTTCTGCAGGCACCGGACCGCCGCGTCGTTTTCATGCTGCCCTTCGCAGAGCGCTTCACCCTGATAGGCACGACGGACGTCCCCTATCAAGGCGATCCCGGATCAGTCGCCATCTCCGCCGAGGAGGAAGCATACCTGCTGAACGTGGCGAACGCCTTCCTCGCCGCACCGCTCTCGTCGGCCGACATCGTCTGGCGTTACTCGGGAGTTCGCCCGCTGTTTGACGATGACAGCGCCAACCCCTCCGCCGTGACGCGCGACTACAGACTGCAGATGGATGCGCCGGGCGGAGCACCACCGTTGCTGACCGTGGTCGGCGGCAAGGTGACCACCTACCGGCGTCTCGCCGAGACGGCCATGCAACTCATCGCGCCAATTGCAGGTGCGGGATTGGGCGGGCCCTGGACCGCACACGCAGCCTTGCCTGGCGGTGACATGCCCGAATCTGATTTCGACAACTTCGCGAGGATGTTTGTCGCCCGTTACCCGCAATTGCCCGCGGCGACTTTGATGAGCCTCCTGCGCCGCTATGGAACGCTCACCGCCGACGTGTTGGGCGACGCAAGGACGCAGGCCGATCTGGGCGACGTGTTCGGCGGCGGTCTCACCGCACGCGAGATCCGCTACCTGCGCGATCATGAGTGGGCGCGCACGCCCGAGGACATCCTTTGGCGCCGGACCAAGGCCGGTCTGTTCATTTCACCGGACCGCCGCAATGAGGTTGGCGACCGCATAGCCGGCTGCCTGTCGGATTGAACGCAAAGCTGCCTGCGAAACCGCAAGAGCCAATGGATCCTGCAACCAGACCACTGTCCCTGTTGATCGAGGAATGCCACTACTGTCGCGCTGAACGCGACGACAACCAGAGGCGGTGTTGCAAATTAGATTCTACTTTAACGGGGGATTAACCTCTTTGCAGGACACTACAGATCGGTCCTCGTTCCTGCGTCCCAACCGATACCGCATTTCTAGTCTCCGGCAAGGTACAAGGCAACGTGCGACAGGCGTCTCCACATAGCATTCATTGGCTCGTGAAGCGCATCCTGCGGAGGCAGCCGATCGTAGCGCTGCATGCCCTGGCACGCCTCGATCCGAAATCCATCGAGCGCTCGACCATCGTGGGAATCTCCCTTTTTGCGGCTTGTTCCATAGCGCTTCAGGGTTTCGTCGTCGCGCAAGGCAACCTGTCAGGCAAATCAACCGGTGTCGCTCAGGCAGCAATTGCGCCGCCGAAAATACAGGCAACGTCTGCTACGCACACGAAGGCAAATCTGGCCACTCCGCGTCAGAACCGTAATTCCAGCAACGATTCCGCCGCGCGCCGCGGAGATCGCTTGACCGACCTAACTCTGCAACTGTTCTCTGAAGATAGCGGCCTGCCGCGGATCGCAAGCCAGGTTCCCGCCGATACTGTCATTCCCAAAGCTGTCACTGCAGTTGATCTCGGCTTGCGCGTTTCGACCTTTGCTCCCGCGCGCATTCATGGTCGCAGCAATGCCGAAGGCCTGGCCCTGTCCTCGCGGCGCATGCAGACCGCGAATGCCGAACTGCCCAGGCCCACCCGCGTATCGTTCGCCGGTGCGGCGCGCAGCCTTGGCCACGAGGTGACGAGAGACAGAGGTGCGGTGATCGATGCAACGCCGCGCAAGCCTGTGAGCTCTACGGCAACGTTGCTTGGTCAGAGCAGTCGCGTTCGCCGCGACATTGTCCAGAAAGTCCACTTCCAGGACGACACGCCTGACCGTTGCCTGCCCACGGAACTGATGAACGTCATCTACGATGTCGCGGAGAAATTCGGCGAAGTGCAGATCCTGTCGACATTCCGTGATCCCGAGCGCAATCGCCGCGTCGGTGGAGCACCGCGTTCATTTCATCTGCGCTGCCAGGCAATCGACTTCCGCGTTATGGGGCCTCATCGTGACGGCCTGCTGAACTATCTCGAGGCGCGGGACGATGTGGGCGGCCTGAAGCGCTACCCGCTGGGCTTCTACCATGTCGACACCGGCCCGCGCCGCACCTGGTGAAACGCATTTCCATCGCGATTACGCGCTGCGATCGATGCAACCGGCCGACCCGTGGCAACAATTCCAAAAGACTCAGGGCCGTGCGGGGATCGGCGGCCCTTGGCGCGCGATGCCCAGTGCGGTCTCGATGCGCTCGGAGTTGGCTTCCCACCAGACAGCATCGAACCGCACAGCTGTGCGCATGTTCTCCGGCGCTGTCGGCAGATATGGCCCAAGTTCCTGGCCCGTCACGGTATGTCTCACGCCGAGTGCGCCAGCAATGGCTGACCGGCGCATCGGTCCATAGGGGATCTGCCGCACGAGGGCTGCAAGCTGCTCGGGCCGCGACGAGAAAGCGACAAGCTGCTTGGCGTTGGCCTGATCGGGTGCGGACTTTGGTATCGCGAAGTAGGAGGCATGCAGCACCTGCCCGTCCCAGATGAGCCCGAGTGGCCCGCCACGTGCCTGCTCTATGAACGCATGTCCATTCGACGTGAAGGCAATCGTCGCTTTGCCCTCGCGCACCAGCGCAATCGCCTCGGAAAGCCGTTCATACCAGACGATGTTTGTCCCAAGAGATTTCAGTCTCTTCAGGATTCGATTGATCCCATCACTGGTCTCCAGAACCTTGTAAACATCGCTCGGTGCCACGCCGTCAGCAACCAGCAGCGATTCCACGAGCCCGCGGCCGTCGCGCGGTAGCGCTCGTTTGCCGGGATAGCGGCGCGTGTCGAACACGTCTGCCGCGGTGCGCGGGGCGCGCTTCTCGAACTTCGCAGGGTCGTAGACGAACAGGTTCGACCAGGCCAGGGCGGCGATGCCGCAAGGCTTCAACGCGCCCTCGAGATAATCGTCCGGGGCGGCCGTCGCCGTGGTGCTCGGGTTCAACCCGGCAATCTCAAGCGTGATGAGATCGCCCGATGCGCAACGCCGCGCAAGCTCGGAGCCGTCCAGCAGCAGCAGGTCGCCAGATTTTCCATCCCCGGGCGCGTCGCTTACCATGATGCCAGTCTCGGCGGCGAACGGCTCGAGGACGACATGCTTGTAGGCTTGAGCGAAAGCGCCCCCGCCGGTATCCACCGCCAGCATCGGTAGCGGCGCGGCTGGGGGCGGTTCCGGCGAGGTCGGCGTTTGGGGTTCGGGCGCAGCCGCTTCGCTGGCCTTCGGCGTTGCTTGGGGTGATTGAGGCACCTCACGAGCCGCCGTGGACGCATCGTTGCCGATCGATGCATCCGGCGTCGTGGCGTTCAATTCTGACCGGTTCGCAGCTTCGCTCGCGGCGGTTGGTGTAACGACTTTATCGCCAGCAGTCACGTCGCTAGCGGCGCTCTCGTTCGACGGCTCCACTGTACCGGTCGCAGATTGCGCCGTGCCGGGCGCGGTCGCAGGCGGCGTTTCTGACGACTTGGTCTCGGTGTCCTTGGGTTCTGCCTCCACGCCCTCACGTTTCGATAACCCGGCTTCGCTCGCAGGCTCCGCAACTTCAGATTTCGCCGCCGCCTCACCAGCGGGCGTAGCGTCATTTGGTTGCGAAGGGGTGGACAATGTTGGATTCGGCTCGATTTTGGACTGTGTCGTCGCACTCGTCGCACTCTGCCCGGGCTCTGGCGACTGGGCTGTGGCGGTCAGAGCGCCTGTCAGCACGAAAGCCAGGAAGAGAATCGATCGAAAAGGGAGCATGAGGCACTGTCTCCAGCGTCGTTGTCGAGTTGGCCGATTGCTGCGCTGCGCGGTATCGTAATCGCGAAGCAGCAGCACTGTAGAGCATGTTTAGCCGAAGTTCGCAGCGGTCTAGCGTGAAAAGCATGCTCCCGGCCCCCAATCATCTTCAAGCGAACTTCTGTGGGTCGGGAGTGACAGACGTACTCCGAACCAAACAAGGCGCTGGATCGCGGAAGTGCTTTAGCAAAATCGAGCACGATCTGCAGCTCTGCCCGATCGGGTGGAGGACGGGATATTGAGAATCACTGGTTGAGCACGGCTCGCCTTAGACGAGTCTCATGCGGCCACTCGTTCCGATCAGCTCTTGCCTGCGGCTGCTGTAGGCGGTTGCGGCTGCGGCTGCGGCTGCGGCTGCGGATCGTCCTTTTCGCCCGCCGAAGCTGGGCTCAGCGTTATGAATCGGATCTCAGGCGCATCGAGCGGGCCGACCACGTGCAATCCGCCGCCCGGAGGTTGTGCGACCTTCTGCGCCGGAGAGGCTTCGGCAGCCGGTGTCGCAGCTGCGCCCGCGCCCAGACCAGCTTCCTGTTTAGACGAGGTCGGGTCGAGCTCCGATTGTGCGCCATTTGTCATCGGATGCGTGATCCAGATCTTTAGGTTGCCGTACCTGTCGCCAAAATTGACGCTGCCTTCTGCGCTGAGGGAGGCATCTCCGGCCCGTGCGCCGACCTGTTCGGCAACCAGTCGGCCATCAGCCATCGTGAAGTCAGCCTGCAAGCCCTGGATGACGGTTTGTCCGCGAATAGCTCCGCCCCATCCTTTTTGTGTCTGTGCGCGCGCCGTTGCCGCCAACGTCCTGAGGTCGAGACCGATCTGTCCGTTTCCGGGCTGGCGCACGCCAACCTTCCCGTTCATGGTTGCGATGATCTGGTCGGCATCTTGGCCGCTGGCCTTGAGGTCGAGGGTTACGTCGCCCGATCCCGAGAGCACATTGTAGGACCATAGAGCATTTGTCAGCATTGCCAGATCGATCGACTCGATCTTGCCTCTCAGCGAGTAGCGTGGCACGCCCCCGGCGGTCTGCAGTCCGAACTGCCCGCCGCACCGAGCGCCTTTCGCGAACTCGAGTTCGGCAAGATCTGCAAGTAGCGCGCCGTCCTTCAGCGAAAAGGATGCCGCGCCGCGACCGAATCGGGTCGCACCGACCGAGATATTGGCAACCGATATTCGCAGGTCGGCATCGATTTGATCGGCCAGCGGGATAACATTCGTCTCTGAGGAGGTGCGCACAAAGAAATCCGGAATCTTGAACGCCGGCTGCTGGTTCTGTTGCGCTGCCCCGGATGGCGCAAGAAAGGGGCCGATGTCGAAGGACTTGAAGGCGAGCGTGCCATCCACAGCCGGTCGGTTGCGACCGCCCCATTTGAAAGTAACCGCTCCGGTAGCCTCGTTGCCGTCGAGGCTGAATGTCGCGTCGGAGAAGGCGATGGCACTTGGCGAGAATTCGAGCGGTCCTCGTGCCTCGAAGGTGCCGAGCCCGCCTCCGCTGCCAACCTCCAGGCCGATCCACCTCGCCATTTTGCGCAGGTCGGAGACGACGAGCGACGAAGTCACGGAAGATAGCTGCGGCTGATCGCCGGCCGAAAGGGTCCCTGCCGCCTTCATCTCAAGCAGTTCGCCCGTCAGCTTGATGTCGAATGCCCGGCCGATTGTACCCTTGCCGTCGTTCCTCTTGTCCTGAAGCTCAGCCTCTGTTCCCATCACGATATCGAAGGTGACGGGCTTTTTGCGAAATGCGAAAGACCCCGCAACGCGCATCTGCTTGCGGTCGAGTTTGGTGACGTCCAAGGTCACATCTGTAAGGAACGCCCGCTCGTCTTCGCCACGCCCCAGTTGCACGGTGGCGTTGCGCAATAGCAGTTGCGAGAAAGACGCCTTGAGTAGCGCGGCAAGAACCGGCGCCAGAGCGTCCATGTCCTTCTTGCCACCAGTGCCGGCCGATTGAGTAGGCACCAGCGAGAGCACCGCGTCTTCGAGTACCAGCTTCGCCTTTCCTGCCGACAGCAGGGCAACCGCTTCCGACCCGGTGAGCTGCTGGGACGGATTCGACCCGGTTACCGAAAGCCGGCCCGTCTCGATCATGACGTTCGGCATCAGCGGCAGCGCCAACGGTGAGGTGAGTGTGAAACTGTCGCGGGTCGCCGCGATCACGGCAGCCGAGCTGAGCGACATCTCGTTGAGGGTGGTGTCGTAATACAGGACAATCGGTGCAGCGAGCCCCGCACCCGCAATTACGCCGACGGTCGCGACGACGAGTTTGCGAAAGTGCGTTTTGCGAACTTGGCGGGTCATGAGCCTTGCTGGAAACAAGCTAAACACATCATACCGGGCGCCGCTCCGCCTGGGGCCGAGCGAGTGCCCGGAGCGCGCCGGGCGAGGCAACCTGTGACCTATTGCATGTCATCCTTATTAGTGGCGGGTCGAATGGCTGGCAAGCGCCAAAGACTTTGCGGCACCTGATCGTCCACGCGCTGCTTTGAGCCGCGCCTATCACGGCTTTTTGAAGACCGTCGAATCAAGGTTGTCGATGCGCATGCGAACTGCAGCCGACGATTCCTAAACAGCCCGCTGTCAGCCGCTTCGCTTCCGGTTCACGTAGACTTGACAAATCATGCCGGTATTTGCAGGCACCTGCCACGGCATCGTCGACATGAAAGATGCGGCGCCCCCTGATCGAGTGCCGAGCTTCATGTTCGGGCTCGCGACCGACCACCCCGTCGTGTTCCGGAACTGACGTTTGATTCCCGGGCGATGTTCGACAAACGACCGTAAATCCAGAACCCCAACGAAAAGATGGCCAGGGATCTGGGCTCATGCGCTGGTGCCCGATAGAGCACGTCTAGCTGAAGTGTGGTTCGGTTCCAGCGTGAGAAGCATGCTCGAACCAATGGACTGAGCCGTGTGCGTGGTTCCACGAAACATGAACGCGATCCGGAGAACCAAGCGTCAGAGTCGCAACGCTAGTGGCGGCCGGGCAGCTTCTTCAGCATGAAGATCAGGAGGCCCAGAGTAACCACCAGCACCGAGACGAAACCGCCGAGCGCAATCAGCGCCAGCGGGTCTGTTCCAAGAATTAGGCCTTTGAGGTCCATTCTCGCCTCCACGAGCCGAGTTTGTTTTGCGCAGTATTGCGGTGGAGCGTGATGTCACGAATTCGTCGTGCTGCGCCGACGCCGTACCATCGACGGTAAGAATTATTATCGGCTGAGGCGCTGCCGGCTTTGCTGGGGGTCAATTATTCGGCTGACGTCAGTCAGCCTTCCTGGGCGCACGTCGCCGTGAGCCAGCGCGTCCTCCAGCCACCGCGTTGTGCAGCAGAAGCACGGGCACGAGACCCGCTACGACGATCGCCAATGCGCCTAAAGCCGCCTCCTCGAATTGCTCCAGCGCCGCGAACGAGTAGACGTGGGTCGCGAGAGTCTCGAAGTTGAAGGGCCGCAGCAGCAGCGTGGCCGGCAATTCCTTCATGCTGTCGACAAAAACCAGCAGCCCCGCGGCGCCAAGTGACGGTAGCAGAAGAGGCAGATGGAGTCGACGCAATGCCGAAAACGATGTCTCCCCGAGCGCGCGCGCCGCGGCGTCGAGGTTGGGCGAGATGCGTTCCAGGCCGGACTCGATCGAGCCAAGCGCGACCGCGAGGAAACGCACCGCATAGGCGAGGACCAGCGCGAGCATCGAACCGGAGATGAGGAGCCCCGTCGATATCCCGAACGTCGCGCGGAAGAAGGCGTCCACCATGTTGTCGAACGCCGCCAGCGGGATAAGCAGACCGAGCGCCAGAACAGTTCCGGGTATTGCGTAGCCAAGTCCCGACGCACGGGCGGCAAAGCTTGTGAAGCCATTAGGATCAATGCGACGCGCATACCCGATCACCAGCGCCACTACCACGGCCACGGCGGCGCTGATGGCGGCAAGAATGAGAGAGTTCGAAGCCGCAGTGAAGAAGCCGCGCTCCAGACCGGCGTTGGCATAGACCACCGCGTTGCGCGCCAGTTGCAGGAACGGCAGCAGGAAGCCGATCAAGAACGGTAGCGTTGCGATCGTCCCGGCCAGTATCCCGCGCCATCCGGTAAGGCCCTGGAACGGGATCGAGCGGTATCGCCCTGTCGTGTGATGGATCTTCGCGCCGCCGCGCGCCCAACGTTCAATGGTGAACATGACGACGATCAGCGCCAGCATGACGGTCGCGATCTGCGCGGCGCCGCCGAGGTTCGATCGCTGAAGCCACGTAGAATAGATGCTTTGAGACAGCGTTTGCACACCGAGGTACTGCACCGCGCCGAGGTCGTTGAGGCATTCCATGAGCACGAGTGCGACCCCGGCGGCGAGTGCCGGGCGCGCCAGCGGAAGTGCCACCGCCCACAACGTTGCAAGTGGCGTACGCCCGAGCGTGCGCGCGACCTCCAGCGCACATACCGATTGCTGTACGAAGCTTGCCCGCGCCGTGAGGTAAACATAGGGATAGAGCACCGAAGCCATCACGAAGATTGCCCCATACAGCGACCGAATCTCGGGGAACCAGTAATCTCGTGCGCTATGCCAGCCGAACAGCGCCCGCAATCCGCTCTGCACCGGACCCGAGTAATCGAGCAGCTCTACATAGCAATAGGCAACGATATAGGTCGGCATCGCGAGAGGGATGACGAGCAGTCGGTCGGCAAGCCCGCGGCCAGGAAAGCGATACATGGTGATGAGCCAGGCCGCCGCTGTGCCCGTCACGAGCGTCAGGAAACCCGCGCCGGCCATGAGGATCAGTGTCTGCAACAGTGACCAAGGCAGCACCGTCCGCAACAAATGCGGCCAGATGTTTTCTTTTGGCGAGAACGCCAGCCAGAGCGTCGTCGCGATCGGAAGGGCCATCAACAGCAGGATTGCGAGGATTGCAATGAACCATGCGATACTTTGCGGACGCTGCGCAAACCACGACCCTGCACGCGCGATCCATTGGTCGGGCGAGGTAAGCCCGCCATTCTCCTCCGCTGATTGATGACCTGGTCTTGCACTCATCTTGCAGGCAGCATTGCGGCGAAGGCGGGAACGTCGATTGCAACTGAAAGCGGCAACCCAGTCAGGTTCATTGCGTTCGTGCTGCGGTTCTTGTCATGCAAATTGTGCAAAGCCCATTCGGGCAGTTTAGCGGGTTGCGTGCCGGTATAGGCCGACTCGGCGGCCGTACGCCGAAGCAGGACTTGCACAACAATCTCGTGGCAGGTCGCAAACTTCGTCTGGGACGCCGCCTTGTTGAGCTTTGCTACCGGCGGCACCGCGATCATTAAGGCTGGCGAGGCGCGAAACCGCGGGGCGCTTTGGCGCATGACATTCATCAAGATGTTCCTGTGCACTGCATGATGACCTCGAGTGAGGGCAGATGTGTGAATCCGACGGCCCTCAACATCCAAAGCATGTCGCGATCTTTCAGATTCGCTCGCCTCGCTTCAGTTATTGATTTTATGCATATCGCTATCGCAAGACCGGTGCCCACATTTGCGCGACATGCATTAGTAGTGGGTTGGGCCGCCGCTGCAAAGGCGGCAATCCGCGCGCCGGCATGTTGCGCAGCCTAGAGCCTGATCGTCTGAGATGGAAGCAGCCATGCTTCCATCGAAGGCGTGAATCAGTCTCTCCAATAAAGAGATAGAGCAGGCCACGATGCTCAGGCCTGATTCAATCTAATACTGACCTGCTCTAGTGTTCAGGACCTGACGTTTGTTGTCCGGGCGAAGGTTGCCAAACGTAAGTGAGTCCCGAAAACAAACTAGGAATTCCAGGGTTTCGGGCTGACGCGCAGGTGCCCGGCAGGGAACCAAGCGTCAGCGTCGGAACACGAGCTATGGGCGCCGATCAAATCGGCACTTGACGGCTCGATGGAAATGCGAGCGTCACCACCGTGCCGCCGCCGTCTCCTAGCAATATTTCGAGACTTGCGCCATTGGCGCTTGCCAGTTTCCGCGCCAGTGGCAAACCGATGCCCAGCCCGCCGCCCGGCCGTTGATGCGGAACGACTTCCATCGCGGCCCCCTCGCTTTCGCTTGCAAGGCGCGCCAAAGTCTCGGTGCTGATGCCAGGACCGGTGTCGCTGACGCTCAGTGCCAGTTGACCGTCCTCGTCGATCCGCGTGGAAAGCCTCACCTCACCGCCGGGCGGCGTGTACTTCAGCGCGTTGGTAAGGAGATTGAGTAATATTTGGCGGACCGATGTGGCATCCGCCACGACCAGCGGCAGGCGAAGAGCCAAATCGCTCGTAAGCGTCAATTCGGCCTCCTGTGCCATCCCCGTCAGACCCGAAATCAAACCCACCGCGAGTGCGTTGAGGTCGAGATTGGTGAACGAGAGTTCTCCCTCGGTACGGTCTCCGGCATCTTTCCGCGGCTGACCCAGCATGCGCTCGATCACCGCCAGCGCATGGCGAGCGCTCTCGTAGATGTCCTGGGCATAGCGCAGATAGCGATCGTCTCCAATGCTGCCGAGACGTTGGTCTTTCATGACTTCTGCTGCCGAGACGATCGCGCTGAGCGGTGTCTTCAGTTCGTGCGCGACGCGGCGCGCCCGTGTCGGCCTTATGCCCCCGCCGCGATCCGCTTCATGCTCCGGTCGCGCAGGCTGCGCATCGGCGGCGGATCTGACCGGCTTGCCTGGCTTTGGCGGCGTCGCCGGCAGGTCTGCGACATACGTATCGGACTTGCTTTGTGAGGGTGCGCGTGTCGCGCTGGAATCGGAGCGGCGCAGGTCTTTCGATGTGCTCTGTGTCGCGGCCTTCGACGCGGGAGCTGGTCTGGACGTGTAGCCGGCTGGGGCGCGCGCGCTTGCCGCCGCCCCCGCATGAGCGGCGCCCGTCGCTTCGCGTGATCGCGGCGGTGCGGCGCCGTTGGGCCGGGCGGGTGTATCCGCCGACTTGTGCGCCAAGCTATCGGCCCCCTTGTTTGAAGTGGCACGCCGTCCAGCCAGGATTTGCCGCGCGATCGCCTTCAACGTGTCGTCGTCGCTGCGGGCCTGCGGAGGCACCGCTGGAGGTGGTGGCGCCGGTTCCGGCGTGGCGACCAAGGCACGGCGATGAGACGGCTGGCTTGCCCTCACGGGCGCGCCAGCGGCGGATTGAGATGATGGTGCCGAGGCATTCACCGGATCTCGCATGTCTGCGCGATGCGCTGCGGTCGGCGGTGTCGGGACCTCGCGCGGAGTTCCCGTTCGAACACGGTCGCGATCGGTAGACACATCGTTTGATGGCGAATGAGCCGTGATGCCCCCTGTCGATACTGCCGGATTTTCAGCGTCCTCGCGACGCAGTGGTGGCTCGCTTTCTGCCGGTGGCGGCTCGGGAGCGGCGTTCAAAGCGACAGAAGCAACCCCTGCCTGTGTCGGCTCGGATGCAACCTCGACCAGAACCAGCCGCTGACCGTAATCGTTCTCGATCACCTCGAAATGGCAATGAAGTCTTGCAATCCCGTCAGGTGTCCAAAATACGAGAGGCGTCAGCGGCCCTCGCCCGCGCGCCACCCGATTGAGGGCACGACGCAAGTCCATGATGGCAGGCATTGCGCTGTCGAGCGGAATTCCATGTTCCAGATCTGCCTCGATACCGAGAAGCCGAGCTCCGGCAGGATTAGCGGCGATCAGCATCGCGTCACCCGGAGCGATGACCAGCGCCGGGCCCCGCGCAGAGCGAAGCCAGCCGTCGACCCTTGTGGTCGACCGCGGTCCATCGTATCCGGAATCCTGTCGCCGCTCGTTCATCGGCAAGAAACCTCTCGCATCGAGAACCTGTTAGACCCGCATCTTCGTAACGTCTATGAGCATTATCGCACGCTTCACCTGGGGATGCCGCACCCAAGCCGTCAGGTTGCTGGGTGCCGCATGAGATCTGCAGCAGTATACTCGGCCGGGATTGTCGGGCACCGCCATTGCGCCGGTGCGCGCGACACATGAGCCAAGTGGATGGCAAAGGGGCGTCGGGGAGTGCGGCATGGACAAATCTGCGGATTTCGAGATCTCGGAAGAGCTGCGCCAGATCGCCGAAGAAAACGTCGGCCAGGCTCGTCAGGCCTGTGAACGGTTGATGGGGATGGCGAGTGAGGTCCGCGAGCAGGTGGCCCGGTCGCAGGGCGAATTGGCGGCTTCGACCCTGGAGATACAGTCGGCGGCTTTGCGTTTTGCCGAGCAGAACATTGCTTTGGGCTTCGATTTTGCGGCTCGCATGGCGCGCGCCCGCAATCTGGAGGAGTATCTTCGGGTCCAGTCGGAGCACGCCGATGCGCAGCTCGATGCCGTGAACCGCCAAACCCAGGAACTCGGCCTCATGTGGGCCCAAGCCACCGAGCGTACCGCCAAAGCTGGCGGTTGATCTGGGCATTTCTGGCATGGGAGCAGGGCTCACGTTGCTTGATGCGGAAGCGGCCGCAAGATCGCTGTTCCGGCCTCTTCCATTCCTCGTTCACCGATTGTGTTCCTGTCCCCAATGCCGATGAGCTCTTGGCGTGCGGTGGGCACTTGCCTATTTTCACTTGACGCGGTGCGCCGCTTCCGGCTTTACACACGGCTTGCCGCCGGCCGCGCGCCGGGGCCATGCGCGCCGATCTCGAATCGCGCCGTTTGCCGCCTTAGCTCAGATGGTTAGAGCGCTAGATTGTGGATCTAGAGGTCCCCCGTTCAATTCGGGGAGGCGGTACCAATACCCCTGACATATGCCGTTCAAACCCGCTCACGCTCACCAGTGCATTTTGGCCGCCCCAATAAGCCTATAGGCGGAGTGTCCGGTCTGGATTGGGGCCATCCTCGACCCCCCTAATTCTTGAAACGCGCTAGCAACCAGCGACCTGCAACACTGCAACCCGCAGCTGTGTCATATCACCGGACCCGCGCTTCGTCCGAGACTTCGCCCTGAACCCTGAGAAGCATCGACCCGCCCACCCACAATGATCCCACGCAGCTACCTGCCATATTGGCAGGGAGCCTGAAAGTGTGAGCTGCCAGATTGGCAGAGCACTGTCGTTATGCCTGCTGACTGATAAGTCAAAATATAAAAAATACTAATAATAGCAATATGTTAAAGAAAGAATAGGCCTTGGCACGGCGATTGCTAACAAGCTTTTAACCATACGTTGAAAGCTGGTTCTTGGTGTTCGCATGAAGCCTCTGTTCGCCATTCTTTCACTGCTCACGCTGACAGGCATCACCGCAACGACGACTGCGGCGGTTGCAGCGGAGGCGCGGGTTGTCGGTGGCGTAACGCCCGCGCACCGCCCGGATGGAATGCCCACGGTCACCTCGTTCGAGTTCGATCGAAAGCAGGCCCTGCATGGTGTCACCAAGCCCTATCCGCCGAGCATCGAGCGTTGGCTTGACGATCAGGGCGCTTGGTACACGCCGTTTTCCCATCCCGGCATGACGGCCCCCTACGACATTCGCAACTGGCACGAGAAGTTCGATGGCTGAAGCCCGCTCGCCTGCACGGCAGAGCGTCTGCCGTCGCGTTGGTGTCGCCGCAACTCTGCAGCGTGCCTCGCTTCCAATCACTGAAATCGCGGTCGCTGCACATGCGGCGACAGCTACTCCGTCTCGCTTGTCGCGAGATGACGGGGCGAACGCCTCGTCTCCGGTGCGCCGCCCGAATAGGGACTTCTCTATCGTGCTGCGCGCCAAGTTTTAACCCCCGCTTGGAGGAATTGAAATGAAGAGGACGTTGGGAACCCTGCTGGCATTGTCCGTTTCAGCGATCGTGATCGCTGGCGGCGCGCATGCCCAGCAGAGGGGTATGTCCGGAATGAGTGGCATGTCTGGCATGGGTGGCATGTCGGGAATGTCCGGTATGGGCGGAATGCAGGGCATGCAGGGCATGGGCGGCATGGGTGGCATGTCGGGCATGGGCGGCATGGGTGGCATGTCCGGCATGGGCGGAATGCAGGGCATGGACGGCATGAGTGGCATGTCGGGCATGGGCGGCATGCAGGGCATGGACGGCATGAGTGGCATGTCCGGTATGGGCGGAATGCAGGGCATGCAGGGCATGGGCGGCATGGGTGGCATGTCGGGCATGGGTGGCATGGGCGGCATGTCGGGAATGTCCGGCAGAAGGTAATCGCCTAGGGCGGGTGCCGCGGCAACTCGCGGCGCGGCACCCGTCTCCCCGCAAATTTCCGTACATGAGGGAGAGCTGCGCCATGGTGACCAGCTCGCGCAATAAAAGACTTGGCGCCGTCCTGCCGGTGGTTTTGGCAAGCGCTGTCGCTTCTGTCGCAACATCCGTTGCGCTCACCGGAATGCTCGCAGCCGCATCAGACTCGAGCCCACCTGCCGTCCAGGCAACGGCTGTTGCGATGGCCACCGCAGCGGCGCACGGTTCCGGAAGCAGCGAACAGGAAAATCAATCGCCATCGGCCATCGTCACGGGCGCGTTGTCAAAGAAAAGACCACGCTATCTCGATGCGTCCCACGATCCGATCCATTTCAAGCCGGCCATCGACACGGCGACCAACGATCAGTGCCTTTCCTGCCATGGCGAAATCCTGAAGCGTGACGTCCGCAAAGCATCGCCGGCAGGCCTCAAGGCCAACGACGTGCTCGCCTGGTACCAGACGCTTGATACCTATGCCGGCAAGCAGGAGACGTTTCACGCACGTCACTTGACCGCACCCTTCGCCAGCAAGGTGATGAACCTGAAGTGCAACTTCTGTCATCAGGGGAATGATCTACGCGACGAGGTGCCGGGCTCCAGCGCAACCACGACCAGCGCGGATCTCGGTAACTTCACGCTGCGCAAGCAGGTCGATCCATCGGCCAGCTGCCTTCGCTGTCACGGATCCTTTCCTGTCGCCAACATGGGGCTCGAAGGAACCTGGGCCGAGTTGCGCGAAGGTCTGGAAAGCGAAGATGCACCCAACGGCTGCCTGAGCTGCCATGCCGACCAGTTCCGTACCGTGCGCCATCAGGTGAACTATCTCAATGCGAAGGCGATCGAGGATCTCGCGAAATCGAGTTCTTCCGACGCCTGCTACGGCTGTCACGGCGGCCGCGCCTGGTATCGCATCAGCTACCCCTATCCGCGCCATCCTTGGCCGAACATGGATCCGGAGGTTCCGGAGTGGGCGAAGGATCGCCCGACCCAATCCGCTCCCGAGTATCAGTTGAAGAAATAGCAGAGCGCCACTGTGCTTCGGCAGCATCTGGCCCGGAGCACAAGGCACGGAACGAAATCAGGAGAAGAGATTATGCGTTGGACCATCAAGCCCGCTCTCGCCGCCATAACAGCAGCTGGCCTGCTTCTGGCCGTCGCAGGATGTTCGGAACAAGAAAAGCATGAGACGAATGCAGAGAAGGCGCCCAAGCCTCAGCAGCAAGGCATGTCGGGCATGAGCGGCATGGGAGGCATGCAGGGCACGGGAGGCATGAGCGGCATGAGCGGGATGTCGGCACCGTCCGCCGGAACCGCGCAGCCGCCCAAGCCGCAATAACGCGCCGCTTCATCCTGGGAGCCGCTCTCTCCACGGTCTCTAGCGACTGGCGGCTCCCATCTTTTCAGAATTTCCACCGTTGGAACTCGCGGACGCAGCCGCCCAACAAGCGGCAGGAAGGCAGATATGGACGAGCGCACCCAAGCCGATCCAGTTCGGGCAGCTCTCTTGAAGGCGGGACTGAATCCCGATCGACGCGACGTTTTGAAAGCAGGCGCTGGCGCCGCCGCAGCTGCTGCCGTCGGATTGGCACCGCTTGCATCCGTGCGCGAGGCGAACGCCTTCGCTTACGAGCCTTACCCGCGAGACGACGACCTGACCACTGTTGTGACGAGCTGCGCGCACAATTGCGGCTCGCGCCACATGCTCGTCGCGCACAAGAAGGGCGATGTCATCGTCCGCCTGTCAACCGATGACGGCCGCTATCAGGCCGACGGTGTCTTCGGCAAGGATACTGAGGAAGAGCCGCAAGTGCGCGCGTGCCTGCGTGGCCGATCCTATCGCTCGCGCATCTATTCTCCCGAGCGTCTTCTCTACCCGATGAAGCGTGTCGGCAAGCGCGGCGAAGGCAAGTTCAAGCGCGTCACCTGGGAAGAGGCATTGAGCGAGATCGCCGAGCGCATGGTCTACCTGAAATCCAAGTACGGCCCCACGGCACTGCTAGATCAATCCTACGCCGGCGCGTCCTACGGCGTGCTGCACAAATCCGACCAGATCGAGGGTCTTCTGGCGCGCTTCCTTGGCATGTTTGGCTGCCGCACGAGCTCCTGGTCGGTACCATCTTACCAGGGTACCACGTTCTCCTCACGCATGACCTTCGGAACCATAGAGGATGGCAACGAGGACGATACCTTCGCCCATTCCAAGCTGATGATCATGTGGGGTTGGAACCCGGCCTATACGTTCCATGGCGGCAATACGTTCTACTACATGCGTCTGGCCAAGCAGCGTGGCTGCAGGTTCGTCTGCGTCGATCCGCAATACACCGATTCCGCCGCCGCTTACGACGCGTGGTGGATCCCCATCAAGCCCAACACGGACGCGGCCATGATGGCTGGGATGGCGCACCACATCTTTGCCAACAACTGGCACGATCAGGACTTCATCAACAAGTTCGTGCTCGGCATGGATGCGGGCACGATGCCCGACTGGGCCAAGGATCGCGAGAACTTCAGGGATTACATTTTCGGCAAGTACGATGGCCAGCCCAAGACACCCGAATGGGCCGAGCCCATCTGTGGCGTCAAGGCCGAAGACATCAAGAAGCTTGCCGAGATGTACGCGACCACCAAGCCGGCAGCGTTGAAGGCGTCCTGGTCGCCCGGCCGCAATGCCTATGGCGAGCAGTATAATCGCATGGCCGCAGCCCTGCAGGCGATGACCGGCAATATCGGCGTCCTCGGCGGCTCCGCGGAAGGTGTCGGCAAGGCATGGCACGCCGAGGGCGTCGCCTATCCCTACGATGAGTTTGCCAACGTCTGGTTCGCATCGATCAAGTCGGACCGCTGGGCCCATTGCGTCCTGAACTATCCCGACATCCCGCGCGAGGAACTCGGCCTGTGGCCGCGCAGCGATCAGCTCGACGGCGTTGTTCCCAATATCCGCGGCATATTCTGGCAAGGTTCCGACTGGCTGAACCAGCTCACCAACATCAACAAGGAGATCAAGGCGCTCAAGAAGCTCGAAGCGCAGGGGGAGAAGGAGAGTCTGCTTGTTTGCATGGATTCCACCATCACGCCCACCGGCATCTGGGCCGACTTCCTGCTGCCCATCGCAACGCACTTCGAGCGCCATGATGTCGCCCTGCCCTGGTACAAGGGCCACTACTACATCCATCGCCCCAAGGTGATCGAGCCTCTGGGCGAGTCGAAAACCGACTTCCAGGTCTTCACCGAGCTGGCATTCCGCCTTGGCTTCGGCGAGCGCTACAACCCGCGCGCCCCGCGCGACTACTTCCAGAATGCCGACGCGACCGACGAGGCCTATCTGGTGGCCTGGTGGCATGACCGCGTGCAGCATCATCAGGGCGTGACCATGAGCTGGGAGGAGTTCAAGCAGCGCGGCATCTATAAGTTCAAGCTGGCGCGTCCGCACGTCGCCTTCCAGGATAACGTCGAGAAAGGTGTGGCCTGGAATACGCCATCGGGCAGGATCGAGATCTTCTCTACGCAGCTGGCAAAGATCACCGACTGGAAGCGGACTGCCTACGGCTACGAGATTCCGTCCATTCCGAAATGGATCGAGCCGTGGGAAAGCCTCAATGCCACCGACAAGCTGAAGCAGCACCCCTTCCATCTTGTGTCGCCGCATCCGCGCCATCGCACGCACTCGATTTTCAACAACATCCCGTGGTTGCGCGAGACCTACGAGCAGGAAGTCACGATCAACGCCTCCGACGCCAAACGGCTTGGCATCAGGACCGGTGACACCGTCGAGGTCTACAATGATCGCGGCTCGTGCATCGTGCCGGTTTACGTCACCGAGCGCTGTATGCCGGGAGTGCTCGTGCTGCACGAAGGCGCCTGGATGGACATTGACAAGAACGGACGCGATCTGTCGGGCAACCCCGACTTCCTGACGCTTGACCAGCCAAGTCCCGCGGGCGCCTTCGCCTACAACACGGTGCTGGCCAACATCCGCAAGACCGACATCGAGCATCGTCCCGGTTGGGACAGGCTCGCGACCTCGCGGTCGCATGTATTCCGCCGCGATCTTTGAGCCGGGAGAGAAAAGACATGGCCGAGCCCAAGGACAAGAAGAAGATCAAGGAAGCGGTGAGGCGCAGGAAGCGCGAGGTTTACACGCCCGTGAAGCCGGACATGCAGCTCGGTTTCATTCACAACAATGTCGACTGCATTGGCTGCCGAGCCTGCGAGATGGCGTGCAAGGACAAGAATGGCCTGCCTCCAGGACCGCGCTTTCGTCGCGTCATGTACGTCGAGGGAGGCACCTTCCCCGACGTCTACGCCTACAAGGTCAACATGTCGTGCAATCACTGTTCGGAGCCTGCCTGTCTGCCGACATGCCCGACAGGTGCAATCTTCAAGCGCGAGAAGGACGGCATCGTCGACATCGATTCCACATTGTGTATCGGCTGTCGCCGCTGCGAGGCCGCCTGCCCCTTCGGCGCCCCGCAGTACATCCCCGAGCAGAACATCGTCTCCAAATGCAACATGTGCGTCGACGAGATTGATGCCGGTCGCAAACCCTATTGCGTCATGGCATGCATGATGCGCGTGCTCGACATCGGTCCAATCGACAAGTTGATCGATGGCAGCTACGACACCAAAGCACGCTACCAGGGGCAGGAGGTTGTTCGCCAGGTCAAGAACATGGCGGACCCCGAACTGACCAATCCGTCGATCGTCTTCGTTGCCCATTCGAAAGGGGCGGTGAAAAAGGACGGTTGAGGAAAAACGGTAGGGAGGAGGCATCGTGAAGAAAGAGCCGTGCTGTTCGGTGAGCCAGCGTGCGGTTGGGTGTGACGCCCCTGCGCCGCGCCAGTCAGCCTTGGCAAAGGAACTCCAGACAGGTCCGAGCCTGTCGGTTCCGCAGCTGGATGATGTCGACGCCCTCGTGCGAGAGGCCCTGGCCCAGGATTTTCGGCTGCTGGGGGCCTTGAACGATCGCGAGCCGACGGCCGATCTTCTCGAAGAGCTTCGCTCCGCCCGGGCTGAAGACTGGTTCGCCGTCAAGGCCACTTCCGAATTGTTGGCCGGCGCCTACCGGCTGCTGGATGCGGCTCTCGATGCCATGCCTTATCCAATCGGCGCATCGACACTCGACGAGCTTGCTGCCGATTACGCCTCCATCTACTTGATTCATTCCTTCCGCGCTCCCCCGACCGAATCGCCGTGGCTCGACAAGGATCAGCTGGAGCGCCAGGAACCGATGTTCGAAATTGCGCAATGGTATCGTCGCTATGGGCTTGCCGCTCAGGATCGGCAGCGCCGCGCCGACGATCATATGGTGCTGCAGCTTCAGTTCCTGTCGCATCTCTTTTCCACGCCGGAGCTGGATATGGCGACTAGCGCGGCGGAGGCTTCGCACTTCCTCGATTGCCACCTGTTGCGTTGGATCGGTGACTTTGCGGAGCGCGTGGCCACCCGCTGTGAGACGCCGTACTACTGCGGGATCGCGACTCTGACGGATGGATATATCGAAGCCGTGCGCGAATATCTGGCTGACCGATACAGTCTTGCAAGACCCACGAACAGCGATACGCAGAATGTTAAAAATGACAGTAGCGCTGGAGATGAGGTCGCTGCCCGATATATTCCGGGCGTGGCGCCCAGCTGGTAGAGGTATGCGGCGCCTGCGCGCTCTTGTGCCGTCAACGCGCATCGCGCAGGGTCGCACGACGGAGCGTATTGCGGATTCCGTAGAACCATCTGGCGGGGTTGCGGCAAATGCCGCAGGCTCGTTTGGACCTGAGACGGAAAGATGGAAACAGGAGTTAGGCGAGGCGCAACTGACGAAACATGTGAAACCGACGATTGACGCTGAGCGCTGCGTTCACGGCCGAAGCCCCATTGCGCAATGCCGGGCCTGCGTTACGGCTTGCCCGGTCTTTGCGCTGGCGCTGGAGGACGAGGGCCTCACCTTCGACGAAGATCTGTGCGACGGTTGCGCTCTGTGCGCACCGGCGTGCCCCGAGCAGGCCATAGACCTGGGCTTGGTGGCGCGCCCGTTCATCGGTCCGCCCGCCGGAGCGGACTCCGCATTCGCGGCATGTGAAAGGGTTGTCCCACGTGGCGAGCCCGGCGCGGTGACCTGCTTGCACGCAATGTCGGCGACGCAACTCGCACGTCTACATGCCGGCGGTATTGGCACGCTGGTGGTGGCGGCGGCAGCCTGTGAGGCTTGCCGCCGGCATTATGGCACGACGCTCGCTGAGCGCGTATCGCATATGACGCGTTTGACAAGCGACCGTGGGTTGGCGCCGTTGAAGCTGCGATCCGTTGATACCGCTACTTGGCGCGAGGAGCGTGACGATGCGGGGCGCGTGACCCGACGCTCGCTTTTTCGCGGCGCTCTTCGTGGCCGCTCGGCGTCTCGGCCGTCCGGTGGCGAGACACCGGCGACCGCCGGGAACCCAGACACGACGGCGCCCGCTGCCGTGCTCGGGGCGCGGGATCGGGCAACGATTGCAACCTTCAGCCCGTCGATCGATCAAGCGACCTGTGATGCATGTGGCGTCTGTGTCGAAGTTTGCGCGCAAGGAGCGCTGCGTTTCCTGCCTCGCATTGGCGACGATGCACGCGGTTCTCGCTACGAAATCGACGCGACGCGCTGCACCGGCTGCGCTTTGTGCGTCGACAGTTGTCAGCCGGGCGCGATCTCCTTGGTGGCGTGGGGACTTGCGCACCCGCCGCCCATTCCACTTGTCGCAGGCAAATGCCGGATGTGCTCGAGTCCATTTCATGCGGTGGCGCAAACCGCGCCCGACACGAGCCTGTGCCGCATCTGCGCGACAAAAACGCACCACCAGAAGCTCTTCCAGGTTCTGTCATGATCGCTGAAAATGCTGTAGGACTTCCGTGGCTGTCCCCGGTTGAGGCCGCGCTCGAACGACATGGGGGCACGGGCGCCTATCTTGTGCTGTTCGAGACCTACCGCCCCGACTTGGTTCGCGCGATGGCTCATGCAATGTCAATGCGCTTCATCGATTTCAGGGAGCAGCACATGTTGCCGCTCGGCCGCGACGCCGCCCGCATGCCGCTCGCCAGGATCGGTGAGACAGTCGTCGCATGCGATGCCGATGGCACCGCGCCTGATTGCCGCCAGACTGAGCGGCAATCGGGAATAGTGCTCCACAATGTCGAGGCGCTTCTCGCCTCACGTGACAGCAGCGCGCGCGCCAACTGGATGGCCGGGTTCATCGCGTTGCCGACGCGCGTCCCCGTCATCGTGCCGCTGGCGGTTTTCACCAACGAGGCGCCGGAGGCAAGCACGCGCGTCGCGCGCATTGAAGCGTCATGCGTGCCGCAGGAGAAGCTCCTGCTTCGGTTGGCAGGGCAATGATCTCGACGTTCCGACATTGGGCCGCGAGCCGCCTGTCGCGCCAGCTGTTCCTCGCGCTCGGCGCGACGCTGACATTCCTGTCGTTCGCGTTCCTGGTGCTGTTCCTCGGTTACTACCGCAGCCGTCTCCTGGAGGAACGCGCGCGCACGTCTGCTGAGATCAACGACATGCTGCAGGTCTCGCTTGAGAATGCCATGCTGAAGCGGGACATCGGGGGTCTGCAGGAAATCGTCGCGCGACTGGGCAAGCGCAAAACCGTCAAGGACGTAATGATCCTCAATACGAAAGGGGAAGTACGCTTCGCGTCCGAAAAAGAAAAGCTGGGCTACCGTTTCGACGTTGCCGCGAGGGATTTCTGCGCCGGATGCGATCTGTCCAAGGGCGGCAACCGGGGGGCGATCTTCATCGATAATGACGATGCCGGCGGAATTCTGCGCAGCATCAATGCCGTTGCCAACCGTGCGCCGTGTCAGCAGTGCCATGGCGACATCGCAAGCAATCCGGTCAACGGCATTCTTGTCGTCGACTACGATGCCGGAGAAATAAGGCACGAAGCCATGACCATGGGCCTCGCCATGACCGGAGCCGGCATCCTGGTGCTGCTGGGGGGAGCCGCGGCGATCGGCTTGGTCCTGCAGCGGTCGGTACTGGAGCCGGTTAACGCTCTCCAGGAAGCGAGTTCGAATCTCGCCAATGGCCGCTTCGATTCCCGTATCGACATCAGCGGCAGCGATGAATTGGCGGACCTGGGCATCGCGTTCCGTCGTGCCAGTCACCAGATCGAATCGCAGCAGAAGGAATTGGCGGCGCGCGAGGAGTTCCTCCAGACGCTGATCGACGCTGTGCCCGACGGAATGCGTGTCATCGGTCCGGACTACGCGGTTCTCAAAGTCAATCGCGCTTTCTGCGAGCAGCTTGGACTCGATCGCGACACGGTCCTCAAACAACACTGTTACGCATCGAGCCATCGGCTCGACGAGCCGTGCGCACCGACCCTCGTCAAGTGTCCGCTTTATGAGATTGGCAGAAGCGGGTGCCCACTTACCTGCCGTCAAACGCATAAGCGCGCGGATGGAAGTGAGATTGTGGTCGAGGTATCTGCAGCGCCCCTGGAGCTGACGGTCGAGGGCAGGAGGCAGGTCGGCATCGTCGAGGCCATTCGCGACTTGAGTAGCGAACTCCATCATTCTCAGGAGCAGCGCCTTTCTGAGATTGGCCAGCTCGCGGCCGGCGTCGCCCACGAGATCAGGAACCCCCTCTCGTCGATTCACCTGACGCTTCTGGCAATGCGCACCCGACCGGAACAATGTGTGAGTGGATCGTTCTCCGCCCACCTGGACCTCATGGACGGAGAGATAGACCGCTGCATAGAGGTCACGAACCGGCTCTTGAGATTGTCATCACCTCCCTCCGATCTACCCGAACTCGTTGCGGTCGACACTGTAATCCCCGAGGTCATATCGCTGCTCAACGCGGAAGCACTCAGTACCGGCACGCGGATGGAGCTTGAACTCGCCCCATCGCTGCGGGTGATCGCAACCGATAGCGATATCCGCATGCTGGTATTCAACATCGTGCAGAATGCGTTCCATGCGATGCCCAGCGGCGGTAGATTGACCATCAGGGGCGGCTGCGAGGGCGACAACGTCGTTGTCGAGTTTCGTGATACGGGATGCGGCATCTCGCGCGAAGATCTGCCGCGCATCTTCCAGCCCTTCTGGAGCCGGCGTGCCGATGGAGCGCACGGCACCGGTCTTGGCCTGCCAATCTGCCGCGAGATTGTGAGGCGCCACAGTGGTACGATCACCGTCACAAGCGAGCCCGGCGTCGGTTCGACCTTCATCATTAGCCTCCCCTGGGCGGAAGCGAGTTTCGAGGAGACATGAGCAAGCGACGCAAACGCATCCTTGTCGTGGAGGATGACAAGACGCTCTGTCGCCTCGTTTCCGAGCAGCTGCAGGCGATGGGCCACGTCGTCGCCACCGCGCATACGTGGTCCGATGCCAAAGCGACGCTGGAGGGCGTCGACCCTTCGCTCGCCCTGCTCGATATCCGTCTTCCCGACGCCGATGGCCTGCGCTGTTTGCCAGAACTCTCGGCGCAATGTCCCGTGATTGTGCTGACGGCGTTCGGCTCGATCAAGCACGCGGTCGAAGCCATGCGCGCCGGCGCCGCCGAGTATCTCGCCAAGCCCGTCAATCCCGCCGAGCTCGAGCTGGCCGTCACCCGCACGCTCTCCGCGGACTCGCTGCGGCGCCAGTACGAGTACTGCCGCAATCAGCTGGCCCCGGCGATCGACGGGGACATGGTAGGCTCGAGCGGCGCTTTCCGAGATCTGGTGCGTATGATCGAGCTGGTTGCGCCGAGCGATGCGACCGTTTTGATCGAGGGAGAAAGTGGCGTCGGCAAGGAGCTGGTCGCCCGCTCCATTCACCAGATGTCGTCGCGCGCGCAGGGCACGTTCGTTCCGGTCGATTGCTGCACGCTGCAGGAGAACCTGTTCGAGTCCGAGCTGTTCGGGCACGAGAAGGGATCATTTACCGGAGCCGACAAGCGCAAGCAGGGTCTCATCGAGGTAGCAGAGGGCGGCACGGTCTTTCTCGACGAGATCGGCGAGCTTCCGGCTTCGCTGCAATCGAAGCTCTTGCGACTTCTGGAAACCGGAGAGTTCCGCCGCTTGGGTGGGACGCAGGGTCTAGCCAGTGACAGCCGCTTTGTAGCGGCGACCAATCGCGACCTGCTCGGCTTCAGCGCAGAGGGGCGCTTCCGTCGCGACCTGTATTATCGCCTCGCCACAGTTGTCATCCGCGTGCCGTCGCTGCGCGAGCGCCGGGAGGATATTCCATTGCTTGCCGAACGGTTCATGGCGTGCCGCACGTTCCAGCGAGGAACAGCCAAGCAGCTGACGGACTCCGCTCTGCAGGCACTCACGGAATATGACTGGCCGGGCAACATTCGCGAATTGCGCAACGTAATCGAGCGTGCACTGCTGGTATCCGGTTCGCGCTCGACGATCGAACTCGAAGACCTGGCGCTGCCGGCGTCGGCGGTTCAGCCTCGCGCCGAGGCTCAGAAATCATGCTGCGAGCTGAGCTTCAATAGCGAGCCGACCCTGGAGGAGATCAAGCAGACATACCTGAGCTACCTGATTGCGCGCCATCGCGGCCATCGCGGGCGCATTGCCCGCATTCTGGGTGTCAGCGAACGCAACACCTACCGCATGGTCAAGAAGTTCGGATTGGAGGACAGGTAGCCAAGCGCTGGCCGCGCACCGCTCCGTTCACGTCCGGAGTCCGGAAACATTGATTCTCCGGCGGGAATAGTGCTGCCGATGTGGTTTGGAATCACGGCATCTCCGTTACCAATAGAGCATGCCTCGCTGAAGTGTGTCGCCGTTCAGCGCCATAAGCATCCTCAAAAGAATGCGCTGGATTGTGTTCGCATTTCCATCAAACATGAACACGATCTGCTGCATGGCGCTGAGCCTCCTGGCCTTCTGGCAGTCAAACTCTAAGAGGCGTTCAGGTGGGCCGCCCCGCAATTTCGCGAAAGCAAGGCCTAACCTTTCGCGGCATTATTAATTGTTGCTTCGATAGTACTTAAGATCATGGATTAAGCTCGTGTCCCCTCCGTCAGATCCACTGAAGCAGAGGAACGTAAACCCGGAGTCAACGCGACCGCTCGGCGAAGTGGTTGCGGTCTACGGCTCGGTCCTTGACGTCGATTTTCCTGAAAATGCCCTCCCGCAGCTCTTCAATGCTCTAGAGATCGAATGGGATGGCCCTCATCGCCTCGTTGTCGAGGTCCAACAGCATCTGGGGCCGCGTCGGGTTCGTGGTGTAGCCCTGCAAGATACGACCGGATTGTGCTGTGGAGTGCGCGCCAAGGACACGCGCTCTGCAATTCGAGTTCCGGTCGGTCGGCCGACGCTGGGTCGCATGATTGATGTATTGGGAGACCCAGTTGACGCTGGACCGGCGTTCGATACGCAGACCTTGCGAAGAGCTATTCATCGTCGCCCGCCGGCACTCGATGTTCAGGGAACAAGTCGCGCGCCCTTCCACACCGGCATCAAGGTGATCGACCTGCTTGCGCCACTGCCTCGCGGTGGCAAGGCTGCAATGTTCGGTGGGGCCGGTGTTGGCAAGACCGTCCTCATCATGGAGTTGATCCGCAGCACGGTTGAATCTTACCGGGGATTATCGGTGTTCGCCGGTATCGGTGAGCGCACGCGCGAAGGGCATGAACTGTGGCTGGAGTTGCAGGAATCCGGTGTCCTCGCGCAGACCGCTCTCGTGTTCGGACAGATGAACGAGCCGCCCGGCGCGCGTTGGCGTGTGGGGCTGACGGCGCTAACAATCGCAGAATTTTTCCGTGACGAGCTGCAAAAGGACGTGCTGCTGCTGATCGACAACGTCTTCAGGTTTGCGCAGGCTGGCGGAGAAGTCTCAGGCCTATTGGGACGAATGCCATCGCGGCTAGGTTATCAGCCCACGCTGGCGACTGAGATCGCAGAACTGGAGGAGCGGATAACATCGGTCAAGTCCGCCGCGATTACGTCGATCCAGGCCGTTTATGTTCCTGCAGATGATTTCACGGATCCAGCTGTGGCGCAGACGTTCACGCATCTGGATACTTCGGTCGTCCTCAGTCGAGAAATGGCCAGTGAGGGCCTTTATCCTGCAATCGATCCTCTTGCATCAACGTCTGTTCTTCTTGATCCGTTGATCGTTGGAGAGAGGCACTATCTAATCGCCGATGAGGCGCGAAAGCTGATTGAGCGATATCGCGAATTGCAGGAAGTCATTTCGCTGCTGGGAACCGACGAGCTGTCGGCCAACGATCGAAAGTCGGTCGAGCGAGCACGAAGGCTGATACGGTTCTTGACGCAACCGTTTCTTGTCACGGCTCAGTTTACCGGGCGCGGAGGTGTCGCGGTTGATCTGGAAGAAACCCTTGCAGGTTGTCGGGCGATTCTTGATGGCACTGTCGATGACCTGCCGGAAGATGCCTTCTATATGACTGGCACTCTTGACGACGTGCGCAATCGCGCCGGAACAGAAGGCAAGGGTCAGGCATGAGACTTTCCATTGGAACACCACTTGCTGTCGTCGTAGACGAAACGGATGTGACGTACGTTCGCGCAGAAGATGAGACCGGGTCATTCGGCATCCTGGAGGGTCATGCCGACTTTTTGACGACACTGGCCGTGTGTGTGGTGACCTGGCACCGCGACAAGAAGACTTCCCAGGTAGCTGTTCGAGGTGGAATTCTACGGATAAGCGGCGGCAACCACGTCTCAGTCGTCACGCGCGAGGCCGTCGGGGAAGAAACATTGGCCGCGCTAGGCAGAGCCGTTTTAGAGCGCATGCAGGAGCAGGTCGAAAGCGAGGAAGCGTCCCGGTTGGTTGGGACACGAATGGAGCTGGCGACCATTCGGCAGATCGAGCGATATTTTGCGACGGACCGCAGCACGGTCAGCAGGGCGGCAAGTGGTGAGGGCGGCATGTCCGTGTCAGCGGACAAGTCTCGAGGTGAAGGATGACGACCTCTCCAGACGACGATCGAACCTATCTCGAATTGAGCGATGCTGTACAACATCGCAAGCGCAGAGACAGCGAATGGCTCCGAAGTGGCGAGAGACCGTTGTGGCGCAATCTGTCCATGATCGGCGCCTTGGGGTGGCTCATAGTCCTGCCCACGCTGCTTGGAGCACTGACAGGCGGTTGGCTCGATCGCAAGTTTGACAGTGGAATTTTCTGGAGCGGAGCCTTGATTGTCATTGGCGCTGCTCTTGGCGGATATCTCGCTTGGCGAAGGATGCACATCGAATGAGCGCGGTGCTGTCATCGACGTGGTCGTGGGCTGCAGGCTTTGCGGCCGGATATCTCTTGGGCGTCGCTTATTTTTCTCAATTGCGCAGTTGGTCTCACCTGCTTGCTCGCGCGTCTTCGCCCTATCGACTTATGGTGACGGCCTCAATGCGTGTGTTCATTGCCGTGACCGTCTTCGTGCTCTTGATGCTATGGAGTGCGCCAGCGGCAATTTGCGGTCTCATTGGATTCTCGCTCGCGCGGCGGTTTGCAGTTTCACGTACGGAGATCGGCTAGACATGGTTCAAAGTCCGCTCTCGACAGAGATACTCTTCTACATCGGACCGATACCGATCGCCGCCGCGGTGGTCACGACATGGGCGATCATGGCGACGTTGGCATTGGTATGCCTTATCGGATTTGGTACTCGACGAGCCGATGGCGGCGCCCTGCAGACTTCGTTGGAGATAGTTGTCGAGACGATGCTGTCCCAGATTCGCTCCATCGTCGGGCCGCGAAGCGCCGCCTTCGCCCCTCTGCTCATGACATTGTTCATATTTGTAGTATGCGCGAATCTTTCAGCCGTTCTGCCCGGTGTCAAAGCGCCGACAGCGCACCTGGAAACGCCAGCAGCGCTCGCCGTGATCGTATTCATTTCAGCGCACTATTATGGAATCCGCGCGCAAGGGCTTGTGAACTACCTGCGTCACTACACAAGGCCCAACTGGATACTCACGCCGCTGAACATGCTTGCTGAACTTACGCGAACATTTTCACTGATGATCCGCTTGTTCGGCAACATGATGAGCCATGAACTGGTTCTGACAATCATTGTAGTTCTGGCGGGCTTGCTGGTTCCGGTGCCATTTCTTGCGCTCGGCCTGCTCATTGGTCTGATTCAAGCCTACATATTCACCGTGCTCGCCACGGTTTACATTGGGGCAGCTTCGGCTTCCATCTCGATCGAATGAAAGGTTGGCAATGGACATCAATGTAATCAGCATTGTCGGCGCCGTGATTGCGGTCAGTTTCGGTGCGATCGGACCGGCCTTGGCCGAAGGACGCGCGATCGCCGCGGCAATGGAAGCTATAGCGAGGCAACCCGAATCTGCCGGCGTGATCTCGCGAACGCTGTTTGTTGGTCTGGCAATGATCGAGACGATGGCTATCTACTGCCTCGTCATCGCGCTTCTGCTCCTATACGCCAACCCATTTGTGAAGTGAAATATCAGTGATGCACTTCAGCTGGTGGACTTTTCTTATACAGGCCGCGAACTTCCTCGTCCTCGTGTGGCTGCTGAACCGTCTACTCTTCCGCCCTGTCAACGACGTCATCGAAAGGCGGAGGCAGAAAAGTCGGCAGGCCGAGTCGGATGCCGAACAGGCGCAGGCAGAAGCCGAAGCCGAAGGACGTCGCTATCAGCAAGCGCTCGCTGACATCGACAGGAAGCAGCGCGAGGCAATCGACACCGCTCACCAGAAAATTGAAGCGGATCGGGCGGCGATCCTCAGCGAAGCGAAAACACGAGCGGCAGCGGAGATCAGCGAAGCGCGCAAAGCCGTTGCGCTGGAGAAGAGTGAGGCTATCGAAGGCACGCGTATCGAGATTGCAAGGATGGCCGTTGCAATGGCCAGCAGGCTGTTGGCGGACACCGCCAATGAGATTCCCAACAGCGTCTCACTGGCGCGCTTGGAGAAGGAGCTGGACGCTCTATCCCCGCGTGAGCGCAGACAAATGGAACGCGACGTGTCAGAAAGCGGCGGCGCCCTCGAGGTCGTAACGGCAAGGACACTTGCAGCTGAGGAACGTGAAATCTGGCAGGGAGCGCTCGAGCAGGCATTGCGGATACCTCTCAAGTTGACCTTCAAGCACGACCCCGAGTTGATCTCGGGCGCGGTGCTTCATCTGCCTCATATATCCGTACGTGCGAGCCTGTTTGATCGGATGCGCGTGGCGGAAGACGCGATTCTGAGAGGCGCCATTGCCAACGATTCGTGACGAGCTTCGGGGCTGGCTGGCCGACGCGCCACATGCGCTTTCGGCGCTTGATCTGCGCGCGCGGATCGAGCATGTCGGGACCGTATCGCGGATCGGAGATTTGGTTGCCTCGATAGACGGACTTCCCAATACCCGGCTCGGCGAGGTGCTTCGCTTTGATGGAGGCGCATTGGGGATTGCTCTTTCGGTCGAGGTCGAGCATGTCGAATGTGTCTTGCTCGACAGCGGGCAAGGTATTTCCGCCGGAACGAAAGTGCGCGGGACAGGAGATATTGTCCGTACGCCCGTCGGTCCGTCGTTGCTCGGTCGCATCATCGACGCTTTGGGACGGCCACGTGATGAGGTCGGGCCGATCCGAGCAGAAACGCATGAGCCTATAGAGCGGCCGGCCCCTGGCATCCTCGAACGCGATCTCATTCGCGAGCCCTTGATGACTGGGCTTACGGTCATCGACAGCATGATACCCTTGGGACGCGGGCAAAGAGCCTTGTTGATGGGAGACCGAAAGACCGGAAAAACGGCGGTGGCCGTCGATGCCGTCATCAACCAGAAGACGACCGATACAATTTGCATATATGCGCTGATTGGCCAGAAGTCTTCAACGATCGAACAAGTTGTCGACGCGGTGAGAACTCATGGCGCCATGGAACGCTGCATCTTCGTGGTCGGCGAGGCAAGTGATCCTCCCGGTGTACAGTGGCTGGTCCCGTATGCTGCCTGCACCGTGGCCGAATACTTTCGTGACCGGGGCCAGCACGCCTTGCTGATTTTGGACGACCTGACGCGCCACGCCATCGTCTATCGTGAAATTTCATTGCTTCTTCGACGGCCACCAGGCAGAGAAGCGTATCCGGGAGACATATTCTATATTCATTCACGCTTGCTCGAGCGCGCAGCCAAGCTATCCAAGGATCGCGGTGGCGGCTCCCTGACGGCTCTTCCGATTGTCGAGACGCAGGCTGGTAACCTCAGCGCGTATATCCCGACCAATCTCATTTCTATCACCGACGGCCAAATCTACTTTGAACCGAAGCTGTTCTACGAGGGACAAAAGCCTGCCGTGAACGTGGGTCTCAGCGTTTCACGTGTCGGCGCCAAAACACAGGCAGCCGCCATAAGGCAGCGTGCAGCGAACCTGAAACTGCAATATGCGCAGTTTATCGAGTTGGAGGTGTTTACAAGATTTGGCGCAATGGTCGATGAGCGTACGCAGGATCGCATCGAGCACGGCAGGCGTATTCGCGCAATCCTGGCGCAGCCCCAATTCACGCCACGATCTCTGGCGGTGCAGACATCGCTCCTTCTTGCACTGGAATCGCACTGTCTCGATCAACTTTCACTGTCGCAAGTCGAGACATTCAAGACCCGAATCGGCAGACATCTCGACCGAAACTGCCCACATGTTTCGGCTCGTCTGGATCGGTTTCAATCTATCGAACCGGCTGACGAAGCGGAACTCCGCTCGGCAATTGATCAGCTCGTTGCCGACATTTCTGGGCGACAATCGGAAGTGGATGTCGATGGAACAACTGGCGCGCCTTGAGAATCGAATTGGTAGCCTGAAAGAGCTGCAGGATCTCCTTTCAGCCATAAAGGCCATGGCTGCTGCACACATGCAAATCGCGCAGACGGCCTTGGAAAGCGTGAAAAGCTACAACGACGTCGTCGAGTGTGCGATCGCGGACGCCGCCTCCATGCCAAGTCGGACCCACCGCGATTGGTCGTACCCTGCCGCGACCGGAAGATCGATGCTGATCATTCTGGGCTCGGAGCATGGCTTCTGTGGCTCGTTCAACCGGTTGGTCGTCGAGCGTTCTCGCGACGTCCTGAAGGATTCCGAAGCCGTTGCGGTCATCGGCCGGCGAGCGGCCGCGATCGCGACTGGCTACGAGATGACGCCAGCTTGGATCTCGCCCATGGCAACACAAATGGACGGCGTGCTGGGCACGGCAAGGCGTGTCGCAGCCATGCTCGAGGACACCGAAATCATCAGACTCGTCCTTGCAAGATATCGCGGTGCTACACGATTCGAAGTTGAAGTGCGCCAAGTCCTGCCTCCACGGCCTGAACTATTTGAACCGAGGCGCGGCCACGCAGCGCCATTGCATCACCTGCGGCCGGCGCGGCTCATTCACACACTGCTTGTTGAGCTACTTCTGTCTGAGCTGATGCTGGCCCTGACAGATTCGTTTGCCAGCGAGAATGCCGCCCGCTTCCGCGTGATGCAGGCCGCCAATCAGAGTATCGAAGATAAGCTGTCGCGGTTGACGCGAGCGAGCCGGCAATTGCGGCAGGATACAATCACGTCGGAGTTGCTGGAAATTGTCACAGGCAGCGAGGCCGTAAGTGCATCGCGCGCAAAAGCCGAGAATTCGATTTGAGATAATGCGCGAGGCGCGGGTAATCGAGCTCGATATCCAGCACATCGAGCTTTCCTCATTCGCGCGTACGGCAAGAATGTCCTTAGGCTCACGAAATAGCCGTTGCCGCTTGGTTGTGGTTGGAATCCATACTAGCCCTATGACTCGAACGTGGTCGATCTCTCGCTTCGCGTTGGACGATGACAAGGGTCGTTTTTGGAATCTCCACCTTTATTGAAGCGCTGCTCCCTGAGGGGTCCAGCCGGCCTTTACCCGATCGGCGGCGCCATCTTGGCACCTGCCCCCGATTGACAAGCAAGTGCCGGATGACGTCGTCTAGCGGCAAAGTCGTATAGTGCTTCTGCATTTCGGGCCGTCACATCGGCGGCTGCAGCTCGGGCCAAGGTCACCGGGCCCTTGTCAGCAGTTTGCTCCAAAGAATCAATTCGTACGAGGGGATCACTCCGATGGATTTCGCTTCCCTGATCTGGATCGCATTTGTCCTCATGGCGTTGCAGCCCCTGTTGATGGGCCGCTGGATGACATATCTGCGCTTGAGAGCCATTGCACGCATCGAAGCCAAGCGCGGAACGCGCGTGATTACGATGATCCATCGGCAAGAGAAGCGTAGCTTGTTGGGCTTCTCCGTCGCGCGGCACATCGATCTCGAGGATGCTCAGACTGTCATTGCCGCCATCAAGGAAACGCCGAGAGACACACCGATAGACTTGGTCTTGCATACCCCGGGTGGGTTGGTCTTGGCGGCGATGCAGATCGCCCGAGCCGTGGAGGCGCATCCCGCAAAGGTCACGGTGTTTGTTCCGGTTTATGCAATGTCGGGTGGAACTCTCATTGCGCTGGCCGCTGACGAGATTGTCTTGGGTGAATTTTCTGTGCTGGGACCCATTGATCCGCAGATTGGTGGCCTGCCGGCCGCGAGCATTGTGAAGGCGAGAGACAGCAAGTCGCCCGACAAGCTTTTCGATCTGACGCTCGTGTTGGCAGACGTGAGCGAGAAAGCTCTCGCACAGGTGAAGCGAGGGGCAGTTGAGTTGCTCACACCCGAGATGGAGCAGTCGAAAGCCGAGCAGCTCGCAGAAAAACTTGCCGGTGGTCATTGGACCCACGACTATGCATTGACGGCGGCAGAGGCGCGTGAACTTGGCTTGCCGGTGACCGTAAATATGCCGCTGGAGTTCATGGAATTCATGAGGCTATACCCTCAACCGATACAGAGATCCGGCGTCGATTATCTGCCTGTCGACCTGCCTCGACAATCTTGAGGGCGGGTACGACCGATCGGATCATGGACAGATTGTGGGGTTACGTCCGAAAGCGACAGCCATCATCCAGCAAGGGCTGGAACGATCGGATCATCGCTGGATCGGCCCGCGCGCTATACTCCAGGGCAACCGGCCGTTCCGGGTTATCTTGCCCCGTAGCGCAGATCATTCCGAATTGCTGGCAAATCTCGCCGGCCAAGAGCAATTAGGTTCTTTTAATTCTATTGAGTTTCGGGCGTAAGGTATTGGGTGTTTGAAGCCCGGTTGGCGCCCCGACCGAAATTGGGAGGTTGCAGATGGACAAGGAGATCGAGAAAAGGATTCTGGAACTGCTCGACGATCACCGGATCATGACAGTGGCAACGCTACGGCCGGATGGTTGGCCGCAAGCAACGACAGTTGGTTACGTCAACGAAGGACTCACGCTCTACTTCTTGTGTGGGCGCGACAGTCAGAAGGCCGCAAATCTCGCGCGCGACGATAGAATTTCCCTTACTATCGATCACGACACGCCTCAGATCATGGAGATTTCAGGACTGTCCATGGCGGCACGCGCACACCTCGTCACTGACCGTTCAGAAGCGGAGAGGGTGCTGGCGATGTTGCCCACGAAGTACCCCGAACAATCCTCCTTGCCAGGCCCCATGCCTGGCGTCGACGACGTCCGCATCTTTCGGGTGGCACCAAAAGTCATCTCGGTTCTCGACTATACCAAGGGTTTCGGTCACACCGATGAGGTGGCCCTTTAGCTGTGATGTTCGCGATGGCGTATGCGGGTCGATGAAATTTAGACTTCCGAGTGCGCCCCGCAGTGGTATCGTGATGGGCGATAAGCGAGTACTGGCATATTACGATTTTGGTCCGACCGGTGGAGCAACGTGCGCCGCAAGGCGAAAGAGTTCCGCCTGCCGCGAAACACCGGTCTTGACGAAAATGCTGTCTAGGTGAGTGCGCGCTGTGGTCGCCGCGATCCCGAGGTCTGCCGCCGTTTCAGCCACCGTTTTGCCTGACAAAATTCGTGTTAGCACGCGGGTCTCGGCAGGCGTTAATCCAAAGCAATCCGAAAGAGCTCTTGCGCTCGCAGCATCGTCTGCAGCCGGGTTGATAAACACAGCAGCAACTGATCCCGGCTCGAGCCGCGATCGCACCTCGCCCGTTCCCAATGGCAACACGTGTGCAATCATCGCCAGGGCGTCATCCTCTGTCAGCCGGACTGCAAGCCCGGCTTTTCCGATACCGCTCTCATTTCGGGCTGCAATCTTGATGGCAGATTTGATTTCAGCAGAGGCCGCTGGGCCGTTCGTGGTCAATATACCTCCGCTGTTCCGCAAGGCTCCGCCTTTGCGCATCATGGCTTCTGCTGCGCGATTGGCATAAAGAATACGACCGTCTTCATTGGTAAGAACGGCTCCCACGTTCATCTTGTCGAGCGTTTCCGACATTCGTGCCTTTTCGATGGATTTCATCTCCAGCGCGTTGCTGATGGTCACGGCCCGGCGCACATGCGGTAGCAAGATCCGCAGCAGCTCGATCTCCCTGTCACCGAAGAGGCCCGCACTCTGATGCCTGCTTAGGCCAAATCCAGAGAATCGCGACGGCGTATGCAAAAGAAACAATTGCGTTATATCGACGTAACCTTGGGGTCTCAGCCATTCCTGTACGTAGGGCGAAGCCTCAACGACTGAACGCGGCACGTCTCGCGACAATACATAGGGCTCGTCGAGCGCGGGCTCGGCTGGCAGTAAGGCGTGCAAGTCGGGGATAAACGGCCCCATTCGCTCGACCCAGTCGGGATCCAGTCCAACCCCCTTATGCAGCAGGATGCGGTTATGACGAACATCATTGAGGTGCAGAACCGCGGACCGGCAGCGAAGCAAATCTAGAGTATGAGCGAGCGTCGCATCCCACTGTGAGGGGTCTAGCGTGCAATCATATATGCGGCCAATGAGTTCCGAGAGGTCCTCGTGGGAAATGGTGCCGGTCATTTCAGCTCCGCAGGCAAATGAGGTGCTCAAACCATATTGATGTGAACGTCGCATGCGGGCGAGCGAAATAGTTTCGAACCGGATTCCGGCCTTGGACAGCACCCATTATTGATTTCGAGTGGACCTGTATCGGAGCGCCGAGATGTGGGAAGAAGGGATTATACGATGACACGTCAATATTGGATCGCAGCTGCCTGATCCCAGTCCCGGTGTAGACAAGCAGACACACGCAGAGCGGCAAGTGAAGCACTGCCCCTCGGCCTCCTCTGAACAGAGGAGGCGGAGGGGTGAGCATGTGCCGTACTCTTTTTTCCTAGCAGGGTTCTTTATTCGCGTGGAGTTTAATATGCGTATCAAAATCCATGGTTTTGGGAGGAAATCCCTGGCATTAGCAGCTGGATTCGCCTTGTTGGCTATTGTTCAGAGTGCGGCGAACGCCCAGGTGAGCCTGGGCCTTGACGGCGGAGACAACGAAAACACACTCTGCGTGAGGGGCGGCGTCGTCGGCATTTCAATAAACGATGACTGTAGCAATTCAGATCCGCTGCACCTTTCAGAATACGTGAAGGTCGGCCCTGCAGCCAACCAGATTGTCCTCAATGGAGCCGATGGAACTGCCACGTTCGGTGCTGCGGCGACATTCAACAATGCTTCCGCGACTTTCAACGCCGGCTTGACGTCAAGCACGGTTACGACGTCGTCCCTAACCGTGAACGGCCCCGCAACAGTGAACGGTTCCTCCACCTTCAATGGCGGAGTCAGTGTCCAGTCGGGCAACACCGTAAACTTCAACGGTAACCGTCTGCAGGGCGTCGGCACGCCAACAGCTGGCACGGACGCCGCAAACAAGCAGTACGTTGATGATCAGAATAACGCGCAGGACCTCGCGATTGGCAATCAGCAGACACAGATCAATTCGATTGTAACGGTCAACAATCAGCAAGATACTCGCCTTGCCGCGATCGAGAATGTCAACGATAGTCAGCAAATTCAAATAAATCAAAACACGGCCGATATTTCTTCGCTGCAGTCGAATGTCCGGGATCTGCGGCAACGTGACAATGAGCTCGCCGAGGGCATAGCGATTTCACTGGCACTCGAAGCGCCGCTCCTAAGAAGCGGGCAGACGTTTGCAATGCGCGGCGGCTGGGGAAATTTTGATGGTACGAACGCCGTAGGCGTGACCGCCGCCGGTGCCATCAGTCAAAACGTTGTCATGGATGCCGGAGTCGGCTGGGGCACAAGCAACGGAACCGTGGCGGGCAAGGCGGGTGTTACTGTTGGCTGGTAGAAATGGCAAAGCGCTTGCGTTTGCTGCCTGGTCATCCCATTGGTTTCGCCCTGTTGAGTCTTGGGTTAGCCTTCGGCCCGGTTGTTGCGCAAGATTTGCCATCCGCCCACCCGCTAGAAAGATGGCTTCCAGCCACATCGCCATTGACCGGTAGTCGCGTCAACGAAACCTCATCCCCGTCGAACGCCGAAGCAGCCAACAAGGAAATACTCATTCTCGTAAGGACGTCATTGCTGACGCTCAACGATGCAATGTCGACTGGAAATTTTTCGGTACTCAGAGATTTGATTGCGCCTTCCGTTCGCGAGCAGAACACATCGGGGCGGCTCTATCAGACATTTGCGGATTTGATAGCAAAAGGCTTGGATCTGCGATCGGTCGCAATTCAAGAGCCGAAAATGAAGCGGCCGCCAGAGATCGGAACGGACGGTCGCCTCCGCATCAGTGGAAATTTTCCAGGTCCGTCGGTGAGCGCCAACTTTGATATCACTTATGAGAAGGTGAATGCGCGCTGGCGGATCTACGGTTTGTCGCTTTTTCTTGAGCCCAATAGGCAAACAACTGAATCGGCGGACAAGTCACCAGCAGAAAAGAAATCCGCCAAATCAAAATGATGGCTTGAGGCCATGGCGAACAATCAAGGTCTTGGCTTGTCAGTGCGCGGCCCGTGGCGGCACTTTCCGCTCTCTGCACATGTCCAAGCAGTCAACAAGTCTGGGCGTCCGTCCCAACTGGAATCTGATTGACATCGGTCAAGGGCCGTCACGTTCGAAGGACACTATGCTCGTGCAGGCAATCAGCGATATTGGGAGGTTCAATTCATGTTCTACGCGTCTGATCCTCGTTACCAATACTGTCCTCGCGTCGGAAGAAGCGTCCGCGTGTGCCGGTCGGAGGCCGAGTGTCGGCAGGAGTTTGGCTGTACTGAGCCAACCTGTCCGCTGGAGACCGCTTTTGACCTAGTGGCGTTCGACAAGCGCATGAAAGAGTATGCGACAGTCTTTGACCTCTGGCCTCTTGGCCAACGCGATGTGAAGGACTTTCCCTGAGGCACAGCGCCGTGTAACCGCCGGAGCGAAAATCCCTCGGTAAATCCGCCGCGTTGTTCGCTTGCGCCGGAGCAATTTCTGCGCATCGACAGGCCTTGTGCCGCGTCCGGAAGTGGGCGGAGGGATGAGGCCGATGGAATTATTCGCGCAGGTACGATGCGCAGTTCAGATCGAGCGGTTGAGCCGGCCGGAAGCGGCACGTCGGTTCGCGATCGATCTGAGCAAGGCACCGCTTCCTTGCCTGTAAAGCCACTTGCGGTTTGGATCGAGAGCGATCAGACGGATCGCGTTCCGTTAGAGCATGTTCACCTGAAGTGTGCAGCGCTTGAGTATGAAGAACATGCTCAATTGAAGGACTTGGATCGTGTTCATGCGTTGCTGCGACATGAACGCGATCTTGTCCCCGGCAATCCGCTAGTCAGGGAACACGACATTCCAGTCTTGCTTCATGTCCACGACTGACCATCGGTTAGACTCCGCCGCGTCAAGCGCCTTGTCGAGTTTGCCAAAGGGTGATTTGCGGTCGTAGGCATATTCTCGTTCTGAATCGGTGTGATGAACGATAAGCCCGAACCGTCGTCCGTCCCCGAGTGTCGTCCACTGGAGCATCTGGAGATCGCCATCGGAGTTCCCGAAGGCTGCAATCGGTTGGCGACCGATGTACTGATTTATGCCGACGGGCTTTCCAGCCTTGTCGTCGATAAAATTGATCTCGGGCAGCCGGAACAGAGTTGGACGGCCGTCACGCATTTCGAACTGGGTCTTGATGGATGAGCCGATGACCTGCTCTGGCGGGATACCGTAGACCTCCTTCGACCAGGGACGCATAAACTCGACCCCACCGCCAGAGACGATGTAGGTCTTGAACCCATTCGCCCGGAGATATGCGAGCAGCTCCAGCATCGGCTGATAGATCAGCTTCGTATAGGGCTTCTTGAACTTCGGGTGCTGGGCGGTCGCGAGCCAATCCGTGACGATCTTGGCAAACTCAACCGTTGTCATTCCGGCATGTGTCGCCATGACGAGTTCGAGCAGTCCGTGCTCTCCGGCCTCCGCCAGAGCTTTGAGGTCGCCCTCTAGAACAGCTTTGAACGGTTGCCTTTCTTTCCATTCAGGATGGAGCGGCGCCATCGCCTTGACCCGGTCGAGCGCGAACGCAAGCTGGGTGTACATCGGCTGTTCGGGCCAAAGCGTGCCGTCGTTGTCGAACGTGGCAATGCGGTCTTCCGGTGCGACATAATCGGTGCCGCCGGAAGTCGTCACGGCAGTGACGAAATCAACGATGGCTTTTTTGGTGGCGCCCTCGTTCCAGGATGGCAGTGGATCTTTGTCAACCGCCAGAGACTGATGAGGAGATCCGATGGCCAGGATGATGGTCGCTAACCCAGTGAAAAGGCCGCGACGGGTGAGGCCGCAATACATTAAAGGTCCCTCGCAGTTGTTTATGGATGATCAAACAATGAGGACGAGCCGGCACGCCGCCGGCTCGTCGAATGCAAATCTTAGTTGCCAGTCGGCATGGGAAGAGAGATGCCTTCCTTGCCAAGCGACTCCCGAACAAATTGCAGCTTCTCGTACTGAGTCAAAGTGATCGGGCCAGTGTAGACCTCGCTCTGCAACTTGCGGGGTGGATACTTAATATAGGTCTTCATCAATTCTTTGACGGCGGCATTGATCGTCACCAAAGTCCAGGTGCGCTCCGTGTAGTTGTTCATAAAGATATCGTAGCGTTCCTGCGGGTCCGCCCACAGATCAAAGATCTGCGGAACAGTCGCGACGTACTTGTCGGGCCCTTTCCATCCCTGATTGGTATCGACTGCAAGACCGCCGGTCACTGCGCCGTTGTCACCGCGCAGGTTGAACACGGCCTTGTAATTGCCAACGCGGGCAGCGCCTGGTGTTAGTTCGTTCTCGGTGAAGTAGAACCAGGACTTGCGCTCGGATTTGCCGGTGCCGAACAGGACGGGGGTCATGTCATAGCTGTCGAAGATGATCGGCTTACCCTCTCGATCCTTATCCGGGAGGCTGATGCCCGCTACCTTGGCGAAAGTTGCCATTAGGTCCAGGCCGCCAACGATGTCGTGGTTCTTTGAACCGGCCGCTACCTTGCCCGGCATCACCGCAATAGCTGGAACGCGATTGCCGCCTTCACGCACAGTACCCTTGGTGCCGCGGAACGGCGTGTAGCCCGCGTCTGGATAAACATCCTGCCACGCACCATTGTCGGTCGTATAGAAGACAAGAGTGTTCTTATCGAGCTTCAACTCGCGCAGCTTGTCCATGATGCGACCGATGCGGGCATCGAGCTCAACGACTGAATCGGCGTACTTCGACTTCGACAACGACTTATGCTCGAAATCTGGATGCGGCATGTTCGGTTGGTGAACCTTCATGAAGTTCACGTTGATGAAGAAGGGCTTGCTCGGGTCCTTCGCCGATTTTTCCAGGAACTCTAGTGCCGCTTTCTCGACATAGCCGTCGAAGAACGGAATACCGACCACCCCCTTCTCCGGTGTGTCCACGTATTGGCCGTTGATCTTGAAATCTTCCTTGGCCTTTTCACCGGCCTTCCCTGAGAGCGACCCAGTGGTCACCTTCTGGAACATGGCACGCAACTCGGGATCCATATCGGGGAACCACGTCGGGTCTGCATAGGTATAGGCGTTGAGATGGTAGAGCCCTGCGTACTTCATCTCGTCATAGCCTTGGGCGTTCGGCAGGGCATAATCAGCCTCACCCAAGTGCCATTTACCCGTGAAATAAGTCTGATATCCGCCCTGCTTGAGAACAGATGCGAGCGTCCATTCGGCCGCGGGCAATCCGCCGCCCTGACCTTGGAAGGCAACCGTCGTCATGCCGCTCCGATTGGGGATGCGACCTGTTTGCATCGCGGCCCGGCCAGGTGTGCAGCTCGGCTGCGCATAAAAGGAGAAGAAGGTCATGCCTTCATCCGCCATGCGATCAATATTGGGTGTGGGCATACCGCGACCTGCGCCGCCGCCATAAGGACCGAGGTCACCGTATCCGGTGTCATCCGACACAATAAAAAGGATGTTCGGCTTCTTGTCCTGGGCAAATGCCCCGGTTGCTCCGATCACAGCCATTGTCATGGCTGCGATCGCGCAGGTTATGCAATCGAGTATATGACGCATCACTCTTCTCCAATCCATTTCTCAAACCGGCAGAAAAAATTCGGCGAACTGAACTCTTACTGAATGAAGCATGCCGACAAAGACGCCCCGTTGATTCACGTCAACGGGCGGGAAAGTCCGCGCAAAAATCAATTTCTGAAGGGGCAGTCGAGCGTTGGGAAAAGTGCACACAGAAGCGGCAACTTCGGTTTGACGACTTGCCGCCGACCAGCTCTCTACACTCAGGTAGATCTTTTGGTTCTAATCTGAATTGCATCTTGGGCACATCCACCTGTGCCCCCCTATGCCGCCAATCGACCTGTACACCAATTGTGCGACACGTTGATGGTAGTTCACACATGCGATCGGCGGAAGGAGAAAATACGCATTGGGATGCATAATTATGCCGTCTGGTTTCGCTCCTGGTAGGTGGACATGCTTGTGCGGCACATGAACTACAGTCGCTCAATAACTTTGCAGCGATGAGTCCGGAACTCTGTCCGGACGCGGCGGTCAACGTATACTTCTGCGCATAATTTCGAGTCGCCATGCGACGCCAATTCTTTTTTCAAGGCTGCTTTGATGTTCACCAATGACATTGCCATCCGGCTGGTGCTTGCCGCGGCTTTTGCCGCTGGTCTGATGTCGGAGGCACGAGCGCAGGACAGCGACATACAAAAGCAGCTGTCCAATCCGATTGCGTCGCTGACATTGCTGCCTATCCAGGTGAATTACGACGCGAGGATCGGCCCTGAAAGAGACGGGCACCGCATCACGACCAACATTCAGCCGGTTACGCCCTTCAAACTCGATAGCCGATTGACGCTCGTCGTGCGCACAATTCTACCCGTCATTGGTCAGAACGATATTTTTCCAGGTGCGGGAGAACAGTTCGGTTTTGGTGACACGCTGCAAAGCTTCTTTTTCGTGCCGCCGACCGTGAACGGATTTACCTGGGGTGCAGGACCGGCAGTCTTATGGCGCACAGGAACCGATACTCTGCTCACAAGCGGTAAGTGGGCAGCAGGCCCAACCGCTGTTGCGCTCCAGCAGACTGGCCCTTGGACCGTCGGCGCTCTGGTCAACCACGTCTGGTCGTTTGCCGGGGATGAGGACCGGGCGGACGTCAGCAGCACGTTCATCCAACCCTTCATCGCTTACGCCGCGAGCGGTGGCTGGACCTATACGCTCAACACCGAGTCGAGTTACGACTGGGTTGCTGACGAGTGGTCGATCCCGATTAACTTCATGATCACCAAGCTCACGAAGTTCGGCGATCAGCCCGTTAGCATTCAGGCGGGGCTCAAATACTGGGCTGACAGCCCTGACAGCGGGCCGCACGGCGTTGGAGGACGGCTGGCGCTCACCTTTATCTTCCCTTGAGGTGGTTGCTCGGGAGCGGCCGCGGTTGCATGGAGGCCCCTTGGAATGCTCGTGTTGAGCAAATTCTTATTCGGAAGCGTGGGTAGATTATTAATGGTCCATCGGACAAACTCATGCGAAGTTTCTTGTTGCACCCGTCCCTGCCCAATGCGGGGCCAAGCAGAGAGCCTGATCATGAAAGTCGTTTTGTCAGTTCTATTGATCGCAGCAGCCCTGATGTTTTCTGCGAGCCCCGAGGCGAACGCCGCCAGCGCCAAAGCCCAAAGCGGTAAACATAAGCCCTTGCGAGGCGTGATCTACGGCGGCCGTCGCGTAGGTGGGTACTCCTACAAGTATCTGGACTCCGTCGATACGCGTCGCTTCGTGGACTCGTCGCAAACAATGCAGACACCAGGCGGCCCGTTCGACAGCGGCTTTTTCTTTGCCACTCCCGTCCCTGTGTACGGAGGGCAGGCTCCGTATATGCATTAAGCGATACGCATTGGGAGCAGGGTCGCCCGCCACCATCCAACCCGTCGACCGGAATCCTTTCAGTCGCTCCTGCGAGTGAAAGACGAAGCCGCGCGAGTATCAGCTCGCGCGGGCAACTTGCCCGGCAGCCTGCGAGACGCACCGCACAGCTTGCGGCGCAGTTGCTGTCCGCTGCCCCAGGCGCCTTTGGCGCCGTCGAGCATAAGCAAAAATTGCCATCAAAACATTGATTTTATTGATTTTTTCATGGTGCTGCCGGTGAGGATTGAACTCACGGCCTCTCCCTTACCAAGGGAGTGCTCTACCACTGAGCTACGGCAGCAGATCAGGTCGTGCCCGCACTTATGACACCGATGGGGATCGGCCATCACGGGCAAAAAACACCCAGCTCCGGAGACCGAGCCTGCCGAAGCGGGCGCACACTGCCATAACCACTTGGCCCGGGCAAGGCGCATCCGCATCGGATCACCAGCCGCATTCGACGCGATGGCGATTGCCCCGCGAAAGCGGTTTGAAACGGTGCCTCACCCGCCGAAAGGTCTGGCGTTGGGCAGGTGCGATCGTGGTAAAGAGGAGACCCGGAAACAACCATTTCTCTGAGAGCGCCGTTTTTGGTGGACCGTTTGCATGCTAATCGCGCCATCCGGCAAAGGAACTGATGCAACGGCTGCAAACTCGGACGGCGTCTTGAAACAGCAGCCGCATGCCGGCGAAAGGCGGAGCGACGACAATCATGCGCGGTGGCAAGCGACCGAAAGGCGCGCGAGAGGCGCGGACCGAGCGTCTGGAAGCTCAGTTGCGCGCCAATCTCAAGCGGCGCAAAGAACAGGTACGCTCACGCACGCGGGATCCTGCCACCGGCGACGTCGACAATGGCGGCGCTCAGGCCCGCGCAGCGGCCGGTCCGCATGAGAGGGAGGATGAGTAACGAAGCTCGGTCTGGCAAATCTTCGCCAGCCGAACCGTCGTAGACGCAGGATTGCAGTTGAAGAATGCCGCCCGGCCGCAAATGCGATGGCCGGCTTTCTAGAGAACGGGGCAGCAGAGCGGAATATGGATCGGATAAGGATCGTCGGGGGGAACCGGCTAGAGGGCACTATTCCCATCTCGGGTGCCAAGAACGCGGCGCTGCCGCTGATGATCGCCAGCCTGTTGACGGCCGATCGGTTGACGCTGAAGAACGTGCCCAATCTCGCCGACGTGAACTTGCTGGCCCGCATATTGCGCAATCATGGCGTCGACCTTGCTGTAGATGGCAAGCGCCCGGGCGTCTCCCCGCATCTGGGCGAGACCTTCCATCTGACCGCCCGGGATATCGTCGACACCACGGCTCCCTACGAGATGGTGAGCCGAATGCGCGCGAGCTTCTGGGTCTTGGGTCCGTTGATCGCCCGTATGGGCGAGGCTCGTGTCTCTCTCCCGGGCGGTTGCGCGATCGGCACGCGCCCGGTCGATCTGCATCTGGAAGGCCTGAAAGCGCTAGGCGCCGAAATCGATATCGATCGTGGTTATGTTGTCGCCAAGGCGCCCAAGGGTCTGCATGGTGGCCGCATCGTTTTCCCGAAGGTATCCGTCGGCGCCACGCATAACGTGCTACTCGCCGCCGCCCTCGCCAAGGGCGAGACGGTGATCGAGAACGCAGCGCGCGAACCCGAGGTCGGTGACGTCGCAGAATGCCTTGCAAAGATGGGGTGTCGCATCGAGGGAATCGGGACGTCCACATTGCGCATCCAGGGCCGAGACCGCCTTGAAGGTGCTGTCCACACGGTGCTTCCGGACCGCATCGAGACGGGCACTTTTGCCTATGCCGTGGCTGCGACAGGAGGCGACCTGCTCCTAGAGGGCACCCGCATGGAGCTGCTGGAGACCGCGCTCGACGTGCTTGATGACGTTGGCGCGACAGTGACGCGGACCGAGACCGGCATTCGCATTGCGCGCAACGGAACCGGTATTGACCCGGTTTCCATCGAAACTCAGCCCTTCCCCGGATTCCCTACCGACCTCCAGGCACAACTTATGGCGCTGGTTACGACCGCGCGCGGTACCAGCGTGATCCGGGAGACGATCTTCGAAAACCGCTTCATGCACGTGCAGGAGCTCGCCCGCCTTGGCGCCGACATCAAGCTCCACGGTGACACGGCAACCATAAAGGGTGTGTCCAAGCTGCGAGGCGCCCCCGTCATGGCAACTGATCTGCGAGCGTCGGTCTCGCTCGTGATCGCCGGTCTCGTGGCCGAGGGCGAAACGATGATCAATCGCGTCTACCACCTCGACCGGGGCTTCGAACGCCTGGAGCAAAAGCTGACGCACTGCGGTGCCGTGATCGAGCGCATAAGCGCCAGCTAGCTCCTGATCGCACGGCACGCAAACTTGGCGCTTACAGCGAGACGTGACCGCGCTGACCGCCGGCACTCGCCCTCCTGCGGCTCATCGGCGCAATCTGCCCCCGCGACCCCGGGTGAGCGGGATGAACCGCCACCGTCGGTTGCGCCGTCAGTGCCGGACGGGTATCACTCGCCAGAGCCCGCTGCTGGACAAACCGGCGGCAGGCTCGCCCTAATCCAGCGCCAACCGACCCGCGCCAACCACACAGCCCGCCAATGCTTCCACTCAAGCTGATTGCGCTCGACGCCGAGGATCTGGCCGTGATCTCGGCGCACGTTCAGGATGCGGTCGTGCGCGTCGGGGATATGGCCTATCTACCGCGCGAGAAGCGCTTTGCCGCTGTAATCAATCGGTTCGACTGGGTGGGCGTTCTGACCGGCGCGGGGACCGGCCACAAGCCTGCAAGTGAGCGCCGCCGAGCCGGCCTCCGCTTCGAGCGAGTCCTCGGGGCCCGCATCTCGGGTTTCTCGCTCAGCCAGAAGCAGAACTTCCTCTCCGTGCTGGCAATCACATTCAAGGCTATGGGGGAGGACGATCCTGCCGGCCGGATCCACATCGACTTCGCGGGCGGCGGCGCGATTGAGTTGACCGTCGAGTGCATCGAGGCGGAACTGAAGGATCTGGGAGCTGTCTGGCGGGCACGCAGCGTTCCCGACCATGGCGAGCAGGGTGGAAGCGGTTAGTGGCGATTGGTAGCAAATCCCGCACTGCAGTGTTGCGGCACGGTGCGGGGGATGCGAAAGCCGTATGGCCGGCGGCCGCTGTGCCTGCGACGAACAGCTCCACGATTGTTTCGGCGCCTGTCGGACGTGGCCGCCGGGCCGTTCGGGAACATGGTAAGCGGTTTGAGAACTTGAGGAGCGGCCGGCAAGGCCGGAAGAAGAGATGCCCAAGCGCTTGACGACCTCGGACCCCGCTTTCGAGGAGGCCTTCAAGGCTTTTCTCGGCGAAAAGCGCGAGGTGTCGGCGGATGTCGATTCGGCCGTTCGCGAAATCATCGATAGAGTCCGCCGCGATGGCGATCGTGCGCTCGTCGCCTATTCGAAGCAGTTCGATTCTGTGGACCTCGACAAGGCCGGCCTGCGCGTCGACGCGGCCGAGATCAAGGCGGCGCGGCAGAACTGCAGCAGGGAGACACTCGAGGCACTCGAGCTTGCTCGCGAACGCATCGCAGAACACCACGCCCGCCAGCGCCCCGGTGACGACCGCTATACCGATCAGGCGGGTGTCGAGCTTGGACATCGCTGGACGGCCGTGGAATCTGCGGGTCTCTACGTTCCCGGCGGCCTTGCCTCCTACCCGAGTTCCGTACTGATGAATGCCGTTCCAGCGCACGTCGCCGGTGTGCCACGTATCGTCATGGTGGTGCCGACACCGCGCGGCGAGCTCAATCCGCTGGTGCTGGCCGCAGCCGACATTGCCGGCGTCAGCGAGATTTACCGGGTAGGTGGAGCGCAAGCGGTTGCTGCACTTGCCTATGGCACGCAGAGCATCGCACCCGTGGTGAAGATCGTCGGTCCGGGCAACGCCTACGTCGCCGCCGCAAAGCGACAGGTGTTCGGCACCGTCGGCATCGACTCGATCGCCGGCCCGTCCGAGGTGCTCGTGATTGCCGACAAGGACAACGATCCCGCATGGATCGCCGCCGACCTGCTGGCCCAGGCCGAGCACGACACGGCGGCACAATCGGTTCTCATGACCGATGATGCCGATTTCGCCACGGCGGTCGAGCATTCGGTCGAGCATCAGCTGAAGACCTTGAACCGCAGTGTGATTGCCACCGAAAGCTGGAACGTGTTCGGCGCAACCATTGTCCTGCGCTCTCTCGACGAGGCACCGGCCCTAGCAGACCGCTTTGCCGCCGAGCACCTGGAGATCGCGACGGCCGACGCAGAAGCGCTGGCGGCCAGAGTGCGTAATGCCGGCGCGATCTTTATTGGCCGCTACACGCCCGAGGTCATCGGCGACTATGTGGCCGGATCGAACCACGTGCTACCCACCGCGCGCAGCGCGCGTTTCTCCTCTGGCCTCGGCGTCCTCGATTTCATGAAGCGTACCTCGCTGTTGAAGCTCGACGCCGCGTCGCTCGATCGCCTCGCGCCGGCCGCGATGGCGTTGGCGCGCGCGGAGGGGCTGGAGGCGCATCGCCGGTCTGTCGAGATCCGGCTTGCAACATGCGCGGGGGAGTGAGATGCAGGAGCAAGGGGCAATGGAGCAGCAGAGCCGCGCGCGACTCTTCGCGATCGACATCGACGAGAAGTCGATCGCCCGCAACAACGCCAACATCGAGCACGAGCGCGAGGTCGCCATCTTCGACCTTCTGGACGGCAACTCTTTCACGCTCACCGGTCGCGATGATGGTCCCTATCGTCTGCGGCTGTCGATCGTCGACCAGAAGCTCCAATTCGCCGTGGGCACCGAAGTGGAGGAAACCGTTGTCACGCACTTTCTCTCGTTGACGCCCTTCAAGCGCATCATCAAGGACTACTTCATGGTGTGCGACAGCTATTACGACGCTATCCGCACCGCGCCGCCGTCCAAGATTCAGGCGATCGATATGGGCCGCCGCGGCCTTCACGACGAGGGCTCGCGCACGCTGCTGGAACGCCTTCAGGGCAAGATCGATGTCGATTTCGACACCGCGCGCCGCCTTTTCACACTGATCTGCGCTCTTCACTGGAAGGGGTAAGGCTGCACAATGGCGGGCGATCTGCCAGGCGCGGTATTGTTCGCCTGCTCCATGAACGCTGTGCGCTCGCCAATGGCTGCGGCGATACTGCGCCATCTGGCCGGCAAGCGCGTCTATGTGGAATCGGCTGGCGTTCGCGCTGGTGAACCGGACGGGTTTGCCGCCGCCGTGATGAGCGAGATCGGCATCGACATGTCCGCTCACAAGCCGCGCACGCTCGCCGAACTCAACGATACAAGCTTCGATCTGATCGTGACGCTGTCGCCTGAGGCCCATCATCAGGCTCTCGAGTTGACGCGAACAATGGCCGTCGATGTCGAGTACTGGCCGACCATCGACGCGACGGTTATGCTCGGGCAGGGCAACCGCGAGCAGATGCTGCAATACTATCGCGGCGTGCGCGACAGGCTGTTTGAAAAGATCAGGCAGCGCTTCGGCTTCGAAGGAGGCCCGAGTGTTTGATCTCGGGACCCGCTCACGCCGCCTTGAGGCCGGTCACGAAGAATGTCTCTTGCAGGCCGACGCCCTTGATCTCGATCTCGCCGCGACTCTCGAACGTGAATGCGTGCTCCAGGCGCTGGCGGCACGCCGGACAAATGAGGATGCGACCCGGCACGCTGCGGCTCTCAAGCCGGCTGGCGAGGTTCACCGTATCGCCCCACACGTCGTAGCTGAATTTCTGCGTTCCGATCACACCCGCCATCACTGGGCCCGACGCGATGCCGATGCGGAGTCCGATGTCTATGCCGGTCTCGCCGCGCAGCCGCTCGATGTAGGTGAGCATTTCGAGGCCCATGCGTGCCACGCGCTCGGTGTGATCTGACGCCGGTTCGGGTATGCCAGCCGCAGCCATGTAGGCATCTCCGATCGTCTTGATCTTCTCGACGCCGTTCTTGGCCGCCAGAGCGTCGAACTCGCGCACGATTGTATTCAGGAGATCGACCACCTTTGCCGCGCCGAGTGAGCGCGCCAGCGGCACGAATCCTGAGATGTCGGAGAACAGGATCGAGGCGCTCTCGAACGTGTCCGCGATGAGCGCTTCGGGCTTCGATTTGAGCCGTTCGACGATCTTTTCAGGCAGTATGTTGCGCAAAAGCCGGTCGGTCTCCAATTTCGCATTCTCGACCAGCCGGAACGCATACCAAACGGTCACGGCAATGAGCCCGAACGCGGTGACCGCGCTCTGCGTGTAAAGATCGTTGAGAATGCGCGGATTGGAAGGAATATAGGCGGCGCCCTGCGGGAATGAGAACCAGACGTAAAGATGCAGCGCGAGCCCGATGATGACGACCGCCACGGCAAGGCGCACGCGGTCAAGCCCGAACACGAAGAACGGCGCCGCCGCGCCGATGACGAACAGAAGCGCAGTGCCTCCTTCGCGGCCGAGGTAGGAGGCAATCCCGGTTAGTGCGACATACTCGGTAACGACGATCAACAGCCCGCCTGCGATCTCGCTGAAGCGGTGCGCGAACGGTACGAACGCTACGACCGCGGCAATTGCGATGTTGATAATCACCAGCGGCCGGTACTCCGCGCCCTCGGTAAGTCCGTACTGGAGCGCAAAGATCATCGTCGTGAGGACGATCAGGTAGGCGAACACGTTGAGGATCATCAGGCGCCGCTTGATGTCGCGGCGATACCCTGCCGTGCCTGCTTCCGCCAGCCGGCCAAACCCGGACACGAGCCCCGAGATCCCCGGCAGCCGTGCGAGGCGGCCTAGAGTGCTCGTGACTGTCTGCCGGAAGCGTTTCATGTCCTGTTTGCTCGATCCTCGCCGTGCCACTGCGACTGCCGCAGGAGCACTTTCGCACGGCGCGCTACTCAAGACCGGCCACCGTGGAAAGCTCCTCGATATCGCAAGTGAATTGGCTGCCCTTTCGCGTGATCGCACCGCTCGATTCCAGCATTGAAAGAGCGGTGTTGACCTTCGGCCGGCTCGCGCCGATCAGCATCGCGAGCTCCCCTTGTGACATGCCCAGATCCACGGCCACGCTGCCTTCCACCGCTTCGGGATCCTTCTGCCGCGCGGCCGCCAAGAAGAAGCGCGCCAGCCGCACCTCGATCGGGCAAAGGGCGATCGCCTCGAGTTGCTGGTCGGCATCGCGGATGCGTCGGCACAGGAAGCGCACCACAGCGTCGACCAGATGCGGCCGCGACTCGGCGAGCCTCATGAACGCGCCGCGCCCGAGGCTCAATGCATCAGTTTTGACGACCGCGGTGGCGTCGGCCGAGCGTGGCCCTTCGTCCAGCATCGCGATCTCGCCGAAAACCGATCCCGCCTCCGCATGCGCGAAAGACAGCTCGCGGCCTTCTACGGTGAGAACCGAAAGCCGCACGCGGCCCTGTGTGACGAGATAGACATCACGGCCCTTGTCGCCGCGCGTGAAAATCACTTGTCCGGCGTCGAAGCTGACAGGGCGCATCTCCGCCAGTAGTGCGCGCCGGTCGGCGTCGTCCAACGGCTCGAACATCGCCGCATTCTCGATCAGCTCAAGATGCTTGTCGTTCATGGCCATGAAAGGCCCTCCGCTCGAACGCATAGCCCGGAAATCCGCTCGATTTAGCCCGACCCGCCCCCCCGCTGGCAATCCCTTTGTGCGGGCTTGCTTTTCACGGCGCCGCTTTGCATTCTCCGCTGCGCCGGGCACGCCATGATTCCGGCGTTTCGGCGGGGGAAGTCTGCACTTAGATTGTTACCTCGGCACAACGAATGCCAAAAGGCGCGGCCAAGCGAGCCGCATCTGTCGTCCGCCGTCTGACACGGAGCCGTCATGTCGTTGCCCAAGACCGCGCTGCTCAACGTATTGCGCCGGACCGACGGTCCCCGGCGCGAGACGTTGCGCCAGGAGCGTGCACGCGAGCGGGCGGTTGATCCCGAAGCGGCGATCATTCCCAAGCTGGTGCTGGCCAGCGGCAGTCCCCGGCGACTGATGCTGCTCTCGCAAGTCGGGATCACGCCCGACGCGGTGCGGCCATCCTCCGTCGACGAGACGCCCCGCAAGGCGGAAATGCCGCGCGCCCTCGTCGCCCGACTGGCGCGCGCGAAGGCCGAATCGGCCCGCGATCAGATAGCCAACGATCACGATATTGCTCATGCACATGTGCTCGCAGCCGACACCATCGTGGCCGTGGGCCGTCGCGTGCTTATGAAACCCCAATATATCGAGGAGGCGGTGGCCGCGCTTCAGCTCTTGTCCGGGCGTGCCCATCGCGTATTGACTGGCGTCTGCCTTATCGCGCCCGATGACCGCTTGCGCACCAAAATCGTCGACACGCGCGTGCGCTTCAAGCATCTCTCGCGCAACGAGATCGAGGCTTACATAGCCTCGCGCGAATGGCGCGGCAAAGCCGGAGGCTACGCCATCCAGGGACTGGCGGGGGCTTTTGTCCAGAATATCAATGGATCTTACACCAACGTCGTCGGGCTGCCGTTGACCGAGGTGACGCAGATGATCGTGGCCGAAGGCTTTCCCGTGCATTATGCGTGGGCCCGTTCCGCCGAGCTCGAACCCGAGTAGGCGGCGTTGGCCGAGCGCACCGGTGGGCGACGAAAGGGAAATGGGAGACGCGCCGACGTGGCGAAGACGGGACCGACATGCCCCATCTGCGGCGAGCCGACCGCGCGCGATTTCCGCCCGTTCTGCTCGCGCCGGTGCGCAGACGTCGATCTGGCCCGTTGGCTGAATGGCGCTTACGCAATTCCCGTCACCGATGCCGATGCCGACGAGGATGGGGATGACGTCGGCGCGGAACTCGCAGCGCGCGATGCCCCCCGTCATGACAGTCGCTGAGCCGGTGTGAAGCGCATGCTGCAGGCGCAGGCAATCCTCGGTCTGATACTTATACCGCTTATCGCCTGGGCCATGTCGGAGAACCGCGCCCACCTTGGCTTGAGGCGGGCCCTGCTGATCGTCGTCGGCACCATTTCATTCCAGCTCACGCTGGCACTTCTCCTGCTGCACCTGCCCTTGGCGCGCCAGGCGTTCCAGATGCTCGGTGCTGGTGTGATGGCCATCCAGCAGGCGACAGAGGCAGGCGCGCGGTTGGTCTTCGGGTATCTTGCCGGCGGCCCGGCTCCATTCGAACGAACGTCACCCCATAATGATTTCATCATCGCGTTTCGAGTTTTGCCGGTGATCCTCGTGCTCTCCGCACTGGTGCGGTTGCTCTATCACTGGGGCGTGCTGCAGTCCGTCGTCCGTGGCTTCGCTTACGTGCTCCGCCGTGCCACCGGCATTGGCGGCCCGCTGGCCACCGTGTCCGCATCCTCGCTGTTCCTAGGTCTTGTCGAGGCTCCGCTCCTCATCCGCCCCTACCTGCGAGACCTCGGCCGCGGCGCTCTCTTCGCCATGATGACAGTTGCGATGGCCACCGTCGCGGGCACCGTCATGGCGCTCTATGCGACCGTTCTCGAGCCACTGTTGCCGGGTGCCGCGGGCCACCTCCTGGCTGCTTCGTTGATGAACATTCCCGGCGCGCTCATGCTCGCGCGACTCGCCGTACCCGAAGGTTTCATGGGTGGACCGGAAACGGCGGATATCGTCATCGAGGACCCGCCGCGCAACGCCATCGACGCGATCACCAAGGGCACAATGGACGGCGTCGGTCTCGTTGTGGCCGTCGCCGCAATGCTGATCGTATTCATCGCGCTCGTCACGCTGACAAACTCGCTTCTGGGCGGGTTGGCCGAGCCGTTTGGCGTCAAGCTGACGCTCCAGCAGCTGCTGGGTTGGCTAATGGCACCGCTGGCGTGGATAGTCGGCATCCCCTGGTCGGAAGCGGGACAGGCCGGTGCGTTGCTTGGTGAGCGGCTGGTCCTCAATGAACTGATAGCCTATTTCGATCTGGCCGGAGCTGGCGGCGCCGAGCTGTCGCAGCGCTCCCGCCTGATCTTGACCTACGCGCTCTGCGGCTTTGCCAATCTGGGTTCGCTCGGGATCATGCTGGGCGGCCTGACCGCCATGTTGCCAGAACGCCGAACGGAGGTTGTTTCGCTGGCGCCTCGTTCGGTCGCCGTCGGGTTTCTGGCGACGCTTCTGTCGGCGTCTCTGATCGGGCTCGTGACCCCCGCCTGAGCCGGCTTGCGGTCAGCCGTCCCTCCCGTCTGCCGCGTGCCTTCGGTTCGTCAACCCAAGCACATACCATTTTGCTAGTCCCACCAGTCCATTAACTGTTTGGCAACCTTTCGCCACCGCTGCGCCTAGGTTCCAACACCCGAATCATCCAGATTCAACTTATGAGAGAGTCTGGATTGACATATACAACTCGCAAGTCAGTGGCGCTCGCGCTGGGTTGCATACTGATCCTCGCCGCAAGCCTCACTCAGGGCGTAGCCGCACCCGATCATGGCCACATTGTCGGCTCGGCATCGGTGGTCGATGGAGATACCATTGAAATTGCCGGCCAGCGCATACGCCTTGAAGGCATCGATGCTCCCGAATCCGGCCAGACCTGCACGCGACGCCTCTTCGGCACATGGCGCTGCGGTGCCGCTTCCACCAAGGCACTGCGCAATCTTGTCGATGGCCGTACCGTGAATTGCGATAGCCGCGGCAAGGACAGGTACGGCCGCATACTCGGCGTCTGCTTTGTCGACGGCATCGAGATCAATCGGCGCATGGTGTCCGATGGCAATGCCTGGGCCTTCGTGAAGTACTCGGCTTCGTATGTCGCCGAGGAGCAAGATGCACGCGCCAACCACCGCGGCATCTTCGCGACGCAGGACAATCAGCCCCCGTGGGAATACCGCAAGCGTCACTGGACCACCGCGCAACAGCGGGCGCCCGAGGGCTGTGCCATCAAGGGCAACGTCACGCGCAATGGCCAAATCTATCACATGCCCTGGAGCCCCTGGTACGACAAGGTGACGATCGACGAGGCCCGTGGCGAACGCTGGTTCTGCACTGAAAAGGAAGCGCTTGCAGCAGGCTGGCGCCCGGCTCATGGCTCATGATCTGGCTTCGGTCAGGGGCCGTTCCGCAGGCCGGGGTCCGGACTAGGGAGTATGTCGAGCTGAAGCGTGGTGTGGTTCAGCTTAAAAAATATTCAAAAACAATTGGTTGAATCATGTTCCTGATTCCATGAAACAGGCACACGATCTGGCGTCGCTGTGCTGAGACCAGACGCCGCTTGGCTCCCGACTCTTCGTTTTGGATAGTGCCTTGGCCTGCCGCTACAAGCGATTATCACGTGCGGGCACTGATGCTCGACATCTGCGGGAAAAATAGGCATTCTCTGCGCTGATTTTTCCGCTCCCATCGGGATTCTGGAGGCGGCGACATATATGCCCAGATGCAACATGAAGACCTGCAGCACGCTATTGGCCGGGGCAGCCTGTGCCGCGATGGCGATCATTTTATTCGGCGCGACCGCTCCGGCTTTGGCGGGTAGCACGTGGGATGGCCTCAAGGCCGACGTGACTGGCACCCGCCCTGTCCAGAACGGCCTCGGTGTCGTTACGCTCGACGCACCCGCCCGCCCGCAAGATCAGCGCGCAGTACCTGTCGCGATCGACGTGCGCTTTGCAGATGGACGAACCGTGACGGCGGTCACGCTGGTGGTCGACGAGAACCCGATGCCCGTCGCTGCCGTCTTCAACATGGGGCCGAACCAGCGTCACGTAGCGCTCAAGACTGCCATCCGCCTCAACCAGCAGACTGAAATTCGTGCCATCGTCGAGGCGAGCGATGGCGCTCTCTATATGACGTCCAGGCTTGTCAAGTTCGCCGGTGGTCAGGCGGCTTGTGCCGCGCCTCCGACTGGCAACCCGGAGGAGATCGCCGCCAACATGGGCAAGATGAGCCTCGTCGACGTCCCTGTCGAGGGCAATGCGACGCAGATCGCGCACGATATGCGCCTGAAGATCTCGCACCCCAATCACACAGGGATGGCGATGGATCAGCAGACGCTGCTTTATATCCCGTTGCGCATGATCTCATCTCTGGAAGTTCGGCAAGGTGACGTCAAACTTTTCGACATGACGGGTTCCATTACCCTCGCCGAGAACCCTTACTTCGAATTCCCTGTGGTGTTGACCGGCGACCACAAACTCAATGTTATTCTCAAGGATAGTGACGGTACCGAGTGGACGCGCACGCTTCCGATCCGCGCGGGAAGCTGACACTTCACCTCCCGGCCATTTCGATGCTCTTGCGAAAGCGCGACCCCGGATGGCTACCGCGTCTGCGGGCACTATCGTTTTCGAACGAACGCGACGCAGACGCCGGCTGGCGATGGGCCGGTTCTGCCGATGGCTCCGCGAATGGCGCGAGCCACCATACGCGCTTTGAAGCAACCCTCGCGCGCCCTTTCCGGGATACCTGCGAAACCCTGAGGGGAGGTCCATTTCAGCGGTTGCGCAGACGTGCCATCTGGCTATAGTGCGCCGCTGTTCCGAACAGATCCGGAGGGGTGGCCGAGTGGTTGAAGGCGCACGCCTGGAACGCGTGTGTGCGGGAAACCGTACCGTGGGTTCGAATCCCACTCCCTCCGCCACGCAACTGATTGATATAGATACATAAAACGAGTCTTGGCGTCGGGGTCGAAATTCGTCCGTAGTGTCCGCCGGTTAGCGGCACGATGCCATTTTATCTGCGACCGAGAGACCGCTTCGGTGCAGGCTATCGCGGGCTCCTCCGGTCCAAGTCTCCTATTGGCTTTAGAGTGGTACCGTTGGCGGCGGGCGCGGTGGGTCGTTTCGCTCATTTGATGCTGACGAGATCGGCGAGCCGCCGTCTCAACTGGTGGGCGACGGGGCACTTCCGAGAGACTGGCGCGGTCAATCGAATCCAAGCTCGCGGCGCTGGTCGGACCAGCGCGAACCGAACTGGCCAGCGCGCATGAGCTTGATCGCACTAAACTCGGCTGGCTGGCGCCCCTGGACGATCGCCCTGGTGATGTTCGGCGCAAGGAAGCTCAGCCGGAAGACACGGGTAAAGTAGGAGGGGCTCACCCCCGCCTCTTCGGCGAGATCCCTGATTGACCTGCCGTTGCTGTTCGTCACGAGACCGTGGAAGTGCCGCGCCTGCACGATCAGACGCAGAAGGCTTCGATCCGGTTTGATCGCAATTTCGGATTGTCCCTCGATCACAAGCTTGTTCGCAATACCGGTCCGCTTAACGCGCACCGGCATTGTCAGCACGGCGCTCGGCCCCTCGTCCGACAAGTCGAACTGGCAAGGGCTCAACTTCCCCCGGATTGCCTCAAGGAGTCGCAGCGGGCGGAGGGCAATAACAATGGTGTCGGGTTTGACCTCCACGCGAGAGAGGCACGCACCAAGGATGCCGCGTTTCTCGGATGCGGACAACTCTGGCCAACGCTGCGCGAGCCATGCCGCTTGGTCAATGAGCGTCTTGTGCGCCGCGACCGTGGTCGTTCCCGCGAACGCCAGAATGGAAGCTGGTTCCTGCAGCAACGTGTGGATCTGGTCCTCGACGAGAACCTCGAGATCGGAGGCCGGAACACGACAGGCAGACTCGGAAGGTTTGACCCAGCCGCGCTTAATCAACGATTGGCTGACGTAATAGCGATAGCGCGCGCCGTTCTTTGTGGCGTGCGTCGGTGACATGCGCTCGCCGCCGCCATCGTAGACGAGGCCGGCCAGGAGACTCGGAGCAAAAGCCTTGGATCGCGTCGTTCGCTCAACGCGATTGTCTGCAAGGATCGCCTGGGCCTCGGACCACAGTGCCTCGTCGATGATAGCGTCATGCTGACCGGGATAGGGCTTACCCTTGTGTGCGATCTCGCCTCGGTACAGCCGGTTCTGCAGGATGTGGTACAGCGCGCCGATCGCGATCGGCTTGGCTCCGGTCGGATTGCCATTTCGGTCCCGTCGCGCCTTACTGACAACGCCCGATACGTCCAGTTCCAGCTTCAGTGCATGCACCGATTTCAACGCCGTGTAGCGGTGATAGATATGTCGGACGGTTTCGGCTTCGGCCGCGTTCACGGCAAGCTTGCGATTGGCAACGTCGTAGCCGAGCGGCGGCAGGCCACCCATCCACATGCCTTTCTGCTTCGAAGCGGCAATCTTGTCGCGAATTCGCTCGCCGGTCACTTCACGCTCAAACTGGGCGAACGACAAGAGCATGTTGAGAGTCAGGCGCCCTATCGACGTCGTGGTGTTGAACTGCTGAGTCACCGAGACGAATGAGACGCTCTTGGCGTCGAAGGCATCTACGATCTTGGCAAAGTCACGGAGCGAGCGCGTAAGCCGGTCGACCTTGTAGACGACGACCGTGTCGACGCGGCCGGTGGCGATGTCCTCAAGAAGGCGCTGCAGCGCCGGCCGCTCCATGGTCCCGCCGGAGATGCCACCATCATCGTACATGTTGGGTAGTGCGACCCAGCCGAAGCTTTTCTGGCTCCGGATGTAGGCCTCACACGCTTCGCGCTGTGCATCGAGCGAGTTGAACTCCTGCTCCAACCCGTCCTCGGAGGACTTGCGCGTGTAGATGGCGCAGCGAACAACCTCTGCGCCGTTGGGACGGGCAGGCTTGAGTTTCGGACGCATCAGCCGCCCTCTTCAGTTGCCGCATCGCCGCTATTCGGTGCAGCTTTCGCCTTGCCGATCCCGAAAAATCTCGGCCCCGACCACTGGGTGCCAGTCATCTCGCGCGCGATTGCCGACAGCGAGCGCCACGTCTTCCCTCGCCACAGGAACCCTTCCTCGAAGACCTGGACCTCGTGTGTTTCGCCCTTCCATTCGCGTATTAGACGGGCGCCCGGCCTCAGAGTGACGGCACGTGCCTTGGTCAAGTCCGCCTTCGTGGCCATTGTCTGCCCCAGCTCGGCGATCTGACGCTTGGTCGCCGCGGAGAGGCCACCGAACGCTCGCTCCTGCAGCTTCCACGCGACGCCAAGCTCGAGCAGATCGCGGCTCAGCCTACTGGGCGGACGAGAACGATAGTGTCGCAACCATTCGTTCCGTAGGTCCGCCGGGCTCATGCTTGCTAACGCGGACAATGCCGCCTCGAGAGCTTCGGTGTCGGCGCGCCCGGGCGCGCCGACTGTGGACGTCGTATTTGTGCGATCCTTTTTCCGCATCGCTCAACCTACCGTCGATACAAGTCGGTAGGCCTTGCGGTTGGCTTTTGCGTCGAGCCGGATCTCGAAACCACGCGCCTTCAGCTTGCTCAAGGCGCCGAGGACCGAGTGCTTCTGCCAGCTGGTCGCATTGACCAACTCGTCAACGGTGGCTCCGTTCTTCGAGGCGAGGCGGCCGAGGATATCGCCAAGCTTGCCGTCGGGTCGCGGCAGGTCGGCCGGAACCGGAGCCGTTCTAGCATTGGAGGGGTTTCTGGGCTGCTTTGCCGTCTTGGTCCGGTTAGGGTTCGGCGTATTCATCGGGTGGCTCTCCAGTGTCGGGCTGCGCAGGATGCGCCGCCTTGCACCACCCGAAGCCCCGGATGCACGACTCCGGGGCTGACTATGCGGCCTTAGCCGCGCCTGTCACCGACAGTACCGCTCCGAAGGGCCGCAAAGTCCAGTCCAAAGGTGCTGTCTCGCGCATAAAAGAAGAGTTTGAAAACAAGTGGGTATCAATAGCCTCGTCTGCACCAGGAAGGCTGGTAGGTCAGCAGTTCGATACCTTGATGCTCCACCAACGACAACGCGTTGAGTTTACAAATTATTTTAGACTTGCAAATTGACTCACACTAACCGCGGGTTAGCGCATACGTATCGGTCTTTTGGCCGGTCTCTGCGCCCCGAATAGGCGGTCTTCGCGCGGCAAATGTCCCGCTGTCTCTGGCCTCAAAATTCCTCTTCCGGGCGCCGTGCCTAGCTGCGCCGTAGAGACCTTGTTCGCAGCTAACTGAGACCGGTGTGAAAGAGGCGCGTCACCCTGATTTGCTTAAGGCCGTCGACGACTGAGCGCGATGCTCTCACCTTGAAAGTGGCGCTCGCCTATGAACCCGCAAGAGCAAGATAAAGCATCCACGATTTCGCCGGCTTCATCTTGGATATCCAAGATTTTGGGTTCGAACTCCGTGGCATCACGCTAGGCGGATCTGCAATCCCTAGGACGAAATGCAGAGTTTTCGCACATCGACCGTTCCCAATGCTCCGCAGCCCGGTCGGCATTTTCGCATGTCCGCTCTCAGCTGTGTCAGCGGACTCATGTTGTGGCTTGCTGAACGATCCAAGGCGGCGGCGCGTCGTCAATCATCGCGCTGACCCGAGACCGGCCGTCGACCGTCTGACGCAATAGACTAGTCGCGGTGATCCAAAAACAGGCAAGAACTTATGAATACCTGCGCGGTTAGCTCACGCTGTCGAGACGACCGTCGCGCAGATGGAAGATATGATCGAAGCGGTCGAAGATTTTCTCGTCATGAGTGACCGCGATGATGGCGGCCTGCTGTTCGACGGCGACCTTGCGCAGAAGGTCCATGACGATCCCTGCGCGCTTGGAATCAAGCGCGGCTGTCGGCTCGTCAGCTAGGATGATCCGCGGCCGATTGGCGAGCGCCCTGGCAATTGCGACACGCTGCGCCTCGCCGCCTGACAGCTTTGCCGGCATGGACGATCTACGATGGCTGACCTCCAGGTAGTCCAGAAGCTCCAACGCACGAGCGCGGCCCGCCGCCGTGTCCACTCCGGCAAGCTGCAGCACGAGAGCTACGTTGTCGGTGACGTCGAGGAACGGGATCAGGTTGTGGAATTGGAAAATGAAGCCGATCTTGTCGAGCCGTAGCCGACGCAAATCAGGTCGCAGCCATTGTCCCTCTTCGAGAACCAGTTCGCCGTCGAGTTCCATGGCGCCTGCGGAAGGATCGAGGATGCATCCGATGACGTTGAGCAGCGTCGTCTTGCCCGAGCCCGACGGCCCCAGCAAAGCGACCACCTGGCCGGGGTAGACATTGATCGACACCTCGCGCAGCGCGTCGACGCGCGCGTCGCCCTCACCGAAGTGTTTTGATACGCGATCGACACGCACGAGCGGTGGAGAGGCTGGTTCTGCGTTCATGTCAGCCCCCCAGTGCCGTCGCGGGATCGACTTTGAGCGCCGCACGCACGCCAAGACCGCTCGATACGAGGCAGACGGCGAAGACGATTAGGCCAAGGACACTGACGTTTTCAGGTTCGAGCACGACGCGCCGGGGGAAATAGTCCTTGATATTGACAATCAGCGTCGCACCGATCGCGAAGCCGATAAGGCCGAGTGCCAGCGCCTGTTGGACGATCATGGCGATGATGGTGCGGTCGGGTGCGCCGATCAGCTTCAGCGTGGCGATCTGCTTCAGCTTCTCCATGGTCATCGTGTAGATGATGAGCGCGATGATCACCGCCGAAACGATCAGAAGCAGAGTCGTGAACAGGCCGATCTGGCGGCGTGCGCGGTCGACAAGCGACTGCGTCAGAATCAGCTCCTGCGCGTCCTGGGTGATGGCCGAGAGGTGCTTCCACCGGCGGATCGCATCGGCGACCGCTTCTGGCGATGCATCGCTCTGAAGGCGAGCAACGACGGCGTTTACGGTATCGCCATTGCCGCCACTGGCGCCGCGCGCGACCTCGACTCGCGCCGCTGGAGGGGCCAGGTCGAACTGCAGCTTCTGCGCATCCGCGAGCGTCATAAACACGGCTGGATCGCCGCCCGAGGCTACCTGATACGTCGTGATGCCCACCACCTCGAAGACGTTGCGTCCGAGCTTCACGCGCGCGCCAAGCGTAAGGCCTGTCGATCGGTCGGCAACGATCTCATAATGACTGCGGCCGATGTGGCGGCCTGCTACGATCTGAGGCGGTCCGCCCGGTCGCGTCAGCTCGTAGCCGATCACATAAAGGCGGAGTTTCTTCCCGGCGTGTTCGGTTTCGACGGTCTGGTAGGTGATGCTGCCCGCAGATGCGACACCGCCGATGCGTGCGATCGCCTCGCGCGTTTCGCCTGGAATGCGGGAAGCCTCGGCAAAGGGCCCACGCGTGTTGGCTTCGACGACCCAGACATCGACGGCAGGGGAACGGGCTATTGTCAACGCATCCACGACCAGCCCCTTGTAGATCCCGATCATCGCCAGCACGACGCCGAGCAGCAAGCCGAGCCCCACGCAGGTCAGCAGAAACCGGAACAGGTTGTGGCGGATGTCGCGATAGGCGAGGTTCATTTCGCCGACTCCGTTGCCGGCCTGACTGGCTGAAGCGGAGAAGCTGGCAGCGTCCGTGTTGCCTTAACTCGAACGGAGCGGCCCTCCTTGAAGCCCGAGCCAAGTGCCGTGACCACTTGCACAGTTTCGGGCAACCTGGAAATGATCTCGAGCTGGGAGTCCTCGGTGCGATGGCGGAACTGCACAATCCGCCGGTTAAGCCGTCCCTCTTCGACCGTCCACACGGTTCCCTGTCGGCCATCGTACCCATGCACTGCGGCTTCCGGCACCAGCAGCGCGTCCTCGAGCGTGGCAACCGTGATCCAGAATTCTGCTTGTTCGCCCAGATGCACACGCGAGGGTGGATTGTCCCCTCGAACGAAGACGCGCCGCTCCTCGCTGACGCGATCGCTTTCGAGCCCGATACGGACAACCTCGCCGGCAAAGCTATCCAGCGGACGCGACCGCAGCCGGGCCTCCACCTTCTGTCCTTCCCTCAGGAAGCCTGCTCGCTGCTCATCGACATAGGCCAGTCCCCAGTAGCTGTCCTTGGCGATCACCGTAAATATCGGATCGCCCGGCTTGATCACGGTACCGGCCTCCTTGTGTCGCTCGATGATCAAGCCGTCATAAGGCGCCAGCAGCGTGCGATGGCTCAGCATTGTCTCTTCAAAGCGGAGCTGAGCCTCTGCATCTGTGAGCTGCGCCTTGGCACTTTCCGCCTCGCTCTTGGCGACCGCAACTTCGGCCTTTGCCACCGCTTCGTCGCGAACAGCTTCCTCGGCCGCCTGTTGCGAAACGATGTCACGTCCGGCCAGCGCCTGCTTACGTTTATTGGACTCCCGCTTCTGCGCCAGGACCGCCTCGGCCTTCTCGACGTTGGTCGCCGCGCGCCCAATGTTGACCTGCGCGATCGCGAGTGCGGCGCGCGACTTGGCCACCTTCGACTCCTGCTCACCTGCAGACAGACGGGCCAACACCTGCCCCTTGGTGACGCGGTCTCCGTGATCGGCGTTAAGCTCAATGAGAGTCGCGCCGACCTCAAAGCCGATCTTGGAAAGCACACGCGCCTCGACCGTGCCGAGACCAAAAACACGAACGGGAACATTGACGGCGGGTGCTGCGACCTCAACAGAGATCGGGCGGTTGGTGGCGACGGTTACGGCGAACCAAACGGCGCCAGCGGCTGTGAGCGCGGCGAGGCCATATCGCAGCGCTGGCTTGCGCAACAGCGGCATGCCACGGGCGGCACGGCTCGCTCCTGATGTATCGGATGTGTTTTCGTTCATCGCTGCAACATCCCCGTTGTTGCTACCAGGAGTTCAATTGAGTGAAAGCCCCCGTTATGCGGCGAGATGGACCACATCAGGATGCCTCCCGGTCCGCGCGTGACTGGCGCTCGGCCCGAACTCGTCGCGACTTCTCCTGCGAGCCCAAACCGCGGAGATAGATTGTGAACACGGCATCGGCATCATCGCGGACCGACTTCAGGTTGCCTGATATCATCGACTGCATGACCAGGCCCTGTATTGTGCCAATGAACAGGATTGCCGCAGCGCGACTGTTGGTGTCGGCCGAAATCGCACCTGCCGCCTTAGCGGCCTCAATATGGACCGCCAATCGTTCTGCATAGTTGCCTATAAGCGTCCGGGCGATCTTCTTGGCTGGCGTTGCTTTGGCGTGCTGGAGTTCGCCAAACATCATGCGCGGCACGCCGGGATGCTCGGTTACAAAAGCCAGATGACTCATGAACATTTGGCGAAGGGCATCGATGGGGGTGGCCGATGACGCCGCGGCACGATCGATGCGATCGAGAAGCCGGTCGGCCACCCACTGCATGACTGCTTGCCAGATCGCGTCCTTGCTCGGAAAGTGCCGGAACAGCGCGCCTTGCGTTACGCTCATGCGCTCGGCAATAGCTGCCGTCGTTATCTCGCTCGGGTTCCGGCGACCTGCCAAACTCAGGACAGTTTCTACGATGAGCGCGCGGCGCTGTTCAGAAGTAAGGGTCTTTGGCGGCACGGCCGAGCCTCAAATAGATAGTAATCGATTACTATCCTTAGAGAACCGCGCGCCTCCACTGTCAACCGATAGAGCGGTGGCAGCGTGATCTTGTCGCACCGGGCTGCCGCACGGCCCTGTATCGCTTTTTTGGTGCAGGGTACTCGCGACGAAGTAGCGTAAGCAAAGGCCGCACCGAGTCAGAATCGTCGGACGCCGAACGCCTAAACATTGATCCGCAGAGTTTGCGGACATTCGGCGCCCTCTCGCACGAGAACTGTTGTCGCCTGAAACCCGGGTCAGCTTTGCCCTCAGGAGCGGAAAGTCTGCGATCTTCGGCTTCGGGCCGATGCTGTCGAAAAAGGGCTTGAGAGGGCGTGCGAACGCTGATTCCGTTGCCGCAGGAGTCTTCGATGGTGGAGGGCGCGGCGATGATGGGGCGGCGGACGCGGGATCAGGGCAAGCTCTTCTACGAGTTCCGGCTCGAGGATCGCATTCCTGAGAACCACCTGTTGCGTCGGATGAACGTGTTCGTCACCGCAGCGCTGGCCAATCTCCACACAGAGCTTGAACCCTTTTACAGCGATATCGGTCGGCCTTCGGTCGACCCCGAACTCATGATCCGGATGCTACTCGTCGGCTAATGCTATGGCATCCGCTCTGAGCGCCGTCTGTGCCAGGAGGTCGAGCTGCACCTTGCCTATCGCTGGTTCTGCAAGCTCGATCTCGACGACGCGATCCCGCACCACTCTACGTTCTCGGCCAACCGTCTCGGCCGCTTTCGCGAGAGCGACATGCTGCGCCACATCTTCGAGCGTTTCGTCTGGTCGGCGATGGCCATGGGGCTCGTCAAGGGCGAGGGCTTTGCCGTCGACGCGAGCGTGCTCGAAGCCAATGCCAGTCGCTATCATGGTGTGCCGCCCGGCGAGATCGACTGGACGGACAATCAGCGACAGAAGAGGGCCGTGGCGGAGTACCTCGCCGCAATGGAGACCGATCCGGATTCCGAAGCGGCCCAAGACTTCGGCGACGATGACGGCGGCCCCGAACAGCCGCGCCGCCGCCAGAGAGGCCGCAAGACGCCAAACGTGATCTCGCCGTCTGATCCCGCGTCGGCCTGGACGGCCAAGGCCAACAAACGCGTGCAGTTCGGCTATGGGCTCAACTACCTCATCGATATGGAGCATGCGGTCATCGTCGATGTCGAGGCGACGCCGGCCCGAACCTATGACGAGGTCGAGGCGACCCGCATGATGATCGAGCGGACCGAGCGCTGCTTCGATCTGAGACCGAAGCGGCTTGCCGCCGACACAGCCTACGGGATCGGCCGCTTCCTCGGCTGGCTCGTCAAGGAGAAGCGGATCACGCCGCATATCCCGGTGTGGGACAAGAGCGTGCGGGACGATGGCACGTTCTCACGATCCGACTTCCGATGGGACCGGCGCAACGGCCTCTACACATGTCCGGCAGGCAGGCCATTGCGATCGACGGGAACGGTTCATGACGGGACAACACTGCGCTATCGCGCCAGCCTTGAGGACTGCCGCAGCTTTCGACTGAAGGAGCAATGTTGCCCGAAGGCGCCGCTGCGCTACCTCTCCAGAGACGTCGACGTGGACGCCCGCGATGATGCGCGCGCCAACATGAAAACGAAGGCATTCCTGCGTTCACGCGACGAGCAAAAGCGCGTCGAGATGCGCTTCGCACACTTGAAGACCCACCACGGCTTCGAACGATTGCGGCTGCACGGCCTCTCCGGTGCCCGCGATGCGTTGCTTCTCGCGGCTATCGTCCAGAACCTGAAGACGCTGGCGCTGCGCCTCGTCAAACCGCCGCCCGACCCCGCCGCCGCGTGAGTTCGCGTAGCGCGTCAGAGTTCGCAATATCAGGGAGTTGAACTGCTCTAAGCCGCAACCAATCGGGAAAAATCGGCACCAATCAATGGCCGAGGACAGAACGAACCAACAGCGGGCTTTTTCGACGATATCGGCCGATTTTGTTGCAGAAGTCAGCTTGATCGTCGGTGTCAGCGGGCGCTGATTTCCAAAATTTCGGGCTCGAAGCCCTTCGCCGCCATCCCTGAATGGGCCGCCGGCAACGCATAGGCACTGACGCTGACGCAATCAACGCCACGGGACGCTACGCATCACATGGCACGGCTATGTCTGGCGGGCGGAAGGTCAACTTTGCGAGGCGTCGGAGGTTCTGGGCGATGGCGGCGAACGTGAACTCGAACTGGGCACCTGCCGGCCCCCTCAGTCGCAGTCGCCCCATGCGAAGAATGCGCTTCAAGTGCGCGAACAGCATCTCGACCTTCTTGCGATCGCGACGGGTCTGCTCATAGGCAGCGGTCTTGGCCACGGCGCGAGCAATGTCACGTGCCGCCTCATATTGATGCCGTGTGATTTTCCGCTCCGGCGTCTTCGCACAGCATCGCAGTTTAAAGGAGCAGTTCTTGCAATCGGAGACGCGAGAGTAATAGGCATACATGCCATCATCCCGCAGTCGCCCATTTGTCCGTAGAACTTTGCCGTTGGGGCAAACGTAGACATCACGATCGGCATCATAGGTGAAATCGCTGCGGCTGAACGTGCCATCATGGCGCTGCGACTTCTCGATCACCGGGACGTGGGGCTCGATGTTTTTCTCGTCGACCAGGAAGTGCAGGTTCGACGCCGAGCCATAGGCGGTATCAGCGACGAGCCACTCCGGCTTGATGCCGAACTTCGCCTCGGTGCGTTCGATCATCGTCTGTGACGCGCCGACTTCGGCCTGGCGAATGGCGCGCGACGCCTCGACATCCATGATGATGCCAAACTTCACATCAATGAGATAGTTGTCGGCGTAGGCGAAGAATGCCGCGTTCCTGAGCGCGCCGGTCCATTGCGCTGCCGGATCAGCGGGCGCGACGAACTTCGGCACTACGTCGCTGACGGCACCCCAAGCTGGATCATCCAAATTGGCGAGATAGTCCTGCACGGCGCGTTCAACGGTCGCCGGATCGATGTCGTGGCTCCACTCGTTGCCGGGCGTCGATCCGCACTTGTTGGCGTCGGCCGCGATCAGGCTCGCATCAACCGCAAAGCCTTTGCCGCCAACGAGATCAGCTTTGATGCAGGCGGCAACGACGCTTTCGAACACTTGGCGGAACATGTCATGCTCGCGAAAGCGCTCGTTGCGGGCACGCGTGAAAGCTGAGTGATCGGGGATCTTGTCCTCGATGCCGAGGCCACAAAACCAGCGATAGGCAAGATTGAGTTGCACCTCGCGGCAGAGCGCCCGTTCCGAGCGGATCGCGAACACGTAGCCAAGGATGAGCATCCGGATCATCAACTCCGGATCGACTGAAGGACGCCCCGTATGTGAGTAGTGCGGCCCCAGTTCCTTGCGCAGCCAGGAGAGATCGAGAACTGCCGCAATCCGCCGGACCTGGTGGTCATCCGGCACCACGGCGTCCAGATTGAACGCATAGAACAGTCGGCCTTGCTCACTCTTGCGCCGTCCCATCATCGAACCGCTCCGTCGATGGCCGCCTGACGACGACGGAATCACGGTTCGCCCAACGCCTCAAGCCAGTTTTGCAACAAAATCGGCCATAAGCCGACGCACGGGTCGTCACGGCGCCGGCCGAACCCGGCGCCGTAACAACACAGTACTCAGTCACGGTCCTCACCGCGATTTTCGTAATGCTCCTTGCGGGCGTCCCCATCCTCGTGCTCGTCCGCCTCGCGGTCGACGTGCGCAAGCTTTGCACGCGTCAGCTCGCCGGTCTTGATGTCGAAGTGCGCCTTGACCTTGCCGCCGCTGTCGCGGTCGACGATATACAGCTCGTAGGCACTATCGTCCCTCTCCATGCGCTGGACGTCGTAGCCGAGCTGCTCCATCCCGGCTTTAATCTGCTCGGCCGAAATGGTGCGACCGGCCTTCGTGTTGTCCCACGCTTGGTCGCCGGCGTAGGCCGCGCCTGCCACACCGGTGATGGCAATCGTCGCCAATGTAAGAAGAGTTCGCATCTGATGTCTCCTGTGTTCTGCCAACGGCGTGCTGCCGTTGAGGAGACTGTCTAGCGCCACGCCGGCGTCCGGCGTCTGACACGGGGCGTCAGCAAGCTGTCAGCCTGCCGGTACTGGTGGTTCTATCGGCGCGAGCGCTACTTCGAGGCCACCGAGCGTCTCCGACTTGCCGAGCGTGAGCCGCCAGCAGTAAGCCTCCAGAACGTCCTGCACAATGGCCAGCCCGAGGCCTGCGCCCTCCGCGCGCTCGTCAAGCCGCATACCGCGCTCGACCACGCTGGCCCGCGCTGGCGGCGCAATGCCCTCGCCATCGTCCTCGATGACCATGACCGTGCCCTCAGGAACGCTGCGCGCGCTAATGCGCACGCGCGCAGTTGCATGCCGTGCAGCGTTGTCGAGAACATTGCCGAGCACTTCCGCCAGATCGGTGCGATCCATCGGGACGGACAACGCGTCGGGAACACGCTGCTCGAACGATACCCGTTCGCCCGCCGGCGTGCGCGCGAGCGTCAAGATCAAGCTGCGCACAAGCGGTGCAAGCTCGGTCGATAGACCGGCCTTGCGGCGTATGGCGCCGCGACTACGTGCGCGCGCCAGCTCACGGTCGACATGACGGCTCATCGAATCAGCGACGCTTTCGATGTCGCGCGCAATCTCGTCCTGGCCGGCCTCTCGCAAACGCCTGGCGTCTCCCGTGAGTGCCGCAAGCGGTGTTTTCAGGCCATGAGCGAGATCGGCGGCGCGGCCGCGCGAACGCTCAATCTCTCGCTCCTGCGCGTCCAGCAGCGCATTCACTTCCTCGACCAGGAGCCGCACCTCGGCTGGCGCCGCCGGCGGCAGATGGTGAATGCGGCCGGCGCGCACATCTGCGATGCCTTGCTGCAGTGCCTTGAGCGGCCGCAGGCCCAGCGTCACCTGCACGGCGGTGGCGAGCGCGAGGACCAGGCCCAGCATGCCGAGCGCCAGACTGAGATCTCTGGCAAAGCCAGCTGTCGCGCCTGTTACGCGCGCAAGATCGGCTGCCACCGCGACCCGCACCGAGACACGTTGATCGCCTACCGTCAGGCTGATCACGCGTTCCGCCACCAGGACACGTGAATGTGCCGGGCCATCCATCGCGTGAAGATGCGCCTGCACCGGTGTCGGCTGGTCGGGCTCGAGCGCCAGGGCGGTATCCCACAGCGACCGGGAACGCAGTGTTTGCCCGCGGTCGTCGGTAAGTTGCCAGTAGAGCCCCGAAAGCGGCTCGGAGAAGCGCGGGTCGGCGGGCGGCCGCGTGACCACAAGCTGCCCTTGCGCATTGACATCGATACCGGTGATCAACTGCTTGACGTAGATATTGAGATCGTCACCGAGACTGCGGGTGACGTGGCGCTCGAACAGGAAGACGAGTCCGCCGCCGGCCACGGTCAGGGCAATCAGGATGGCGACGCCGCCGCCGATGATGAGCCGCAGCCGCAACGACGGTGCTTTCATGATGGCTCGTCCGGCACAATATAGCCGAAGCCGCGGCGGGTCTCGATCAGGTCGACACCGAGCTTGCGCCGCACCCGTCCGATCAGCACCTCGAGTGCATTGGAGCCATGGTCTTCACCATGGCCGTAGACGTTCTCATCAAGCTCGGCTTGCGACACCAGCCGCCCGCGCCGCATCAGCAGATAGGCGACGACGCGATACTCGAGCGGCGACAGCGCAACAGGCACGCCGCGCACGCTCACCTTCATCTGCCGCTCGTCCAGCGTCACATCACCGACCGACATCACGGACGAGGCCTGACCCGACGAGCGCCGCACGATGGCGCGCAGGCGCGACAGCAGCTCTTCCATGCGGAACGGCTTCGGTAGGTAGTCGTCGGCTCCGGCGTCGATGCCGTCGACGCGCTCGGCCCAGCTGCCGCGCGCGGTCAGAATCAAGACTGGCACGTGACGGCCGTTCGCTCGCCAGCGCTTGAGCACCGAGAGCCCGTCCATCCCCGGCAGCCCGAGATCGAGGATAACGGCGCCATAGTCCTCGGTGTCGCCGCGGAACCATGCCTCCTCACCATCGCTCACGGTCTCGACCACATAGCCGGACGCTTCAAGTGCGCGCGCGACGTCCGAGGCAATCCGGCGATCGTCTTCGACCAAGAGGACGCGCATCACTTCTCCTTTATGCGCTCGATGGTTGCCGTCCGAGCATCGACGTAGACCTTGAACAGGCGGCCCTTGCTGTCGACCACGCGAAACTCATAGAGCCAGCGACCGTCCTCGCGTTCGATCTCGACGCCGGCGACTTCGCCCGGCAGCTTGCCGTGGAGGGCGGCGAGGATATCTGCCAGCGAGCGGATTTCGCCCCGCTCGACCGCGTGACGCATTTCGTCACGCTCATGGCGCTCATGCTCGTCCGCATGGAGTTGCGGCGGCGCCAGCATCGTCAGCACTGCGGTAAGCGCGAGCACGGCCGCGCCAGCGCGCAAGGTCATGGTATTTCGGCGGTTTTTCACCAGCGCACCTTGCCGCAAGCGACCTGACAAATCGCTGACATGGATCAACAGCTCCTGGTCAGCGGATTTCCGCCAGTCTTTGCGCCATCGCCCGACGCAACAGGTGGCGGGTATGACCGTCAAGGGAGACTTATCATGAAAAGGCTCATTGCAATTGCCGCCGCGGCGGCCGTCTTGGGAACCGGATCGCTGGCTTACGCCGGCAGCCTCGGGCGCCCCTGCACCGACGCCGGCCAGGACAAGTGGTTGGCCGTCGAGGCCCTGCAGGGCAAGCTTGAGGCGCTTGGTTACACGGTGCGCAAGGGCAAGCTGAAGAACGCTTGCGGCGAATTCTATGCCATCGACAAGGCCGGTAACCACGTCGAGCTGTTCGTTGATCCGACCAACGGCAACATCGTCGGCACGCTGTAACGGGTGCCCCATGATCATCGACCATGACATTGTCATGACTGAAGCCGGTGGCGCGACGCCGCCGGCAACCGTCAAAGTCTGGGACCCGTTCGTTCGCGTGTTTCACTGGTCGCTGGTGGTGTTGTTCGCAACCGCCTACGTGACCGGCGACGAGATCGAGCGGGTGCACATCGCCGCCGGCTACGCCATCGCCGGCCTATTAACGCTGCGCATCGTGTGGGGTTTCGTTGGCCCCCGCCACGCGCGTTTCGCCGACTTCGTGTGCTCGCCGCGCGAGGCTCTTGGCTATCTGCGCGACGTGCTGCTGCTCAGGGCACGTCGCTACGTCGGGCACAATCCCGCCGGTGGGCTGATGGTCGTCTCGCTCATGCTCATGCTCGTCGGAACGTGCGCAACGGGCTACTTGATGACCACCGAGGCCTATTGGGGCTCGAAGGTCTTGGAGGAAGTGCACAGTGTGCTGGCCAATACGACCGTCGCGCTCGTCGTGCTGCATGTGCTGGGTGTGCTCGCCGCCAGCTTCGAGCATCGCGAGAACTTGGTGAAAGCCATGGTCACCGGGCGCAAGCGGGCTGACTGACCTGATCCAGCCGTGACCAAAATCCACGCCGGCCACTCGGTTGCACTAGCTCAGTCGGTTGGCCGGCGTGCTTCCCGTCAAACCATCGCCCAGCCGGAACAAATTCAGGCGCTGACTTGGACCCTCAGTGTGGCTTTGCAGACGGGCCTTTGTCGTTGCAATCTATAGGGTCGCGTAGTCGACTCCGCAGAAGTGAGCCGCTTTCTTCCAAGATTGGATAGGCGACCGCCGCAATATTTGCGGCAATGCGCTTCAAGTCCCGCGCGATGTCGATGTGAAAGGCGCTGGTTTCAACGCTCTCGGCCCGGCATAGTGACTCCGCCGATCCAGTGGACGATGGCGAGAACATGAAGTGCACGGCCGATCGTGATTGCGTCCATATCTCTTGAAAATGCGCCAGATTCGCTGTCCATTGATCTTGGCGTGCCGTGACGTTGTGGAGGCGACTAAGCTAGCTCATACTTTCATCGCACTGCCGGGCGAACAGATCTACATCCGCGAACTTCGCCTCGTAGGGCTCGCGGGCGACAAACTCGCCGACCTTTCGGATGCAAACGCCAAGACAAGGCTGCGTCGCCTCGACCGCACCACATGCCGAACAACGCTCAATCTTAAAGTATACATCCGGTTCAGCAGACTTGGCGGGAGGATGCTGAGGATTTGCTGCTACCGCTACGAGTGCCCTTCTCGCGTCGGATTTGAGGGTGTGCCAGATCCGTTCGGGATTGTCGCCGGCCGATGCAAGCGTTCTTATTCGTGTCAGGACTGCTTCCAATACTGCTGCCTTGTCTTGCAGCTCGGATTTCAGAGCGAACAGATCGGTAAACATGGTTGCGGGCACGACCTCCATCGGCTGCATTCGACAGCCGTCTGGGCTACCGGCGAAATTGCCCATGGAATTGCAGCTGATGCACAACCATAACTTCGGCTTCGGAGGCCGCTCTTCCACTCGGAAATTGGGCATCTGATATTGCACTCGGCTAGTCAAATATCGCGGCGTTTGCCTAGTCGATCCGGTTTTTCATCCTAGAGCGGAAGCTGCTTCTTCTCAGTGGCGGTCCGACGAGATGGCGGCGACGGACCGAAGGCCCATCACCGGCGCGGTGCAGCGGGTTCTTGCGGTCTGGTCTTGATCGGAAATGTCGCCCTTGTCAGGACGTTGCCCGCCTCGTCTATGATGAACCGACACGCACGGTCCTCGCAGTGGAATGTCAGACGCCAGCGGCCGGCGTCCTCCTCGACTCCGGTCTCGCAGCGCGAGGTGATGACCCCATTGCGCATCCGCGCCTTGATCTCGTCTTGCGGAAGGCCGAACGCTTCCGCGAGAAGAGTCGCATCGATGACGAAATGCCCGGCCTTGCGTTCGACAGCTTTCATGTCGCATGGCTCCAGTAGTTGTTGGCCGGCGGCACAGTTGCGAAATGCGTCGCCACGACGCGGACCTCGGTGTTCGGCTGAGTCATCTTGATAGCGACGCGGCCCATCTTGACGGCCGGCGCGTAGCCTTCCTCCGGCGTTGCAGTCTTCAGGGTGGGAGCTATGTGGTCATCGGGCATTCTTTCCGTTTTCTAGTGTAAAATTCTCGTCACCATGTAGCTCTGCTGACCGGGTTGCTGATCTGTCGACTTGCCGGTATTGGGTCGAGTGCGATGTCGGCGAGCGTCGAGCGGTCGAGGTCAGCGAGAAACGCCGCCTCGGCAGAACGCAGTCGTGCCTTGAGGCGACAGCGACCGTGCAGCGTGCAGGCGCCGCCATCGGTACTCAGACACTCGACGAGCGGTTGGCCTTCCTCAAGCAGACGTACCACGGTGCCGAGCCGGATCTGCGATGCCGGCCGGGCGAGCGCGGCGCCGCCTCCCCCGCCACGTCGCGTCTCGATCAACCCGGCGCGGGCGAGGTGCTGCATGATCTTGGCCAGATGGTTGCGCGACAGCCCGAACTCATCGGCCAGCTCGGCGGTCGAGAAGGCGCGTTCAGGTGCGCTCGCCATGCGCATCAGCATCCGCAATCCGTAGTCGGTGAAGGAGGTGAGGCGCATCGCTGCTGCATTCTCGCTGGAATTGGTATTTACAATACCTATTAACAGACCTAGGCTTGAATTCAAGACCGAAACCACGAGGCCTTCATGCCCGCCCCCGAACCATCCCCACAGATCGTCTCCACCCGGCCCGAGGTGACCGCCAGCATCATGGCCGAGACCAGCCTCGACGAAGGGACACTGTATGACCTCGTGCACGGGTTCTACGGCAAGGTCCGGCGCGACCCGGTGCTTGGCCCGATCTTCGAAGCACGCATCACCGATTGGGAGCCGCACCTGGAGCGTATGGTGGTCTTCTGGTCCTCGGTCGCCCTGATGACAGGGCGTTACCATGGCCGGCCGGTGCCGGCGCATACATCCCTGCCGATCCATGGGGCCCATTTCGAGCGCTGGCTGGGACTGTTCCGCGAGACGGCCCATGAGGTCTGCACACCGGCGGGGGCGGTCCACGTGATCGAACGCGCCGAACGCATCGCACGCTCGCTCCACATCGCGGTATCGCAGGCGCAGGCCGCCCCGATGCCATTCCCGCCCTTCGCTGAGGAAAGGATGGTCCAATGACAGATGTTGTTCCGATTCACGATGCAGCCGAACTGACTCACTACATCGAGACCCGCTACCACGCACGCCATCGAGAACAGCTGCCGCGCTTGGCTGAGATGGCGGAGAAGGTCGAGAACGTGCACTTCGGCGAACATGATGTGCCCGAAGGCCTTTCCGCCATCCTGCGACGCATGATCGGGGAATTGGAGGTGCATATGAAGAAGGAGGAGCTGATCCTCTTTCCCGCCATTCGCAAGGGTGGTGGCCCCGGGATCGAGAACCCGATCGCGGTGATGCGCGCCGACCATGACGATCATGCAACCGAGGTCGCCAAAATCCGCCGCTTGACCGCAGATCTGACTTTGCCGCAGGGAGCCTGTGGCACCTGGACCGCCCTTTATGTCGGGCTCAACGACTTCATCTTCGATTTCGAGGAGCACATCCGACTGGAAAACGAGATCCTCTTCCCGCAATTCGAACCCGAAGGCATGGCACATGGCTGACCTTCACTTTCCAAAGGCCACCTGCGCCCATGCCGAGCGGCGCCACGCTCTCGCTCCGGAGGCCGATGACGCATTCCGCGCGTTCTCCAAGGCGGTGTTCGCCGACGGCCCGCTCGACGCGCGCACCAAGCAGAACATCGCCGTGGCGGTGGCCCATGTCACTCAATGGCCGTGGTGCATCGAGGGCCATGTGAAGGCTGCGCGGCGTGCGGGCGCGAGTGCCGAACAGATCATGGTGGCGATCTGGGTCGCCGCCGAGATGCGCGCGGGCGCAGCTTTTGCCCACTCGGTCAAGGCGCTCGACCTGATGGAGGATGGTGCAAGGAAATGACGAAGGCGGCTCATATCAGCGCCACAAGGGTCTATGACGAGCCCGGTGTGCCGCAGCGTGCGCGTCTCTTGGTGGACGCGCTGTGGCCGCGCGGAATCGGCAAGGCGGATCTGGCGCTCGACGACTGGATCCGCGAGGTCGCCCCGAGCAGGAATCTGCGCAAGTGGTTCGGCCACGATCCTGACAAGTGGGATGAATTCCGCCGCCGCTATCGCGCAGAACTGGACGACAACGAAGAGGCTGTGGAGCGCTGTCTCGCCTGGTGCCGGAAAGGCCCGGTCGTCCTGCTCTACGGCGCGAAGGATCGCGATCATAACCAGGCCGTGGCGCTGCAGGACTATCTTCGCGAGAGACTGGCGCGAGAGGACCCGACATGACGGATGGCCTGTATCCCGCGCTGCGCACCCCGCTTTGCAACCTTCTCGGCTGCGATGTGCCGATCCTTCTTGCCGGCATGGGCGGCGTGTCCCGGTGGGAGCTTGCGGCTGCCGTTGCCGCAGCGGGTGGATATCCGACGCTGGGCATGGTGCGCGAGACACCCGACCTGATCGAGCGCGAGGTTCGTGCGCTACGCGCCGCAACGGATCAACCCTTCGCGGTCAACCTGATCCCGGCCGCCACCGATCCGCAACTGCTCGACGCCCAGATCGACCGTTGCCTCGACCTCGGTGTCGTTGCGTTCTCGTTCTTCTGGGATGTCGTTACCGGTGCGATCGCGCGGGTGAAGGCGGCGGGCTGCCTCGTCCTGCACCAGGTCGGAACCCTTGCCGCCGCACGCGACGCCGAAGCTGCTGGCGTGGACGTGCTCATCGCGCAGGGCATCGAGGCCGGCGGTCATGTCCACGGGCGCACCGGCGTCTTCGCCCTGACCGCGGAGATCTTGGCCGAGACCCGACTTCCGGTCGTGGTTTCCGGCGGCATCGCCGACGGCAGGGGACTGGCCGCCGCGCTCGCCATGGGCGCGGCCGGTGTCCACTGCGGTACCGCCTTCCTGGCGACCGCCGAATCCTTCGCGCACGACTACCACAAGGACCGGCTGACGGCGGCCGATGCGTCGGATGCGGTCTTGACCGACATCTTCGTGTTGAACTGGCCACGCGGCGCCGCTGTCCGCGTTCTACGCAACAGCGTGACGCATGCAATCGGTGAGCGGCTTCTGGGTCACGACCCCGACACACTGCCTCGGCAGCCAATCGCCTGGGACGGGGACGTGGCGCGCCTGCGGTTCAGCACGGATTCGCCCCTGCGCACGACGACGGGCGATCTGGAGGCGATGGCACTTTACGCAGGCCAAGGCGTGGGACGCGTTGTCGATGTCGTTCCGGCGGGTGAGCGTCTGCGCCGAATGGCGGACGATGCGGCAGCCTTGCTGGCGCGGTTCCGCTCCGAAAGTTCCAGGAACAAGGAGGCAAGGCATGTCCGAGAATGAACGGACCGAAGGCCGCTATGCATCCCCGCCCTGCATGGCGGGCGAGGTCGCGCCCGACTATTTCGATCCGCTGGGCGTCGACCCCAAGCAGACACGCGACGTCGCGCGTTGGCGGCGGGCCGAGCGGGCGCGGCTGCGCGCCGAGCGCCAGGCGCTCAGCGTGGAGGCGCGCGGTGCCGCGAGGGACGCACTGGCACATCACCTGCGGAACCTGCTGGCCGCTTACTTTCCCAGCCTACGGGACTGCGTCTTCTCGGGCTACTGGCCGATCAATGGCGAGCCCGACCTGCGTCCGCTGATGGCCGATCTGCATGCGTCGGGCGTGAGGATCGCGCTGCCCGTGGTCGAGGTGAAGCACACCCCGCTCATCTTCCGCCGCTGGACGCCCGAGACGCGCATGGTGCGCGGCGACTGGAACATCCCTGTTCCGCCGCGGAACGCGGAGATTGTGAAGCCCGAATTGGCGCTCGCCCCGCTCGTGGGCTGGGATCGCTCCGGCTACCGACTCGGCTACGGCGGCGGCTACTTCGATCGCACTCTCGCCCATCTGTGTCCGAGCCCTTTCGCCATCGGCATAGGCCTAAAGGCGGCGCAGCTCGCGACAATTTATCCGCAGCCGCACGACATTCGGCTCGATGCGATCGTGACCGAAGAGGGTGTGCAATTCATACGCTTGCCCGGGGATGCAGAAAAAACGCAGGAGGTATGAGGATGGCCCTGAAACATGCAGCGCCCAGGCAGGTCGTCGAACTCCGCCCGATCGGCTCCCGGCTCGCCGCCGCCAGGACGAGCGCGATCGTCCGCACGCCCAGCTTCGAGGCGGTTCGCCTTGTCGTTCCGGCCGGAACCGAGATTCCATCGCACAAGGTCTCTGGCCAGATCACCCTCTATTGCATCGAGGGGCACGCCCAGCTCGGGCTGACCGGCGAGAAGATAGAACTGCGTGCGGGCGACTGGGTCTTTCTCGAAGGTGACGAAACACATTCGGTGAAAGGAATCGAGGACGCGTCGTTGCTTCTGACCATCCTGTTCCTGAGCAACCGCAGCGTGCCGGACCCGATCTTTGGATAGATCGCCGCCGCGACGTAATGGCCTGGGTTGCTGGTTTCCTCGGCTTCGTCATAGTCCACAATCCGCTCTTTGCGAGGTTGCGCGGGTAGGACGACGCACAGGTTGAGCCAAGATGGCAAAAAATATTCGCCTGAACCAACAAGCGGACGTGGTGGACAGCACGTTCGGCGAGGGGCAATCTTGTTTCTAAGTCGCTTCAAATAAGGGTGGCGCAGCCCGGTGCGACGCCACTCGTGTTGAGCCGTTGCGTCGGGTTTGGCCCTTCTAGTCGAGCGTCCGACGGTTGGTATCTGACAACTTGAACGACCGGGGCATGTCAGCCATCTTACCTAGTTCCGCGCACAGGGCCAAGGAGCTTCCGCTTGCCGATATGATGGGGGTGTGCCGATCCGCCGATACTTAGACTAGTTAGAACGAGCCGCAAGAGTCAGCTTTCTCTGCGGAGCGCCTGTTGGTTTGTCCCGTATGCCGCAACCGCTCAGGGCGGTTTCGGGTCACACGAGCACTCGTCGGCTGCCCTTCACTCTTGTCCGGTCCAACCCGAGGAGCAGACCTCAAAAGCGATGACATCTGTCGCTGCAATTGGCGGCCGGCCGATGTCCGCTTGTGGGATCTCGCTGCCGATGTGGCATTCGCAGCGATGGGCCAAAAATCGGACTTGACGACGAATGGGCTGCCGCAAAGCAAGATTGTGGCGGGGTTCCATCAGTTGATATTGTCGACGATGCATGGGGCTTGCTCCAACTGCTCTCACAGGATGTCGGCGGGGGCGGGTTCATGCTGATCGCAATGACCATCGTGGCCTTCGGGCTAAGCTTCCATTTCACGGCTCAGACGGCATATAGAAGTACGATCACTGCCACTTGATGTCGATTGGTGCGGGTCGCTGTGCCGCCAAGCCTTTTTGCGGGAACTTACTTACAGAGTGCCCCGTTCACCAAGATGTTGCGGAGTTGAGAGACGACACCAGGACTATATCCTTTGTCCTTTCGAAGCTTCTGAAGAGGTTATGCAAATGTCAGCTACCACCGTCCTGCTGCATCTCGCTGGCTTCGTCGCACTGCTGCTGTGGGGTATGCACATGGTCCATAGCGGCGTCTTACGGGCGTTTGGAGGAAATCTGAGGCAGATTCTGGCTGTCGGACTGAACAACCGCTGGAAGGCTTTTCTCGCGGGACTTGGCATCACGGCCATCCTGCAAAGCAGCACGGCGACGGCACTCATGTCGACCAGCTTTATCGCGGCTGGCTTCATGACCCTTGTGACGGCCCTTGCCGTCACCTTGGGAGCCAATGTCGGAACAACCCTAATTGTTCAGGTGCTCACGTTTGATGTCGCGGCAATAGCGCCCGTCTTCGTCCTAATTGGTATTGTGGCCTTCAAGAAGGGCGGCAAGACGCAGACGCGCGATCTGGGACGGGTCAGCATCGGCATCGGGCTTGTCCTCCTAGCCCTGCACCTGATCGTCGCGACAATTGAACCGGTTGAGAAGGCTGATGCGCTACGCGAATTATTTGCGCTGATATCGGGTGATCCGATTATCGATATCGCCATCGCAGCTCTGCTCACGTGGGCGGCCTATTCAAGCGTTGCCATTGTTCTTCTGGTTATGTCGCTTGCTGCACAGCACATTGTGACACCAGAAGCGGCACTGGCCCTGGTTCTCGGCGCCAATCTCGGCAACGTGATCCCTCAATATTTCGCTGCCGGCGCCAACGTTGCTGCGAAGCGGCTTGCGATCGGCAATCTCATCGTTCGCTTCATGGGATGTTTGATAGCTCTTCCGGTGCTCGGTCTTCTCGCGCAAGCCTTGACAGTGATTGAGTCAAGCCCGGCGCGACAGGTGGCCGACTTCCATACACTATTCAACCTTGCACTCGCTGTCCTGTTCATCGGTGTACTCGATCCCCTGGCTAGAGTTTGCAGCTGGCTGCTGCCATCAGAGGCCGTACCAAGTCATCCGGGAAAGCCGCTCTACATCAGCACCACGGCGACACGTTCCGCGCCCCTAACCCTCGCGAATGCATCGCGCGAAGTGCTTCGCATGGTGGATATGGTCGAGACAATGCTGAAGACTTTTCTCACCGCGCTAAAAAGCAATGACCGCAAGCTGCTTGCCGAACTGTCGAATTTGGACGACGCGCTCGATCGCTTGTATACGGCGGTTAAGCTCCATGTCACGGCCATCAGCTACGAGGAGCTGAACGATCGTGATGAGAAACGCTGTGCAGAGATTTTATCGTTCACCATAAACCTCGAGCATGTAGGCGACATCTTGGATAAGAGCCTGCGCGAGATTGCTGCCAAGAAGATCAAGCACCGTCTGTCGTTCTCGGCCGAAGGGCTCAACGACATCGAGGCGATGCACCAAAGCCTATTGGACGACCTTCAGCTTGCAACTCGTGTCTTTCTTGCGGGCGATCAAGAGTCGGCCCGCCATTTGATCGAACAGAAGGAGCGTATGCGGGATCTCGAGCACACGGTTCTCCACAACCATTGGCTCCGGCTGCGCCAGCGCCGGACCGAGAGCGTTGAAACGAGCGGACTACACATTGACATTGCTCGGGACCTGAAGCGTATTGCCGCACACATTGCCTCGGTGGCCTATCCGATTTTGGAAGAAAGTGGTGTATTGCGGCGGAGCCGCCTACGGGATCGCATTGACGGCAACGAGACAGATCTGTCCTCGAAGCCACACTAAGATTCAACATCACCGCCTGAATTTGGTTCCGCTGGTCGCCTTGGCTTTCCACTGACCGTAGTCTCGTTGACTCTTGATGTCTGCAACGGGTCGCGAGCACGCGTCGGCTGCCCTTCAAACTTGTCTGGTCCAACCCGAGAAGCAGACCTCGTGGGCGAGGACATGTGCCATCTCGGCGAGCAACCGGCCTATGGCCGCTTGTGGGATCAATCTTCGATTCGGCTGGCGCTCCGTAATAGCCCGACGACCGTCCGTTGCTCGGTCCATCCCATTGGCAGGTCAGTCAGGGTCGAAAGGCCGGTGCCGCGGGGCAGTGTGCCCTCGATCGCTGCCTTGACGATATCCGGCGCGAGAAATGCGAGCGACAGGATCATGCGACCGGATCGCGCGTCGCGATCGCAGCGAGGTCGGGGACGTCCCCTTGAACCAGCTGATCGAGCCAAACTCTTCCGATCGCAGTTGCGGTCAGCAGTCGGGCGCGCGCCTCGGCCCGGATACGGGATCCGCTCGGCGGCGCAGACGGCTCGTGTGCGCCGTGCGGAACCGTCATCAAGCGATGCCGCCGGTGATTGGGCGGCGTCCAGGCAAGCTGGATCGGCTCAGAGGAGTCATTCGCGTTCTCTTGGGCCAGCAATGCAATCGAGATCACGGAGGCTGAGACAGTGATCCGGTCGACGGAGTTCTGAAAAGCCTCGCGTGGATCTGCCGCGACATCGTCCAGAATCCCCTCTTCCCGCAGCGCGGCGAGGACGTGGTCCTCGATGTCCTGGGCTGCAACTCGCCTTGCCGATCCGGCCTCCGCCGTGTTCCCTTGCACCACCGCCGCCGAAACCTAGTAGCGATAGCGTACGCCGCGTTTGATGGCGTAGCTCGGCGTCATGCAATTGCCGCGGTCGTCGAACAGCTTGCCAATCAGAAGCGCCTCGGAGTGTCGCCAGTGCTCGCGATGTCCCCGGCGATTGGCGTCCAGTATCTCCTGAACAGCTGCCAACACGTTTTTTCCCAAAAATCGCGTCGTGCTCGCCGGGATAGCTTTCGCCGCGATGGTTGATCTCGCCGATGTAGGTGCGGTTGCGCAGCAGTGAGACGAGCGCGCCGACCAAGAATGGTATTCCGCCGACTATGCGGCCGGTCGCAAGTGTCCTTCGCCGTGTGATCACACCGCGCTCGCGCAAGTCGCGCTGCAGGATGGGGAGCGACCGTAGTTCCCGATAACGATCGAAAATGAGCCGGACCGTTTCGGCTTCTTCGGGCACGACGACGGGCTTGCGGTCTTTCACCATGTATCCGAGCGGCACGACGCCCCCCATCCATAGGCCCTTCTTCTTGGAAGCCGCGATCTTGTCGCGGATGCGTTCGCCTGTGACCTCGCGCTCGAACTGGGCGAACGAGAGGAGCACGTTGAGCGTAAGACGCCCCATCGAGGTGGTCGTGTTGAAGGATTGCGTTACTGAGACGAACGAGACGCCGTTGGCATCGAACAGTTCGACCAGCTTGGCAAAGTCTACCAAGGATCGAGTCAGCCGATCGACCTTGTACACCACGACGATATCGAGCCGACGCTCTCGGATCTCGTCCAGCAGAGCCTGTAGCGCTGGCCGCTCCATGTTGCCGCCGGAGAACCCGCCGTCATCGAAGCGCGGCTTGAGGAGTTTCCATCCTTCGTGAGTCTGGCTCTTGATGTAGCGTTCGCAGGCCTCACGCTGGGCGTCGAGCAAGTAGAAGTCCTGCTCAAGCCCGGCATCCGTCGAGACGCGGGTATAGACGGCGTAGCGCAACGGCCTGGGATGCGGCGCCGTCATTGCGAACCGTCCTTTTTAATTGCTACGCCTTCCTTGCCGCTTGCTCTGAGGCCAAAGAAGCGCGGGTCATTCCATCGCGTTCCAGTGATGGCGAAGGCAACTTCGGACAGGCTCCGGTAGGTCGCTCCGTTCCGGCAAAGCCGTCGGCGAGCACCATGAAGTGATGCATGGTGCGGCCGTGCTCGCGGCCGGTCACGGTGCCCGGCGCGAGAGATTTCGCGCCGCGAGAAGTGACCTGCAGGCTCTCCAGTGTCGGGACACCAGTGCGCGCCTTGCCCTTAGCTCGTCTTCGAAAACAGCCGCTCCCACTCCTCTGTCGTCAGCTGGCGCGGAGGAGCCGCCGGATGATAATCGCCAATGCCGAAGAGCTCGTAGGCCATGATGCTCCGCTCCGAGACGCGTCCGAACCAGATCTCCGGGAATCCGTCTGACAAATCGGGTCCGCCGAAGCATCCGCCTCGTATTTCCTCCCTATTCGTTTGCACGTAGGGTGCCTGTTGATATTGGGCGCCGAAATTGTAGGCGCCGATGTCGAGCATGCGCTCTAGGAGCTGCTGCCGGTCCTCGATGCTGGGTGCCAAGGCGTCGCCTTTGGCACGATTGACCGTGCGGCCGTCGGAGAGCTTCCAGCTTTCATTTCGCGTCGCGATCGCCGGCATGTTGAGGTGGACCCAGGGCTGCTCACCACCGAGCAGGTGCCCGCAGAGGTCATCGACGTGCAGTCGTTGCATGACGACAATGACGGCACCGGTCTTCTTGTCGCTGAGGCGCTGGATAACCTCAGCATCGAACCATTTGGTGACCGCTGTCCGGCGGGCCGCATCATGGACGCGGGCAGGTGCAATCGGGTCATCAACCACAATGAGGTCCGCGCCGCGGCCAATCAGCGTTCCGCCAACCGTACCGGCAATACGACGTCCACCATGGGGAAGGCGGATCTCGCCTCGCCGACCCTCAACGCTGAGGTGAGGAAAGAGCGCTCTGCATCGCTGCGTTGCCAGCAGGTCCCGAGTCGCCGTCTCGAAGTCTCGGGCAAGCTCCCGTGAAACAGCCACGCACATAATCTGCGCGGTCGGTTTGCGTCCGAGCATCCAAACGGGCAGCACAACCGAAGCGGCCAGTGACTTGAGGCATCGCGGGGGTAAATTAATGATAAGACGCGTGATCTCGCCACGTGCAACTCGAACGAGATGGTCGGCGAGAACGTCGATGTGCGGTGTCTCAACCAGCGGCTGTCCGTGATGGAGTTCCCGGAAGGCAAAGCGCAAAAAGGAGGGGAAGTGCTGCCGATAGAGGGCCGCTACCTGTTCAGCGGTTGCCATTGTCATCCTCCGTAGTGTCGGGAACAACGAGTGCCGCGAGTAACGCGGCATCGTCGGCGTCAGTTGTTGCGAAGGGCTCGACCTCGCGATGCTTTGCGAGATGCGCGAGTACCAATTGTAGTGCTTTGGGGTCGCCCTTTACGGCGCGGTTTACGAGTTGCATAACAAGCGCATCGAGCTTGGTAATGCGCTTCGCACGGCCATGCCCCGGGAGGTGTATCGTCTTCTGGAGCTCGGCCTTAATCAGCAGATCGATGTTCTTCGATTTCTTCGGCCGGCCAGCTCGATTGCCGGACTGGCCGGGCTTGAACCGCGTGCCGTCTGGGGGGCGGCAATACCCAACAGTGTAGTTGCCGTCTGGCTTCTTCTTGCCGTTACTCATCAGGCGGCCTCCTCTGCTTTGCCCGCCCGCGCCGCGGTAACTTCCTCGAAGGTCTCGCCGGTTTCCTCGAGCGCGGCCTCCAGGCCGCAGACCTTGGCAAGTCGCTGGACGATCACGTCGCAATAGTGCGGATCGATCTCGATCGCATAGCCCCGTCTGCCGGTCCGCTCGGCGGCGACCAACGTTGTGCCTGAACCGCCGAATGCGTCGAGGACGATGCCTTTTCGTTTCGAGCAATCAAGGATGGCGTCGGCGACAAGGGCGACCGGCTTCACGGTGGGGTGCATCGCAATGTCGTCGTCACGCGTAGCGCCAAAGGTGTTGGCACCGGCATAGGACCAGACGTTGGTGCGATAACGGCCGTGCCTGCCAAGCTCGACATTGTTGACGTGGGGAGCGCTGCCGGATTTGAAGACGAACACCAACTCATGCTGCGAGCGGTAGAGCGAGCCCATGCCGCCGTTCGTCTTGGCCCACACGCAAATGTTCTTCATTTCCGTATAGGTCGGCGTTGCAGCCTCAATCACCTCTCCGACGTGTCGCCAATCCATGCATATGTAATGGATTGCCCCGTCTGCGGCATTGCAGGCCAAGTTGCTGAAGACACAGCCCAAGAAATGGGTGAACTCGCCCGCTGTCATCTCACCTGAGGCCATTGCGAATTTGCGATGCTTGACAGTTCCAAGGCCGGATACATGGCCTTCGATGGGAACGTTATAAGGCGGGTCGGTGAAGACCATCTGCGCACGCTCGCCCGTCAAAAGGCAGGCGTAGGTATCCAATGCAGTTGCGTCACCGCAGATCAGTCGGTGACGGCCAATTTGCCAGATGTCGCCCGGACGGGTGACCGCGGCGCCAGCAGCGCGCTCGGGAACCGAATCAGCGGGGTCGGGCTTGGCCTGCGGCTTTTCGTTTGCGCCAAGAAGCAGATCAACCTCGGCCATCTCGAAGCCAGTCACCGTGACGTCGAAGTCGATTTCGACTTCGGTGAGGTGCTGCAACTCGATCGCCAGAATATCTGGGTCCCATCCGGCTTTCTCGGCAAGTCGGTTGTCGGCCAGGATGTAGGCCCGCTTTTGCGCGTCAGTCAGGTGCTCAAGTCGCACGCACGGCACGACTTCGAGGCCGAGCTTTTTCGCAGCTGCGACGCGGCCGTGACCGGAGATTATCTCGCCGTCGTGGTCGATCAAGATCGGGTTATTGAAGCCGAACTCGCGGATGCTGGCCGCAATCTGCGTGATCTGCTTCGGGCTATGAGTGCGCGCATTGCGGACATAGGGCCGCAACGATGCAACGGGCAGGTGCTCGACTACGAGCGGGCGATTGGACATCGGTCGATCCTCCTTTGATCAGAGTCCGACCTTTTCGGTATGCCCTTGTTTGCCCGTTCGCATTCTCAAGAAATGCCACCAATTTTCGTGGTGGCTGACCTGCCTGATTAATCTTGCATTGGTTGCTGCATTTCGTACGCGATATTTCGGATGCGCTCCCAAGTCAGGTTCAGCTTCAGTCGTCTTCTGACCATACGCGCTGCTCTCTCGCTCGGCGGGCCCTGCCACCAGTCCGTCTCGTGCAGGCGAGGCCAGCCCGCCAGGCCGACGCGCTGCTCCCGCCATTGCAGCCACAACTCAAACTTCTCGAAGTAGATGAGGATCAGTTGGTTGCGGAGCTTTTTGGCCGGACCAGGCTTTGGTCGCCCTCGCTCCTTTGAAAATCGGCCATCCAAACGATTTCTGAGATGAGTCAGGATGACTTCGGGGATAGCACCTCGCGCGCCTGCATTGAGCGCTGCGAGCAGGTGGTTGGTCTCAATCCGCATGTTCGGATCTTCTTCGAGGCGGCGAACAACGTTTTGAAGTGGACAGACACGAGCATGGGATCGATCAATTACTGTTTCCACGTCGAGCTGTAATTTTATGGGTGGCGACATTTTCATCTACAACTCATCGTCAATCGGGACGATAGCTGTTGTGCCAGACAGACCTCGAAGATCGGTTAAGATGAAAAGAAGCTGCAATCAGGAATTGAAGTTCGTTGATGATGCGAAGCACACGCGCGTGCTCGAGCCTGGATCCATCCTCTTTCACCAGGGAGACGATGCCGACGGAGTCTATCGCATTCAGTCGGGTCTCATTGGCATTCGCCGAATTACACCTGCGGGCGGTTCAGCTCTGCTGAGGCTATGCACAAACGGTGTCACGATCGGGTATCGTGCACTATTGAGCAAGACGGCCCACCGTAACTCGGCAGAGGCGCTGACCAACTGCGTTGTGTGCTTTGTCGAGGGGCCCCATCTCAGACGGCTGCTGGAGATCAGCCCTCGGCTTGGAGAAGGGTTCCTGCGGCATTGCTTCGACGAGTTGGATAAGACCGAGTCCGACTATGCGAAAAGCTTGACGTTGAGCCTTAGGTCTAGGTTCTTGCACACATTACTCATCTTTTACGAGCGTTTGGGCTACCGGGATAAGACAGACACTTGCATTCTCGAGCTTCCGATCCAACGAACAGAATTGGCTTCACTTGTGGGGGCACGGCCAGAATCGATTTCGCGACTTGTCCGGAACCTGGATGCCGAGGGTCTGGTGAAATTCGACAAGCGTATGGTTCGGTTCGGCGACTTGGATGCAGTCCTGCGTGAGGTGGGTGTGGAGCTGTGAGTTCAACCATTGAGCAATTCTGCGATGGCAGCACAACCGCGCTGCGCGAACGCCGAGTGCACTTGAACCAAAGCCGCGCCGGCGTCGAGGCGCTTTTTGGCTTCCTCCGCGGTGCTGATCCCACCAACTGAGATCACCGCGATGCTGTTGAGCAGGCGCGCCGCGCGCTCCAGCAATTGCAGACACGGCGAAGAAATTATAACAGCGTCGAGCATCTTGTCGCGAGCGATACTGACGGCTTCGGGCAGCCGTGCCGCTCCTTCGGGCACGGTGACTTTTATGAGCAGCGGAATGTACGGTGTGTGGCGATATTTTTGATGCTCCAACTTCAAGGCGTCCAGTAGCCGACCAATACCGGGTGTGTCGCCATGTCGCGCATAATCTGGTGAACTCAGATTGGCGATGATAAAGTCACAGTGTGAGTGGAGCTCCTTAATGAGGCGCGTGTAATCCTCTATGACGGCTTGGTCGAGGCCAGGCCGGCTGCTGGCAACGCTGATGCCAACTCTCGTCCGGCGCTGGCGTGTACGGTAGCGTATGTTGAGTTTGCCGGGATTCGTAAGCGTTCCGATCTCGACGTGTCCAATCCCTGTTGTCGCCAGTTCTCCAACACGCTGCCCTGTGCGATCCAATCCAGCGGCGAGCCCCAATTTATTTGCGAAATTGATGCCGAATACTGTTGCGGGTCTCGCCAGCGCGCTGGAACTGTGCTATTTGATGTGATTTACATTCGGAGGGCAGAAACATTTGAGGGTTGGCTCCGCCATCTTGAATTCTGACTAGCCCCACTTCGCTTCGAAAAGCTTCATGAACTGTGTGAGCACCTCGGCTGCACCGGTTTGTGCGCCGTTATAGAGTGAGGCCCTTATGCCGCCGACATCGGCATGGCCTTTAAGATCGAACAATCCGTCCTCAGCGGCTCGATTCACAAATAGCTCGTCCAGCCGGGATGTCGGAGTACGAAAACAGACATTGAGCATCGAGCGATCACATGCAGCGACCGTGCGGCAATAGAAGCGGCTGGTATCGATCGCGGCATATACCAGATCGCTGCGACGCCTGGCATTCGTCTCCATTTCCGCCAGTCCTCCTTGAGCCTTGATCCATTTCAACATGTGGGCGGCAATCGCGATGGCAAGCGTCGGAGGCGTGTTCACCTTGCTGCGTGATCGCACCTGGTGCGAGTAATCGAACGGGGCGGGCGTGGTGAGTCTCGACCTTTCGGCAAGGTCCTGACGGATCAAGATTAGCGTCAGACCCGTGGCGCCGAGATTCTTCTGGCCGCCAGCATAAACGAGACCGAACCTGTCGACGGGAAACGGGCGCGTGAAGAGATCTGCTGTCATATCGGCGACGAGCGGTGGACCGTCATCGGCTGGCCATTGATGGTACTGGAGGCCGTCGGCGGTCTCGTTGGTCGTGAAGTGGCAGTAGGCAGCCTTCGGAGACCGCAACCACGACAAGGGGCAGGGGAGTGTTCGACCGTCGCCGCGGGCTGCGATATTGACGTGGCACCAAGGCAATGCGGCCTCGATGGAACGACGCGACCACAGGCCGGTGTCGACGTAGTCGACTTCGGCTACGCCGCTGCAAAGGTTCTGCGGAATGAGGGAGAACTGTGCTGTTGCCCCGCCTTGGAGGAACAATACATGATATGTTTCGGGTAGTGCGAGAAGATCTCTAATGTCGTCTTCCGCCTCATCAATGATGCGAGAGAACAGCGGGTTGGTGAATGGAAGTTCCAACAGGGAGTAGGAACTGGCGGACAGGCGCCTGACGTCCGCCATAACGGCTTCAATGACATCGGCAGGGAGGGGAGCAGGACCCGAAGCAAAGCTGTAGCATGTCATGCGTCAGTCCTCGCATGTGTCGAGCGCGATCAGACTGCGGCGTGTGCGCCCGCGATCATGAGCACGATTGCAGCGGTCGCAAGGACCGTGTTGATGCGAGATGAGAGAAAAGTAATGCGGGTGCAGGCTAGCCGCTCATCGCGGGTGGCGGCGACGAAGCCGAGCACCTTCTTCTGGTGTGGCCAAAGTACGCCCCAGAGATTGATGAGCATAATGATCGCAATCCATATGCCCGCGCCCAGAATTGCAGATGGGCCAGTCAACGTCAGAGCATCCACAACATCTCCACGCTTCCAAAGCATGAAAAGGCCCGTTGCGAGCACGACGAGCGAGGCATGGCGAAAGATTCCATGTTCCCGCTTCGAGGCTGCGATTGCGACTTCTCGCACCGCATCGTCGGGATCGACAGGGACTGCGGGGCGATAGAAGGGCATTTGCACAACATTGGACCAGTTGTGGCCGATCCAAACCACTACAGCCATCACGTGAAGTATCCTGACCGCAGCATCAATCATCGGGATAGCTGTCGCTATTGGGAAATGCCCTTGGATGTCCGCACCCGCAGATCGCCTCGGTGTCTGACGAGTTTGCAATCCGCCTCATTTCGTAACGCCTGCCTTTCGGTCTCGCATGATCAAGGGCTCTTCGATCCCCTGTTCGCGACGCTTCGCTGTCTCGCTCACGATATCATCGATGAGGTGGCGATGAGGTGATTTCCGGCACACCGGATCGGTATTGCTTGCATCGCCCGTTAGTAGGAAGGCCTGGCAGCGGCAGCCGCCGAAGTCCCTCTCCTTTTCGGCGCAGCTTCTGCAAGGTTCCTTCATCCAGCCGTCGCCTCGGAACTTCATGAAGGCGGGGGAGCTGCGCCAGATCCAGTCGAGCTTGTGCTCGCGCACGTTCGGGAACGTGATATCCTTGATGAGGCGCGCCTCCTGGCAGGGCAGCGCAGTTCCATCCGGCGCGATCGTCAGGTGAATGGCGCCCCAGCCATTCATGCAGGCTTTGGGCCTGTCGTCGAAGTAGTCGGGCACGACGAAGTAGATCGTCAGGCGTTTGCCAAGTCGCGCTCGCGCGCGTGCGACAGCGGCCTCGGACCGTAGAAGCTGCTCGCGCGTCGGCAAGAGCTCGGCACGGTTGATAAGGGCCCAGTTGTAATATTGCAGATTGGCAAACTCGAGGTACTCGACTCCGAGATCGGCCGCAAGATCGATCAATGCCTCCGTCTGGTCGATATTGTATCGGCTGACCGGTACGTTGAGGACCATCGGGAACCCCTCGGCCTTGAGGGCGTAGGCGATGTCGATCTTGTGCTTCCAGACGTCGAGGCCCGTCAGCTTGTGGCTCACATCGGAGTCGCAGGATTGGAGGGACAACTGGACTTGCTTGAGGCCAGCGCGCTTCAGCGAGCGAATCCGCTCCGGATCTAGCCCAACTCCGGATGTGATTAGATTGGTGTAGTAGCCGAGCTGGTCTGCGTCAGCGACGAGCTCATCGAGGTCGTTGCGCAATGTCGGCTCGCCGCCAGTGAAGCCGAGCTGCAGCGAACCAAGTCGGCGTCCCTCACGCAGCAGCGCCTTCCACTCGTCGGTGGTCATCTCATTGCGATATTTGTCGAAGTCGACCGGATTCGAGCACCACGGGCACTTGAGCGGGCACTTGTAGGTCAGCTCGATGACGAGCCACAACGGCATGCCGAGACCGTCAAGACTTGGGCCTGATCCAGCCTTTGGCATATGCCAACTCCATGAATTGCATGATTTCCGCCTGGATCGGGGGATTGTCGTAACGGCTCGCCAGAACTGCTGAACCCTGGGCGATGGAAAGATCTCCTCGCGCGCAGACTTCCAGTATTTCAGCGGCGGAATCGTTGAGCTTCACGATCCCTTCGGGATAGAGGAGAACATGTGCTCTTTGCGGTTCTTCCCAGCGAAAGTGGAAATTCGGGTGCAGTTCCATGATGTCGCTGGGCGTGAGGCGTTGTTCGTTCTCCATCCCGTCCTCTTGAGTGATACGGTGTACGGATTGGCCTCGAAGAAGGTGAGGGGCACGAGGGGCCCCTCAGTCTTTAGCGAACGTAGACGTAGGCAGTCACCTCGAACCCGAGGCGGACATCGTTGTAGTCCGGAGCGACCCAGGTCTTGGACCGCGGCGGAACGTAAACGGCTGGCTCGAGATACTTCATGCGAATTCCTCCGGATTGTTATGCTTGCGGGTGGCCAATCATGCCCGCGTCGAAACGTTCCAGCATGCATCCGGTCGTCCACTTGACTTCGGCTAAGTGCCCGAAGTGAAAGGCATGACTTCACATGAGCTTGAACGGTGCGTGATGAGGGGTGAGGGTATGAGTTCCAAAGCAGATCTCTCTGAAGAGAACGCGTCAGGAGACGTGCCAATCGGAGTTCTGACGGTTTCAGACAGGGCCTATGCCGGCATATATGAGGACCAAGGCGGCCCAGGGATAATTGCAGTGCTCAGCGATTATCTGACGACGAAGTGGCGACCTGTCGTGCGGGTTGTTCGCGACGAGAAATCAGAAATCGAAACAGCGCTTGTCGAGTTGTCCGATCGTGAAGATTGCTGCCTGATCTTGACAACAGGCGGCACGGGTCCTGCCCTGCGCGATGTGACGCCCGAAGCGACAGCGGCTGTTTGCGAGAGGATCATGCCTGGCTTCGGGGAGTTGATGCGGACAGCAAGTCTGCGCGACGTTCCCACAGCGATACTTTCGCGCCAGATCGCCGGGCTGCGCGGCAGATCACTGATCGTTAATCTGCCAGGCAAGCCCGCCGCAATCCGCACATGCCTAGATGCGGTTTTTCCAGCGGTTCCCTACTGTCTTGATCTAATTGGCGGCTACCGTCTGGAAACGGATGGGGAGAAATGCCGTGCCTTCCGACCCGCGCGGAGCACTTGAGGTGCTCGGCTCAGGATCTCAGATGCGGCTCTCGATGATGTCTGGCCATGTCGTCACCCGGCCCCCGCCAGATGGTCTGTCACGGGCAGCCGAATCTGTTGGCTTCGCACTCGACGATCTGTGAGCGTGTAGTGTCGACCAGCGCGACAACGTCGTCCTGCAAGGCCGAAGGAACCTTATATTCGTCGAGAGTTGCGCGCAGGAACCCAACGGTCCGTTCCCAATCCTTCTTGGACAGCTTCATGCCTTTGTGCGCATCCGTCATGTTGCGGCCGACGTAGAGGCGGTCGCACCCGGTAGCACTCTGCACAAAATCGACGATGAGTTGCTCCTCACGTTGTACGCCGTCATCACCACGATACAGCCAGAAGCGGCCAAGTTTGTCCGGGTCGTCCTTGCGCATCTTCATCAAGAGCGACTTGACCACCGTCGAGATGGCATCGCCGCCGCCGAGCTTCTTGCAAAGGCTGTCCTCAGCGCGAGCGGGGGGTGTTGCAAGAGGCACCACCATGACCAGGGCAATTAGCGTTCTTCGCATGGGGGATCGACTCCGTGTTTGATTCATCACAGGTGCATTTGAGGTATCACAAATTGTCGATGATGATATCGCACTTTTTCGGCTGCAGTTGGTGGCGCTTTTTCCGCGGGAAGCCTCACAAGTGTGCGCTGGTCGATACGTGGGCGATCGGGGTCACAAACCGGCAGCTCCGTTGAGAGTGCAACCATTACTGTTGTCGCGGTCGTCGCGTGATCAATTTCTCAGTTCAAGCGGAACGGCTTGCCCGTGCTCCAGGTGGTCGGCTACCATTTCGGCCAGGACAGGAGCCAATAGGAAGCCATGTCGGTAGGCGCCGATGACGCTGATGCATTTCCCGCACGCCCCGATCTTTGGGACGTTGTCATCAAATGCAGGTCGAACTCCAACCGAATACTCGGTGATGCGGGCATCGAGGAATGCCGGGTGAACTGCGCACGCCGCGCTCATGAGTTCGAGCGCAGAGCGCAAGGTTACTCCGGCAGGGCTGTCACTCTCAATCATGGTGGCGCCGATCATGTATACGTCGTTCCCCCAGGGCACTATGTAGATCGGGAAGCGCGGATGGAGTAGGCGAACCGGGCGCGACAGGTTCAAGGTTGATTCCTGCACGACCGCCATTTCACCCCTGACTCCACGCAACGGCGTCCTGTCGCTCCGAGCGGCAAGTCCGCGGCAGTCGATGACGATGCCACCTGCGGGTGCGGCGAGCCAGACGGGTTCAGCGATTGGGTTGGAGAACCGCACATCGACGCCGAGGTTCAGCAGCGCACCAATCAAGCTATTCATCGCAGCTCGCGGTGGCACATGCGCCTCATCGGTAAAATACAATCCGTGTCTGAAGCGATCTGCGAGTATTGGCTCCAAGTGCCCTATACCGGTCTGGTCGAGGTGCTGATGTCCATGCGTCATGCGTGCAAATCGCGCGAGTTCGGATTCGTCGCGTTGTGCTGCGACGACCAGGGTGCCGCGGACAAGCAGGGCCGGCTCGAACTGCTGCCACAACTCAAGACCGCGCAGTCCCAGCTTGCGGACGACCGGATGCGCCGACTCGGATTCGCAATATGGCGCAAGCATCGCGCCGGCAACGCGACTGGCGGCGCCGCTGTATGTTTGTTCCGCTGCTTCGCGCAGAGACACCTCATGGCCGCGCAAAGCAAGGGTCAACGCCTGCCAAAGACCGATTATCCCACCGCCAATGACAGTGATCCGCAGCTTTTCCAGGTCAATTCCTCCAGAACATCTGGATCTGGCCTGCAGGCAGGCTTCGCAGGGACCATGGGCGCGTCAGGTTGGCGGCGGGTCCCAGCGTTGGATTGAGCTCTCAACGACAACCCCGAGAAGTTCGAGCGATCGCGCGGCGATCTGCGTTACGATGTCGTCAATAGTTTGTGGCTTCGCATAGAACGCCGGAGCCGGTGGAAAAATGATGCCACCCAGGTTGGTCACTTTGACCATCGCTTCCAGATGGCCTGCGTGCAATGGGGCTTCGCGTGCAAGCAGTACCAGACGACGGCGCTCCTTCAGCATCACATCGGCAGCCCGGGTCAGCAGGTTGTCGGCAAGGCCGTGCGCGATGGCGGACAGGGTGCGCATGGAGCAGGGAGCAATGATCATGCCGTCGCTGCGGAATGAGCCGCTGGCAATCGAAGCAGAGACGTCGTCACAAGAATGGCGGACCGTAGCCAGAGTGCTGAGCGCAGAAAGGGCATTGCGGTGGAGTTCGAGAGAAATCGTCCTCTCCGCTGCCGGTGTGACAACAAGATGGCTCTCGACATTGGCGGCGTCATTCAGCATCTCCAGAATCCGGCGCCCGAAGATTGCGCCAGACGCACCACTGATGCCGACGATAATGCGTTGAGTCATGACGGTCGTCGCGGTTGGTCAGGGTGACTTGCAAACAGGTCCGGCAGCTTTGAAGCCAGAATGTCGATGCGGGATCGCGAGGCCTCGTCCATCTCCAGTCGGTGACCCCAGATGCGCGATGTTTCCGCGCCGATCTTGCGTGTGGCGTCGATGCCGAGCTTGCCGCCGAGTCCAGGTACCGGCGATGCAAAATCGAGCACGTCAACGGGCGTATCAGCCGCAATCATCAAGTCACGGCTGAAATCCGCACGGGTTGCGACCGCCCACATGACATCGCTCCAACTGCGGGCATCGATGTCGCCATCGATGACGACGACGAGCTTGGTGTAGTTGAACTGTGGCAGGATCGACCATAGTCCCATCATGATGCGGCGGGCATGACCGGGGTAGCGCTTGGCGATCGAGACGATTGCGATCCGGTAGGACGATGCCTCGGGCGGCAGCCAGCAATCGATGATCTCGGGGAACTGCTCTTGGATCAGCGGCAGGAACACGTCATTCAACGCTTCTGACAAGACCGCTGGTTCGTCGGGCGCGCGGCCCGTGAAAGTTGAAAGATACACGGGTTGGGCGCGCGACGTAATGGCAGTCAGTCGCATCACAGGATAGGGCTCTGCGGCGTTGTAATAGCCGGTGTGGTCTCCGTATGGCCCTTCGAGCGCGGTATCATCGGGAGCGATATAGCCTTCCAGAACGATTTCTGCCTCGGCGGGAACGAGCAGGGGCACCGAGACTGCCTTGCACAGTCGCGTGCGTTCGCCGCGCAGCAACCCGGCGAAATTTGCCTCCGACATGGTTTCAGGAATGGGCGTCACCGCAGCCAGCAGCGTGGCAGGATCCGCCCCGATCGCAACCGCGACCGGCATCGGCTCGCCCGGGAGGTGCCATTCGCGCAGGTGCTTGGCTCCACCGCGATGAGCAAGCCACCGCACGATTGCGCTGTCATGTCCGGTGACCTGCATCCGGTAGACGCCCCAGTTGTGGGTCGAGGCGTCGAGTGGGCCAGGAGGTCTCGTGATGACGATCGGCCAAGTGATGAGGGGAGCGGGTTCGCCGGGCCAGCAGGTCTGTACCGGCAGGCGTCCAATATCGATCTGTGGACCCCGGCGTATGTCGGCTTGCACATGAGGATTTGTCACCATCACTGGTCGCGAAGTGAGCGCAGCCCGAGCCAGTGGCCACTGTCGCAACGCATCGCGCAAATCGGCAGGTGGTCGCGGTTGGCGCAATTCCGCGAGTAGCCTGCCAACTGAAAGCAAGCGCTCACGACCCCCACCGCCCAGGGCGAGTGCAACGCGATCGACCGTCCCGAATAGATTTGTGACGAGAGGGATCGCAGACATCGAACCGTCAGCCTTGATTGGTTGCTCGATGTGCAATACCGGCCCCTGGCGCTCTATCACGCGTCGGTGAAGTTCCGTGATGTCGAGAACGGTGGAAACTGGTTCCTGGATGCGCACCAGTTGGTCGGCTGTATCAAGAGCCGCGAGGAAATCACCAAGCGAACGATAGATGGAAGAGCGGTTGAATATCATCGGTCAGATGTCCAGTTTGGCATCCTATCCGTCACTCACGTCCAATAGGGCTTGACTTCCGTTAAGCGGGCTTGAAATGGCTCTTGCTAAGAGAATCGCCATGGTGGAGATGACACCCCCTTCGTCAGACGTCGCCGAAGTGGCGTCCAGCATTGGCACAGGCTCGCTGCCTTGGCCGGTGGCGAAGGTGATGAGCGCGTTGCCGCTTGCGCCGCTCGAATTCGCTAGCAATCGAGTGTTGCAGACGGCACTCGGCCGACGATCCGGCCTCTTCTCGCGTCTCGCCGACTACTCAGAGAAGCGCTTCGCCATCGATCCCGTCGACTGTCCGTTCGTCTTTCTCCTTGAGCCTCGCGTTGAGAAGCCCACCTTGCGCGTCCATGCCACTCTCGATGGCGTGTCGTGGGATGCGCGCATCTCTGCAGTAATGCTCGTGCTGCTGGGTCTGCTTGATGGCACCTACGACGGCGATGCCCTGTTCTTCTCTCGTGATCTGGTGATCGAGGGAGACACGGCGGCGGTACTCGCCTTGCGGAATGCGATCGAGGATGCGGAACTCGATCCAGCGCTGTTGCTCGGAGCGCCCCAGTTCGTCGCGCCAATTCTTTCAGGCAACATTCGCGTGGCGGTTGATGTCATCAGACGCCTGCTCGGGGCGCCGGCGAGTGCATCGACCAGGGGTGACAGGTTTGCGTAGTCGGTGTGGCAACTGGGGTCATCGAATGGAACTGGTTTGTCCGGCGGGAACGCCATCAGCACTGCGGACCGTGGTCGATGCGGGAGCGGATGCAGTTTACTGCGGCTTCCGTGATGAGACGAACGCCCGCAATTTTCCGGGGTTGAACTTTACGGCTCAGGAACTTGCGCAGGGCGTGGCCTATGCACACGATCGGGGCACGAAGGTGCTTGTTGCCATCAATACGTTCGCGCGCGCGGGCGGCACGGAGCTATGGCATCGCGCGGTTGCGCAGGCGGTCGAGTCAGGTGCCGATGCCGTCATACTCGCGGACCTTGGTCTGCTTGAATGGGCAAGCCGGACTTATCCTGCACAGCGGTTGCATCTTTCGGTTCAAGCAGCGGCGTCTACGCCTTCGGCCATCCGGTTCTATGCGGAGCGGTACGGGGTCAAGCGTGTCGTGCTGCCACGCGTTCTGACGGTTGAAGAGATCGCCGCCATCGTGTCTGCGATCCCTTGCGAGACGGAAGTCTTCGCATTTGGTGGCCTGTGCGTGATGACGGAAGGTCGCTGCCTGCTGTCGTCGTATGCCACGGGGGAATCGCCGAACATGAATGGCGTTTGTTCGCCTGCGGCCCATGTCGATTATCGGCAGGAGGGAACAACATTGGCGGCAAGGCTCGGAGGCTTCACGATCGATCGCTATCCTGCAGGCCAACCGGCAGCGTATCCAACCTTGTGCAAGGGTACGTTCAAGGTCGATGGCAAGGCCGCTCATATCTTCGAGGAACCGACGAGCCTCAACGCGCTTGCGATCCTGCCCCAGCTGAAAGCGGCGGGCGTTTCGGCGCTCAAGATCGAGGGGCGGCAACGCGGCAAGGCCTATCTGGCGGCCGTCGTCCGCCAGTTCCGCACCGCACTCGATGCGCTTGACGCGGGACGGGCAATGCCGGCAAGCGCGCTTGTCGCCTTGACGGAAGGCGGCCGGGAAACGACGGGCTCATACAAGAAGACTTGGCGGTGAGCATGGCGGTTGCACGGGGAGCCAAGGCGATGAAGCTGACATTGGGACCAGTGCTGTTCAACTGGCCGACGCCGATGTGGGCGGACTTCTACGCCCGGATCGCAGACGAGGCTCCGGTGGACCGGGTTGTCATAGGAGAGGTGGTCTGCTCGAAGCGCTCACCATTTCGCACCAATGCGGTTGTTGACGTCATTGAACGATTGGAGCGCGCCGGCAAAGAGGTGGTCCTGGCGGCTCTTGCGCTGCCGACGCTGAAACGGGAGGTTGCCGAGGTTGCGGACTTGGTGGGCAGCGGGCGACTCGTCGAGATTAATGACATGACCGCGCTCGCTGCCGTCGCGGGCAGCCCGTACATCGTCGGCCCATTGGTGAACGTCTACAATGAAGAGGCGCTTGCCGAGCTGGAATCGCTGGGTGCCACGACGATCACACTCCCGCCGGAATTGCCGCAAGCGTCCATTGAGATTCTCGGAGCGGGGAGAAGCACGGCCGATCTGGAGGTGTTCGCCTTCGGGAGAGCGCCTCTTGCCATCTCGGCCAGATGCTACCACGCACGTGCGCATGGGTTGGCCAAGGATGGCTGCAAATACGTGTGCGAACACGATCTGGACGGACTTCACGTCGAGACGCTCGATGGCCAGTCGTTTCTTGCCGTCAATGGCGTGCAGACGCTGGCATCAGGGCTCACGGTCCTGGGGCAAGAGATCCCGGAACTGGAGACAGCAGGCGTATTGCGGCTGCGGCTATCGCCGCACACCTGCGATATGGTCGCGGTTACCAATGCCTATCGCGACGCTGTCGACGGCCGCTTGCCGTCTGCCGAGCTTGTCGCCAGGATCGAGGCACTGGAACTGCCAGCTGCAATCGTCAATGGATACTTTCATGCAAGCCCCGGCGCGGCGTTTGTAGGTTAGGCGTGCGACTTGTTGCTTAAGCAGACGTTCATGGAGCAGGGGCGTGTGTCTCCTGGCGAAGCATGCAAACGGACATTTCTGAGAGCATGGGACACCTTCCAGCGCTTTCGGGGACATTCTTGCTACCTTCACTTGACGTGTCGCGCGATGACATGATTGCGTTTGCCCAGGCCTTCGATCCGCAACCATTCCATATCGATGAGGATGCAGCCCAGAATACGCTCTTGGGTGGGCTTTCGGCCTCCGCTTGGTATACCTGCGCCAGGATCGGCGGACTTGTAGACGTTGTCATGCGCGATCTTGGATTGGGGAGCGAATTGGCGGGGGTGGAGCAGATCCTGCTGACGGCGCCGGTGCGAGCTGGAGACCGGCTCTCGGGAAGCATTCGGCTCACTACGGTGGAGCCCTGCGCGTGCGGGGAGGCAGCGTGCCAGGGCCGCATCGACGTAGAGAATCAGCGCGGTGAATTGGTCATGCGCCTGATATTGGATCTGGTCGTCAGGCAATCGGCAGTGTCAGGCTCGACCGGCTCGGACGACTGCAAGTTGCGAAGGCCGCGGTCAGTCCGCGTGGAACGAACGCCGCGTGACGACGTCATTCGCCATTTCGAGGAGATACGCATCGGTGACGAAGCGGTTTTCGGCCCCTATTCCTTCAACACCAGCAGCGTCGAGACTTTTTGCGCGCTGACGCATGTGGAACCGGAGCAGTTGAGTTGCGCCGCCGAGGCTATGCCGCACGCTGTCCCGAATTGGCATCTGCCAGCCGCGTGGATGGAGTGCATGTTGCGCTACTATGAAGACGAGGCGGCTCGGTTCGCGGCTCGTGGTTGGGCCGTTCCCCGCCTGGGTCCGGCAGCCGGTGTGAAGCATCTGCGGTGGGTTCGACCAGTTCACATCGGCGAGACGATCGTGTTTCGTGGATGGGCCGAGCGCAAGATGGAGATCGCATCCCAGAAGGATTGGGGCTTGCTTGTGGTGGGTGCGGAGGGGATCGATTCGCGCGGAAACGTCGTCGTATCGTTTTGTCCGCAGATGCTGATTGAACGATTCCGATCGGCTGCCTGATTTTAGTCCGCTGCCGCCAGTACAAGCGCAGCATTCTGCCCACCGAAGCCGAACGAGTTCGATAGTACTGTCCGCACGACACCACGCCGGGCAGCGTTCGGAACGACATCCAGTGGGATGTCGGGGTCGGGTTCGTCGTAGTTGATGGTGGGCAGGAGAAGGCTATTCTCGATCATCATGAAAGAGAGAACCGCCTCGATCGCTCCCGCTGCCGACAGCGTGTGACCGATCATCGACTTGTTGGAACTGACCGGAGTGACCTCCAGATGGCCTCCTAGAACAGCCTTCAGAGAGAGATACTCCATCTTGTCGTTCTCTGGCGTACTTGTTCCATGGGCGTTGACGTAGTCGATATCTTCAGGCGTGGCCCCGGCATCCTGCATGGCGTTGCGGATTGCTCCGATGATGGCCGTGCCATCGGGCTTGGAGCGCGTCCGGTGATAGTCGTCGGCCATTTCGCCGCAACCGCGGATGATGCCGAGACACTTCGCGCCCCGCGCCTGCGCTCGCTCTAACGATTCCAGTACGAGCACCCCTGCGCCCTCGGCCATGACGAAGCCATCGCGGCCCTTGGAGAATGGGCGTGAGGCGCGCTGGGGTGGTTCGTTGCGTGTCGACAGGGCGGAGAGGAGCGAGAAGCGGATCAGCGCTTCGAGCTGCACGGAGCTGTCGGTGCCGATGGCGAGGGCGGCGTCGGTTTCGCTGCGGCGGATTGCCTCGACACCGAGCTGTATTGCGGTCGCGCCGGAGGCGCAGGCAGTGGACACGGAGACGGGCAATCCGCGCGGGGCCAGAGCAGTGGCCAAGTGGTCGGCGACCGTGGCGAACTGGAATGTCTCGAACATGCTCTTGAAGGCACCGGTTCGCGCTGCGGCCAGGAGCCGGTCATAGCCTTGAAGACCCTCACCTGATGGGTGCTCGAAAAGGGCCTTGCGCTGTGGCCACTCGAGTTCTGCGGGGGGCGTGGCGACGAACATTGGTCCCGGGAAGCCCGGGGTTTCGGTCATGCCGGCCTGGAGAAGGGCTTCCTGGGCTGCGGATCTGGCCATGGCAAATGTCAATTCCGGTGCCGAACCGGGTTGTCCATCGGTACACGTTACGGTACCTGCAATCGTGGTCCGCAATCCATCGGTGGGAAACCGCGTGATCGTCTTGATGCCAGATCGGCCCAGAGCGAGCTGCGCCCAGTTCGCGGCCTTGCCCCAGCCCAGCGAGGTGACCAGACCCATGCCTGTCACGGCAACCACCGGGCGGCCCCGGGCATCTTTGTGGTTGTTCCCCATCAGCTCGCCCTCCCAACATCACCGCGTTCCAACAAGGCCATACCTTCGCCGCGCCAATGGCCGACTCCGGTGACGAGGATGCGTTCGACCTGCGTCGTCATGGCATCCTCGAAGGCGTCACCAGCCGACGGGGGGAACAATGCGCCACGGTTCAATGCGAGGGCTGCGAGCGCCATGCCAAGCGGGAAGTGCGCTTCGACAGTATGCCCGAGGCGGCTGCCGAATGCGCGGACCGCGGGAGTGAATCCATCGGTGTCCAGGTCGTCGAGGAAATCTCTTTCTTCCTGCGTTGCCGGTTCCGTTCCGGATGCACCAGAAAGTATCGCAAGAGGCATGGGAGTGAGGTCAGGTGCTACCTGCCGGAACAACTGCTGGAGTATCCTGCGGATCTGGCCGGGCTCGGATCGGCGGGCGCGATCGGTGGCTATGGCCCTGACGCTCGCATAAGGGCGCGCTCCTCGCTCCTGCGCGTGAGCGCGCGCCTCGAGAACGAGGAATACACCAGCGCTTCCAGGAATGAGGCCACCGCCGGCTGTTTGGCGCTGCCACACGGGCGCGTAATCGCCAGGCCAGAGATTGCGCCCCAATTCGTAGCCGAGCAGAAGGTCCTTGCGTTCGGCATTGAGCGCTCCGCCAACGAGAATGATCTGGGCTTGTCCGGCTGCAATGCGGCGCACCGCGTTCTCGATGGCTGACAGACCGGCCATCTCCTCGCCCATGAATGTGCGGGATGAGGCGGTAACGTTGTGAACGATCGAGATGTTGCCGGCGAGCAGGTTGGAAAGCTGCGCAAGAAACAAGGTGGGCCGTAGTGCCGTCGGCAGAATCTCCTTTGCCGAGAGCTCCGTATCACCGCGCGCTACGATGGCCTCCAGAACCTTGGCGTCGACGGAGGCATCACGCTCGCCGCTACCCGCCGCCACGATGAGGTGTGTATCGGCGAGCAGGTGGGCTTGGTGTGCGATGCCTGCATCTTCAAGCGCCAAGCCGGCTGCATATACACCGATGTGCTGCCATCTCTCCATCTGGCGGAGATCTGATTTCTTCGCAATCTGCCCGCTCATGTCGATGGCGGGAAGCGGGTGGACGGGGTAGGGGGCGAAACCTAGCGGGTCGACGTGAGCAGGGCCAACGCCCTGTTCGAACGCGCTCATGTGTGCATCGGTACCTTCGCCCGCGCAGCTCAATAGGCCGACACCCGTGACCCAGACGTCTTGAGTTGGATTATCCATTGTGCCTTCTGGCTTGCCTCCTCACAGGTCCACGAGGATCTTGCCGAACACCTGCCGGCTTTCGAGACGACTGAGCCCGGATTCCAGCTGATCGAGCGTCAGGATCGTGTCGATCACGGGTTTGACTGCGCCTGAGGCCATCTTGTCCATGGCTGAGCGCAGGTTGGCGCGTCTGCAGCCGAAGCTGCCGATCAGGCGCAGTTGCTGCTGATAGAGAAGGTTGAGATTCATCTGGGCGAGGATACCCGTCGTCGATCCGCATGTTACGAGCCTGCCGCCCCGCTTCATTGAAAGCATGCTGCCAGCCCAGGTCGCCGGGCCGACGTGCTCGAAGACGATGTCGACGCCCTTGCGGTTGGTCAACTTGCGGACGCGCCCCTCGAACCGCTCCTGCGAGTAGTTGATCACATGGTCGGCGCCAAGCTCTCGTGCCCTTATCGCCTTCTCGTCGGAGCCGACCGTTGTAATGACGGTGGCGCCCGCCGACTTCGCGAGTTGGATGGCAGCCGATCCTATGCCGCTGCCGCCTGCATGAACGAGGATCGTCTGACCCGCTTCAAGGTCTGCATTGTCAAACAGCATGTGCTCGACGGTGCCGAATGTAATCGGCGCCAGGGCCGCGCTCCGGAAATCCACGCCCGGTGGCGCGCGTACGGCCAGGCGTGCTGGAACATTCATGGCTTCGCGCAGGAATCCGTCGATGTGGAAGCCGTAAATGCTGTCCATGCGCTCGCAGAAGTTGTCCCGGCCCTCCATGCATGCGTTGCACGTGCCGCAGGTCAATGCGCCGTAGAGCGATACGATATCACCGGGAGCATGTGTCTCGACATCCGCGCCGACAGCAATGATTTCGCCAGCTGCCTCGGCACCAGCAACGATCGGCAACGTTCGCTTGGCGAATGCCATGCCGCGCCAACCCCAAACGTCGATATGGTTGAGTGCGACAGCGCGTATGCGTACCTGCACTTCGCCTGCTTTAGGCGGTTGCGGTCGCGATATGTCACTGATTTTGATACCACGCTCGCCAGTAACGAGCGCCGCGCGCATCAACTCCGGCCCGCGAATAGGCGCGCCGCCACACGCACCACAGCAATTGTCGCTCGGTTCATCCATAGCAAGGCTCCTCACCAGGGTTCAGCCGCCAGCACCAGGCAGACATTCTGGCCGCCAAAGCCAAACGAGTTGGACAGGACAGAGCGTACCCGAGCGGTCCGCGCCGTGTTCGACACGACATCGAGATGGATTTCAGGGTCGGGTTCGTGGTGGTTGATGGTCGGCGGGATCACGCCTTCGTTCATGGTCATCAAGGCAATCACCGCCTCAACCGCCCCGGCCGCGATCAATGTGTGGCCGATCTGCGATTTGTTCGACGTGACCGGCACGGCATGCTTACGCGGCCCCAGCACGTGTGCGAGCGATTGCCATTCCATCTTGTCATTCTCTGGCGTGCTGGTTCCATGAGCATTGACGTGGTCGATGTCGTTTGAGGTGACGTCGGCGTCGGCAAGCGCCTTAGTGATGGCGCCGATAATCGCGGAGCCGTCCGGCTTGGAGCGGGTGCGGTGGTAGCAATCCGCCTTTTCGCCAGCACCCATAACGACACCAAGCGGTTTGGCGCCGCGGGCCCTGGCATGCTCATAGGTCTCGACAACAACTGCGCCGGCGCCCTCTGCAATTACAAAGCCGTCGCGACTCTTGGAAAAGGGACGCGAAGCCGCTTCAGGTGGATCATTCCGGGTGGACAACGCCGACAGAAGGGAGAAGCGGGCAAGCCCTTCGGGATGGACGGTTGCATCCGTGCCGACACACAGCGCTGCTTCCGATTCGCCACGGCGCAACCGCTCCATTGCCATTTGGATCGTGCTCGCACCTGATGCGCATGCTGTGCAGAGCGAAAGCGGCTCGCCTTGCGTGCCGAAGCGTCGCTGCATTGCGTCGGCGATGCTTGCGAATGCCACGTCATGATGAAGTTCATCGAATGCACGCGTGCGGGCAGCCGCGAGCAGGCGGCGGTATCCTGTACCTGCCGTCGGTTCTGCGTGCGCGTAGAGCCGCGAGAGTTGCGGCCATTCGAGTTCGGAAGGCGGCGTGGCAATGAAGAGCGGACCTGGAAAGCGCCCCGGCGTGCCGATACCAGCTTGCTGGATCGCTTCATCTGCTGCGGATTCCGCAATTCGAAGTGAATGCGTGTAGGCCGAATAGGCAGTTCCATCTGGCGTTGCTATTGCTCCAGCGATGGTCGTCTTCAGGCCGTCAGTCGGGAATCGCGTGATACGTGTGATGCCAGACTGGCCAGCGATCAGTCGTGGCCAGTTCTCGGACTTGCCCCACCCGAGCGATGTAACCAGTCCCATGCCCGTTACAACGATACGCGGGCGGCCTCTGCTATCGAGGTAGCTTGAACTCATGCCGCCACCTTGCCGTCGACGCGCTCGATGAGTGCCAAGCCCTCGCCGCGCCAGTGCCCGATGCTTGTGACAAGAATGCGTTCCGGTGGAATGTTGCATGGTGCTTCCAGCGCATCGCCTTCGAACGGCTCGAAAAAGCCATTGCGTTCGAGTGCCAGACAGGCCAACGCGACACCGATCGGGAAATGAGCCTCGACGGAGTGGCCAAGGGGCGTGCCATAGGCACGTGCCGAAGCCTGTTGCTGGGGCACGCCGATCCAGTTTGTCAGGAATGAGTATTCTTCGCTGGTCGCCGGTTCGACACCGCTCGCGCCCGAAAGTACGCTGACCACTTCGTCAGCTTGGCCAATAGGCAGTCGGTCGCCGAGGCGTCGCAACGACGCTGCAATATCGCCGGCTTCCGCACGCTGCGCACGGTTACAGACGGTTGCGGAAATCCTGGCATAAGCTCTTGCGCCGCGCGCGAGCGCGTGGTCGCTCGCCTCGATCACCAGGAAGGCAGCGGCACTGCCTGGCACGAAGCCGCCGCCTGCTCGCGACCTCTCCCATACTGGAGCGAACGGCTTTGCCCAAAGACTGTTGGCCAGTTCGTAGTTGAGGAGGAGGTCGTCGCGCTCTGCATTGAGGGCGCCTCCGGCAAGAACGATATCGGCCTGACCTGCGGCAATCCGGCGGGTCGCATCTTCGATAGCCGAGAAGCCGGCGAGTTCCTCGCCTTTCAGGGTTCGCGAGGACCCCGTCACCTTATGCACGATCTGGATGTTTCCAGCGAGAAGGTTGGAGAGTTCGCCAAGATACAAGGTGGGACGCAGGCCGCTGGTTAAGGCGGTATTCAGCGCTGCCGCTGCTTCGCGTGGCTCGATTGCGTCGATTTGATCGAGCAGCCGGGCATCGAACGACTCGTCACGTTCACCGTTTCCTGCGGCTACCACGAGATCCATATGTTCAAGAATCTGTTCGTTCCCGACCACACCAGCGTCGACGAGTGCCAGTCCTGCGACATGCACGCCCAAGCGCTGCCATACCCCCATCTGCTTGCGGTCGGCCTTGCTTGGGATCAGTCGATCTATATCAACCTTGCCGAGCGGGTGGACCGTGTACGGGGCATGACTTGAGATGTCGATATTGGCAGCAACGGCGGGGCTACGGCCAAGCGCCTGCCAGTGCGCATCGTTGCCCTCACCAAGCGACGACACGATGCCCAGTCCTGTCACCCAAGCTTCGCGCCTGCTTAGCATTCTACCGATTAGCCTTCTTCCAGGAACCCAAGCCGACGGCCTTCCGAGATCACGTGTTGTTGAAGTGCAGGCGCAGGGAACGGCACGAGACGGAACATCATCTGGGCATCGCAGACCATCTCGCTGTTACGCATGATCTGAGAACTCATGACAGCGAATCCCGAGCCCGCGTGAATCTGCTTTGCGGTGACGTTCAGCTGATCCCCAGGTCTTACGAAACTACGGAAATTCGCGGACTTGCTGTTGGCGAAGAAGGGCATGCGTTGAAAGCCCGTAAGCGCAAGCAGCAAGTAGCCAGAAGCCTGCGCCATAGTCTCCAGAAGAAGCACGCCCGGCACCAGCGGATGGCCGGGGAAGTGCCCTTCGAATACAGGGCTGCCCAAAGGCACCTTCGATGCGGCTTTCAAAGTTGCAACCCTGCGGTCGATTTCCACGACCGCGTCCAGCATCTGGAAATACTCCAGCCGCATTGCTTCAATTCCAGGTCAGGCAGCGATCTTGGCCGCGACCAACTTGTCGATCTGCCGACAAAGGCTGCCGACAACAAAGAACTCCTCCGATTCGACATCGCCTTGGTTAACGCTTTGCATCCAATCCTCGACGGGCATCTGGATGCCGAAGCGTTGATCGATCTCGAAAGCCAGGTCGAGGAACGCCAGACTGTCAATGCCGAGGTTGCGCATCAGATGGCTTTCCGGCTTGATGTCGGACTCGGACACGTCAGTATTCGCAGAAATGATTTCCGCGACGGCATCGAAAGTAGCGCTCATTGCGTGTTTCTCCACCTATGTCAGTGTGAGTAAGGCATGGCTAGCAAGGTGGCCGCGCACCCCACTTGACTTCAGTCAACCAATTTCGACCTGCGCGAGCGTAGTTGCAGTCGTGATGAACGCCCAGCTGGCGATCCGGTGGCTTGATGCTCGGGCTGATGTCGGAAGGAACGTTTTCGTGAGTGATCGCCTCGACCAGCTTTGCGTCGGTCAGAGTGACGTTATCAGCCGCACGATCACGGCCGACGACGTTCTCTCATTTGCGCGTCTTTCGGGCGACTACAACGCACTTCACGTTGACGACGAGTTTGCAGCACGAACCGAGTTCGGCAGCCGCGTTGTGCATGGGTTCCTCCATGCCAGTCTTCTCTCGACGTTGATCGGCATGAGGATGCCAGGGCCTGGGGCGCTCTACCTTTCGCAGACGATCGAGTTCAGTGCTCCGGTATTCATCGGAGACACGGTAGCGGCACGCGGGCGGATCGAGCGCGTCGATCGCGAGACGCGGATCGTTGAGATCGACACGGAAATTACCAATCAGCATGGCGCCAAGGTGCTGGCAGGCAGGGCGCGCGCAAAAGTGCTCCGCATGCCCGAGCAGGCGGAGGAAGGCAAGCCAATCGAGATGCCGGGCATCAATGCGCTTCTCGAAGGTCGTACGGCACTTGTGACCGGAGCCTCACGCGGCATTGGCCGGGCAACCGCGCGCCTTCTGTCCAGCGTGGGAGCGCATGTCTGGATCAACTACAACAATAGCCGCAGCGCCGCCGTTGAGCTTGCAGAGGAGATCCGTCGCGGTGGCGGGGCGTGTGATCTGGTTCATGCTGATGTGACGCGCGATCAGGACGTTGAGCAGATGATGCGTCAAATTGCTGAGGCTCGCGGACTCGAGATTCTCGTCAACAATGCAGGTCCAAGGATTAAGGCATCGCCCTTCGATGGACTAGCGTGGGAGGATATTGAAACCGCCCATCGTGAGATCGTCGGAAGCACGTTCAAGGTCACGAAGGCCGCCCTCCCGCTGCTGCGAAAGAGCAAGGGCGCAATGGTCACGGTCCTGACGTCGGCGAACCTGCAACGCACAGCTCACCATTGGCTCCCCTATGTCGCTGCAAAAGCGTCTTTGCATGCAATGATGAAGAATTTGGCACAAGAGGTCGGACCATCGGGGGTAAACGTCAATATGGTTTCCCCAAGTCTTGTCGACACGGATTTGGTCGCGGGCACGCCGGACCGCATCCGTCAGATGATGGTGGCGCGCACACCACTACGCCGGCTTGCAACAGTTGATGACGTGGCGGGCGCGATCCTGTTCCTCGTCTCGCCCTTCGCACGCTTCGTTACTGGCGAGAATCTGCTCGTCACGGGCGGCGATATCATGGTCTAGGTGTGAGCAAAGCTATGGCGACGTCCGGTGCTTCCATCCATGAACATCAGGCTAGCAGCCTTGGAGAGGAGTTGCGCGATGACGGTTCTACTCAACTGGATGCAATCATCGAGGCTCTCATCGAGGCGGCGCCACAGCTCATACGGCAGCGCCAGCTTCTGCCGGCGTTGGATTGGAGCAAGGTGAGTGTGCGGACCGTTCGCCGGCTCCTCGATCGTCTGGCAGATGCGAACATGGCACTTCCTGCCTGGCTCGCGCGGAACATTCTTAACGCGGGTCACGCCTTGCCGGAATCCACGACGACCATGCTGGCGCCTGAGTTTCAATTACTGAGAGAGCTGAACGAAGCAGGCCCCGGTCCTGCCAGCGCGCAGACTTTGCACCGGACATCTGAACTTGCAATCACGGCTCTTCCTTCTGATGAGACCGCGGCTGCGATCGTTCGGCGACTTGTGGAGATCGGTGCGGGCGATGAAGCATGCACGGTTGCGCTGGCGGCGTGGCCTGTTGCGCCGCGTGCACTGCATCTCGCGCGCGATGCACTATCACATCGCTTGCAGACGCTACCCAGTCTGAAGTGCGCTGTTGCTGGCTTTTCGACGACGTCGACGTTTGCGAAGGCGCTTGTTCCCGCATTTGCTAAGCGCGGGATACGGATTGAGCCCAACGAAGCTCCATTTGGATCGGCTATTGCTGCGCTACATGCTCCGGCTGGAGACGAACAAGCCAGCCTGTTGCTTCTTGATGCGCAGTCACTGATCCAGACGTCATGGCGGTTGGGCCTTGAGTCTGCGGCAAGTGATTTCGCTGCGCGTCTGGAAGCGCTTAAGCAGGCCGTCGCGGTCTATTCAGCCGAAAGCGCCATGCCGCTCATCGTGAACACGCTGCCTGCGGCAAGCGTACCTAGTCTGGGCTACATGGATAGCTATCATCAGGCTGGCATGGCGGCGCTTACCCGAAGAGCCAATGCGGCGCTAGCCGAACTTGCAGCCCAGTTCGCCAATGTCGTCCTCGTCGATGCAGATGTTGCGCTTTCGCGTGTTGCGCATGGGGAGAGGTCTGATCCGCGCCTATGGTTCTATGGGCAGATTGCCTATGCAGAGGCTGCCGCCAATGAACTGGCAGAAGCCTATGCGGCGGCGTGGGCTATGCGAACGGCAAAGCCTCCCAAGGTCGTGGCGCTCGATTTCGACAACACCCTGTGGGGCGGTGTATTCGGCGATGACGGAATGGAACGCTTGCAATGCGGGGACGATCCACCGGGCAACGCTTTCAAGGCTCTACAGGAGGAGTGTCTGCGTCTCAAGGCGCAGGGCAAACTTCTGGTTGGGGTGAGCAAGAACAATCCTGACGCGTTGGCGGTATTCGAGCGGCACCCGGGCATGGCATTGCGCGTGGACGATTTCGCGGCCACAGCCGTCAACTGGCAGCCCAAGGCCGATAACATCAGGACGATCGCTGCCGATCTCAATCTCGGGCTTGATAGCTTCATCTTTCTGGATGACAGCCCGCACGAGCGCGAAGCGATGCGACGGCTGTGTCCAGAAGTGCGTGTCCCGGAAATGCCTGCAGATCCAGCGGCGCGACCGCGTTGGTTGCGTGGTCTGACCGAGACTTGGCCTGCGCGATTGACCACAGAGGACATGCAGCGGCCAGCGATGTATTCCGCTGATCGAAAGGCGCGAGAGCTGAGGGCCGCGGCGACGAGCTATGATAACTATTTGCAAGGCCTCGATCAGCGGCTCATTATCGAACCGTTGACTTTGCGTACGCTGCCACGTGTGGCGCAACTGCATGAACGCACGAATCAGTTCAATCCGACGACGCGACGCTATTCGGAGGCGGAACTTGCTGCCTTCATGGACCACCCCGACACCTTTGTTACTTTGCTCGGTACTGCCGAGGACAGATTTGGGGGGCATGGAATTGTCATTGCAGCCGTTGCGAGAATCGACGGCATGACTGCCTACATCGATAGTTTGGTGATGAGTTGTCGCGTGATAGCCCGACAAGTCGAAACGGCATTCCTGGGGGCGCTCGTCGAGGAGTTGTGCGGTCGAGGCGTCAGAGATGTCGTGGCAAGCTATCGACCGACTGCGAAGAACGCGCTCGTGCGGGATCTTTATGCCGCACATGGATTCCAGCCCCTTGAGACAGAGGACAAGGAGTCGAGCGTCTGGATCTGGAAGGCGAAGGACCAGCAAATTCCTGCTAGTCCTTTCGTCGCCGTCGAATGGAGCAGGTGATGCTTGTTGCCCGTGATCTGGTCAGGCCGGAGATTGTCGAGATCTTCGCCGAAGTCTTCGAGTACGAAGGACCGCTCAGTGCTTCGACATCGCCTGGCGACGTCGCGCGATGGGATTCGCTTAACCACGTCGCATTAGTCTCCATGATCGAGAGGACATTCGGTATCGGCCTGAGCATGGACGAAATGATCGAGATCCAAAGCGTTGGGGATATCGAGAGGCTGCTGGCGCGGCACGGCATGTAGGTGTCGTGGCGGACTGCTTCGTGGTTGCAATCGCTTCTCGAAATGGATGATTGCCGGCACTATAGGCTCTCGACGTCAACCCACTTCTGGTTACAACCGTTCGCCTGGTGTCAGCATCTGGCCGCGGTATCCAGCCACGCCGAGTTCAAGGCTCTGGGCGATGCCCTCGCGCCGGCACAGCTCGGCAATCGAATGTTCACCGCGCAGGCCTTCGAGCACAATCCGGATCTTCTCTTCCGTGCCGTGACGCTTTTAGCGTCTGCCGGCGGATCTCGCGGACATGGGCTTCGGCCGACGACTGCGGCCCCGATTTTGATCATCTTCGCTCGTTGGCGGCTACGATGATCTCAAAATCCTCGATTCCCGATTCGCTTCAAAATGTCTCGCGGTTACTGACGGGGAACAAAGTTAGCATTGGGCCCGTGGCGCTTGTGGTTGGGAGCGGTCGTCGCTCTCGCTTTGGCAGCGGCCAGCTCAAATCAAGTCAGCAACGGCGCCACTTCTTTATCGTGATCACGATCATCACCGATCAATAGGAATGGGGCTGAAGTAGAGGAGACTCAATGCTCATGTCTCCAACCCAAATTTGGTCACCGACTAGGTCGGTCTAGACCTCGATGCGGGTCGCGACTGACTTCGGCTCATCGATTCACAGCGGGGATCGTTGACTGCATAGAGAATTGAAGGTCATGGATGCGACGATGCGCACGCGGCGCCCGTTGACCTTTGCCTGCCTGATTGTCGATCATCTTGATCGGATTTTAGGCGGGGACGAACAATGGATTTCGACCAACGATTGCGGGAATGGATCGCTGCGACGTCGTCAGGCCGTTTGCTCGGGATCGAGTTGTCGCCTGTGAGCCATGCCGAGCGCCTGATCTCCATGGCGGGCGGTTTCCTGGCTATTCTACTCTTGATCCTCATGGAGGAACAACTGCTCGGAGAGACAGGGGCTGCAATGCTGATCGGCTCCATGGGGGCCTCTGCGGTTCTTTTGTTCGCAGTTCCACATGGTGCCCTGTCGCAGCCATGGGCAGTGATCATCGGACATGTCGTTTCTGCTGCAGTCGGCGTTACTTGCGCACGCTGGGTCAGCAATCCGGCCTTGGCCGCCGCTCTCGCGGTCGGACTTGCAATCGCTGCTATGCACTATTTGCGCGCGATCCACCCACCGGGCGGCGCGACGGCTCTGACCGCCGTTATCGGCGGGCGACAGGTCGCCGAGCTCGGGTACACCTTCGTTGCTACCCCAGTGCTGGTCAATGCGCTGCTGATGACGGTCACGGCGGTAGCCATCAATGCCGCCTTCGCTTGGCGACGCTACCCCATCGCGTTCGCGCGCAGGGCGACAGTCGAGCGACAAGGAAGTGATGGGGATGCAATGTCGCACTCGGATTTCGTGTCCGCGCTGAAGCGTATCGGCACATTCGTCGATATCAGCGAAGGTGAGTTTCTCGCGTTGCGCACGATGATGCGGGAGGAGGCCGCGCGACGGCGCCTGAAGCCCCACGAGGTGCATCTCGGCAGCTATTATTCGAATGGAGCGGATGGTGTGGAATTTTCTGTGCGTCGGGTTGTCGACCAGGAATCCGACCTGCCGAATGGACGCGTGATCTGGAAAGTGGTGGCCGGCCCAAACCGGGATCAGACCGGCATCTCAACCCGGAGCGAATTCGCGAATTGGGCCTGTTGCGAGTTTCAACGCGCGGAGACCGCGTGGATGCGAAAGCCCCTTGCCACCACGACCTAGGGGCTCAGAATGCGTCCACCAGTGCCCGAAACGCTATTAGAGAAACGCCAAATCAGTGGCCCAGACTGAGGGGGCTGGACACTCGTTGGCACGTTCCGCCACAAGCGCGCCAATCATCTCATGCAGCGCAGCGATGTCGGTCGGCAGGGCATCGAGATCGATATTCTCATGCCCTGAGTTTACGTCATCGGATGGGCTATCAACGTCGTTATTGAAGTCGGAAACGCAATGAGATGAGGATTTGAGTCTAACCCGCAACGGCGGGTTTCCAGCTCCGATCCGGCGACCGCCAATCGATGCCCTCGATGAGCATGGCGAGCTGCGCCGAGGTCAGGCTGACCGTCTCCCCCGTTCCGCCAACCGTCGGCCATTCGAAGATCCGATGCTCGAGCCGCTTGGTGAAAAGGCAGAGCCCGGTGCCGTACCAGTAGAGGATCTTGATGAGGTTTGCCTTGCCGCCACGAAAGGCGAACAGGTGGCCCGAGAACGAGTCATGATGCAGGATCTCCTGGACCAGGGTCGCCAGGCCGTCGATGCCTTCGCGCATGTCGGTCACGCCGCAGGCGATGTGCACCTTCACGCCGGTGGGAGCCACGATCATTGGGCACCTCCGTCCAGCGCGGCGACCAGGCGCTGAATGGTCTCGGGATTGGTGTCGCCCGCGAAGCGCAGACGGCGCCCGTCGGCCAGCTCGATCTCGGATCGCGGGAACCGCATGTTCCGGCGCCGATGCAGCAGTACGGGGTGTCAACCCGGCCAGATCGGCAAGGCCGTCGGGCGTGTCGGTGATCGTGAGGGGGTTGATCCGGTTCGCAGGCCCCATGCCCAGCTGCTTACGCCACTGGAACATCAAACTGGTCGAGATGCCGTACTTGCGAGCGACGCCCGAGACCGATGCGTTCTCGCGCGATGCCTCTTCGATGATGCGCTTCTTGTCGGTATCCGTGTAGTTACGCCGAAGGCGCCTCGGCGGAGGATGAATTTCCCTACGCCTAGGCATAAGCCTAGGCTGATCGCCACCACCGCGCCGCCAAAGGAGGCCTTCCGGCACGATCGTCTCTTCGTGCTTGAACTCCGCGCGCCAGTTGCCGAACCGCTTCTGCGGCAGCCCGTGAAGCTCGCAATATTCACGCTGGTTGAGATTGCTGTCGCGCCAGCCCTTAAGGTGCGCGCGCCAAAATGCTTCGAGTTTTAGGCGTCGCGATCGCCGTTTTGGGATCATATCCACCTCCCTTGCAGGTCTCATCCGTGCTAGAGAAGGTCGCGGAACGCTCCCTGTTCTCAAGTATGCATTCCCTGAACGCTTACCGACGGTTCCCTGATCCGCGCTTAGAATTCCCTGTTAATTTTGGGGCCAAATCTGGCGTAAATCACTGTAACAGCGAAGATTTTCGTCTTCTGCCGTGAAAATTCAAGCCCGGAAAGCGCGAAAATTCCCTGTTTTTCCAGTTTTCGGGGCTCCTGAAGGGCAGAGACCGCCTCGCTCGCGACTGCCTCCACCGCCATTTCTCGCCATGTCCAGCCCGGAGACATGGATGACAGATCGTTCTCTCAAGACATTGATTAGGTAACAGCCTCGCGCCGAACGGCTTGTCGAGTGGCTGCAACGTCCTCTGTTCGAAGTCGACTCATGCTTGCCCGCGAAATGTTGTCTCAGCGCATCAAGAAGGGCGCGACAGGAAGGGGGACGGGCGTCGCGAATGGGCCTTTCCTGCAATCGGCCAAAGACTGGTTTCAGAAATCACCTTGGATGTCCTGACGGTCCTGATGCCGATCTGGCGACCCAAGCATGAGACGGCGTGGCGCGTCACAGTTGCCTATCGTGTTGATCCGCCGAAAGTGCAGCGCGTAGACATGGCCGCCCGGTTCCCATCAGCAGACTTCGAAAGAAGCTTGAGTGCCCGTCAGCCGCAAGCTATGCCGAAATCGACATGATAATGCTGGTCGTGTCGAACCCAGGCCTTGCCGAGGAACGGCAGCCTCCCCGATAGTTTGGCTCCCTCTCCGGTAGCGAACAGGTGCGGTTGCAGGTGACTGTCGAAGATGACGCGTCTGATCTTCAGGCCGTATTCGCGCGCCGCCCGGTCGAGTTCGGCAAGATGCACCGCCATCGCCTCGAAATCGATCTGCAGATCACCGGCCCGGCCGGCATTGTCGAAGTTGATGCTGTAGCCGAGTTGGTTGAAAACGGATGCCGGCATCTCGGTGACGTCACCGGCGCGCGTGCGTAGCGGCACGAAGAAGTCGACCGAGGTCCCGTTGGCGTGAGTTCTATGTGGCCATAAAGAACCGCCCCACGGCCAGCTGCTTTCGCCATACACGTACCGCAACTCAGGCCTCCTCCTCGCCACCCTCGCGTAGCTGGAAAGAACTGCGTCTCTAACGGTTCCGTGCATGAAGGTGCGCCCGCTCAGGTAGCCCAACAGGCTATAGGCGCGAAAGTTTTCCCCTGAATACGGCAGACGGCGACCATGAATTAGGTCGCCTTTGATAGCCGTGCCATGGCAACGGCTTGGCGGGGCGGACTCGCGGCCGAGCCAGGCGATCCAGCCGAAGTAGCCGACGAGTGCGACCGTCGGCAGGCCCAGCAGGACGATCCGCAGCCGTCCTGGCCGAGCATGGTTTGTTCGAAAAAATGTCATGCGTCTGGTCTTTGCCCAATCTTCGCTTGCCCGTTGTAGATTTCCTGCAATAGGCACATGAGCAGATGGCTCATAGGATGGAACCCGATCTGCCGACTATGGGCAGGTTGACGCACGCACGTTTTGGTGGGGAAACGTTGAAGGAGTATGACGTCATGCGCGTTTTGGGCGCCCTACTTTTTGCAGCTGGTTTGGCCGCCAACCCTCACATTGCTCGCGCCGCTGAGTTCATTTACAGCGAGACCGCCAGCCAGGATATGGCCAAGCGCCTCGACATCCCGGTCTTCTATACGCTGCCTGAGAGCGCTTGGCTTGCCCTGCCGAAGACCATCGACACGACCGATCGTCTGATTGAATTTCGCTACCCGAAGTACAAGGACAACGGCGCGCACGTCGGGCTGCGGATCGTGACCACGAAGCGTGTCGGCTTCAGCAAGCGTATTACGCAAAGCGGCCTGATCCAAACAGGCGACATCCTCCTGTCCTTCCGGCCGGAATGGGGCGGCGCAGGCATCTATCCCAACATTCAAATGGGCGTCAGTCATGCGGGTATGGCCTACCTCGCTCCCAACGGAATCATTCGCCATATCGACAACCCCATGGACGGCGAGACGCTCGGACGCGGCGACTTCACAGGTGAGCACTATCGCACCCTGAAGTTCATGCATGTCATACGCCCGCGGGGACTGACTGAAGCGCAACGGAAAAATCTTGCTGCTTGGGCTCAACAGCTCGCCAGTCACGCCAAGCAGATCTACCCAAAGCAGGTTGCATTCAACAAGGACTACAACGATCCGAAGTACCGGCCGGGCAAGCCGCTTGATTTCGTGAAGTCCTTTGGCCAGGCCGCACTGGGCCAAACCACGGTTGGCGACAAGCCCCTCGACATGTTCTGCTCTGAATTCGCCTGGTCGTTGCTTGCACTTCGCAGCTGCGATCCGGCCGATGGCAATGCGTTCCAGGGCGGGCGGATACCTTCCTGCATCAAGCCTGCGCTGACACCCATGCGGGCAACGGGCAGCTTCATTACCAGCCGGTCGCGGTTTACGAAGGCGGGACTGGCTGACGGTCCTCTGCTCGTTGTTGACGCTTTGCGGCTTCCAAATGCCGAGCGCGACGCCTTGCTCGATTCGGTGTTCGTCGAAGACACGTCACGAGCGGCAAAAATGTCCGAAGGACACCGGCAGGTCGCCAAGGACATGCAGCCGAAGTTCGAGCCGCTCAAGAAATACTACAAGGCTGTCGAAAAGGGCGGATTGTCCCGCATCGGAGCCTATTTCATCAGCCGCGGATTCAGACAGAGCATGCCTGACAACTACTCGCCGACGTCCTATCTTATCAATACGCTTCTGCCATCCAACAATGCGAGCCGGAAAATGGACTACGTTGCGACCATTATGTTCGAGTGAAAGCCGCATTGAGGTTCCACCAAGATTGCGGTGCTCCCTCTGCAGGGTCGGTCCATGTTGATCAACCGTCGCACTCTACTTGCGGCATGGGCTGCGAGCCTTGCTCCCCCGACCGGGTTGCGCGCGGCAGATGTGATGCCGATCGCCGACATGCACGCGCATCTCTTCTTCATCGGCCCCAATCCGGCCGCGCGGCAACCGCTTGGGCGCAATATGGAGAGCGGCGGTGCCACGCTCGTGTCGTGGTCCCTTGTCGGCGATATGCCATGGATCCGACGTTCAACGGCAGGTTTGAAGCAGGCTGGTACCCCCAAGCGGGGCGCGGCCACGGCGTGGTTCCAAGAGGAGCTTGAGCGCATACACCGGCATCTTTCTGACCAGAAGCTCAAGGTCGTGCTCACGCCGGACGACATCGAGCGGGCGCTCGCGGGCGAACCGCATGTCGTCCTGTCGGTCGAGGGTGCGACATTCCTTGATGACGGGCTCGCTGGACTCGAGGCCGCATACACCGGCGGTGTCCGGCATCTTCAGCTTGTCCATTTTGCGCGCAACGCGATCGGCGATTTCCAGACCGAGGCGCCTGCGCATGGGGGCCTCACCGCCTTCGGTCGCGACGTGATCCGCGAAGCAAATCGGCTCGGCATCCTGATCGATCTTGCACACGCGACAAGATCTGCGGTCGAGCAGGCCCTCGAGGTTTCCCGTGCGCCGATGGTGTGGTCGCACTCCTCGATTTCGCGTGGCGAACCCAGCTGGCGGATGCCGGCGTGGCGCGCTCGCCAGATCAGCCTCGAGGAGGCGCGTGCGATCGCCGCAAAGGAAGGTGTGGTCGGGCTGTGGGCATTGTCGTCCGACGTCGGCAGCACAGTCGGGTCCTATGCGGACCGACTTCTCCAGATGGCGCAACTTCTCGGCGACGATCATGTGGCATTCGGGACGGACATGAACTCAATCACGAACAGTCCGATCAAGAGCTACGCCGATCTTCGGCGCGCCGTTGCATATATGGAGGCGCGGGGTGTCGAGCCGTCTCGCCTGCGGAAGATTTCGATCGGGAACTATGCCCGCGTGCTCCGAGCGGCCATGGTGGCCAGGAAATCATGACGGAAACCGCAAATCGATTTCAATTGAGAGTGTGACGCTGGCTACCGGGGAAAGGTAGTTGTGCAGCAAGGTGGTGTGGTTTCCACGCATGCTACTGCGCGAGCCGAGCGACTGCGCGGCACGCAGATAGCGTACGTCGATATTGCGGGCGCTGCCGATGACGTTGATGACAACGGTGAAGAATGCGCCCAGGAAAATCACGAATGCGATGGACGAGTCCGTCGTCGGCCAGAAGATGATCGAGGCCGGTACCCAGGCCAGCGGAGGAATGGGGCGCATGATCTCCAGCAGCGGGAACGTCGTAGCAAAGAACACGCGGCTCATCGCCATGAGCAGTCCCAGAGGGACACCGACGATCTGCGCGGCGACGAAGCCCGATAGCACGCGACCGAAGCTCGCTTGCCAATGATCCCAGAACTTTGCCTGCGAGATGCTTTCGGCGAGTACGCCCCACACCTCGGTCGGCGCCGGCACGGCGGAAAAGCCGGGAAGCCTAAAACTGCTGCCGATCTGCGTCAGCAGCTAAACAGCATCCGCGATGAAGTGTTAGCGCGTAGTTGGATCGGAAATCCTCAATATTCGGAAAAAGCCGCATAGAGGGGCAAAGATCCTTGCGACGGTCAAAGGCGGAACGGCACGACGAAGGGTCGGCGGGGCTGCTTGCGGCGTCTTTTGGTGCGGTGTCCCGAAAGGAACATACTAAGGTTAAGTCGGTACGAAATATCTAAAGAAGACCGACTGCCTATGATGTTCGTCTAAGATCGATTTCTCGGGAATGCTCTTGGCTCAGTTCCCGTAGATGGATGTCATTGCAGCGCCGCGTGCGAACGCAACATTGAAGCGTTCCGACGCCAGTGGAGAGTTGAAGACTCAGCGGGTATGGTCTGGCTGCCAAGAGAGATCTGGTCTGACCGCAAGCTCGGGGACTTGGCGCCGGGCCGTGCTGCGGACTTGGCACTTGGCATCTTCTGCACACCCGTCCTTTCGCAGTGGCGCCACCCAGAGCAGCACATTCTTGTTCAGCGCGCGCGCCATCATCTCCGCCACTCCGCTCACCAGCGCATTTGGACACCGGTTGGAGAGGTCGCGACCTACCGCTTCGATCCCGAGGGCCCCCCGCGTGGCAGTGTCCTCCTGGTTCATGGTTGGACGAGCGAGGCCTCCTTCATGGCAGCCATTGCCGAGCCGATCCGCCGCTCCGGGTTTACTACGCTTATCGTCGATCTCCCCGCGCATGGTATGAGCCAGGGGAGGACTGCGACTCTCATCGACTGCGCCAGCGCGATCGTCGCTATTGGCGGAACGCTCGGCCCGTTCGACGCTGTCGTTTCGCACTCCTTTGGCGGCATGGCAGCGCTTGTCGCAATCGAAGGCGCGCCGCCGATGCCGGACAGTTTGAAAGTCGTCAAACGGCTAGTTCTCATCGCTAGCCCCAACAGACTGAGTGACATTACGCGGCAGTTTGCGACGCATTGGGAGCTTACAATTCCTGCATTGCGCGCCTTTGAGAAGCGCCTCGAACGCATCGGCCGCAGGCCGATCAGCCACTTCGCAGTGGCGCGGCTTCTCGCGGCCAGTCGACGGCCTGCGCTCCTCATCCACGCTCGCAACGACATTGATGTGCCATTCAGCGCGTCAGAGGAGATTGCTGCGCAATGCCCCCACGCCGAACTGCTGCCCTTCGATGACTTGGGACATCGCCTCGTGCTTTTCGCTTCCCAGGTCGCACGCCGGATCGTCGCGTATTTGCGCGAGCTTCGCAGCTGACGTGCCGAGGGGGACTTTAGAGCATGCTCAATTGAAAGATCTGGATCGTGTTCATTCGGAAATCGGCAATCGTCTTGTGCTCTGGAATGAGCCGCTGCGTCAGCCACCCCGAGCCACGTCTGGTCAATTCGGACGAAGCTCCAGATCGAAGGGAGCAAAAGGGATTTGCCCCTCTTCAATTTGCCGATCGACAGCAAGCCGCGCGGCTGTGACGTGGTCGCCGTCAGCGTGGATGATGTTGCACCAAGCAGTTGCGCGATGGATCGCGCAACGATCCGAGAGATGAAGACCGGCAGGCCCGTCCGGTTCGAATTGACCGACCAGGCCCGCACGGCCATCGATGACTGCCTGAGGCTGACCGGACAAAAGCCCGTTCAGCTCTTGGCGCAGACGCTGAGAACTCAGTCGATGCAGCGATAGTAGCGACGCCACCAGTATCGGCTGCCAGTCCTCACAGCCTTGCTGTAGAGCCACGCACAATCGCCATCGTAATAGTACGGATAGGCATAGTAGGGAGCATAATATCCGTAATAAGGGTACCAGCCATAGTACCCTCCGCCGCCCCTGTAATAATGCTTTCCGCCGTGATGTTTGCCACCACCGCCGTAGTGCTTACCGCCACCATAGTAGCCTCCGCCACCACCGCCGTAGTGCTTACCGCCACCGTAGTAGCC
>JBFWVC010000018.1:0-99376 GCA_050246945.1 Hyphomicrobiaceae bacterium
TCGATCACGCTCCACTGCGCGTCGCTCAACCAAAACCTGTTCGCCATGATTCAAGCTCCAATGTTTCGGACCTTGAATCACTGTTCGAAAGAAAATCAAAGACCTGATTGGGTTCGGACCCTAGTGTTCCTCTCAGTAGGGCGTGCCATCCTTACGGGTGAAGCGCCACCGTCCGTCGTCGAGACGCGCGACGAGATCATCCGCCGGATAGGAGCCCTCGTCGCCCGGCGTGCGGTCGCCGATCTCCAGATAGACGACATCGTCGCCAGTCCGGTTGACGAGGTGGTGCGCCACGCCGCCTGCAGCAAAGCCGGCGCAAATGCCGGGTTCCAGCTCGACCTCTCCAGTATCAGTCACGAGCGTCGGCCGGCCCTGCAGGATGTAGATGAACTCATCTTGGTGGCTGTGCCGGTGGAGCAGCGCCGACTGTGCGCCGGGCTCGAGCGTGGTCTGGTTGACCCCGAAGTTCGTCAGGCCGAACACGTCGCCCAGCGGACGCTTGATACGCCCCGCCATGCGCGAGCGGAAGGGTTCGGGATAGCTCGACGGCTTTGCGCGCGGCTGGGCCTCGGCTGCTGCAATTGCCAGGGGTGGGGACGAAGTCTCTTTGGCCATGCAGGACATCCCTCTTCTTACCCCAGCCTCTCCCGGAACTGCCGGTAGCCATACGACCGGACCACCCGGTAGCTGCCGTCCTCGTTCAGCATGGCAAGATCTGGAAGCGGTGTGCCATTGAAAGTCGTGTTCTTCACGAACGAGTATTGCATCATGTCGGTGAAGATGATGCGGTCGCCGGGTTTCAACGACTGATCGAACGAGTAGGTGCCTATCACGTCGCCGGTCATGCAGGTCTTGCCGCCGAGAATGTAGGTATGCGCTTTCTCGCCTGCCTTGCCTGCGCCAATGATCTCGGGCGTGTAAGGTACTTCCAGCACGTCTGGCATGTGCGTTGAAGCAGACGTGTCCAGGATCGCAATGTCGGAACCGTTGCGCATCGTGTCGAGCACCGTGGCGACCAGAAAGCCCGTATCGACGACCAACCCCGCGCCCGGTTCCAGGATCACGTTCAGGTGCGGGAATTGCGCGCGGAACTCGTGGAGTGCGGCAATCAGCTTGGCCACATCATAGCCCGGTTTGTTGATGAAATGCCCGCCGCCGAAGTTAACCGTCTTCACGCGGCTCAGGTACGTGGCGAAATTCGTCGCCACATGCTCGATGAGCCCTGCAGACCCTTCATGGTTGGCTTCGCAGAGCGCATGCACGTGTAGCGTATGTATGTCATCCCACGGCACTACGTCGAGCTGGTCTGCAGGCGTACCGAACCGCGAACCGGGTGCACATGGGTTGTAGAGATCGCCGCCGAGCGTCGCCATGGAGAAGCCCGGATTGACGCGAATACCCGCATGGCGGCCCGCCGCCTTCACCACCGGCAAGAATCGCTCGATCTGAGAGGGCGTATTGAAATAGATGTGATCGGCGATGAAAGTCAGCTCTTCCACCTCGTCCGCCGTATAGGCTGGCGCATAGACGTGGACCTCCTTGCCGAACTCTTCGCGCCCAAGGAGAGCTTCGTAAAGCCCGCTCGCCGTCGTACCGTCGAGCACATCGCGCATCAGTTCGAACGCCGCCGGCATAGCCCACGCCTTCGTAGCAAGCAGCATCTTTATGCCGGTCTCGCTCTTTATGCGCTGCGCGGTCCGCAGGTTTCGCTTCAGCAGCGCTATATCGAGTACGTAGCATGGGGTTGGCACATCCTCCGGCAGCTTCGGCACGGGCGGATGGCGGTGCGTCTGGGAATGGGGCGTCGGTGCAGTCATGAATGGCTCCAAGTCGGCGCTTCGGCGCGAGCGCTTCAACGACGCTTAATCCGCGATAAGGACATGGAAGTCACGCGTCATCGTCTCGCCGCTGGCAAGACTTGCCGAGACCGTGAAGCTGTCGGAGCCAGACGCGCCGGAACGCGCGGTATAGTAGACGCCGGTGCCCACGGCTTTTGAACCGATGCAGGTACCCGAAGCCGTCGCGGCGAGTTTCGTCGCCTGGCCCGGCCGGAACGAGACGTCGCCCTTGGCGGGAGGCTTCGTCAATATCAGCTCGGGCTCTGGGAGGCTGGCGCAATGCGGGTCAACGCCCGCGAAAATAAAGACACGGGCCGCGCGGCCCGGCACGATAGCAGAGCTTCTGACGCCTACTGCCGGGCTGCCCATGCCTCGCGCGGGTTCATTCGTCACCTTAGCGGGCATGTTGTCTTGCACGGCGCCACTGTCGTTCGATCCAGAAGGCGCACACGCACTTAGTGCGAACCCGGCACCAAGGAGCACAACGGCACTGCATGAACGCAGTAGCAAGGTACCCGCACCATTGAGCTCACCGCACCCAACGCCGCCAACCAGAGCGCAACGCAGCAATATGCACCTCACGTTTTGACCTTGAAGAGGTCTTCCTGGTCCTTCTTCTTGATCTCCTTGACGTGCCACGGCAGCCCTTGCTTGGCGAGTTCTTCGAGGAACGGCTCGGATGGGAACTGCTCGACGTTGTAGACGCCCTTGCCCTTCCAGATCCCCTTGAACATCATCATCGCGCCCACGACCGGCGGCACACCCGTCGTATAGGACACCGCCTGCGCGCCGACCTCCTTGAAGGTTTCGGCGTGATCGCACACGTTCCAGATGATGTGCTTCTTCTTCTTGCCGTCCTTCACGCCAGTAAAGACGCAGCCGATCGACGTCTTGCCCGTATATCCTTCGGCGAGTGATGACGGCGCCGGCAGCAGGTGCCTGAGGAACTCCATCGGGATGACGTCGACACCCTTGTACTTCACCGGATCGATCCGCGTCATGCCAACGTTGGAGAGCACTTCCAGGTGCTTGATGTAGTTATCCGAGAACGTCATCCAGAAGCGGATCTGCTCCAGCCCCTTTATATGCTTGACGAGGCTTTCCTCTTCCTCGTGGTAGATGAGATAGGACTTGACCGGCCCAACTTCCGGATAGTCGATCATGGTCGAGATGGAGAGCGGGTCGATCTCGATCCACTTGCCATCCTTCCAGAACTTGCCCCGCTGCGTAACCTCGCGCAGGTTGATCTCCGGATTGAAGTTGGTCGCGAACGCCTTGCCGTGCTGACCAGCGTTGCAGTCGATGATGTCGATCGTGTGGATTTCGTCATAGAGCTTCTCTTGCGCATAGGCGCAGAAAACGTTCGTTACGCCAGGATCGAAACCGCAGCCGAGCACCGCCATCAGCCCGGCCTGCTTGTAGGGCTTGTTGTACGGCCACTGCCATTTGTAGGTAAACTTTGCCTCGTCGCGCGGCTCGTAGTTTGCGGTGTCCATGTAGTGCACGCCGGCTTTCAGGCAGGCATCCATGATGGGCAGGTCCTGGTAGGGCAGAGCCATGTTGATGACGAGATCCGGCTTGACCTTGTCGATCAACTTCACCGTCGCCTCGACGTCATCGGCATCGACCTGCGAGATATCGATCTTGGAGACGGCCTCCTTCTGAACCTTTTTGCAGCTTTCCAGCCGTCGCGAGGCAAGGTGGATTTTCTTGAAGACATCGCGGTTCATCGCGCATTTCTTGGCGACGACGGAGCCGGCGGCTCCTGCTCCGATGATGAGAACGTTATCCAACTCTTGTCTCCTTGGGACTGGCCAAAAATGGGAGGTGGGGGACGGGTCCTCCACGTCCTTGCCGTGCCGGCGCTGCCGGCAGTCGAAGCCGGGATCGAGAAGCCATCGAACTAGCCGATTAGCCTGTCGCGTTCAACAGATCAGCGTCGCGGCGGCGTCAGTGGCGGCGCTGAAAGTGCCGCCGGGTCGCCCAATTGGGCCGAATGCCTCACAGTTGCCGCATGGTCACGCCGACGGACAAGCTGTTCGACGACCCCTCCCTGCGTCGCCGCTGCCGTTGCCCGCTGTTTCGGCTCCTGCTTTAAGTTAATCAGAAAGCTGCGCTGGAACGGCGCTGAAGTCATAAAATGTATCGGACCCGATGCGCACCGTAGTTGCCAAGCTTCTGATCCTGCTGATGGCTTTGCACATCCTTGTGCCGGCAGGATTCATGCTGGGCCGATCCGGCGAAGAGACTGGCGGCCCGACCATTGTCATATGTAAGGGCGATGTATTTGGTGCGCTTCGCCTCTCCACTTTGGGCAGCGACGCCGATCCCGCTCAGGACCATGGCACCCAATCGCTCTGCCCGTATGCCCCGTTCGGCGCAGTCGCGCTCGACGCCGCGATGCCGAAGCCAGTTGTTCTTCCGATCACTTATAACGCGATCGCCTTCCCTCAGCCCGAGTCCACGATCGCTCACGCAACTCAATGGCGGCGGCCCTCGGCGCGCGCACCCCCGTTTGCGGCCTGATCACTGACAGAAGAGACGCTCCTGAGTTGCACGGCGGCAATCACGGCCGCGGCGCAAGGGATCGTGGTCGCACTCCATATTGAGCCAGAAATAAATGACATCCCCAACTCGCCTTGTCGCGAGCCGCGCCGCGCTGCTCTCAGCGATTGCGGTCTCCGCCCCGTTGTCTCCAGCGCATGCACAGCAAAACACAAGCAACCAGCTGCCGCCGGTGATTGTCGAGCAATCGAAGCAGCCCGCCTCCAAGCCGAAGATGCCTGGTTCAAAGGTCCCCTCAGCGCCGTCCGGGTCTGCATCGTCAACGGCAGTTGCCAAGAAATCACAGCCCAATCCGCCGCTATCCTCACCCCCGTCCGCCACGGCCTCTGCAGAACCGGCCGACGGAGCCGCAATCCATCAACACCACGAAGACCTCGCCCTCGGCGCAGGCGGCCTAGCCAAGCCGGCGACGACAACCACCATTAAGGAACAGTCGATCGCACCCGAACGCATAAGCACCAGCGATACGGCCACCCTTCTGACCAAGGCACCAGGCGTCAGCATCTTCCAGGCAGGCGGCGTATCGGGTCTTCCGGCCATCAACGGTCTTGCCGACGACCGCGTCAAGATCATGCTCAACGGCATGGCTGTGACATCCGCCTGCGCCAACCATATGAACCCGCCGCTGTCGTATATCGATCCTGCGCAGGTTGGAAAGGTCGAGGTCATCTCCGGTGTTACGCCCGTTTCCAAGGGCGGTGACAGCATCGCCGGAACGGTCATCGTCGAAAGCCCGCCGCCGCACTTTGCAGCCGTTGGCGAAGGCGTCCACACCGCCGGCAGCATCAGCGGATTTTACCGCTCGAACGGTGATGCGGTCGGCACATCGGGAAGAGCCCACGCCGCAACTGAAAATTTCTCCATTGACTACACCGGTGCCTGGGTTCGTTCAGGCAACTATGAGGATGGCCATGGCGACGAAGTCCGCGCCACGCTCTACCAATCCCAGAACCACGACGTTCGCGTTGCCATTCGCAACAATGGCGATCTCCTCATCGTACAGGGCGGCCTCCAGTACATTCCCTACCAAGGCTTCGTAAACCAGCGAATGGACATGGTAGAGAATGAATCCTGGTATCTGAACACCCGCTACCTGGCGAAATACAATTGGGGCAAAGTCGATGCCAAGGCCTTCTACAGGCATGTGGATCACATGATGGACTTCGTGCCCGACAAGAAATTCAGCGGCATGATGATGCGCGAGATGCCCATGCGCACCGACTCCGAGGATGCGGGCTACACCATCACTGTGGAGATCCCGGTTGCCGACAAGGATCTGCTCCGCATCGGAAGTGAACTCCAGCACAGCGCCCTCGACGATTGGTGGCCACCGGTCGCTGGAATGATGATGATGTGCTGCGACCCCTACATCACTGTCAACGACGGCACACGCACGCGCCTGGGCACCTTCATCGAATGGGAGCGGCAGTGGGATCGCGCATGGTCGACACTTCTCGGCGTTCGCAATGATATGGTGTGGATGGATGCAGGCAATGTGCATGGCTACAACGGCGGCATGATGTATGGACCCGACGCCGACGCATTCAACGCACACAACCACCATCGCACCGATGCCAACTTCGACGTGACCGCTCTGGCACGCTTCGAGCCCAACGCCGCAAGCCGATTCGAATTTGGCTATGCCATGAAGACACGCTCGCCGAGCTTCTACGAGCGTTACGCCTGGAGCACCAGTTCGCAGATGGCCATGAACATGATCACATGGTTCGGCGACGGCAACGGCTACACTGGAAACCTCGATCTCGATCCCGAGCGCGCTCATACCATCAGCTTCACCGCGGGATGGCATTCACCTGACAAGGGGTGGGGGCTGAAGGTCACGCCGTACTACACATACGTGCAGGACTACATCGGGGTCAGGAAGATCGGCACTCAGATGAGTGGTGATTTCGTCAACCTGCAATTTGCCAACCACGACGCGGAACTTTTTGGCGTAAACGTTTCTGGCGCAGTGCCGCTTGTTACCGAATCCGACTTCGGTAACTTTGGCCTGTCCGCCGTCGCTGGCTATGTCCACGGCGAGAATGCGGATACCGGCGTGTATCTCTACCACATGATGCCGTTCAACACGCGGGTAGCACTAACCCATCGTCTCGGCAGCTGGTCCACCGCTATCGAGTTGGATCTCGTTGCTGGCAAGCGCAACGTCGATACGGTGCGCCAGGAGCTGGAAACCTCCGCATATGCTCTCGTCAACCTGCGCACCAGCTACGAATGGGAACGCTGGCGCTTCGATCTCGCGGTCGAGAACGTGTTCGACACCTATTACGAGAACCCGCTCGGCGGGATCAATATGGAAGAGGTCATACGCGGCCTGCCCAAGAGCAATGTCGCCGGCTACGGTCGTTCCATCAATGTGGGCGCGACATTGAAATTCTAATGAATGTCGCACAAAAGTGGTCACCGACTATGCGGTATCGACATGCAAAAAATCAGAAACCTGGAGCGTGGCAACCGAAACCAAGGAAAGCTCGGCACGCATTGAAGCATGTTCATCTGAAATGTGAAGCAGTTCAGCGAGAGGAACATGCCTAGGTCGAAGGGTAGCAGCCCGTACCTGTTTCCAGGAAATATCGACACGTCTTTCGATGCCACGCAGCGGGCTGCTCAAGATCGCGGCCCGCTGCGACAAATCCGGTCTTCGTGACGCTCCCCCGCTCGACACCTCTCGCCGCCGACATTGTTTCATACGGACGCCGCGCGTCTTTCCTCCCTGCCGTTCGGGTCAGAGCATTGACAAACCGAAGTCTGAGCGTCTTGCGCATTGTGCGTTCGACGTCTCCCGATGCTAGCCTTCAGAGCATGTCTAGTGTTCTGGATCGAACGTTTGACTCCCGGGCGAAGGTCGTCAAACGATCGTGAATCCAGAACACAAGCAAAGAGAATGCTAGGGTTCCGGGCTGACGCGTCGGGGCCCGACAGGGAACCAAGCGTCAGAGTCGGAACACGAACTGGATTGTGGTGCGGTTCAGCGTGAAAAACACGCTCGAAACAATGAAGTGGATGGCGCTCATCGTCCCTCGAAATATGAACACATCCAGCCAGGCACGGCCGCGCGAACAGCATGAAGGGGAACCCGATGCGCCTTTTGATTGCCGGCTGGCAAGGGCAACTGGCCCGCGCACTGATCGAAACAGCAAGTTCGCGCACGGATATTTCCGCGCTGGCACTTGGCCGCCCGGCACTGGACCTCTGCGAAGTCCGCGCCATCGAGCGCGCGCTGTCCGAGAACCGGCCGGACGTCGTGATCAACACTGCCGGCTACACCGCGGTTGACGCGGCTGAGGATGAGCCGGACCGCGCATTCGCCTTGAATCGCGACGGCGCCCGCCTTCTGGCCGAGGTTGCGGCACGGCGCGGCGTGCCCGTCATCCATATGTCCACGGTCAACGTCTTCGACGGAAAAAAGCCAACACCCTACGTCGAGACGGACGAAGCCTCCCCCACGAGCATCTATGGCGCCTCCAAGCTGGCGGGCGAGTCCGACGTGCGCGAAGCTAACCCGCACCACGTCATTCTGCGGACGAGCTGGATCTTCAGCCCCTACAGCGGGCACTTCGTTGCAGGCGTGGCTGACAAACGACGCAGCGGCGAAGCGCTGCGCATGGTCGACGACCAGCGCGGCAGCCCAACTTATGCGCCGGATCTCGCCGCAGCCATCTTTGACATTGCAGCCCGCGCCCATTCTGCTCGCAGCGACCGCAATTCTCCGCTCTGGGGTACCTATCACATCGCAAATGCCGGCGAGCCCGCGACCTGGCACGACCTGGCCTCACAAGTCTGCCATGCGTTGGGCCTCGCGAGTGCCGCCACCGCCATCGAGCGTATTGCCACCCTTGAGTTCGCGACACGCGCACCGCGCCCCGCCAATGCAGCTCTCGACACGAGCTGCCTGGCTGCGACGCTCGGCATCGCACTGCGCAACTGGCGCGCCGCGGCGTCCGATGCCGTGGCCCGCCTCAGTACGCCTTCTTGACGTAAAGGCGCTGCGGCAGAACCTTGCGTTCGTAATTCGGATTGAATACGCGGTCCGGCAAGTCGATAGGCTCGTGGGGAATATCCTCGTACGGCACCTGCTCGAGCAAATGCTGGATACAATTGAGGCGAGCGCGCTTCTTGTCATTGCCCTCCACGATGTACCAGGGCGCCTCGGGAATATTGGTCCGTTCCAGCATTTCTTCCTTGGCTTTCGTGTACTGCTCCCAGCGCACCCGGCTCTGCAGATCCATCGGCGAGAGCTTCCACTGTTTCATGGGATCGTGGATGCGCATCATGAATCGGAGTTGCTGCTCTTCGTCGGTAATCGAGAACCAGTACTTAATGAGCTTCGTTCCCGAGCGCGCAAGCATCCGTTCGAACTCGGGAACGTCGTGGAAGAACTCCTCCACCTGCGAAGGCGATGCGAACCCCATCACTCGCTCCACGCCGGCACGGTTGTACCAGGAGCGGTCGAACAGCACCATCTCTCCGGCCGCAGGCAGGTGCGGAACGTAGCGCTGGAAATACCACTGGTTCTTTTCGCGGTCCGTCGGCGCTGGCAGGGCGACGACACGACACACGCGCGGATTGAGCCGCTGCGTGATGCGCTTGATGACACCGCCCTTGCCCGCCGCATCGCGCCCTTCGAACACGACGACGAGACGATAGCCGGTGTGCTGCACCCAGTCCTGCAGCTTGATCAACTCGGTCTGCAGCCGGAACAGCTCGCGAAAATAGGTCTTGCGGTCGATCTCGGATTTCTTGCGCTTGGCAACGAGTTCCTTGACGTTGAAGGGAGCCCGGTGGTCGTCGATCTCGAGTTCCAGCTCCTCGTCGAACGCATCTTCCAGTTCCGCGTCGATCCAGTCGCGCCCTTCTGGTTCGGAAGGTGGAAGCGCCTCGGATGCCTTGCTTCTACCTTTCTCATTGCGCTGCGTTGGTGTCTGCTTCTTCGTCATGTAGCCCTGCGTATCCGGGGTTGGTACTGTGGTTGCTATTCAGTACGCGCTTTTGGCGCGGTGGCAATTGCTCTGCGTCATTCCAACCGTGCATCGAAGCGGTCCCACATTGCAGATTTGCGACATGTCAGAGCCTTCTCGCAAGATTTACCACGCTACGACCACGGCGAACCGACTAGCCACTTGGCTGGCCGCGACACGGCCGGCCTTCCTCCAGGTTTCAGTTCTGCCAGTACTGGTCTCGGGAACACTCGCGGATTGGCATTCCGAACCGGATTGGCGCGCCTTGCTGCTCGCAGCGTGCACTTCTGCCATCGTGATGGTCCACGCGGGCGCCAACGTACTGAATGACTATTTCGACGCGGCGAACGGCACAGATACCGTCAACAGCGCGCGCATATATCCTTTCACCGGGGGTAGCCGCTTCATTCAGAACGGCGTGCTGTCCCCACTGGCGACGATGTGGCTCGGCGCGTCGCTGCTGGCGACCGGTTGCCTCATAGGTCTCTCCCTGCTGGCCACGGCCCCACTTGCGCTGCTGCCGATAGGCGTCATCGGCGTTGCGCTCGCAATAATCTATACTGCCCCACCCTGCCTCGTCTGCCGCGGACTAGGCGATCTCGTCATCGCCGCCTCCTTCGGCATACTGCCCGTTGTCGGCGCGACCCTCATCCTTACCGGTCACATTCCTGTTGAAGCTTGGTGGATCGGAGCAGGCCTGGGCGCGTTCGCAGCCGCGATTCTATGGATAAATGCGATTCCCGACATCCCTGCAGATCTCGCGGCCGGTAAGAAGACGCTGCCTGCGCGCCTGGGCGCCGAGCGTTCGGCGCGACTACTTTCCGTTTGGTTCGTTGCAGGTTTCGCAAGCCTTCTCGCCGCTCCGCTACCCGCGTCCACCTGGCTCGTGCTCGCCGCCGCCATCCCGGCAGGCATGGCTTCAAGAGCAGCACGCGATGGACGACTGCGCGCCGCCGTGACGCTGACGATCGCCACCCACGCTGTCGTCGCCCTGCTTCTCATCGTCGGGTTGCTCGCTGCGCGCTGATGCTCGCGCCGGTGATCTCGCCAACGGGCCTCTGCTTGCGACATCGGACCAATGAACGTCGCCAAAAAGTGCGCAGTGGTTGAGCGTGAAAAACAGGCCCGAAGCAAAAGACTGGATCGTGTGCGTGGTTCCACGAGGCGTGAACACGATCTAATGGCCGGACCCTAGAGCCTGATCGTCTGAGATGGAAGCATCCCTGCTTCCATCGAAGGCGTGAATCAGTCTCTCAAACAAATAGATAGAGCAGGCCACGATGGTCAGGCCTGATTCAATCTCATACCGACCTGCTCTAGTAGAGACTCTTGTTCAACCGCTCCATAAGCTCTGCATCGTAGGCCGCTCCATCGAACTCGCCCTTCGATATGGATTGCAGCATTTCGCCTACGCTCGGCAGCGCAGGCGCCGTTCCATCTTGCGATAGTGTCCAGAGCCGCGACCGCTTCAAGGCTCGCGCACATTGGAAATAGACGCTTTCGACAGAGACGACGAGGACGGTTCGCGGCAGTCTGCCGTCCATGCTTGATCGCTCCAGAAGGACAGGATCTGTAGAAATCAAGGCGCGCCCCATGACGCGGATGGATTCGTCTCGGCCCGGCACCAGGAACAACAGAGCTACGCGCGGGTCACCAATGAGATTGCGCAGCGTATCAATGCGGTTGTTGCCTGGTCGGTCGGGCAGAAGCAGCGTCTTTTCGTCGATGATCTCGACGATCCTCGCAGCATCTCCGCGCGGCGTACAGTCTATTCCGTCCTGGCCGGCACTCGCCAACACGGCAAACGGCGAAGCCTCGATCCATGCCCTGTACTCTGCCGTCAGTCGGCCAACCTCTTTCATGACCGATTGCGGACGCGGCGCCCCGTAGATCGCTTCCAGCTCTTGGAGCGTCGTGATTTCGTGGCACTCGCTCATATCCCTATCCTCGGCTCAAGCCCTTCTTCGCAAGCTCGGCTTCGTAGGATGCCCAGCGGTGATCTTTTTCGCGACCCAAGGCGTCGAGATAGGTCCATGCATAAAGACCGGTGGAATGACCGTCGTCGAAGATGATCTTCGCGGCGTAGTTGCCGGTCGGCTCGATCTTGGAGATCTTCACGTTGCGCTTGCCCGCAACCGTGATGCGCTGATCCGGCGAATGTCCCTGGACCTCGGCGGAAGGACTCATCACTCGCAGCATCTCGGCCGGGAGATCATAGGCTCGGCCGTCCTCGAAGCGAACCGCCAGCATGTGCCCGCTTTCAACGACATCGAGCTTCGGCGGCGGCGTGCGCCGGCCCTGTGCGGCCTCGACCTCGCTCCATACCCTCGCAGCAAGATCGCGGAAAGTGTGCGCGTGAACCGAATCGGGCTCTGTGGCTGTAATCGGCTGGCCCGCATCCGAGCGCTCGCGGATTTTGATATCGAGCGGGATACCGCCGAGGAACGGCAGTCCGAGCTTCTCCGCCTCGATCTTGGCGCCGCCGTGACCGAAGATCTCGTGGCGTTCGCCACATTTGGTGCAAATGAAGTAGCTCATGTTCTCGACGATGCCGAGCACCGGGACGTCCACCTTGCGAAACATGTTGAGCCCCTTGCGGGCATCGATTAGGGCAAGATCCTGCGGCGTCGACACGATCACCGCGCCCGACAGAGGCACCTGCTGCGCCATAGACAACTGCACGTCGCCCGTCCCCGGCGGCATGTCGATCACCAGCACGTCGAGTTCACCGTCGATGCTCCAGGCGACGTCGCGCAGCATCTGATTGAGTGCCGAAACCAGCATCGGACCGCGCCAGACGACCGGTGTCCCCTCGTCAACGAGAAAACCCATCGACATGGCCTTTAGCCCGTAGCCCTCCATCGGCTTGAGCGTATTCGTATTCGGGATCGGCTGAGGCTGCCCGGACAGGCCGAGCAGCCGCGGCTGTGACGGACCGTAAATGTCCGCGTCGAGTACGCCCGCCTTCAGACCGTTGGCGAGAAAGCCTAGCGCGAGATTGACCGCCGTGGTCGATTTGCCTACCCCGCCCTTGCCCGAGGCAACCGCGATCAGATGCTTGACGCCGGGAACACCGGCGGTGGCGCGCGGCCTGGGCGCGCCGTCGCCTGCTGTGCCACGCGCCCGTGCCTCAGCAACGCGCGCATGTTCTTTCGGGCCACCGTTGGCTTTTGGCGCCGAAGCCGTGCCGCGCGGTGCCTCTGCGGTCAACACCGCAGTGGCGCCCGAGACACCTTCGATGTCCTCCACAACCTTCTGCGCCGCTTGCCGCAGCGGCTCCAGTTCCTCCGCCTTGTTGGCGGGCACCGTGATCGAGAAATAGACGCGACCGTCCTTGATCAGGATCTCGGAAACCAGGCCGAGCTCGACTATGTTGCTTTCAAGTTCGGGTCCCTTGACCCGCTGCAAGGCGTCGAGGACCTGCGTCTTCGAAACGGTCATTTGGCTCTCCTGGGCATGACGTGTTACCTGCATCGGCTCCGACGCGATCAAACGTCGGCAAACCGCGCCGCAGCACATCTGGTGTCGATTGCTTGAGCCCGCAACGGAGCGTCGGGTGAAGGTCCGCCCGGGCAGTGACATGATCGCCGGACTCGATGCCAGACGCCGCGCTTTTGATCAAGCATAAATCTTGACTTCACAACTCGGCAATAAGCGCAGCTCGATGCATCTTGCATCCAGCATAAAAATGAGTACATAAATTCCGATTTCGTCGATGAATAAGGTAAAAATTACTCAATAAATTCGATGGACGTCTCGTGATGAGTATGATTTTCTATTTTTTGCTCGCCGGCCTCAGGGCACCATGTCAGCGCGCGCACCGATGGCATCGATGGCGACGGCTTCACCCGTGGCAGATCGTCATGCCAGCATTCAGCTTGCGTCTTCGCCTGTACACGGGGTTCTCCCATGATCGGCTTTCCGCCAGAGACGCTGCTTCAGATGATGGCCGGTGGAGGTCTGGTCGGCTTCCTCGTCGGGCTAACCGGTGTGGGTGCCGGAGCGCTGCTGACGCCAATGCTGATCTCGGGATTTGGCGTCAGCCCCACGGTTGCAGTCGGCACCGACCTGCTGTTCGCCTCCATAACCAAGGCCACGGCGGCAGTGCGCCACCACCAGTACGGTAATGTGAGTTGGCCGATCCTGCGCTGGCTTTGTGCCGGCAGCCTCAGTGCGTCAGCGTTGACGATGGGATGGCTCTATCTAGCGGCGCCGGACACTCAACGTCTCGGCGAAGTTATTCGTGGCCTGTTGGCGGCGCTGCTCGTGGCAAGCGCGATCATCATTCCGCTCTGCCCCTGGCTGCTTCGTAAGCGCCGCAAGGATGCGGAGGCCATCGATGTCCCGGTTCGACTTTGCGCGACTATGACGACAGGCATTGTGCTCGGCGTACTGGTAACGCTCACATCTGTCGGCGCAGGCGCCATTGGCGTCGCCGTTCTCTCCACCCTTTATCCCGCCTTGATGGCCCGCCGCATCGTCGGCACAGACATCGTCCATGCTATCCCGTTGGCATTCATTTCCGGCCTCGGTCACCTGGGCTTGGGTAACGTCGATTGGCTGATCCTCGCCGCGCTGCTGAGCGGCTCGATCCCCGGAATTGCGCTCGGCACGCGCCTCACCGGCTACCTGCCCGAATGGCTGCTTCGCATCACGCTATCCGCAGTTCTGCTGTATGCGGCCTATCTCTTGCTCCCCTATCTCGTGCGCGTCATGCCCGCCCTTTGAACCTGCGCACGATCGGGAATTGAACCCAAATGCACTTAGTCGCGACGAACGAGACAAATGCACGTGCCTGGAAGGGCGTGCGCCCCGCATCAACCATACGCCGAGACAATGCCGTACGGTCGCTTTCCGGTGTCGATGACCTTCGAAGCCCCCGAGGCGGGATCGGCGCGGCTGGCGGCTGCCCCGCATGGGGGCTACACTTCGTCCATCTTAGTTGGCCAACTCCCGGAGCAGGCCTCGGTATGTGACGGGTTTTCACCAGTTCGACACCCGGATCTTGATCGAGTCGAGGATCCAATGCCATCCAGCGCCTCCCGAGTGAAAAGCGAAAGCGCGACTGGATCGCACATGCCGCATACTGCTGCCGACAGACGCGCCTTGGGGTTTTGGCACGCGGTTGCGATGGCCATCGCTTTTCTGGTCTTGCTTGGCGATGCTGGGGCCAGTGCGGCACCACTCCGGCAAACTCCATATGGCATTCCCGACAACACGAGCGACAATGCTCGCGCGTTCGTCGTTGCCCAGGCCTGTCCGCCGCAACTTCAAAAACTCAACCTCTGCGGAGCGGTCAAAGGCGCGCGCAAGCCCACCCCTCGATCCGGCGGAACCGGGGCCAATCGGGGCGCGAACGTCAAATGCATCAATGGCGCCCGCGTGGGATCTCATTGTATTTGTCCTGGCGGCGGCAAGCCTCGAAGGGTCGGCGCAACGACCTTCAAATGCACAAGCGGATTGCGGCCCTGTCCTGGCGGCACGAAGCGCCAAGGCAAGCGGTGTGTGCCATCCCGATCAGTCGCGACGCCTTTTGTCTGCATCAATGGGAAGACCGCGGGAAGGCGATGTATTTGCCCGGGTGGAACGAAGCCCCTGCTCATCGGGCGCAATCGCTACAGGTGCACGCGCATGCTGCCCCAGTGTGGCGCAGGCGAGAAACGCATCGCCGGCAAGTGCGTGTACATCCCTCCGGCGACTCCGCCGGACCATGGTTCCGGTTCAGGTCCCAGCCACGACCGTTGCTTCGGCGGGACGATGCGCCGCGGCGTGTGCCAATGCCCGCCGCCATCGGTTCCAAAGCAGATTTCGCAACGGTCCTATCGCTGCGTGACCCCCCCTTGCCCAGATGGCACAAGGCGCAAGGGCCGTCTGTGCATTTCCCTTGACGGCACAAATCCGCCGCCGCCGCCATCCGGTCCACGTTGCAGTGAAGGCTCGCACCTTCACAACGGCGGGTGCCGCCGCATCGTCGAAACAGCATGTCCCGATGGAACTCACCGCTCGGACGGGCGCTGCGCAGGCCTGCCACCGCCTTCCGCCAGTCCCGCGCCTCCGGTGCCGCAGCGCGCGACCGCGGCCAGCGATGCTGATAGTCCATACGAACCCGATGAAGTTCTGGTCGAAATACCCGGCAATTCTCCGCAACAGGTTGCAAATCGATTGATCGATGGGTTCGGCCTCGTCACGCTGTCGCGCACACGCCTCGACATACTCGGCACCAGCCTTTACCGCTTCCGCATTCCGTCGGGCCGTAGCGTTGATGATGTCGTTGCATCGCTTGCGCGCGAGCCGGGTGTGGAAACCAGTCAACCCAATTGGCGCTATACCCTCGACGATGGCGCAACCGCGGCCTTGCCAGTCGATGCCGCACGATCCGCACCAGCAGCCGAACGCACCACCCTGCCGCAATATGCACGCGAACTCATCGAGGCCCGAAAGGCGAACGAGATTTCGCGCGGCACCGGAATACTCATTGCGGTGATTGACACCGGCATCGAGGAGGACCACCCCGAGATTGCCGGTAGCATAGCCAGCAGGTTCAACACGTTCCCCTCGCAGGCGATCGTTCCCGATACCCACGCCACGGCAATCGCCAGCATCATCGCGGCAAAGCGCGAACTGGCGGGCATTGCCCCCGATGCCCGCATTATTTCGGTGCAGGCGTTCACGCCGACCACCGACAAGCCCGGCGCGTCAGGACAACCCGCAGCGGTACCGCGGCAACGCGATGGGGGCAGAGGAACCTCACAGAGGATTGTCACGGGCCTCGATTGGTCGCTGATGAGAGGCGCCCGCATCGTCAACATGAGCTTTAGCGGCCCACCACTGGATGTACTTGCAAGCAAGATGATCGCGAAGGGCGTGGAAGCCGGCGTGATTTTCGTCGCCGCCGCTGGTAATGGTGGCCCCTCGGCTCCGCCTGCCTATCCGGCTGCCGATCCCGCCGTCGTCGCCGTCACCGCGATCGACGACCGCAAGAGCCTCTACACCCATGCCAACATCGGCCCCTATATCGACGTCGCCGCGCCCGGCGTCGATGTCATGGCGGCAGCGATAGGTGGCACATACGATCTGGCGAGCGGCACCTCGTTTGCAGCGGCTCACGTCTCTGCGGTAATCGCGCTAGTCCTTGACCAGTCTCCCGGCTTGGGCCGCGATCGGATCGTCGCAAGAGTGAAAGAGACGGCCTTGGACCTGGGACCACCCGGCGCAGACGATAGATTCGGCGCGGGCTGTATCAATGCCCTGCGCGCGCTGCTCGGCGTGGCCGTCGAAACATCCGGCAGCCAGCAATGATCCGCAGCAGCACCCGCCCAACCGACGTGACCAAGCCGATCGACCAATTCGTATCAAAGCCGATGCGCACGATGGTTAACGGTCGCGAACGCTTTGCTGCCGCTTTCGGGAACGACACTAATGCTTGTCGCGCAAAAGTGCGCCGCGATTTTGCGACAACGACATGCACAAGAACTTGAAGCGTCAGGAGTGAACCTGGAAGTTCGCGACATGATTGAATGTACGACACCTGCAGCAAAAGGCCGCCCGCGGAACCTTAACCGTTCTATGATATGGCTCATTTTCGCCGTAACCGGATCAGTCGTTGAATATCCTATCGAATTCGCAATCAGGACGACGCCCCGTGAGCCGCCCCGCCCGTAAAGAGCCGACTGATGACACGCCGGAAGCAAATGGTTCCCGGGCAGATCGGACCGTGTCGATTGCGAATGCGGCACTCGAGCGTCCTGTCGCAGAGGATGCCGCGCCGCAGATATCCCTACCAAATGCTCCACCGGCTCCCCCAGTTTCGCCTCGGACGCAACGATCCCCTCGGTTTGTCCGCTTCGGCCGCGGACTCCTCAAAACGCTCCTGCCCCTGCTCATGATCGCGCTCGGGTTCGCCGGCTACAAGTACCTGAAGGCCACCCGTCCCGAGGCGCCGAAGCAGGCTCAGTTGGAGCGCGCATTTGCAGTCGAGACGGTGACGGCGACCCGTACGAATGCGCAACCCTCCCTCTCGCTTTATGGCAACACCGTTGCCGGTCGCCAGGTAGATATTCGGGCCCTGGTAGCGGGACGTGTCGTCAAGACGCACGACGAGCTGCGCGAGGGCGGACGCATCAAGGCCGGCGAGACGCTGCTGGTCGTCGACCCGTTCGACTACAAGGCCGCGCGCGACGAGGCAAAGGCTCAACGCGCCGAGATCGCCGCTCGACTCGCAGAGCAGAAGGCGTCACTCGCGGCAGAAAAGATCTCGCTTGAACACGCAAGAGCACAGCTCGCGCTCGCAAGGGCGGATGTTGAGCGCGCCGAACAACTGGTGACACGCGGCAATCTGCCGGAACGATCGCTCGATGACCGCCGCCAGATCGTTCTGCAGCGCCAACAGGCCGCCGACCAGCTCGCCAACTCGATCCGCGTGTGGGATGCGCGCATTGCACAGACCGGGACGTCGGCGGATCGCCTCGACGTCATCATCGCGCGCGCCGAGCGCCGATTGGCTGAAACAGAATTGCAGGCACCTTTCGATGCCTATGTAACCGAGGTAGGCGCTCAGGTCGGGCGCATGATGTCGGTCAACGACAAGGTCGCCACGCTGATCGACCAGAACTGGATCGAGGCTCAATTCTCGCTCACCGACAGCCAGTTCGGTCGCATCGTCGCCCATGACGGCAAGCTGGAGGGCCGCAAGGTCGAAGTGCGCTGGACACTTGGCGGCGAAACCTTCGCGTACAGCGCTGAGATCGCACGCGTCGCCGCCCGCATCGCGTCTGCAAGCGGAGGCATCGACATATTCGCCCGAATCCTCGACCCGTCGGCACGGGTACCGCTGCGGCCCGGCGCATTTGTCGAGCTGAGCTTCAGCGACGTCATGTTCGAGGACGTGATACGCGTTCCCAACACCGCCCTCTACGATGGTGACACTGTCTACGCCGTGGTCGAGAGCCGCCTGGATCCGCGCAAGGTCGAGGTCGTTGGCACCAGCGCAAGCGACCTGCTCGTCCGTGGGCCCATCAAGGACGGCGAAGAGATCGTCGCGACCCGCATGTCGACACCCGGCAAGGGCGTGCTCGTCAAGAGTGTAGCGCCGGCGGTGAAGTCTCCCACCATTCGCGAAAGCAAGGCACCATGACCGCGCACCGTCCGCCGATTGGCAGCGGCGGACCCGTCGCTCCGGCGCCAGGCACAACGCACGGCCTTGTCTCCATTTTCGTGCGTCACGGCACGGCTCCGAACCTGCTGATGATGACGCTGGTCCTGATTGGCTTTTTTGCCATGGCCAAGCTCAACCGCCAGTTTTTCCCGACCATCGAAGTGCCTGTCGTCACCGTGACAGTGCCCTGGCCGGGCGCCAGTGCGGAGGACGTCGAGAGCAACATCCTCGACGTCCTCGAGCCTGAGTTGCGTTTCCTGGACGACGTCAACGAGGTGACCGCAATTGCCCGCGAGGGCTCCGCCGTGATCACCATCGAACTCATGATCGGCGCCGACGCGCAAAAGGCGCAGAGCGACGTCGAGCAGGCAGTAGCACGCGTGACCACGTTGCCGGAGACGACGGAGCGTCCTGTCATTTCCCGCGCCGCGTTTTTCGACAACGTTGCCAAGATCTCCGTCTCCGGCCCGTTCACCGAGAAGGTGCTGAAGACCTACGCCAAGCAGTTTCGCGATGGCCTTCTCGCCGCCGGCATTGACCGCGTTACGTTCGGCGGCTACCGCGGAGAGGAGATTTGGATCAGCGTTGCCGAGACCGACATGCGGCGCCTCGGCCTCACACTCGACGGCATTGCGCGCCTTGTACGCGAGAACACCCAGGACATTCCCGCCGGAAAGCTCGAAGGTGCCGTGGATGTGCTCTTGCGCTCCAAGGCGGAGCGTCGCACGCCCGAACTGATCGGCAACATCGAAATTCGCTCAACCGTGACGGGCGAGAAGATCCGGCTGAAGGACATCGCCCGGATCGGCACTGCATTCGACCGCGAAGGCCACCAGGGATTCTTTCTCGGAGAGCGTGGCATCGAGATGCAGGTACAGCGTTCTCTCAACGCCGATACGCTCGAAACCATGCGCATCATGGATGCATACCTCGAGAAGCTGCGCCCGACCCTGCCGCCGACGCTGAAGATCAACGTCTACGACGTTTCCGGAAAGCTCGTCGTCCAGCGGCTCGGCATCCTGATTGAAAATGGCCTCCAGGGCCTCACCCTCGTCCTGGCCATGCTCTTCATCTTCCTCAACGCCCGCATCGCTTTCTGGGTCGCTGCCGGAATTCCCGTCGCGCTGCTCGCCGCCCTCGGCGTCATGTACGCAACCGGCCAGACCATCAACATGGTCTCGATGTTCGCCCTCATCATGATGCTCGGCATCATCGTCGACGACGCCATCGTCGTCGGCGAGCAGGCCGCTACGAACGAGGAGTTGGGCATGTCGCGCCTCGAGGCAGCCGAGCAGGGTGCAATGAAGATGCTTGCCCCCGTGATCGCCGCCACGCTCACGACTGCATGTGCATTCATGCCCATATTCTTCATCTCGGACCGGATCGGCGACATCATGGGTGCGATACCCCTCGTGGTCCTGTCTGTGCTTGCGGCAAGCACCGTCGAGTGCTTCCTGATCCTGCCCGGCCACTTGCGCCATGGACATGACGGCAAGGTCAGTCAACCCAGCCGCGCCCGACGGGCATTCGACCGGCGCTTCGCCCATTTCCGTGATCACAGCTTCAATTCCGTGATCACGCTTGCCTACCGCTGGCGCTATACGACCGTCGGCGCCATGATCGCCCTCTTCATCCTCGCGGTCGGCATGATCGCCGGTGGCCGCGTCGGCTTTGAGTTTTTCCCCTCGCCCGAGCCCGAGAACATCTCTGCCTATGTCACGTTCGCGCCCGGCATGCCGCGCGACGATCAGGTCGCCGCGGCTGCTCGCATCGAAAAGGCGCTCTATGCAGCTGAACACCGGCTACTAGAGGAAGCCGCGGGAAAGTTCGGCGCGATGACGATCGACGAGACGAAGATCCGATCTGCCGACCCAGGTGAGGGGCATGGTCATACGGCTATTGCCGACGCTCATGCCGACACCCCGCGGCAGGAGAGGCTGGTCGAGGCCGTGTTCACCACCATCGGCCAGGCAGGCCGCTCGCAGGGCGACAACGTCGCAGAAATCGACGTGCAGCTGACGCCGAGCGAGGAGCGAACGATTCCGACCAAGCGTATTGTTGCCGCCTGGCAGAAGGCGCGGCCCGCAATCGCCGGTGTCGAGCGCGTTTCGATCTTCGGTCGCCGTGGCGGCCCGCCCGGGCGCGACGTCGACGTGCGCTTGCAGGACGGCCCAATCGACAAGCTCAAGAGCGCCGCGGAGGAGGTGAAACTCGCCCTCACTGGCTTCCCCGGCGTCTCCGGCATTGACGATGATTTGCCGTACGGCAAGCAGGAATACGTGTTCGAGCTGACACCGCGCGGCCTCGCATTGGGCTTTACAGGTCAGAGCATCGGCCAACAGATCCGAAACGCCTTCGAGGGCAATATCGCCACCCGCTTCGCGCGTGACGACGAGGAAATTATCGTCCGCATCAAGCGTACGCAGGAGTTGGCCGGACGCGCCGATCTTGAGCGTCTCTACCTGACCACGCCGCGTGGAGAGCGCGTACCCCTCACCGAGGCCGTCAGCATCGCCGAGCGGCGCAGCTTCTCCATCATCCAGCGCAAGGATGGCATTCGCACCGTCGCGGTAACCGCCGACATCGACAGCGAGGTGACCAAATCCCAGCAGGTTCTCGACCGACTCGCAGCCGAGGTTCTGCCGCCGATCATCGAGAAATACGGCATCCACTACGCGTTCAAGGGCCGGGCCGACGAGACGCAAAGGTCCTTCAAGGATCTGAAGCTGGGCGCGCTTCTCGCCCTGGCACTCATCTACATCGTGCTCGGCTGGGTCTTCGCCAGCTACTGGAAACCTCTTGCAGTAATGGCGATCATACCGTTCGGCTTCGTCGGTGCCGTTGTCGGCCACTACGTGATGGGCTACAGCCTGACGGTCATCAGTCTTGTCGGTTTGCTCGGCCTGTCGGGCATTCTGGTAAACGACTCGATCGTCCTGGTGAGCCGCATTCGCGAGCGCATTATGCTCGGCGAAAGCCTTGAGGAAGCCTCCGTTGGCGGCGCCCGTGATCGCTTACGCGCCGTTCTGCTCACTTCGCTCACGACGATTGGCGGACTTCTGCCGCTGATTTTCGAGACGAGCCGGCAGGCTCAGTTCCTCATCCCGATGGCGCTGACGCTCGTCTTCGGACTTGCCACTTCGACCGTGCTTGTGCTCGTCCTGGTGCCGAGCCTGATTGGCATCGGAGGCGATTTCGCCCGAATTTTCGGTCGCCGCGGCCGCGATGCGGTTGGCGGAGCCGAAACTCCCTCGCCCGCTGCCGCCACACCCGAACCCTCTCGATAGCATCGGGTTGCACACCCGCCCATGAACCGCAAGCTTTGAGCGAGATCGGCTGAGATGGAAGCCGTCCCGCTTCCATCGAAGGCGTGATTGAGGCACTCAAACAATCAGAAATTGCAGACAAGTACGATCAGCCGCGATTCAATCTGTGCCTCACCTGCTCTATGCGTGCGCTCAAGAATGTAAGATTTCTGCAACCAAACGTGATCTCGCCCATGTCCAAACTGATCGAGCGACATGCAATTGTTGCAGAATGCCCACTGCGCAATGAAGAATGTTGGCCAAATGGCGACCAATTGCCGGCCAAATGTTGCGCATGTCGGATTGAGGCTGCAAGCTCATCACTGTCGTGTTGAGCATCTCGCCGACACTTTTTCACTCGGGTCCGCGACGCGTGGACCGGGGAGTAAGGTAATTTGCTCAGCCTGGACTCGATCGCAGACGAAGAGGATCTTTGGAACGATGTCCCCCACCAGCCCCCTGCTTCGCCGCGTTGCTATTGCTGCGCTTGCTCTCATTCTTCTTGCACCGGGCACGAAGCCCGCCGCCGCTCAGGACTTCTTCTCATTCCTGTGGAGCGGCGGATCGCGCGATACGGTATCGTTCTCGCCCAAGTATAGTCCGGGGCAGATCATCGTCTCGTTCGGAGATCGCAAGCTTTACTGGATCTATAAGCGCGGCGAGGCCATCAGCTATCCAATCGCCGTACCCCGCGAGCAGAGCCGCTGGTCCGGCGTGACGAGCGTATCCTCTAAGCGTGTCAATCCATCGTGGACGCCGACGCCGACCATGCGCCGCGAGAACCCGAAGCTGCCAGCATTCGTACCTGGCGGTCATAAGCTCAATCCGCTTGGCGTGCGTGCACTCTATCTGGGCTCATCGATGTATCGCATTCACGGCACAGATGCGCCCTGGACAATCGGCACCGCCGTATCAAAGGGTTGCATCCGCATGTACAACGAGGATGTTCTCGACCTCTATCCGCGCGTACCCGTCGGAGCCAAAGTCACCGTCACCTGGAAGCGCTTCATGTAATTTCGGGAAGGACCGCGAATTTTGGAAGCGCCGCCTCGACCAGGCGGCGCTTTTCTTTTGTGCGCACATAACCCTCACTTGGACCAACGATGTTCGGCTGGTCCTGCTGCGGGCGGCCCAGCCGTTGAAGCGCGATGACGTTGTGCAAGCCGGCAACGGAACAGCCTCCACCACGAGTTCCGGTTGCCGACAGCAATCGATGCGTTATGTTGTTACAAGTATTCCGGATTTGGGATTTTCCGCCACCGCCGCCCCCCCGCGCCGCAAACAAGGAACCACCATGCGATCGAAATTTCTGGCTGCACTGCTCATGGTGCTTGCTGCAACGCTGCTTGCCGCCCACCCGGCGTCTGCACAGTCCGGCTTGTTGAAAAAGAAGACCAGGCTCGAGCCGATTACCCTGGCGGCTGGAAAGCCGCTTGCGGACAAACCGTACGAGTTGGAGGCTGGAAAATACTATTCGATCGACATCGTCGCCGACGGTTCACAGGAACTGGGCATCGCCGGTCCTGAGTTCTTCCGCAATGTCTGGGTGAACGAGATCGTTATCAATGACGTCGAAGTGCGCCCCTTGGGCGTCGACTCCATCGAATTCGACGGCGAGGGAAAAGCGACCATCAGCTTCATCCCAATCCGCCCCGGAATATTCGAATTGAGAATCCCAAAGACGAAAGGTGATACACAGAAGGCAATCTTCAACGTCAAGGGCTGACAAGCGAACGCGCCCCCCTGCCGCGCCCGCCGCGAGACCTGAATTTGACAGCAAGGATCGGGATGCACGGGGCACTTTGACGGCGTAGGCTCCACGTTATGACGACATCCCGCACCCGATCTTCTGTCCGGTCTCGTACGGAGCACCAAGGCAATCCCCGAACAACGATGCCGCATGAGGCATCCTGCTGGCGCGCCGTGACCGAGCGCGACCGGGCAGCGGATGGCTCTTTCGTCTATGCTGTCGGCACGACCGGCATTTACTGCCGGCCGTCATGTCCCGCACGCCGGCCGCACCGCCGTAACGTGCGCTTCTTTGCGACCCCCGCAGAAGCAGGTGCAGCCGGCTTTCGCCCCTGCAAGCGCTGCCAGCCCACCAGCTTCGGGCAATCCGATGTCCAAGGACGTCGAGTTGCGTGTGTGACCGAGACCTGCCGGCGCATCGAGTCGTCCGAGGAAATGCCCTGCCTGACCGAACTTGCACGGCTTGCCGGCCTCAGCACCGCGCATTTCCACCGCACGTTCAAGTCGCTCGTTGGCGTCACACCAAAACAATATGCCACGGCGGTGCGGGCCGAGCGGCTCCGTCAAGCCCTCCCCGCCTCACCGACAGTGACCGCCGCCGTCCATGGAGCTGGCTATATGTCCACGACCCGCTTTTACGCCGAAGCCCAGGAAGTGCTTGGGATGAGTCCGAAATCCTATCGCTCCGGCGGCGCTGGTGAAGTAATTCGCCACGTTGGCGCCCTTTCTTCGCTGGGGTTGGTCCTGATAGCGTCAAGCGCACAGGGCATTTGCGCGGTTTTGATCGGCGACAACATGGAAGCGCTTCGCGACGATCTGGCCAGGCGATTTCCGAGAGCCAATCTAGTCGAAGGAGATGCCACTCTTGCCGAACACGTCGAGCAGATCCTCACGCAAATCGACAAGCCCGGCCGACATGCGCCGGGTCTACCGATTGATCTCAGAGGTACGGCCTTCCAAATGCGCGTCTGGGATGCGCTACGCAAGATTCCGACGGGCGACACGGTGAGCTACGGCGAACTCGCCAGAAGCATCGGCGCACCCCGCGCCGTTCGTGCCGTTGCCGCAGCATGTGGAGCCAATCCCGTCGCCGTACTGGTCCCCTGCCATCGCGCGGTCGGGGCGAATGGCGCGCCGACCGGATATCGCTGGGGCATAGAGCGCAAGAAGACTCTGCTCGAAAGCGAGGCTGCGGCCGAAAAAAAGAAAAAGAAAAACAATGTCACGACCAAAGCTCGCTCTCCGCGCACGTGACAGACCCGGTCAGCGCTAAATCAAAATAAAAAAGGGCCGGATTCGCCGATATCGAAACAGTCATGCTTCCGGCGATGGCGCCAGGACGTTTCTCGAACTTGGGATGGCGCAAGCCACGGTGGCCGGACGTGAATCAATCTGATCCTGACCCGCTCTATGGAAGCCGCAGTCGATTGCGCGCTTGTGCACATGGCCCGCCCCTCCGGGGCATAGCCTTGCCCACACCTTCTCCCAGCGTGAACCCCTGGAATCGGGAGATTCCAGTGTGAACTGTCTCACGCATCAGATCGCGCGGCATTCCTTTTTCGGCCGGGAGCCGCGCGCGTTCGATTGTGAGGATTTGCCGCCGTTCCCGTCCTGAATTTCGTGCTTGGTCTTTTGCGTCGCCTGCATGAAGGCCATATTGTTCACATAGCTGCGAAAATCATGGCTCGCCGCCAGTTTGGCAACATTTCCGCTCATAGAAATAAGACCGTATTTTGCAATATACATTTTTCGCCTCCGCGCTGAATGGCTAATCTTCGCATCGGAGTATTGCCGAACCCGCTTTTTGGAGACGAAGTCTTGATGAAAACTATGGCCGGAGCATTTACGCAAAATTAAACGATTTCGGCGCGCCACAGAGATTCGGCTCAAGCCCGACTTGGCTCTCGACCGCCATGGAAGGAACGTGGCGGCTCCGAGGATGATCGTGATCCCGCTGACCGCGGAACGCTGACGCACCAGAGTTCCGCTCAGTCGGAAGGGCGGAGCATCCCCACAAGCGCAACACCCTCCGCAGGGACCCGTTTAAAGAAACTCGGCATGCAGAGCCGCCGAACCGGCGACAATGCTTCCCACGCGCCGCCCGGCGCCGTTTCCCAGTTGAGGTACGTTATCGGATTGAGAGACAACAATAAAAGTCATGGTGCCCAGGGGCGGAATTGAACCACCGACACTGCGATTTTCAGTCGCATGCTCTACCAACTGAGCTACCTGGGCAAAGCTCCAACCCGGTGCTGGCCTGGATCGAAGTTCGGCCCTTATAGTGAGTTGGCAGGGGCGTGTCCAGCACACTTGGCGCGCGCCGGAGAACCGGCGAAACCCCATCCGCAACCGGCCACTGCCACCGCTTAAGGATCGACCGGCGCATGAGCACACCCGGCATGAGCACGCCCGTGACGACCGACGATATCGAAGCGATAACTGAACAAACCAACCGGCGCCAGGCACGTGCGGCAGACCCCGCCACTTCCGCTTGGGTCAGCGCCAACGCTGGCACTGGAAAAACCCACGTTCTCACGCGCCGCGTGCTCCGTCTGCTTCTCGCTGGCACCGCCCCGGAGCGGATCTTGTGCCTCACCTACACCAAGGCCGCCGCAGCAGAGATGTCGACGCGCGTCTTTGCGGAACTGGGCTTCTGGGTGACCAAGCCTGCCGACGAACTCCGAGCGGGGCTCGTTAAGCTTCTTGGCCGCGAACCTTCGCCGGAGGAGATATGCCGCGCCCGAACGCTGTTCGCCCGCGCCATTGAGACCCCTGGCGGCTTCAAGGTACAGACGATTCACGCCTTCGCCGAACGCCTGCTTCAGCGCTTCCCGCTCGAGGCCGGTGTTACGCCGGGTTTCACCATTATCGACGACGTGGTCGCACGCCAACTCATGCGCGAGGCGACTGACGATATGTTGAGCGAGGCCACCGACACTCCCAACAAGCCTCTAGGTGGAGCATTGCGGTCCACCATTGCCTTTGCCGCCGATGAGAGCTTCGACGAGCTTCTGCGGGCGGCACTCGCCAAAAAGGACTGGATCGAACGCATCGTCAGGATCTACGGCGACGACGGACGCGGCAATCTGCGTGACCCCTTCACAGCGGCAGCTCCATTCTATCGGCAGGCCTTCTCGATAGGTCCCGGCGAAACACAGGGGTCGATCGACGACGAACGCGCGCTCATCCTCACCCCGCATGCAGCAGAACATGCTGCACAAGTCCTGTGTGCCAGCGACAAGCCGACCGACAATCGCCTCGGCCAGGCGCTCGCGCAAGCCGCACGCAGCGCGAGCGATGCCGAACGCATTGCCTGCTTCGCTGAAGCGCTGCTCACCAAGGAAGGCAACCCGCGCTCAGACAAGCAATTCGTGACCAAAGGCGTGCGCGAGACCGAGCTGGGCCTGACGGATCAGCTGTGCAGTGCGCGCGATCGCTTTGCGGAGCTGACGGCCAAGCACCGCGCACTCGACGCCATTGACGCCACGCTGGCGCTGATGCGCCTCGCCGATGCGGTATTGACACGCTATGCGCGATTGAAGGCACGCCGTGCGGCGCTCGACTTCGAGGATTTAATTCGCCATACGGCCAGCCTGTTGCGGGTTTCAGGCTCTGCCGAATGGGTGCTCTACAAGCTTGACGGCGGGCTCGATCACATCCTGGTGGACGAAAGCCAGGACACGAGCCCCGAGCAGTGGCGCATCGTCGAGGCATTGGCGGCGGAGTTCTTCGCCGGCGCCGGCGCGCGCGCTCCCGATGCCCGCGACACGTCTGGCGACGCGCGACCGCAGCAGCGCACATTGTTTGCAGTCGGCGATGAGAAGCAGTCGATCTACAGCTTCCAGGGCGCTCGCCCCGAGGAGTTCGCCCGCATGGGCACTGCATTCCGCAAGCGCGCCGAGGCCGCGCGCGTGGCCTGGGAGAACATACCGCTTACCTTGTCCTTCCGCACGGTAGCCCCGGTTCTCGAGGCCGTAGATCGCGTTTTCGCCGATCACCGAAACACGCCGGGCCTCGCAGCAAATGCCTCGCGGACCGCAGGCGCCAATCCTGTCGCAACGCCTGTTGTTCATGCCGCCCATCGTATCGGCCACGCCGGCCTCGTCGAGGTGTGGGACGTGGAGAAGGCTGCAGAAGCGCAAGGGCACGATCCCTGGGCGCCCGCTGAAACCGACGGCTTCGACGACACGCCGCCGGCAGTGCGGCTAGCAAACCGCATCGCCGAGAGAATCGAACAGATGGTTGTGAACGGCGAAGAACTCCTGTCGGAAGGTCGGCCAATCACGCCCGGCGACATTCTCATCCTCGTGCGCAAGCGTCACCCATTCGCGAGGCCGATGGTAGCGGCGTTGAAGGCCCGCCGCATTCCGGTCGCCGGCGCCGACCGCCTTTCGCTTGCCGACCAGACCGCAGTGCAGGATCTCATTGCGCTTGCAGATTTCCTCACCCTACCCGAGGACGACATGGCGCTCGCCAACGTTCTCAAGAGCCCGCTTTTCGGCTTCGACGACGATCAGTTGCTTGCTATCGCCCATGGCCGCAGCGGCACATTGTGGAAGGCACTTCTCCAGCGGCGCAGTGACAGCTCCGCATTCGAGGAAGCCGCCGAACTGCTCCGCGAGTGGCGCCGCCGCGCCGACTTCCTGCCGCCCTTCGAGTTCCTGGCCGGCGTGCTGGATCGCGACGGAATGCGCCGGCGCCTGCTGGCCAGGCTTGGACCCGAAGCCGCCGACAGCATCGACGAGCTATTGAACCTGGCCATCGCGTTCGACGATTCCGCCCCGCCGTCTCTAACCGGTTTTCTCACGTGGCTGCGCGAATCCAATCGCGAGATCAAACGCGACATGGAGCATGGCCGTGACGAGGTCCGCGTCATGACCGTGCATGGCGCCAAGGGCCTCGAAGCACCCGTGGTATTCTTGCCCGACACCTGCTCGACGAGCAGCGTGGGCCGCTCCGCGAGCCTTTACCCCCTCGCCACGCCTCCCGCCCCGAAGGACACGCCACCCGCCTTCGTGTGGCAGATCAAGGGGGCGGGCCAGTTGCCCCCGATCGCCGCAGGGCGCGAAGCAGTCAAGGAGCGCGACCGGGAGGAACGCAACCGCCTGCTCTACGTCGCCATGACGCGCGCCCGTGACCGGCTCTATGTCGCGGGGTTCGATGGCAAGCAGAAGCGCTCGCCCGAAAGCTGGTACGATCTTGTCCGCAACGGTCTCGACGGCCTTCTCAAACCTTTCGAAGACGACTCCGGCCGCTCGGTCTTCCGCTTCGAATCACGACAAATGGTAGAGGCAAAGACGCCCGATTCGAAGCTCACGCAGGCGCATCCCGCCGTGCTGTTGGAGGAGTGGGCTACGTCTGCGGCACCGCGCGAGCCGCAACTCACCATGCCGCTTGCCCCGTCCCGCCTCGCTCCCTACGACGTCGACGACGCTGGAGAGCCTGTGGCGCCGCCGCCGACCGCCAGGACCCAGGCTGACGAGCCGCCTGCAACCCGCCCCGCAGCGCGCACCGCCGGCAATCGCTTCCTGCGCGGCACCTTGACACACGCCCTGCTCAAACATCTGCCTGATTTTCCAGCAGACGCTTGGGAGCAGGCCGCTGCGGCCTTCGTGGCAACCCGCGGACGCGAGCTGCCGCCTGCTGTTCGCAATAGCATTGTGCGCGAGACACTTGCCGTTCTCACCTCCAGCGAGTTCGCCCCGCTGTTCGGTCCGCAAAGCCGCGCAGAAGTTGCCATTGCCGCCGAGATTCCCAGACCCGATGGCCGCGGCCCCGCTCTGAAGCTCAATGGCCAGATCGACCGTCTCGCCGTGCACGCGGACGTCGTTTACATAATCGACTATAAGACCAACCGGCCGCCGCCGAACGAAGCCTCACAGGTTGCAGACGCATACGTGTTGCAACTTGCCGCCTATCGCCTCGCACTCGCCCAAATGTTCCCTCAAAAGTTGCTAAGAGCAGCGATCCTGTGGACTGATGGCCCGCGGCTTCTGGAGATTTCGGACACGATGCTGGCGACTTACGAGCGCAGGCTCTGGGATCTGGACGCAACCAACCTTGACGTGCCCTAGGCCTCTCCCTACCTTCCCGGAAAATTGCGTTACAACACAAACCGGACGCCGCTGCCTGGCGCCGCCTGAAGGAGACAAGCGATGACGCATGCCGTATCGGACAAGACGTTCGAGGAAGAAGTTTTGAAGTCCGCCGAACCGGTGGTCGTCGACTTCTTCGCCGAATGGTGCGGCCCCTGCAAAGCCATGGCGCCGGCGCTCGACCAGGTCGCGCAGGAGCTCAAGGGCAAGGTCAAGATCGTCAAGCTCGACGTCGACCAGAACCCGCAGGTCACCACCCGGTACGGAATCCGCGCCATGCCGACGCTGATGATCTTCCAGGGTGGTCAGGTAGCTGCTTCTCATACAGGCGCCCTGGTTCAGAAGAAGCGCCTCGAGGACTGGATCCACGGCTCGATCAGCATCTGAGGCGTTTGACACTGTTCGTCGCTGCGATGACATCAGGGCTGCCGCTTCCGGCAGCCCTTTTCGTTTCCGCAACGACCGAACCGAGCCGCCCGCGTCCACAGTTCCGCCGTACCGATAAAATGGACCACGATCGACATGTCGAAACCAAGCATCGTCATTCTCGGAGCCGGCGGCGTCGGCGGCTACTTCGGCGCCCGCCTCGTCGAGCACGAAGCGGCCGACGTCACTTTTCTCGTTCGCGACATGCGCAAGACCGTACTGATGCGCGACGGCTTGTCGGTCAAGAGTCCGCACGGCAATATAGAGCGGGTACCGGTTGATGCACGCACCGCGGCCGAACTCGCTGGCGCTGCTCCAGATTATCTGCTGTTGACCTGCAAGGCCTACGATCTCGACGCAGCGATGGAGACGATAGCGCCCGTGGTCGGGCCATCGACGGCCATCGTCCCGCTTTTGAACGGCCTCGCCCACATAGAACGCCTCAATCGAGCGTTTTCACGAACGCAAATCCTTCCGGGCACCGTGAGCCTCCAGGTTCGCCAGAACGCGGACGGAACGATCCATCATTTGAACGATTGGCAATTCTTCATCGTTGGCGAGCAGGACCAAGGCATATCGGAGCGCGTTACCCGGCTCGTGACCGCTCTACAGCGTGCCAAAGTGACGCCGACCGCCAGCCCCGACATCATGCAGAACCTGTGGGAAAAGATCGTGATGCTCGCGACGCTGGCCGCAATGACGACTTTGATGCGTGCCCCGGTCGGCGACATCGCCAGCGCCCCCGGCGGTGCCGAACTCTCGCACCGCATGCTGGAGCTCAATGCAGCCGCCGCCGCGCACGCGGGTCACCCCGTCCCCGCGAGCCAGCTTGATCAATGGCGCGGCATGTTTTCCGACGTCAGGTCGACCTTTGCCGCATCGATGCTGGCCGACATGATGCGTGGCGGTCCGATCGAGGCCGACCACATCGTCGGCGACATGCTGGAGCGCCTGCGCGCAGCGGGCCTCGATACGACGCTGCATGCGCTCTCCTATGCCAACCTCAAGGTCTATGAGGCAAAGCGCAAAGCGTCTTGACCCGTCCGCCGGCGCCGCTGCAATGTGCGGCATGCCAGGATACCGCACGCTCGATCCCAACAGCATCATCGCGACACTGGAGAAGCTCGAACAGCGCATCGAGGATAGATTCCCCGGTGCTGGCCTGCTCCGCGTTTGTCGCGAGCTTTTGCAGGCCGCGCGCGAGAGCAAGGCGCGCATCGCAGCAATCGCCGCACCGAACTACATTTTGCGCGCAATATCGTTAGCAGCCATGACCTGCGGTGTGGTGATGCTCGTCTATATCGGCACGATAATCGAAGTGAAGCGGGATGCGGAGAACCTCTATGGCGTGCTCCAGGGCTTCGACAGTGCATTCAATATCCTGGTCCTCATGGGAGCAGGCGCACTCTTCCTTTCAGGACTCGAAGCACGTTGGAAGCGCCAGCAGGTTCTCGACCACCTCCACGAGCTGAGGTCGATCATACATGTTATCGACATGCATCAGCTCACAAAGGACCCTGGTCGCGGCCAGCAGGTGAGCGGCGCCACGCCGCATTCTCCCCCCCGTGCGATGACGCCATTCGAACTGTCCCGCTACCTAGACTACTGCTCGGAGCTGCTGTCGTTGTCGGCCAAGGTTGCCGCGTTGTATGCGCAGGGAACGCGAGACGCCATCGTCATCGAAACCACATCGGATCTGGGCCAGATCACCTCCAACATGTCGGGCAAAATCTGGCAGAAAATCACGATGGTGCAGATGCGGATCGATACCGAGGCACAGGCCGCCGCTGCGCCCGCTCCCGGCCATGCGGCCGACCCGATGACATGCCCCCCTCACGCAAATCGGGAGCAATCGGTCGCCACATGAGGCGAGGTGGCGACGCCGGATCATTGCCGCAAAACGCCTCGAGACGATCCCGACATCGCCCGGCTTGATCCCGGCCGCCAACTATTGTTCATTCGGCGCGCAATTCGAGGCGCACGACGGAAACCATGACCTGGAAGCACCTATTCTTCGGCTTCGACGGACGCATCAGCCGCCGCCAGTGGTGGCTAGCGATGCTTCCGCTGCTGGTTGCCTCATTGGTCGTGTCATTCCTCGCCAATCCCATGTCCTGGTATTCCGAGCTGATCGCACAACGTGGCCCAAACCTCGGGGAAACACTTTTCAACCTCGCTTTGCTCATTCCCGAGACGGCAGTAACCGTCAAGCGGTTCAACGACCGCGATCGGCCGCAGTGGCTGCCCTATGGATATGCGGCGGTGTTCCTTCTTTACATTCTTCTCGACCACAATCGGCTGATCCTTGCGGGCAATATTCCGACGGTGATCGAACTGGGCTTCGTCTCGAGCGTTGCAGCAATCATGCTCGTCATTGTGATCGACAACGGTTTTCTGCGCGGCACCGTCGGACCCAACCGCTATGGCCCCGATCCGCTCGCCAAGGATGTTGATGGTACCGTCGACAACATGTCGGGTCATCGTTCGCGTTGACCTGGAGCTACCGCGCATGAAGCTGGTGCGCTTCCCTGGGGCCCGCCAAAACCTGAGCATAGGACGCACAATGATGCTTGATGCAAAAGACCCGGTCGCCCTGACGCAGGCGCTGATCCGCTGCCCGAGCGTCACGCCCCACGAGGGAGGCGCTTTGACGCTGCTGCAGGATACCCTCGCTGCCGCAGCCTTCAGATGCCACCGCATGACCTTTACGGAAACAGGAACGCCCGATGTTGAGAACTTATACGCTCAGCTGGGTGAAGTTGGCCCCAACCTCTGCTTCGCCGGCCATACCGACGTCGTTCCCCCTGGCCATCTCGACGCCTGGACGGTGCCGCCATTCGCCGCCGAGATTCGCGACGACATCCTGTACGGCCGCGGCGCCGTCGACATGAAGGGTGGCGTCGGCTGCTTCCTTGCCGCCACAATGCGCTACCTGGAAAAGACCGGCGGCAAGCTTCCCGGCACCATTTCCTTTCTCATCACGGGCGATGAGGAAGGTCCATCCATCAACGGTACCGCCAAGGTTCTCGAATGGATGCGCGAAGCGGGCGTAAGAATGGACGCATGCATCGTCGGCGAGCCTTCAAACCCAGAAGCGCTCGGTGACGAGATCAAGATCGGACGCCGCGGCTCACTCAACGGCCACATAGTTGTCCATGGCAAACAGGGACACGCTGCCTACCCGAACAAGGCGGAAAACCCCGTTCCGAAGCTAGCGCGCATCATTGACCGCCTCTCCGCGACCGTGCTCGACTCCGGCTCCGGCAACTTCGAGCCCTCGCATCTTGCGGTCACCGTCGTGTCTGTTCCCAACACGGCAACCAACGTCATTCCCGGCCGTGCCGAAGCGCTCTTCAATGTCCGCTACAACGATGCCTGGACTCGCCCGCGCATGGAGAATCACTTGCGCGGCATTTGCGAGACGGCCGCTTCCGAACTTGCCGCTCGCATCGACCTGTCATTCTCGGGCACCGGCGATGTCTTCCTCACCAAGCCTGGGCCTCTCGTCGACACCATGGTAAAGGCGGTCGAAGGGATAACGGGACGCCGCCCCGTGCTCACCACCGGCGGCGGAACATCGGATGCACGCTTCATCAAGGATCACTGCCCGGTGATCGAATTCGGCCTCGTCAACAAAACGATCCATCAGGTCGACGAGCATGTGAGCCTCGCCGACCTTGAGACGCTCACACGAATCTACGAGGCATTCATTACCGGTTACTTCGCCGGCACCTGAGGCCACGCGGCACATCGGTTGCAAAACCGGCCACGCACGTTGCGGTCGCCACAGCCGGGCTTGTCGTCGGAATTACCGCACGCCCGCTTCCAGCCCCCCCGGCACAGGGAGCGCTGGACCAGTACTCGTCCTGATCTTCGCAGCTGCCTTCGCCGCGCTCCTCCACGGTTCGGACTTGATCCATCCCACGAGCCACGCGACACCCGACATCACGGCAATACCTAGCAAATTGACCGCTATAGCTGCACTGAAACCGCCGCCAAGACGCTGAAAAAGGTAGCCGCACGCCACCGACAGCCATAGCCCCGTTAGGAAAACTGCGAGCGCCTGTTGTCCGGCAAGGCGGCAAAAATCGAACGCCCAGCCATTCAGCCGCTGCCCACCCTCGCCCGCCAGGACGAACGCGACATAGGCTAGCGCCAGGAAGTGTACGTACCGAAGCAAGCCCGCATGCGTCTTGTCGGTCAGCTGAGCCACCAGGTTCAACATTGCTTGCGGGTATTCGATGCGGGATGCCAGCGGATGCCAACCCATCAACAGCCCCACGACGAGCACGCCGATGGCGATCGCCATCAACCGCCGGTCGTAGCGTGGCAAGGGGAGCCAGCCCCGTGCGAATGCAAATCCGGTGAAGAACACAAGTTGCCACGAGAACGGATTGAAGAACCAGCCACGCTGGCTCCACGGTTCCGCCGGCAACTCCAGGAGCCTGGCAGTGGCCAGCAGCCACAGGCCGACCACCAGTGACGCAACCACGCCCACGCCGAAGCGCGACAGGCCCATCACTACAGTGACCAGAGCGAGGAGCACCAGATACATCGGCAGGATATCGAAATAGTTGGGCACATACGTGAGAGTAAGCAACCCTGTCACCAACGCGCCTGCCTCGGGTCCGAACAAGCGCCCGAGATTGAACCCGTCGACATAGCTCGTTCCCCCGCCAGCCCAGCGGTCGAACACGACATTGGTCGCCAGAACCAACAGGAATATTGCAATATGTGCCCAGTAGAGCTGCCATACGCGTAGTCCGACGCGTGCCGAACCGATGAGCATCCCGTGCGTATCGAACACGCGCGCGAATGCCAGTGCCGCGGCAGCGCCCGAGCAGAACACGAATATCTCTGCCGAGTCGGAAAAGCCGAAGCGCCCCGGCGTCAGCACCGCCAGCGGATTCATCGGCATATGTGCGACGAAGATCACAAACAGGGCAAACCCACGCGCGATGTCCAGGCGCGCGTCACGGTTCATTGAGACGGAAGAAGCCCGACTCGGAAGCATTTGGTGTCGTCTCTCGATGTATTAGAAGTGGCGGCCCGTTCAATCCGTGGCGCAGCGGGCCTGCCGCGTCACAAGCTCACGCAATGACTTCACCGCATCGGCTTTTAGAAGGCTGCCCCGCATCGTTCGGCATCGGGCTGCAATATATAATTCTACGTGGAGAATCGCGGCAAATGGAAGGCGGCAACAACCGTCACTTCGCCGCGCTGTTCGAAAAACCACAACATTTGATTTGTGCTCAAAGGTGCAGCACGTGCCGCATTGATTTTCGGCGGATCGCCGATTGTGCGCGAGACGGAGGAACGATCGGATCGAATTGTTGCAACTCGAACGTTCTCCTGCCCCGCACTGCGCGCGAGTTCACTTGAAATGCTTGGACAGCTTCAGACCCTGGGCCTGATAGTTTGAGCCCAGGTCGAGTCCGTAGAGCTTGTCGGGCTTCGCCGCCATTCGCTCATAGATAAGACGCCCGATAATCTGGCCGTCCTCCAGGACGAACGGCACCTTGTGGCTGCGAACCTCCAGAACCACCCGCGCCCCCGAGCCGCCGGCCTCGGCATGTCCGAAGCCCGGATCCATGAAGCCGGCATAGTGCACACGAAACTCGCCGACAAGCGGATTGAACGGCACCATTTCGGCCGCATACATCGGTGGCACGTGTACGGCTTCTTTCGAGGCAAGAATGTAGAATTGATCTGGATCCAGGATCAGCCGGTTACCTCCGCGCACATGGATCGGCTCCCAGAAATCGAGGAGTGCGCACGATCCAGGCGCATCCACGTCGACGAGCCCGGTATGTCGCTTCGCGCGATAGCCTACGAGGCCTTTGTTGTCGCCAGTGAGATCAACCGAAAGCGCAATGCCGCCCTGGATGTCGGCGCTCGCTCCGCCCGATACGAGGGTATCAGTCTCATGAAGGTCGACGAGTTGCCGGTCGCTCACCGTCGGCTGCCCACGCCGGAAGCGGATCTGCGACAAAGTCGAGCCGCGCCGCACGACGATTGGAAACGTCTGAGGACAGATCTCGGCGTAAAGAGCTCCATTGTAGCCTTCCGGGATCGAGTCGAACGACGCCACCCCATCGGTGATCACCCGTGTGAAAACGTCGAGCCGTCCGGTTGAGCTTTTCGGGTTCGCCGCTCCCGACAGCCCTTTAGGTAGTGCCAGCGATTCCAACAGCGGAACGACGTAAACGCAGCCAGTCTCCAGAACCGCGCTCTCCTTGAGGTCGATCTCGTGAAGGGAGAGTTGTACCAAACGCTCCCTCACTGAGACGCCTGGACCCGGCAGGAAGCTCGCTCGCACACGATAGGCGATATCGCCGAGACGCAAATCGAGGCTCGCCGGCTGCACTTGACGCGCGCCGAACGGCTCGGCTGGGATGATCTCTCCGGTATCGGCGAGGGCTCGAATGGCCTGCGCTGGCAGGATGCCATCGCACGACCCCTCTGCACCGGCCGCCGCTTTCCGCCCCGATGCCTGGGATTTCGCCCCCGTCTTCGCCTTGGCCATGGTCTTGCCTCCGGCCACCGCTCTACCCCATGCCCCCCTTGACGCCAAGTCCGGCGGGGTCTAATCCCCATCCCATCGTTCGTGGCGATTTGGCCGGCCGGCTTGCAGCCACGTAAAACAACTCGCTAAAGGGCCGTGCGCACACCCGGATTGCACCGCAATCCCGAGCGCCGGACCAACCGGCGGCTCAGGATCGGGCGCCGGGTTTTTTAATGCGCTGTGGACCTTCCGGCCCACGCAATGGGAACAAGGGAGCAGCCATACCATGGCGTCCGACAAAACCTCGAAAACCGTCTCAACCGATCCCTCAACATGGGCCCCCGAGACCCGCCTCGTCCATGGCGGGGTTTTGCGCTCCCAATTCGGCGAGACTTCGGAAGCACTCTTTTTGACTCAGGGGTACGTCTACAACAGTGCAGAGCAGGCCGAGGCGCGCTTCAAGAACGAAGACCCCGGCTACCAATATTCGCGCTTCTCCAATCCCACAGTATCGATGCTGGAAGAGCGCATCCGTCTTTTGGAAGGCGAAGGTGCCGAGGAAGCTCGGGGCACCGCCACAGGAATGGCTGCCGTCACAGCCGCAATTCTAGCCGGCCTCAGCGTTGGCGATCATATCGTGTCTGCCCGTGCACTGTTCGGCTCGTGCCGCTACATCGTCGAGGACCTGTGCCCGCGCTTCGGCATCCAGTCAACGTTGGTGGATGGGCGCGATCTTGATGCCTGGAAAGCCGCCGTACGCCCCAACACCAAGGCATTCTTCTTCGAGACGCCCACCAACCCGACGATGGAACTGGTCGATATCGCCGAGGTTTCCAGGATCGCGCACGCCGCGGGCGCCAAGGTGATCGTTGACAACGTTTTCGCCACCCCGCTCCTGCAACGCCCCATGCAGCACGGCGCCGACATCGTCGTCTATTCCGCCACGAAGCATATCGACGGCCAAGGCCGCTGCCTGGGCGGTCTTGTGCTGTGTTCGGCCACGTTCCTCAAGGACCACCTGCAGGATTACATCCGCCAGACCGGCCCCTCGATCAGCCCGTTCAATGCCTGGGTCATGCTGAAAGGCCTGGAAACGCTGCCCGTGCGCGTCAAGGCTCAATGCGATAGCGCCGCCAAGATCGCCGATGGGCTGGCCACCCATCCCCGCATCAAGCGCGTGCTCTACCCCTTCCGCGCTGACCACCCCCAGCACGAACTGGCGCGGCGTCAGATGATCGGTGGCGGTCAGATAGTCACCTTCGACGTCGAGGGCGGTAAGGCGGAGGCCTTTCGCTTCCTCAATGCACTGAGGATTGCGCGGATCTCCAATAATCTGGGCGATGCCAAAAGCCTCGTCACCCACCCCGCGACGACCACGCACCAGCGCCTCAAGCCAGAAGTACGCGCCGAGCTCGGTATCGGCGAAGGCACGGTACGCCTGTCCGTCGGTCTCGAGGCAGCGGACGATCTTGTTGCCGACCTGGAGGGTGCACTGATCGCGGCCTATGCGTAAGCGCGTGCGCGGCTAATGCAGCTTGACCGCCGCCGTCGGCACCATACACTCCGCGCCAGCGAAACCTCCGGCACGTCCGGTTTAAGTCGATCACCCTGAGGAGCCGTCCTCCCATGTACGAAGCCGTCACTCGCGGCATCCGCGTCCGCGTTGAGCCCCAGTACGTGGAGGATCAGTCCTCCCCAGACGAGAACCATTTCTTCTGGTCCTACACGGTCACCATCTCCAACGAGGGAACACAGAGCGTGCAGCTGCGGTCCCGGCTGTGGCGCATCACCAACGCCATCGGCATGACGCAGGAGGTACGCGGCCCTGGCGTTGTTGGACTGACGCCAACGATCGCACCCGGCGAGAGCTTCTCCTACACCTCTGGTTGCCCGCTCGAGACTCCCTCCGGTATCATGGTTGGCAGCTATCAGATGGAGGACGCGATCGGTCAGCTGTTCGATGTGGCCATTCCCGCCTTCTCGCTCGACAGTCCGTTCGCCAGGCGGAGCCTGAATTGAGAGCGGCGACAGGGCTCCCGGAGGCTACCGCCCCGAGAGGTTTGCGGGCAGCCGGTTCGATGCGGAGATCAATTCGAGGCGAAGCGCCAATGCACGGCCCGACCTACGGCACGAAGGAACTGCTCGCACGGCTTGTTGCCTTCGATACGACCAGTCACAAGAGTAATGTGGCGATCCAGCGTTTCATCGAGGACTACTTGGCCCAGCACGGCGTCGCCTCGGAACTGATATTCACCGACGACGGCGAAAAAGCGAACCTCTTCGCCACCATAGGTCCACGAGACAAGGCCGGCGTCGCGTTGTCCGGACATACAGACGTCGTCCCCGTCGCCGGCCAGTCATGGGAAACCGATCCGTTCCAGATGTCGGAACGGGGCGGACGCCTCTATGGCCGCGGCACCGCTGACATGAAGGGCTTTCTGGCCTGCGTCCTGGCCGCCGTTCCTGATTTCAAGCGCCGCAAACTCAAGACTCCAATCCACATCGCATTCTCCTACGACGAGGAGATCGGCTGCGTTGGAGTACGCCCGATGATTGCGGAACTGGGCCGCTCCCTGCCCCGTCCCCGCATGGTGTTCGTTGGCGAACCGACCTCGATGACGGTAGTCGATGGCCACAAGGGCCCCGTGCGCTGGCACATCACCGTATCCGGCCGTGCCGCGCATTCGAGCATGGCCCCGCTCGGCGTCAATGCCGTCCACTACGCGAGCCTCGTAATCGATGAACTGATGCGGATCGAGGAGGAACTTAAGTCCAGCACCCGCGACGAACGCTTCGACCCGCCCTATGCAACACTGCAGGTCACCGAAATCTCGGGCGGAACGGCCTCGAACATCGTGCCGATCACCTGTCGTCTCGGCTTCGAGATTCGCGCCACCCCAGGGCTCGATGTCGAAGCCATCGAAACCAGACTGGACCGCTTCGTGAAAGAGAAATGCCTGCCGAGGATGCACTCCGTCGCGCCCGAGGCGGCTATCGACATTCGCATATCCAATCGCGTCCCGCCCTTCGGCGCGGAGCGGACGGCTGAGGTGGTCAGCCTCGCCATGAAACTCGCCGGACAGAACGACACGCACGCCGTTTCGTATGCCACCGAGGCGGGCCTCTTCCAGCATGCCGGAGCGCCCTCCGTCGTCTGCGGCCCAGGCAACATTGCTCAGGCGCACACGGCCAATGAATGGATCGCGGAAAGCGAGCTTGAAAAGTGCATGGGCTTTCTGACGCGACTGGCCGAGTGGGCCGAGACGTAGATTGAGCGTCGTCATGCGGTCGGACGGACGGGAAATCCTGTAATGGCTGCTCAGCGCGGCGCCGTATCCATATTGAGTGCCGCGTCGAGTCCTATCGCCGTATCTAGGCCCTTCGCACCCTTGAGATTGACTCGTGTGAAATCGGCACCCGTTATGTCGGCGCCAGTAAGATTGGCGCCCTCGAGGTTGGCACCGACGAGTTCCGCACCACGTAGAATTGCCCCGCTCAGATCCGCGCCTCGCATATCGGCAAATCGTATCACCGCACGAGCGAAGTTCGCCTTCGTCATTCGCGCATTGACAAATTTCGCATTCATCAGCTCGTTGCGCGGAACCGTCGTGATCGTGCCCTCCCCTGAGCGACTCTCGTAGGGACTGAAATCCGCTTCGGTGAGATCGGCATTCGAGAAATCAGCTCCGTCCATGCGCGCCTGCACGCGCACGCGCTGCATCGTCGCCCCGCGAAACGACGGCGCATCATCCTGGTCGAAGCTCATGTCGGAAAAAACCGTGGGGCGCAGGATGGACGCATCGGCAAGGTTGGCACCTGAGAAGTCGGCACGGATCAGCACAGAACGGTCAAGCCGAGTGAACGAGAGATCTGCGTTTGCGAGATTCGCCGCGGTAAAATCGGTGCCATAAAGATCGGCATCCGCCATCTTTGCGCCCTTGAAGTCGAGCGACGACAAGTCGAGATATGTGAGGTCGAGGCCGGTGAAATCCGCCGGCGTCTCGCGACTCGCCCTGACGAGTGCCTCTGTTACATCACGTGCCCCCAAATCCGCGGCGAGAGCAGGCAAGCCTTGCAGGACCGCGGCCAACATCCCCGCTATGCAGGCGTTCACGGCGCAAAAAAGCCGCGTCCGTGCAAGCAAGGCAGCAAATTTGCAAAAAGCTTGGGCGGCTAAAGGACTCATCTGCATTGTCTTGCGGATCGTGTTTCCGGTTGCAAACGACTGTGCGGTATGATGCCGGTGGGTTTGCCGTTTGGCAACGTCCGCCGCGCCCCCCTTAGTCCAGCTCCGCTGGATCGAAGAGGTATCGCGTCGAGCAGAATTCACACGTCACCGAAATCGACCCGTCCGGCTCGTGCATGTCGGCGAGTTCCTCCTTGCCGAAACGCTTGAGAAATCCGAACACGCGCTCGCGCGAGCATGTGCAAAATTCGCTCAGCACCCGCGCTTCCTGAACACGCACACCTTCCTCGTGAAACAGCCGGTAGAGAAGGCGTTCCGGCGATAGCGTCGGATCGACCAATTCGTGATCCTCGACCGTCGCCGCCAGCATCGTGACCCGCCGCCAGTGGTCGTCCTCCTCGCCGAGCATCGCCCCGCGCTCTTCCGCCGCCGCCAGTTCTTCAGCTGCCCTGCCGCCCTCATGCGCAACGTGTTGCAGCATGATGCCGCCGGCCCGCCAACGCCATGCGCTGCCGCCGTTGCGCCCGCTTCCAGTCCGCTCCCGCGCAACCGCGAGGCGGATGAAAGTCGGCAACTGTTCTGACTGGCGGAAGTAGGTGTATGCCGCCTCTGTCAGCGTTGTGTTTTCGAGTTGTACCAATCCTTGATAGCGGTCCATGTTGCCGCCTGGATCGATGGTCATGGCGAGATGCCCCACACCGAGTAGCGCCCGCTCGCCACCGCCTGAAACGTGGGCGCAGCGCTCCTCGTCGAAACTCGCATAGCCTCGCAGCGCACCGGGCGTCGCGAAATCGGCGACGAGAAAATCGAGCGGACCGTCGGTTTTCGTCTGCAAGATCAGCCGTCCCTCGAACTTGAGTCCGGCCCCGATCAGTGCGGTCAGCGCAAGTGCCTCGCCGAGCGTCTCACTGACACCCTCTGGATAGTCGTGCCGCTTCAGTATCCGATCCACCGTTTCGCCGAGCCGCACCAGCCGCCCGGTCACGCGTGAGCGAACCGTCTGGAATGGCAGTACGATATTGTCGGCACCGGCTGCCGCAGCGCCTGCCGGACGCTCGCTCTCGCTCATGTCGCCTCGCTCAGCAAGTGTCGCGATCGCGAAATCCGTCTCATTCTGCAGCACGCAGCGAACGAATTTCTCGCTTCTGACGACACTAGAAATATTTATGAGCTAGTGTGACTGGGATCAAGAATTGCGCCTCGCGACCCAGCCCCAATGGATGTAGCGGACGTCTCGATCATCACACTAGTCGACCCCGAGGCACCACGCCAGGATCGCCTTTTGCGCGTGCAACCTGTTTTCCGCCTCGTCAAGAACCACCGATGCCGGCCCGTCGATCACCGAGGCGGTAACCTCGAGCCCGCGATAGGCCGGCAGGCAGTGCATGAAGATGGCGTCCTGGTGCGCGCGTTTCATCAGCGCATCATCCACCGCATAGGGCTTCAACAGTTTCTTGCGCCGGGCCGCGTCCGACTGGCCCATCGACACCCACGTATCGGTCACGACACAATGCGCGCCCACCACTGCTTTCTGCGCATCCGAAGTGATCGTGAGATCACCGCCATTGGCCCGCACCCAGTCGATAATCGCCTTGTCCGGCTTTAATGCTGGCGGGCACGCAATGCGGATCGAGAAGCCGAACCGCACTGCCGCCTGCATCCACGAAACAGCAACGTTGTTGCCGTCGCCGACCCAGGCGACCGTCTTTCCGCCGATCGGCCCGAGATGCTCTTCGAAGGTCATGATATCAGCCATCACCTGACATGGATGACTCTTGTCGGTGAGCCCGTTTATGACGGGAACGGTGGCATGCTCGGCCAATGTAAGCAGCGTGTCATGGGAGTTGGCGCGGATCATGATGGCGTCGATGTATCGCGACACGACCTGTGCGGTGTCCGAGATGGATTCACCGCGCCCCAACTGCAAATCCGTATGATTGAGCATGATCGTCTGGCCTCCAAGCTGACGCATGGCGACGTCGAACGAAATGCGCGTGCGCGTCGAAGGCTTCTCGAAGATCATGACCAGGATTGCTTCGGCAATACCCTTCGGTCTCAACTTCGCGGGCGTGCGCCGCCCCGCCTGCTTCATGGCGTGCGCGTTGTCGATGATGCGCCTCAGCGTCTTCGCAGGCAGCTGATCGAGATCCAGGAAATGTCTGAGAGCCATGTCTGAGGCCTTCTTGTATCGAAAACATACTAGAGCGGCCGCAAGCCGCCAGTGCCGATGTCCTGTGTGCTTTGTTTAGGTGATGGCGCCGGGAAGATCGGATATCGCCTGCGCGATGCGGTCGACGGCCTCGGTAATTTCGTCGTCGCTGATGTTGAGCGGCGGCAGCAGGCGAACCACGTTGTCGCCGGCGCCAACCACGAGAAGCTTCTTGCCGATCGCGGCCTTTACGACCGCTGGGGGCGCCAGTGTCGGTGCAAGGCGCAAGCCTATCAAGAGACCCCGCCCTCGCACTTCGACGATCTTGTCCGGGAAGTGGTCGTGGACGCTCTCCAGGGCTTGCTTGAATCGGAGCGTCTTCTCCCGCACCTGCCGCAGGAACTCAGGGTCGCAAACCACGTCGAGCACCGCATCCGCCACCGCCATGGCCAGCGGGTTGCCGCCGAATGTGGAACCGTGCGTTCCAGCCGTCATGCCCTTCGCAGCTTCTTCCGTTGCCAGGAACGCACCTACCGGAAATCCGCCGCCGATGCCTTTGGCAATTGCCATGATGTCGGGTGTGATTCCGGCCCACTCGTGCGCGAAGAGCCGCCCCGTGCGGCCGACACCCGATTGCACCTCGTCGAAAATGAGCAAAAGCCCCTTCTCGTCGCATAGATCCCGCAGGCCCTTGAGACACTGGTCCGGCACTGTGCGAACGCCACCCTCGCCCTGTACCGGCTCGATCATGATCGCTGCGGTTTGCGGCCCCACCGCCCGCTCCAGCGCTTCATGGTCGCCGAACGGCACGTGGTCGAAGCCCTGTGCCTCCGGACCGAACCCCTCCAGGTACTTCGGGTTCCCACCGGCCGCCAGCATTGCGATTGTGCGCCCATGGAAGGCACCCTCGAAGGTCACGATGCGCCAGCGCTCCGGCGCACCGTTCACATAATGATAGCGCCGCGCAGTCTTGACTGCGCCTTCGCAGGCCTCCGCACCCGAGTTGCAAAAGAACACGCGGTCCGCGAAGGTCAACTCGACGAGACGTTCCGCAACGCGCTCCTGCCCTTCGACGCGATAGAGATTGGACGTGTGCCAAAGTTTCTGCGCCTGTGCCGTCAGTGCGGCAACCAGGCGCGGGTGTGCATGTCCCAGCGCGTTGACGGCCACACCGGAAGCAAGATCAAGGAAACGGTCGCCGGAGTCGGTGATAAGCCAGGGGCCTTCGCCGCGCTCGAAAACGAGATCCTGGCGCGCGTAGGTCGCCATCACCGCAGGAGACGGACCCGAGCCATGCGCGCCCATTGACGCGGTTGCCGATACAATGGGGGCTGGGATGCCCTGCCGTGAGGTCGGACCGCGCTCGGTCATCTCTCACATTCCTTCCCGAAAACCCGCAAAACCAAAAAAGCCGCCATTTTTCGGCGGCCGCGAAGCGACAGTTGATAATCGGCAACAGGCATCCTGTCAATGAAGACCCCGGTTGGGCAAATATCGAACAAACCTGTGGGCTGGACCTGCGCGCGGTCGCTTCGCCCTTGGAATTCCGGGTGCCTGCGAATCAATCTGTGGCGAACGCGCCACTTCGTTCTGTCAACACCCCTCGTTGATACATGCTTCGGCTTGTAGGCACGAAACAGGATATTGTAGGGTTCTCCTCGTCGCCAACGAGATGTCGACCCCAACGCACTGTTGGAATCACGTTGGAAGCGGAACAGGTGCGAACATCACTTACTCGCACGACTCATTTCCGCCTTCTCGGCATGTCCCAGTATGAGTTCTATGTACGCGTTTGCCCCTCCCAGGGCGCAAATGTACGCGTCAGCGTCCGAGTGAACCCCCAGTAAGCGTCCGTATTCATGTCCGGTCTGGCCCCAGATCCGACGGCGCCTTTGTGCGTCAGTCGAGGTTTCGCGAGGCGCCCGGAGCAGGACCGAGTCTGGCCGCGTCGTGCGGACCAGCCAACGACATTTTGTCAGGGAGCCAAATTATGGCCTGGACCGACGAACGCGTTGAGCTTCTCAAGAAGCTCTGGTCGGAGGGATTGAGCGCGAGCCAGATCGCAGGACGCATTGGTGGTGTTTCGCGCAACGCGGTCATAGGCAAGGTGCATCGCCTTGGCCTCTCCGGCCGTGCCACCACCACGCGCATGAAATCGCACCGCCCACGCCCGCGGATGTCGCAGACTACGGCCAAGCGCCCGCAAAAGGCCCGCTTTGCCCAGGTCGGCAATCCCGCCCTTCGGGCACTCTACCAGCCCGACGCCGAGCCCTTCGTTCCTGCCCAGGAAGAGCTCGTCATTCCGCTCAAGGAGCGCAAGAGCATCCAGACACTCACCGAGTGCAACTGCCGTTGGCCGATTGGCGATCCGCAGCATTCCGACTTCCACTTCTGTGGCAAGACCAAGGTCGCAGGTTTGCCCTACTGCGAGTTCCACGCCCGCCGAGCCTATCAGCCGCCGCAAGTGCGACGCCGCGACATCACACCCGCTCCCGCCAAAGTTGAGGCCATCTCGGACGATTCCAAAGTGGACGCCTGAACGAAATTGTCGATTGCGCCGCGGCACCGCCGCCGGCAGCGGGGGAGGCCGGAGCGAGCCGGGGGGCAGCTCCGGCCCTTTTTTTGTAGCGGACGGCACAAACGCAATTGCTGGGCGACCTGCCTCGCCGTCGACGCGAACGCTTTCTCACTCCACGGCGTCGAAGAAAGCCGCAAAGGTCGAGCCCCGACCGAGCTGCGATTGGATCTCAAGATCGCCGCGGTGACGCGCCACGATGTGCTTGACGATCGCGAGCCCGAGCCCGGTCCCGCCCTTCGACCGGCTGGCGCTGACGGAAGGACGATAGAAGCGTTCTGTCAGGCGCGGCAGATGCTCCTTCGGAATGCCCGGGCCGTTGTCGCTGACTGCGACACGCACTCGCTCCGGATGGCCGCCCTGCGCGCGAACCCGCGAGACCGATACGTTCACTTCCACGCCCTCGCCGCCATAGGTGATCGCATTGTGAGCGAGGTTGGAGATCACCTGCACGATCTCATCACGCTCTCCGCGAAACCTTGCGGGCGTCTTATCGAGTTCGAGGTGCAAGTGAGCCCCGGCTGCTATGGCCATCGGCTGGAGTGTCTCGAGCACGTAGGCCGCCACCTCGTTCAGATCGATGATCGCGCGCGGCATGACGTGAGCCCGCATCTCCACACGGCTGAGTGAAAGCAGGTCGTCGATGAGACGCGTCATCCGCTCCGCCTGCCCGGCCATCAGTGCCAGGAACCGATCCCGCGCCCCGGCATCTTCTCGCGCCGGACCTTGCAGCGTCTCGATGAAACCGCGCAGCGAGGCAAGTGGCGTACGAAGCTCATGGCTTGCATTGGCGATGAAATCCTCGCGCATCTGGGCAAGCTTGTCCTGCTCGGTGAGGTCGCGAAACGTTATGAGATAGAACGGTGCGAGGCGACCGACTTCGTCTGGCGACGTTTCCCCAAGCCGCACCACGCGCGCCGCAATGCGCCTTTCGACCGGGAGCCGATGGATCAGGATCACCACCTCCGGCTTGCCCCCTGCCGCATCCTCGATGGCCTGGAACAGATCGGGATTGCGTAGCCAGCGGCTGAGCGGCTGGTTTGAGCGGACGTCCGGATAGAGCTCGCTGAACGGGGCGTTGAACTCCAAAACGCGAGCAGAACCATCGAGAACGACCGCCGCATCTGGCATCGCAGCAAGCATCACACGCCAGTCCATATCCTTGCCACGCCGCAAGCCGCGGGTCGCACCGACGGCGCTTCCATGCAATCCTAGACTACCCTGCAGGATCGACTTGAGCTTTTTCCGCATTGCGCCGTTCGCTTCGCGTTCCTCGGCATCGTCTTCCACCTGCCCCTGCGGACGCCGTGACACCGCCATCTGCACCGCCTTGTATCAACCAAAACCATGAAATTCCCAAGCCGATCCCGCTGCCTGCTCGCTTCGGCAGGCCATCGTGGTTAGAACTAGGACGCGCCAGCACGACACTATCATGACACCATTGACGGGAGATCGGCATGTCGGGAGCAAAGAAGGCGTCGGACGCCGCGAAGGGTGCAAAGAACATGCAGATCCCCTTTGATATCGATGACCCCAAGCTGTCGGCTAAGATTCAAGAACAGGCGCTCACCGGGGGTGGCTATCCATACGCCAAGAAAATGAAGCGCAAGGCCTACGAGCGTGAGCTGGCCAAGCTTCAGTTCGAGCTAGTAAAGCTGCAGACACACATCCAGGAACAGCGCGAACGCCTGGTCGTCCTGTTCGAAGGCCGCGACAGCGCGGGAAAAGGCGGTTGCATCGCCCGCTTCATGCATCACCTCAATCCCCGCCATGCGCGTTCCGTTGCTCTCTCCAAACCGACCGAAACCGAGCAAGGGCAGTGGTACTTCCAGCGCTACGTCGCACACATGCCAACTGCCGGCGACATCACTCTGTTCGACCGTTCCTGGTACAACCGCGCCGGCGTCGAGCGTGTCATGGGTTTCTGCAACGAAAATCAGCTGGCCGACTTCTTCCGCGATGCTCCGGAATTCGAAAACCTGCTGATCCAGGATGGCATCCGCCTCTTCAAGATCTTCCTCACGATCGCGCGCGAAACGCAGCTGCTGCGCTTTCATGAACGTCGCCACGATCCGTTGAAGCAATGGAAGCTGACCGACATCGATCTGGCTGCCATTCCCAAGTGGGACGAGTACACTGTCGCACAGCACGACATGTTTCGCTTCACTCACACGCCGACCGCTCCGTGGACTGTCGTTCGCGCCAACGACCAGCGTCGCTCGCGGCTCGAATCCATCCGCCTCGTACTCAACGCAGTCGACTATGACAAAAAGGACTCGAGCATCGCGCACGCGCCCGACCCGAAAATCGTTGGATCGAGCGATGAGTTACTGTACGGCTCCTGAACCTGACTCGAAAACTCGCGCCAGGTCCAATCGAGACCGGCTCATCAATCACACAGAAGAACGATTGGTTCAGAGGCTCGACCAACACATTCCGCCCGGCCGAAGCCTTGCATGAGATCGCGTTGCAACAGAAGCGTATGTGATGCCTAGCGCACGACAAGCAAGGGACATGAAAGAGCTGACCCGAGAGGCCTCAGATCTCCCGTATGCGGCACCAGAAGCCCTCCGTGTTCGGCGATGACAAAGCCGGGGTGGAGCTGCCGCGCAGCTTCCGCCAGAACGGCCGTTCCGCCGCCCGCGCGCCCCAATTCAACGACGGCCGCAGTGTGCGCCCCGGCTACGACATTTACCACCTCGCTCTTGAGCCAGGATTGCGCCGCCCGGCTTTGCCCCGCCACCGCGAGAACGACGTCGCTCCCATTGACGCGCGCAAGCCGTTCTGCAGTGCGCAACATGCCTGTCACCCGCTCCAGGTCTTCGATCACCGCGACGACGGGACCTTGCATTGTGGCGGCCCTTGGCCCCACGAGTACGACGCCGGTCATACCGGTGACGCGCTCGAACAGCATGTCGAGTCGCGCAAGTGAATCCGCCGTGAACGGTTCCGCCAGCGCCACCACGTTCCACGGCCCCGACATTTGGCAGGCCGCGCTCAATGCGCGGAGCGGCGTATCCTGGACAACGCGACCATGCACCGGAACTTCCTCCTGCAACGCCATCTCGCTGACCCATCGCTGCAGTCTGCGAGCGACCAGTTCGAACTGACGGGTGATGCCGGCAACGTCGATGGCAGCAGCACTGCCGGTGGCCTCGGCGGCCGCATGATGCGCTGTCATCTGGATTCGCGGGAGCGGACCGATCTCGCGCGCAAAGCTGTAGCCAGCGGCATCGAAGATCTGACGGTCGTAGACGAACAGGCTCTCGATCTCGGAATGAAAGGCTTTTGCGATCCGGATCGCCGCGCGCACGGCATGCTCATTCGCTGAATGCGTAGCCATCAGGCGCAACACGACGCGCCCACGGCCTTCTCCGCGCTCTGCCACATGCGCCGTCACGCCGGTTCTCCCTTGTCCTGAGCGGATGCAATCATCGCTTCGCCTCCCCGCAATGCGCCCGGCAGAGCCTTCAGCCGTTGCGCGAACAGTTCGAGCTTGTCCTCCACCAGCCTGTTGATCGTTCCTTCGGGAAAACGTCCGTCGCTGCCGCGCGCCCCCGCCGGCATACCGGTGAGCAGCGCGATACCCTCGTCAACCGTTGCGACCGGATAGATCGAAAACCGCCCATCCCGTGACGCGGTCACGACATCCTCGCGCAGCATCAGGTGCTGAACATTGGCTGCCGGAACGAGGACGCCCTGATCCCCCGTGAGACCTCGCGCGTTGCACACGTCAAAGAAACCCTCGACCTTCTCATTAACGCCGCCGATGGCCTGTACCTCTCCCCATTGATTGACCGATCCCGTCACGGCGAGCCCCTGGCGGATCGGCACCTCGGCCAGCGCCGAAATGAGCGCAAAGAGCTCCGCCGAGGAGGCGCTGTCGCCTTCGACGCCACCATAGCTCTGCTCGAAGACGAGGCTGGCGGCCAGCGCCAGCGGCTGATCGAGCGCGTAGCGCCCCGCGAGATAGCCCCACAGGATCATGACGCCCTTGGAATGCAGCGGCCCGCCGAGCTTTGCCTCCCGCTCGATATCGGTTACACGACCCGCGCCAAAACGCACGCGCGCGCTGATGCGACTGGGTTTGCCGAATGCGAATTCGCCGAGTTGGAGAACCGAAAGGCCGTTAACCTGTCCCACTTTCGCGCCTTCGGTATCTATCAGCACGATATTGCGCTGGATCGTCTCTTGCGCCCGGTCGCGCAGGCGGTCGGCCCGCTGGATGCGCCCTTCGACGGCCCGCGCCACGTCCTCCGCCTCAGTCGCCTCGCGCCCCGCCTTGCCGGACCAGTAGTCCGCCTCGCGCAGCAGATCGGCAATGCGTCCGACCTCGATCGATACCTTGTCGCGATCATCGGCCATGCGCGACGCTTCCTCGATCACGCGCGCCACACCCGGCGCGGTAACGGGCTTCAGCTTGTGCGTCGCCACGACGGACGTGACCAGCGCGGCAAATGCGTGGTTGTTTTCCTCTGTCCGCGCAATCGAATCGTCGAAGTCCGCCTGCACCTTGAAAAGCCGCGTGAAATCGGGATCGAGCCCAGACAGCAGGTAATGGATCTCGCGGTCGCCGAACAGGATCACCTTGACGTCGAGCGGGATGGGTTCCGGCTCCAGCGTCTGCGTTGACAGAATCCCGTACATTTCGGAGGGCTGCTCAATACGGATCTCGCCCGACTTCAACGTGCGCTTGAGCGCGTCCCATGCGAAAGGAAACGTGAGCAGCTTGCGCGCGTCGATTAGCAGGAACCCTCCGTTCGCGCGATGCAGCGCACCTGCCGAAACGAGCAGGAAGTCCGTGACCAGCGCGCCCATTTGCGCCAGATGCTCAATGCGCCCGATTACGTTCGTGTAGGTCGGATTGAGTTCCTCGTATATCGGCGCCCCTTCTGTCTCCGTCGCAACTGCTGAGGCTGCATCCGTACTGGCATCCTCTCGCGCGACCAGCACGTTGACCAGATAGCGGCGAAAGCGCGCGTCGCGTGCTGGATCGAGGGGCTGGTGTACGATTTCGTCGTCCTCGTTCTGCATCAGGAACAACCCGATCGAACGCACGAGATCGATCTCGACCGCGTCGATGTGGGTCAACACCTTTGACAGGTCGCCAAGCATCTCGCGGACGTCATCGAGTGCGTTGGCTACAACGACGCGCGCCACCTCCTCGTTGAGTTCGGCAAGCCGCTGCCTCCGCACCTTCTCCGCCCTGGGCGCCTGCGAGATGATGTTCTGCAGATCGCCCTGCAAAGCCTCGATGCGCCGCGCGACATCCTCCCGATAGTTCTCCGGCAGCGTGTTGAAAGTTTCAGGCTTCACCACCTCCCCATCGTGCATGGGCGCCATGACGAACCCCGTCGGCGTCTTGAGTATGGCAACGTTCTGCGCCTCCGCCTTGCGGTTGAGCGCAGCGAAAGCCTCCTCCGCTTCAGCGCGGAATTCCTCATCGATCGCGCGCCGGCGGGTCTGGTAGTCCTCCCCCTCGAACAAGGCGGGTACCGTGCCGCTGAGTTCATCGAGCGCGGCAATCATAGCCTTTGCGAACGGTCGCGCACGTCCCGGCGGCAGACGCAGCGCCCGCGGTCGGTTCGGCGTATCGAAATTGTTCACATAGATCCAGTCGTCCGGCACCGGCAGACCGCTGGCGCGATCCGCAAGGAACGATTTCACGGCCGTGCTTTTGCCGGCCGCTACCGGCCCCAGCACGAATACGTTGAAGTCGAGCGCCTTCATGTCGGTGCCGAAGGCGAGGGCTTCCAGCGCCCGATCCTGCCCGATGAGGCCGGATGCCGCCGTCAGTTCCGCAGTTGTCGAAAATCCCAAAATCTGCGGATCGACCGTCCGTCGCAAGGCCGCTGGCTCGAGCGCGTGTGGCTGCCCCGCGTCGGGTGTCGCCGACTGAGCGTCATCCCCTGCGTCGGTCGCACTTTCTCCCGCCGCAATATCCTCCGCTTTCGGCTCATTCTTGTCGACCTTGGCGGACTTGTCTCTCTGAAGATACTTGAAGATCATGGCATCCGGTTTAGTGAGCTTACGGAATTGGGGCGCAACACGGTAGCGCAACAGGCCTTGAAGCCGCGTTGCCCGGCTCTCGCCCCTTGGAGCCTGACTGCCTCCAGGTGAATCACGCGTCGCTTCACGCGGAGGTATGGATCGGTTTCGAAGGCAACAACTTGAAACAGGCCGAGACGCTTGAGCGATCTACCGAATCTGAACCCGCTCCAGCCCGAATCAAGGCCTATCATCCGAAATTCCATCGCGTGATGGCGTTACCATGACCGAAGAAATCAAAACGTTCGACTCCGAAGCCTTGCAAGAACTCCAGGCCGCGCTGGCTGATGGGCGCCAGTCGGACGCTGCGCTGGCGATTGCGCGAGGTGTCGGGCGCATGTTGCGCCGGCTGGGACACGCCCACATCTCCGAATTGTCGCTGGCCAATGGCCGCCGCGCCGACATCACCGCGCTCACCCGAAAAGGCGAAATTTGGATCATTGAGATCAAGTCGTCACTGGAGGATTTTCGCACCGATCAGAAGTGGCCGGAGTATTGGGATTACGCTGATCACGTATTGTTCGCGGTTTCGCCCGATTTCCCGGTCGCGATCCTCCCCGACCAAGCCGGCCTCATTCTGGCCGACCGCTACGATGCTGAAATCATACGCATGCCCGAAACGCGACGGCTGTCACCCGCACGGCGCCGCATGATGCAGCTATCGTTCGCGCGCACCGCCGCATTGCGACTTGCCTATGCGCTAGATCCCCACTGAGCGACCGGCCGCACGTCGTCTGATTGACGAGCGCTTGCGAGGGCGAAAAGAAGCCCATGAGTGCCAGTTCGGGTGCGCTGCTGCTCAATGAAGAGCGCCACAAGCCGACACGGCAGTGGCATCTTCAATTGCGATCCAGCCGAGGGCAAGGCGATCCACGCGGACCGCAATCCAATGGAGAGTACACCTCACTTCGGCGCGCGCTTGGCCAGAATGCGTTGCAGCGTGCGGCGATGCATATTGAGACGCCGCGCCGTCTCGGAGACGTTGCGGTTGCACAGCTCGTAGACCCGCTGGATATGCTCCCAGCGCACGCGATCTGCCGACATCGGGTTCTCCGGCGGCGGCGCCTTGGAGTTGGCCGGCGCAAGCAGCGCGTCCGTGATCTCATCGGCATCCGCGGGCTTCGCCAGATAGTCGACGGCGCCGAGCTTCACTGCCGTCACTGCCGTCGCAATATTCCCGTAGCCGGTGAGGATGATGCCCCGTGCGTTGGGGCGCAGCCGCCCCAGTTCCGCGATCACGTCGAGCCCGCTTCCGTCCTCCAGACGCATGTCAACGACCGCGAACGCCGGCGCATGCTGTCGAATGAGATCGACACCTTCGCTCACCGAACCGGCCGCTCGCACCTCGAAGCCGCGTCCTTCCATGGCTCGAACGAGGCGCTGTAGGAACGCCTTGTCGTCGTCCACGATCAGCAGTGTTCGGTCCTCGGGTAGCTCGTCTTGACGGAAAGAAAGATCTTCGTTCACAGCGGTTCCTCCCGAAGAAAAACTTATATAGCCGATTGCGCATATGTTTCAAACATTTCCGCTGCGCATGGAGGCCAAAAAAGGCTGCAGCGCGGCCGTTAACCTTCCCACGCGCGCTACGAGCCTCACCAGCTGCCTGCCGCCGCTCATCAGGCCGTCGCCTCGGCGTCCTGCCGCTCGAACGAATGGCGCGGCCACGTGATGGTAACCATTGCACCTCGGGCCGGTTCTGTTCTGTTTTCCAGCGAAATCGCCGCGCCAGACCGCTCCAGCAGCGTTTTGGCAATGAAAAAGCCGAGCCCTAGACCTCCTGCCTTACCTTCCTTTTGCAAGGCATTCTGCCGCCTGGTTGAGACATATGGCTCTCCGAGCGTCTCGATCAGCTCCGGAGCGAACCCGGGTCCATCGTCGGCAATCGTGATCGTCACAGTCGTTTGCGACCAGTGAGCCCCGACCTCGACCTTCGAATGCGCAAAGTCGACCGCATTCTCGATGATGTTGCCGAGCCCATAGATCATGCCCGGCCGGCGCAGCATCACCGGCTCGAGCACGCCCGCTCCCGACGCCAGCGTATCAGGTCCGGCGTTGACCACCACGAAAACCGGGCCGCTGCGGTAGGGTTGCGATGCCTCGTCGACAAATTCCCTCACAGTCAGCCGCGCATACCATGTGTCCTGTTCGCCCGGTGTCCGCGTCAGCTTCTGCAGGATCTCGCGGCAACGGATCGCTTGGTCTTTCAAAAGCTCCACGTCCTCCAGGTGCGGTGTACCCTTGAGATCGCGCGCCAGCTCCGATGTAACGAGCACGATGGTCGACAAGGGCGTGCCGAGTTCGTGCGCCGCGGCTGCCGCCAGCCCGTCGAGCGCATGCAGCTTCTGCTCGCGTGCCAGAATCTGTTCCGTGGCCGCGAGCGCCTGCGACATGAGTTGCGCCTCCTTCGCCAGCCGCCAGACGTAGAAGGCAATGAACACCATACCCGCGCCGATCGCCGACAACAGCCCGATCTTGTAGGGCAGCGGCATCTCGTAGCGCATGCCTTGATACCAGGGCAGCGGCCAATAGTAATAGACGAGCAGAAAGGTCGAGGTGAGCGCGATGAGACCGAGCACGATGGTGCTGATGACGGGCAATGTCGCCGCTGAGACAGTGACCGGCGCCATAAGCAACAGCGCGAACGGGTTCTGGATTCCGCCGGTGAGATAGAGCAGCGCCGAAAGCTGCAGCACATCATAGGCGAGCAGTGCCGTAGCCGAGCGCACGCTGAGACGGTGTCGCGCCGGATACTTGACCGTGAGCGCCACGTTCACCCATGCTGACAGCGCGACGAACGCCAAGCAATAGCCGACAGGAATCGGGAACTGCATGACGAGCCAGATCACCAGCACCGCGGCGAGCTGCCCAAGGACCGCGATCCACCGCAGCCAGACGATCGTCATGAGCCTCAAGCGGCTCGCGGCGCTACCCGGCACGAAATCGGAATTGAAGAATTTGGATTTGATAAAGGGCACGTACACAAGTTCCCATGCGGCTCAACTATGCGGCGCACGATAACCGCCCGCTGCACGGCAGAACAAGGCGGTCCGCACCGTTTGCTTGACGCGAGCCTCCCCGGACCGCATTACCGACCCCGACTTGTTCATGGCACCACGGTCGGCGCGGTGGCTGGAATGACCAAATGCCAGGAGCAACCGCCGCGCCATGCGGACGCACCACGCGAACCACGCAACCTTGGAGCCTGTACGCGTTCCGCCTTTTCCCTCATGGATCGTTGCACGCCCATGCGATGCCGATACTTGAGGACATGAAACGACCGGGCTGACACCGATGATCGATCACGACGAACAATCCCAACGACATGCAAGGTCGCGACGGACTCATTTCGCGAACATAATGGTGGCTGTTGTTGCTATCGCCGGCGCCGCGATCGCATTTAATGAAGTGATGCGGCGTTCCGAGTTGACTGAGGGTACAATCCCCCGGCAACAGGCGCGCGTAGGCGCCCCTTTCGATCTCCTGGACCAAAACGGACGCCACGTCAGCGACGCCAGTTTTTCGGGGCACAAGCGCCTGATGATTTTCGCCGCTACATCCGAACGTGACCGCGTTCTCGCGTCGTTGCAGGTTCTCAACAGCGCGCGCGAGCTTATCGGACCCGCAGCGTCTGGCCTCGCATTCATATGGATCACCACCGATCCAGCGAATGACACGCCTGGCAAGCTCGCCGCCGTTCTGGCTGAAGCCGGAGGCGACTGGACCGCCTTGACGGGCGACCCGCTGGCGGTCCGTGCACTGATGCATGCCTATTTCGTCCCGGATCCCCAATCTGCGACGCCGCCACCCCATTCGAAAGGCGCGCCACCCGCACCAGTCACCGTCGCTTACCTTATGGACGAGAGCGGAGCATTTCTGACGCACCGCACAGTTCCGCCCGATCCAGCCGTCATCGCCCAGTGGCTGAACCAAAGTCTCTGATTGCTTTCCAACTTTCGTCAACATGCGAATCAGTGCAGCCTGCATATTTACCGCACTGCGCAATCGTTGGTGGCAGCCCGCTGCCGGCGGTGGGGGATATGTTCGTTCGCGCTGTGTGCCGTCGGGTCAGGTTTTCAGTCCACACTGGGGGATAACAATTCCGAGGGGGAGCGCGTGCTCTACCATTGGTATGAACTTGGCCACGCGGCGGTCAAACCGGCCCGCGTTGCTGCCAATAATTTCAAGCTGTTCTTTAACTATCCGTTGAACCCGCTCACCCACACGCACGTCGGGCGCCAAGCTGCGGCAGCCTGCGAGGTGTTCGAGCGTACCACCAGGCGTTATGAAAAGCCCGCGTTCGGCATTGCCGCGACGCGTGTCGACGGCCGCGACGTCGCCGTCCGCGAGGAGGTCGTCTGGTCAAAGCCGTTCTGCAACCTGATCCACTTCGTTAGAGACATTCCCCGTCATCGCGCCGCCCACGATCCGCGGGTCCTGCTCGTTGCCCCCATGTCGGGTCACTTCGCAACGCTGCTACGCGGCACGGTCGCGGCATTGCTGCCAGACCACGAGGTCTACATCACCGACTGGCAGGATCCGCGCGACGTCCCGCTGATCGCCGGCCGCTTCGATCTCCACGATTATATCGACTATTTGCGCGACATGCTCCGCCACCTGGACGGCGACGTGCATGCCTTCGCCGTCTGCCAGCCATCCGTGCCGATGCTCGCCGCAGTGGCGCTGATGGAACAGGACAACGATCCATGCGTGCCGCACACGATCACGCTCGCTGGAGGTCCTGTCGACACACGCATAAATCCGACGGAAGTGAACCGGCTCGCCGAGGAGAAGGGCACCCAGTGGTTTCGCAATAACGTGATCACGACGGTGCCTTGGCCAGCAATCGGATACGGTCGCGCCGTTTACCCGGGCTTTTTGCAGCTGACGGGGTTCATGACCATGAACCTCGATCGTCACCTGACGGCCCACAAGGATCTGTTCCTGCATCTCGTTCATGGCGACGGCGATAGCGCCGAGAAGCATCGCGAGTTCTATGACGAATACCTTGCCGTCATGGATCTCACTTCCGAGTTTTATCTGCAAACTATAGATGCGGTATTCGTTCGTCACGCACTTCCGAAGAGCGACTTTGTTCATCGTGGACAGCGCATTGACGTATCCGACATTCGCCGCGTTGCAATCATGACGATTGAGGGCGAGAAGGATGACATCACCGGCCTCGGCCAGTGTCGCGCCGCGCTCGACCTGGCTCGCAACATTCCCGCCGAAATGAAGCGCCATTACGAGTGTCCTGGTGTCGGCCACTACGGTATTTTCAATGGATCGCGCTTCCGCGCCGACATCGCGCCCCGGATTGCGCAGTTCATGCGCTCCTTCGACCCGCGCCGCGAATGCATCCCTGTCGAGCATCACGTGAGCAGTGCCGAGGCGGTCGCCCGCGCAGACGCAGCCAAGTCAGCGCGATCGCCCGATCCCTCGTCGGCAGCCTTCACCTTTGCCAAATCCCCCCCTGTTGCTCCGCATAAACACGCCCCCAAAGGTCTCTGAACGCGCATTTCCGCAGCGCCTTATTTTGACCTCCCTCGGCTTGGAGCAGGCGAAGGCCGCACACGTCATTTCATGAGTTCCAATCGGCACCAGCCTGTATGAACTGCATAGAACTGTGAACCCACGCTGTCGTTTCACGACCAGCGAACCTGGGGCGATTGCGCCACAGCAGTCGCTTATCGCACACAAGAACGCCGAATGATGCTGGTCGAACGCATTGTGATGTTGGTAGGTGATCGAAGCGCATTCACACGCAGGGCAGTGCCGCACAGCGCCGATTAGCTCAGGCTCGCGCAGGCGTACGGCGTCGAGCGCCAGTAGCATCAAATTTATTGAGTGCGGCCACGCTCGACCAAGTTGCGGACGTCATCAGGGAAACCACATGGCCAAGGCGAAGGCCTCCGCGCAATCGAAGCTGGATACCGCGGCGCTGTCCGATCTTGGCGCCGACGTGGAGGTTCGCCGCCATCCCGCCGCCCGCCGGTTGACACTACGGGTGTCGCAGACGCGGCGCGCCGTCATCGTCACCGTTCCCATGCAGTGCAATCTGCTTGAGGCCGGCTCGTTCCTCCATCCCAACATCGATTGGGTTCGCGAGCGGTTGGGATCGATCCCCGAGCCGATCGCATTCGAATCCGGCGCGGTCATGCCGTTGCGAGGAGAGCCTCACACGCTGCACTTCACTGGCATTCGGGATCGCGGCGCGCGCGTCAGACGCATAACCGCGAACGAAACTGCCGCTGGCGAGAAATCGCTCGGCTCGTACGCGACGCTTCAGGTGACGGGTCCGATCGAATATGCCGCCCCGCGCCTCACCGATTGGCTGTTCGAGGAAGCGCGGCGAGATCTCGATGAACGTGTCGTCCACCATGCTGCGAACCTTGATCTTGCCGCGAAGCGCATTACCGTCCGCGATCAGTCGAGCCGCTGGGGGTCATGCTCTACGACGGGTACGCTGTCGTTCTCCTGGCGCCTGGTTCTAGCCCCGCCTCTGATCCTCGATTACGTCGCCGCCCATGAGGTGGCTCATCTGAAAGAAATGAACCACGGACCGCGCTTCTGGGCGCTTGTGCGCCGCACCATGCCGCAAATGGACGAAGCTCGCCAATGGCTGCACATATATGGCATGGACCTGCACCGTTACGGACCGAGCACCGTCACGCGCCGCCGTTGAAGTCAGCCGGCGCGTCGGCAACGCCGCAACAGGTTGCACATCGCCCGCGCACTCAAGTACGCTTCCCCGTCGATAAGCAAAAAGCGCTGCCATGGCGCGGGCTTCTGGCATACCAGATCCCTGCGCAAATGAGTGGCGATTCAGGGGAAGCACCCAAGAATGAAGAACAAAGTCATCACTGCCGACAAGGCGATCGCGCTTGTCCGCGACAACGACGTCATCACCACCACCGGTTTCGTACAGAGCTGCATTCCAGAAGCACTGCATGCTGCGTTGGAGAAACGCTTCGTCGAGACGGGGCACCCCAAGGACCTTACGCTCGTCATGTGTGCGGGCGCGGGCGACAGCAAAGGCCTGGGCACCGGCCGATTTCATCACGAGGGTATGCTGAAGCGTGTGATCGCTGCCAACTTCGGCCGCATGCCGGGTGTCGCCAAGGCTGCCCAGGAGAACCGCATCTGCGGCTACAATCTTCCTCAGGGAATCATCTCTCAGCTCTATCGCGCCTGCGCAGGCGGCCAGCCGGGCCTTTTCTCCAAAGTCGGCCTTCACACCTACGTCGATCCCCGTCTTGGCGGTGGCAAGGTCAATGCCGTGACCAAGGAGGACATCGTCAAGATGGTCGAGGTCGAAGGCGAGGAGTGGTTGTTCTACAAGGCAACGCGGATCGATGTCGCACTGATCCGTGGCACCAGCGCCGACCCATTCGGCAACATCTCCATGGAGAAGGAGGCTCTAACCCTGGACGCCATGGCGCAGGCGATGGCGGCGCATTCCAATAAGGGACTCGTCATTGCTCAGGTCGAGCGCATTGTCGAGCATGGCTCCATCCCTCCCAAGAGCGTCAAGATTCCGGGCATTCTCGTCGACTGCGTGGTCGTCGCCGATCCGCCGGAGATGCATCGCATGAACTATGGCGTGATTTACAATCCCGCCCTTTCCGGCGAAATCCGCGTTCCCGTAGAAGGCATGGCCAAGATGCCACTCGACGAGCGCAAGATAATCGCCCGCCGCGCCGCCTTCGAACTGCCGCCCAACGGTGTCATAAATCTCGGCGTCGGAGCGCCCGACGGTATCGCTGCGGTCGCCAACGAGGAGAAGGTCACGCCGTACATCACCATGACGACAGAGGCTGGTGCCGTCGGCGGCGTATTGGCTGGCGGTTCCAATTTCGGTTCATCCGCCAACGCTCATTCTATCATCGACCAGAACCAGATGTTCGACTTCTACGACGGTGGCGGTCTCGACATGACATGCCTCGGCATGGCCGAATGCGATGAGGCAGGCAACGTCAACACCTCCCGCTTCGCCGGACGCCTCAATGGCTGCGGCGGCTTCATCAACATCTCGCAGAATTCCCGCGCCGTCGTATTCGCCGGCACCTTTACCGCCGGTGGCCTCAAGATCGCCATCGAGGGTGGTCGCCTGAAGATACTGAAAGAGGGTTCCACCCGCAAGTTCGTCAAGGCGGTCGAGCAGATCACCTTTTCTGGTTCGTATGCGCAAATGAAGCGCCAACCCGTCATCTATGTCACCGAGCGCTGCGTCTTTGCATTGACGCCAGAAGGCTTGGAGCTCACCGAGGTCGCACCCGGCATCGACATCGATCGCGAAATATTGGCGCATATGGACTTCAAACCAATCGTCAACAAGCCAACGCTCATGGATCAGCGCATCTTCATCGACGATCCGATGAACCTGGCGGACGACCTCTTCAACGTGAAGCTAGCAGAGCGCATCACCTACGACGCCAGCCGCAATATCCTGTTCATTAATCTGGAGGGATGGAACGTCCGCAAGCGCAGCGACATAGAAGACCTGCAGAAGGTAATCGTGAAAGCCTGCCAAGAAGCCGGTCGGCGCGTCAATGCAATCGTCAACCTCGACGGATGTCGGGTTGCAGATGATCTCCCCGACGACTACGCGGCCATGGTCGACTTCTTATTGGAGAACTACTACGAAACGAGGTCGCGCTATACCACGAGCGCCTTCATGCGCATGAAAATGCAGGACGCACTGAACGAACGGGGCCTTGCTCCACACATCTTCTCGAGCAAGGAGCAGGCACATGCGGCACGCGAGGCCGCCGCCTTGAGAAAGCGGCTGCAGCAGGTCGAGCGGCTCGATTGACGAAGCCTGGCGTTGGGCCCTGGCCGCGAAATTCTACCGGCCGGCGCCCAGCGCCATCAGCCCGCCATTTGAAATGTGATGTTCGGCCGATCGCTCCGGCAGGGCCTCGATCTGTCGCTGGATGGCATTCGGATCAAACACGTTGCCATTGCTGACATCGGCAACGGCACTTCCTCCGCCGCCACCAACGTCGAGCACACGTGCAAGAAAGTCCTCGCTGATACGCTCCGTCGGATGCGGCACGGACTTCGCTTGCTGCGCGTCGTGCGGGACAACCTTGGGCGGCTCGATGATCAACCGCTGGCCGACCATCCGCACCGCGCCGCGTGCGTTGGCGACCGAAGGCGCGCGCTCACGTCCAACCGGTCGCGACGGCGCAGGCACGGCACCAGGCGCACGTCGCGTTGCACGCAAGTCGGCGACGACCTGCGAACCAGTGCGTCCCGCGCGCATCACGTGCGAGCTTGTGGCAGGCGATAGCTTCGCAAGCCACGGCAACTGCTCCGGCACATTCGAACGCGCCACCGGCGGCAGACCGGAGCGGCCCGCAACCGCATCGAGCGGCGCCGTTCCCGGGAGGGCCGTGGGTGGTAGATCCTTGTGCGCTTCGAGCATGACCGAACGCCAGATCAGCGCGGGAAGATTACCTCCCATCACCTCGCGCATCGGCGTCCCGTCGTCGTTGCCGACCCATACGCCCGTTGTCATATGCGCCGTGTAGCCGATGAACCAGGCATCCCGGCAATCCTGCGTCGTACCGGTCTTGCCAGCCGCCGGATGTTGCGGCAGCACGGCGCGGCGTCCAGTCCCGGCCACCATCGCGGAATTCAGCATGTCGTTGAGCGCGCCGACCTCTCTGATACCGACAACACGTCGCTGCGGCGGCGCACCGCGTGCGTAAAGCACGCGGCCAGTGTTCAGCCGCACCCTACGGATGATATGCGGCTCCACCTGGCTGCCCCCGCCCGGGAAAGCGCCGTATGCGCCGACCAGTTCCAGAAGCGTCATCTCCGACGTGCCCAGCGCCATCGATGCATCCTGGCGCAGCTCCGATTGCACGCCGAGCCGCCGCGCGGTGGCGGCAACCGCCGAAAGACCCACGTCCATCGCCAGTCTGACCGCAACCGTATTCACCGATTGCGCCAGCGCCTGCCGCAGCGTCAAGGCACCGACATGAGTATTGTTGTCGTTGCGCGGCGACCAACCATCGATGGTGAGAGGAAGATCGTACGTGATGGTGTCCGGCTTCATTCCGCGCTCGAGCGCCGCCAGATACACGAACGGCTTGAACACGGAACCCGGCTGCCGGCGCGCCTTCGTCGCCCGGTTGAATTGGCTCTCTGCGTAGGAGCGCCCGCCGATCAGCGCGCGGATGGCGCCGTCCCGGTCGAGGGAAACGAGAGCAGCCTGACTGGCCCCCATAGCCTTGCCCTTGCCGTCGAGTAACGAGAGGAGAGCCGCATTGGCATGCTTCTGAAGGACCGCATCGATCGTTGTTTCGACGATCATCTCGGAGTATTCAGCGCCCAGGATCGGCGGCAGCTTCTCAAGCACCATATCGATCGCATATTCGAAGCCCGTCGTACCGCGCAGCGTTTTGAAATTGGCAAACCGTATCCGTTCCAGCCAAGCCCGGCGGTAGGTCGCTCGGTCGATGACGCCGGCAGCTTCCATCTTCGTCAGCACCGCGTGAGCCCGCGCAACCGCCGCCCGCGTGCTCGTTGTAGGCGCATACTTCGACGGTGCCTTCAGAAGTCCGGCAATGAGAGCAGCCTCTGCCACCGAAAGCGCGCGCACGGACTTGTCGAAGTACCGCTGCGCGGCGGCCTCTATTCCATAGGTGCCGCCGCCAAAGTAAACGCGATTGAGATAGAGCTCCATGATCTCAAGCTTCGAAAGCCTCACCTCGAGCCACAGGGCGAGTGCCAGCTCGTCGAGTTTGCGCGAGAGCGTGCGCTCTGACGTCAAGAAAAGGTTCTTTGCCAGCTGTTGTGTGAGTGTCGAGCCGCCCTGCACGAAACGCCCGGCACGCAGGTTGGCGAGGGCGGCGCGCACCAGACCCGCCGGATCAATGCCCCAATGACTGAAGAAGCGCCGGTCCTCCGTGGCAACCACCGCATCCAGGACGTGGCGGGGGATCATGTCGATGGGCATATAGTCGTGCGACGCGCCACGCTTGGCGAGCAACGTTCCGTCGCGCGCGAGAATGCGGATGATCGGCGCCGTCTCCTTGCCGCGCACTGAAAGTGGATCGGGAAACGCGATCGTGTAGTAGATCAACATCGCGCCGAGCCACAAAGCACACCCGAGCGTGGCGGAAAGCGTTGTGTAGGCGGCGAGCTTCGGCAGAAACGGCATACGCCGCGATGTGTCTTCGCCGGCGCGCAGCTTCGTCTCCGGCCCATGCCCAGTATGGGGTGACGACTGCACCGGCTCTGCAATGGGTTTCGCGCCCTTGTGACGCCTGAACAGACCCATACCACTGACACCTTCATACGCACGGCTCTACGGTGGCGCAGCACTCTGCGCTGCACCGCGGCGTATGAGAATAGCTGAACACTTTCTAAGAGAGGGTTAACCATGTTCATGCCGCCACGAACGGGTATGCGGATGATCGGCCCGCGCATGGCGCCTGCGCGCGGCGAACTCAGCGGATCCAGATGCCGGCCGCTGATCGCGCCAAGCTCAGGCCCGCTCGCGCCACATCACGATGGGATAGGTGATGATCGACAGACCGATACGCGCGAGGATCGTGAAGCCCATGAAGACGAGCTGACGTTCTTCCAGCAGTACGCGGATCCAGTTGTTGTATTCCGTCGAAATGCCACGGCTAATAAGCCACGCCTTCAGGTTGGCAGCTGCATCGAGAATGGACGACATTGCCTCGGGGTACTTGATGAAAACGAACCCGAACAGGATCGCGCCCAGCACGAGTGACACGACGATATTTCCGGTAGATAGGAGAATTCTCGTCACGGCTCTGATCCTCGCTTCCCGCTGAAATTCGGCGATCGACAACTGGCACAACGGCCGGATTGGTGTGTCGTTACCCAATCGCCGACCGCATCCTAACCCGAGCCGCCCACTCCGTCGCGGTCGTCACGGATGCCAATTCAACAGTGCGCCGCGCCGCGCCGGACATTTCCGGGGCGAACGCATCGGGCCTCAGTCAAGCGTATCAGTATGACTGGAACTTGGTCGGTGCAGGGCAGAAGCCCCGGCAGATGGACGTCTGCGTTCGGGCTATTTCGACCAGCTTCTGATTGCCGATGATGTCACCTCGGCATCGCTGGCCAACATGTTCCCAACGGCACAGCGGCTGCGAGACCGCTGCGGCATGGTCGGATTCGAATGATTCGATCCATCGGGCCAGTACCCGGAACCGGAGTAAAAGAAAAATGAGAATGCCAAGCCTCGTCATCGCCGCCACAATCGCTCTGGCTTCCGCGACGTTCACCACTTCTGTGGAGGCCGGCCGTTGCGGCAGCGGATTCCGCGGCTTCGGCCATGGGCACGTCTTCAGCCATCGCTTCAACTCGTCTTCGAGCAGCTACTACGCCCGAAAGCGAGCTCGCGCCCTCGCCGCCGCCCAGCTGGCGCAACAGAAGCGCACCGCTGCCGCTAGGCTCAAAGCCGAACGCGAACTCGTATCCAGGCGACGCTTGGCTGCCGCTGCAAAGGCCGCGGAAGCCAAGCGGAAGTTGCAGGATGTGGCCGAGATCGATCCTCCGGTGCCGGTCAGAAAGCCGGAAACAACCCTCGCGCTCGCCGCGACCGGCATCGAAGATGTCGCGCCCGCCGGCAAGGAGATCACCTGCAAGCGATACATTCCCTCCGCCGGATTGACGATTTCAGTGCCCTGCGAGTGACACGACCATACTTTGACCAAAAAATAATCTGAACCGCCGGCCTCGCCAGAGCCCGGCAGTTCCATTTTCCCCGGCAAACGCGTCCGACCCCGAGAGTAATGCGTGGCCTACCCGCTACAACGGCCATATGTTCACAGACTGAACCGGGATCGATGATTGCCGGACCGGGGAATTCCCTGCATTCTCCACCAACATTTTCATGCAGATAGAATTGAGCCATGCGCCAGCCTCGCCTTCGGGCCCATCACTTGCTTGGTCTCGATCGGTCAGTCCGCATGGCGACAATGCTGATTGCTCTGGTCCTGAGCGCTAATCTTCCGACATTGGCGCAGGCCGGAGGTCTGGTTTCCGAGTTCAAGGCAGGCATCCTGGCTCACGACGTGCCTGACCTTTGGAGCGGCTTCCAGCTGGAAACCGATGCACCCGACATCAATGTTGAGGTGATCTTCTCACCCTATCTGCCTTTCCTCGGCGGACGCATTCAGCCGGCCCTGGGCGCCTCCATCAACACGGGCGGCGGCACCAGTCATGCCTACCTCGACGCGCGATGGCAGATCGAAGGTCCCTCGGGCCTGTTCTTCGCCATTGGCCTCGGCGCGGCCGTCCACGATGGGGAGACCGATCCCATTGACCCCGAAATGAAGGCCCTCGGCTCGCGGGTTCTGTTCCATATTCCAGCCGAAATCGGAATCCGCCTCGACCAGCACAATTCGCTCTCCGTCTATTTCGAGCATACCTCGAACGCATACACGCAGGACTACAATGAAGGCCTGGACCGTCTCGGCGTCCGTTACGGCTATCGCTTCTGACGCGTCGCGATTGCGCCGTGGCATTCTGGTGCTACCCTTCCCCATGCGGTTCTGACGGCTCTTGCGGATAATCGGCGAGCCCGCCGGCCGCCGGAATTCGCCCCAGCGCCTTACAACATCGAATGCATGTCGCGCAAAAGTGTGCAGCGGTTTTGCGATAACGAGATGCATCATGCAGCAGAGCATGTCGCGCAAAAGTGCGCCGCGATTTTACGATAACGACATGCACAAAAACAAGTACTTGAAGCGTGAGGAGCGAATCTGAAAATTCGCGACGCGCTTTGATGGCGCACGTGCAACCGCAGGGGAGCCCATGCCATGCCGCCATTGAAACCACGCGCCGGGCTGCCGACGCATGAAGTCGTGAACACACCGCCGCACATGGGGGGCCAGGATCTGTGGTCAGGGGATACGGCTCTGCGCGAAGGCGTGGCCCGCGAAGGCGCGACATGGACCAGGGAGAGGATGGAGACCTTCGGCCGGCTCTCCGGCAGCGCCGAGACGCTGGAGAAGGCAAACGACGCCAACCGCCACGCACCCGAGCTCAAGGCCTTCGACCGCTACGGTATGCGCATCAACGAAGTGGCCTTCCACCCCGCATATCACGACCTGATGTCGCTGGCTTTCGCCAACGAAATCCCGAACTTTGCCTGGCGTCACCGGCGCCCCGGTGCACAGGTCGCGCATATGGCCCTGAGCTATATGCTCAATCAGGCCGAAGGTGGCGTCATGTGTCCGATGGCAATGACCTACGCCGCAATTCCCGTTCTGGTTGGCGCCAAAGGTACGCCTGCCGGCTTCGTCGACAAGACCCTCTCCAACGCCTACGACCTGCGCGACATCCCTTGGACGGATAAGTCCGGCGCTACTGTCGGCATGTTCATGACGGAGAAGCAGGGCGGCTCGGACGTTCGCGCCAACACGACGCGCGCGCTGGCCGAAACGACGACTTCCGGCCCCGGCGCGTCCTACCGGCTCACCGGCCACAAGTTCTTCTGCTCCGCTCCCATGTCGGATGCATTCCTTGCCCTCGCCTACACCGATGCGGGCCTCTCGTGCTTCTTCATTCCGCGCTGGACACCGGACGGCGAGCGCAACGCGTTCTACATCCAACGCCTGAAAGACAAGCTTGGTAACCGCTCCAACGCCTCCGCCGAAATCGAGTTCGACGGCACTCACGCCGTGATGATCGGAGAAGAGGGGCGCGGCGTGCGCACCATCATCGACATGGTGCAGGGCACGCGCATCTATTGTGCCGTGGGATCCGCCTCGCTCATGCGACAGGCCGTCGTCCAGGCGCTGCATCACACCGCGCATCGCTCAGCCTTCCAGAAGCGATTGATAGATCAGCCGTTGATGAAGAATGTGTTGGCAGATCTCGCACTGGAATCTGAAGCCGCCCTCGTCCTGTGGCTACGGCTGGCACGCGCGCTCGACGAGGCACCGCACGACGAAAGCGCCGCAGCCCTCGCACGCATCGGTACGGCAACCGCCAAATACTGGATCTGCAAGCGCGCACCTGCTCACGTTTTCGAGGCCATGGAATGTCACGGCGGCCCAGGTTACGTTGAGGACTCCATACTCCCACGTCTTTATCGCGAAGCGCCCGTCAACAGCATCTGGGAAGGCTCGGGCAACATCATGTGCCTTGATGTGCTTCGTGCCATGAGCCGCGAGCCCGACGCATTGGAAGCGCTTCTCGCCGAATGTGAGGCCGCACGCGGCGGCAATGCGACTCTCGATCACGCTCTCATCCGGCTGAAAGGCGATATAGCCAGCAACAGCAGCATAGAATCGCGCGCACGCCGCATAACGGAAGCGATGGCGGTGTGCTGGCAAGCCGCCCTTCTCGTACGCCACGCGCCATCCTATGTCGCCGATGCGTTCTGCGCATCGCGATTGGGCGAACACTGGACTGGCGCATATGGCACGCTACCGTCCGGCGCCGACCTCGACGCCATAATTGCCCGCGCGAGACCGAACTGATCCGCTGAATCGGCAGGGCAATATCCGCGCGATCAATGGCGGCAGTACGATGCTCAAAGACCGCAGCGTTCAAGCCATCATTCACTGACTGTGAGATTACAGCAGCAGCCACGCCCATCTCCGGTCAGCGAGGTGCGCTGAACCGCGCCCGCGTAGGTTGCCGCCCGGGGCCTTCATTGAAAATGCCTATGCCTGCGAGAGAAAAATCCAATGATTCTATTGTTCTAGGCAGCCGAAAAAAACTATGCGAAACTTGAATTGTCCCCTCGTCGGGTTTTCCAATTGTCCGGCTCAATGAAACGGTTGTCATTCCAAGTGGAAGAATCTGCGTCGGCAGCTTGGAAAGATTTGGAAGCATCCAGTGACGTGGGATTTTCGCCTTCAGCAATCGCACCGATAGTCCGACCGGAACATTCCTTCCGCGCAAGACGGCACCGTTGAACGATCGACGCGACGGGCAGCCTTCCGACAAAGTCTCACGCACAGCCCGCGAGGCAATCCAAACGAACGAGAACAAGTTTACCGAACCATAGTCACCAACAATGTCGCTACTACCATCGATCAAGGACACGAACGCATGAAACGCCAAGACCTCACGGAAAAGATACTCGATATCAAGCGCAAGAATGGATGGACCTGGTCACACATCGTAGACGAGATAGGCGGCATGAGCCCTGTTCTCATCGTTGGGGCCTTGCTCGGTCAACATCGGCTTGTCAAACCGCTGGCTCGGAAGGCCGCCGCGCTATTCGGCTTGACCGAAATTGAGGAAGCCATGCTCAACGAGGTGCCAATGCGGGGCGAAGGCGTCACAATGCCACCGACCGACCCGTTGCTGTATCGCTTTTATGAGCTGTTGTTGGTCAATGGCCCCGCATGGAAGGCCTTGATCGAGGAGGAGTTCGGCGACGGCATTATGTCCGCCATCGACTTTGATATGGAGCTTGAGCGGCTCCCGGATGAGAAAGGCGACCGGGTAAAGCTGACGATGTCGGGCAAGTTCCTGCCCTTCAAATACTATGGTGCAACCCAAGGCATCCCGCCACTCGGATTCAAGGCGCTGGACGTGGGTTGAACAGACACATCGCTATTTGCGTCAGCACACTCATGCTCCATCAAGCATTTTGGATCCATCGGGCGGTGATCTGCAGCTACTGATGCCGAACATGAGTGTGCCCGCAAAGTGATACTGAAGAGAACATGAGGCTGCCGCACGAAGACAGGTACGTGGCATGGCACGCGACCCACACCGGTATGTGAATGAACTCGAACAGTCGGCCGTCGATCGTTTGATCGCACGGCTGGAAGCTCGCGCAAAAGATCAAGTGTTCTCCCGCCTCTTCGACAAGTACATCAGCAAAATCATTGCGCAGGCACCGAGCAGCATACTGGAGATTGGCTCGGGTACTGGTTCCATGATGCGCGCCCTCGCCAAGCGAGGCGATTTTTCCGGAACTATCGTCGGCGTTGATCAAAGTTCGGCATTTGTCGAGGCCGCCCGACGGTTCTCAAGAGAAGAAGGCTTGGCGGATCGCATTGAGTTCCGCGTCGGCGATGCACACGAGCTTGAATTTACAGATATGTCGTTTGATGCGGTCATCATCAACACTGTCCTCAGCCATGTCCGTGAGCCCATGACCGTGCTTCGCGAAGCGACTCGCGTCGTTCGCAGGGGCGGAACCGTCGCCATCTTCGACGGCGATTATGCATCAATGACCTACGCCCACCCTGACTATGAACTCGGCCGCCGCATGGATGCCGCTCTCGTGAAGGCAACATTTAACAACATCAACATAATGCGCGAGCTTCCTCGCTGCCTGCCTGAGGTCGGCCTTGAAATCACCGACGCCTGGGGAGACGCCGTCACCGAAATCGGCAACGCAAGCTACTTCAAGTCATTTGCAAATACTTATGTTCTCTATGTAATCGATGCCGGCCTGGAACCAGCAGACAGGGTCCGCGAGTGGCATACGGCGCAGTTGGAAGCCATGGAAAGCGGAACTTTCTTTGGCGCGTGCACCTACTACACGTTTCTGACACGTCGACGGAATTGATGCGCTGATGCCAAAGTGAGCAGCTGGCGCATTGCCCAAATCCACCGGAGCATATCCAGATGCCTGATGCGGAGGACAGTGGCGGCGTCGCCAACCTCGCGACCAACGAAACCGTTGCCGCATTGGTCCGGTTTTTCAGGAATGTGGCGGCAAGAAACGAAGCGTTGCTTCGTGAATTGCGCGAGGAGCCATCCTTTGCAATCACGAACGAGCAGTGGCTCTTTACGTTACCCGCCTTGCACGCGTTCCTACAACGCAACGTCGCATGCTTCGCTGGCGTCACGTATCGACAATTCCGAAAGTCGCTGTTCGCCAGTCCGATCAACGGCGCCATTAATGGTCAACGAGCCACGATTGCGATCGTCGAAAATACCGGGAAAGTCGATCGCTCGACCTATGCACTCGTATGGCTGGATGCGGCACCGAATTCTTGAGCGTGGCGGCAATACGCTATCGTGCACCTTAAAGATCGCGCCTTCGCTCACTTGCGGAAATCAACGTATACCCATGGCGTCAGTTACTACTGCATGCGATGCAGATTTGATTTGATTTGACTTGATCTCTTTCCGACGCGCTCCAAGAGACCGCGTCAAGATCGAGGTCATGTAGGCCCGAATTTTCCTGATAAAAATACCGACTGCGGCGAGGATCACATGATCCTCGCTTGCAGCGACCGCAGTTCCCACTGCGTGGGTATGATCCGTTCACCTGCTTTGCTGGTTCAAGTCGCGCAAATTCGCGCTCCAATATTTGCCAAGAGTTGACAGCGAGCGAAGGCCCTCTTGGGTTCCAGGATCGGTGGCCAATTTTATTATGTTACCAATGCCTCCCTTTGCTGGTTCGGTGGCTGCAAGCTCGCGACTCATCGAACTCAGAGCGTCTGCAAAGCTCAGAAGCAGCTTCTGACTTTCGGGCTTATCGAGCACTTGTAACAGTCGCATGAACCCTTGATTTCGGGTCAAGCGATCCAACAGAATTATCCCCTCGCTAAAGGCTGACGACAGGCGCGTAACCATATCGTCGGATAGTGCGTCCCGAGCGGCGCTGACGATTGACGCGAGCTCCGTCAAGTCGCTGAGACCGTCAGCCGGCGTGCCATTTGTCTCGACCGATTCCGATTGAGTGCTCATCTCATGCCCTCACAGTAGTCCGCGGACGCTGGTCCAATACATCTGATTGTATGATGTTTTGAACCAGTGCATCGACTTGTTGGGCGGCTTGAGATCTGGCGGATTGTAGTAATTGAACATAGCGTAAGTGGCCTTGTCATGCCCTGCTTCGATGAAGCAGTACACCTTTCCGTCATAGTCGCGAACCGGCATGCCAATCTTGATGAGAGAGGCAATGTTTTCCGAGATGACCTCCGCTTCGAAGTGGGCGGCCGAACCTGTTTTGCTGACCGGCAGATTTGTTGTATCGCCGACCACATAGACGTTGTCGCGACCTTCCATCTTCAACTGATACCTGTCGGTTGGTATCCACCCTCCCTCACCCAGTTCGTCCTTTTCAATAACGGGCATACCCCGATGCTCAGGAATGGAAATAAGGAGATCGTACTCGACTTGCGTGTCTTCCTCGCTGTAAACAATCTTTTTCGCGGCATCCACTTCCTTCACATTGAATAGCGTCTCGTATTCGATACCCATCCTGTCGAATTCGGGTTGCGCCCACTTGGCAACATTTTCAATGCTGTGGATGCGGTTGATTGGATAGCAGTACTTGATATGCACTTTGTCCCGGATGCCGCGCATCTTGAAATAGTCGTGAAGCGCAAAAACCATCTCGACCGGCGCGATTGGACACTTGTGCGGAACGCCCACGGTGATGCAGACGCGCCCGCCCTGGAACTCGCGCAGTTTCTTGTAGAGCTTGAGCGCCGAGGCCTCGGTATAGAAGAAGTCGGCGCCCTCGTTCATGCCCGGAATCTCCTCCGGAACCATACGAGAGCCCGTAGCGATCACGATGATGTCGTAACCGTATTTCTTGCCGCTCTTCGCAACTACATGGTTTTGATCCAGCGCGAAATGCTCGACCGGGTCAACTTGAAAATCTATGCTGCTTTCGAGCAGTGTAGCCTGGTCTCGATAGAGTTCATCAGGCATCATTTGACCGAAGGCAACATACAGCAATCCGGGCTGGTACATGTGCCTGTAAGATGCCGAAAGCATCGTGATTTGCACCTTGCCCGCCTGAATTTCCTTTGACAGGCGTCGAGCCAGGTTGTTGGCAACAATGGTGCCGCCTGTGCCGCCTCCAACCACGAGAATTTTCACAACACTCTCCCTGAATTCGCAGAAGCCTATTTCGTCGTGCTCTGCGGCCGGTCCGGAACTCACCAGGTTATTTGACTTTGCGAACTTTGATGTGCCAGGTGTCGCCGACTTGTTCGCTACTCACCATCTCCTGTCCCGACTTGTTCACCCATTGGGGTACATCAGTCGCGGTGCCCTTGTCGGTAGAGAGCAATTCCACCACATCGCCCACCTTTGCCTGCTTCATGTTGCGGATCAGTTCCATGAGGGGACCCGGGCAATACGTGTTGCGGGCATCAACTGTTTTTGTCACGCTCATTGATGTGAATCTCCTGTCCGGATCTGTCGATCATGATTGTCTCAGAATGTCAGCACCTGACCGCCCTCGGAGAGGGAAATGAAGTGCGTCAGTCCAGTCGGAGGACCAAAGAATGGGTCGAGATCCTTTTCTTCGATCTTCAGAACGTCCATTGCCATCGAGCATGGAAGCATCTTTGCATCCCCCAGTTCGACGGCCTGCTCGAACAGTTGCTTGAATGGAGGAACGCCCTCCTGGTTCAACAGCGAACCAAATGCTCCTTCCGCCTTCGGATCAGCACCGCGTCCAATGACGAAAGGTGTTAGTGCATTCATGGAAAAGAACACTGTCACGGGGATGTCGCACGCAATGGCGACGGAAGCGTACATTGCCGCCATCTGCAGCTTTTCATGTGTTCCAGAAACGCAAACAATGTACATTCCATCAGACATTTTATGCCCTGGTTGTTTGATAGCCTAAGTTGCTTGAAGTCTGTCGTTTGCCGGCTGAGGCCGAAGACGCTCTCGCGAATCCCACAACCATCCACCTGGGAGCAATGCCATGCGTCGGCTGTTCCCAGGTGCACAGTCTCCGGCTCCGGAGGTTCCCAGTCTGTTCAGTGGCAAGGAAAGCCGATCGTGTGACGCATGTCATGAGCGGCATTGTGCACGCTCGATGACTGCATGAAGCCCGCAACGTAGAGCATTGTCATGCCCAGCATCATTGCGGCGAACATTTGAACGGGACGCGTTATCAGCCTCGTCATGCCAGCGCTCTGGCTTTGACCGGAAATTTGTGCTCCGTACTGCATGGCTTTCACCTCTTCAATTAAGATTGAGTTTTCTCGACGAGAGTACGTGTGTCGACTGGCGCAACGAACCGGTGGATCGACCAGACAGACAACAGTCCAAGAACGATCCAAAGTACGGCATTTGCTATTGCTGTCGCACCGATGAACTCCGTCGCGAGCTTCATCAGTTCTGCTGCAGCAGCCGGCTCCTGGGTCGGGAACAGCGGATCGCCTGGATCAAGATGCGGGGCACCCACGACGTGCGGAACGATGATCAGCAGCAGCGCGGCCCAGCGCCAGGGCGACTTGAGGAACGCAACCAAGAGCAGAGCTATGGCAGTCAGCGCTACGGTCAAGATCCACCATAGCTGCCGGTCTTCCAGTGGCGCCGCTGCCGACCCTGGCAACTCGGGAGGGAGTCCGATTGAGGGTGCCACGAAGAACGCACCATATCCTGCGATCCCCCACAGCAATCCATTCCACCAGCTCAAGTTGGAGAGGCCGGATTGGTTGTGCGTCCATGCCATGAGCGGCACCAGAACCATGGCGAGGCCGATTGCGGTAAGGGTATTCGCCAACAGCGTGAAGACTGTACGCTCGATGCCGTCGGCTGGCGCCCAGCCACCACTGTCGTGCACATGCTCGTGTTCACTGGCGTGGCCCTGAGAGGCATGATCGTGATGCGAGGCGCTTTGCGCGACGCCACCCGGGTTGTTCTCGTAAGTTTCGGCGATCTGTATGATCGGGATCACTCGAATGTGCTGGACGCTCGTGTAAAGAATTCCAGCAATCAAGCCCGCGACCATTGCTGCCAGTAGCAGTCGATCAAAAACCATGGGACCTTTCCTCCGACACGTGCGGCAGGCAAACACAACCATGTGACGCATGACACGTCGCGTGTGACACAGAACTCTCCATTCCACGAAGCAATCAATTTCGATTGCTTCAATTTCGCATCCACCTTCAAAGCCGGCACGCCACGTGCTCGTGCATCGTCATTGGACGCTGCTATCAATCTTCGCGAACCCAGCTGTAGCGCTCGATCATCTTCATGAACGTGTAGTCGAGTGCAAATCCGATAACGCCGATGACGAGCACCACCGCACCTAGCAAGTCGTATTCAATGGTGTCTCGCGCGTCGTTGATCGCGTAGCCAAGGCCGGAAGTAACGCCGAGGTATTCGGCAGGCACGAGCACGATCCACGCCACACCCAGCGCAAGACGGACACCAGTCAACACATCCTGGGCGATTGCAGGAAGCACCACCACCATCAACATGTGCCAAGGCTTGGCGCCGAGATTGCGGGCGACCTTGAACCACGACGGATCGACTTTGCGAAGGCCGTTTGCCGTGGCGAAGGTAACTGGCCAGACCGCAGCAACTGCGACAAGAAAGATGATCGCAGCATCCCAGGTTTCGAAAGCCAAGACAGCGATCGGCATCCACGCCAGCGGCGAGATCATGCGCAAGAACTGGAATGGGATGTTTGTGGTCGCTCGGGCCAATTTGTTGGAGCCGAGCAGAATACCCAGCGGCAACCCGATTGCGCACGCCCATAACAATCCAACGCCGATGCGGTACAGACTCGGAATTGCCATGTTTATGACATCGCCAGTCGACACGATCTGCCAAAATCGCGTTAACGTCGGATATGGCGCAAAATCCGAGAACGATGCCGTCGAGGGATTACTCGCGATCAGCCAGGCGCCAAACCACCAAATGCCGAGCAGGCCCGCAACGCCTAGAATCGTGGGTCCTATCGAACGCAAGCCTGACACAAGCTTTCTTCCCTCAAATACGGCGGATGAGCGACCGACATACGCTGGAGCAGTTTCACTGACGGTCACAGCTCAAGAACCTCGGTGCGATTGAACGGATCCGCAGGATTGACACTCGGATCTTTCTTCCAGTCGGGATATTTGTTGAGCGCATTCTTCACGAAGTCGTATTCCACGAGATCGTCGACGACGAATTCAGGCTTCAAATCCGCAAGGAACGTCTTGTCTCCGCTCACCAGCGCCTTGTTCATTTCTTCGATGATCAGGCGCGTTGCTGACGGATAGGGCCATGGGTTGAAGTTGATGCGGCCGTTGTGCCACTCGGGATGGTGGATCGCGTCGGGATGCGCGTAGGTCTTTTGATCGTATAGCGTCATGGCGCGCTCGATCACCGGCGCCGGCATCGGCAGGTAGGCCTTGCCGTCTTTCGACAGCATATGCGCCACCTCTTTTTTGTGCTCGGAGGCATAAACCGACGCCCGCACTACCGCATTGATAACTTTCTGGGTCCACTCCTTCTTCTTCTTGGTAACCTCCTCGTTCATGCAAACCACGCAACAAGGATGATTCTTCCAGATATCGCCGGTGAAGCGAAGCATGGTTGCACCGGCCTTGAGCTCACCCATTGCATTGAACGGTTCGGCAACGATGTACGCGTCGATCTTCTTGGCAGCGAGTGCGGTCGGCATATCCGGTGGCTGCAGAATCTGCAGGTTGACCTCCTTCGGGTTAAGCTTATCGCCTTCCGATTTGATCACTGGCACAAGGCCGGATTTGCGCAGCGCGAACTGCAGCACGATATTGTGCATCGAGTACCAGTAAGGGACCGCGATCTGCTTGCCCTCGAGGCCCGCCCAGTCTTTGACTCCGGTGTGGCCGCCAACAACCAGACCCGACCCGTTGGTGTGCGCCCACGCCATGACCTTGACGGGGAATTTGTTGTTGTAGCGCATCCAAACGGGAATTGGCTTAAGCAGATGGACGAGATTGAACTTGCCCGCGGCAAACGCTTCAACCAGAGGTGACCAGCCTCTGATGAGGGTCGGACGCTCAGCCTCGAGACCTTCGTCTTTGAAGAAGTCCATCCCATGCGCAACCAGCAGCGAGGTGGCATCGGTGATCGGGATGTAGCCGATGCGCACAACCTCATCATCCGGCGCCGCAAATGCTCGGCTGCTAAAGCTGGGAAACAGGGAAAGTGCACCAGCCAGACCGCCAGCCGCCATCATGTCGAGGGTTTGGCGCCTGGTGAAATCAGACGGGAAATAGTCATCGTCCCAGTTGAGGTCCAGTTCGGTGGCAACGGGATTGCCCTTTTTGCTGTCCTTCACGACAAAACTCCTATTCCCTGGGTTTCAACCAATGCCTTGCTGAGACTTTCGAAGTGAAGCTCGATCGCGGGCAACCAATCCGCCCAACCAGTCACTGCATCACTTTCCGAATTGTCCATCGAGCACGCTCTCTTTGCCTGGTACGGTACGCGTCATGCCGAATGTTATGCAAGGTGTCCGCCCACGACTTCCTCGTAGTGCTTCTGAAGTCCACGTGCGGCAGCCTCAAACTCTTCTCCCGAGTTGAGGCGCTCTTGTTCATTCAGGTCGATGTTGACGTCGGCGCACACTCTGCCTGGATTGGCAGACATGATGATCGCCCGATCGGCCATGATAGTCGCTTCTTTGATATCATGCGTCACAAGCACGATCGTGATTCCGATATCGTGCGAGATCTTCCGCATATCTCTCTGCAAAGCGTCTCGCGTGAACCTGTCGAGCGCCGAAAACGGCTCATCCAGGAAGAGGACTTCCGGATGGACAGCAAGCGACCGCGCAAGCGCTACGCGTTGCTGCTGCCCGCCAGACAGATCTTGCACATTCCTGTCGACAAAATCGCCGAGCTCGACCAGATCCAACAGTTCGGGAACGCGCTTCTCAGCCTCGTGCATCCGACCTGTAAAACGCAGTCCCAGCGAGACGCTTTGGCGAACCGTCATCCAAGGATACAAGGACGCCTGCTGGAACATGACAACCCACTTGGGCGACGGCCTTCGCACGACTTCTTCGTCAATGCGAATTTCTCCACGGGAAGGCTGGACCAGCCCTGCCATCAAAGCCAATAGCGTAGACTTACCGCAGCCGGAACGACCGACGAGCGCTGTCGTCTTGTTTGGCTGGATTTCGAGGTTCACATCCTCGATCGCATTCATATGCTGGCGCTTATATCGATGGGTGACCTCTTTCACCTCGATCCGCCCACCGCGAAATTGCTCCATCGAGCGCGACTCCCGTGACGACTAGCTCATGCCTGCATGTTGAGACGGTGCTCAACGACTTTCATGCGCGCCTGAAGTTCGTCTTCGTTGAACAATCCACGCTTGATCATTGAATGGGCCAAAGCCAACAGCTGCCTTTCCGGGAATGGCATGTCGGAGAACAGCGTTTCGGACAATTCATCTTCCTCCCAACGCAGTTCAAGTGCAGGCAGAGCGCAGCTCTCTTCGGCCAGGGCATCACAGATGCCATCGACGTTTATCTTCCAAGGAGGGTCGGGATTCGTAACGCCGTACTGCGCAGCCAAATCAGCCCAAACCCGACCCTCTTTACGAACCTTCTGAAGCAACGGAATCGGTGTGGTATCCATCACCGGGGGTTGCAGTTCAGTATCGTCATTGGAGCTGACCATTTCCGTCTCCCCATTAGTGATGATGTTCAACCGGGTTTACTGCCTTGCGTATGGGAAGCTTCACATTCGTGGTGATGCCCGGTTTCGGCACCGCAACGCCAATCAGACAATCCCGGGTCACGATTTCCGCAAGTTGATCCTCGGTCCAGCCTTCGGTACCTTCCGGCCGAACCGGCAGCACGATGTATCGCGTCTTTTGATTTGAATCGACGACACGGACATCGACTTCCGGGGGCACGATCAAACCGAATTCCGCAAGAACCTGCCGCGGCCAGCGCACCAGACGCCGACGATAGTTGGGCGTGCGGTACCATTCAGGTGACTGCCCCAAAATCGGGCGCGGGTAGCACGAACACAGAGTGCAAACCACGACGTGCTTGAGCGTCGGCGTGTCTGCCATCACGCGCAAATTGCAGTAGTCGCTCGGAGTGCCAAATTTTGTCGGCATGCCGTTGATCCAGTCCACCCCAACGTCAAGGCTGGCCTTTACGCCGTCCTCAACGGCCAGCTTCTTGTATTCGGGGTCGAGCCAAGCCTTCGCTACCAGGCGTGCCGCGGGTAGCGGCCCAAGCGTATGAATGTACTCTATCCAGCGACGATGGTCGTCGGCACTGAATAAACCCTTTTCAATCGCAAGCTCACGCACCGCAGTTTCGAGAATCTCGAACATGCTGACTTCTTCAACCATGGGCGCAGCCTTGTGCTCACCATGATCGTGACTCTTATCCTTGCTCATTTCCTGAACCTATGTCGTAAAGTGGATTTCGCTTATGCGGGCTCAAGCCAACGCTCGGAAAGCTCGGTCTCCAGCGTGTCGGTTTCATATGCGCCGGGATACTCGGGCCACAGATCGGATTGCTTAAAAACTAGGCTATAGAACCATTCCACGTTTTCCGTGTTATCCCAGGCTTCGTCCTCAGCCGGCGGGCTCTCGTAAACGAGCCTGACGACCGTCGCCTCGGCACCGCGCGTGTACATCTGACACCGCGTATAGAAGATGTCCGGCAGGTTCTTGATACGCACCCGGTCACCAACCTTGAATTTGGGCTTGGCAGCTTTGCCCTTGAAGCACTGAGGATCGCCAACGCCAGACGCAATCTTTGAGTGATGCTCTCTATCGTAATGTGGCTTGCTCATTTGGATGCCTGCCTCGTGTTATCGTGCCGCTTCTGGACCTCTTCGATCTTGTCGATCAGCTCAGTGAGCCGGATGTATTGCTTGTCGACCATGATCAGCGCGGCGGTCATCAGCCACCGACCGTAATAGGGAAGGCCCAGGTATATCGTCTGCCCCACGTCGACATTCTGCCGGCGGCGGCGCTCTTCGGCATTCCACACCCCACGCCACGCCAGGCACTCACACGTCGCGAACGTGTTAAGTTCCCATTTTTCCTCTTCTTTTTCGTGGTAGTGGATCGGCACATCATACTCGCCGCCGACGTCGTGGGAGCTGCGCGTGTAGGCACGAAAATGCTCGTTGTCGACTTGGTCGGGGGCTGGCGCATGTTGAGGCATATGTAGCGCCGGCTGGAGATAGCCAACCAGATCGAGGTGACGCATCACCTTGTCTCTCGTGGACGAACCCATCGTATTCACGTCCTCCCAGGTTCAAGTCGGGCAGACGCGCTGCTCGACATGTTATGGCCGCCCGGCAAGGGCTGGCTGATAGAGGCTGCCAGTAGACATTCGCGGCAGCACATCCTTAATCTTGATACTCCTACGGATTGAGATATTAGTCTAAGACGTAGTTTCGATGCTTCGCATAGGTTGTCGCTATGGATCGAACGGAAATGATGCCGCGCAACTTGCTCTATCTGCGTGCCATTCATGAACACGGCAGCTTCACGAGAGCCGCGGAAGCGCTCAACGTCTCCCAGCCAACACTGTCGCAACAAATCAAACAGCTGGAAGAGTCGCTCGAATCCCAATTGGTTGATCGCGCGGGTCGTCAGGTACGGCTTACTGACGCCGGAGAAATATATCTGTCCCACGTCTGTCGTGCGCTCAGCGAACTGAGCGCCGGGACGCGCGCCATCAAAGACGTACAAGACCTGTCGCGAGGCGTGCTGCGACTGGGCTGGACCCCCATAACGAACTGTCTGACTTGTTCGCTACTTTCGGAGTTCAATCGTCGCTTTCCTGGTATTGGGCTGACGGCCACCGAGCTGCCGCAGATCGACCTCGAGGCAGCCGTCGCCAGTTCCAGGGTCGACATCGGGATAGCCTTCAGTGAACCGACATCGGCACTCAAGAACTCGAACGGCATCACGTCGTTCACGCTGTTCGAAGATACGCTTTCGTTGGCTGTCGGCGTTCAACATCGTCTTGCCAGCCGGGAATTCCCCATAACACCTGAAGAACAGGGCGACTTGCAGCTGGGCCTGCTCAATTCGGATTTCGCGTTGCGTCGAATGCTTGACGAGTATTTTTCTGAACACGACATTGCTCCACAGGTCGTAATGGAGTCGAACTCACTGAACGCGATCATTGAAATTGTTCGCCTCGGCTCGACGGTAACCGTGCTCCCCAACAAGCTTGTCGTTTCCTGCGAAGGCTTTCGGTCGCTTGAAGCCACAACGCCTCTGCCCCGACATAAGGTGAGCCTGATTTGGCACCAGGGACGCTACATGAGCGCGGCAGCTCGGGCATTTAAGGAGATGGGCATGGAATGGTCGCGATCGCTGGCGCAAGAAGATGCCGGCGCAAAAAAAGAGGCCAACTGTATCGCCAAGCGGTTCTGAAGTACGGGACAGCCGGCCTCGGCCAACGCGTAATTGGCTCCCGAGCACGGACTTGGCGCATGTTGAGCCGCAGTGCGCATCGGTTCAGAGTGAAAAACATGCTCAAAACAATAAACTGGATCGTGTACGTGGCTCTATGAAACAGGAACACGATCCAGAAAGTCTCGCCATGTTCCCCGATGAGGCTCCATCAGGACCAGTCGTGGTTCAATCGACAAGAATGAATGGATTCACCGCCCGCGCTTCAAATCCTGTACCGCCTGCTCCAGCGCCTGCAGGAACCGCGAGCGGTCCTGCTTCGTGAAGCTGGCGTTGTAACCTTTGCTCTCGCCCGTTTCGCGCAAATGCTGCTGGAGGTCCCGCATGGCAAGCGCCGCGCCGATGTTGGCGTCGGTAAACGGCTTGCCCGTCGAACCGATGACTTTCGCTCCGGCCTTGAGACATCGGGAGGCAAGCGGAATGTCGGCCGTAACGCAGATGTCGGCTGCGGTTATGCGCGCTGCGATCCAATCGTCCGCAACGTCAGGGCCATCATTCACGACGACGCGATGCACGTTCTCGCCTTCCGGTAACCGCATGAACGCATTCGAGACGAAGTGGATCGCAAACCCGTGCCGCGCCGCCACCTTCGCCGCCTCATCCTTCACCGGACACGCATCCGCATCGACATAGATTAAGGTCATGCTGAATTAGATCTCAACCTGCGTACCGATCTCGACAACCCTATCGGTCGGAATGCGAAAGTACGCGGATGCATCCTCGGCGATCGAACTGAGCCACATAAACATACCTTCCTGCCACAATGGCAGCCCCTTATTGCGGGTCGGCTTGAGCGAACGGCGCGACAAAAAGAATGAGGTTGCCGGCATCTCGACATACAGGTCTTTGCGGCCGCAATGCTCTATGATCTTCGGCACACTTGGCAGCTCCATGAAGCCGTAATGAGCAGTAACGACGTAAAATTGTTCCGAGATCCGCCGCACCTCAACGCGCTTATGGCGCGGCACGCGAGGTGTTTCTTCCGTCTTTATCGACATGATGATATTGCGATCATGCAGAACTTTGTTGTGCTTCAGGTTATGCATGAGGGCCGTGGGCACAACGTCCGCTGTGGCCGTCATGAAAACAGCCGTGCCCGGCACCCGCGCAGGTGGGCGTTGGTGAAGCCTTTTAGCCAGCCAATCAAGATCGCCTTGTCTCTTGCGATCGTGGCCAGCGAGTACCTTGGTGCCCGCCAGCCATGTCATAATCGCAAATATCAGTATGATCGCGATCAATACCGGCAACCACCCGCCTTCCAGAAACTTGAGCATATTGGCTGCGAAGAAGACCTGCTCGATTATGATAAGGGGCCATACGATCGCCATCGCGACACCAAAATTCCAACCCCACAGCTTCCAAACGACAAAGAAAGTCATCAGGGATGTTATGACCATCGATGCAGTCACCGAGATGCCATAGGCAGTGGCGAGCGCGCTCGAAGTTCTGAACGTCAAAACAAGAGCGATTACAATAACGAACAGCGCCCAATTGACCTTGGGCATATAGATCTGCCCACTCATCGTCTCTGACGTGTGGCGGACATGAAGGCGTGGGAGCAAGCCAAGCTGGATCGCTTGCCGAGTCAAAGAAAATGCACCGGAAATTACGGCTTGGCTTGCGATGATCGTTGCGGCCGTCGCGAGCAGCACCATTGGGATCAGGGCCCATTCGGGATAAAGTTTGAAGAATGATCCTTCGATTGCATGCGGGTCCGAGAGCACCAATGCCCCCTGACCGAAGTAATTGAGTACGAGCGCCGGCAGCACGAACCAGATCCAGGCGAACTGAATCGGCCTGCGGCCAAAATGGCCCAGGTCCGCGTAGAGCGCTTCGGCTCCCGTTACCGAAAGGAAGACAAGCCCAAGTACGGTAAGACCGGTGAGTCCGTTCGAGATCAGAAACCCAACGCCGTAACCCGGATTGATCGCCGCCAGAACGCTGGGATCATCGAAGATATGGATGAGGCCACCTACCGCGAGAACAAGGAACCAAACCACCGTAAGAGGGCCGAACAACTTCGCAACTCGTCCGGTGCCGTGCGATTGCATCCAAAACAATCCGAGCAGGATCAGAACCGAAAGCGGCACCACGATATTGCCGAGCTTCGGATGGACAAGCTTCAACCCCTCGACTGCGGATATGACCGAAATTGCCGGAGTGATGGCTGCGTCGCCATAAAAGAACGCTGCTCCCGCAATGCCGAGGATCAGCAACAGCTTTGTGCTCCGCTTAGCGACCTGCTGGCTGAGTGCCATGAGGGCAAACGTACCACCTTCACCCTTGTTGTCGGCGCGAAGCAACAGCCAGACGTACTTGAATGTCACGATGAGCAATAGTGCCCAGAGGATCAGCGACAGAACACCGAACACGATTTCGCGATTGTCAATGCCATGCCCGTGGGCTGCGGACACGGCTTCCTTGAACGCGTAAAGCGGGCTCGTACCGATGTCACCATAAACGACACCGATGGAGCCGATCACCAACGACCAGAAACGTTGCCGAGGTTGCTCTTCGGAGCGAGGCTCGAATTTTCCGCCAGCCGCGTAGGAATCAGCCACAAGTGCCATCATAGGTGACGCTGCAGTGCAGCAGACTGGATCCGGCTCTTACGACACTCCATCTGCCTTATAAAGCCCAATTTTCGTTACATCGGACTATCCGGCAAATCAGGCGAGATAACAAATTGGACTGGCGTCATTATTTCAGGCCGAAGGCCGTAGAGACTGGCTGCGCGGGATAGTCCGCAGCACAATCACACATCCAAATTCACCACATTGAGCGCGTTGTCCTGGATGAATTCGCGGCGGGGTTCGACGACGTCACCCATCAGCTTGGAAAAGATCTCGTCGGCTTCGCCCAGGTCGCCGATCTTCACCTGCAACAGCGTGCGGCTTTCCTTGTCGAGCGTCGTCTCCCATAACTGCTCCGGGTTCATCTCGCCAAGACCTTTGTATCGCTGCAGCGAAAGGCCTTTTCGCCCCGTCTCGTAGATCGCGTCGACGAGATCGCGCGGACCGTTGACCGGCACCGACTGCTCCTTGCGCTTCAGCGTTGAGGGCGAACCATAGACTTCATCCAGCGCCTCGCGCCGCTCGTTCAGGCGCCGTGCCTCGAGTGAAGAGATCAGCGCCTTGTCGAGAGCATGTGCTTCCGTCACCCCGCGCACCTCGCGCCGGAACAGATAGCCCTGATCGCCGAACGTGCCCGACCAGCCTTTCTCAGTCTCATCCGCAATCGTGTCGAGACGCCGCGCCACTTCGTCGGCGATGCGTTGCGCCTCCACCGGATCGCCCAGCAACGCGGCGTTGAACGCGCCGGCGATCGCCGCCTGCTCGATGATGGCGCGCGGATAGCGCGAATGCATCTCATCGATGACACGGACGATGCCGCGCGCCTGGTCTACGATGTCCTTGAGGTCACGGCCCGCGCGCGACGCACCCGCGCCGGACACGAGCACCGCATCCTCGATGCCGCTGTCCACGAGATAGTCCTCGAGTGCCTTCTGGTCTTTCAGGTACGTCTCGGACTTGCCTCGCGCAACTTTGTAGAGGGGCGGCTGCGCGATGTAGAGATGCCCGCGCTCCACCAGCTCCGGCATCTGCCGGTAGAAGAACGTCAGCAAAAGCGTGCGGATGTGCGCGCCGTCGACGTCGGCGTCCGTCATGATAATGATCTTGTGGTAGCGCAGCTTTTCAAGGTTGAAGCCGCCGTCATCTCCGCGACCGATGCCGGTACCCAGCGCCGTGATGAGCGTGCCGATCTCCTGGCTCGACAGCATCTTGTCCATCCGCGCGCGTTCCACGTTCAGGATCTTGCCGCGGATAGGCAGCACCGCCTGGAACTCACGGTTGCGCGCCTGCTTGGCCGAGCCGCCGGCCGAGTCGCCCTCGACGATGAACATCTCGGTGTTCGCCGGGTTGCGGTCCTGGCATTCAGCCAGCTTGCCCGGCAGGTTCGCCATGTCGAGCACGCCCTTTCGCCGCGTCAGCTCGCGCGCCTTTCGCGCCGCCTCGCGAGCCGCCGCCGCCTCGACGATCTTGCCGACGATCGACTTCGCCTCTTTCGGATGCTCCTCGAACCATTGCGACAGGGCTTCGCCTGTCACATTCTCGACAACCGGCTTCACCTCCGAGGAAACGAGCTTGTCCTTGGTCTGCGATGAGAACTTGGGGTCCGGCACCTTTACAGAAAGCACGCAGCACAAGCCCTCGCGCGCGTCGTCGCCAGTGAAGGAAACCTTCTCCTTCTTTGCGATTCCGCTCTCTTCGGCGTACTTGTTGATGACGCGCGTCAGCGCCGCACGAAAGCCCGCCAAATGAGTGCCGCCATCGCGCTGCGGAATGTTGTTGGTGAAGCACAACATGTTCTCGTGGTAGCTGTCGTTCCACCACAATGCCAGTTCGCAACCGATGCCGTCACGTTCTCCCGCAACCTGGATCGGCTCGGAGATGAGACCGCTGCGCGACCGATCGAGATAGCGCACATACGCCGCAAGCCCGCCCTCGTAATGCATCGCCTCGCGCTTCTCGTCGGCATGGCGGGCATCCACCAGAACGATCTCCGCCCCCGAATTGAGAAACGCCAATTCGCGCAGGCGATGCTCCAGCGTGTGATAATCGAAATCGGTCTTGGAAAACGTCTCCGTGCTCGGCAGGAACGTTACCTGCGTACCGCGCTTGCCTTCCGGTGCATCACCCACGACCTCAAGTGGCTTCTCGGCCTCGCCGTTGCGGAAGCGGACGAAATGCTCCTTGCCGCTGCGCCAGATTTTCAGCTCCAGCCATGTAGAGAGCGCGTTGACGACGGTGACACCAACGCCATGCAGACCGCCCGATACCTTGTAGGGATTTGCATCGTCGCCACCCTCGTTGAACTTACCGCCCGCGTGCAGCTGGGTCATGATGACCTCGGCTGCCGACTTGCCCTCTTCCTTGTGAATATCGGTCGGAATGCCGCGGCCATCGTCGAGCACCGTGCACGAGCCATCCGCGTTGAGCGTCACGACAACCTTGGTCGCAAAGCCAGCCATGATCTCGTCGATCGCGTTGTCGACCACCTCGTAGACCATGTGATGCAAGCCTGATCCATCGTCGGTATCGCCGATGTACATGCCTGGACGCTTGCGCACCGCGTCGAGACCCTTGAGCACCTTGATGTTCTCGGCGCCATAGCTTTCGGCGCCCTTGTTCTTGCTCATGCGGTGTCCTTAGTTTTCCCGTTCGCTTTTCGCGCATCAGGTTCGACCGCGCAGCACTACGACCCGACTTGGCAAGCGCACCGTCAGACCCTGGTGGTCGAACCCTGGATTGCGGCCGGAGCTTCAATCCGCAGTGAGCGGCAGCCGACCGATAAAGGACCGTTCCAAGCGGCCCCGTAAGACGAAAAATGTATATCACATCGGCGCCCGGACCGCACCAAAAATAGCCCCCCTGGCAACCGCCGGCGGATTTAAATTATAATTTAGAAACAGTATGTTATGGGTGCGACAACGCGGCTGGTCTATTTCCGGTGGAGCGCCCTCACGCCGCCTTCCGAAACGAGCCGGAATTGCGCCCGTCCCGTGAGCACCTCGAACGCCGCCGCATCGGTCCCAGTCATCCACGCCTGAGCCCCGAGCCGCAGGATTTCCGAAAACAGTGCAGACCGCCGGTCAGCGTCGAAATGCGCCGTCACCTCGTCAAGAAGAAGGATTGGCGCGAGCCCGTACTGGCGCTCCGCAACAAGTTGGGCATGTGCCAGCACGATCCCGAACAACAGCGCCTTTTGCTCGCCCGTCGATGACAGCCGCGCGGGCATCGACTTCGGGCCATGACCAACCACCAGGTCCGACCGGTGCGGCCCCGACAGGGCACGCCCTGCCGCCCTGTCGCGCTCCCGCACGCTGTGCAGCTCGCGCATGAAGAGATCTTCGACTTCGACGGCAGGATGATCCGCCAGCGCCGTTTCCAGCGAACCCTCTATGGCAAGATCCGCCCAAGGAAACAGAGACTGTGGATCCCACTCTCGCCGCCTCTCGATCACTTGCGTCAGCGATGCGACCGCCTCAGCGCGCTGCGCGGCGACCGCGACGCCGTTTTCCGCCATCGCCATCTCGAAGCCTTCGATCAGCGCGTTGTCGCGCACACCGTCCGATAGCAACTTATTGCGCGACTGCATGGCGCGCTCAAACCGACCGACCCGGGTGCGATAACCTGCGTCGAAGCACAGGATGAGGCGGTCGAGAAAACGCCGGCGCTCACCGGCCGGCCCGGTGAAAAGACCGTCCATCGCCGGCGTCAGCCAGACCATCTCGACGTAATCGGCCAGCGCCCCCGAACCCGAATGCGCCTCCCCGTCGATGCGCACGATGCGGCCCTGCCGCCCTTCGCCGCCGCCGCCCGCCCCGCGCGCGAGCCCGGTACCGATTTCAACCGTGCCCAGCGCCGTGTGAACGCGCCCCGCGACCGACCAGCTGCCATCGCCCGCAGCAAGCCCCAGATCGGAGAACGACGCGCGCCGCAATCCCTGACCGGGCGCTAGGAGAGAAATTGCTTCGAGAAAATTGGTCTTGCCCGCTCCGTTCGGCCCAACCAGCACGACCGGCTCTGGCGTCGCCTCGACGATAGCGTTTCGATAACTGCGGAAATTGGTGAGCTGCACCCGCTCGATCCACAACCGCTGTCCCGCCGGGCGCGCGCCAGCGGCGGCCTCAGCGGCGGCCGAAGCGCGTTGCGGCGGTCCTTGATCGAAGTGATTCATGCCCCGCAATATGGCGCCTCGCGCAACCTGAGACCACTGTCTCGTCGCGAAATGAGGCACAAAATCCAGCAGAAAAATCAGGTCGGCCATTAACCCCGAGCGGACATTCAGAGATGGCGATGCCGTGCCTGTGGAAAGCGTAGATAGTAGCGCTGCCAGATGTAGTTCGCTTTACGGAAAATACATCCGACTTGCAACAAGTCCATCCCTTGGCAAGCGCCAAGAACTCGACTAGCGTCCGAGTGAGTTTCTATATTCGGAGGGGGCAATGCAGGTCTTCAAATTCGGCCTGATGGCGACGGCGATGGTGTGCGCACTTTCGGCGACGGCTCAGGCCGCCGATTGTACCAGGGTTACAGCCCTTGGCGAAAACTTCACCCACGATTCCGCCGTGCTGTTCTCCACAAACGCTCTTAAGAATACACTCGCCGGGCGGGGTCTCGTGGGAAAAGGGCCAGTGCGCACGAACTGCAAATCAGGCTCGACGATGATTTCGTGTTACTCCTCGCAGATGGCCTGCAAGGGCGGGACACCCAAGACCTGCTTGGGCCCCTGGTTGTGCTTCTGAACCCGGCGCCACTGCATGTCGCGCAAAAGTGGGAACCGGTTTTGCGATAACGACTTGCACAGAACCAAAGACTTAAAGCGTGGCAGCGAATTCGATAAATCGCGCCACGCTGTAGACGTCGACTCGTTCTGAAGCTCGCCTCACAGCGCGAACCTCGCAACTTATGCGGGGCACTATCCGAAAAAGTGCATTGAGCAGCCCTTCGCCCCATCGCTCCCATCGGCAATCCGCAGACCGCCTCACACCCGCATCGGCATCAGCACATAGAGCGCCGTCGCATCGCCGGCATCGCGGACCATCGTCGGAGAAGCGGGATCGTTGAGCAGGAAGCTCGCCTCGTCCCCCTCGAGCTGACCGGCAATGTCGAGCAGATAACGCGCGTTGAAACCGATCTCCAGCGGCTGGTTGCCGTAATCGACGCCGATCTCTTCTGTTGCGCTGCCGCCGTCGGGATTGTTCACCGACAGCACCAGCTTGTCGGGTGCGATGTTGAGCTTCACCGCGCGCCCGCGCTCGCTTGCAATCGTCGAGACACGATCGACCGCGCTCATGAATTCCGCATTCGGCACCTTCAGGACCTTGTCGTTGCCCTGCGGTATGACGCGCTCGTAGTCGGGGAACGTACCGTCGATCAGCTTCGAGGTGAGCGTCACCGTTCCGATCTGGAAGCGGATCTTGGACTGGCTCACACTCACATGGACCGTGTCCCCCGAAGCCTCGATCAGGCGATGCAGCTCATGCACCGTCTTGCGCGGCACGATCACACCAGGCATGCCGGAAGCGCCCTTCGGAAGTTCGAGTTCCACCTGCGCCAGCCTGTGTCCATCGGTCGCCACAGCGCGCAACGCTTCCTTGCCGCCGCTCTTGGCAGTATGCAGATAAATACCGTTTAGATAGTAGCGGGTTTCCTCTGTCGAGATCGCAAACCGCGTCTTCTCGATCAGCCGCTTCAGATCCGCCGCGGCGATGTCGAAGGAATGCGTCATCTCACCGGCCGCGACGTCCGGGAAGTCCTCCGGCGAAAGTGTCTGCAGCGCGAACCGTGCCTGCCCCGCGGCGATCGTCAGCCGTTCCTTCTCGCCATCGCTCTTGATCTCCACTTCCGAACCGTCGGGAAGTTTGCGCACGATGTCGTGCAGGATGTGCGCGGGAACCGTCACCGCGCCCGCCGCGCCGACGTCGGCGCCGACCCCCTCAACCACCTCACGTTCCAGATCCGTCGCCTTGAACGACAGTTGCTGGTCTTTTGCCCTCAGCAACACGTTCGACAGAATCGGAATCGTCGTCCGCCGTTCGACAACGCTTGTGACATGACCGAGCGCCCGGAGAAGCTCACCTCGTTCGATCACTAGCCGCATGCTCAGTTCCTCAAAAAGGTTCCATGAGAATTCGCGAGGCCAGATGCCGCCGGCGCCGGTTGAAGACGGCAGGCCGCTGCCCCAATTTTGGGGGTTCCCGGCATGGCGTCGGCACGTCGGATGGATGGGATGTGCCCAGCGAAACGGGAATCGGGGCTCGCACTTCACCCCATACGCACCTGTTTTTCAAGGGGTCTCAGGCATCCGCCAACGCTCATGAACATGCTTTTCAAGGCCCGGCCACCGCTGCCGGTCGCGGCTCGGTCCGCGTGAAACCTGGAAGAATCAAATCCTGCAAGAATCAAGGGAGCGGCGACCGCCGCGGTCGCCGCTCCCTTCCCGCTATTGCCTTCACCGGCGCAAGTGCCCCCTGTCCGTTGCAGGCAACTTCGTTGCCGACCCGATGCGACGAGCGCACTTGGGCACGGCGGAATCAAAACCATTAGTGGCTCAAGAGCTTCTTCAACTCGTCGATTTCGTCTCTCAATCGCGGATTTCCCGAAATTTCGTTTTCGATCTTGCGGATCGCATGCAAAACCGTTGTGTGATCGCGATTGCCGAACCGCCGGCCGATCTCGGGCAGGGAGCGCGCCGTGAGCTGCTTTGCCAGATACATGCCGATCTGGCGCGGCCAGACCACCGAGCGGTGACGGCGCTGCGACAGGAGATCACCCTTCGACACGCCAAAGTGGCGAGAGATGATCCGCAGGATGTCCTCGATCTTGATGCGCCGAGGTTCGATGCCTTGCACCAGATCGCGAACCACCGTCTCGGCGATGTCGAGCGAGATCGGCGTACGCATGTACTGCCAGTTTGCGAACAGCCGCGTGATGGCGCCTTCGAGCTCGCGGCCGTTCTCCGTCAGACGCTCCGCCAGCAGGTTGATGACCTCCGTAGAAAGCTGGAAGGACCGGTCCAGCGCCGCCTTCTCGGCGATGCGCTTCTCCAGAACCTTGACGCGCAGATCGTAGTCGAGCCCGCCGAGCTCGGTGACGAGCCCACGCTGGAGGCGCGAGCGCATGCGTTCGTTGAGACGGTCAATATGGTTGGGCGCGCGTGCCGACGCCACCACGACCTGACGGCCCCCATCGAGTAGAGCATTAATGATGTGGTCGAATTCCTGCTCGGTCTTTTCACCGTGCATGAATTCCAGGTCGTCGATCAGCAGCAGGTTGATCGAGCGGAATTTCTCCTTGAAAGCCAGCGGATCCTGGCTGCGCAGCGCCTCGACGAACTGATAGCGGAATCGCTCGGCCGTGAGATAGAGCACCTGCGCATCGGGATTGCGGCTCTTCACCTCCCACGCGATCGCATGAAGGAGGTGTGTCTTTCCAAGGCCGACCGAGGAGTGGATGTAGAGCGGGTTGAACGCCGGGCTCGACGTCAATACCGTTTCGGCGACCTGCGTGGCGCCTGCATGCGCAAGGCGATTGGAGGAGCCAACGACGAACGTATCGAATGTATAGCGCGGATCGAGCGGCGAGCCCTCGAACCCGCCGACCTGCGTGCGTCCCTGTGCTGGCGGCAGGATGGCTTGCATCGCAGCGGCGGACAGAACCCGCGGACCTTCGGGAGCTTGCCCCTTGGCACCGCCAGTCGCTTCGTTATCTCGCTGCGCGGCATGAGCATGCGCCGCAGGCGTCTTGCCCGCACCCCCACCCGGCTGGCGCAGAAGCACCTCGATACGCTCCGCTCCCTTGAATTCCGCCTTGCAGCAAGCGAGCAGCGCATCCTCGTAGTGCGACTGGATCCAGTTCCTGAGGAACTTCACCGGTACCGAAACCTGAACCGTCGAGCCATCGAAGCTCTCGAACTCCATTGCGTTGAACCAGCTCGTGAAGATGTCCTCGCCAAGTTGCGCTCGCAGCATCGCCCGCACCTTGTGGCCGCGTCCGTCCACCGCTCGCTGAGCCGCATCCGCTTCAATCCTGGCAGGCACCCGCTCGCCCGCCGCCTTTGCCACGATCTCCGCTCCGAACTTCTCGATGCTATCCATTTAACGTGCCCCCTGAACTCAATTTGCGCCCCGCACCGCACCCGAAAGACAACGACAACCCCTTCGCGCCCGACCCCTCGAGCGGCGTTGCAGTGCCAATCTGAAACTTGCGTTGCGGCGGCTATCCCTGCACCCAGGGAAGCCCGGCGACCTTCCAGCCGCTCGCACTTCCCCTGTGACGGAGTGGATCGAGTGGACCCTCAAACCCCTCAGTCACGTTACGGCAGCGTTGATACCCCGCCTCTATCATTGCCTGTGCTGCCATACGGCTGCGTCCACCAGACCGGCAGATGAAGAAGATCTCCGCATCTTTCGTCACACCGGCTGCATCGAGCTGCGCTGACAGTTCCGCGACGAACATCGGATTTATCCGGTTGTCAGGAAATGTCTGCCACTCGATGGTGAGGAGCTGCTTGCCGATCCCGCTAAGGTCGGGCAGTCCCACGAACGCCCACTCCGCACGCGTCCGGCAATCGATCATCGCCGATTGCGGGTCGCCCTTGAGACGTGCCCAGACTTCCAGGACAGGCACATTCTCAATGTGCACAGCACTACCGGAGTTCACGCCCTACCCCTTTCGCCACACGTGCACTCCACATTCCGCCACTATACGTGGAGCACCCAGCGACACGCGTCCATGACCAAGCATCCGCACGAGCCCGGCCAAGACAATCGCAAGATACTCCCAACGTTGGTCCGGACAAAATCCGGCCCACCGGGACTTGCTACTCTTCGTTTACTGATTGGTTACGCCACACACACACGCGATACACGCGACAACGGCCCAGCTTCATTTGAGAAGCTCTCAACATGTCCCCGCAGGGCCGTGCTGAAGAAATTAATTAACCCTTAACCATCCGCAGCGCAAGCGTGCCGAGCACTCGCAAAAAAGGCCGAAAATTCGGCCTTTTCGGTGCCGGAATGCCTTCCGAAAGAATCCACATCTCTGTGGAGAATCTCATTGAGAGCCTTGGGAAAACCCGGCTCCTGAAGGACCCAAAACGCATCGGGCGGCGCCTCCGCTCGGAGGTCGCCGCCCGTATCGTTTTTTGCTTTTCCCTGCAGACCCGCCAGCGCCTACCACCCCTAAATGGGCTCTACAAAGTCACGCCCAAGCCTGAGATTCAGGCACTTAGAAGCGTTCATAATGCATTGCGGATGCCTGCTTGACGACTCTTGATAGTGGCGAACAGACCACACACAAAGCCTCGAGCGAACTTCGCCGACACCTGCGCGTAGCCCGATATCAGTCAGCCATGGCTACGACGCGCGCCGTCAGACGCGAGACTTTGCGGCTTGCGGTGCGCTTATGAACAATGCCCTTCTGCGCTGTCCGCGCCAGCACCGGTTCCACCGCTTTGAGAGCAGCCGAAGCTGCGGACTTGTCGCCCGAAGCGATCGCTTCCTCGACCTTGCGGACCTCCGAGCGCATGCGCGTACGGCGCGCCTTGTTCACTTCAGTGCGCTTCGTGATCTTGCGAACGGCCTTCTTGGCCGACTTGGTGTTCGCCATCGTGTGGCTCCTTGCGTGGTAAGATCCTTGCCTCCTCGCCAGGAATATCAGCGGGTTGAACCATCGCGATACACCAAGCCCGGGCACAAACACGGCTGCCGCCCGGGACGGCTTGTCCCGAGCGGCGAGGTGCGAGACCTATACTTGCCGCGGCAAGTGCGGTCAACGGCCATCGTCGAAATATCGCGGTTCAGGCGTGCTGGCTTGGTCCGCGGCTCATTGTTTTGAGATCACGACACCAGTGTGCTCGATCTGACGTTTGAGTCCCGGGCGAAGATCGCCAAGCGTCAGTCCATTCAGAACGCCGACCAGAGAATTGCCATGGTTCCGGGCTGACGCACTGGTCCCCGAAAGGGAGCCAGGCGTCAGGGTTGGAACACCAGCCTCCTGCTGCCGCGCGTGAAGCGCGTTTTCGGCAACGAACAGATCAACCCGCCGCACTCCGACAAATCTTGATGGAGCGGCCAGTTGCCGCGCCAATATGGCCCCGACCATTATTTGGCCGCACACCGGTCGCCCCAAGGTCGCCCCGCGGCTGTGAATCAGTCTACGATCCGCACCGCGCAGCGTTTACAGCATCGCAAACGATTTCGTGCATCAGTATCGATCGCAACGAAGATTTGGAGATCCGAACATGCCTTCCATGTTCATTTGGGGACTTGCGTTTTCAATAAGCCTCGCGGGGATGTTAATGGCAACAGGCGCACGTATGCCGCTCGTCCACCTGAGCCTCGGCGCATTGATCTGTCTCGGCATCGCTTTTGTCGGGATTACAGAGAACCAGAAGCTGCGCAGGGATGGGGCCAGCAAAATTGAAATCGCCGCCACCACAGCACGCAATATGGGCTTCATCTACATCTGGGCGGCAACAACCATCGCCATTACCTACCTGGCACTCTTGTCATGGCACGAATGGTCGCACTGGTTCATGGGGCTGGCATTGGTCGGCACAGCCTGCATCTTCTATTCCAACACGCTGTCTCGGGATGCCGCCGAAGGACGCGTCGATGATACGATGCTCTCGATCGGCAACAAGCTTACTTGGCTTCAGCTCGTCGGCATGCTTGTCGCCATCGTCGGCATGCTCATCGACGGCAAGTTGACACGATACCAGAACCCCAAACTGATGGACTGGGCCGCCCAGAACACGTTCTTCGCCGGAGCTATCGGTTTGGCAATCCTGTCGGCCTATGCGCTTTGGGCTGCTCGCAACGACCGACGCGGCGTGGCTGCGTGACACGGCAACATTTCTATGAAATCCGCGCCAGGTCAGGACAGGCTGCGTGCGTTTCATTGGTCGGAGCCTAAGGTGCCAATATGCAAGCGTTTGTCGTGTCAGCACGCACCGCCGCAACTCTGTTCGGCTGCATCGCGGCAATGACACTGGCTGCCGCGATGGATTGGCGGATTGTATCGATGGCCGCTGCCGCCATCGCAGCCATGCTCTTCGTCTACACCGCCATCACTGAGAACCGCCGACTGGAACGCACCGGCCCGACGACCACCAACACCGTCACGCCGGCGGCCATCGCCGCTGGTCGCATCAATGCGCAGCTCATCGGTGCGGTCTATAACTGGGGCGGATTGGCGATGCTCACAGTGTACGCGCTCTCGGGTATCTATTGGCGGCATGGCTGGCAATATGGATTAGGCATGCTGCTCATCGCGCTCGGCCTTTACAATTTCGCGCGGAAAATTTCTGCACCGTCCTCGCCCCTCGCAACGCCCGCCGCGCTCGCAATCTCGGCCATGCTCGCCCTGGCACAAGGAATTGCTGCCGCACTCGCCCTGGTAATTCTCGTGGCCAGCGGCAAGCTTGCGACTGCCAAAGGCGACTGGGCCGCCAACCACATCTTCGTGGCAGGCGGCCTGGCGATTGTCGTCATCTCTGTACTGGCCTACGCAACACACCGCAGACTGTCGCGCTGATAGAGTGCGGCAGGCAATAGAGCCTCAGCGATGCTTGAAGTCCGGCTTGCGCTTGTCCACGAATGCCGCCATGCCCTCTTTCTGATCTTCCGTTGCGAACATCGCGTGGAACACGCGCCGCTCGAAGCGAACGCCCTCCGCCAGTGTCGTCTCGTAGGCGCGGTTGACGGTCTCCTTCGTCATCATCACGGCCGGCAGCGACATCGCCGCGATCTTGCCCGCCGCCTTGAGCGCCTCGGCCAGTAGATCATCAGCCGGAACGACTCGCGACACGAGCCCGGACCGCTCCGCTTCAGCCGCGTCCATCATGCGCCCGGTAAGGCACATTTCCATTGCCTTGGATTTGCCGACGAAGCGGGTGAGGCGCTGCGTGCCGCCCGCGCCCGGCATGATGCCGAGCGTGATTTCCGGCTGGCCGAACTTCGCCGTATCCGCGGCGATGATGAAGTCGCACATCATGGCAAGCTCGCAGCCGCCGCCCAGCGCGAAGCCCGCGACCGCCGCGACCACGGGCTTGCGGGTCCGTGTGACCCGCTCCCAGCTTGAGATGAAGTCCTCGGCATAGACCTCTGCGTAGCTTTTCGACGCCATCTCCTTGATGTCGGCGCCTGCGGCAAAGGCCTTCTCCGAGCCGGTAACGACGATGGCGCCGATTGCCGCATCCGCCTCGAATGCATCAAGTGCCTGATTGAGTTCACCGATCAGCGCGCTGTTGAGGGCATTGAGCGCCTTCGGCCGGTTAAGCGTAATGACACCGACGCGATCCTTCGTCTCGACAATGATGTTCTCAAAGGCCATGCTTCATTCTCCAGTTGTCGATTTCGTTGAGCGGACGCGCCCGCGGGGTTGTCACGATCCGATGCACCGACCGGGCAATGGATCAATCGTACTGTCGGGAGTCGCTGATGTTCCGCCGCCTCTTCTACCTAGTCTTTCTCTTGGCGTTCCTCGCCGTGGGGGCGCTGAGCACATATTTCTTCAACCAGCACTACCTCGTCTGGCTCGCCTGCAAGGACGCCTCCGGCCTCTGTTTTGCCGACGGCGCCACTGCGGTGGAACGGACCGCGCCGATGGGCATTCCTGTCGCCTACGCAGCAATCACGCTCGTAATGGGCCTGCTGAGCCTGCGGGCGCTTTGGGGCATGCTGCGGCCGTCGCGCCGCCGCTACGCCTGACGGGCCCGCAAGCCTGAAGCGGCTCACCGCTGACAGCAGCTGCAATGGTAGGTCGAACGGCCACCATGAATGCTGCGGCGCACAATGCCCCGGCAACCGGGCCGCGCGCAAGCCTCTCCAGCCCTGCCATAGACCAAAAACTGATGCTGGAAGTAGCCGAGTGCCCCATCCGCCGCCCGGTAGTCCCTCAGCGTCGAGCCCCCCGCGGCAATCGCATCCTTCAGCACCTGCCGGATCGCGGGCACAAGCCGCTCAGCCCGTGCGGTCGGCCGTCCCACCCGGTTTGCAAGGCATGAAGCAGCGCGACTGGGTGACAGCCCGGCTCGGAATAGCGCCTCCGCCACATAGATGTTGCCAAGCCCGGCAATGTTGCGCTGATCCATCAGGAAGGCTTTCAGGTCCGCCTTGCGGCCCATCGCGCGTTGGGCCAGATAGGCTGGCGTCAAGGCGTCGCCCAGTGGCTCGGGTCCGAGATCGCGGATCAGCGCATGCGCTTCGAATTCAGCCTCAGGCACCATTACCATGAAGCCGAACCGGCGCGGATCGTTGTAGACGATCCGGCTTGTCCCCGAACAGCCCGCCGCCGCACTGCCCCGATTGCCGTGATCTCCTTCGTCGCACATCTCGAATACAACATGATCATGCTGGGGATCGGCGCCATTCCCATGCACGAACTGACCAGGACGAACATCGCCGCCCGGCCTTGCCTCTGAGATCGTGAAGCGCCCACTCATCCCCAGATGCATGATGAGCACGTCGCCGCCCGACACGCGCGCGACAAGGTATTTCGAACGTCGCCCGAGATGTTCAAGAGTTCGCCCCTGCAGGCGCTCTGACATCCGTTCCGGCAACGGAAACCGAAGATCGGGCCGTCGCGCCTCTACGAACGCAAAGGTACGCCCGACCATCACGGGCTCTAGCCCGCACCGCACTGTTTCGACCTCGGGAAGCTCAGGCATCCTGGTACGCTCGTTCAGGCTTTGCTCTGGAAGCCATCTCCAACCACAACATACCGGCACGTCAGCGTGTCGCCGTGCAGGCATTTCTGCTCGAACGGAAGACCGGTCGCCTCACGGAAGAAAGCTGCCGCGGCGACGCACACGCACGCCTCCCGCCTTACCGCCGAAGCGAACGGACAGCGTCGGTTCTCGACCACCACCGCGCCCGTCCCATCGTCGACGATCTCAGCGCACGCACCCAGGCTATTGACAGTCGCCACGGCCTGCTTGATGCGCGCGCGCGGATCCTCGAACCTGGACAGGCCCGCGCTGCGCGCAAGCTCGCGCCCCGCCTCCTCCAGAATTTCCGCCACCGTCCCTGCTGACAACCGCCGACCGAGCACGGCGACCAGTTGCTCGAGCAAAGGCCGATAAGCCAGGGACAGGCGATCCTCCGTACCGGGCACAATCTCGTAGTCATAGCCGGGCTTGCCCGCACCCCCGGTCCGCTGCCGTTTCCCACGCCGCACCAAGCCGTCTGCCTCGAGCTGCTGAAGCTGCACGACTATGGCGTTGCGGGTCACATCCAACTGGCCACCCAGTTCCGCCACCGTCTGCGGGCGTCGGCTGATGAGATCGAGGATCTGTCGTCGGGTCGATGCTGTCACGGGATCGATGTGCCCTTACCTGAGCAATGGGGTGGCAACGTGCCTTTATGCAGCCAAGCCAACGTCTTCAATACCTTGAAGGTGTGGCTCGCGTCACGTACCCGCTCATAACAACAATTTGTTTTGTTATTATTATTGTTATGAGCCAACGCTGGCATCCCGGCCTGACCGGGCATCCAGACGGACAACGAGGAGCAGCCCACCAATGTCGCCGACCAGAACCGCAATGTCAGCAGCCACACTTTGCATCGCTCTGTCGCTCGCTGCAGCAACTGCACCCGCCATCGCCGCCGACGGTGTCGCCCTGCCCAAGGACTACAGGACGACCTTCAGCAACTATCTGAGCCTCGACCGGACGCAAAACCCAGACCAGATCATTCGTCTGTTCGCCAACGACAAGGCCCTTGAGGCCGTCCGCGCCGGCAAGGAGCTGCCCGACGGTTCAGTCATCGTCGGCGAGATCTACAAGGCCGAAGTCGACAAGGATGGCAAACCGGTCATCAGCAAGCTTGGCCGCAAGATCCGCGACAAGCTGGCACTGATCGCTGTGATGGAGAAGCGCGCCCGCTTCGGCAAAGAGCTGCCGGCCGAGCTTCAGAACGATGGCTGGGATTTCGCCGCATACAAGCCGGACGGTAAGGAAGCGGGCAAGGACCTCAACACCTGCCGCGCCTGCCACGCGCCGCTCAAGGACACGCAGCACCTGTTCTCGCTCGAGCACATCAAGTAGTCGCGAGCCTGCCGCGCTTGACCGCGAGCCCTCACGTCTCCGCGACGAGGCCGGCCGCTGCAATACCAGCACAGCACGCTGCCTCGTCGTTATCGGATGTGTCGCCCGAGACGCCGATGGCACCAAGCAACGCTCCTGCCGCGTCGCGGATCAGAACGCCACCCGCGACTGGAACAAGCTTTCCGCCGGCCGCGTGCGCCGCAGCGGCGATGAAATAAGCCTGCCTTTCGGCACGCTCGCCAAGCTTCCTCGAAGAAATGCCGAGCGCGAGTGCGCCATACGCTTTGCCAATGGCGATGTCCGCGCGGTGCAGGCTTGTGCCGTCTTCGTTGAGGAGACAGCTGATCGCCCCGCGCTCGTCGAGCACGGCAATCGCCAGTGGCTTCAAATTGTTCGCCAGCGCGTATTTCCTCGCTGCCTGAACGATCGTTTCAGCCTGCTCCAGTGTCATAGTATCTGCGCTCCACGCCAGCTCGCTCCTGAACCGAGCCTGCTCTTGCCATAAAATTCCGTTGAAGGCAGCAGGAACCGTCGCTGTCGCCCGGCTGCAAAGCCGCTCAGCATGCCCCATGGCCGCCCACCGGTAGCTGCGGTATGGTGCGACCCGGCGGGACCTTCCCGCATATCTCTTGGAAAATGAAAACGAGCCTCCATGCCCGACACGCCGCACTCCGCAACCACCAGCTTCGGCTTCCGCGAGGTCCCCAAGGACGAACGCCAGGGTCTCGTTAACGACGTCTTCGCCAAGGTCGCCGAGCGCTATGACCTGATGAACGACTTGATGTCGGGCGGCCTGCATCGACTCTGGAAGCGCGACTTCATCAATTGGCTCGCCCCGCCACGGGCAGACCGGGCCTTCCGCCTGCTCGACGTCGCCGGCGGCACTGGCGACATAGCGCTGCGCTATGCGGCGTCCACAGGCGAGAGCGCCACCGCCGTCATCTGCGACATCAGCCCGGAGATGCTTGATGTCGGCCAGCGCCGCGTCAACGACGCCGGACTGGCCCACCGCATCGAATGCGTGGAAGGCAACGCGGAGGCACTGCCATTCCCCACCGCATCCTTCGACGCCTACACGATCGCTTTCGGCATCCGCAACGTCACCAATATCGATCGCGCGCTAGCCGAGGCCTACCGCGTATTGAAGACCGGTGGGCGGTTCATGTGCCTGGAGTTTTCGGAGGTGACCGTGCCCATCCTCGACAAGCTCTACGACTTCCATTCCTTCCAGGTAATACCGCGGCTTGGCAAGATCGCAGCCGGCGATGACCAGCCCTATCAATATCTCGTGGAATCGATCCGCAAATTTCCCAAGCAAGAAGCCTTTGCCCGGATGATCCGCGAGGCGGGCTTCGAGCGTGTCGCCTACCGCAACCTCACTGGCGGCGTCGCTGCGATGCATTCGGGCTGGAAGATCTGAGCCTGCTCATCAGGCGAACGTTCCTGGCCACACCTGCGCTCAGCCGCATGCACATCCGCCACCGCACGTATGGCCACCGCCACCGTCGCCGGAGAATGAACCCGCATTATCCGCCCCCTTGTTCGGCGAAGCGATCAAAGCGAGTTCCTGCGTGAGGTCCGTGCTGCTGCACGATGGGCATTCCGGCACTTCAAAAGAACGCACGAGCGTCTCGAACTCATTTTTGCACGAGTTGCAGGAAAAACCATATATGGGCATGACGGTCTGACCTCAGCTAAGGAATGCGGGCCGGCGCTTGGTTCACACGTGGCGGTCGGCAGCCCGTCTCCCGGCAAAGATTGGCTCACTGTTCGCATTGCGCAAGTGACAGAAGATCGCGGGGTAAAGAAATGCCCTGCGCCGGACCGGACATTAGAGCCTGATCGTCTAAGATGGATGCAGCCATGCTTCCATCGAAGGCGTGAATCAGTCTCTCAAACAAAGAGATAGAGCAGGCCACGATGGTCAGGCCTGATTCAATCTAATACTGACCTGCTCTAGGGTCCGAACCCAATCAGGTCTTTGATTTTCTTTCGAACAGTGATTCAAGGTCCGAAACATTGGAGCTTGAATCATGGCGAACAGGTTTTGGTTGAGCGACGCGCAGTGGAGCGTGATCG
>JBFWVC010000019.1:0-95201 GCA_050246945.1 Hyphomicrobiaceae bacterium
AAATTCGTTCCGAGGTTGCCGCAGAATGTGACGAATTTCGCGATCACGACACTAGTGGCCTTCATGTCGCGCCAAAATTGTATGCAGTCGCGGCTATGTTTCAATTTTGGCGCGACAGGCCACTAGGTGGAACCCGCTCAAAATTCGCGGAAAATGATCACGCCATCCAGCAGCCGCCACACCGCCAACCCATGACACCGCGTGAGCGATTGCCGCCCGCAGCGGTCAATATCCATGGAGCGGAATTTCCGGCGTGTCGCCCGCCGCAACGAACCCACGATCCCGGCTTTTCGCAGTCCGCTGCCCGTGCTAGATCAAGCGCGTCGGCGGGCGTAGTTCAGTGGTAGAACGACAGCTTCCCAAGCTGTATGTCGTGGGTTCGATTCCCATCGCCCGCTCCAAATCTTCCAAGCCGGATTTGCGTTCTCCTGGGACGCCTCGACATGCGCGTCAGGCGTTGGGGGCCGGACCCTGAGTCTCAGGCCGCATATATGCGTCTGCCGCCCTCCTTTGCCGGGTTCGCCCCAATCGGGTTGCGGCCAACTTTGAAGAAATATTTGTCCTGCACCCCAAGGAGGCCGCAAGCAGCGGCGTCTAATGGGTCAGGAAACAGCAGTGACGGCGGCGTGATGCCAGCAGACGAAGCCGCAGAACGGGCCGAGATGGCGCCTGACGAAGCCCTGGCCCGGCGTGCGGCTGCTGGCGATCGCGCCGCGTTTGCCGAGCTTCTGGCCGCCTATTACGACCGGATCTACCGGATGGCCTGGAGGTGGTGCGGCGCACGCGAAGCAGCCGAGGACGTGGCCCAGGACGTTGCCATCAAGCTGGCGACCGCGATTCGCTCCTTCACCGGGGAGGCCGCCTTCGCCACCTGGGTCTGGCGCATCACCTACAACGCGGCCGTGGACCATCTTCGCCGCGGTCGCCGTTTTGCGCTGGTGGGAAGCGACCGGGTCTTGGGACTGATCGACGGCGCGTCGCTGGATACGCCGGAAGCCAGAATGCTGGACGGTGATCTGTGGAACGAAGTGCGCACCTTGCCGCCGCAGCAGAGAGACGCAGTCCTGTTGGTGTATGCCGAGGACATGAGCCATGCCGAGGCGGCCTGCGTGATGAACGTCAGCGAGAAGACCGTGTCCTGGCACTTGCACGAGGCACGCAAGACACTGAAGAAACGGCTGGAGGCCGCGGAGTAGGCCTATGATCGAGCGCGAGCTGAAATCTTTGAAGCATCTCCCCGTGCCGGTGGCGTCTGTCGACGCCAGGGCGGCGGCGATGCGCGCGGCACTCGGCGCTTTCGACAAGGCTCAGGTCGAGGCAATCGAAAAAGCAGGCAAGGAGCCCAAAGGAGCGGGCGCCCCCCCACGTCCAACGCACATGCTTTCGCCGAAACCCCGGAGAACCATGATGCGCCTTCAATCTTCTCACTATGCCATCGCCGCTTCGCTTGCCACTGCCTTCATCGCCGTTCCGGCGGGCCTCTACTATGTCAATCAGGAGAAGGCGGCGCACCGGCCGGCTACGCTCGGTGGGCTGTTTTCGAATGGAAATGACTCGGCCGCGACCTCGGCGGATGATGAAGTGCGCGCACGTGCAGCGCAGGAGGTGTCGCGCAAGCGCGAGGAGGCCGACCGACGCATCGTCGCCGCAAAGCCGGTGCCAGAGGAGCGTGCCGCCACCCAATCCAAAGGCCTTGCCGCATCCGAGCCTGCGCCGATTGCAGCTGCACCACCCGCCGGCGTGGTCGGTCAGATGGGATTGGGCCTGCAAAGTGGTGCAGGTCTTGCCAAGCGCGATACGCAGCATCAATTCCGGTTTATGAGCGGATCCCGCCTGGGCGGCTACATCGATCAGATGCCGCCGCCACACGTCGAAGCCGACCGCGATCGCTTCGAGCATGTCGCCGACAACCCGGTCAGGCAGGTCGCCGACGATCCGGTCTCGACGTTCTCCATTGACGTCGACACCGCCTCGTACGCCTTTGTCCGGCGAGCGCTCAATTCCGGCCGACTGCCGCCGGCTGACTCTGTCCGTATCGAGGAGATGGTCAACTATTTCAGCTACGACTATGCAACGCCGGAGCTTGCGGATGTCCCCTTCCGGCCAACTGTTACAGTGCTGCCAAGCGTATGGAACCCCAGCCACCAGCTCGTTCATATCGCGATCAAAGGCTACGAGCTGAAGAGTGCCGAGCGTCCGCGTGCCAACCTCGTCTTTCTGATCGACGTGTCGGGTTCGATGCAGCCCGCCGACAAGCTGCCTCTCGTCAAGAATTCGCTGAAGATGCTGCTCGACAACCTCAAGCCCGACGACACGGTCGGTCTCGTCACCTATGCATCGGGTTCCGGCATCGCGCTCGAGCCAACCAAGGTGTCCGACAGGACAAAAATCCTGGCCGCAATCGATGCACTGGGCGCGGGCGGCTCGACTGCGGGTGCGGCAGGCATCGAGGATGCGTATCGCCTGGTCGAATCGAACTTCGACAAATCTGCGGTCAATCGCGTGATCCTGGCGACAGACGGCGACTTCAACGTCGGTGTCTCCGACCAGAACCAGTTGAAGGGCATCATCGAGAGGAAACGCCAGTCCGGCATATTCCTGTCGATCCTCGGTGTCGGACAGGGCAACTACAACGATGCGCTCATGCAGACGCTCGCTCAGAACGGCAACGGCACCGCCTCCTACATCGATACGTTGAATGAGGCGCGCAAGGTGCTGGTCGAGGAAGCCGCATCCACGCTCTTCCCGATTGCCAAGGATGTGAAGATCCAGGTCGAGTTCAATCCTTCTGAGGTGAGCGAATATCGCTTGATCGGATACGAGACGCGAGCGTTACGGCGCGAGGACTTCAACAACGATAGGGTCGATGCCGGCGATGTCGGCTCTGGCCACGCAGTCACCGCAATCTACGAGATAACGCCCGCTGGAACGAAGCGGTTGGTCGACGATCTGCGCTACGGGCAGCCACCAGCCGATGCCACGAGGGCACAACAGCAACCCAACGCCAGTCCGGGTGAGCTTGGCTTCCTCAAGCTGCGCTACAAGCTGCCCAAGAAAGACGAGAGCCGCCTGATAGAACTGCCGATCCGGTCTGCCGATGCCCTGAAGAGCGTTGATCAGGCGTCCGCTGACGTGCGCTTCTCCGTTGCGGTTGCAGCTTTCGGACAGTTGCTGAAAGGCGGCACGTGGACCGGAGGCTTCACATATGACGACGTCATCGCGCTGGCATCAAAGGCCAAGGGCGACGATCCCTTCGGACTTCGTGCCGAGTTCGTCAATCTCGTCAGGCTGGCCAAGTCCGTGAAATAGCGGGGCTTGCTAGTGTCGTGATCGCGAAATTCGTCACATTCTGCGGCAACCTCGGAACGAATTTCGCGTTTCTGACGACACTAGCAATTTCAGAGTACTAGTGTGATTGGGATCGAGAAGTCCGCCTCGCAACCCGGCCGAAAAGTATGAAGCGGACTTCTCGATCATCACACTAGCCTCGGCGGCTCTTCTGACCCAAGATGCAGCCACCCCCGAGCGCGCCGTTCCGGTCTTTGGGCTGGTGTGGCGCCGTGGTTCTGGCGCGCATGAACTTTCCATCAGCGTCCAGCCCGACCCGGTTGTCCGCCGGCACCCCGGAACCTGTGGCGCATCTGCGACGCTCCCTAGCCCCCTCGGCAACCCCTTGTCGACGGTCCGCGCACCAGCCTCGACATCGCCCATGTCTTGGCGCTACCTCCAGAGCCGCCGAGATCAGAATCCGCGAGGTTGTCCTTGGACACGATCACCACCCGCATCGCCGCCGAGCTGGGCGTGAAGAACGAGCAGGTCGCCGCAGCCGTCGAGCTTCTGGGCGAGGGCGCGACGGTGCCCTTCATCGCGCGCTATCGCAAGGAACGCACCGGCGGCCTGGACGACACGCAGCTGCGAAAGCTGGAGGAGCGGCTTGGATACCTGCGCGAGCTGGAAGACCGCCGCGCCACGGTGCTGAAGTCGATCAACGACCAGGGCAAGCTGTCGCCTGAGTTGGAGCGCGCCATTCGCGCCGCCGCCACCAAGGTCGATCTGGAGGACCTGTACGCGCCCTACAAGCCGAAGCGCCGCACCAAGGCGCAGATCGCGCGCGAGGCAGGACTGGAGCCGCTCGCCGACGCGCTGCTCGCCAATCCCGCGGTCGATCCCGAAGTCGAAGCCGCCAGGTTCATCGACGTCGAGAAGGGCGTGACGGACGCCAAGGCCGCGCTCGACGGTGCTCGCGCTATCTTGATCGAGCGTATCGGCGAGGATGCCAGGCTCGTTGGCACTTTGCGCGAATGGTTGTGGGCAGCCGGCATCATCACGTCGAAGGTGGCCAAGGGCAAGGAGACGGAGGGCGCCAAGTTCTCCGACTATTTCGACTTCCGCCAGCCGATCAGGGAAATCCCTTCGCATCGCGCGCTGGCACTTCTGCGCGGTCGCAACGACGATATTCTGACGCTCGATCTCGATGTGGAGCGCGAGCCCGGCCGACCCCATCCCGCCGAGTTGAAGATCATGTCGGCCTTCAATATTGCCGACCGCGGGCGCCTTGCAGACCGCTGGCTGATCGACACCGTCAAGCTGGCCTGGAAGGCGAAGCTCCACATATCGCTTGCCGTCGATCTGCTGCTTCGCATGAAGGAAAGCTCCGACAGCGCGGCGATTGACGTGTTCAAGTCCAACCTGAAGGACCTGCTGCTCGCAGCGCCCGCAGGTCCGCGCGTGACGATGGGTTTGGATCCCGGTATCCGCACCGGCGTCAAGGTCGCCGTCGTGGACCAGACTGGCAAGCTGCTCGATACCGCCACCGTGTATCCGCACGAGCCCAGGAACGACTGGGCCGGAGCACTGGCGGCGCTGGCAGCGCTGTGCATCAGGCATAAGGTCGAAGTGATCGCCATCGGCAACGGAACGGCCAGCCGTGAGACCGACAAGCTGGCAGCCGAGCTCATCAAGAAGCTGCCCGATGCGAAGCTGACCAAGGTGATGGTGTCGGAGGCGGGCGCCTCCGTCTATTCGGCCTCCGAGCTGGCCGCCTCCGAGTTCCCTGATCTTGATGTCTCGCTGCGCGGCGCCGTCTCGATCGCGCGCCGCCTGCAGGATCCGTTGGCCGAGCTCGTCAAGATCGAGCCCAAGGCAATCGGTGTCGGCCAGTATCAGCACGACGTCAACCAGAGCGCGCTTGCGCGCTCGCTCGATGCGGTGGTCGAGGATTGCGTCAACTCGGTCGGCGTCGACGTGAATATGGCGTCCGCCCCGTTGCTTGCGCGCGTTGCCGGTCTCAATCAGACCATTGCGCACAACATCGTCATTCACCGTAACGAGAAGGGCCCGTTCAAGAAGCGATCCGACATCAAGAAGGTCGCCCGTTTGGGCCCCAAGGCGTTCGAGCAGGCAGCGGGCTTTCTGCGCATCATGAACGGTGCCAATCCGCTGGATGCCAGCGCCGTGCACCCGGAAGCCTACGAGGTAGTTGAGCGCATCGCGGATCGCATGAAGCGTCCCATAAAGACGATGATCGGTGATCGCGCCTTCCTCAAGACGTTGTCGCCACGGGACTTCGCGGACGATCGCTTCGGCGTGCCGACGGTCACGGACATCATCGCCGAGTTGGAGAAGCCCGGGCGTGATCCGCGCCCGGAGTTCAAGACGGCTGAGTTCATGGAAGGCGTCGAGAAGATTTCCGATCTAAAGCCGGGCATGGCCCTGGAAGGCGTGGTGACGAACGTGACCGCCTTCGGCGCGTTCGTCGATATTGGCGTACATCAGGACGGTCTCGTCCATGTCTCGGAGTTGGCTGACCGCTTCGTCAAGGATCCACGCGAGGTGGCTAAGGCTGGCGACGTTGTGCGCGTGCGCGTGAAGGACGTGGACGTAGGCCGCAAGCGCATCGCGCTGACCATGAAATCCGGAGCCATCGACACGCGCTCGTCAGGCATCAATTCAGGCCCGTCGCGCGCAGCACCTCCACCCTCGTCACGTGATCGCGGCAATGCGCCGGTGAAGTCCCGCGACAACGAAGCGGGAGGCGAATCCGCACTCGCCGCAGCCCTTCGCCGTGCTCAGGAACAGGGCAAGAGGTAAGCGGTTGTCGACGTTTTGGCTCAAAACGATAATGCCGCAAATGAAACGAGCGCAGCATCTTCATGCTGCGCTCTTCGCGTTCATGCGATGAAATCGTGTGCGATCTCGGGGTCGCGCGCGTTCAATATCCGCCCTTGCGCCGGCTCTCGGGCAAACCGGCGAGTCGCCCTGCGACCTTTGACGGATCGCCTCCGAACATGTCGTAGAGCTCTTTCTGATCGACGGATCTCCCCCACTCATCAGCCATTGCCTTGACGATGGTGCGCGTGTTTGGCTGGGTCTGGTTACTATTGAAGTATTCGTTACGCAGGTAGGCGATGACCGCCATCGCGTCGTCAGAAAGCGTCAGCCCGTCCTGCGTAGCCATGTGCTTGGCGAGTGCCTCGCTCCACTCTTCGAGGTTTTCCAGGTAACCGTTCGCATTTGTCTCGATCTCGCGTCCGTCGAACTCGATCGCCATCAGTGTCTTCTCCCTTTCTCGTCTGTGTCGTTGATAGGCGTGCGTGGCTTGGGATTGGGATACATCGCAGGCCGGAAGTCGTTTCGCTTGCTGTCTCGTTCTATCGTGTCGCGGCGGCGTCGCGGACGTGCCGAACTTCGTCTGACGTTACGAAGGCGGCCGTTGCGGCGGCATCGCCGGCAGAAGGCGGATTGTACCAGGCGAGCCTGTCACGCAGCGTGACCACCGAGCCGATGATGATGAGCGCCGGGCCGGTGATCCCCTCGCTGCTGGCAACCGCTGCGATTGTCGAGAGAGTGCCCGATGCAACCTTCTGGTTGGGGCGCGTGCCGTTTTCGACGATTGCGACGGGCAGCGTCGGGTCCGCGCCATGCGCGATGAAGTCGCTCGTCAGGTCGCCGAGATACGCAAGGCCCATGTAGATGACGACGGTCTGGCCAGGCTGCAGCAGGCTCACCCATTCCGCTGAAAGCCGCCCCGTCTTGGTGTGTCCGGTCACGAACACGCAGGCCTGTGCATGGTCCCGGTGAGTGAGAGGAATGCCGGCGTAGCTCGCGCACCCGGACGCCGCCGTGATGCCCGGCACGATTTGGAAGGGTATGCCCTCAGACGCGAGCAGTTCGATCTCCTCCCCGCCGCGCCCGAAGATGAAGGGATCGCCGCCCTTCAGTCGAAGCACGCGCTTGCCTTCGCGCGCGAGCCTGACGAGGAGTTTGGAGATCTCTTCCTGCGGCAACGCGTGATCATTGCGCTTCTTGCCGACATAGACGCGCTCCGCATTGGGCCGAACAAGCTCCATGATCGCGCTGCCAATCAGGCGGTCATAGACCACAACATCCGCACGCTGCATCAGACGCAGCGCCCGGAACGTTAGAAGATCCGGATCGCCCGGCCCGCCGCCGACCAGATAGACCTCGCCGACGTCGGATGGACCTTTGGCGACGAACGTGTCGGCCTGCTGCTCCATCAGCGTCTGCGCGCGCGCCTCGTCGCCTGCCAGAACGAGATCGGCCACCGGACCATCGATGAGAGTTTCCAGGAAATGTCGCCGTAGGAGCTTGTCGCCAATGCGCCTGGCGATGGCATGGCGGGCCTGGCCCAGGAATCGTGTGAGATGACCGAATGCGGCCGGAATGGTTGCTTCGAGACGCTGGGCGATGAGCCGCGCCAGCAACGGAGACGTTCCCGCCGAAGAGATGGCGACCAGAAGCGGCGATCGGTCAATGATCGACGGCATCGTGAAGTCGCAATCCTCCCAGTGCTCCGACGAGACCAGAATCCCGCGTTCGCGCGCCAGCTTGCAGACCCGCTCGTTGTCGTCGGCATCCTCGCTTGCGGCGAAGACAATCAAGGCGCCGTCGAGATCCCGATCGATCAGTTGGCCGGTGCGGATCGTCACGTTGGCTTGCTGCGCGACCTCATCGAGCGCAGCGCCTCGCACGTCGGCGACGATCATGACCTTCGCGCCAGCGCGCAGTGCGGTGCAGGCGCGTCGAGCCGCCTGTTGCCCGCTGCCGGTGACGACTACGGGGCGATCCTTCAGGTTGAGACAGATGGGCAGTTGCTCCATCGCGGTCACTCCAGTCTCAAAGCGGGGTGCGCCACTGTCGCGCACCGCATCAGGCAGAAGGTTTTGATCCTGCGCCCCCGTCTCCGGCCCCAGGCAGATCTCCGCGCGCCCACCTGGTCATGATGTCTGCCCAGGTCTCTGCGGTCGGCGCGTCGATGTCGACGATCGTGAATCTCCGTCCCTCGCGGATTCGGATGCGCAGCATGCGCATACCGCTCTCGTGTACGACATCCTGCAGCACGACCTCGCGCCGGTAGGGTGCATCGATGCGGCCAATGTCTTGCGCCTGTCCGCCCTCGGTCACGTCCGCCCCCTGAGATAACGGCCGCCAAGTGCGAACACACGTTCGATGTCTGTCTGCCAGGCTCTGGGCGTGTCGGGGTAGTCCGGCTTGACGTCGAAGTTGATAAAGCGCGCGCCCTCGTCGGCTGCTTTGGCGACCAGCCGCAACAGCCCCTCGAAGGAGTGGACGTCGGGATTGTAGATGACGAGGTCGCTGAGGTTGACCATCCCCGGCTCCCTCTCGAGATCGTGACCCACTTTGATGTTTCCTCTTTGTCGCGGCGTGTGCCGCTGGCCGTTTTTTATTGCGTCAACCGAGAATTGCCCGACCGAGCGCTCTTGAGCTGGCGCCGCGGCTCGGGATCAGGTTCCCGCGATGCGCTCGCGGTAACGCACACGATAGAGCAAGCGTGTCGCCGAGTCGTCGTTCTCGAACGCGGTGCGGGTGTGCAGCACGTTGTTGGACAGGAGACCCTCGCCCGGCTCCATCTTGTATTTGATGATCAGTTCTTCTTCCTCGTGCGTCAGGAGGCGGTTCAACAGTGCCACGGCTGCACCAGTGTCCTCGTCGTCGCGCCAGATGATATTCCGCGCGCGCGCCGTGTAGCGCATTGTTAGCCGTCCTGCGGCATCGATCATGAATACCGGCCCGGTCGAGACAGGCCGCACGCTGCCGTCCTCTTCGATGCTCTCAGGGATTGTCATGGCTTCGGGATGCAACATGGCCGCTACCAATGCACGGCCCTTGTCGCGCAGTCTGATGTAAGCGATTTCGGGATCGAGCAGCGCGTTGATGCCGCCATCGCGCGCTGGTCTGACGCAATGCAGGATCATCGCCCTTATCGGCGCGCTCGGCGAATTGTAGTAGCCATCGGTATGCCAGGAGAGCGGCTTGTTCGTGTAGGGGATGAAGCCGCGCTTCGACTGGCTGTCCGTCACTTCGATGGCGACGATTCCGTCGTTCTCCGCCGACCTATGCGCTTCCATGCTGCCCAGGCCGAATGCCGAGGCGAATTGCCTCAGACCTTTCCTCATCGCAGTATCGCCGGCCGCGGCAGAATCGGGCGCCGTGACATAAATAGCCATGTTGGCGCGAACACATCGCGCGACAAGCGCAGACTTTTCCTCACGAGTGGGCCGGGTCAGGTCTGCGACAGGAACGCGCAGCGCTTCGACGCTTCGTGGATAGCGCTCGAGCTTCTGCGCGCGCCAAGCTGCGTAGGATAGATTGTCGTCGAGATCGAAAGGCTTAGCTGCAACCCATCCCTCGCCGATTTGAGCCACGGCAGCTGTGGCAGAATGACCGTTCATACGACTGAACTCCGTTCACAAAGGCAAGGGAAACAAAAAATTTCCCCCAATCTGCGGCAGTGCACCGTCAATTCCCACTAGACAGGTCGGCAAAAAGCGAACGAAATTGCAAACATGCGCGGTGCTTGATCATAAAATCACTGGCGTTGGACTTTAGGCTTGTGCGATCAACGCTTGCAGTTCTAATATGCAAACCTACGAATATGCAAGAGTGCGACGGTCGCCCGGATTGGATGCAGCTGAGAAGGTGATCATAAGCGCCACGGCTAGTGCCGCGCGACTCCGGTAAGCCGGTGCGGATGGGACCGCGAGGTCTGCGCCCGGTGCGGGCTCGGCAGGGATGATTAAACTCCCACCGCGCACGAAGAGGGGTACGACTAGGGCGTCTGGGTCGGCGTCCCGGGAATGCAATCGCAGCCCTCCCTGGATTGGGAGGAAAACGAAGGGAAGAACGCTATGGCGGAAGAGGCAAAATTTGCAGGCGTTGGCAAGGTTGGTGCGGAGTTCGAAAGCCGCGCGACGCCACGGCTTGACGAGCTGGAGGGCGGCCCTTGGCCGAGCTTCGTGACGGGTTTGAAGCGGCTCCGCGACACCAAGGACAAGCCCTACGCCGAGTACATGAATGACCTGCTCGGCCAGCTTGAGCACTCCTACACCGAGCGTCTCGGCTTCTGGAAAGGCGGCACGGTTTCCGTGTTCGGATATGGTGGCGGCATCATTCCGCGCTTCTCCGAGGTGGGCGACAAGTTCCCCAAGTCGAAGGAGTTCCACACGCTCCGCGTCATGCCGCCCGCGGGTTATCACTACACCACCGATATTCTGCGCAAGATGTGCGACATCTGGGAGCGCAATGGTTCGGGCTTGATCGCCTTCCATGGCCAGTCTGGCGACATCATGTTCCAGGGCACCACCACTGAGGGATGCCAGGCAGCCTTCGACGAACTCAATGAGCTCGGATTTGACCTGGGTGGCGCTGGTCCCGCGTTGCGCACGTCTATGAGCTGCGTCGGTCACGCGCGCTGCGAGATGTCGATGTTCGATGAGCCGCGCGCCCATCGCGAGATCCTCAACGAGAACGTCTCGGAGATCCACCGTCCCGCGCTTCCCTACAAGTTCAAGTTCAAGTTCTCCGGTTGCGCGAACGACTGCGTCAACGCCATTCATCGCGCCGACTTTGCGGTGATCGGTACGTGGCGTGACGACATCAAGATCAACCAGGACGAGGTCAAGGCCTACGTTGAAGATCACGGGCGCAAGTATACGATCGACCACGTCGTCGCCATGTGTCCGACCCGCGCCGTCTCCCTGAACGACGACAACACGCTCGAGATCGACAACAAGAGCTGCGTGCGCTGCATGCACTGCATCAACGTCATGCACAAGGCGCTTGCGCCCGGCGACGATCGTGGCATCTCGATCCTGATTGGTGGCAAGCGCGCACTCAAGATCGGTGATCTCATGGGCACGATGGTCATCCCGTTCATGAAGCTCGACACCGACGAGGACTTCGACAAGCTCCGCGAGTTCGCCACCAGCATGATCGAGTTCTTCGCCGAGAATGCTCTCGAGCACGAGCGCGTGGGTGAGACGATCGACCGTATCGGTCTGCCTGCATTCCTCAATGCCATGGGCATCGAGCCCGATCCCAACATGGTCAAGCATCCGCGCACTTCTTGCTACGTCCGCACCGACGACTTCACGGATGAGGCCGAGAAGTACTTCGCTCGAAAGGGCATGAACAAGGATGGCTCGGCACGCGACGCCGCCGAGTAATCGAACGAGATCGGCGGGTCCGAGTGGACCCGCCACGCATATCGCCGATTAAGGGCATGGGGCAGCTTGGCGCCGCGCAGACTTGCCGGTCCACGGTGCCGTGTGTCCGGGCGCAAGATATATTCGCTAGTCGAGAGGAAATGACGATGAGCCAAGGAGCAGCGACGGCGCCGCCAAAGAAGCGCACGCCGATCGAGTCGGGTGTTCCGGATCCCAAGCAGTACATGCATCCGGTAATGGTCAAGAACTACGGTCAGTGGGCTTATCACGAGCGGCCGCGCCCGGGTGTATTGAAGCACGTCGCCAAGAGTGGCGATGAGATCTACACCGTGCGGGCCGGCACACAGCGCCAGATGGATGTCTATACGATCCGCACGTTGTGTGACATCGCTGACAACGTCGGCGACGGATACGTGCGCTTCACGACGCGCTCCAACATCGAATTCCTAACCTCGAGCTTCGAGAAGGTCCCCGCCCTCATCAAGGCGCTGGGTGAGAAGGGCTTCCCCGTCGGCGGCACCGGCAACTCGGTGTCAATGATCTCGCATACCCAGGGCTGGCTGCACTGCGACATTCCCGGCACCGATGCTTCGGGCGTCGTAAAAAGCCTCATGGACATGCTCCACAAGGAGTTCGTCCAGGAGGACATGCCGAACCGCGTGCGCATCACCACGTCCTGCTGCCAGATCAACTGCGGTGGCCAGGGCGACATCGCCATCAACGTTCAGTATACCAAGCCACCCAAGATCAACCACGACCTTGTCGCCAACGTCTGCGAACGTCCGGCCGTTGTTGCGCGTTGTCCGGTCGCGGCGATCCGGCCGGCCATGGTCAACGGCAAGCCCTCGCTCGAGGTTGACGAGAAGAAGTGTGTCTGCTGCGGAGCGTGCTATCCGCCGTGCCCGCCCATGCAGATCAACGGTGCGGAATCGACCAAGATCGCCATCTGGGTGGGCGGCAAGCACTCCAACGCCCGATCGCGCCCGACATTCCACAAACTGGCAGTCGCCAATCTGCCGAACAACCCGCCGCGCTGGCCGGAGGTCGAGGAGATCGTTCGCAAAATCCTCTACGCTTACAAGGATGGCGCCAAGGACTGGGAGCGACTGGGCGAGTGGATCGAGCGCATTGGCTGGCCGCGCTTCTTCGAGGAGACGGGCTTGGCGTTCACCAAGCACCACCTCGATACGTGGACGGGTGCGCGCCATACGATGAACATGTCGGCGCACGTCCGCTTCTGACGTGGGATGAAAGCCCGCCGATGTGACATATGTCACTGCGGCGGGAACACGTCTTGCTAAGACTTCCGGCAGTGGCCGCATTTGGCACCGGCTCGTGGAGGGTCGGCTGACGGCCGCTGCCAAGAACAAGAATGACAAAACAGGGGAGAGGTGCGGCTGTGAAGCTCAGCATCCTGGTAAATGAGGGGCCGTACACGCATCAGGCGTCGGATTCGGCCTACCAGTTCACAAAGTCGGCCCTGGAAAAGGGCAACGAGATCTTTCGCGTCTTCTTCTATAACGACGGAGTGAATAACGGCACGCGTCTGACGGTGCCGCCGCAGGATGACCGCAACATCCAGAAGAACTGGTCCGAGCTCGCCGAGAAGTACAAGCTCGACCTCGTTGTCTGCATCGCCGCAGCCCAACGCCGCGGCATCCTCGATGAGGGCGAGGCGAAGCGCCATGCCAAGGGCGAAGGCGCCGCCAATATCGCACCTGGCTTCCGCATCTCCGGCCTCGGTCAGCTGATCGAGGCAGGCATCGAGGCAGACCGCCTCGTCGTGTTCGGCGACTGAGGGGAAAGAAGATGTCGGAAGTGAAGAAATTCCTCTACGTCAACCGCAAGGCTCCCTATGGCACGATTTACGCCCTGGAGAGTCTAGAGGTCGTGCTGATTGGAGCGGCTTTCGATCAGGCCGTCAGCCTTGCATTCATCGACGATGGGGTCTTCCAGCTCGCCAAGGGACAGGACACCAAGGGGTTGGGTGTGAAGAACTTCTCATCCACGTTCCGGGCGCTGGGCGATTACGGCGTGACCAAACTCTATGTCGAGAAGGAATCGCTCGCAGAACGTGGCCTCAGCGAGGGCGACCTGATGCCAATCACCTACGAGGACGAGAACGACGGCTTCGCCGAGAAGCCGTCCCTGATCTTCGTGGACCGCGCTGAAATGGCGCGCGTGATGCGCGACCAGGATGTTGTCCTGAGCTTCTGACGTTGGAAATATTGAGGGTTAGCGCAATGTCGACATTGCACATGGTCAACAAGTCACCGTTCGAGCGCAACGCCATGCAAAGTTGCCTCGAGCACACCCTGGAGGGTGATGGCGTGATCCTGTTCGAGGACGGCGTCTACGGCGCGGTCAAGGGCAGTTCGGTGACTGGTTTGATCGAGAAGAAGGCTGGCACGGTGAAGGTATACGTGCTCGGCCCCGATCTTGCCGCGAGGGGCATCACCGACGGCCGTATCGTCGATGGTATCACCGTCGTGGACTACCCGGGCTTCGTCGATCTCGTTACGACGCACGAGAGGACGCAGTCCTGGCTGTGAATGGCATTCGCCATTCGACGCGCTCCACATTGGGGCCAACCAAATTCGCGAACCTATAGGGAGACAAGCGATGGCATACACTGTGAATGGAAACACCATTGAGCATGACGAGGAAGGCTACCTCACCGACCTCAATGAGTGGAGCGAGGAGATTGCCCTCGAGATCGCCAAGGCGCAGAACCTCGAGATGAACGAGGAGCGCTGGGAAGTCGTCAACTTTCTTCGCAACTACTACGACGAGTACCAGGTCGCTCCGGCGATCCGCGTGCTCACGAAGGCTCTGGCCAAGACCATGGGTCCGGAGAAGGGCAACAACAAGTATCTCTATGAGCTCTTCCCGTACGGACCTGCCAAGCAGGCGTGCATGATCGCCGGTCTGCCCAAGCCCACGGGCTGCGTCTGACCGGCAAAGCCGTCGCTTGAAAGCTCACCCCCGCGCGGCATGAGAAGTGCCGGACGCGAACCGTACCGTGCGCGCGGGGGATCTTCGGGGGGAAGACACTGTTAAGGAGGCGTGCCCGTGCTTACGGGACTTTATGCACTCTTGTTCTATGTGGCGACTGCCGTTCTGATCGGCGGATTGGCGTATCGCATCCGCCTGTATTGGACGACGCCTGCGCCGCTGAAGATCCCGACCACGCCCGCGCCCACGACCCAAACCGGCGTCGTATTCCGCTTGGCGCGGGAGGTCGTGCTGTTCGAGAGCTTGTTCAAGGCCAATAAGTGGATCTGGGTCTTTGGGTGGATCTTCCACTTCGGGCTCCTGATCGTGCTGGTGCGTCACCTCCGCTATTTCGTCAATCCTGTGCCGGACATGCTGGCTATGATGCAGCCGTTCGGCGTTTATGCCGCGTTCGCCATGGTCGCCGGGCTTGCCGGACTGTGGGCGCGTCGCTTCCTCGTACCGCGCGTACGCTATATTTCGGCACCCTCTGATCACCTCATGCTGGCGCTTCTGATGGGCATCGGACTTTCCGGCCTCGCCATGAAATTCGTGGCCCACACGGACATCGTCGCTGTCAAGGCGTTCTTCATTGGCCTGATGACATTCAGCTGGCAGCCGCTGCCGTCCGATCCCGTCCTGCTCGTGCATCTGACGCTCGTTGCGCTGCTCATGATCATCTTCCCCTACTCAAAGCTGTTGCATGGCGTTGGGCTTTTCTTCTCGCCAACCCGCAACCAGGCCGATAACCCGCGCGAGAAGCGCCATCTCGCCCCCTGGGCGGCAAAGCTCGAAACTGGTGGAGGGTCGCAATGATCTTGGCGCCGTGTTCGATCGAGGCCGCATTGCAGAAGGAGGCGCGCCGTGGCTGAGATGGCCGATTTCCTCATCGACGATGGCAAGGTTCCCGATCCGCTCGAGATGCCCGACATCAAGTGTGGAGCGATGGAAGGCTTGAAACCATTTGTTGCCAAGCCCGAACATCAGGCGGCGCTCGGCTTCCCCGGCGAGTTGGTCGATAACTGGCAGGAGAAAGCCATCGACAAGATGGGCGAGCTTCTGACCAAGTATCGTTCGCTCCAGGTCTATCTCGACTCGTGCGTGAAGTGCGGCGCCTGCACCGACAAGTGCCACTACTTCCTCGGCACTGGCGACCCCAAGAACATGCCGGTCGCGCGACAGGATCTGCTGCGCTCGGTCTATCGGCGCTACTTCACGTTTGCCGGCAAGTACTTCCCCAAGCTCGTAGGCGCGCGCGATCTGACCGAGGACGTGCTCGACGAGTGGTACAGCTATTTCCACCAGTGCTCCCAGTGCCGCCGCTGCTCGGTCTATTGCCCATATGGCATCGATACCGCGGAGGTCTCCATGGCCGCGCGCGAGATCATGGATACGGTCGGCAAGGGACAGAAGTACTGTAACGAGATCATCGGCAAGGTCTACAAGATCGGCAACAACCTCGGCTTGCCCAAGAAGGCGATCGAATCCACGCTGGAGGGCCTTGAGGAGGAGCTCGAGGAGGAAACGGGTCTCAAGATCCGAATGCCCATCGACGAGCCCGGCGCCGAGATACTCTTGGTGACACCATCGGCCGACCTGTTCGCAGAGCCGCACATCCAGGGTCTGATGGGCTACGCCAAGGTTTTTCACGAGGCCGGTGTCACCTGGACGCTTTCCTCGTATGCTTCCGAGGCGGCCAACTTCGGCATGTTCATCGGCTCTTACGAGAACATGCGCGAGGTTTCGTTGCGCATCCGTAAGGCCGCCGAGGATCTGGGCGTCAAGCGCATCGTGTTTGGTGAGTGCGGCCATGCGTGGCGCGTCGCCTACTCTTTCCTCAACACGCTTGCCGGTCCGTTCGACTTCCTCGACCCGCGCTATCCTGCGCCGCAGCATATCTGCGAGTTCACCTATGACATGATGAAGGAAGGCAAGCTTCGCTTCGACAAGTCGAAGAACGATGCCTATCGCCTCACCTTCCACGACAGCTGCAACGTCGCGCGTGCTTCGCGCATGGGCGACATGCCGGGTGGGCAGTTTGAGCTGCCGCGCGCGATCCTGCGCGCTACGTGCAACCACTATTTCGACATGGCAGCCGACACCATCAAGGAGTCGACCTTCTGCTGCGGCGGCGGTGGTGGCTTGTTGACCGACGATCTCATGGACATCCGCGTCAAAGGTGCCCAGCCGCGCATGCGGGCCCTGCAGCAGGTGCGAGAGGACCATGGCGTAACGCACATGGCCGCCATCTGCGCGATCTGCAAGGCGCAGTTCACGAAGGTCATGCCGCACTATGGCTTCGACATGGATTCGATCCTGTCCGTCCATCAGATGGTCGCCAATGCGATCGTGATGACGGGATCCATTCAGGAGAGAGAGCTGCAGGAAAAGCAGCTTGAACAGAAATCTGACGCTGCTGCCGCCGAGGGCCAGGCCGCATAACGGAGGTTACGACCCATGAATGACATGGCCAACAAGCCGAAGTCCGGGAACGCTCCGGCCGGAGATGACACGAAACTGACGTTCCGCCGCTACGCGAATGGCGAGAACATGTGGACAGGCTGGGACGATCTCACTGAGAAGATCTTCCAGGCGGATCACTCCTACAAATGCCCGACCTACGTTCACCGCACGCCGCCCTGCCAGGGTTCCTGCCCCTCGGGCCACGAAATCCGCGGCTGGCTCGCCATTGCCCGCCAGATGGACAAGCCGCCGACGAAGGACATGAAGTGGCAGGAGTATGCCTTCCAGCGCATGGTCGAGGCGAACCCCTTCCCGGCTACCATGGGCCGCGTGTGCCCCGCGCCTTGCGAGGATGGTTGCAACCGTAACGAGGTCGATGACTTCGTCGGCATCAATGCAGTCGAGCAGTACGTCGGCGACTGGGCCAACGACAACTCGATGAAGCTGCCCGAGGCAGGCGACTTCACCGGTAAGAAGGTCGCAGTGATCGGCGGCGGACCAGCTGGTCTTGCTGCTGCCTACTTCCTTCGCCGCAAGGGTCACGCCGTTTCCATCTTCGAGGCCCATGACCACCTCGGCGGCATGATGCGCTACGGCATTCCTGGCTACCGTACGCCGCGCGAAATGCTGGACACCGAGATCAAGCGTATTCTCGACATGGGCGTCGACGTCCGCCTCAACACCAAGGTCGGAACAGATGTGTCCGTCGAGGCGCTGGAGGAGGAATTCGACGCGATCTTCTGGGCCGTGGGCGCTCAGAAGGGTCGCGGCCTGCCGGTCGCGGGCTGGGAAGGGACGGAAAACTGCATCACCGGTGTCGAATTCCTCGATGCGTTCAACCAGGGCTGGGTCGCCGGCACCGCCAAGAAGGTGATCGTCGTCGGCGGTGGCGACACCTCGATCGACGTCGCGTCGGTCGCGCGCCGCCTGGGCCACATCACCCACAAGGCTGAGAAGGATATCGATCCCCACAACGCGCTCGGCTTTACGGCGCACGACGTCGCCGGCGCCATGCGCCGTGAGGGCCTCCAGGCAACGCTGACTTCGCTCTTCCCGCTCGAGAAGATGACTGCTTCCGAACGCGAGCGCGAGGACGCCATGCGCGAAGGCGTCACCATCATGGGTGGAGTGATCCCTCTCGAAGTGCTGCGCGACGAACACGGTCATGCGCGGGGCCTCAAGATGGCGAAGTGCAACATGAAGGGCATGACGCCCGAAGTGATCGAAGGCACCGAGTTCGAGATCGAAGGCGACATCATCATCTCGGCCATCGGCCAGATGGGTGAACTCGGCGAAGGCCTGCAAGGGCTGGACAACGGCAAGGGCTTCATCGGCACCGATGCCATGTATCGCGTCAAGGGCAAGCCCAAGCATTTCGCCGGCGGCGACATCGTCCGGCCGCATCTGCTGACCACCGCGATCGGGCACGGCCGCATCGCCGCCGAGAGCATCGATCATTTTCTGAACGGCTCGCCCGTCGATAAGCGTCCCAAGGTCGACGTGCATCACTTCAACCTGCTGCGCGAGCTGCACCAGCGTGCGCTCGACCCCGAGCCTTATGATCACAAGCAGGCCCGCGGCACGTCGGGGGCCAAGTTCGCCGTCCACAATTACGAGGATCGCTCATCGAGCCAGATCATCCCGCACTCCGATCTCTTCAAGGGTCACTTCAAGTACGAGGCCCGTGGCAAGCGCGAGGAAGTGCACATCGAGGGTGACAAGGTTCTTGGCAACTTCGAAGAGCGCATCAAGGGCCTCACCGAAGAGGAGGCGATCAATGAAGGTAAGCGCTGCATGTCCTGCGGCATGTGCTTCGAGTGCGACAACTGCGTGATCTTCTGCCCGCAGACCGCGGTGAAGCGGGTGCCGAAGAAGGAGCGTGCCGTTGGCCGCTACGTCTACACTGACTACTCCATGTGCGTCGGTTGCCACATCTGCGCAGATGTCTGCCCCACCGGCTACATCCAGATGGGCCTGGGCGAGTGAGGCTGGGCAGGGCGACACCATGCACATGACGCGGGATAGGACGATGCTTGCGATGACGGTGGCCGTTTTGGCCGTCGTCGTCGCCGGTGTCGTGACGGGATCGGCGTTCGCCGGTCCGCCGCAGCCGGCCAAGGGGCGGGGCGACAAGTGCGTAGCGCCGACAGACTGGATGCGCCGCTATCATATGACGACGCTCCTGCATCAGCGCCAGGAGACCGTCCACGAAGGCATTCGCACGCCGCAGTTCAGCCTCAAGGGTTGCATCGATTGCCATCAGGTGAAGGGCGCGGACGGCAAGGCGGTCACGGTTGCCGATCCCAAACACTTCTGCCGCACCTGCCACGATTATGCAGCAGTCCGCGTCGACTGCTTCGAGTGTCATGCGTCGCGTCCTGGCGAACAGACCAAGACCGGCAGCGTGACAGTTAACCCCCATGCAGCGACCACGTCCGCTGACGTCGCAACCCTCAATCGCTATCTGGAGGGAGCGAACCGATGAGCATGAAGTTCGAGTTCCCTGAAACGTGCGCCGACGGCGCGGCGTGCGGCTGCAAGTCCGCCGGAGCCCGTGCCGCCGAAGAGCGCACACCTGCCCCGCTGGCATTTTCTCTCGCTGATCCGGTTCCGGCCGATCCCGTCGAAGTGGGCCGCCGCTGGTTCCTCAAGACTGCGGCTGCCTTCACGACCACGGTGCTCGCTCCGGGCGTCACTCTCATGGCATTCGGCGAAGTAGACGCTGCCGACGCCAAGCCTGCCGATCAGCCGGTTACATCCGCTCGACGTTGGGGCCTGTTGATCGACGCCGGCAAATGCCGGGACGGCTGCAACGACTGCGTCGCGGCTTGCGGTGAAGAGAACGGCATCTCAAAGCCCAAGAACCTTGCAACCGATTCGCAATGGATCCGCACCCTGAAGGTGACGAACCCGAAGGACGGCGCGACGTTCCAGATGCCGTTCATGTGCCAGCACTGCGCCGAGCCCCCTTGTGTTGACGTCTGCCCCACCGGCGCATCGTTCAGGCGCGCTGACGGCATCGTCCTCGTCGACCGTCATATTTGCATCGGCTGCAGGTATTGCATGATGGCCTGCCCCTACAAGGCACGCTCCTTCGTCCATGAGCCGCTGCAGGACCAGAAGCCCTACGCTCCGCGCGGCAAGGGCTGTGTCGAGAGCTGCACCATGTGTGTGCATCGCGTCGATGCGGGTGGTACGCCGGCTTGCGTCGAAGCCTGCGCGAAGGCCGGTCACGACGCTATGATCTTCGGTGACTTGAACGACAAGAACTCCGAGATCGCCAAGCGGGTCGCCACCTACCGCACCACCCGCGTGCGCGCTGATCTGGGCACCGATCCCGGCGTCTACTACCAGAACATTTGAACGAGGGCCGGACCGGCATCCGGCCGCAGAGGCAAGAGCGATGGCGCGCATCACGTTTCAGAAGCTTGAAGACCACAGCCCCTTATTCTGGGGGCTGCTGACGCTGCATGCCCTGGTGATTGCAATTGGACTGGGCGCGTTCTTCTACATGGAGCACCACGGCCACATCGTAACAGGCATGAACAATGCCATCGTTTGGGGCACGCCGCACGTCTTTGCAGTGTTCCTGATCGTCGCGGCATCCGGCGCCCTCAACGTCGCCTCCATATCCTCGGTGTTCAACAATCTGGCCTACAAGCCGTTCGCGCGGCTGTCCGGCATCCTGGCGATCTCGCTGCTGGTCGGCGGCCTCATGGTTCTGGTGCTCGATCTAGGTCGCCCCGAGCGATTGACCGTCGCGATGACGACCTACAATTTCAAGTCCATCTTTGCCTGGAACATCTACTTGTACACGGGCTTCCTGGTCATCGTCGCGGCCTACCTCTTCACCATGATGGACCGCTCCGTAGCGAAGTCGGGCAAGGCGACGAAGTTCATGGGTTGGTTTGCGTTCGCATGGCGACTGGCTCTCACCACCGGCACCGGCTCGATATTTGGCTTCCTTGTGGCCCGCGAGGCCTATGACTCGGCGATCATGGCCCCGCTCTTCATCGCGGCATCCTTCCTGTACGGTCTCGCTTTCACAGTGCTGGTGTTGCTCACCATGTGCCGGGAGACCCGCCAGCAACTGATGAGCGAGGAGTTGGTGTCGAAGTTCCTCAACCTCGTCGTCATCTTTGCGCTGGCCTTGCTCTATTTCACTGCCATCCAGCATCTGACGGCGCTCTACGCCAGCGAGCATCATGGCGTCGAGGCATTCATTCTGCGTGACGGCGGCATCTACACGCAGCTCTTCTGGCTGGGCCATGTTTTGATCGGCAACGTGATTCCGATCGTCGTCGCCGCCTTCCTTTCCGGCGATGGCAAGCTATTCACTGGTCGTCAAGGGTTGGCGATAGCGTCGGTACTGGCGATCCTCGGCGGTCTCTCCTTCATGTATGTCACAATAATCGGCGGTCAGGCGTATCCGCTCGATTTGCTGCCTGGCATGAAGGTCGAAAGCTTGTTCCTCGATGGCCAGGTCGCCAGCTACACGCCGTCCCTGCCGGAGCTACTGCTGGGCCTTGCAGGCGTTTCCGTCGCCATGCTGGCGACGGGCGTCGCGCTCAAGGTGCTGCCATTTCTGCCGCGCGGCATCGAGGCAGAGGGCTGAATTGCTTGCGCACGAAGCAGCCGGGATAGCGCGAGCGGGTTACGACGGGGACGAACAACAAATGGGTGCCAGGAGATGGGAATTCCTGACACCCGCATCCATGGTGGAGTTGCCCTTAAGTGGCCCATGTCCTGATCGCAGCTGCGCACAAGTCGTCTGGCAAGACGACAGTGACCCTGGGGCTTGCGCGCGCTCTCCGGGACGCGGGCCTCGCCGTGCAGACCTTCAAGAAAGGTCCTGACTACATCGATCCGATGTGGCACGCCCGCGCCACCGGCCGGCGCTCCTACAACCTTGATTTCAATACCCAGTCGCCGGCTGAGATCTGCGACATGCTTGCGGCCAAGTCGGCCGATGCGGACATATCGTTCATCGAGGCAAATATGGGTCTCTATGACGGCGTCGACATCGAAGGCCGCGACGGCAACGCCGCGCTGGCCAAGCTCGTCGGTGCACCTGTCGTATTGGTCATCGATACCGAAGGCATGACTCGCGGCATCGCGCCGCTCCTGTTGGGCTATCGCGTCTTCGATCCCGAGGTCCACATCGCCGGGATCGTGTTGAATCGCGTGGCCGGCGCGCGCCACGAGGCGAAGCTGCGCGCAGCCGTCGAGCGCTACACGGAGATGCCGGTCATTGGCGTTCTGCCGCGCGAAGAAGCCCTGATGCTGCCCGAGCGCCACCTGGGTTTGACGACGCCGACGGAGACTGATGCCGTCGAGGCGTTCATTGCCAGGATTGCGGCGCGCGTAGCCGAACGCTTCGATCTTGGAACATTGAAAGGCATTGCACGCATGGCGATGCCCATGCTGCCGCCGCGTCCGGTTGTTGCGCAGCCCCCGTCGGATCGCGTCGAGCGCGTCCGCATTGCAATCGCCCGCGATGCCGCTTTCGGCTTCTATTATCCGGACGATATCGAGGCGATGGAGCGCTCCGGCGCTGATCTGGTGTTCTTCGACACCATGCGCGACGCCGATCTTCCGCCAGCCGACGGCCTCTTCATTGGCGGGGGCTTTCCCGAGACCCACATGCCGGCGCTGGAAGCCAACGCAACTCTGAGGGCCGCGATCCGCACCGCGATCCAGGCAGGCCTGCCGACGTATGCGGAATGCGGCGGTCTCATGTATCTGTCACGAGCGATCCGCTGGGGCTCTGGCCGCGCCGAAATGGTCGGCATCATTGATGCCGAAGCCGTCATGCACGAACGGCCGCAGGGCCGCGGTCAGATTGTCATCTCCGAGACGGCCGCGTTTCCCTGGCCGTCTTTGCCAAGCATTGCGCCGCGTGCGGAAGGCGTGAAAGCGCACGAGTTCCATCATGCGGCACTTGTCGATTTGTCGGCTGACACCGCGTTCGGTTTCGACATGCGGCGTGGTACCGGCATCGACGGCCGCCACGACGGCGTCGTCACACACAACGCGGTCGCATGCTTCGCCCATCAGCGCGCCACCGCTGCCAACCCATGGGTCGCGCGGTTTGTCGCTTTCGTGCGACACGTCAAAGCCGCCCGAGCGCACGCAGGCGTTGAGACGGGCAGGTTTCGCGATGCATCCGCCACAGCCGCCGGAACGTCGCCATAGGCAATGTCAGAGATGAGTGGCGCAAGTGACAAGTAGGATCGTAGTGGAGGAGCACGACATATGACCAACGACACGAGCCGCTTCAATGCTGTCGTCGCGGCCGTTGATGCAGCCAACGCCGATGACCCGCGCACCATCGAGGTCGATGGCAAGGCTCGCCCCTATGAAATCGTCTATTCCGAGCGCATGACGTCGCGGTTGGCCGCAATGTATCCTGACGCCTCTGAGGTCCTGAGGATTGCCGCACGTGCCCAGCACATACGCCGCTGGGACATTCCGCGCAGCAGGTATCCGGAAGGCCGCAACGGATACAACGATTGGCGCAAGGCCTGCCGCGAGCATCATGGCGAGGTGATCACGAAGATCATGGCGCAGCATGGCTACGGCGAGGACGAGATTGCTCGCACCGTGATGCTGATCAAGAAGGAGCAGTTGAAGAAGGACCGCGAGTCGCAGGCTTTGGAGAATGTTGTCGATGTCGTCTTCGTGGAGCACTACTTCGATGAGTTTCTCGGCAAGTACTCCCAGTACGACGACGACAAGATCGTCGATATCGTCGGCAAGACCCTGCGCAAGATGTCGCCCAAGGGGCATCAGGCGGCGCTGTCGCTCGACCTGCCGGAACGCACGCGCGATCTGGTCATGAAGGCGGTGGAGCGTGAGAAGGATACACTGGCCAAGCTCGCCGCCGTCTCGCTCGACTGAAGCGCTTCGGCCGGTCGCGGGCGATGCTCGCAAAGCATGATGACGCCCCTTGTATGGCAGCTGTGGCCGTCGGGGCTGAAGGAGAGTTGAGGAGAGATCAGGAATGAGCGTAACGAAAAGCCAGGTGATGGATCGCCTGCGCAGCGTCAAGGGTTTTGACGGTGGCAAGAACATCATCGATCAGGGCCTCGTGTCGGAAATCATCATCAAGGAGGATCGGGTATATTTCTCGATCACGGTGCCGATGGACCGTGCTGGCGATCTGGAGCCCATGCGCCAGGCTGCCGAAAAGGCCGTTGCGGAAATGGATGGCGTCAATGCCGTCACCGCCGTCCTGACGGCTGAAGCCCCGCAGGGCACGGCTGGCAGAAGCAACGGCTCCAACGGTTCGGGCGCGCCGAAACTGGGCAAGGGTCCGGGTGCTGGCGCTTCCGGTTTGAGCCACATGCCGGGCCTTCCTGGTGTCAAGCACATCGTCGCCGTTGCATCTGGCAAGGGTGGCGTCGGCAAATCGACGACCGCCGTAAACCTGGCGCTCGGCCTTCAGGCGATGGGGCTGCGCGTCGGCATGTTCGATGCGGACATCTATGGTCCCTCCCAGCCGCGCCTGCTCGGGCTGACCGGCGAGCATCCCTCCGCCACCGAGGACCAGCAGAAGCTGATACCCTTGAAGGCGTTCGGTCTTGCTGTCATGTCCATGGGCTTCCTCGTTGAGGAGGACCTGCCGATCGTGTGGCGCGGACCGATGGTCACGCAGGCGCTCAATCAGATGTTGTTTGATGTCGCCTGGAACCGGGATGGCGATCTGGATGTTCTGATCATCGACATGCCCCCGGGCACCGGCGACGTGCAGTTGACCATGGCACAGCAGGTTCCGATGTCGGGCGCCGTGATCGTCTCCACGCCACAGGACCTCGCTCTGATCGACGCCCGCAAGGGCCTCAACATGTTCCGCAAGGTCGACGTGCCGGTGATCGGCATTGTCGAGAACATGAGCTACTTCATCGCGCCGGATACGGGTAAGCGCTACGACATCTTCGGTCACGGCGGCGCGGAGCGCGAGGCCGAGAAGCTCGGGCTGAAGTTCCTTGGCGGTGTTCCACTGCACATGGATATCCGCGAACTGTCTGACGCCGGAACGCCGGTCACCGCCGTCCGCCCCGACGGGCCCGAGGCGGCAGTGTTCAAGGAAATTGCGCTCAAGGTCTGGGAGGCAGTGCAGGCGTCGAAGGGCGTCGAGGCGCCGATCGTCAAGCTTTCGCCCGAGCGCGATAGCCTGAAGGTTACCTTCAAGGACGGCTATTCGTACGATCTCTCTGCGGAGATGCTGCGTGTGATGAGCCCATCGGCGGAAGTTCAGGGTCATTCCGCCGAGCAGCGCGTGACGGTGCCTGGAAAGCGCAATGTCAAGATCAAGACAATGCAGCCCGTTGGCAAATACGCGACGAAGATCTCCTTCGACGATGGCCACGACACCGGGCTCTATTCCTGGTCATACCTGCTTGAACTGGGCCAGAACAAGGACGCTAAGTGGAAGACGTACCTTGAAGATCTGGCCGCCAGGGGTTTGAACCGCGGCTGACCTCAAGCATGTTTAGCTGAAGTGTGCAGCGGTTCGGCGTGAAAAACATGCTCAAGGACAATGGGTGCATGTTGAGCTGAAGTGTGCAGCGGCACAGCATGAAAAACATGCACGAAACAATGGACCGGAACGTGGTCATGTCTTCACGAAACATGAACGCGATCTGAGTTTCAGCGTTGGGAACTGCTGGATCGGCGGAGGCGAATAGTCTCCGCCGATTTTTCATTGGTTCGACGAATGAAACACGCGGCTTGCTTGACAAGGCAGCGGCGCCGACGACGATGGTAAAAAAAAAGCGCTCCATGCTGCGTCAGTGGGCTGCACTCTCCGGTATGCAAGGCGCACCGATTGCATATTGCGCTCTATGAGGAAACCCCGATGCAAAGACTGAAAGTCTACACTATCGCCGTCCTCGGCTTCGTGGCGGCCACGCTTCCCGTTGCCGCATCCGATCCGCTTGTCTCTGTCGACTGGGTCAAGTCGAACCTTGGCAAGCCAGGGATCGTGTTTCTCGACGTGACCAGTGGCGGCGGCCGCTCCAAGGCTGATTTTGCCGCTGCGCATATTCCAGGTTCCGTCTACACGGACTACGGCAAGGCCGGTTGGCGTGAAAAGAACGCCGAAGGCGTGAACAGCATGCTGCCACCTGCCGACAAGCTCGAAAAACTCATCGGCGCTCACGGTATCGACAACGCGACGCATGTCGTGCTGATCCCGATGGGCAAGCACGCACAGGACACCGGAGCCGCCACGCGGCTCTATTGGACCTTCAAGGTGCTGGGCCACGATGACGTCTCAATACTGGATGGCGGCTATCTGGGCTGGATTGCGGAAATCGACAAGGAGACCAAGAAGCCGGTCAATCCACTGGAAACCGGTGAGTCGTCTCCGACAGCGAAGGCCTTCAAGGCCAATGTTCGCCGGGAGATGATCGCCACCAAGGACGATGTAATGGGCGCCATGGCAGACAAGCAGCCGCTTGTCGACAACCGGCCAAGCGACTTCTTCCTGGGCATCTCCAAGAGCAACGACGCCAAGGTCAGCGGCACCATTCCGGGTGCGACGAACCTGCCTGAGGCATGGCTCACGGTGAACAACGGCGGCAAGTTCCGCTCCAAGGAACAACTCGCCAAACTCTATCAGGCCGCGGGTGTCGCCACGTCCGGCAAACAGATTAACTTCTGCAACACTGGCCATTGGGCCAGTCTCGGCTGGTTCGTATCGTCCGAAATCATGGGCAACAAGCAGGCGAGAATGTACGATGGCTCCATGGCCGAATGGACACGCGACGAGAAAGCGCCTCTGCAGCGCACCATCGTGGTGGAGTGAGGTCAGGCTGATCGAGACACGCCCGCGTCGGGCGCACTCCTGGTAGTGCCAAGGCAGGGAGACGGCGACCGCTGCCATGGTCGCCGTTCTTCGTGCGCGGCAAATTCGATTGCGGCTGCGTGGAAAATCGCGCCGGTTACGCGCTACGCGGCAACCTCTGCCCGCCATTGCGCTTCCGGAAGCCCGGCATCGCGGCAACGCCCATGCAAGGCATCGACAAAATCGCGGGAGCCGACTGCGTAGATGTCGTAGCCCGAGATTTTGTGGGCTTCCGCAACAACCGCCTGGAAAACACTCTCGCGCGTGCTTTCGGACGGGAAGGCCACGTAGCGGAAATTGTCCAGTGCGTTAGCGTACGACTTGAGCAGGTTCTCCTGATAGAGCCCCTCAGCGTTGGCCTGACGCACCAGCGAGATGAATGGCGCATTCTCGAGTGAAAGCGCATGCTGCAGAATGCTCTTGATCTGAGCGAAGCCTGCGCCCTCGGCAACCAGCAGGATGGGCCGCTCGGAGCTGTCGTCGAGAACGAATTCGCCGACCGGCCCGCGCACTGAAACCTCGGCGTTCGCCATCAGCGATGAGAACGGCCCCTTCGCAGCCTCTGCAGGCGCGTCGCAAAGCACGTGAACCTCGATGCGCCGTTCATCACAGGGGCAACTTGCGGCCGGAGCCATGCGGCTCTGGCCATTGACGGTGATTTCCAGTTTCTGGCCAGCAAGGTAGCGCATGCGCTCTGCCCGCGATGTAATGAGATGCACCGCGATGCGCCGCCCGCCGAGCAGCTCCACTTCGCGTACGCGCGCCTTGATCGTCTGCTCGGGGATGTCGGTGGCGCCCGCAAGTGGCACCTCCACGGTTATGTCGCCCACGGCGGTGTAGGAGCAGGCGAGTATATAGCCCTGTGCCTTGTCCGAACCGTTCAGCACGTAATCGTGGGGACGCACTTTGACGACCTCGCCGGAAGCGACGCGGCACTTGCAGTCTCCGCAGGTGCCGTTGGAGCATCCATAGGGCATCGGTAGGCCGGCCTTGAGGCCCGCTTCCAGGATTGACTCGTTGCCCACGATCTCGAACGTCTGTCCCTTGGGGATGAGCGTTACTTGGGCTGTCATCACGCGCATGATGCGCTCCCTGGCGAGAAAGGCCTCCCACCGCGCCAATTCGGCGGACGTTGTCTGCAGCTCGCGCATCAACCATTGCATGAAGTCGGTGGAGAAGCCCTTTTCGGTACGCCCTTCCTCCTCAGCTTCGGCGAGCTTGTCGCCGATCCAGCCGACGACGCGCTCATAATGCATGAGTCTGCCGCGTGCTGCAGCATAGTCGCGCCCCAGCTGAAAGAGTCTTTGCTGCATAACCTCGGGGTTGGGCAGATCCAGCCGGGCAGGCGCCTTGCTGATGGCCTGCTCCTTGATTTCCTCGACGCGGCGCAGTTCCGACTCATCCTCGAGTTTCACGTGCGGAAAGTGCCGCAGCGCATCCTCCAGGTCGATCTGGCCGTCGAATGTCTTGAGTTCGCCGGACTGGGCCATGCGCTGCAGCACCGAGCGCGGCTGTCCGACGAGACGGGCAAGGCGGCTCAAGGGTATCAGATGCGGCATCGGGAGGCTCGGGTGTGAGGTGGCGGATGCGGGCGGAATTGGACGCCAGCAATGGATGGATGCCAGAGGCGCTGGCGATCACGAGCGGTTCAGATGGGTTCAGCAGGCGCCAGTACGACCTCTTGGCGCCACGATAGGGTCCCCTCAGTAGCTCGACCCGAACGACAGATCTCGCGCGTCGTGCGGTACAGGGATGCCCGCCAGGCGCGAGCCCTGCGAAACCGGGCCGCCAGGAAAAAGTTGATACAGGTACTTGCTGCCCCCTTGTGCTTCGAAAGCGTCGTTGAGAAGGCCGGCCAGATAGCGTGCGTGTGGCGCCTTTCCACGATCGACATAGGTCGAGCGCAAAAACTCGATCACCTTCCAGTGCTGGTCGCCGAGCTCGATCCCTTCATCCTTTGCCATCTGACTGGCGGCTTCCTTCGACCAATTGACGATCTCGTGGGATCTCGCGGCCTTGTCCATGTCTGCGCCGCTCTGTTCGGCCTCCATGGCCTTGTTGATGTCGATGTCGGTCATCAGGCTTTCTCCGTCGATGGACCCTCTCATGCGAGGTGTCACTTGGAATTGTTGAATCCGCTTCGGGTCGAAATCAACCGTTCCCGATCAGTCGGCGCACTTGGCCGGTCCCTTAGCAACGAAAACGGGCTGCTCCGCTACTCGTTTGGCGGGCAGCGCCGCATGGGATTGCCACGGCAGTGGTCGAACCAGTCGTCTGGGATGTCGGTATATTCAGGCGTCTCGATCTCGAACTGCTGGCCGACGAGTCCGAGTCGCTCCTTGAGGTAGGGCGATAGCCCGCCGACGAATTGCCGCAGATTCCCGCAGACGTCACACAGGATGTAGACCCGGCCGTCGATGCGGCGCGGGCGCCAGCCTTTAGGCAGCGTATTTTTGAGCAGCGTGGGCGCGGTGACGGTGATCTCGTGCTCGGTCTGGCAGGCCTCGCAAACTATTTTCATTAAAGCCTCCGATTGGCCGACACATCGGCCGGGTGGGTGCTTGGGTACCGCCCCGATCGTGCTGCCTGCCTCAGCGCCTGAGGCGGGACCGATGCAGGCCGCCACCTTCTTCCTCGCCGAAATCGCACTGCGCATATTCCGGCACGCCGAGGCTTTCCTGCAGATAGCTCGAAATGCCACCCTTGAAGTGGCGGATGCTGCCACAGCAGTCGCATAGCGTGTAGGTCCGGCCATTGATGCGCCGCACCACCCAGCTTTGCGGCAATCCTGTTGCAGCATCGCGCGGCGCATCGGCCGGGAAGGGTGCCATTTTACAGGCGTCGCAGGTGATATCGGGCGATTGGCTCATCGTATCCTCCGCGGCCCTTGCCGCAAGTGTTCACACAGTTTCGCGTTCTTTTTGGCATTATCGTTTCGAACCGGAGTGTCAGGCAAGCACCATGGGGCCGCAGGGTATTTCCACCGCCGTGATCCGTGCGCGCATCTCCGTATTCGCAGTGTTTGACCTGCCGCGCACCGCTTACCGTATCTTCCAGATCGCCACGAAACCTTTCACATTCCGCTTGCGCTGGTTTAGAAGGTGCGTCGTGCCGTTTGCGATGCCGACGCGCATCGCGTTCGCTACATCATGGGCCAGAAAGGAAAACACCAAAAAGTCATGACTCCGCTTTCGAACCGACGCGATGCCGCCCCGAAACCGCGGCGTCTGCCCGGTGCGACGCTTGCCTTGCCTGCTCGCCGGGAGAATTGAGCATGGCAGCACCGCTTTTGGCACTCCAGGGCATTGCGCTGACATTTGGTGGAACGCCACTGCTGACAAGGGCCGATCTCATCGTCGCGCCTGGAGACCGCATAGCGCTAGTCGGCAGGAACGGCTCCGGCAAGTCGACGTTGCTGAAGATCGCCGCAGGGCAGGTGAGGCCGGATTCGGGTGAGCGTTTCGTACATCCCGGTGCGGTCGTCCGCTATCTGGCTCAGGAAACCGATTTTGCCGGATTTGACACCACGCTGCAATTTGTCGAGGCTGGTCTGAAACCGACCGACGATCAGCATGTCGCCCGGCAAGCCTTGCTGGACCTCGGCCTCACCGGAGAAGAGGAGATAACGCGCCTCTCCGGTGGCGAGGCGCGCCGCGCCGCTCTCGCACAGGCCATTGCGGCCCGCCCTGACGTCCTGCTGCTCGACGAACCGACCAACCATCTCGACCTGCCTGCTATCGAATGGCTCGAGCGGACGCTGTCCGGTCTGCGCGCGGCGATCCTGCTGATTAGTCACGACCGTCGTTTTCTGGAGAACCTCTCGCGCACCACCGTATGGCTCGACCGCGGTATGACGCGCCGGATGGAATCAGGCTTTTCAAGCTTCGAAGCGTGGCGCGACGATCTCATCGCGGAAGAGGAGCGCGACGCGCACAAGCTCGACCGTAAGATCGCGCGCGAAGAGAAATGGATGCACGGCGGCGTCACCGCGCGCCGTAAGCGCAACGTGCGACGAGTGCGCGAACTCGCTGCACTGCGCCAGGATCGTCGTGATCGCCGCCGCATAGAGGGCAACGTCAAGCTGGAAGTCTCGGATGCGCAGATCTCCGGCCGTCTCGTGATCGAGGCTGTAGATCTGGTGAAGGCATTTCCTGAGCGCGTCGTCGTGGACCGCTTCTCCACGCGCATCATGCGGGGCGACCGCGTCGGTTTCGTCGGTCCGAATGGAGCCGGCAAGACGACACTCATAAAGCTGCTGACGGGCGCGATCGCGCCAGACAAAGGCACAGTGCGGCTGGGCACCGGACTCGAAATGGTCGTGCTCGACCAGAAGCGCGACGATCTCGATCCGAACTGGACCGTGGCGGAGGCACTGACACGCGGGCGCGGCGACCAGGTTATAGTCAATGGGAAGCCGCGCCACGTTGCGAGCTACATGAAGGATTTTCTTTTCCTGCCCGAGCAGACCCGTTCGCCAGTCTCGGTACTTTCTGGAGGCGAGCGCGCGCGTTTGATGCTGGCTCGCGCGTTGGCCTTGCCGTCCAATCTACTGGTCCTCGACGAGCCAACCAACGATCTCGATCTGGAGACGCTCGATCTTCTGCAGGAGCTGTTGGCCGACTACCAGGGGACCGTGCTTCTCGTCAGCCATGATCGCGATTTTCTGGATCGCGTGGTCACCTCGACAATCGCCTTCGGGGGCGAAGGTCGATGGATCGAATATGCCGGTGGCTATTCCGACATGCTGGCGCAGCGCGGTGAGCAGCTGCCCGGGGTTGCAGCTGGCGACAGCAAGAAACAGTCGAAGCCGCCGAAGGACGTCGCAGAGACATCCGCGGTCGAGCCCGTTGCCGCGTCACCGCAAGCCAGGCGCAAGCTGTCCTTCAAGGAAAAGCACGCGCTGGAACAACTTCCTGGCGAGATCGCGCGTCTGGAGGAAGAGATTGCGAACCTGGAAGCGAGGATCGCTGCGCCGGATCAGTTCGCCAAGAGCCCGAATGCTTTCACCGCCGCCACAGCCCGCCTTGCTGCGGCTCAGACCGAACTCGTCGAAAAGGAAGCCCGTTGGCTCGAACTTGAAATGCTGCGCGAGGAAATCGAAGCGCGGTGATGAATGCCTGTCCGCAGGTTGGGTCTTGGCGCCCTGTACAACCTGTGCCCATCACATCCGAACGCAACGCCAAAATCCGCCGCACACAAGATGAACGCCGCATGAATGGCGCGTTCAGACACCGTGCATTCGTGATGTGGCCAGATACACTCATGCATTGCTTCTCCTGACACCGGCCATCGCCTCCCCCCAGGCGAACAGCCGGTTTTCGAGGGCGCAGCCCGGGGAGGGACTGCGCCCTTCTTCTTTTGTCGATACCGCCGTTGCTCGATGCTGCCGGAGCGCCCGTCCGGATTTGGCTGCGGCACTGACATTTGAATGGCTGATGGCTGCAAGCGGCGTCAGTCCAAACGCATCCAATTGCCGCAGATTGCAATGAGTCGCGACCTGCTGCGGAAGTCCATCGCTCCACCCAGCTCGACCTCTGCCGCGCCACAAGGCCGAAAACGTGTTCATTGCCACATTCAGAAAGATACGGGGGATGGGGGCCCTCGTCCTTGATCGCGCCACCCACATTGCCGCTCATTGACTGAGCAAAGTGGTGGGGCGGCCAAGCCCTCCGAGACCGTCGCTTTTGGCGGACGTCGACCATTGGCACCAGTCGATCCGATGTCATGGGCGGAATTCGGCGCGGGACTGATAGCCGGCATCCATCCGCGTCGCGGGCCACTCTCTGGTTGAATTCTTGTCGCATAGTGTGACGTCGCGCCTTAATTGACCTGCCCGCGCGGCAAGCTTCTCGTCAATTTAGGCGCGATGAACGTCACACTAACTACATGATTTCTCGAGTGACCCTTATGTCGCGCCTAAATCGTCAAAGGCTTCGGCTGGCACAGCGATTTAGGCGCCGGGCCACTAGCGTGCGCTGCGGCAAGCGGTACCGGTAGGATGAAATGGCACAATTGTAGGTACATTGCCAGAAAAAGTGGACTTTACATCCACACACCTTGGGTTTAGTATGCCATCAATATGCAATCCTAGGTTGCACATTTGATGGCACAGGTCTTTAGATTTAGTCCGGCTGGAAATGCTGCGCCTGCCGTTGCGCAAGATGCGAACGAACGCCGTACCGCTCGCAGACGACGAATTCTGAAGTCTGGTATCATTGCCTACAATGATCGATACTGCACGGTCCCCGCCACGGTGCGCGATATTTCAGATACAGGAACCGGACTAGTCGTGGAGCCGGGTGCGGCGGTTCCCGATACATTTGAACTCCTCATCCCATCGGACGGTCTGGAGGCGGACTGTGAAGTCGTATGGCGAAGAGGGAATAGGCTGGGCGTGCGATTTCTAGGTGCTGTGCGCCACGTTGCTCCGCACAATAAACAAGTCATCTATCCCAACGTCCCACAAAAGAAACCGGGACTTAGGCGCAAAGACATCCCTCGTTAGGCGATTGGCCGTGAATCGATCAGCGATCCAGCATCGCAGCCATCGCGAAAGCGATATCGATGCGCGCCTCCGCAAAGCTGTTAGGCTCGGCTCTGGGGCATTCGCAACGCGGGCCGATCGTCGGCTTTCAGAGTCAGCCGCGGTTACCCTTGTCTGATTTGATCACATCAACTGTCGGCTGCAACTCGTCCTCACCTTGCCGACGTCCATTGTTTGGATTGAGCACCGCTTTCCACATGCCGCGGTGTATTCGTTGCAACGTGCGGAGTTGTGCCAACTCGCCATCAACGCTGACAAGCGATCGCGTAGGCTGCCAATGTCGAAGCAGCCGCCGCGTGTTGCCTGACCCGGCGCCCTATTGAGCCGGCTTCGACCATTCTTCCTTCACCTCGTCGCACTTCTTGGAGATGAAGTCGTTGATGTCTTCGACCAGCGTTGATTGCAGCACGTTGAACGTGTTGTCCGTCCCCGTCGCGGTCCACATCGCACCCTTGAGCAGGGTGGGCGCAGAAAGCTCACCCCAGTTGATCTTCGCCTTCACTGCTTTGCCGCTCTCGAACGTCACCGTTGGTGCGAAGTCGATGTCTATCTTGGCATCCTCCTTCTCTTCGCGGCTGACCGTGCATGAAACATGGTGCGTCTTGAGCTTCAGATCGTACTTGGCTTCGTTCATCGCCTTCACCAGCATGCCGCGCTCGATGTCGATATTGGCATTGCAATGCACGGGGCCCCACGGCCAGGAGACCTTCGCTTTTGAGACCATCTTGTCGAGCTGCGTTTTGCGCCAGGATTTCGGGATCGAGCAGGTGATGTTGCCACTCGCATTTCCTGGATTGCGAAAGGCCCTGCACAATTCCACCTTGCAGGATTTACGCTCTTCCCGTTCCGCCTTTTCCTCCGGCGTCAACTCCGCTTCCGTCAGCCCCGACGTGATTGAGGTCTTTTCCTCGGCTCGGGCCCGGCCTGTGCCGGTCGGATCAGCGGACGGCAGGAGGAAAAATAGGGTTGCAACCGCCGATGTGATGAGCACGGCGTGGGAGTTGAACGAACGGCGCGTCATGGGCGCTCCTTGTCAAGGTGGGTGAGGCCAGTTGCAGCATTGCGGCTGCCGCCCCGTAGGCCAACTAGCGCTACCGGTCGGAAGCTGCAATCCAGCCGTCTTGAAGCTGCCAATTGGCGCGGAACTGAGGCCGGCACAGGCCTCGAACTGCCGGCAGGAATTCACTGCGCTGGTTTCCTGGTCGGAAAGGGACCTTCCGGTCTGCTGCGTGCCGGCCCGCGCACGTGCCTCGTCTTGAAACGAGTTTGCACGATCCCATATCAGGACCAAGGCCTTGTGGGTCGCCTCTGCAGGAGGAACCCTCGGCAGGCGCGGCTCTCGGGCGCGCCGGCATCAGGCCAGAAGAGTAGGGTCTTCGGACCCGCTGAAGTCGCTTCGTGAAAGGGCTTTGGGCAAATGAATCGTATGTCTTTGTTATCTAATCCGCTTCTGTTGGGGTTCGATCAAATCGAGCGGTTGGTGGATCGTGCCTCCAAGGGCGGTGATGGTTATCCCCCTTACAACATTGAACGGATTCCGGGCAGTGAAAGCAGCCGTGAGCGCCTGTGTATCACGCTGGCTGTCGCGGGCTTCACCCGTGACCAGCTCGACATCGTGGTGGAGGACAACCAGCTGGTTGTGCGTGGCAAACAGGTCGAGGAGACCGGCCGCGAGTACCTTTACCGAGGTATTGCAGCGCGGCAATTCCAGCGCACATTCGTCTTGGCCGATGGCATAGAGGTCCGATCCGCGGACCTGTCAAACGGCTTATTGCAGATCGATCTCATGCGCCATGAGCCCGAACGTGTGGTGCGCAGGATCGACATAGGTGAGAAATCGAAAACCTAGAATTCGCTTTTTCGCCCAAATTGAAGACGAATCGCGGATGATAAGGTGTCGGAACCGCGTGCTGGGGTCATTACAGGGGCCATTAAACGGTCACTGCCCGGCATTAGGGTCCGCATGACGCCTGAGCCTCACCCAACCGAGGAGTTCCGTCATGACCATGAAAAACACGCTGAAGCCCCACGGGGAAGCAGAAGAGCGTGTGCTGCCGATCATGAGCGAGCTGGAATTCGCGAAGCTCGGTGATGGCCACGTTGCCTACATCAAGACCATGACTTCGGAGGAGGCGAGTCGCCTATTCCCGACTGTCGAGGGTCTGCCTCAGGGCATCAACCTGTTCGCGCTGCATGGCGCTGACGGCACGCCGCTGGCGTTGACCGACACGCGTTCTGCCGCCGTCGGGCATGCGCTGGGTGATGAACTGGAGATTGCCAGCCTGCATTGAGCTGGCGCACGTGGCACGCAGCGTCGCTGACCGGCAGGTCGTGCGGCGCTGGGTCACGAGCAGATTGACCAATTGCCAGCCAGTGCAGAGAAAGTGATCTGCACGCGCGAGATGGCACGAAGACTGGGCCACCTGCGCCTCGCCATCAAATCCCGAACCAATTGAGCCACGGCTTTCGCAGCCGTGGTTTCATGCCTTTCCCGATGGATATGGCGTGCGATTCTCAACAGCCGCGACAAACCTTGCCGCTCCATGCGCCTTCAGCCTCGGTAGTGTGCAAACTGCCCCTTCGGCTTGAACCGCTCGAGATACTCCGGAACCACGACGCCCGCCGCCTTGGGGTGCTCGATGCCGAGCGCTGCGATCGTGCGAGCCTCCGACTTAGCAGTCTCGCTGACCACGTTGTCCGATTGCAGCATACGGACCTGGTCGACGGTGATCGGACGCATGCTGTTTGGCAGAGGCCATGTGAGAAGTGCCTGCAGTTTTGCGAGCCAGAATGGCATTGGGACGTACGGACGCTTGCGCCCCGCCCACCTCTGGGTCTCATCGAGCAGGCTGCGGAACGTGGCGATGTCTGGCCCGCCGATCTCATAAACGGTGCCCGGGTTGCCGGCTCCTTCTGCGGCATTGACGATGGCGGCTGCGAGATCCGCCACGTAGACCGGTTGGAACTTTGTCTTGCCCCCGCCGACCAAAGGCATCACCGGCGACAGCCGCGCCATGTTCGCGAAGCGGTTGAAGAACTCGTCCTCTGGACCGAAAACGATTGAGGGGCGCACGATGATGGCGTCGGGGAATTCCGACAGAACGGCGGCCTCGCCCTCGGCCTTGGAGCGCCCGTAGGCGGCGCTGGAATTCTTGTCCGCGCCGATGGCCGATACGTGCACGAGCCGCTTCACCCCCGCTTCTCGCGCTGCCCGCGCTACCGATCGCGCGCCCTCGACGTTGACAGTTTGCAGCTTCTGCTTGCCGCTGTTGGACATGATGGCAACCGTGTTGATCACCACCTCGGCGCCCTCGACCGCAACACGGCAGGACTCGGGATAGCGCAGGTTGGCTTGAACGGCATGGATCTGACCGACCGCGCCCATCGGCTGCAGGTGCCCCGCCAGATCGGGGCGGCGCGATGCCGCGCGCACGCGCCATCCTCGGCTGGCGAGTTCGCGGACCACATAGCGGCCAACGAAGCCCGGTCCGCCGAAAACCGTCGCCAGACCGCCGTGCAACAGCTTGGATCTCATGGGTTCACCCTATTGTTTGGGTCTGTGACTACGAGTTGGTGCGCGCTGCGGTATCGGACAATGGCAAGACGGGCCCGCCGCCCAATCGCCGTCCTCGTTGTAGCCAGCGACGAGTGAGCGCTCAACTAATCCGTCGCGCTGGCCCACTGCCGCCACCGCGCATTTGCCTGCACTATAAGGACCTGTGGCCCTGTGTGAAGTGCGCCAGAAGTCCTGTGGGGCTCCTGCAGCCAGAATTGCATCGCGTCAGGCAGCCCGCACGGCGGCTCGGCAAGGCAAGCCGGTCATTGACAATTCTGGCCGCGCCGACTAGTTGAAGCGCCTCGGCACAACTGACGTGCTGGCCCAGATGGCGGAATTGGTAGACGCACTGCTTTCAGGTAGCAGCGCCGCGAGGCGTGGAGGTTCGAGTCCTCTTCTGGGCACCATTTGCAGCAGTTACCTTTGATTCATAATATCTTATTGGTTTTCAAACCTTTCCGGGCCTAGTCTGCTGCACAAAGGTGCTAACAGATGGCCCGCCCGAAGCTTCCAAATCCAGTACGCCGCAAAGGCTCTGACGCTTGGTACATCCGCCCCCGGATCGATGGGAAGGTGCGGTGGAAGTCGCTCGGAACGGATCAGTACAAGGAAGCGCTTCGACGTGCGCCGGCCGCATACCAGCAGCTTCTGGATCGGCATTTGGTGATCACTCCGGCAACCTCACCTCGACCGTGCGTAGAAGCCCCAACGTTGACCGTAGAGGACGCCTGCGAGAGCTATCGCGAATACCTGCTGGACTGTGAGCGGAATGCCCGTCAGGAACGCGCACAAGCCGGCATCAGCGATCACGGCAACCTCGCCAGTGAGATACGCAACCGGCTACAGCACATGCTGCAGGGCGCGCAGGAGAAGGCAATCTGTTTCGATTTCGAGCATCAGTCATGGTGGCTGACCTACCTGCGCAGCAAGGGGATCGGCGAACTCGCGCCGACGACGGGCAACCTGCAATCGATGGCTCGGGTCGGCATCGAGACCTTGCGAGAAATCATCGCTACCGATGAGGGCATTGGTCCGCCGCCATCCGCGGTCAAGCGGCCGAGCGTGCCCAAGTTGAGCGCATTAGCCGAGACGTACATGCAGGTGAGCCAGCGCCTGACTGACGCGGTCAAATTGGACGTGCGCAGCTCTGTGCGGGATGTCATCGAGCTTGTCGGGGACAAGCCAATCGATAGCTATACGCGCGACGACGGAAAGAAAGTACGTGAAGCCTTCATGGCGATGCCGGCGCACAGGCACAAGAAGAAGGTGCTGCGTGGACTGCCGCTAGAAGAAGCGATTGCGAAAGCGGCGGAACTTGGGATCGAACCCCAAGCGCCAAAAACGCGAGACATGAAACGCAGGCACCTGTCGAGCATTTTCGGTTTCGCTGCCGCGGAATACGATAATGTCTTCGACCCATTCGCCTACAACGGTGCATGGCGAACGATCAGCAATTCAGCGCCAGATCAGAAGGTAGCCTTCGACTCCGAGCAACTTCGGACCTTGTTCCGCTCGCTTTCGCCGGGCGACAATCTCTATTGGCTTTCATGGCTGGGCTTGTGCACAGGCGCGCGACTGAACGAACTGTGCCAGATGAAAACGGAACTCATCCGGTTTGACCCTCTACCGCACATCTACTTCTCTCCCGAGCTACGGCTGAAATCGAAGGAGACCGGCGACCGGCGTTCGCCAATCCGATCTGTTCCGATCCACCAGAAACTGATCGATCTCGGCCTGCTGGACTATGCCAAGAAAATGGACGGGCTACTGTTCCCAAGCATAACGCCGCGTAAGCTGACTGGGCGGCATTCGGCTCAGCCATCGAAGGACTTCAGCTCGCATCTGACGAAGATCGGCTTGGGCGGTGTCGGGTTATCTTTCCACTCGCTGCGACACACGTTCTCCGCCGAATGGAAGCGCCGGCACCTAGAACGTGAAGAAAACCGCCTGCGCATCTTGGGGCAGGCCGTGGCCGGAGTCGCCGGGCGATATGGGGGTAGCTACACCCAAGAGGCCAACGATCATGTTTTGCTGGCCGCGAGAAAAGCTTTGATCGCGACACTTGATTTCGATGTTCTCTAGATGCTCTGAATTGCCTGTGAGCTTGGCTCACGGGGGACAGCCGTCTGCACCCTAAGGGCTCAAGACGAGAGCTAGATTGTTACGGCTCCTTGCTGCCCTACCCCTTTCGATCAAACCCATAAATTCTCCAGTCTTTTCAGTCTTCTCCCTTCTCTACTAACTAAATAACAGAAAATAAGTGAATCCGATTCCGCTGGGAAAATTGGTGAGGAGTCGATTCAGAACAAAGGTGAACAAATGGTTAACGAGCGCCGCAACCTGTCATGAATATGTCCCTATGTACGATTCTCGCTGGCGGCTAAGACAAATGGGATGCAGCACCACTCCCGCATAATGTGCTCCTAGGTAGCTACGCCGTTGTTTTCTGGGCCTTTTTCGACGTTTGATCGGAAGGCAGTTTCGCGGCGTTACCGTAACTACGCTCTGAACAGTGTTTTCTGTCGTATTATGTCCACCGAGTCTGTCGCATTATGTCCCTCTGAACAGTGTTCTGTCGTGTTTTTGTCCAGCGTGTTTTTTCTGACATAGATCAGACATTGCGTATGCACTGTTAACTTCTGTCGTGTTTTTGTCCCCGATTCATGTCGTGTTTTTGGCCGGGGTTTCTGTCGCATTATGTCCACGTCGTTTTGCCCGCAAGATTTCGAACATCGGTGGCCTTCTAGAGGCTGTCAGAGGGCTTCCGGCAGCACTCGGGGGCAAATGGATTTCGTCGCGCATAGGGGGCCTGATAGAGCGAAGCTGCAGGGCTTCATATGATTGTCGTGGAACGTCCTAATTGTCCTCTTCCGACCAGTCCATGGTCCGCTAATCTGCCGCCATGACAGCGACGGAAGACGCCTCATCCATCGAATCCTTCATCGCGCGCTGGGCTGCATCCAGCGGGGCGGAGCGCGCCAATTTCCATGGCTTCGTCTACGACCTGTGCGACCTGATCGGCGTCGCCCGTCCTGATCCGGCCAACCAGAGTTCGAACCTCGACAATTACCGTTTCGAGTGCCCGGTCAAGTTCAAGGAGGTCGATGGCAGGGAATCCCCCGGCAGCATTGATCTCTACAAGCGCGGCGCGTTCGTCATGGAGGCGAAGCAGAGCCGCGAGAAGGGCAGGCCCAAGGAGCTGAAGATGGCCGGCCAGCCCGACCTCTTCGCGCCCGATTACAATCCGCGCGGCCAGCGCGGCGCAAATCGCGCCTGGGACCAGTTGATGATCAACGCCCGCCATCAGGCCCAGGACTACGCCCGCGCGCTGCCTGTGGCCCACGGCTGGCCGCCGTTCGTCATCGTCTGCGACGTGGGTCATTGCATCGAGGTCTATGCCGACTTCTCCGGCCAGGGGAAGAACTACGCCCAGTTCCCCGACCGGCAGAGCTTCCGCATCTTCCTCTCAGACCTGCAGGACGAGGAGGTGCGCAAGCGTCTGAAGCTGATCTGGGAGAACCCGGCGGCACTCGATCCGGCGCGTCAGTCGGCGGAAGTCACGCGGGATATTTCCAAGCGCCTTGCCGAGGTCTCGAAAAGGCTGGAAGCGCGCGGCCATAATGCCGAGGATGTCGCGCTGTTCCTCATGCGCTGCCTCTTCACGATGTTCGCCGAGGACGTGAAGTTGCTGCCCGAGAACAGCTTCACCGAGCTGCTCGAGCGCTGCAAGTCCGAGCCGAAGAAGTTCCCGCACATGGTCGAACAGCTCTGGACGGCGATGGACAAGGGCGATTTCGCGTTTGCCATCGAGCAGACGGTGCGGCGCTTCAACGGCAAGCTCTTTAAGTCGGCAAAGGCGCTGGAGCTGGAACGCGAGGACATCGGCGAGTTGCACGCGGCGGCCAAGCGGGACTGGCGCAAGGTGGAGCCGGCCATCTTCGGTACGTTGCTGGAGCAGGCGCTCAACCCGAAGGAACGCGCCAAGCTCGGAGCCCACTACACGCCGCGCGCCTATGTCGAGCGCCTCGTGTTCGTTACGGTCATCGAGCCACTGCGACAGGAATGGTCGCGCGTCCAGGCGACGGCCGAGCGCCTCAAAATCGAAGCCGATCAGCTCGCCACGGATGCCGAAGACCGCGCAGGGAAGCTCAAGACCAAGGATCAGCGCGAGCTGGACGCGATCCGCGATGCACGCTCGGAGGCCAGGCGCACGCAGGAGCAGGCCATCGACACCATCCACGACTTCCATAAGAAGCTGTGCGAGACGCGCGTGCTCGATCCGGCCTGTGGCACCGGCAACTTCCTTTATGTCGCGATGGAGCTGATGAAGCGGCTCGAAGGCGAGGTGCTGGAGGCCTTGGCGGACATGGGCGGCCAGGAAGCGCTCGCCCTCGACAAGCTGGCGGTCGATCCGCACCAATTCTTGGGGCTTGAGCTGAACCCGCGCGCCGCTGCGATTGCCGAGCTGGTCATCTGGCTCGGCTACCTGCAATGGCACTTCCGCACCAAGGGCGGCCAGCCGGCCGAGCCGATCCTGCGTGACTTCAAGAACATCAACTTCGGCAAGCCGGGCGGCTATGACGCGGTGATGACCTGGGATAGCTACCCGGCACCGCTTATCGAAACGACGGCCGGCCGGCGCGTCGAGACCTATCCGAATGCGCGGCGGCCCGCGTGGCCCGAAGCCGAGTTCATCGTCGGCAATCCGCCGTTCATCGGTGGAGGGGGAATCCGAGCCAGTCTGGGCGATGCCTACACTGAGGCGTTGTGGGGCGCGCACAACGACATCAACGATAGCGCCGACTTCGTCATGTACTGGTGGGACCGCGCGGCGAGCGAGCTGACGCGGGGCAAGTCGCCACTGCAGCGCTTCGGCTTCGTAACGACTAACTCGGTTAGCCAGTCCTTGAGTGGAGGCCGGGTGATAGGCCGTCACCTCTCGGCCAAGAAGCCGATCTCGATCCTGATGGCCATTCCTGATCACCCGTGGACCAAGGCGACGGACAAGGCCGCTGCGGTGCGCATCGCGATGACGGTCGCGGTATCCGGCCGTGTCGATGGCGTCCTGCGCGAGGTGACGAGTGAAGCGAAGCTCGATACGGACCAGCCGGAGATCGAGTTTTCTGTCTGCGAGGGTCACATCAATTCAGATTTGAGCCTCGGCGTTGATGTGACGACTGTAGAGGCGCTTTTGGCCAACAATGGCATTGCGCACGACGGTGTGAAGCTTCACGGAAAAGGGTTCATTGTCACGCAGTCCGAAGCAGAGGCTTTGGGTCTTGGTAAGCGCGATGGGCTTGATCAACACATCAGACCTTATCGAAATGGGCGTGATCTTGCCGCGCGGCTTCGCGGTGTTCTGGTGATCGATCTCTTCGGGCTCGAAGCTGAAAGGGTCCGCAGACAGTTTCCCGAAGTCTATCAACATTTGCTCATGAACGTGAAGCCCGAGCGGGATCGCAACAATCGGGCGACCTATCGAGATAATTGGTGGCTCTTTGGAGAGCCCCGCAAAGAACTTCGACCTGCTCTGGCCAACCTGGAACGGTACGTCGCCACCGTAGACACAGCACGTCATCGGGTGTTTCAGTTCTTGGATTCATCCCTCATCTGCGACGATAAAGTTGTAATTATTGCCTCATCGGATGCTTTCGGTCTTGGCATTCTTTCCTCAAGCCTTCATGTCAGCTGGTCGTTGCGAGCTGGTGGCTGGCTCGGCGTCGGCAACGATAGCGTCTACGTCAAGACGCGCTGCTTCGATCCGTTCCCCTTCCCCGAATGCAGCGAAGACCTGAAGAACCGAATCCGCGAAGTCGCCGAGGAGCTGGACGCGCACCGCAAAGCGCGCCAGACCGAACATCCGCGCCTGACACTCACGCAGATGTACAACGTGCTCGAAAAGCTGAAGGCCGGCGAAGCGCTCGAAGGCGATGACGAGCGCATCAAGACCGAGGGCCTCGTCCTCATTCTCAAGGAACTGCACGACAAGCTTGATGCGCTCGTTTTCGAGGCCTACGGCTGGCCAGCGACACTCACCGACGAGGAAATCCTGGAGCGCCTCGTTGCCCTCAACAAGAAGCGCTCTCTGGAAGAGAAGGTTGGCAACATCAAGTGGCTGCGCCCCGACTATCAGATTCCGCGCTTCGGCTCGGATGCGGAGCGCGCCCGTCTCGAAGACGAACGCCGCGCCGCCCGTGCCAGCGACAAGCTGCGCCCGCGTCAGGGTGCTTTAGGGCTGGAAGACGATCTGCAGGAGATGATGCCGGCCGATTCATCTAAGCCCAAGTTCCCCACTGGCAAGGAGCTGGAGGAAACGGCGGCCGTGATGGGCGTCCTCGCCACGGCTTCAGGACCAATGAGCATCGCCGACATCGCCCGCACCTTCTCGCAAGGCAAGGCGGTGGAGAAGCGTGTCGCCCTCACCATCCTCGCCCTACTGCGCCTCGGCCACCTCGCATCCACCGACAACGGCGAGACTTTCACGCTAAGGCGAGTGGCTTGATGTCAATTTATTGAATCGCCCTCTCGGTGGGACCATGCATTGCTAGTCAAGGATCAAAATGAAAAGTATAACGCCACAGTCCAAATTAAAAGAAGAGATTACAAAGCTGTCGAATGCGAATGATTGGGGTCAGGTCAAAAAAGAATGGTTCTTCGATCACGCGTACATTTCGGAACGTCCACGTGAATGCCCTTGTGGAAAAGAGAATATTTGGGAAATATGCGTGATTCGAAATGTTAAGAACAATAACATTGCTGAGGTTGGCAATGTTTGCGTTAGAAAATTTATGGAAATCGACGCAAGGAAATTCATTAATTCTATTAAGCGCGTAGCCCAACATGGCGACAGGGCGCTTGGTTGGGATGTGATAAAGCATGCATATGAAATGAAATGGATAGACGAATGGCAGTTCGAATTCTATCGAGATACGCACCGAAAACCGCGCACAAGCATGTCCGAAAATCAGATTGGAAAACGCATGGAAATAAATAGGAAAATACTCAAAAAGCTACAGTGCAAGTGACCGGTTCCGTGCATAAAAATGATTCATTTTCGCAGATCAACTGCCCATCCGATTCGTGTGAATTCGTTCCCTCACGCAGTGTCGGAGTTTTTAAGGCGGCAATTAAAATTTCAATATCAGAAAATGGTTGTCAGAGGCGGACCGGGCTGGTCAATTTTCTAGGGGGTGTACCACCTACCGGTTTGGGTGTCCCATCAGGGAGTCTCACGACCGGCACTCAGTATGTCGAAATTGGATTGCCGGTTGCTAGTGTATCTGCCCTTGGGTTGTTCTCGGTTTGTAGAGCCCGCAATCTGTTGAAGTTAGCTTGTTAGACTCAGGCATCGATAGACACTGGCGCGACCAATCTTCATTTCTTTTGCGATTGCCGATGCGCCCATCCCTGCTGCCTTCAGCGCACGAACGCGAGATGCGTCAATTGATGCCGGGCGGCCCTTATAAACCCCTTCTGCCTTGGCCTTTGCGATCCCTTCGAGCTGTCGCTCGCGACGTAAGTTGGTCTCAAATTCGGCGAACACGCCGAGCATGTCGAGAAATGCCTTGCCGGCTGCGGTGCTGGTGTCAATGGGCTGTTCGGTCGCTTTCAGGTGAACGCCCTTGACCCTGAGATCAGCCACAAGATTCTGGAGGTCGCGGAGCGAGCGCGCCAGTCGGTCTATACGCGTGATGACCAGTGTATCACCGGGCCTGAGGAACGCGAGCAGCGTTTTCAATTCGGTGCGACCTGTAAGCGACGTGCCGGAGACCTTCTCTGACCGGATGACGCTGCAACTCGCTCGCCGGAGCGCTTCTTCCTGAATCGAGAGGTCTTGGTCGGTCGTTGATACGCGGGCATAACCGTAGGTTGCCATAGTCTTGTGCCGTTGCTGTCTCGTGTGGGTCTAGACAGAATAGCGAAGCGTTTGGGTTTGTCTCGGAAATCGTGGATTCGATCCTAATAAGACATAAATTCTGTCTAGTTTCAGCGTCTCGGGCGGGTATACCTTTTAAGTCGTAATCGCTTAAGCGGCGTGCGAACTGAGCTTGGCTTCTTTACCTCGATGGAAAAAATCTCGCGCTCTCTGCCGTTGACCAGACAAGCTTCGAGATCAGTTAGGCTCTCTTGTGTGCGAGCGGGGAGGCATGAAATGTCAAATGTGTCAGGATCGCTCTGATTGGCGCTAAATATTAGCTTTTCTACGGGGCGCATAGACCGGGAGTTTGTCAGAAACTGTGTCAGCACTTCGGTTGCGGCTTTGCCAATATTATTTGCTTTGGGGAAGTGCTTTCGAATTAGCATGAAAACAATGTCTTCGTATTCCATTTGAAGAAGTTCTTCGCTTAGTAGCGCCTTATGTAGAGGTGGAATTCTAATGATGGCGTCAATACGATCCATGAAATCCAGAAGCTTGATTGTTTTTGGGTCTTTGCCATTGCTGGCTTCGCACCACTTTTGGAATCGAGTTTCCCACTCGGAGTAGTATTGTTCGTAAGACATAGGTGTTGGGTCGTTCCAATTATCCAATATATGTTTAGAGTCTTCTTCCTGGCTGAGGGTGCTTCCAGCAAAGAAAAAAATTGAGCGCCCCAAATAATGCTTGTCTTTACCTATATAAAATGTGCCATCCCACATGGGGGCCAAGAACTTCGGATATAACGCTTGTCCATTTACTTCCGTGTCTATTTCGTCGAAAAACACAACGGGAAGTTTCCCCCCGAGATTCAGCGATTGAACCCGTTGAAAGATGTTGTAAAGATCGGATATTCCCTCAAGGGAGGCAACATAGATTTCTTCAAAAGAAACTTCCAATTCTGAGTTGGTTGTTTCCAGTGATTCGATTAACTGTTTAATCAAGAAACTCTTTCCGCTACCCGGTGGTGCGGCGAGCAAAATATTCAACGGACGCCGCACGGAAACTTTACTTATGTAGTTATTTATCTGCTCTCGAATTGCGCGAAGGTGATTGACAAAGCCGACATTGCGCGTGACGTATTTGCCAAATACGGGAGTAATAATGTGCCGTTTGGAACTTGTCGCTGAACTTGCAATTTTAATTTCATCGCTCATGGCAAAGTCTCACCGTTGCCGAAAGTGCATCTCGGCGATAATGAATCTACGTCTCGTTGCTGTCAGTGCTGCGTCAGGTTTCCGCCTGGGCGGATTGGCGCACCTTCCGAGGCGCGCAGAAAGCTGGGCTATCGAAAGGTGCGCTCAACGTCATCCAGTGACGACTATCTTTAAATCCTCATTCTTGTTCTGATCGCGAACAAGAACTGTTCGGTTCTTACTGGTAGGAACCACGGTACGGGCTAGGGCAACCGCGCTGCGGACCGCAGCTGCACTGCTCTTGGTGCCGAAGAACTGCTTAAGCTCTTCTATGGCTAGCTCGGTATTCTTATCAAGCTGGAACGTTAGTTGTGCCATCGGGTGCCTCTCGATTGGACATGGGATGCGAAAAATCGGTTCCGATCAGTTGATTCTAGTAGGGGTCTAGTCCCGGGGGTAGGAATCTATCACTGGTGATCCGTTTGTCAACCAAATATGGATTGAAATTGTTGACTCGGTGGTTGGATTCTCATCTATCGACGACCATTTGTGTGGCAGGTTTTGGGCCGCCACGCGGTTGTAGACGCAGTTGTCGCTGGTCTCCATGCCCTACTTCGGCGCTTCCATATCGTCCAAAAATCCATCTAACTAATTGAAAAACTGTATTAATATCTGGCGACCTGTTGACACTTACGACATGGTTACAAGAATGTTAAAAAAAGTCCAAATTTGGATGATCCATGGATTGACTGTGGGTGGTTGGTGAGGTACATTTTTCACACATAAGGACTCAAAAGAGCCAGTGCAAGTTAGCGCAAAAGAGCTGAAAGACAGCCAGCGCAAGTTGCAGCCTATCGGGGGGAACCATTGTGCGTGACGATGTTGATAGCGCAGCGAGGTATTGGGCATGCAAGCCATATCTTTTGGGTTGGAAGCGGGGACACGGGCACTGTTCGCAGGGCTTGCGGCAGATCAGTGGACAGAGAGCCTAGAGTTGAGGCACTCGAACGGGCGTGTACGCAATTATATTCGTGACTTACTGCAACTGGCTAGGCACCTTGATGCTATTTACGAAGTTGTGCTCAGTGAAGGGTTGTTGACAGCGCCCGGTCAGGATGAAGGCCCATTATTCATCGTGGAGTACAGAAGTGTAACGTTGCTGTGTTATGCGGAAGCAAACACTATCGTCGTATTCTGGATGTCACGCCTTTTCCGACCGACGATAGAAACTGGCACCTGTGCGCCGCTAAACTGAAATGGTCGCAGGATTCGCGAAGCGTATGTGCTTCAAACGACTGCATCGTCAGGAATGGTCGAACATCGGTTAGAATTGCTGCAAAGTCTTGCTATCGGTAAACCTGCTAAACATCACGCAAAGCATTGAAATTGAAATAAAAATATCTATCGCGTGCCGAATCCTCTTCTGGGCACCAACATTATGACGTCCTTGCAAAATTGGCGTTGGGCTGCGGCGGGCTAAAGATCCTGCGAGCGCCAGGCGTTTGCGAATTGTACCCCGATGGCCAGCGCCTCCTCGCGCATCAGGCGGTTGAACGCATCGAGCGAAATTTCGATCTGCCGCCGGCCAAGTCCGCTTTCCATAAACGCTTTCAGCGTGCCGAGATCGGCGAGACTGAGTTCCTCGTACATCATCTCGTTTTGTGTCACGACCACCGGGTCGAGCTGTTGCCACAACTGTCGGCCCTGCCGCTCTACAATTGCGAGGATCTCTTCTGGCGAATATCGAGGCTGTCCGGCCGGCTTGATGGACTCCACACCGACCGACGCACCGACAGAAACGTTGGTGAGAGCGTCCGTTAGCGCCCTGGTACCTCCAGCGAGATCCGCGATCGCCTCGATCAGCACCTTGCGCTCCGGTTGCTGCTCAAGTCGCGCGGCTGCTTCGATCATCCACGCTAGGCTCCGTTTGGCATCGATCGTTCGTTCATGGAACAACCGCTCGCTTCGGGAGATCCTCTCGCCAATTGGCGAACGTCGCAGGGCGATCAGTTCCTTGAGTTCGCTCGTCTTGAAGCGTTCGGCATAGAGGCTTGCCAACTTCTGCTCCGCCGACTTTATGTCGAAGGACTTGAGCACGGCACGGCGCCAGGTAGGCATCAGTCGCGCTTGCTTCTGTTTGTCGAATCCGTACTGCCCATAGTCGGCCGATTGCGCCAGCATTTCTCGCCAGCCCGACAGAGCCGGCGAAACGTTGGACAGGCCCAGAAGCTCTTGCGCGAGCACCACGTTTTCGGCCGCGACGGAACCGGCGCTCTCAGCGCGCTCGACGTTTTCTGCAGCAGGCGCAGGGGCACTCAGTGTGATCGTCATGACCATGACGAGAGCTGCGACAAACCCTGCGCCAGACCAGCGAACTGCGTAGCGATCATGGGCACGCATCTGAAATCCTCATGCGTTGTGTCTGTAGATCAGCCTACGAAGCAGTTACTTTAGCCTCGGCTAAAGCCTTCATTAAAATGCCGATCATTTCCTGCGATTGCCGCCGATTGCCCATGCATTCATCTGACGTTGCCGCAATTCCTCAATTCGGCCGCTCAATGAGCCTGCTTCCGCCAGATCGGCGACCTAAGGCTTCTCCAGATTTCGGAGGAGGAGCCATGTTTGCACCAAGAAATTTTGACCGCAGCGTTGCCGCGATTGCCGGCGCGCTGGGTCTGGCCGCTTTCATTCCCACTCAGGCGACGGCTGCAACGGCGCCCTCTGCCGCACTCGAGCTTAATGCCGAGCTTGGCCAAGCGGTCCTGCCGACTGGCACAGCGGGCAAGGTTTATCTGCGCCTGTCGCTGAAGGGCGTGCCGATCGCCGGTCGAAAGGAGCGCCCGCCTGTCAACGTTGCCCTGGTTCTGGATCGCTCGGGCTCCATGAAGGGCGCGCGCATCGCCTCTGCCAAGACGGCTGCCAACGTCGCGCTCGAAAGGCTGTCGCCACAGGACATGGTGTCTCTCATTGCCTACAACCACGAGGTCGATGTGCTGCAACCGGCGGCGCAGGTCGGCAACGGTCGCTCCCTGGCTCAAAAGATCGAAAGGCTCACTGCGGATGGGCGCACGGCGCTTCATGCGGGTGTCGTCGCCGGTGCCGAAGAGGTCAGACGCCACCTCGACGAGACACGCGTGAACCGCGTAATTTTGCTTTCCGACGGCCTTGCGAACGTCGGCCCCTCGAGTCCGCGCGAATTGGCGGAGCTGGGCCGCAAGCTCGGCGCTGACGGCATTTCCGTAACCACTATCGGCCTCGGCCTCGATTACAACGAGGACCTGATGCAGCGCCTTGCAGCCGCCAGCGATGGCAACCATGCCTTCGTTGAGGACCCCGAGGACCTTGCCGGCATCTTCGCCTCCGAATTCGGTGATGCGCTGTCCATTACCGCCAAGGACATCGAGATCATCATCGAATGCCGCATCGGCTTCAAACCCGTGCGCGTGCTGGGCCGCGAGGCGCAGATCGAAGGCAATCGCATCCGACTGAAATTGAACCAGTTGCAGGGCGCCAACGAGCGCTATTTTGTCGTCGAACTGGACGCGCCTGAGGTCCGCATGCCCGGCGCCGCCGAAGTGGCTAGAATTTCCGTTGATTATCTGGACCTGGGCTCCAACGCTCGTCGTCAGGCCTCAGCAACCGCCGCGGCACACTATTCCGCGTCCAGGGATGAGGCTGAAAAGAGCGTCAACAAGGCCGTCATGAGCCAGATAGCGACACAGGTTGCGACCGAGACCAGCGAGAAGGCAGTGGAACTGCGCGACAAGGGCGATATATCCGGTGCGCGCAAGCTGCTGGAAGGCAATGCCTCATATCTGAAGAACGCGCGCGAACTCTACGGGTCCGGCGCCGATGCGGCCTCTGCTTCCGCTGTGAAGGAGCTGCAGGAGCTCGAGAAGAGGCAGAACGAAGCAGCCGGCAATCTCGATGCGCAGGCGTGGGAAAAGACCCGCAAGTCGATGCGCTACGACCAGCACAAGTCGAAGATGCAACAAAGCTACTAATGCATGTCGCGCAAAAGTGTGCAGCGGTTTTGCGCGACATGCATCAGGTTAAAGAACATGGTCAGCTGAACCGCTTGGCACTTCGTCCGAACATGCGCTAACCGCAGCCGCTCCCGACGAGCCATTTGGGATCGAACCAGCGATCGGCAGGCCCGTCGTAGGGCAGGCGCGTGATGTCCCAGTGCCGAATGTAGGGCGCGTAGACGTCCCACACCGGCGGCCCGCCGCCTATGAACACGCGCCGGCCCTTGTAGCGCGCCAAAACGTCCTCGGGCTTCTCTTGTGAGCGGATGACGGCGATTGTCCGCTCGAGAAACGCCCACTCCGGCACCGCGCTGATGGTCTTGGGACCGGCCAGCAAGACGTGCCCCCTGGTCTTGTAAAAGAAGCGTTCGACATCGGCGCGGAACTCGGGCCGCTCATCGCCCTCCCACGGCAGCCAGCCGTTCAAGCCCAATTGGCCGCGCAAGCCGATAGCACAAATGGAACGGACGTCTGGCATTGCTACCTCGTTCTCCCAACCAATCTTACTTCAAGTCGCTCGGCTCACGGTTGCCACGGTTTGATCGGTTCGGGGCTCTCCGCTTCGTCGCGTTTTTCGGCACGGCCGATCTCGCGCGTCAAGTCGTAGAGGGCGGCCTGAATCCCTTCGCCGGATACCGCCGACAGAAGCAACGGCTTCTTGCGCGCTGCCTTGTAAAGGACCTCCGCCTTTTCGGCTCGGGCCGTCTCGTCCAACGCATCGACCTTGGACAGCGCAACGATCTCCTTCTTGGATGCCAGATCGTAGCCATAGGCCTTCAGTTCGCGGCGGACCGTGCGATATGCGCCCGCGACGTCGTCCGCCGTGGCGTCGACCAGGTGCAGCAAGACCCGGCAGCGCTCGACATGTCCAAGGAAGCGGGTGCCGAGCCCTGCTCCCTCATGGGCGCCCTCGATGAGGCCCGGGATGTCGGCAAGCACGAAAACGACGTCTCCAGCGCGCACAACGCCCAAATTGGGGTGCAGCGTGGTGAAGGGGTAGTCGGCGATTCTCGGCTTGGCGGCCGAGACAGCGGCGAGAAACGTCGACTTGCCGGCGTTGGGTAAACCGACGAGCCCGGCGTCAGCAATGAGCTTCAACCTTAGCCAGATGGTCAGCTCCTCGCCAGGCAGGCCCGGATTGGCATGACGCGGCGCTTGGTTGGTCGCCGACTTGAAGTGCGCGTTACCAAAGCCACCGTTACCGCCCTTGGCGAGCACGACGCGCTGGCCGGGCTCCTTCAGGTCGGCAATCAGCGTTTCGTTGTCCTCCGCGTAGATCTCGGTGCCAGGCGGAACCTTGATGACGATGTCGGCGCCCGATGGGCCGGCTCGGTTGCGCCCCATTCCCGGCGTACCGCTCTTCGCCTTGAAGTGCTGCTGGTAGCGATAGTCGATCAGCGTGTTGAGGTTGGCTACGCACTCGGCAATGACGTCGCCGCCCTTGCCGCCGTCGCCGCCGTCAGGTCCGCCAAACTCGATAAACTTTTCGCGACGGAAGCTTATGCTTCCAGCGCCGCCGTTGCCGGCCTTGATGTAGATTTTTGCCTGATCCAGAAATTTCATTGGAAACGTGCCTCAAACACCGCGCCGTTTGAATTTGCGCCACTCGCCTCGCAGCAATTCGTAGTGTTCGGCCGGCGCCTCGATGCGCCTCGCCTCGCACCAGCAGCTGCACGAGCCCGTCGATTTGAACCCCAGCTTCTCGATTACCCTGGCGGATCCAGGATTATCGGCGAAATGGCAGCAGGTGAGTTTTTCGAACCCCGCGCGGGCGAAGCAGTGCTCGACCAGCGCGTGCGCCGCCTCGGTTGCGATCCCCCTGCCCCAATAGGGCTTGCCGACCCAATAGCCGATCTCGGCAACGCGGCCTTCCTCTGATGGCAGGTAGCCGGTAATGCCGAGCAATTGGCCTTCATCGGCCATCGTCATGGCGCGCACGAACTCTCCCTCCTCGAGCCCGTAGAGCCATTGGCGGGCGTCATCTGGCGTATAGGGGTAGGGAATGCGCGCCGTCATTGAGGCGATCGCCCAATCGCCGGCGAGCCGGGCGATATCGAACAGATCATCCTCCCTCAAAGGGCGCAGCACGAGCCGCGCGGTGCGGATCAGGCCGCCTTCGGTGGACTTGCGCCGGAGCATTTGAGACAACCGTGCCATGCCGTCCCTCCTGAGACGACGAAGGGGAGACGCTGACGTCTCCCCTTCACCAGTATCAGAACCCATCCGCCCGACCGCAGCAGGCGACCGGCTATTCCGCGGCGTCGACGGTTGCGGGGCGAATGGAGACGAACACGCGGCCGTTGCGACGGGTGCGGAACTCGACCGCCCCTTCGACCTTGGCGAACAGCGTGTGGTCGGTGCCCATTCCGACGTTGTCGCCCGGATGGACCTTCGTGCCGCGCTGGCGGACGAGGATGTTGCCGGGGATGACGTGTTCGCCGCCGTAGCGTTTGACGCCGAGCATCTTGGGATTGCTGTCGCGACCGTTCTTTGACGAGCCGCCGGCCTTTTTCTGTGCCATGACTTTGGTATCCTTATCTTGCTGGTCCGTCCGGCTGCCGTCAGGCGCCGACGATGGATGTGATGCGGACCTTGGTCAGATCCTGGCGATGGCCGCGCTTGCGGCGCGAATTCTTGCGGCGGCGTTTCTTGAAGGCGATGACCTTCGGTCCGCGCGTCTGCTCGACGAGTTCGGCGGTGACCTTGGCGCCTGCAACGGTCGGCGCGCCAACCGTCACGGATGCGCCCTCACCGACCATGAGGACCTCGCCGAACTCGACGGAGGCACCCGCCTCGCCGTCGAGCTTCTCGATCGTGATGATATCGTCCTTGGCGACGCGGTACTGCTTGCCGCCTGTCTTGATGACAGCGTACATGGCTCTTGCCCTTCTCTCGTTGGCCGCGCCCTGTGGCGCCCCTCTGTGCCTGCGGCCTTTTGGGCCCCAAGTTGGGGAGGGGACTTTCGAGCCTTTCGCGACGGCAACGGTCGCAGGATAGCCTCGGGCAGCGCATTAAGCGCGCTCGGCGGCACCGAACGCGTTGGCGGGTTTATGTTCGCTCAGAGCCGGAATGTCAACGGCGGGCAGCCGCAGATCGGCTCTCAGCGTCGCTTTTTGCTCGCCACAGCTGCCGGTCGAGAGGGGGAGGAGCCTCTCCGGCCCGACCACCGTTGCTTTCTCAGCCTTGTCGCGCGATCCGGCGGTCCGGGTGGCGGCTGCGATATCTGGAGACCGGGACGACCGCGCAAGCCCTGCCGGGTAACGGCCCAAGAATAGGCGGCTTGTTCAGGTCTGGCAGACTATAACCAAGCAATGACACCGCCTTCCGGCCGCCGATCGGATGGCCTTGCATTGGCTCCACACCGGAATGTGTCGATGACACCAGCCTTAGAAAACAAAGCCCGCACCGCGGACGCTCGGCTCGTCGAAATCCCCATCCTGGACGTCGGGCCGGACTTCCCCATGGAGACACTTCAGCGGGAACTCGACCGGGCGCACCGGCTGCTCGACGCGGCCACCCAGATCGTGCCGCGACAGGCGCTGGCATCGCTCGACCGCATTTCCCGCCGCTGGCTCGCCCGATGGGAAAATGCCCACCTGCCTGAGATCGATGAAATCGCGCGCATGCTCGCCCGGCCCGGCGCTTACTTCCTATCGGTGAACTACGAATGGGGCTGCACCTGCCGGGTGGCGCCTGCGCCGGACGGCGGATCGGCCCGCTTGGTTCGGGTGCTCGACTGGCGCACGGACGGGCTTGGACGAAACGTTCTTGCCGCCCGCGTCTCCGGCCGCGCCGGGCCGTTCGTCACACTCACGTGGCCCGGATACACGGGCGTGTTGCAGGCGGTCGCCCCCGGACGCTTTGCTGGAGCGCTGAATCAGGCTCCGATGCGCAAGGCTGTGGGCTACTACTATCTCGACTGGGCGGCGAACCGCCAGCGCGTCTGGAAGATGCCACATGGCACGCCAGCCCATCTTCTTCGCTCCGTCTTCGAGCAGGCCGAAAACTACCAGCACGCGAAAGACATTTTGACCAGGACGCCGATCAGCTCGCCAGCCATCTTTTCGCTTACAGGCACCGACGCGAATGAAACGTGTGTCATCGAGAGGCAGGAGACCGACGCGCGCGTCCACACCGGAACGCAAGTGGCTGCCAATCACTGGCACGCGATCGGCTGGACGGGGCATGCTCGCGGCAATGACAGCGGCGGGCGGGCCTGTCACATGGCCAGCGTGTCCACCGCACTCGATCCAGCGCTACCCTGGCTTGCCGCGCCGATCCTCAACCCGACGACACGGCTCGTGATGATCGCCGACGCCAAGAGCGGCCGCTTTCTTGCTCAGGGCTACGAGGCCGAAGGCGCCGCGACATTGGTGCTCGAAGCCACGGCCTGATGACGCGACACGCGGTCGCAAGACAACGGGCGGGCGGCGGGCCCCGGGAGGTGGTCCTCGAAATGCGGTTCATGCAAGCGCTTGAAACAGGCGGGTGCAACACGCCGACGAACCGCGCGCGAGCCTACATTGGAATGATTCTATTACTCTTTCTCGAAATCCATGCAGGTTGACATCACGCTTGTGACGCGGCTTCTTCATGGCTGGGCGCAAGTCCGCATCGGAGCCTGATCGGCCGCGACGGGAGCAGTTGTGCTCCCATCGAAGGCGTGATTGAGGCTCGCAAACAACGGAACAGAGCAGGCCGCATTGGCGGTCTTGATTGAAGGCCAATCCTGATCTGCTCTTGAATGAAATTATCCTTGTCGGGGCCTTGAACCCCGGTCTTTGGAGGACATCATGTCGGAAAGTCGCGCGTTCACGCGCCGTTTCTTCTCGCTCGCCATTTCCCTCTCCACTGCCGCTCTGGTGATCGCCGCGCCCGCATTTGCTTCTGGCGAGGGTGAGAAAGATCTGAAGGTCAAGAAGCTTTCGATCCCGAGCCCGGTCCCAGGAGCCGCCGGTGAGATCAATATTTACTCGTACCGCGAGCCCGGCCTCATCGAACCGCTCATCGAAACCTTCTCCAAGGAGTTCGGCGTCAAGGTCAACGTCGTCTATGCCAAGGACGGCCTGACCGAGCGGATTAAGGCCGAAGGTCCCAACAGTCCAGCCGACGTGTTGCTGAGCGTCGATATCGGCCGTCTCGACGAAGCGAAGAAGAGCGGCATCACCCAGCCGATCAAGTCGCAGCTCGTCGACGAGGAAATTCCCGCTGCGTACCGTGATCCCGATGGCGCATGGATTGGCCTGTCGCAACGCGCTCGCGTCGTCTACGCCTCGAAGGAGCGCGTGAAGCAGGACAAGATCACTTACGAAGAGCTGACGGATCCGAAATGGAAGGGCAAGATCTGCATGCGCTCGGGCCAGCACACTTATAACATCGGTCTGCTGGCGTCGATCATTGCTCACGAGGGGCCGGAGAAGGCGGAGAAGTGGGCGATGGGCGTGAAGAACAATCTTGCTCGCAAGCCCGCGGGCGGCGACCGCGATCAGGTCAAGGCCATCTACGCCGGCGAGTGCGATATCGCGGTAGGCAATACCTACTACATGGCTGCCATGGAAACGAGCGACAAGCCCGAACAGCGCGAATGGGCCAGCTCCGTCAGGCTGCTGTTCCCGAATGCCGATGACCGCGGCACTCACGTCAATATTTCCGGCGCGATCCTCGCCAAGTATGCGCCCCACAAGGACAATGCGAAGCTCTTCATCGACTTCCTCGTCTCGCACGAAGGTCAGCACATCTACGCCGAGAAAGTGAACGAGTACCCTCTCGATCCCGACATCCCGGTTTCCGACCGCGTCGCAGCATGGGGTAAGTTGAATCCGGACAAGCTGCCGCTGATCGACGTCGCCAAGTATCGCAAGCAGGCCTCCGAGATCATGGACAAGGTCGCCTTCGACCAGGGTCCCGGAGCCTGAGCCTGCAAAGGGCGCCGCGCGGAACATTGTGTCCGCCCGGACGGCCCGTTCGAGACTTCAAGAGCCGCGCGCCGCACCGGATGCGCGGCTTTTCTTTTCCGGCCAAGGGCTGCCGAAGAAGCGTTGGCAGGCTATAAGGACGGACTGAACAACCGACAAGAGCCGCAAACGGCAGGAAGAGGACAACGCCCCCATGAAGCTCGTGCGATTTGGACCCGCTGGCGACGAGAAGCCCGGATTGATCGATGCGCAGGGCATCGTTCGCGATCTCTCGCAGCACATCCCCGACATCGACCGGCGAACGCTCGGGGCCGATACGATCGCCAAGCTGAAGTCGATTGACCATTCGACTCTACCCGCTGTGCCACAAGGCGTGCGGCTCGGTGCGCCGGTGGGTGACGTGCGCAACTACATGGCCATCGGGCTCAACTACGCGGATCATGCAGCGGAGGCAGGCCTGCGTGTGCCGCGCGAGCCGGTCATTTTCAACAAGATCGGCAACTGTATCGTCGGGCCGAACGACGATATCATGATGCCGCGAGACGCGCAGAAGCTCGATTACGAAGTCGAAATCGGATTCGTCATCTCGAAGCGCGCACGCTACGTCGAGGAGAAAGACGCCGCCGATTACATTGCCGGCTATCTCGTCTGCAACGACGTTTCGGAACGGCATTTCCAGACCGAACGCTCCGGCCAGTGGGTGAAGGGCAAGGCGGCCGAAACGTTCGGACCGCTGGGCCCATGGCTCGTCACGCCTGACGAGGCGAGCGACGTCGACAGTCTTGCGATGTGGCTCGACGTGAACGGCGAGCGGCGCCAGACCGGCAACACCTCGACGATGATCTTCAAGATTCCTTACATCCTCTCCTACATGACGCGCTTCATGGTGCTGGAGCCAGGCGATGTGGTTGCAACCGGTACGCCTCCCGGCGTCGCGCTCGGCATGAAGGAGCCCAAGTGGCTGCAAGTGGGCGACGTGGTGACGCTCGGCATCGATAAGCTCGGCGAGCAGCGCAGCCGGATCGCGGCATTCAAGCTGTGAGGTGCCAAGCTTTGATCTGGCGTTCCGCGCGGCTTGACTGCGCGACGACAGTGGAGTGCATGGCGCGGTGTAAATCGAACGACGGGATCGTCCCTGATCGACCGTGCTCGAGTTGGGCGAAAGCGGGCACACGATTTAGCCCTGCGCTTTGAGCATGTTGAGCTGAGCCGCGGCGAAATTCACTGCCCCAGTTGCTGAAGTATCTGCCGTGCCAGCCTCTCTGCCTCCGCAGGATCGATGCGGTCCATGTACGGCATGGGCTCGCGCGGCAGTTGCGCTTCCAGCAGCGCACGGATCTGCGCTTCCGTCGCTTCGATGTCGGGCCTCGAAGCCTCGATGGGGCGGGCGAACTCGGGGGATGGCTGCTTCGACGAGGGAGCGTGCAGAACCGGCGCTGCAACGTTCATCGCACCGTTTGCTTCGACCACCATGCGGTTGCCATTCAACACGCCAAGCACATGAACGCTGACCGGCAGACTGGCGCTGGCTTCGAGAAGCCGGCCGTCCGTGTCTGCATGGAATGTCGTCGACGCTGATCTCATGGCCTCTGGGAGATTGGCCGTGAAGGCCCGTCGGAAGGCTGCCTCCATTTCCACGTCATTTTCGAGTGATTGCTTGGCGGCAAAGCTCAGGCCGGCGTTGATCGCAGTCTGCAGCTGGTGGCGTGCAGCATTGGCACGCCCGTAGTCCAGGGCACCGATTGAGACCGCGACGAGCGGCAGAAGCAGGGCGGCGAAAATCAAGACGATGTTGCCGCATTCATCGCGCAAAAAGTCACCTTGAGGCCGCCACTGCAAGATCTGATGTACCGGCTTGAGGAGCTCGGCGGAAAGATGAGCGCGGCAAAGTTTGGCTGGCATGGTGCTGCCTCGAAGTGCTCCGTCGATGCGCCCGAGGATAGAGTGCCAATAGCCAACGCACGTCTAGCAGATCCCGTTCCGGTAAGGGATGTTTGCCGTAATGGTTGAGGCGGCGCTAAGGCGCGTCCAGGGATGGCGCATTCACCAGCCACCGCCAGTTGCGGGCCACGATCCCATCGGCCAGATGCCAGGCGGCGACATGGCTGATCCAAACGGATAGCCACCCGCCCAGGGCGAGGTTTGCCACGGCGATTGCCAAGGGCTCCCCCATCCCGTCGGCATGTATCCGGGCAGGCCGTATCCATAGGGATTGTAGAGTTGAGGAGCACTCCCTAGTCCGCGCCACGGACTTCCCCATCCGCCCCAAGGGCTGCCGTAGCCGCCCGGAAAGGCGCTGGACCCCGCTCCGGGATAATCCACAGTCGGCCCATACCATGGCCCGAACGGATTGGACTGTGCCCAGTAGGAGTAGCGCGGTCCGCCTCCGATCTGGAACGAGAAGCAGAAGAAGGCATCCGCAGGGCGCGGCAAGGCAGCCAAGCCCAGCACGGTCATGGCGATGAGGGATGCGATACGCGCGCTGTTGTCGTTCCGCGACATGGGAAGGGGCCTCGCATCGAGTGAGACGCGAGGCCCAGTGTGGCGCGACCGGGCGCGCAGGTAAAGCGCAAGCTTTCGCTAGGCTTTCCAGATCCCTTCCATGCCTCAGTCCCTGAGCAACTCGTTGATTGAGGTCTTCGAGCGCGTCCTCTCGTCGACCCGCTTGACGATCACCGCGCAGTAGAGCCCAGGACCGGCCGAGCCGTCGGGTAGCGGCTTTCCAGGCATCGTTCCAGATACAACCACCGAATAGGGAGGCACTTGTCCGAAGAATTTTTCGCCCGTTGCGCGGTCGATGATCGTCGTGGACGCGCCGATGTAGACGCCCATCGACAACACCGAGCCCTCGCCGACCCGAACGCCTTCCGCCACCTCGGCACGCGCGCCGATAAAGCAGTTGTCCTCGATCACCACCGGCCCGGCCTGCAATGGTTCGAGCACGCCACCGATGCCGGCTCCCCCTGAGATGTGGCAGTTCTTGCCGATCTGCGCGCACGAGCCGACCGTCGCCCAGGTATCTACCATCGTGCCGCTGTCGACATATGCACCGAGGTTGACGAACGATGGCATCAGCACGACGCCCGGCGCGATGTAGGCCGAACGCCGCACGATGGCGCCCGGAACGGCGCGGAAGCCGGCGTCCTTGAACGTCTGCGCGCTCCAGTCACCGTACTTCAGGGGCACCTTGTCATAGCCGTGTACCCGGCTGGCGTAGGTGCCGCTCTTCTGGAACGGAATGATCTCGTTGTCGTTCAAGCGGAACGACAGCAGCACTGCCTTTTTCAGCCATTGATTGACGACCCATTCGCCGTCGGTCTTCTCAGCCACCCGTGCCTTGCCGCTGTCGAGCAGGTCCAGCGCGGCCTCTACCGCGTCGCGGACCGCTCCTTTGGTCGCGGTGTTGATGGTGTCGCGGGCCTCGAAGGCGGCTTCGATGGTGTCTTTGAGGTCGGCGTGCGACATCGGCGGCTGCTCCCTGGAAAATGTCCTGATGGGTTTTGTTGGGCCGAGGTTGTGGCGTCTCGTGCCTGTGGTGTCAATCACGCGGCCGCAGCACTCCGTTCGCTGCACGACTGTCCTGCGCCCACCAGGCATGGCTCTGCGCGGCTACACCTCGGCACCATTTGTTTTCGCCCTGGAAGATTTATGTTTGCAGTCCTACGAATCTCGCTAGCTTCGATTCGCCGCACGAGGGGTGCGGTTTTCCAAGCGAGATACGGCCATGGCCAAGAAACCGGCAAGCGAGAAAACGAGCGCCAAGGTCGCCTCTGCGGCGGCGAAGGTTCTCAAGGACCCTAAGGCATCCAAGGGCGCAAAGTCGGCTGCGGCGTCTGCTCTGACCCAGAAGGGATCGGACGAGAAGACGAGCGCGGCGGTTGCTTCCAAGGCGGCTAAGGTGCTGAAAGACCCCAAGGCATCGAAGGCTGAAAAGACCGTAGCCGCGTCTGCGCTGACGCAGAAGGCAGGCAAGGCCCCGGCCAAGAAGGCAGCGCCGTCCAAGAAAGCGCCTGCGAAGAAGAAGTGATCCCATAGGGCCAAGGGTAGCGGCACCAGCCCGCCTTCGGCACGTCAGGGCCAGAGGCTGAATTTATGCGGGCGGAGCTTTGGGCTCCGCCCCATTTTATTTTTTCTCTTCGCGTCGGCCAAGGACCACTGCGATACATGTCCAGTGCCGCCGGTCTGTTGGCTGCCGGCGTCACGTGGTGCGGCACGAGCGATGCTATTGATGTACATCGACTGCGCGGGCCGTCGAAGGGTGGAGGAACGAGATGGCACTCGAACGTTGTGTGTCCGAAATGGGCATGGGAGTGGATGTGCACGGCCGGGACTACACCCGGGCTGCCCGGCGGGCCGTGAGCGATGCGATACGTCATTCCAGCCTCAGCCTCTTTCGCGCCGTGGGCAAGTCTCGTGACGAAATGCATATCCATGTGGTGATCGGCGTGCCTGAACCGGATCGCGTCGACCTTGATGCCGTGGCGAAAGAACTACCCTACGGCCAGGTGACCGTGACTGCCGAGAAAGGCGGCCTTGAAGTGCCCAACGCGAACGATACCGACGCGATCGTTATCGCCAATGCGGCGGTACTCGTCCATTTCGACTTGTCTTGAGGCTGGTTTTCGTAGCTCGCGGCGAGCCCGGCATCTCCGATCGAGAGGGCCTCGGTGAAAAAATGCGCCGAAGCGGACGTATCGCGCGAATGCGGCGGCATCGGAAGTGCGACGGGCGGGGCCTTGTGGCTCCGTCCTTTTTTGTCGGGGCACTTTCTCAAGGTGAAGCGCGCATGCCGGCGAATTTCAGCAATCTTTGCAGATTTGCAATTCGAGAAGATTTTTGACGACATCTGCTTCAAACAACGTTCGCCGCATTAATCGCGTGCCAAGTCGAGCGACCATATACTTTAAAAGTCAGATCTGTCTTCGTCTCCGATTGTTTCCAAAGGGTACCCGTCGTGAGAGAAATCATCGAGTCGAAGTCCCTTAGATTCTGGATCGCGCTGGCGCTATTCATTTCCATTGCACCTTTGGCCATTTCAGCCATTGGCGGCTTTGTGCTTCTGGACCGTGGCGTCATCTCACCGTTCCACGACATTGCCTCCCGGCATCGCAAGCAGATCATGCCATCGCAAGAACTCAGGACGCTGATGTGGGACACATTGGTGCCCGTCGACGAATACATTGAGGACCGCAATGCCCTGCATTCGGCTTCCTATCGCGATATTCGCACGCGGATTGCGGGTCAGTTCGCAAACGTGATCGAGGCCTTTGAACAGGAACCGCGGACGCAGGAACTCCTTGAGCGTGCGCAAGGCATGTGGACGAAAGCGGACGACCAAGCGACGCGAGTCATCTCTGAAATGGCGCAGGCCAATAGCCCGGAAATCCTTGAGGCGCAGCGCCAGTTTCACGCCGAGGTGGAGGCAGCTTCCGACATTTTGAAATCGGTCGCGGAACGGATCGCTACCGCAGTACATGTGGACCACGATCAGGCGCTTCTACAATATGAGCGCGCAATCTGGATTTCGATCATCGCAGGAATCGTCTGTCTGATCGCAATATCCGTCAGCATGTTCATGGTTGGTCGGATCATCGGCTCGAGCGTCGACCGGCTTGTCGATGGCGCCTCGCGGTTTGCCGACGGTGATCGGTTTCATCGCATCGACATCCAGGTGCCGCCGGAGTTGGGTCGTGTGGCCAACGAGTTCAACTTGATGATTGAACGTATCCGGGACACGGAAGCTGACCTCGCCGCGCTTGCCAACGCTGACAGTCTCACTCGCCTTGCCAATAGGCGCGCCTTCGACGCGATCTTCGCCGAGGAGGCCGCGCGCCGCAAACGATATGGTGGCAGCATGTCGCTGCTGGCAATCGACTTGGACCGCTTCAAGAACATCAACGACACGCATGGACACAACGGCGGTGACGAAGTGCTCCGCGCCGCCGCAAAAATTCTGTCGGCAAGCATCCGGCCGGTTGACCGCTTGTTCCGGATCGGCGGCGAAGAGTTCGCCGTCATCCTGCCACACACCGAACTGGCCGGCGCATGCGACGCAGCAGAACGGTTGCGGCAAGCAATTGAAAGCATGGAAGTGGTCTTCAACGGAAAGGCAATCCCCGTGACGACGAGCATCGGTGTGGCGTTGGTTGCCGACAACATGACGCAGGAAAGCGCTATGCAGGCCGCCGACTCCGCGCTGTATCAGGCCAAGAAAACCGGCAGGAACAAGGTTGTCGTCAACGGTTTGGCGCCGATATCGAGCAAAACCGCCGCGTGAGTTTGCATTCGAGTGATCGGTGCGGGAGAGGGCGGCAAGACCTCTTTCACAGACCCAATTCGAGCATGCTCGCTGGGCGCGAGGAACAGGGCGATTTGCGCTTTTGCTTGGCAAAACGGCAACGCCCGGCCACCAAGTTTGAGGGCGGCGAACTCGGTCGGCCGTGGTCCATTGCACGCGTGGTCGCATCAGGCGTGCGTCAGCTCAATGTTCTGAGAGAAGCATTCCGCCGGTCCCGTCGGCACGCCGGTCTCGTCAAACCTCTAATCTTCCAACGTTCTTATTGAATTCCGTTCATCGGCGCACTACGGTCCGTCCGTCTGGCTAGTTTCAGACGACAGATTAGATTCCATCGAGCACATCGCTCAGGGAGTTCGCAAATGATCTCACGATCGAAATGGCAACTGCTGTTGATCGGCAGCATGGCTGTGGCTCTGGTCGGCCCGGTAGTTGCGCAGGAGCTAAGCCAACCTGGCGCCGGTGGTGACGCAGCGAAGGGCAAGTCAGAGTTTGAGTCGAACTGCTCCGCGTGTCATTCCGTTAAGGCTGGCGAGGCTTCCATTGGACCGAATCTGTCAGGTGTCTTCGAACGGCTATCGGGAACGCTGCCCGGCTTCGACTACACGCCGGCTCTGCAAAACGCTCAGGTTCTTTGGACCGCATCCAATCTGGATGGCTTGCTGGCCAACTCGGGTGAAAAGGTGCCGGGCACTGCGATGAGCGTCAATATCGACAGGGTCAGCGACCGAGCCGATATCATCGCCTACCTCAAGACCTTGGGACCACCCAACCCGTCACCCGATTCGATCACGAAAAAGAAAACGCCGCTGATGGATGGGCCCACTCAGGCTGAACTCGACAAGGCCGAGTCCGGCACGGACTGGCTTCAGACCAACAAGGGCTACAGCGCAACGCGCTATTCGCCTCTCGACCAGATCAATAAGAAGAACGCTGCAGAGCTGCGTCCGATCTGTGTCTACCGGTCGGGCCTCAGAGGCAGTCACGAGACGTTTCCCGTCGTCTACGATGGGGTTATCTATGTGACAACCGGAACTGCGACATCGGCCGCCGATGCGAAGACGTGCAAGCAGCTCTGGACGCACAACCACAAGGTTGGAAGAAATATTCGATCCCTCAATCGCGGTCCGGCCATTGCGAAGGGGCGGCTGGTTCGTGTGCTTCCCGACGGACGAATCGTTGCTCTCAACATGAAAGACGGATCACTGCTGTGGGAAAACAAGGTCGCCGGACCCGAGGAGTCCGCGTTCATGGCCATGCCGCCGCTGATCTGGAACGACATGGTGTTCCTAGGTCCGGCTGGTTCTGACTGGGGGCTGCGAGGCTGGGTCGCGGCCTACAATCTTTCGGATGGGAAGGAGATCTGGCGCTTCTATACGATCCCGTCCGAGGGTGACCCCGTATTGAAGACATGGAAAAAGCCCGAAACCGCCAAGTACGGCGGCGGCGGCGTCTGGACAGCGATTGCAATGGACACGGAAAAGCAGTTGCTACTCGTGCCGGTCGCCAACCCCGCTCCGGATTGGAATCCCGCCGCACGTCCAGGCGATAACCTCTACACTGGCTCTGTTGTCGCTCTGGATGCAAAGACCGGCAAATTGGCTTGGTACAAGCAATTCGTGGTCAACGACGGACATGACTACGACATGACCAGTGCGCGTCCGCTGATTTCCGCAGAAGTAGGCGGAAAGAAGCGGGATCTGCTGGTGATCGCGGGCAAGGATGGAATTCTGCGTCTGTTGGATCGCGATACGCGTGACGTGCTTTATGAAAGCCCGTTCGCGAAGCAGGAAAACGTCGACAAGCCGATTACGCCGGAAGGCGTGCATGTCTGCCCCGGTTCAGTCGGTGGATCCGAATGGGCCGGTGCGGCTTTCAATCCCGTTACGTCGACGGTCTTCATCGGCGCGGTTGAGCTATGCGGAGTCTATCAGTCGCGTGAGCTGGAAGCCAATCCAGGCACCGGGAAAGGCTTTTTCGGTGGAAACTTCATCCCGGACAACAACGGCAAGGCCGGTGGGCGCCTTTCTGCCTTCGATGCGTTGACTGGAAAACTGAAGTGGCAGCAGGAATGGACGACGCCGTCGGTGGCAGGCCTTACCGCAACCGCAGGCGGACTCCTCATTACCGGCAAGACATCGGGCGAGTTCATTGTGCTCGATGCCGACACGGGAGACACGCTCTATTCGTTCAGCTCCGGCGGCGGCTTCGGTACAGGTCCGGTGACTTACGAGCTCGATGGCAGGCAGTACATTGCAGCGGTGTCAGGAGTGGTCTCGCCGTATTTTGCCGGGCGCGGCTCGCTTGATGTCATCGTCTTTGGCGTCGGGCCCTATCAGCCGACCAAGCCTGCAAAATAGTTTGGCCCGTGTAGCTTGAACAATGCGACGAGGGCGAGAGGGTTTCCCGCTCGCCCTCGTCGATTCCTTGCGGCACGCACCTCGCCTCGACAGGGGCCAGACGTGATTAAATCCAGACCTGACCAGCTCTATTGATGGAAACCGTCGGCGCTACAACTCGCCTGTCAGGAACTGCGCGCGCCCATGCCCGAACGACCAGTCTTCGTCCGAATTCTCGACGACTGATACCATCACATCGGTGGCTGGAATTCCTGCCCTTTTTTGCAGCTCCTCGCATACCAGCCGGTAGAAGGTCTGCTTCTGCTCGCGCGGGCGTGGCCGTGTGATCACCTGAATCATGACGCGGTTGTCGGTACGGGGGATATCGAGCCCGGTATCCTGCATGACGAGGTGCGTCGGCTTATGTTCGCTGACGATCTGATAGAGGTCGCGCTCGGGCACCTTGAAGGCCGCGAGCATCGCGGTATGCACCGCTTCGGAGATGGCGCGGATCTGATCCGCGCCGCGCCCTTCGACGACGTCGATACGCATCAATGGCATTCTAGGCGTTCCTCCCCATGCACAAGCCTGTTCTGCACCGAAGCGGCATCCGATGAAATCGTTATCTGAGAGCCGCCTCGATAAGACGCTTGGCGTCCGGCGAATCCCACTCCGCCGGCCCCATCAGCCGCCCGAGTTCGCGGCCCTCTGCATCGACCAGCAGCGTCGCAGGCATGCCGATCGCCTTCACGTGCGATGCCGCCCGCGCCGAAGGGTCCGCATAGAAGGCAAGCGACTTGATGTCGATCCCCTTAAGGAAGTCGCGCGCCTTGTCGAAACCGTTCTTGTCGACGCTGACCGCGACAACTTCGAACTTTTCCGAGCCCAGCTCCTTTTGCAGCCTATCGAGCGCCGGCATCTCCTCGCGGCATGGGCTGCACCAGGTCGCCCACAGATTCAGGAGCACGACCTTGCCCTTGAACGCGCCAATGGTTGTCGTCTGCTGCGCGGCGTCGAAGAACGGGAAGCCCGGAACCGGCTCGGGGTCGGTCTTGTAGACAAAGGCAGCGACTTTGCCCGTGTTGTGCCGCGCCGCTGCGGCGGCCGTCGATGGCGCCTGGGGAGCCGCTACGGCGCCTTGCGGGACGGTAGTGCCCGGTGGAGCGTTGTCAGGCCCGCGTCCGCTGACGTATACCGCCGCGAGCAAACCGCTTGCGGCCAGGAGTCCGACGACTGGCAATGAAACGCGCATTCCAAACCTTTCTTAAGATCGAAGCCTGACCGGCCGAGCCTGGGAGCCAATGCCTGTGACCGAAAAATCCGCCAACAAGATGTGGGGTGGCCGCTTCCAGATGTCACCGGACGAACTCATGGTGCGAATAAATGCCTCGATCGGCTTCGACAAGGCCCTGGCTCCACAGGATATTCGCGGTTCGAAGGCGCACGCCGCCATGTTGGCGGAAACCGGCATCATTTCCAAATCAGATGCCCGTGAGATCGCCAAGGGGCTCGATCAGATCGCGGAGGAGATCTCTGCGGGCAAATTCAGGTTCGCCGAGGAGCTTGAAGACATCCACATGAACGTGGAGGCTCGCCTGAAGGAGATCATCGGCCCGGCGGCAGGCCGCCTTCATACGGCGCGTTCGCGCAATGACCAGGTGGCACTCGATTTTCGCATGTACGTGCGCGATGCGGTCGAATCCTTCGATGCGGCGTTGGCCGGACTGCAGCACGCCCTGGCCGTTAAGGCGCTCGAGCATGCCGCCGTAATCATGCCGGGCTTCACGCATCTGCAGCCTGCCCAGCCGGTCACATTCGGCCACCATCTGCTTGCATACGTCGAGATGTTCGGTCGCGACAGGTCGCGATTTGTCGACGCCAGGAAGCGCATGAACGAATGCCCGCTGGGTGCGGCGGCCCTCGCGGGAACGTCCTTCCCCATCGACCGCCACATGACCGCTGCGGCGCTGGGATTCGACCGGCCGACGTCGAATTCGCTCGACAGTGTCGCCGACCGCGATTTCGCATTGGAGGCGCTGGCGGCGGCCACGATCTCGGCCACGCATTTGTCGCGGCTTGCCGAGGAGATCGTAATCTGGATGACGCCGCAGTTCGGCTTCGTGAAATTGTCCGACAAGTGGACGACGGGATCATCGATCATGCCGCAGAAGCGCAACCCGGACGCCGCCGAGTTGTGCCGCGCCAAGGTGGGCCGGATTGCAGCCTCCTTCCAGGGGCTTACGATGGTCATGAAGGGTCTGCCTCTGACCTATTCGAAGGACATGCAGGAAGACAAGGAGCAGACATTCGACGCGCTGCAGAACTATGCAGTTGCTGTTGCCGCGATGGCCGGCATGGTTGCCGACTTGTCGCCAGTGCCCGAGCGAATGGAAGCGGCCGCCGGCAGCGGCTACTCCACGGCCACTGACTTGGCCGACTGGCTCGTGCGCAGCCTGAAAATGCCATTCCGCGACGCCCACCACGTCACTGGCGCCATCGTCAAGGCGGCTGAACAGCGGGGTGTCGACCTTGCGGACCTGCCGCTCGCGGAGATGCAGCGGGTCGAAAAACGCATCACGAATGACGTTTTCTCGGTGCTTTCTGTGGACAATTCGGTCAAGAGCCGCAAAAGCCATGGGGGAACGGCGCCACAGAACGTCGCGAAAATGGCCAAGTCTTGGCTCAAGCGATTGGAAAAGACCGGCAAGCCGGGCTAGAAGGACTTGGTGGGTCTGCCTCCGGAAGAGGCGGGTCTGATCGGTATTGATCCGCGCTCGTGCGTTTGGCTGTCGAGGGCTCAACGGCACCGGCATCGTTCTGCGGGTTTCATACCGATGCACGGGGGTGCGAGGGAACGAATGTCTCAGGCTCTGCGAAAAGCCATCGCCATCGCTTTACTGCCGCTCTTGCTGGCGGGGTGCGGCGTGCGCGGTTCGCTGGAGGCCCCCAAGGAGGCCAAGCAGAAAGGCACAGCAACCTCGCCGGAAGCCGCCGACAGTGGCAAGAATTCCTCTGCGCCACCCAAGCCGCATCGCGATTTCCTGCTGGATCCGCTGTTGCGCTGATCGCCGCCGCATCTATCACCATTCCGCCAAACGGACCGCTGAGCCTCGCAAGTGTTCTGGATCGAACGTTTGATTCTCGGGCGAAGGTCGTCAAACGATCGTGAATCCAGAACACAAACAAAAGAATGCTAGGGTTCCGGGCTGACGCGTCGGGGCCCAACAGGGAACCAAGCGTCAGAGTCGGAACACGAGCGCCTCAGCGTCAGAACCGCAATGTTGACCGTTTCGTCGACGCGCACGGGGTGAATGGCGTCGATCCGGCGCATCGTCTGCGACACGCTCCATCCCGCTCCACGCATGTCACGCACGAAGAATGGTGTTGCAGTGCGACCCGGATCGGTCAGCATCGCCATGCCGCCGTCGGCGAGACTGGCATCCAGCACGCGTGCAATTGGCGCATGCGCCGAGCCGTCGTAGAGAATATCCGAGCCGACGATCAGATCGAACCGCTCAGGCACGTCCCACTGCGTCCAGTCGGCGAGCGTTTGCGTGATACCCTGGATATCGTTCAGCAGCGCGTTGCGCCGGCCGAGTTCGAGCGCTTCGGGCGCATGGTCCGTCTGCACGACGCTGCCCCCGAGATGACGCGCCGCAAGGCCTGTGAGCCCCGCCCCCGCGCCCAGTTCCAGCACGCGCCGGCCTTCCAGTGAGCCCATGTCGGCGAGCGCATCGGCAAGAACGACGGCGGCATCCCATAACAGCAGGCCGTAGGGAAAGGCATCGAAGTAATCCGCGGCCTCCAGCAGTCGGTCCTGATCCTTAACCGCGTCGATCAGCCAGGTGCGTCCGGCGGCAAGCACTATATGTCGGTGAAGAGAGACACGGGCCAGCCGCTCATCGACCGTCCCCACCGCCCTGCTTGGCTGTTCCATAGCTGATCGATCCACAGTTGGACTGCACGTGCTTGCCAATCGCCGGCGTATGCCTCGAACGCGGGCTCGTTGACGGCCGCTGGCATCCCCCGCAACCCCAGTTGTTGCCGACAAGCGTTGCGCTCCGCCCGCCGCTCCCCTAATAGCTCATGCCAGCGCCCGCGTCCCCACAGCCTTTGCATCGGACCATCCATGCATCACTTCACGTACAAGAACGGCATCATGCATGCCGAGGACGTCTCGCTCGTCGAGATCGCCGAGGCGGTCGGCACGCCGTTTTACTGTTATTCCACTGCGACGCTCGAACGGCATTATCGCGTCCTGAGCGAGGCGTTCCGCGACCAGAACGCGCTCATCTGTTTCGCGGTGAAGGCCAATTCCAATCAGGCAGTGCTGGCGACTATGGCAAGCATGGGCGCCGGCATGGACGTCGTCTCGGAGGGTGAGCTGCGCCGCGCCCGCATGGCCGGCGTGACCGCGGACAAGATCATCTTCGCCGGTGTCGGCAAGACGCGCGACGAGATGGCCTATGCGCTGGGTGAAGGCATCCTCGGCTTCAACGTCGAGAGCGAACCGGAATTGCGCGCGCTGAGCGAGGTCGCGTCTTCCATGGGCCGGACCGCGCGCGTCGCCCTGCGCGTCAATCCCGATGTCGATGCCAAGACGCATGCCAAGATCTCCACCGGCAAGTCGGAGAACAAGTTCGGCATCCCCTTTAATGACGCAGCCGAACTTTATGCCGAGGCGCGCAACTTGCCGGGCGTCGCCGCGAACGGGGTTCACATGCACATCGGCAGCCAGATCACCGATTTGCAGCCGTTCCGCGATGCGTTTCGACTGATGCGCGAACTGGTGGTCGAATTGCGCGCCGCGGGACATGAACTCGAGCATCTCGACCTTGGTGGCGGCCTCGGCGTCCCTTATCGCCATCATGCCGAGGCGCCGCCCGCGCCCGATCTCTATGCGGCCGTCGTGAAGGAGACGCTGGGCGATCTCGGGCTGAAGGTCATTCTCGAGCCCGGCAGAATGATCGTTGGCAACGCCGGCATCCTCGTCACGCGCGTGGTATTTGTGAAGGAGGGCGTCGACCGCACGTTCACCATAGTCGACGGCGCCATGAACGATCTCATTCGCCCGACGCTGTACGAAGCGCATCACGACATTTTGCCAATCGAGGAGGATTTGCTCAGCACGCCGCCCGTGCAACAGGACATCGTCGGTCCGGTCTGCGAGACAGGCGACTATTTGGCACTCGACCGCAACCTGCCGCCCTTCGCTGGGGGCGACCTGTTGGCGGTAATGACAGCGGGTGCCTACGGGGCCGTCATGGCGTCCACCTACAACACACGCCGTCTCGTCCCCGAGGTGCTGGTGCGTGGGCAGGAGTTCGCGATTGTGCGTCCTCGCCAGGATTACCAAGATTTAATAGGGCTCGACCGCATCCCACCGTGGCTGAAGAACGCCTGAACGTCCGTTCAGTACCAGCGGATTTCTCCGGAAAATCGGGCTTGGCCACGCACCCTTCGTCTGCTTGCCCGCCCCCGTCACTCCCGCAACCAAACGTGAAGTGTTTAATCGAATTGGCCGATGCATGACCGCATGCTCATGCTAGATTTCAAGCCATGAAACACGACGACCGTGTGCCCCCCGAAAGCCGGGCATCATTGGAGCGCGCCTTTGAGCGCAAGGTTCGGCGCAGCCAGTGGGCTCTGCTTTTCGAACGCGTGTGGCCCCGGCTTTGGGTCGTGGTCGGCGTGCTCACGGTCTTCGCCGTCCTCTCCGTAATCGGTATCTGGCCACATCTTGGCGATGCTGCCCATTTTGCTGTGCTCGGCATTTTTGCGGCTGCCGTGCTCGCTGCACTCGTGTTTGCCGCACGTACGCCGTGGCCATCGCGCGAAGAGGCAGTGCGTCGCATCGAGCGGGTATCGGGAGCCGTGCATCGGCCTGCCTCGTCCTATGAGGATACGCTATCCTCGGTGTCGCCCGATGGCATCGCCGAAAAGCTCTGGCGCGCCCACCGCGAACGTCTGGCCAGGGCGATGAAGGCACTGCGCGTGGGCCAGCCGGCGCCGCGCACACACCGCTACGATCCCTTCGCCGTGCGATCGCTTGCCGTGCTCGCACTTGTTCTGATCGGTATCGGCACGGGTGGTCAGCTATGGCCGCAGGTCCGGGAAGCGTTCCGCTTCTCGGATGCGCGCATGCTGGCCGCCGCGCGTCTGGACGCCTGGGTTACGCCGCCGGGCTACACGGGCAAGGCGCCCATCATGCTGGCGGACGGGGCACGTGATCGAGCGGCTGGACCGCTGCCCGCTGCGACCGGTGCGCTCGTAGTGCCTGCCCGCAGCATCCTCGTCATACGTTCCGCCGGCGCACGCAGCCTCTCTCCCGAGCTGGAAGTCCTTAGTCCGGGCAACGATAGGCCGGAACGTATCTCCGCTGCGCCCTCCAAGACTGGCGCAAGCGCGACAGACACATCTTCGAACTCAAGCACCGTCACGGAACTTCGTTACGAGTTGAAACAGGCGTCGCGGGTGCGTGTTGTGGCCAAGGGCTCGGAGATGGCCGCTTGGACGTTCGACGTTACGCCGGACCTGCCCCCCGAGATCGCCCTGACCAAGAAGCCGGAGCGTTCTGCGCGCGGTTCGCTGAAGCTCACATACAAGGTCAAGGACGACTACGGCGTGACCTCTGCCGAGGCGCGCGTAGCCAAGCTCCCGCCCAAACCCGATGAACTTGAAAAGTCGGTCGGCGCCTGGGCGACCAAGAAGTTGACAGGTCCTCGCCCGCCGCACGAGCGCCCGCCGGTTCTCGCATTGAAGTTGCCGCGCGCGGGCGCCACCGAAGCCGAGACCTTTTCGCATCTGGAGCTCGGCTCGCATCCCTGGGCTGGCCTGAAGGTCGAGATGTGGCTCGAAGCCAAGGACGTCGCCGGGCAGATCGGCCGGAGCGAGAAGATCGAGATTGTCCTGCCGCAGCGCCGTTTCGACAATCCGATCGCACGCGCAGTCATCGAGCAGCGCCGCAAGCTTGCCGAGGATCCGCGGTATCGTCCCGACGTCCTGAGCGCCATCGCTGCGTTGACACTGGAGCCCGAAGGCTTCCTGGATGACGTCCCCGCCTACCTCGGTCTGCGCATGGTGTATCACAGCCTCAAGCGCTCCGCTTCGCGCGATGTGCGCAACAGTGCGATCGAGCAGCTATGGCAGATAGCGGTGCGCATCGAGGATGGCGATCTGTCCGACGCCGAGCGCCGACTCCGCGAAGCGCAGGAGAAGCTGTCGAAGCTCCTCGAGCAGGGCGCCTCGGACAAGGAGATTGCCGACGCCATGAAGGAGCTGCGCGAGGCCCTCAATGATTACATGCGCGAGCTTGCCGAGCAGAACCAGGAGCCCGACAATTACGTCGACGGCCAGAACAAGGATCAGCAGATCCTCAGCTCTCGCGATCTCGATCAGATGATGAAGAACATCGAGGAGATGGCCAAAAACGGCTCGCGCGAGCAGGCCCAGCAGATGCTGAGCGAGCTGCGCGATCTTCTCGACCGTCTGCAATCGTCCAAGCAGTCGGCGCAGCAGAACCAGAAAAGCCGCGAGATGATGCAGAAGATGGACGAACTGGGCGATCTCGTCGGCAAGCAGCAGCAGTTGATGGACGACACGTTCGGCCAGATGCGCAAGGACGGCGACAACGGCCGGCGCGGCGAGCGTGGTCAGCAGCGCGAGGGCCGTCAAGGCCAGCAGCAGCGGCAGGGCCAGCAAGGGCAGCGCGGCCAGCAAGGTCGGCGCGGTGAGCAAGGGCAGCAAGGAGAGGGCCAGAAGGGTCAGCGCGGTGAGGATCAGTCGGGTCAGGGACAAGCGGGTCTGGGCGAACGTCAGCGCGCCTTGCGCGAGGAGCTGGATCGCCTCCAGCGTGGGCTCGACGAATTGGGTATGGGACGTTCCGATCAGCTCGATACCGCACGCGAGGCCATGGAGAACGCCGAGAAGGCGCTCGGTGGCGAGGACTATGAGACGGCCACCGATGAGCAGGGGCGCGCGCTCGACCAGATGCGCAAGGGCGCTCAGGAGATGGCCAAGCAGATGCTGCAGAACATGCCGCAGCGCTATGGTCAGAACGGCGATACGCCGCGCGATCCACTCGGCAGGCCGCAGCGTTCCCAAGGTCCCGACCTCGGCACGTCGGTCAAGGTTCCCGACGAGATCGACCGCCAGCGCGCACGCGAGATCCTGGAGGAACTGCGCCGCCGCATCGGCGAGCAGACGCGACCGCCTACCGAGCTCGATTATATCGAGCGTCTCTTGCGCCGGTTTTGACGGCTTCGTTCAGCCCGCATTCCACCTAGGCTCATGACCGCCGGTGGTTGTGACAGCACCAATAGGTTCATCAATGATTTGAGCGCGCAGGAGATTTCTGCGCGCTCATGTTCGATGTCAATCAGCCAGGGTCAACGATGCTGCATGCTGGCTCCCGCAGCCGCGCTCAGCACGTTCAGTGCCTCCAGCCGAGTTGGCCGCGTTGGCACGGGATCGGTGAGCGCGCGCGTGGCTGCGAGCGCGCGGCAGTAGTCGAGCGGCAGCGCCGCACGCTCAGCGCCGTGAACCACGAGATCGAGATACCAGTCGAACGGCGCGAGTGTCGGATCGATGTAATCCGCCTCCGCAATGTAGGTGGTCACGTCAACGATCTGTCCACCCGCCAGCCGCACCGCTCCGGTCAGGTCGATGCGCTGGTACCCGCGACCCCGGCCCTCGATGCAGTCGAGCGTGCCGAGGTCTGAAAGCGTAATGTCGAAAACGACTCCGTGCACGCAGCTTCCGGGGCGGTCGCAGCTGTGAACAGTCGCTTTGCCAGAGCCGTCCTGGCCGGTCTTCGAGAACGAGAGCCGGTGCCCTGCGAGCGCTGCAACGCCATAGGCATGCGCTGATGCACAGCGCCGCTGCAGGCGTTCCACGAGCATGTTCGAGCCGTACGCGAAATAGAGCCTCTTCATCGCTTGCAGCCTATCGCAAGTCGCCGCCGCGCCAAAATCAGGGCCGGCCAGCTCTGCTAGAGCCCGAATGGCTCTAGCCGTCTCTCTATGGCGCGCTGACCGGGGTTGGCGTGATCCGCCAGCCGACACCGCCGACAGCCTGATGCGCCGTCAGCGTCGTCGAGAAGGTGCCATAGACTGGCAGCTCGTTCCTCCACCAGCGCCGCACCTGACGCAAGAGGTCGCCGGGCAGGTTGAAGTTTTTCCAGCTCTCGTCGCCGGTCAGCAGTCCGGAGATCGATGCCCACGACCACTTGTATTCGAGGAAATAGGACATGCGGCCGAAGCGGAATTCGACGCCGGCGATCGCGCTCGCGGCCGGCCCGGCGTACTGGTATTCGTTGGTGCGGTTTTCTCGCGCCTCGTCTTTGAACCAGACCTCAACATGCGGAACCGCGACGCCCACTCCCAAACCCGCATAGGGCCGGATGCGCGGCGACAAGCCTGAGAAGCGCAGCACGCCGCCGAACAGCAGCATATTCTGCCCGTGTGTGAACTCGAAGCGATCGAACAGTTCGGTCAGCTTCAGTTTCTCCGGAGCAGGATTGCTCTTGAGTGTCCCTTCCGTCTCGACAGTCTCGATTACCGGATTGGACAGTTTGCGCCCGTGCGCGCCCTTGCCGAGCCGCGCCACCGCCTTGTTGTGCAGGAAGTCGATCATGAAGCCGGCTGGTCCGAACCAGTCGATATAGCGCACGCCGCCGTCGATCGGAGGCATTAGCATGTCGCCATCCCAGCCCATATCCTTGAGCGTGATGTCGGTGCCGTCGTTGCGCTGCAATTTTGCATCGCTGCGATCGTACCACGGTTGTGCGAGATAGAAGCTCGCCACCTTCTCGCGATCGAGAAACTGCGAGCGTGGTGCGCCACTAACGGCATGGCCAGCGCCGGCGCTGAGACCGGCTGGCGCGTCGTCGCCTGCGCTCATCGGCATCGTGTCCACGAGGCCCGAAACCACGATCATGGCCATCGCGGCGAGACCCATTGCCGTATCTGCCCAATGCGTCTTGCTGCGGTAGCCGTTGGCCAGCGACCAGGCTGCGGTCTGCAATAGGTTCATGAAAAATGTGCCCTGTTCGGATGTGCAGTGCCCCTAGCGTATCGAGGCTGAGCTACAAGAAGTGGTCCACGGTGTCCAGCGCTTGCCCGAAAGCGTGAAGGGACAAGAAAAAAATTGCGCATCTGCGGGTGGCGCCAACAAAGCCAGGTGCTCATGCGACCGTCCGTCATGATGGTCGGTCGAGTTCCGTCAGACGCGCCAGCATCCTATGCACGGCCTGGATTTGCGGTGCTTGCCGCGTCAGGTAGCCCCGACCGGTGTATCCCCACCAGTCCCAGCAGCCTTGCGGATTGAATGGGCTGGTCGCAGCCTGTGGAAAAAGCACGATGAACCTGTTGCTGTCTGCCCAGCGGGCGAATCCCGACTCGCGGATGAAGGCATCGCCCACCAGACTGCGGTTCTGGCCGCATCCGTGGAAAGAGATGTGGACCCGGCATCCGGCCCCTGTCGTTCCGCCGCCGTTACGGCAGACGGCAGGCACATAGACGACGCCGCTATTTTCCATCCCGTGCGTGGAAAGATCGCGGGTGAAGGGTCGCTGATCGAATTCGATGTATTCGCCCGTGGCTTTGGCGGCTGCTGGTTTCAGCGGTCCGTGAATGAAGTTCAAGAGATCGCCCGCTTGATCATAGTCGCAGTCGACCACATAGGGTTTGCCCGTGTCATCGCATGAAAGGCCTGCATTTTCTGTAACGAATGCATGCCCCGCGTTGACGTCGCTGACGAACTTGATCTGCTCTGCCGGCACGCCCAACTCGCGATAGAATGCCGCGGCCGCACTGACGATCGCCGGCACGACAGTATGGTCGGACTTTCCTGTGAACAGGTAGACACGGTCCGTGATGTCCGAGTCTATTGGCGCTATCGCCTCTTTCTCTGCGAGGCTGCGCGCGCGCTCGGCCAGCATCCGCGGATTTGGCACACCCCAGATCTGCATGGCGTTGAGCATGCAGCCGTTGATCGCCTTCGTGACGTTGAGGAATGCTGAGCCCGGACCGGGCAACATGTCGGCGTATACACTTTCCGCGCAGCCGTAGGGCCCGCCAGCGATGATAGCCGCTCCGACGACCTCGCGCCCGTGCGCGAGCTGGAATTGCCCCGCCATGTAGGCGCCCGAAGATATCCCGGAGACGGATGTTTCATCGGCCACCGCTCCGAGCGCAGGAAGAGGCACGGTCTTTTCCGAACCGCATCCGGAGATCGCGAATGCTGCCAGGAGCGCCGCTGCCAGGCCGGCAAAGCGAAGACACACAGGTGCTGCGCGTCCAGCGCCTTCTGGGTGTGCCGGCATAGATTGAAGGCACCGTCGCATATCCACCGTGGGGTGAAGTTGCCGATTGAATGGAAGACGAATCTAACCTGATCGTGGCGGAGGCGAAACCCTGGCCGGCCGTCGGCCGGGAACGGATTTTCGTCTCGGGCGGAACGGTGTTCGCACTGTTCCGCCCGATCGCTTCTATTTGAGGCGCACGGTGACACGATCGACTTGGCCTGTGGCGTCGATCACCGAGAGCTTGAAAAAGCCGCGCGACTGAGGCCGCCAGACGAGGTCGCGCCGGTGGGTCGTGGTTCCGATCGGCCGGCCATCGGCAAGCCACGTGAGCGGCAGAGCCCCGCCCTCGGCTTTCAACAGCAGCGGATCAAGACCCTGTGCATCTGTGGCTTCTGCGACCTCGACGTCCGCGCGGTCGGGCGGAAAGGAGATTGCAAGAGAGCGCTGCAGAAATGGGCCTGTCGCGCGCGGCTGTCCCGGCTCTGCGAAGCGCTTGAGCGGCGCCGGCAGGTCGCTGCCCGAAACCCTGAGCACGCCCTCAGGCTGCGGCGCCAGAGGAACCCGTCGCTCCCCGATGCGCGCGAACGCATCGAACAGGATGGGCGCGGCCGCGCCATGCCCCATCAGCCCGGGCGTAGACGCGTTGTCTGGCCGACCCACCCACACTGCCACGACATGCCGACCGTCGTATCCGATCGCCCACGCGTCGCGGTAGCCATAGGAGGTCCCGGTCTTGTAGGCGATGCGTCCGCCGCGCGCGTTTGCCGGCGGCGGCGCGTCCTTCAGGATGTCGGTCACGTACCAAGCAGCAATGGGTGACAACAGGTGGCGCGGCCGTTGCTCTGCGTGGCCGCGTCTCAGGCGCAATGCCGCGTCGTCGAGATCTTTCTGCCGGTGGACCAGAGCAATCGGACTGCCGCCGCGCGCAAGACCCGAATAAAGGCCAGCCATATCCTTCAAGGTGAAGCCGACGCCGCCCAGTGCGACCGCGAGCGAAGGCTCCGCCGAATCGGCGAACTGCGGAGTGAACCCGCCCCGCTTCAGCCTTGCGATGAACCGCGCGGGTCCGACGCGGTCCAGCACCTTTACCGCAGGAATGTTGAGCGAATGCGCCAGCGCCGAGCGAATCGTCACCGTGCCGCGGAAATCCGCATCGAAATTCTTGGGTGCGTAGGTTCCGAACCGCACCGGCCGGTCGTCTATGAGCGTTTCGGGATGCGCCAGTCCCAGCTCGAACGAAAGCCCGTAGACGAAAGGCTTGAGCGTCGAGCCGGGCGACCGCACGGCTCCCACCATGTCGATGGAGCCGAACCGCGTTTCGTCAAGATAATCGGCGGCGCCGATATAGGCGAGGATCTCGCCGGTCTGGTGGTCTGCAACGAGAATCGCCGAGGACAGCCGCTCGCCGATCAGCGCGGTCTGCTCGCGCGCCAGTTGTTCCAGACTCTGCTGCAGAGTCCGATCGAGTGTCAGCCGGTGTACGTGCTGCGCGGGATCGGCGGCCACTTCGGCTTCAGTGAGGTGCGGCGCCAACATCGGGAATGCGCGGCGTTGTGTCGGTATCGATTCGTTCTTTGCCCGCTCGGCCTCGGCAAGGCTGATGACGCCGGCAGCAACGGCCCTGTCGAGTACGCGCCCTCGCGCACGCTTCGCCGCTTGCGGATGCCGGTCCGGACGCCGTGCCTCGGGTGATTGCGGCAAAGCGACGAGAAGCGCTGCCTCGCCCACAGAGAGCCGCTTGGGTTCCTTGCCGAAATAGGCGAGCGTGGCGGCGCGCACGCCCTCCAGGTTGCCGCCGAACGGAGCGAAGCGAAGGTAGAGGTCGAGAATCTCGTCTTTTGACAAGCGCTCCTCGATCTGCAGTGCACGCACCATCTGCCGCAGCTTGCCCGATGCAGTGCGCTCGTGCCGCTCCTCGATGAGCCGCGCCACCTGCATCGTCAGCGTGGAAGCGCCCGAAACCAGCTGCCTGTGACGCACGAGCTGCGCGGCAGCCCGCATCACGGCACGCACGTCGACGCCGCTATGCGTGTAGAAATTCCTGTCCTCGAAAGCGAACAATATTGACAAATAGCGCTGGTCGACGTCGCGCGTGCCGACCGGCAGTCGCCAGCGGTCGCTGGATGTCGTGAAGGCGCGCAGAAGCTGGCCACTGCGATCCAACACCACAGTCGAAAGGTCGTCAGCGACTTCGAGAGGTGGCGGTCCGATTCGTGATTTGGCGATGTCGATTGCGCCCCAGAGTGCGGCGGCCGACAAAGTGGCGGCGACCGTCAACGCGATTGCCGCTCGCGCGACAAGGCGTAGACGGCGCCGCCAGGACGCTTCTCCAGCAAGGGGGGATGCTGCCGGGGAAGCGAAATCGGGCACGGGATTGGACGTGCCGGTTGACGTCGCTGGCTTGCCTGCCTCAGCCATGATCGCCGGTCACTCCTTCGTCGTGATGGTGAGCGAGCCGGCTGCCGTCCGCGCATAGAGGTCGGGACGATACATGTCCTCCACCGTGGCGGCCGGATGGACGAACTTTCCTGGCGTGACTGCTCGCACGATGTAGGCAGCGGTCGCCGTGCGCAGCGGTGCTGCCGCCTCGTCCGATGGGTTCGCGCCGCCATTTTGCTGCCGCTGGAAGTTGAACAGGTTGAACGAGGCCACGAAGCGGTCGTCGCGAAATTCGGTATGCTCCGGCGTCACCGTCCCCGCCAGCCAGGCGAGCGACTTGATGTCGCCCGACTGCACGAGCCGCGGATTTTCGATCTCCAGACCCGCGGGCAGACGATCGACCAGCAGGATGCGTCCGCCGGCTTCTCGCGTCTCGACTTTGACGACGGCAACGAGACGCTCGTTCTGTGAAAGGCTCGCCTTGCCGCCCGTCGCGCTGTCGAGTTCGACCGGCCGGCCATCCAGTGTGTAGTACGTCCGCGTCACCGTGAAGCCCTTGGAGATTGCGGGCTCCGGTGTCAGGGCCGCGCCGATCACCGAGACCACCACGTCGATTGCGGAGTCGCCCTGATTGGAGAGAACGAGACCGCCGTCTTTCCCGATTTGCGCCGGCGTGAGGGGCCGGAAGATCGGCGCCTGCAGCGGCGCACCGCCAAGCGTCAGACGCGCGGTTGCCGCTTCGTCGGCAAGAGCGTTGGCGGCAAGCAGCATCCAGGCCTGCTCCTGCGTGGAAGTATAGCCGCGCGCCGTATAGGCCTTGGCGATCACGTCCACAAGGCGCGGGGCGTCCTCCTTGGCCATGCCGACCTCGGCTGCGAGCGTTACGAGTGCTGCACCGTCACGCAGGCTCGAGCCGTAGTCGCCGCGCGACACCTCAGAGCCTGATCCATCCAGTGCCGCGATGGCCGCCGAGAATGCCCGTTCCGCACGCGTTTTGTCGCCCATCATCGCCAGCGCCGCGCCGAGTTGAGCCTTGGCGAGCGGCGTCGAGAACCTGTCGAGCCGCGTGTCGGCGTAGTAGCGCAGCTCGCCAATCGGCGCCCGGCCGTTGCGGGCGAGCACGTAGAGCGCATAGGCACGATCCTCGCCGCCGTTCTCGAAGTCCTGCGCATAGGCGATGAAGTTCTGCAACCGGTCGAGGGCCTGGCCATATGCCTCCGGGCGAACCTCGAAGCCCGCCTCCTTTGTTCGGGTCAGGAAGTCGGTGACATATGCGGTAAGCCACAGGTCCGGCTCTGCGGGCCCCCAGATGCCGAATGCACCCGAGCTGTCCTGCATCGCGAAGACGTGGTTGATCGCCTTCTGCACGCGCTCCTTGATCTCCTTGTCGGTACCGAGCCCGATACGGCTTGCCACGGCATTGGCATAAACCAGTGGCAGTGCGCGAGACACCGTTTGCTCGGCGCAACCGTAGGGATAGCGGTCAAGCGAGGTGAGCAGTCCCGGCACGTCGAAGCGCGCCTGCGGACCGGCCGACAGGTTGATTTTTGTGCGGCTCTCGATGAGATCGGCGATGAGATCCTTGGAAAGCGTCAGGCTGCCGCCCTTGGCTGCGATTTTAGCCACCGTTGTCCGCTTGATGTCGCCGGCTGGCGGCTTGACGTCCAGCGTGAGGCGGCGCTTGACGTCAATGCCGTTGGGTCCGGCAATGCGCACGTCGTATGCAACGAGCCCGACGCTCGTCGGCTTGAGCGCCACGCGTTCGACGCTACGCTGCCCAGTCTTGAGATCGAGTGCTTTGTCCGCGATCCGCTCCTTCGGCACGTTCTCCACGTCCGCCGGCGAGCGTTCGATCGTCAGCTGGTAGAGCGCGGCAGGACCCTCGACGTTGTGCAAATCGAGAGTGAGGCGTGCCTCGTCGCCCAGCGTCAGGAACCGCGGTGTCGTAAGCGTCACCGCGATTTCGTCACGCACGATCACGGTCTTGTCTGCTGAACCGACCTTGTCGCCGCTCCATGCCACCGCCATCAGGCGCACAGCGCCGTTGAAGTCCGGCATGTCGAAGGCAACAGTGGCCTTTCCATTGGCATCCACGCTGACGATGCCGGAGAAAAGTGAGAGTATCTCCTCTGTGGGGGGCGCGCCCTGCATCTCGGGGCCGCCGCCGTCACCGCCCGAGCGCAGCGCTCCGCGCTCCGCGCGCATGCCGTCGATCAGCCGTCCGTAGAAGTCGCGGATCTCGATGCCGAGCTTGCGCTGTTGATAGAACCAGTTCTGCGGCGCGGGTGTCTTGTAGCGCGTCACGTTGAGCACGCCGACGTCGACGGCGGCAACGGTAAGGCGAGCCTCCTCGCCTGGTTTGAGCCCCGCGAGCGTCACCGGAACCTCGAGCTTGCTGCCGGACTTCACCTTGTCCGGTGCGTCGATGGCAATGGAGATCGTGCGCGGCTTGGGGTCGATGCCGAGCCAGGCAAGGCCGAGCGCGCGCGCGGGCATACGCTTGAGGGCTTCGTCCATCGGCCGGTACATGAGCGCCGTCACGTAGACGCCGGCACCCCAGTCGTTGCCGACCTCGAGTGCCACCTCGTTGTCGCCCTTCTTGATCCGAACTTCGCGCACGTCGTGGAGATCGGTGCCAAGCACGGCGACGAGCGCGGTGCCTGGATACTTCGACGCAATGCGCAGCTTCGCCATCTCGCCGGGATTGTAGCTTGCCTTGTCGAGCGCGACGTCGAGCACCTCGGGGCTGTCGGGATCATCCCCGCTCACGAACCATCCCGCATTGAAGGCGTAGCTCGACGCAGCGGCATCGGCACCTTCCGTCGTAACTTCGAGCCGGTAGCGGCCATAGCCGACCGCGGCCGAGATCGCGGCCGGCGCATCGGCACCGATGTCGATCGTGCCGCTCGCCACCTTCCGCGTGAAAGTCACCGCCTCATAGGTCCATACGCCATCACGCGCATACCACTGCCAGTTGGTCTGGAGTCGCATCAGCTGCCACTTAGCGCCGGCGGCAGCCGTTCGCTTGCCGTCAGGGCCGAGATGGACCACCTCGAATGCGGCGTCCTTGCCGGTGTCGTCACCGAGTTCCTGCGCATTGAATAGCGGCTTGATGCCGATCCGGCTGCGCGCAGTCGTCACCGGCATGGTGAGGCTGCGTTCGATGCTGCGGCCGCCGGGTTCCTTGAGGCGCAAAAGCACCTGTGCTTCCAGCGGACGGGCCGTATCGGGAATCGCCGGCAGCAGCACCGGAACGTCCGCGGTGCCGTCAGCTGCCGTGTTGACAAGATGCTCTAGCGGCTGGCGCACCGGATTTATGGCTTCGTCGGCAAGCCCGAATTGGTAACCGTCGAATCCGGCAAGACCGCCGGCAGAAGACCTCACGATGATGTCGCCTTCGAGCGCCAGGTCCGCGGCCGGAGGCCCGTAGAGATATTTGCCCGCGACCTTGATCGATTTCGTCACTTCCGGCTGCAGCGCACCTTCGGGTGCGGTCAACGTCATGTCGAGGCGCTCCGGCGTGAAGTCCTCTACCAGGAACGAGACCTGAGCCAGCGCAGGCGACGTCGGATCGGCATGCAGCCTCGCGCGCCACGTGCCTGTCTGTGCGGCGCTCGTCAGCGCGAGTTCGGTCGTCCGCCCACCAAGCCCCTTGTCGGCAACGACGATGCTGCGATGCGTGACGCCGTCGGGCCGCGTCACGATCAGTGTCATCGGCGTTGTCACCGCCTTGCCGGCGGCATCGCGTACGATGCCGGCCATGTGCACGGTTTCGCCGGGGCGATATACGCCACGCTCGGTGTAAAGATAGGCGTCGATAGCACCGGGTGCGTCACGGCCCTTCACGCCGCGGTCCGACAAGTCGAATGCCGCCGTCGTGAGATCAAGGAAGGCGTACTCGGCACCGCCCGCTTTTTCCGCGATCAGGATCGCCGGAGCCAGGCCACCCTCGCCTTTGGCGAGGCTCGCAGCGAACCGTGCGTAGCCCTTCGCATCTGTTTCGCCCGTTGCCAGCACCTCGTTGTTGCGGGCGACGAGACGAACTTTGGCATCTGCGACAGGGGAAGTGTCGGCCAGCGAGCGCACAAACGTATGGATGCCGTCGCTGCCGCTGAATGCCGTCAGCCCCAGGTCGGAGACAATGAACCATTGCGATGCAATCGCGTTGTCGTCGTTCTTGTTCTTGTGAAGTGGTTTGGCAACCATCACGTAGGCACCAGGCTTGAGCGTGCCCACGGCATCTCCGACGGGCACTGCCGTCGTCACCTCGGCATTGAGCTTCGACGTTACAGGCAGCTCACCTGCATAGATCTTTTCGCCGTTCCGGTTCTGGATTGTCTCGACATCCCACGCTGACAGTTGCCGCGAAAGATCGCCGCTCTGCAGCGTCTGCGCCAGATTGCGGTCTCCGATGCGGTAGATCTCGATTGCAACCGCCGTGGTGTTGATCGACACCAGCGGAATACCCTGCTGGCCACGGCTCGGCAGTACGTAGTTGCGCCCCGTGAAGCGAACCGCTGGCTTGCGGTCCGGCACGTAAACGGCGACGTCGATGTTCTTCGTCAGCTTCTCGCCGATGTCTGATGGCAGCCCTGCTTTCAGCTGTATTTCGTAGCGCTCGCCGTGCTTCAGTCCCTCGATGCACAGCTGCTTGTTCTCGGCCGAGATACCGGCGGGATCCTGTCCGCCGACCATGACATACTTCGAAAAGTCGATTGTGCCGCGCGCCAAGGTTTCGGAAAACTGCAGGCAGACGCGTGGGCTCGAAGCTTCGCTGTCTGTGCGGTAGTCGGTCATCCGGAAGCCGTGCTCCGCCATCAGCTTTTCCAGGTCAGCCTGGGATTGAGCATCGGCGACGAGCGCGACGCTCGCTTTGAGCGATTCGATGGCGGGACGCCAGAACGCGCGCCGCTTGAGCGCATCGCTGAGCACGGCAAGGGCTTTTGCCCGTTGGGTCTTGTTGGTCGCGCGTTCCTGCGCAATGTAAGCCGCGCCCGAAGCGTTCACCGGGAGGTCGAAGCGCTCGCTGCCCTTGTTGGGGTCGGGCGTGATGGCGAGCAGTGCCTGCGCCAGCCCGATCCAGGCTTGCGCGTCTCCCGGTTCCGCCACGACCGCCACTGCGAAGTTGCGCGCGGCCTCGCGTGCATCTTTGGCGAGCGCACGACTTCCCGCCTCTACAAGCTGCGATGCCTTTTGTCGGCCCGGCTTCCAGTGCGATTTCAGGTACGTCTCATAGCGCTCCCCATCCTTTGAAAGCCCTTTGTGGATGAACTGCACGGTCTGCGCATGCGCCCGCGTCACGTCGAAGGCCATGATGGCCAGCGCACAAGCGCTCAACATCGCGAGCCCGATGAGGGCGGCGGAAAACATCTTCTCGAAATGTGTCATGGGACCTGACCTTGTATTCCGGCGGAAATGACCGCCCGCTGTGACACGGGACGACGTAGCGCCATGATCCGCGCCCGTGGGGAATACGTGAAGCCAATCATGCGGGAATGACGGAACGGCGGCGGTAGCAAGGGTCTTGTCGGAACTTTCCTTTCCTTTCGCCTTTTTTGCGTCTGTTTCCCGGCGTGCTCGGATCGTCGGCGGTATCTGATTGCCATATGCAAGGTGCCCGCGGCCCTGCCAGAACGATGCAACCCGCAGCGCGCCAATATCGCCAAGACCCTGTTTCCGCAGGAACAGCGTACAAGTCCGCACTCCCTCATGGTCACTTCAGGCGCTCCCGAGGGGAGCTTCAAGAACCCGAGGAGAGACCCAATGCAGATCCAAGGCGAGATCACAAAGTTCCGCGAGGACATCGGTTTCGGCGTAATCGTCGCCGACAACGGCCGCAAGTTTCGGTTTACCAAGTCCGACATCATCAATTCCGCAGGCCGCCTCGTTGGCCTAACCGTCGACTTCGTCGTAGTCGCAAACCGGCCGACCGACATCATCCTTCTCAAAGGCTCCCCCTGGACCGTATTCGGATCAGCAGGCCGCGCTTGAGAGTAGGTAGAAGAACAATGCCGGAGACGAGAACCATGAGCCCCGTCATCGACCTCACCGATTTGCCCAAGGCCGCGCCCGAAACGCTGGCACTCGCAATGCGTCTGCTGATTGAGGACGGCCGTGCACTGGTCCTGCTGCGCGGCGCTTCGCCGGAGGATCGCGCCCTCCTGGAAGAACGCTTCTGGCAGCGCTTCGACGGCACGACGGCAGAGGGTGTGGTAGCGCTGTTGCGCCTCTGGAGCCTGGTCGACGTGTTCAAGGCGAGCCGCCTGCGCGCCCTCCTGCTTGATCGCGGCTATGCGCTACTGGCTGACGCGGCCCGCGTAGCGGCAGAGCAGCGCATCAATGTGAATTGGGGTTTCAACCCGCAGCGCGTGCTTGCCGCGCTCCGCAGCCGCCGTCCGAACTTGCGCGTTGTCGCCGGCAATGGCGCACGCAGGGCAGTCGAAACGACGGCAATAGCCGCCTGATGGTGCGACCGCGCAGCCATACCGCGCCGGACCCTCGAGACGCAGCGGAATTGATTTGCCTCAGGCAAGCGGAGGAAAAAACCCTGCGGAGTCCAGATTGCTCAGGCAACTTTGAACGTTGCAGTATTTGGAAAGGTGCGGATCAGGCATCACGATGATGTCGAGCCCTGTTGCACACCGTGGTCCGGTGCAGTCGAGTCGAGTAATCTTAGAGCACTCGAATGAATCCATTGGGTTATGCGCGGCCGTACCTCGCGACGGAAGCGCGACCCGTTGAAGACGCCGTAGTGACCGACGCCAGACTGCACATGCGCCAATTTCATGTGCTCCGGTATATTCGGGCACAGCCCATGTGCCGCCGAGGTCTGCCCTACGCCGCAAATGTCGTCGCGCTCGCCCTCTATGGTGAACAGCGCCGTCTTCCTGATCTGCTTGCAATCCACGAGACGCCCGCGATGACGGAACGTACCCTCTGGCAGCGCGTGCTCGAGGAAAACCCTTTCGACCGTCTCCAGGTAAAACTTGCCCGGCAGATCCATCACCGCCAGATATTCTTCGTAGAACTCGTTGTGCTGGCGCACCGAATCCTGGTCGCCTTCGATGAGCTTGTGAAACAGTTCGACGTGCGCGGAGGCGTGTCTCTCCAGGTTCATCGTCATGAATCCCGTAAGTTGCAGGAAACCTGGATAGACCTTCCGCATGAAGCCGGCGTTGGGAAACGGCACCTGCGCGATGATGTTGTGTTCGAACCAGGCGAGTGACCTCTTCTCCGCCAACCGGTTGACGACGGTTGGGTTGATCCGCGAGTCGATTGGCCCCCCCATCAGCGTAAGTGAGGCAGGCTGGCAAGGATCGTCGTCGGCTGCCATCAACGCGGTCGTTGCAAGTGCCGGAACGGATGGCTGGCAGACCGCGATGACATGTGCGCCCCGTCCCACGAACGTGATGAAAGCGCGCAGATAGTCGATGAAATCGTCAAGGCCGAATTCGCCCTCGTGCAGCGGCACGTCTCGCGCATCGACCCAGTCCGTAATGTAGACGTCGTGATGAACGAGCAGGTCGCGAACCGTCCCGCGAAGAAGCGTTGCATAGTGGCCGGACAGCGGAGCGATCACCAGCACCGGCGGGGCAGCCAGCGGTCGACCGGAATATGGTTGGCGCGCGAAGTGCACGAGATTGCAGAACGTCCGGCGCTGCACGATCGACTGTATCACCGGCACGCTGCGGCCATCGATTTCCACCGAGTCGATGGCGAACTCGGGCTTGCCGTAGCGCCGCGTAAGGCTCTCAAAGACCCCGCAGGCCGCCGAAACCACACGCGCTGGCAGCGTGGAGGAGAACGGGTTCAACGGCATGTCGAGCCCGGTCTTGAGTGCACAGTTGAAGAGCCGCAGGGGCGCCATCATCACGTGCGCCATTTCGTAGGCATGATAATGCATGATGCCTTCCGCATGGCGGCGCCAGGTTCCGCTCGGCACTCGCCCTTGAGTTACAGCTCGATTTCCACGCATCGAGCGTCGCCTCTTCGAACGCCCGGACGCGACATGGGCAGCCTTGCCGCCCTTCCTCCTGTGCGCCGCCTGGCCCGCGTCCCGACTGATGGTGCACTGCTTGACGCGCGCGTCAAGCCCGATGCGTCCCCTCGGTGAATGTTTTCTTGTCCCGTGGCCTGCACGCTCGCGGAAGGGCCAAACCTCGCGGTCTTTCGGCCTGCATCTTGCCGCAAGGCTATCAATCGCCGGAGGCTTGCCCTCCGTCTCTCGCCTCAGTCGGCGGCCGTTCGTGCCTGGGCCTTGGTCTGCGGGAACAGGAGATCGAGGAACCGTTCCGCCGTCGGCGCGGGCTCATGGTTGGCGAGCCCTGGACGCTCGTTGGCCTCAATGAATCGATACTCTGGCTGATCGGGAGCCGTGACGATCATGTCGAAGCCCACCACTGGCATGCCCAGAACGCTGGCCCCCTTCGACGCGGCCTCGGCGAGCCTCGGGTGCAACTGCTCCGTGACGTCGTGAATAGTGCCACCAGTATGCAGGTTCGCCGTCTTGCGGACGACCAGAGGCTCGCCATCGGCGAGCACATCGTGCAGCGAATGCCCGGCCTGTCGTACGCAGCGCTCCGTTTCAGCATCGAGCGGGATACGACTTTCTCCCTTCGTCGCAGCGGCCCGCCGCCGGGACTGCTTGTCGATCAGCGACATGATCGAATGCTTGCCGTCGCCGACGATGCTTGCGGGCTTTCGTATGGCCGCTGCCACGACCTCCCCTGCGATGACGATGATCCGCAAATCCTCGCCCTCCACGAATTCCTCCGCAAGCACCCGCTCGGAAAGCTCGCGCGCCTGTCGGAATGCGGCCGTCACACTGGGTTCCGAGCGTAGGTCGACCGCAACGCCCGATCCCTGCTCGCCCCGCGCCGGCTTGATCACGACGCGGCCGTGGCGATTGAGGAAGTCGATCGCCTCTGCTTCGCTGGCGACGGTCTCCTGGAGTGGCACGTCAAGTCCCGCGGCAGTCAGCAGCCTGTGAGTGAGAGCCTTGTCATCGCAACGGCTCATGGCAACTGCTGAGGTGAGATCGCTGAGCGATTCCCTGCAATGGATTGAGCGGCCGCCGAGCGAAAGCTTGAACAGGCCGGCCTCGGCATCTTCGATATCGACTGCGATGCCGCGACGCCGGGCTTCGTCAGTGATGATGGTTGCGTATATGTTGAGTTCGTCGTTCGGCTCCGGGCCGATGAACAAAAGTTCGTTGATCTGGTTCTTCATCTTCACAGAGAACACGGGCACCTGCGCGAAGCCGAGCTTATGGTAGAGCGATATGGCCTCGGTGTTGTCGTGCATTACTGAAAGATCCATGTAGGCGCGCCCGGCGGCCTGATGCGTGGCAGCCAGTCCCAGCACCAGGCGCTGGCCGATTCCCGGGAGTGCAGTGCGTCCATCGACCGCAAGCGCCCATAGGCTCGCTCCATTCTCGGGATCGTTGAACGCAACCTTGTGATCGACCCCCATAACCACGCCGGCCACACGTTTGGTTGACTTGTCCTCGGCGACCAGGATGCGCACTGGCCCGTCGGCTGCCAGCTCGCCGACATAGCCGGCGCGCAAAGGTACCATGCCATGACTCGAGTATATTGCGTTGATGCCTGCTTCGTCGCTGCGCCGCGCCTTGCGGATCACCACGCCGGTCGCCGTGTTCCGCTTGATGCGTGCCCCGGTGAGATCGAGGCGAAACGTATGTGACGGATCGAGGAACAGCGCCTGCGGAGCCTGGGCCAGCACCAGATGCGGCTCGGAAACGTAGAATGCGATGTCTCGCCGCCCTTGTTCCTCGTCCTGCAGGGTCCTTGCAATTCGGCTCGGATCATCGAAAGTCTGGCCGAATATCAGGCGCCCCCAGCCGCAATCGACAACTGACATTCGGGCACTGGACTTTTTCTGGGACTTGCGCGCGGCCGCAGCTCGCATCTTGTGCGGGTTGGCGTGTGGCTTGTCCGATTTTGCTGGTTGCACGGTCGTCATGGCGTGCTGTCCTCGTCGTGGCACAAAATTCGTGAGACCTGGTGGTTCAAGTGATCTGCGCTCTGCCGAGGAAGAACCCTCTCCCCTGGCGGGATTTATAGACCGTGGGTCTGCAGCCACATCTCAAGCAGTGAGACCTGCCACAGCTTCGAGCCTCTGAGTGGCGTGATGTGCGCCTTGGGATCGTCTAGTAGCCGGTCGATATAATTTCTCTTGTAGAGCCCACGCTCGCGTGCGGCTTGCGAGTTGAGCGCGTCGCGCACCATGTCGAGCGTCGTGCCCTCGATGTATTTCAAGGCCGGCACGGGGAAGTAGCCCTTCGGCCGGTCGATCACTTCGGCAGGGATTACCTCGCGCGCCACATCCTTCAGAATGCCCTTGCCGCCGTCCTTGAGCTTCTCCTCCGGCGGGATCGTCGCTGCAAGTTCCACAAGCTCGTGGTCGAGAAACGGAACGCGCGCTTCCAGGCCCCAGGCCATCGTCATGTTGTCGACCCGCTTGACCGGATCGTCGACCAGCATCACGGTCGTGTCCAGTCTCAGTGCACGATCGACCGGCGTAGCCGCACCCGGACGCGCGAAATGCTCATCCACGTAGGACAGCGCATAGTCGGCGGCTTCACCGTCGTCCGGTATGTATTTGTCGGAAACGAGCTCCCTGTAATCGGCGAGATCGCGATCGAAGAAGGCGCGCTTGTAGTCGCCGACCGGGTCGTTGGTGTCCGCCAGCGGCGGGTACCAGTGATAGCCAGCGAATACTTCGTCGGCGCCCTGTCCGCTCTGCACTACCTTGACGTGTTGCGATACGGCTTCTGACAGCAGGTAGAAACCGACGTTGTCATGGCTGACCATCGGTTCCGACATCGCTCCGATGACGTCGGGTAGAGTCGAAAGCATCCGCTCGGAATCGATCATCAGCTTATGATGGTCGGTGCCGAAGTGCTTCGCGATGAGATCGGAATATTGGAACTCGTCGCCCTGCTCCCCGTGAACCGCCTCGAAGCCGATCGAAAATGTCTTGAGCCCTGATTGCCCCGCCTCCGCGAGAAGACCCACGATGAGGCTGGAATCGACGCCGCCGGACAGGAGCACGCCCACCGGCACATCCGCGATCATGCGGCGCGCTACGGCGTTGCGCAGCGCCTCGTGGACTCGCGCCCGCCAGTCGGCAGGACTGAGCTCCACGTCGGCTGCCGTGCGTTCGAAGCGCGGCGCCCAGTACGTCCAGTCATTCGAACGACCATCCGGCTCGTAGGTCCGCACTGTCGCCGGCGGCAATTTCCGGATACCCTGAATCATAGTATAGGGCGGCGGGACAACCGCATGAAATGACATGTAGAAATTGAGAGCCACCGGGTCTATTGCGGTGTCGATCCCCCCCGCATTCAGGAGCGCCGGCAAGGATGAGGCAAAACGCAGCATCTTGCCCTCTCTGCGCTCTGAGATATAGAGAGGCTTGATCCCGAGGCGATCGCGCGCCAGGACCACCCGTCCGGTGTCACGTTCATGGATGGCAAAGGCGAACATGCCGTTGAAGCGTTCGACGGCACCTGGCCCCCAGGCATGATAAGCTTTGAGGATCGTTTCGGTGTCGCTGTTGGAGAAGAATTCGTAGCCCAGGGTGGCGAGTTCGGAGCGCAGGTCGGCATAGTTATAGATGCAGCCGTTGAAAGCGATGCTCAAGCCGAGCTTGGCATCCACCATCGGCTGCGATCCCCGAGCTGACAAATCGATAATGCTGAGCCGTCGGTGCCCAAAGCCGATCGGCCCATACGTCACAACGCCCGAGGAATCGGGGCCGCGCCGTTCCATCGCGCGCGTCATTGCCTGCAAGGAGGCCAACGAAACTTCGCTGCCGTCGAAGCGAAGCTCGCCGCAGATGCCACACATATCTTGAAGATCCTCATGTCGTGCGCGGCGCGCAACACGAAACGCGCCAAACGCGTTTCCGGGGCAAGAAGGCACACCCGGAATTCCGATCGGTAAACAAAGTTACAACAGCCTTCGATCTTTTCGTGCGCAGTTACGTAGGGAAGGAATCAATTGATGTCAAACGAACAGCCCCTGCGGCCATTGGCATCGAATACCGGGCCAGAGGCGGTCGCAATAGCGATTGCGCCCACTCCGGCGCCAGACCATGTCAATCAGATCCTGCGCCTTTTGCGCCGGATCAACCACGCCACGGACTTGCACTCCAAGTACCTGATCAAGGCAACCGGCTTGACCACGCCACAGCTGATCGTGCTCAAGGCAATCCACGAATTGGGCGAAGTCACGGCTGGCACGATTGCGGAACACGTCAGCCTCAGTGCCGGAACGGTGTCGATCCTGCTCGACCGCCTGGAAACACACGGCCTCATAGAGCGCTACCGCAGCACCAGGGACCGGCGTGTCGCTCACGCCCGTGTGACGCAAAAGGGCCTGGACGTCGTCTCGCGGGCACCAGCCCTGATGCGCGACAAGTTCATCGAGCGCTTCTCGCGCCTCGATGGCGCGGAGCAGGCACAGTCGCTGGTGGTCCTCAAGACGATTGCCGACATGATGGACGCCAACGACGGCGAAGAGCACGTTATCTGATAAGCGGCCAAACGGGATTCCGTTGAGTTGATGGCCCCTTCGCGCCAAACAAAAAAAGAAAGGCCGCCCGGAGGCGGCCTTCCCTGTGTCCTGCTGTCTGTTTGGGGGACAGCTTAGAACTGGATGCGGGCACCAGCCATAACCTGATCGAAGCTCTGGTAGCTGGTGTAAACATCTCCTTGGGTCACATCAGAACCGTCGTAGTTGCGGTACTGCAGGTAGATGTCCATCGCCGCTGCATCGATCTGCTGGTTGATGCCAAGGCCCCAGGCGCGCAGCTTACCCGAGTCGATTTGCGGCGTGTCGCCGATGCTCCACCGCTGATACTCGCCGTAGAACGTCGTCTTGCCGAGCGGGAACCACTTGCGCTCGATACCGGCAACCACGAACCACTGCGTGGAGGTGTCGTCGAATCCTGCCGGAACGTTGTTGTCCCAGCGGATACCGTAGCCGCCTTCAACGAACAGGCCCGTCGGAGCATGCAGCGCGCCGCCCCAGATGCCGAACTGTTCGCAGGCACGGTCCGGCGTTGCGGCCGCCGTGCAGTTGCGCTCGTCGTTGTTACCATCGCGCCACTGCTGGTAGCCCACGTTCATGGCCAGCTTCAGGCCGTTGAACTCACCCGCATAGCGAAGTGCGACGTCCCACTGGTCGTCCTCGCCCCAGGTCGCCGAGAGCTTGAAGCCCGCAAGCGCCGGCGAGTCGTAGCGCACGACGTTCATACGGTTGCCTTCACCGATCTGCGCCGAGTCGGTGCTGTTGCCGCCCATGAGGTTGCGAATCTGACGGCCAGTACCTCCGGTCGGCGTGCGAAGAAAGAACGAACCCACCTGCGCGGCGCCGTTCTCGCTCATGAAGTGACCGATATTGGCCACATGCGCGTCGAGCAAACCATCGGTCGCCGTCGACTGCTGGCCGACCGACACGCGGCCGAGACGCTTGGAGTCGAGGTACCAGGCGCTGACACGCACGCCAACGCCGGAGCCATTGTCGTCGTTATTTTGATCGACACCGTCCGAACGCGAGCCGGCTACGCCGAGCTCGATCGTGTAGCCCGCCGACCATTCGTCGCTGATCTTCGCGCTGCCGGTGAAGCGGAAGCGAGTCTGCGACACCATGTCGGTGACCTGGTAGGCGTTGGACTCAACGCCGTCATCCCAGAACAGGACGGCTTCGTTGACCCATCCCGACACCGTCAGAGAAACCTTGCGGTTACCCTTGCGTGCGGTCGTGGCCTCGAGTTCGGCAACGCGCTCCTCGAGATCTGCGCAGCAATCGCCACCGAGGTCGGCAGCCATTGCGTTCGTCGAAAAGATGCTGGCGGCAGCAGCAACAGCAAAGATGCTCCCCCGCTTCATCAGTCCCCCAATCATAGTCATCTCCATTTCGGACGTCGGGCCCGCGAATGAAGTTTCACGTCCCGGCTGGATTGTTGTCCTGACGAGGGGCACATGCACGCACCGGTGCATACGCTGCTCGAACAGAACGCGCTACGCAGGTGACGCAACTGGGATACTGCTGTGATACGCCGCCGGTCCGGAGCCATACGAGAGGGCTAATCCGGAAAGCCCGCTGCTGAGGAGCGGAGCTACAGGCTCAGGCCTGCATTCAACCCGACGATTCGGAAAACGCCAACTAAAACTTGAACGTGTGTTGCCCCTTTTTGGGGCAGGTGAGGGGCGTGCGCAACACTACGCACGCCCCTCTATATACTTTCTTAACGCGGTGACCCCGAAAGGCCTTTTTGGTTATGCATCAGAACTGGATGCGTCCGCCCGCCGTGATCTGCTGGAAGCTCTTGTAGTTGCGGTTAGTGACATCCTCACCGTCATCGTACCTATTCGAGCCGTCATAGTTACGATAGAAGAGGTAGATATCCATCGCCGCTGCATCGATCTGCTGGTTGATGCCGAAGCCCCAGGCGCGCAGCTTGGCCGAGTCATAAGGATCTTCGCTGCCAGGTGCATTCCAGCCAGACTGAGTCATACCAACATCCCAGCGCTGATATTCGCCCCAGATCGTCGTCTTGCCGAGCGGGAAGAACTTCTGCTCGATACCGGCAACCACGAACCACTGCGTCGAGCTGTCGTCGTATCCCGGTGCAACGTTATTGTCCCAGCGGACGCCATAACCACCTTCGGCAAACAGACCCGTGGGAACATGCATCAGGCCACCCCAGATGCCGGCCTGCTCGCAGTCGATATCGGGGTTATCCCCAGGAACGCCATCTTTTCCAACCACGCAATTTCGCTCTGAGACAGGTGTGGAACCGTTGCCGTCCCTGATCTGCTGGTAGCCGACGTTCATGGCAAGCTTGAAGCCGCCAAATTCGCCAGCGTAACGTAGAGCGGCATCCCACTGGTCGTCTTCGCCCCAGCTTGCCGAAAGCTTGAAGCCGGCGATCGACGGCGTGTCGTAGCGCACCACATTCATGCGGTTGCCTTCGCCGATCTGACCGGAGTCCGTGCCCGCCGTGCCTGCGGCGTTGGCACCACCCATGAAGGAATTGATGCGATTGCCATCATGACCAAGCCGGAACGCGCCCACTTGTGCGGCGCCGTTCTCGCCGAAGACGTGGCCGAGGTTGGCGATGTGCGAGTCGAGAAGTCCGTCGGTAGCCGTCGACTGCTGGCCGACCGAAACGCGGCCCAGCGTCTTGGAGTCGAGGTACCAGGCGCTGACACGCACGCTGACGCCGGAGCCATTGTCGTCGTTGTCTGCATCGACACCGTCCGAACGCGAGCCGGCGACGCCGAGTTCGAGCACATAGCCCGCCGACCAGTCTGCACTGATCTTGGCGTTGCCGGTGAACCGGAAGCGCGTCTGCGACTGCATGTTGGTCAGCTGATAGACGTTGGATTCATATCCATCGTCCCAGTACGTGACGGCCTCGTTGACCCAGCCCGATACCGTCAGAGACACCTTACGGTTGCCTTTGCGAGCGGTGGTCGCCTCGAGTTCGGCGACCCGCTCTTCCAAGTCCGCGCAGCAGTCACCGCCGAGATCGGCAGCAAAGACTGGCGTCCAAGCCGTGGACGCTACGAGAAGCGTAGCGGCGGCGATACTCTTCACTTTCATTTGGGTTCCCCCTGAAACGCTGTTTACGCTCGCAATACGCATGTCGGATCGCCCAAAGACCCCCGTAAGCGCTCAAGCAAGGCTCAAGTTAGGTCGCCAACCTGTCGGTTAGCTTTCAGTCCTGTGGCCGATGCGTCACGTGACATCGACGTGCGTTGCGGGCAGTTTTGTGGGACGATGCAACTCATGGAAAACGCAGGAAAAACTGAGTTCGTGGAGTCGCTTGATGCTGAAAAGAATTTGACAGTGCGCGCCTCCGAAACGATCTTTCAGCGCAATGGGAGCACTGTTCAGTCTCCGTGGATTGGCAGAATTTTTGAGGATTTGGCGGCGGACGACGCTTTCCGTCAGCCGGCCGAGGGCCTCTGAGGCGAGCCGCAGATGCGTATTCTACAGATTGGCGACGCCAATATTGCCTCGACGAGGCTCACTGTTGCGGTGAAGCAACTGGACTGTGCCGTAGATGTCATAAGTATGACAGAGGCGGCTCAGGAGGCTCTCAGGATCGCCAAGTACGATCTGCTGATCTGCGATTTCGACACGCCGCTGCCGGCCGCAAGCCTGCTTTCACTGGTCAAGACGACGCACTCCTCTCGGCCGGATGTTGCAATCCTGGCTTGTGGATCGCGTGCAGTTCTCGAAAGCGTTGTAAGCGCGTTAGGAGCCGGCGCCCATGATTTCGTCCTCCGGCCGCTGGATGGCGACGAGTTGAGAATAAGGATCAGCACGATGCTGGCGCGCCGGCCTGCACGGGAGGCCGTGGTTCTCGAGTGCGGCCCCCTCAGCCTCGACATGGTCTCGCGTCAGGTTTTGCTGGATGGCAACACTGTGGATCTCACGCCACGCGAACGGTCCGTGCTCCAGGTGCTCTTGCGGCACCGCGGACACGTCGTCGCCAAGGAGGATATCGCCTCCCGCGTTTTTTCCATGGATGAGGACGTCGCCCCCCAGGCGATAGAGACCTATGTCCATCGGCTTCGCCGCAAGACCGAGCACCCCAGGATCTCGATCAAGACGCTGCGCGGTGTGGGCTACGTGCTGGATGAAGTTTGAACCTTGCACGAGGCGGCTGCGGTGGCGCGAAAAGGCCAATCAGCTGCCTGCGATTGCCAGAGCCTGATCGTCGGAGATGGAAGCAGCCATGCTTCCATCGAAGGCGTGAATCGGTCTCTCAAACAAAGAGATAGAGCAGGCCACGATGGTCAGGCCTGATTCAATCCAATACTGACCTGTTCTAGTGTGATGATCGAGAAGTCCGCTTCATACTTTTCGGCCGGGTTGCGAGGCGGACTTCTCGATCCCAATCACACTAGAACTCTGAAATTGCTAGTGTCGTCAGAAACGCGAAATTCGTTCCGAGG
>JBFWVC010000020.1:0-89502 GCA_050246945.1 Hyphomicrobiaceae bacterium
ACCATTGACTTAGTGTGGCGTTCAGCGCGCCTTAGTTGACTCCGCGTCGGCCGCAACGTCGGTCAACTAAGGCGCGACGCCACACGAGGGTGCCGCAGAATGTGACGAATTTCGCGATCACGACACTAGCGGCCGATCGCGGCGGAATGAAGCGGCGTGGCCAAACCGTCACTCATCGCCTGCCTTCATGGCGAACAAGGCGGCACTGGCGCCATTGACCATGTAGCGCACGTCGCTTTGCAGCGTGACAAGGCGGAAGCCCTGGGACAGGCGCTCGCGCGCCGTTTTGGGACCGTCGGTATGGATGGCCGCGATCAGACCGGCAGCGGCCGCGCTCCGCGCGATGCGCGCGATCGCTTCCACGACAGCGTCATCGGTGGGGCGCATGTTTGGCTCGGCGCCATAGGAGAGCGAGAGGTCCCCGGGACCGACATAGATGCCATCGAGCCCCGCGACGGATAGAATTTCGTCAACGTTCTCGACACCCTGGCGAGTCTCGATCATGGCCAGAAGAAGGACCTCACGGTTGGCGGATCTCCAATAGTCGGGCCCAGCATACTGAACCGCGCGATTCGGGCCGAATGAGCGATATCCCAGCGGAGGGTATCGGCAGGCACCGACGAAAGCGCGCGCATCCTCGGCGGTGTTGATCATGGGGCAGATCACGCCCATGGCTCCAGCGTCCAGCAGCCTCATCAATAGTGCCGGATCATTCCAGGGAACCCGTACCATCGGCATAGCCGGGCTCGTCGAAATTGCCTGCAGCATAGCAAACGCGGTCGCGTAATCGGCGACGCCGTGTTGCAGATCGATGGTGACGCTATCGAAGCCCAAATGGGCGACGACCTCGGCAACATAGCTGCTCGGTATGGAACACCACGCATTGACGGCCCGCCCGCCGGAAACGAGCACGCGCTTGACGGTGTTCTCTCGTGCCATGGTTCGCGCCCGGCGCTGAGCGTACAGACGGCCGCCGGCCTTCTCGAAAAAGCACAGGGGCGACGCTGCGGCATCGCCCCTTGCTCGTCTCCCTAGACTCGGGACCGTCATTTAATTTTTTTGTCCCCGGTGCGGCCCGGCACTCAAGGTGAGCGCACAATGTTCAAGGTGCGACACACTGTCAAGGAAAGAGAATGCTTGACCTTCCCCGGGCAGCGCACCCCACCCTCTGCATTGGTGATTCACGCCGCGTCAACGACATCCTAGCGCGCAAACCGAACGGGTCCCGGGCATGACTACATTCGTTCTCGCCATCGACCAGGGCACAACCTCAAGTCGCGCCATCGTATTTGACACCACTCTTTCGGTGCGCGGGCTCGGGCAACAGGAATTCACACAACATTTCCCCGCATCGGGGTTTGTGGAGCACGATCCGGACGAAATCTGGCGTACCACACTTTCCAGCGCCCGCACGGCCATTGCCCGGGCAGAAGCAGAAAGCGGACAAATCGCAGCCATCGGCATCACGAACCAACGCGAAACGACGGTGCTCTGGGACCGGCGCACGGGCAAGCCCATCCATCGCGCCATCGTCTGGCAGGACCGGAGGACGGCCCAGGCGTGCCGCCAGCTCGCCGCTGCGGGCCTGGAGGCGGACGTAACGGCAAAGACGGGGCTGCGACTCGATCCCTATTTCTCGGCCACCAAGATTGCGTGGCTGCTCGACCATGTAGAGGGGGCGCGAGCGGCGGCGGACGCCGGCCATCTTGCCTTCGGTACCATCGACAGCTGGTTGCTCTACGCGCTGACCGGTGGGCGCGTGCATGCGACCGATGCGACCAACGCCAGCCGCACTGCACTGTTCGATATCCACAAAGGGTGCTGGGACCAAGGCCTGTGCGAAGCGTTCGGAGTTCCTATGGGCATCCTGCCGGAAGTCCGATCATGCAATGCCAACTTCGGCCAGAGCGACCCGGCGTTGCTCGGCGCGGCCATTCCGATCCTTGGAATCGCGGGAGACCAACATGCGGCGACCATCGGTCAGGCCTGCTTTTACCAGGGCATGATGAAGGCGACCTATGGTACCGGCTGCTTTGCCCTCCTCAATACCGGCGCAAATGCGGTGGCCTCGCGGAGCAGGCTGCTCACGACGATTGCGTACGAGTTCGATGGCGAGCGGACATATGCGCTGGAAGGCGCCATTTTCGTTGCTGGCGCCGCCGTGCAATGGCTGCGCGACGGGCTTGGAGTCATCTCTCAATCGGCTGAAACGGAAGCTCTTGCGGCGAAGGCCGATCCAAGCCAGGAGGTCGTCGTGGTGCCGGCATTCGTCGGGCTCGGCGCGCCATATTGGGAGCCCGACGCCCGCGGCGCGGTGTTCGGCATGAGCCGCAACACGGGACCGGCGGAACTTGCGCGTGCCGTGCTCGAGGCGAACGCCTTCCAGACCCGCGACCTGCTGGAAGCAATGCGGGGCGATTGGGCAGAGGCTGGCGAGACGACACTCAGGGTCGACGGCGGCATGGTCGCCAACGACTTCATGCTGCAGCTTCTGGCCGACGTGCTCGATGCTCCTGTCGAGCGACCTCGAATTCTGGAGACCACCGCCATGGGCGCGGCATGGCTGGCTGGATCGCAAGCCGGCGTGCTGCCCGGCCGCGACGGGTTTGCCGCCATGTGGAAGGCCGACCAGCGATTTACACCGGCAAGCAATACGCAACAGCGGGCCGAAGCCTATGAGCGCTGGCGCCGCGCGGTCGCCGCCGTCATCGGCTATGCACGGAGGAACTCAGTTGCGTGAACACGCTGCGACACTCAGCGGCTGCGAAGCCGCAGGCGGGTCATGACGTCGGACGGCGGCATTCCTCTTCCGGCGGAAGAGGGTCGCAGCTGTCATCGCGCACGCAAGCGGCAAGGGCCTTGCGGAGATCCTCCGATTCGAGGCCGTCGACCTTGCCCTTGAACAGGCCCTGCGCTTCCAACCCGCACTGGTACAGCTTGACGAGCTTCTCGCCACCGAAGCGCATGGCAAGGATGTAGTCCTGCAGCGCCTGTCGCAGCCGTCCCTCCACTTGATGGAGGTGCGCGCGCGTATCGAAGGCATGTGCGCTCCACGGCGCGATCTTCAGTGCCCTCTCGACATCTCTCATTCCCTCCTCGTACCGCTTCATCTTGAAGAGTGCCCAGGCGCGGTTATTGAGCGCGACATCGAAGTCCGGTTTCAGCTGGATGGCCTCGTCGTAGTCTTTCAGCGCCTCGCTGAAGTGACCCTGCAGGGAATATGCGAGCGCGCGCATTGCATGAGCGAGGCTGCGTTCGGTCGTCGAAAGCTTCGCACCGCCTTCAAGCAGAGCCGTGCAGCCCGGGATTCGGCGCAGGCTGTCGTCGCTGAAGCAGTCGCTGGCGACATCATTTGGAGTTGCATCGGCAAGGGTCGGGCGCGGCGCGGACGCCAAGAAGACTGCCAGGGCGAGTCCCGCTAGCATACCTGAACGGCGCATACGCCTTTCACTCCAACGCTCGACGCCACTCATCTGCCGGTCCATTCTTCCTCGCGATTCCACGCTCACATGCGAGCGTATCGCGAATTATTCAGATTAGCTTCTGACGCTTCAAATTCTTGTTTTTGTGCATGTCGTTCCCGCAAAACCGTTGCACACTTTTGCGCGACATGCCCTGTGGCGCGACTCGGACTCGTTTCGTGCCACTGGCGGGCTTGAATCAGGCGGATCCGCGCGGACACCTCACTCGTGTTCCCACTGTAGCGCTCGGCTTCCAAGCGTCAGCCCGAACTCCTAGTCATCTCTCCGCCGGTGTTCTGGATTGACGATGGTCCGACGACCTTCACCCGGGGAACAAGCCACCGATCAAGGACACTAGCATGGCGCGATAACATGGCCCACCGACGGAATTGCGGCGATTGAAGCCGATTTCTCAACACACGGAATACGCCCGCCATTTGACACGCTTAACGCATTATCCGGGCTAGTATGCTATAAAAGCCGCGGTTTTTCTTGCGAAGCGAGCTCGAACAATGGCGGCCATCAGGCCAGGAACCCTTATCCTCATACAGTGACCCAGAAGCGCATCGTTCTCATCATCGGCGGCGGGATTGCCGCCTACAAGTGCCTGGACCTGATCCGGCGGCTGAAGGAGCGCGGCGTCGCGGTCCGGGCAGTGCTGACGCGGGCAGCGGAGCAATTCGTCACGCCGCTGTCGGTCGGAGCCCTGTCGAACGAACCGGTATTCAGAAATCTTTTCGATCTCGATGCCGAACGCGAGATCGGCCATATCCGCTTGTCGCGGGATGCCGATCTGATCGTGGTGGCGCCGGCCACCGCAGATCTCCTGGCCAAGATGGCCGGTGGCCATGCCGACGATCTCGCATCGACGGTGCTGATGGCAACCGATAAACCCGTGATCGTCGCACCCGCCATGAACCCGCGGATGTGGCTACACCCAGCCACGCAGCGAAACATCGCGCAGCTGAAGGGCGACGGCATAACGGTGATCGACCCCGCCGTCGGCGAGATGGCGGAACGGGGCGAGGCGGGACCGGGCCGCCTTCCAGAAGTGCCGGAGCTGCTGGCGCGGGTTCTCACTGCGCTCGAGATCGGCGGGCCGGAGCTTGCCGCTTCCAACGTCAACACACCGGGAGAACGTCCGCCGCTCGCTGGCCGTCATGTACTGGTGACGAGCGGGCCGACACACGAGCCGATCGACCCGGTGCGCTACATCGCCAACCGTTCTTCGGGCAAGCAGGGACATGCCATCGCCGCGGCAGCCGCGCGCGCGGGCGCCCGTGTCACACTGATCGCCGGCCCGGTCAGCATTGCCGACCCAGCCGGTGTCGAGGTCGTTCACGTCGAAACCGCGTCACAGATGCTGGAGGCGGCGCGCGGCGCGCTTCCTGCCGATGTCGGCGTTTTCACCGCAGCAGTCGCGGACTGGCGCGCGGCTGCGACCGAGAACCAGAAAATCAAGAAGGGGGCAGGTGCCAAAGCGCCGCAACTCACGCTCGCCGAAAACCCCGACATCCTCAAGACGATCGCGGCGGAAGGTCCGCTGCGGCCGGGACTCGTCGTCGGCTTTGCCGCTGAGACAGACAAAGTGGTTGCCTATGCGGCCGGCAAGCTCAAATCGAAGAACGCAGACTGGATCGTCGCCAACGACGTTTCTCCCGAGACCGGCATCATGGGCGGCGACCGCAACCGCGTGCACCTCGTCAGTGCAAAAGGCGTGGAGGACTGGCCGGAGATGAGCAAGGAAGACGTGGCGCTGGCACTCGTTGCGCGCATCGCCGCACACCTTCGCGCACATGAGGACGCTGCGGAATGACGACCGGCAAAGTGTTGACGGTCGGCGTCGTGCGTCTGCCCCATGCCGCCGGCCTGCCGTTGCCCGCCTATCAATCAGATGAAGCGGCGGGTCTGGATATCGTAGCCGCCGTGGAAACCGACGCGCCTGTGCTGCTGCGTCCCGGCGAGCGGGCGTTGGTTCCGACAGGGCTGGTGCTGGAGCTGCCGCCCGGCAGCGAGGCACAGGTGCGCCCGCGGTCGGGACTTGCATTCAAGCATGGCCTTACCGTACTCAACTCCCCGGGCACGATCGACAGCGACTACCGCGGCGAGGTGAAGGTGCTGCTCGTCAACCTTGGCCAGGAGCCGTTCGCGGTGCGCCGAGGGGAGCGGATCGCGCAACTCGTCGTGGCGACGGTGACAAGGATCAAACTTGCCGAAAAGACATCGGCGCGGGCTACGCGGCGTGGGGCTGGCGGCTTCGGCTCGACCGGGATGGCTACGCCGGGGCAGAAGGCAAGACCCAAAACATTGTCTTCAGACAAACGAGATTCCAAGTCCGGTCTCAATAAGCGCAGGACGAGTCCGCCTGACAAGGCAACAGCGAAACGGCCGGCTCGCTGAAAGTGACAACAAGGAATGCTGCGAACGAGGACCCGTTCGTTCGAGCGCCACGCAGATCCGCCGCTCAACTTGAGGTCGGAGCATTTTGCTGCCAAAAGCAGGCTTGTAGCGTTTGCGGATCGGCGACGCCCCTGATTCAGAATGCAGGTGAGACAGCCATGAACGAGATGCCCCACATCAAGACTCTTGCTGCGACTCAAACGTGGGGGCGCGGCCGCATTTACAACGACATCACCGAAACATTCGGCCACACGCCAATGGTGAAGCTTGGAAAAGTGGCCGCGGCTTCGAATTCCAAGGCCCAGGTGTTGTTGAAGCTCGAGTATTTCAATCCGCTTTCCAGCGTCAAGGACCGCATCGGCGTGGCGATGATCGACGCGCTGGAATCGTCGGGCAAGATCAAGGCGGGCTTGTCGGTACTCATTGAGCCGACCTCGGGCAATACCGGTATCGCGCTTGCCTTCGTCGCAGCCGCGCGCGGCTACAGGCTTATTCTCGTGATGCCGGAGTCGATGTCGATCGAACGGCGCAAGATCGTGACCCATCTCGGCGCGGAGCTTGTTCTGACCCCGGCGACGGAGGGGATGGCCGGCACGCTGAAAAAGGCGAACGAGCTTGCCGCCGAGACGCCCAATGCTGTGATCCCCGGGCAATTCGAAAATCCGGCAAATCCACTCGTGCATGAGAAGACGACCGCCGAGGAGATCTGGAACGATACGGCCGGCAAGGTCGACGCACTGGTTGTCGGTGTCGGCACCGGCGGCACGCTGACGGGCTGCGGCCGCATTCTGAAACAGCGCAATCCCGAACTCAAAGTCATCGCGGTCGAACCGACGGCCAGTCCGATACTCTCAAAGGGCGAGAAGGGTCCGCATAAGATCCAGGGTATCGGCCCGGGTTTCGTGCCACCCATCCTTGACCGCGCACTCATCGACGAGATCGTGACGGTGCCCAATGAGATGGCCTTCGAGGTCTCGCGTCTTCTGGCGAAGCTGGAGGGTATTCCCGGCGGCATCTCGACCGGCGCCAACGTCGCTGCGGCCCTGACGATCGCGGCGCGCGAAGACATGGCTGGAAAGACGGTGGTGACGTTCGCGCCCTCGGCGTCGGACCGCTACATTTCCACCGACCTTTTCCTGACGCCGCCCGGAGCATAGGCTCGATATGGAGAGGCAGGCACACAGATCGGACATGTGATGCTGACAGCAGAAGAAATTCAACGCTACAAGCGCCACCTCGTTCTCAAGGAGGTCGGCGGCGAAGGCCAGCAGAAGCTCAAGGCGGCGCGTGTGCTCATCATCGGCGCAGGCGGTCTCGGCTCACCTTTGCTCATGTACCTCGCCGCTGCGGGCGTCGGCACACTCGGCATCATCGACGATGACGTCGTATCGCTCGACAATCTGCAGCGGCAGATCGTTCATGACACCGCGCACGTCGGCTGGCCGAAGGTCGAAAGCGCAAAAGAGATGATCGCGCGCCTCAACCCGCACGTAGACGTCGAGACCCACAAGGCACGGCTCGATGCCGGTAATGCTCTCGACATCATCTCGCGCTACGACATCGTCTGCGACGGCTCAGACAATTTTGCAACGCGCTATCTGGTATCGGATGCGTGCTACTTCGCCAAGCGAGCGCTCGTATTCGCGGCCGTCGGTCCATTCGACGGCTACGTGACAACATTCAAACCACACCTATCCACATCTGATGGAACTCCCTATCCCAGCTATCGCTGCATTTTCCCTGAGGCGCCGCCTCCCGGGACCGTCGCCAATTGCGCCGAGGTGGGCGTGCTAGGCGCAGTCGTCGGCGTGGTCGGCACTTTGCAGGCAACCGAAGTGCTCAAGGAGATAACGGGGGCGGGCGACAGTCTGGCGGGCCGGCTCTTGATCTACGACGCCAAGGGCGGTCGTTTCGAAAGCGTGCGAATCGCCTGGGACCCGCACAACGCGCTGTCCGGCACGAACCCGTTGATCCACGATCTTTCGATCCACGAGGGTATCCCACCCATGGCGGCCTGCTCTGGCGAGTGACCCATATCGCGGTCGCGTTTCGCAAGGACATGCGCATGCGATGCCGTCCGATGTTTTGAGCTGTTGAGCATGGCTTGCACCCTGAGCCTGCACACTTCAGCCCAACATGCGCTAGTGTTCCGAGGCTGACGCGCAGGAGCCCGATGGGGAACCAAGCGTCGGGGTCGGAACACTAGATTCTTCAGTTCGTGTTCTGGTTTCACTGACTCTTGATGACCCTCGCCCGGGACGCAGACGTCAGATCCAGAACACTAGTATTTGACGTTCAATCCCACGCGGATGAGATCAATGCGATTCTCAAAGGAGTAGTCCTCGCGGTTTTCGCTGTAGCCTTCGTAGCTGCCGAAATCCATGTGCAGGTATTCGAGTTTTGCCGTCATGCCGGGCCGGAAGGCGTGTTCAACACCGGCACCTAGCACCCAGCCAGAGCGCACACTCTCATTATACGCCGTCTGACCCGCTGCATCGCCATATCCAACCTCGTCGACTTCGGTGATTGCCCAGCCACCGGTGCCGTAAAGTAGCGTGTTGCCCCAAAGCATGCCGGCGCGTGCTCGCACCGTGCCCCACAGCGGACCGAACTCGGCCTTCCATACGTGGCCGTCGAAGATCACCTTGTCATCGGCGGACAGGTTCATGAGGCCGATGTCGCCTTCTATGCCGACGAGAAAGCCCGGGCTGACAATATGGTTGTAACCGAGCGTGAGACTGGCCAGCCCACCGGAGAGATCGTTCGTGGCAAGGCCATGGTTGTCGTTGCGATCGTAGAAGTGCTCCGAATCACCCCAGCCATAGCCGATGCTGGCGCCCCAATACAGTCCCTGCCAGATGGGCGGTGGCGCCGGCTCATATCTCGGCTCGGACGCGGAAACCTGCTGTTGTCTCGGCTTGCCGCGCAAATCGGCTGCGTGGACCGCGGTCACCGTCCAATAGGCAACCAGAAACAATGAAAGCGCGAGCAACGCGCCATAGAAGCGAATTGATATGCTCATCGGTGGTGCTCCCTTGTGCGCAAACTCGGCCATTCAGTCGTTGGCGATCGCGTTCGCGGGATCGCCACACTGCCCCCAGCCGATGAGAGCGCGGATTTCGAAGCACCTCCCCCAGAAGTTCACGTCACGTAACCGCCGAGAGAAAACAATCGAACGGCCATGGCGCCGCCGTGACTGCACCATGGCCGAATCTTGTTATTTTATTATGTTAAATCTGCACGTTATGCATTTTTATTAATGCCGCATCGAGCATTTTGAGCCGATCAATATCTGGCGTCGTCGGGATCGAGTGACGAGGGTACGAACAACGACGCCGGGAAGTCCGCCGCAGAATGCGGGTAGTGCGGGCGGGGTTTGAATTGTGGCCGCTGGCGGTCATCGGGTGCAACGAGGCGCCGATAGAGATGCCAAGTGGCATGGCCGAGCACGGGCACAACCACAGCCAATCCCATAAACAATGGAAGCGCGCCGAGCAGCAGACCCAAGGAAACGATGAGCCCCCAAGCGAGCATAACGATTGGATTGCGCAGCACCGACTTGAGCGATGTGGTTACGGCGGCTGCGACTCCCACGTGACGATCCAGCATCAACGGGAACGAGACGACACTCACCGCCATCGCGATAACGGCAAACAGCAACCCGACCGCATTGCCGACGATCATCAGGCCGTGACCGTGCGACGTGGTGAACAGCTCGTTCAGGAACTCACTCAGGGTCGCGTGGTAGGGGTACCCGAAGTAAGCGCTGAAGATGCCGTGCGCGGTCGCAATCCACAGCGCGAACAATCCGACAAGCATCGCACCGAGCGTAAGGATCGACCTGAAGGACGGTGAGTGGCGGACATCGAAGACATGCAGCCAGTGGGTATCGCGGCCCTCCTCGCGACGGCGGCTGAGCTCGTAGAGTCCAATGGCCGCGAACGGGCCAATCAGTGCGAATCCTGTCGCCAGCGGATAGAGAAGCGTGAACAGTGAGCCGCCAAAGACGATCCGAGCGATCAACAGGCCGGCGGCAGCGTAAGCCAGGCCGAGAAAGATCGCGTGCGTCGGCATCGCGCGAAAGTCGGCATAGCCCAACTTCAAGGCATCGCCGAGATCGCTCAGCCGGATCCTGTTGACCTCCGGCAGCTCGCCGACGGCTTCAATCGGGGTGATAACGTCGAATTCAGAACTGGAGGGAGATGAACTCACCATGACCTGCACTCCGTAACTCATGTTGCGGGGCGGTCGCGGTCGGCGCGTGCGCTGAGGTGTGCCCGGGCGGGCACGGGTCACGACAGATCGCGACCAAACATGAGGGCAATTCTAGTGCAAATCGGATCAGAAATCCCGCCCGCACCCGCAATTTCACGAAGTTGTGCAACCGGGGGACCGGGCCACCTCCGCACTCCCACAATTATTAATTCGAAACACTGCTCAAAACATTGCTGGGTGGACCTTGTCCGGCGGGGCGTGGCCGTCAAAAAAGGTCTTGATGTTTATAATGACCTTTTCTCCCATGTCGACGCGGCCCTCGATCGTCGCCGAGCCCATGTGTGGCAAAGCGACTACCCGCTCGGAAACAAGCAGCTTCGGATTGATTGCGGGCTCGTGTTCGAAAACGTCGAGCCCGGCGCCCGCGATCGCCTCCTGCTCTATGAGACGTGCCAACTCGTTCTCGTCGATGACTTCGCCCCGCGCAGTGTTGACGACATAGGCTGTCGGCTTCAAGAGCTTCAAGCGGCGCGCGGAGAGAAGGTGGTAAGTCGCCGGCGTGTGCGGGCAGTTGACCGACACGATGTCCATGCGGGCGAGCATCTGATCGAGGCTGTCCCAATATGTCGCTTCGAGTTCGTGCTCGACGTCTTCGGCAACGCGGCGTCGGTTGTGGTAGTGGATCTGGAGGCCGAATGCCTTTGCTCGCCGGGCGACCGCCTGCCCGATGCGGCCCATGCCGATGATGCCGAGACGCTTGCCGAATATGCGGTGGCCCAGCATCCAGGTCGGCGACCAGCCGGCCCAATGGTTCCGTGGGTCCTTGAGATAGCTCGTGGCCTCAGCGAGGCGGCGCGGCACCGCGAGTATAAGCGCCATCGTCATGTCGGCGGTATCTTCGGTCAGCACGCCAGGCGTGTTCGTCACGGTCACACCGCGATTGCGAGCGGTATCGAGGTCGATGTTATCGACGCCAGTGCCGAAGTTGGCAATCAGGCGCAGGTTGGGTCCGGCCTGGCTGATTACCGCGCGATCGATGCGATCGGTCACCGTCGGCACCAGAACGTCCGCCTCTTTAGCCGCAGCCACCAGCTCCGGTTGCGTCAAGGGATGGTCGTCCTCGTTGAGCCGCGCATCGAAAAGTTCTCGCATACGGGTCTCGATCACATCGGGCAGCTTGCGCGTTACGATGACGACGGGTTTCTTCTGGGCTTGCGGCATATCGACTTCCGTTCCGGGGCGTGACCTGTTCGGGGTTAGGCTCGAGGCCGGACGCCGACAGGGATCGTCGACGGGGCCTCAAAGGTGGGTTGGCACGTGTCTAACAGATGGCCTTAGCGATGACAAAGTACCGAATAGAGTCGGACGCGCGGAATATCGTCGGGCCGGCTGGCAGATTCGCCAAGCCAATGTGATACGGCGGGAAAGCGGGAGATCATAGGGCGGCATGGCAGGTGCTATTGCGGCGGCGCCTCGGAGGGTGCTGGCGGCGCATCGACAGCGTCGCAAGGTGGAGGCAATTCGCAGAGAGGATCGAGGGGCCGATCGGGCGCATCGGGCCTTTCTCCTCTTGTTGGTCGTCTCCGCCAGCCTGTTCGTCTTGGCAAGCGTAACCGCCGAAGCGCAGACATCGTCCAAGGTGGGTCCGAGCGGGCTACCGCTGCCGCGCTATGTCAGCCTGAAATCCGATCGCGTCAACCTGCGTCAGGGCCCGGGCACGGACTATCCCACGGCCTGGGTCTACCGTCGCGCCGGACTGCCCCTCGAGGTGGTCGAAGAATACGAGGCCTGGCGCAAGGTACGCGATGCCGAGGGCACGACCGGCTGGATTCTGTCGTCCCTGCTTTCGGGCCGTCGAACAGCACTTGTTCTGCCGTGGGAGCTGAAACCGGGCGCACCACGCCCGCAGGTTCCTCTTCTTAATAGCGACAGCACGCGGTCCAGACCGATTGCGATGATCGAAGCGGGGGTCATTGCCGACGTACAGTCTTGCGACGGCGAGTGGTGCTACGTCGCGATCGATTCCTTCAAGGGCTACCTGGAGCAGGCCAAGCTCTGGGGGGTTTATGCGCGCGAAACGGTGAAGTAGTTCGCCACGCGGGTACATCAGATGCCTGCCCCGCCGATCCCCTCTTTTGAACCCACCCGGCGCGTCGGGCGACAGACCTCACAGTCAGGACAGGAGGTCGAGATGCATGGCAAGACCTATGCGCTAACCGCAGCGTTGGCGATCACTGCATGGACGGGTGCACCGGCACACGGCGAGGCCGGCGTCATCTGCAAGAGCATGACATGGGGCTTCGGCCTCAATGCCGACAAGGCCACGTCGCGTGCACTGGCCTATCACGACTGGAAGGCGAAGGCCGGGCAAGGCTGGACGAACTACAATCTCGCCAAGAGCGTTTCGCGGTATTGCCGCAAGGAATCGCGCAAATGGCATTGCGGCTTCAAAGCCATTCCGTGCAAGACGCTGGGCCTCTCGGGCCAGTCCACGTCAACCCAAGAGCCCGCCAAGTTGCGCACCAGACGCGCCAAGCCGCGCCGTTGGACGCCGGCGCGAATCAAGACCGGCAGGTCGGGGCTCGGCCCTGGCATTGCGATACAGCGGGCGCTCTCGCGCCGGGACTTCAAACCTTGACGAGGCGCACGACGACGTCGATGTGGGAAATCTTCATGCCCTCAGGAGGCTCAGGCAGGCCATCGACGTGGATGCCGTCGCCCGAAATGTCCATCAACTCGCCCGCATCCTCGACGAAGAAGTGATTGTGGTTGGAGGTATTCGTGTCGAAATAGGCACGTGCGCCATCAATCGCCAGCTCACGCAACAAACCGGCCCGCTTGAATTGGTGGAGCGTGTTGTAAACGGTAGCCAGGGACACCTGCTCGCCGGCCGCCAAGGCTTCCGCGTGCAACGTTTCAGCGGTGACGTGGCGGTCGCCAGCGCCGAACAGGAGCTGTCCCAGCGCGAGGCGTTGGCGGGTCGGCCGCAAACCCGCGCTCCTGAGGCGCTCCGCGATGGTTGCGGCATCCGCCTGGAAAGGCTGTCGTTCCAAATGATCTTCAACTTGGCTCATGCGGATCGTCGAACCCCTTCGCGTCATCACATTTCGCGTCGTCATGCCAAGCGGATCGGCCAGGCTTCGTACGCGCGTCTGCCTGCGGGCCATGGCTTCGGACCGGTCCGTGCAGCCGTGTGAATGACCCATCAGCGGCATTCCGAGAGAGGTCAAAAAACCTTCTACACGGTATGAGGGTACATGCCCTGGTGATCGCACACGGACTGCCCTGCCCATTCTACGACGCACGAGGACGGGCAGCAGCCGACACCGAATTCTGCAAAGCATTATAGGCAGCCGCGTGGTTGTGCGCAATGTGTGGGCAGCAGGGGGCATTACCGAAAGAGGCCGAGATGCGGCTTGACGCTGGCCATCTTTACCGTTTGAAGGGTAGCCCAAAGATGCCTGGGCTCGGCAGCCCGGCCGGCCAGTGTGCTGTTCACCGGGGGAGCCTGAAACGCCCATGACTGTACGCCGTTCAAGTTTTGAATTCGAGGACCTTTTGGAGTGCGGCCACGGCCGGATGTTCGGGCTTGGCAATGCCCAGCTGCCGCTGCCGCCAATGCTCATGTTCGATCGTATCTCGCATATATCGGAGGAAGGCGGCGCGCACGGCAAGGGCCAGGTGGTGGCAGAGCTCAAGGTTGCCGGAAACGATCGCCTCGACTGGTTCTTCGACTGCCACTTCGAAGGCGATCCGGTGATGCCGGGCTGCCTGGGGCTGGATGCATTGTGGCAGTTGACGGGCTTTTATCTGGGCTGGCTCGGCGCACCGGGGCGTGGTCGGGCACTCGGGGTTGGCGAGGTAAAGTTCACCAACATGGTGCTGAAGACGACGAAGAAGGTCGAGTACGTCGTGGACCTCAAGCGGGTCATTCTCAGGAAGCTCAAGATGGCGATCGCGGACGGTACGCTGATCGCGGATGGCGTTCCGATCTATACGGCTTCGGAAATGCGCGTCGGCTTGTTCGAGGCAGATGCGGACAGTGGAGCAAAAGCGTAAGCTCCTGCACTTTGGCGGCGCAGTTTATCGGCGCGATCCGCAGCGGAAATGAAGCGCTTCGGGCCACAAGTCGAGTGATCGATGGCTCTCTCGACACGGTGCGGCGGCAAGAAATGCGGGCAATGAAGGATCTGATGAAATGAGGCGCGTTGTCGTCAGCGGGATGGGGATCGTTTCCTCGATCGGCAACTCGAGCCAGGAGGTCGTCGCCTCGCTCAGAGAGGGCAAATCGGGCATCGTAAGGGCGGAAAAATACGCCGAAATGGGCTTCCGATGCCAAGTCCACGGTGCTCCGCAGATCGACTGGGCTGCCCAGGTCCCGCGCAAACCCAAACGGTTCATGGAAGAGGGTGTCGGCTGGAACTACGTCGCCATGGACCAAGCGATCCGCGACGCGGGGCTGGACGAATCCGACATAGTCAATGAGCGCACAGGCATCATCGTCGGTTCAGGCGGACCCTCGACGCGAGCGATCGTTTGGGCCGCCGATACCGCGCGGCAGAAGGACCCCAAGAAGGTCGGCCCCTTCGAGGTGCCAAAAGCAATGTGCTCCGGGCCCAGCGCCGCTCTTGCGACCAGCTTCCGGATCAAAGGCACCAACTACTCTATCTCTTCGGCCTGCTCGACTTCCGCGCACTGCATCGGCAATGCAGCCGAGCTCATCCAATGGGGCAAGCAGGATGTCATATTCGCGGGCGGCTGCGAGGAGCTCGACTGGACCTTGTCGGTGCTGTTCGACGCCATGGGCGCCATGTCGTCCCGCTTCAATGACACGCCGCAGTCGGCCAGCCGCGCCTATGACAAGAACCGTGACGGGTTCGTCATCGCCGGCGGCGCAGGCGTCGTCGTTCTGGAGGAGCTGGAGCGGGCCAAGGCGCGGGGCGCGAAAATCTACGGCGAAGTCGTGGGTTATGGCGCGACATCGGACGGGTTCGACATGGTGGCCCCGTCGGGCGAGGGCGCGGTTCGCTGCATGCAGCTTGCCATGAAGGGCCTCGACGGAAAGGGCGTCGGCAAGATCGACTATATCAACCCGCACGCGACTGCGACGCCGGTTGGCGACGTCAAGGAGATCGAGGCGATCCGCGAGGTTTTCGGCAAGAACGTGCCGAACATCTCAGCGACGAAATCGCTCACTGGCCATTCGCTAGGGGCGATCGGGGTGCAGGAAGCGATCTTCTCGCTGCTGATGATGAACAACGACTTCATCTGCGAAAGCGCCAACATCGAGGAGCTGGATCCTCAATTCGAGGACATGCCGATCGTTCGCTCACGCATCGACAACGCCTCGCTTAACTGTGTCATGTCGAACAGCTTCGGCTTTGGCGGAACTAATGCAACTCTCGTGCTGCGCCGCTACAATGGTTAACACGGTTGTCATGTCGCGGCGCTCGTGAGGGCCATTCAGGCTCATCCAGGGTGCCAAGACATGAAATTCTACCGGAACAGCGGTTGCTGGTTCGAGACTAACGCGCGCGCCGATGGCGCGGGAACGAGGGCTCCGATGGCCGAGATCGATTATTCCAAACCTGGTCCACTGATGGCCGGCAAACGCGGCCTCATCATGGGCGTCGCAAATGAGCGCTCAATCGCCTGGGGCATCGCCCGGGCAGTGGCTGGACACGGCGCCAAGCTCGCGTTCACCTACCAGGACGAGGCTTTCGGCCGGCGCGCGCTGCCGCTCGCCAATTCGGTCGGGTCCGACATCGTGGAGCCGTGCAACGTGCTCGATACCGAGAGCCTCGACCGCGTGTTCGAGCGTCTGCAGAAGGAATGGGGCGGGCTGGACTTCGTGGTGCACGCGCTCGCCTATTCCGATCCGCGGGAACTGGTCGGGCGCTATGTCAACACGACGCGCGACAACTTCACCAACACAATGGTCATCTCGTGCTTCTCGTTCACCGAAGTGGCACGCCGCGCTGCTCCGATGATGACCAACGGCGGCTCGCTGCTGACGCTATCCTATGGCGGTGCCACGCGCTCGGTACCGTCCTACAATGTCATGGGCGTCGCCAAGGCAGCTCTGGAAGCATCGGTGCGCTATCTCGCAGCCGATCTTGGTCCACAGAACATCCGGGTCAACGCTCTCTCTGCTGGACCGATGCGCACGCTGTCGGGGGCTGGCGTTTCGGATGCGCGCGTGATCTTCAACTTCCAGAAGGAGCATGCGCCGCTGCAACGCACGCCGTCACTTGATGAGGTGGGTGGATCGGCGCTCTATCTGCTGTCGCCGCTTTCGGGCGCAGTGACCGGCGAGGTACATTTCGTCGACTGCGGCTATAACACTGTCGCCATGCCGAGCCTTACGTCTCTAAAGGCGCTCGAAGGCGAGGGCGGTGGGCGCTCCGCGGCCGAATAGTCATTGCCGATTTGTATGTTCGACAAGGCCGGCGCGCACCCCGTGCCGGCCTTGTCGCGTTTGCTGCACGACGATCCGGCGCTTGCGAAGTTGCAGCACCGTTGCGTTTTCCCCGGTCGCACAGCGAACCAATCGGATTCCAGTGCGTTATGTCGGTGTGGTTCAAGACGACCATCAAGACAAGGAGATGATGCATGAGCAGAATTCTCGCCTCAACGGGAGTCGCGGTGCTGCTTGCCTTTGCCGCTGCCCCGGACGCCTCGGCAACGCCGCAGGGGGCACCCCAATCGTTGATCGGAGAGGTTGTCCAATCGTCAGTCCTACAACAGGTGCACGGATGCCACGACGACTTGCGGCGCGACGATTGGGGCAGGCACCGGCACGTCGGTCGGCATTGCCGCCGCATCGAGCATGGACACCGCCACCGCGGAAAACGCTACTGGCATCGCGGAGCACGCTGCGACACCTATTGCGTAGGTGTCGGCCCCTTGCGGGTATGTGATCGCAACTGCGATTAAGGGCAGTATGCGGTCGACAGGCTGCGACCGGACGACACGCCAGCGCCATCGTGGCCTGATGGTTGACCTTTCCCGGCCACGGTGGCGCCCATTTGCGGATGAAGGTTTCGCGTTTGGCTCTTGACGGAAAGTCGCCGCCAGAGCAAGAGACGCGCGCATGATCGGGATTTTCGATTCAGGGCTGGGGGGACTGACGGTGCTTCGCGCGCTGGTTTCCCGCTTTCCGAATACCGAATTCGTCTATCTGGGGGATCACGCGAACGTCCCCTATGGAAACCGGACATCAGACGACGTCGTGGAGCTGACCCGGCGCGGTGTGGAAGCGCTCTTTGCCCGCGGAGCCCAGCTCGTACTGCTCGGCTGCAATACGGCCACCGCAGTGGCCGCACGGCGATTGCAGCGCGTGTGGTTGCCGGGTGCAAACTGGCCTGGACACAATGTGCTCGGCATCGTCGCGCCGACGGTGGAAGCTGCCACTCAAACTCCGTGGGCGGTCACAACTCCGCAATACCCGCAGAAATATACGACGGACATCATCGCCGTGTTCGGCACGACGCGCACCGTCACGTCCGGCGTCTACCCCGAAGAGATCCGCAAGCGCTGCCCGCGCATGCGTGTGTTCCAACAGGTTGCGGCAAACCTTGCAGGCGCCATCGAGGACGAGGCGCCTGAAGCGGAACTCGACGGTCTGGTCGCAGAAGCCGTGGCAAGTCTGAAATTGCAGACGGGCGGCGTGGAGCCACATCGCGTCATCCTCGGCTGCACACATTTCCCCCTGGTCGAGCATCTGTTTCGTGCGCACCTAGGGCCGTCGGTGCGGATCCTTTCGCAGCCCGAAGTCGTCGCGGACAGCCTCGAGTACTATCTGGAGCGGCGACCTCATTTCGCGGACTGTGCAACAGCCGGCGGGCTGCAGCTTCTCACGACAGGGGCCGCCGACGAGATCAGCGCACGTGCCCGGGTCTTCTGGCCGGACGCACCGGGTTTCGTGGACGCGAAGACTTGATCGGGCGCGAGCTGGGCCGACGCGCCAGTTGCCCTGCCGGATGCTGCCGCGTCACCGCGCCCGTGGCTTAGGGTGTGTCAAATCAAGGCCTGATCCCATATGAAGGGTACGGTGCTCGCCATATGCTATGGCAGGTGTCGTGGTCTGCCGGCCTCATGACGGAGTAGCCATGCGCTCTGACAAGCCGCTGTTTCCCTCACAGCCAACCCGCATTGGACCGGTGCGTGAGCCTGTCGCGGCCACCTCGTCATGTTGCGGTGGCGCGCACGAGGCAGACGTCCACATGCCGGGGCCGCCCGCAGCCGGTAAAGCCATCGATCCGGTCTGCGGCATGAGCGTCACCATTGCGACGGCCAAGCACACCTACCACTACGACGGAGCGACCTATTACTTCTGCAACCCCAGGTGCAAAGAGAAGTTCGCGGCCGAGTCCGCTCGCTACCTCGACGCTGAACTCAAGAAGGCCGCCGCAGAAAGGGAAGCGGCGGCGGCCGCTCCGGGCACGATGTGGACGTGCCCGATGGATCCAGAGATCGTGCAGGACCATCCCGGCGTCTGTCCTATCTGCGGCATGGCGCTCGAACCGATGGGCGTGCCGCCGGCCGATGCGGGACCCAATCCCGAACTTGTCGATTTCACCAAGCGGCTCACGATCGCGCTGCCGTTGACGATACCCCTGGTCATTGTCGCCATGGGGGGCCACCTGGGCCTGCCCGTTGCCGATTGGATCGGGGCACGTAACGCGCAGTTCGTGGAGCTGCTGCTTGCGGCTCCCGTCGTGCTCCACTCCGGCCGACCTTTCCTGGAGCGCGGGGTCGCCTCCATCCGCAACCGATCGCCCAACATGTGGACGCTGATATCGATAGGTGTCGCGGCAGCTTTCCTTTTCTCGGTCGCGGCGACGTTCGCGCCCGGGCTGTTCCCCGCAGAACTGCGCATGGGCCACGGCGGCACGGTCGGTGTCTACTACGAGGCAGCTGCCGTGATCATCGTCCTCGTGCTGGTAGGACAGATCCTCGAATTGAGGGCCCGCGACAAGACAGGGGACGCGATCCGGGCCTTGATCAACCTTGCACCGAAGACCGCTCGCCGTGTCGGTCCGGACGGCACGGAAGAGGATGTTCCGCTCGACGACATCAAAGTCGGCGAGCGCTTGCGGGTGCGCCCAGGCGAAGCCATTCCAGTCGATGGAGCAATCATCGAAGGCCGCTCCGCGGTGGATGAAACATTGCTGACAGGCGAGCCGATGCCGGTCGAGAAAGCGAAGGACGACACGGTGACAGGAGGCACCATAAACCGCTCGGGTACGTTCGTCATGCGGGCGGATAAAGTCGGATCCGAGACGACGCTCGCCAAGATCGTACAGCTGGTGGCGACGGCGCAGCGCAGCAGGGCACCGATACAATCGGTCGCCGACCGCATCGCGCGCTACTTCGTGCCGGCGGTGGTGGCGATCGCCATCGTCGCGTTCATTTCGTGGCTGGTCTGGGGGCCAGATCCCGCACTCGCCTATGCGATCGTCGCGGCGGTGTCGGTGCTCATCATCGCGTGTCCATGCGCGCTCGGCTTGGCAACACCGATGTCGATCATGGTGGCGACGGGGCGCGGCGCGCGCGAGGGCGTGCTTATCCGAGACGCAGCCGCGCTCGAAGCCCTGGCCGGCGTCGACACGATCGTGCTCGACAAGACAGGAACGCTGACCGTGGGCAAGCCGCGCCTCACCGACGTGCTGCCGGCGGAGGGCAAGACGCGCGCGGACCTGCTCAAGGCCGCTGCAAGCCTTGAGGTGGGCAGCGAGCATCCGATTGCCATGGCAATACTCGCGGGTGCCAGGGTCGAAGGAATTTCCCTTTCACCACCTGAGGGCTTCGAGGCGATCGCGGGGCTTGGCATCAAGGGCTTCGTGGAGGGACGCGAGGTTGCCGTCGGAAGCGTGGCGCTGATGCGCCGGCTCGGATACGCAAACCGGTTCGGACAGGAGACCTTCTCGCAGATCGACCGCGAGATGAAGCGTCTCAGCGGCACGGCGAAGACCGCTCTTGTCGTTGCACTCGATGGCGCCTACAGCGGGCTCCTGGTCATTGCCGACACCATCAAGGATACGGCGGCGGGAGCGCTGGGCGAGCTTCGCTCGCAAGGCATCCGCATCGTGATGGCGACGGGCGATAATGCACTGACCGCCAGGACGGTCGCGAAGGAGCTCGGCATCGACGAAGTGCATGCGGAGGTTCTGCCTGAGGACAAGGCGCGCCTCATATCCGAACTCAAAACGCGCGGCCGGACAGTGGCATTCGCCGGGGACGGAATCAACGATGCGCCGGCGCTCGCCACCGCAGATGTCGGGATCGCCATGGGCACGGGCGCCGATGTAGCAATCGAAAGTGCCGGCATCACACTGCCGAAGGGCGACATTTCGGGCATAGTGCGCGCGCACGGGCTGGCTCGGGCCACACTCGCCAACATCCGGCAGAACCTCGGATTCGCATTCGGCTACAACGCGATCGGAGTCCCGGTTGCGGCGGGCATCCTGTATCCAATCACGGGAACACTCCTGTCTCCCATTGTCGCAGCGGTGGCGATGAGTCTGTCCTCGGTCAGCGTAATCGGGAATGCCTTGCGATTGGGCAGGAAGAATATCTAAGTATTCATCCATAGAATTCTCCACACCTCCAACTATCCCACCATGCGTCGTGTAATTCCTTCTTGTAATATTATTTTGATTTCAAATCGTTCAATTCCTGAAGTAATAATGGCGTCTGCAACGCATAAATACATGCGCTTTTATTTGTTTTTCTCTCTTCTGTCGATATTCGACTCGTCCATTCGAATTCTTTCGCCTACCGATGTCAGATTTTATTTGAGCTAGACATTTCCTGATCATCGCCTTTAGAGTTCGCGGGCTTTGGAACGGCGTGAGACTGCGCCGCCAATTTTCTCCGAGATCGGCGGATGGTCGTCGCGCGGGCTTGGTGCGTGCACGTGCCGCCGCAGCATGCCGCCTCGGAGCGCGGCGCCCGTCGGGCACCGACCTTCATGGCGAAGACAGAGGCTTTCAGATGTCGGCAGTAGAAAAACTCCCCCACCTCAATTTCGATGCGCAAGATTTCGGCGCCAATCCCCTGGCCCGGCGCAAGACGGACAACTACCAGAAGGAGTACGTGCAGAGTTTCGTGGAGAAATGGGACAGCCTGATCGACTGGAACGCACGCGCCCAAAGCGAAGGGCAGTTCTTCATCGACATGCTCCGGGCGCGGGGGAAAACCAAGGTGCTCGATGTTGCCACAGGCACTGGCTTTCATTCCGTGCAACTCCTCAAGGCCGGGTTCGACGTGACCAGCGCCGACGGCAATGCGGAGATGCTCGGCAAAGCGTTCGAGAATGCGCGCGACCACGGTTTCGTTCTCAGGACCGTGCACGCGGACTGGCGCTGGCTCAACCGGGACATCCACGGCAAATATGACGCCATCATCTGCCTGGGCAATTCATTCACGCATTTGTTCCAGGAGCGCGACCGGCGCAAGGCGCTTGCGGAGTTCCATTCGGCGCTGAAGCACGATGGCATCCTGATACTCGACCAGCGGAACTATGATGCCATCCTCGATGTCGGCTTCGATTCGCAGCACAAGTTCTACTACTGCGGCGAAGACGTCGTCGCCGAACCCGAGCACATCGACGACGGGCTTGCGCGGTTCCGCTACTCCTTTCCCGACGGATCGATTTTCAACCTCAACATGTTTCCCCTGCGCAGAGCCGATGCGCGCCGGCTGATGAAGGAGGTCGGTTTCCAGCGCATCAAGACCTATGGCGATTTCCTGGAAACCTATGAGGAGCACGATCCGGACTTTTTGATTCACGTAGCCGAGAAGACCTATGTCGCAGAGTAATCCGAAGAATCCCGTCGCCCTCGCCGAAGCGTATTATGACAGCGACGACGCGGATGCGTTCTATCGCGAGATCTGGGGCGGAGAGGATATCCATATCGGCCTTTACGATCCGCCGGACCTCGACATCGCAACAGCCAGTCACGCGACTGTGGTCAAGCTCGCCAGACTGATCGACGGCCTTGGCGAAAAGACTCGGGTTCTCGATATCGGAGCGGGATATGGCGGCGCTGCACGCTATCTTGCCAGGACCTACGGATGCCACGTGACGTGCCTTAACCTGTCGGACGTGCAGAATGCCTACAACGAGAAGAAGAATCGCGAGCAGGGGCTCGGCTCGCTCGTGCGCGTTGTCCACGGTAACTTCGAGTCGCTGCCGTTCCAGCCGGGGACGTTCGACGTCGTGTGGTCGCAGGATGCCATCCTGCATTCGAGCAACCGGGCAAAGGTTCTGGCCGAAGTGGTGCGTGTACTCGCACCCGGTGGGCAATTCGTCTTTACCGACCCGATGCAGGCCGACGATTGCCCGAAGGGAGTCCTGCAACCGATCCTCGACCGGATCCACCTCGCAAGCCTCGCTTCACCTGCCTTCTACCGCAGCGAACTCGAAAAGCTCGGCATGAAGGAGAAGAGTTTCGTTCCGCTGCTGCGGCATCTCGAACTGCATTACGCACGCGTGGGCGAAGAACTCGGCATAAGGCGCGCGGAGGTCGAGGCGCATGGCAGCGCGGAATACGTGGAGCGCATGTTGGCCGGCCTCAGGAACTGGGTGAGCGGCGCCAAGGCCAGGCATCTGATGTGGGGCATGTTCCACTTCGCCAAACTCAAAGGCTGAAGACGGTCAGGACCAGATTTTATGGCGTCGGGCCAATGTGCGCGGCTCAATCTCTCTGTTTGAGAGTTTCGATCACAGTTTCGATGGAAGCGTGACTGCGTCCGCTTCAGCCGATCTGGTTCGAAGGCCGCGGACACCAGAATGCCGAGACATTGCCCCGGGGCTACTCTGTCACCGACCCTCGGGCGCACGTTGATCGATAGGGAGCGGCGCGTGAGCGAAGCGGCAAGTACACGCCCAACCAATGAGATCCAGCGAAGCGATGCGCACGGCTACGTCGTCGGCCAGGACAACATCGAAGTTCTGGGCCTCGACATCCACAACCCCGTCTTCGTCATCTCAGCGCTGGTCGTCGTCGCCTTCGTGGCGCTGTCGCTCATCTTCCAGACGCAAGCGAAGGACTTCTTCCTGACACTGCGTCCCTGGCTCACGACGAACTTCGACTGGCTTTTCCTGCTAACGGGAAACGTGATCGTCGCAACATGCCTGCTGGTGGCGCTTTCTCCGCTCGGCAAGGTGCGACTTGGCGGTCCCGAAGCACGTCCAGACTATTCCTATACCGGCTGGTTCTCGATGCTTTTTGCCGCGGGCATGGGCATCGGCCTCATGTTCTTCGGCGTTCTGGAACCGATCTATCATCTGCAATCGCCACCGCTCGGTATCGACGCCAATGATATCGAGAGCGCGCGGCGAGTGGCGATGGCGGCGACCATCTTCCATTGGGGGCTGCACCCCTGGGCGATCTACGCGCTCGTTGGCATGTCACTCGGACTGTTCGCATACAACCGGAACCTGCCATTGTCGATCAGGTCGGTGTTCTATCCATTGCTGGGCAGTCGAATCTTCGGCTGGCCTGGACACATCATCGATACGCTTGCGGTATTCGCGACGCTGTTCGGGCTTGCCACGTCGCTCGGCTTCGGCGCATCGCAGGCAGGCGCAGGCCTCGATTACCTGTTCGGTATTCCAGCGACGCTTGGAAACAAGATCCTACTCATCATCGCGATCACCTCGATCGCCGTCGCTTCCGTCGTCTCCGGGCTCGACGCCGGCGTGAAGCGATTGAGCGAACTCAACATGGTGCTCGCTCTGGCGCTGCTGCTCTTCGTGATCCTGGCAGGCCCCACGCTCGTCATCGTCAAAACGGCGTCGCTTGCTGCGTTCGACTACGTCGCATACCTTCCAGCCTTAAGCTCATGGTGGGACAGACCCAACCCGGCATTTCTTCACGACTGGACAAGCTTCTACTGGGCTTGGTGGATCTCGTGGTCGCCGTTCGTCGGCATGTTCATCGCCCGCATTTCTCGAGGGCGAACCGTGCGCGAATTTGTGATCGCCGCGTGCCTTGTGCCGCTCGCAGTCTCCATCCTTTGGATGAGCGCGATGGGCGGGACAGCGATCCACCAGCTTGTCAACGACGGCTATCAAGCTGTGGCGGATAACGTCACAAACAATACGCCGGAGCTCGCGCTCTACAAGATGCTTGAACCGCTACCCTACGGACATTTCGCCTCATTTGTCGGGATCGTGCTCGTCATAGTGTTCTTCGTTACCTCGTCGGATTCCGGATCGCTCGTCGTCGACACGATCACGGCGGGAGGGAAGCTCGAGGCTCCGGTTGCGCAGCGCGTGTTCTGGGCGTCGTTCGAAGGGCTCGTGGCGATCGCGCTTCTGGTCGGCGGCGGGTTGCGGGCTCTGCGCGCCGCGTCCATATCGACAGGCCTGCCGTTCGCTCTCGTGCTGCTGTTGATGTGCGTAAGTCTGATCGTCGGCCTGAGGCAGGAGCTGCGTCACAGGTAGACATGGGCCGCAAGACCGCCAACGTAGAATAAGGCCCAAGCCTGACATGCAAACGCCGCCGGAGGCAGGCTCCGGCGGCGCTTCTATGTCGGTGTCGTTTGACCAGATCAGCCGCGATCGCCGCGTTCACGACGGGGTCCACCACGGCCGCGGCCGCCACCTTCGCGGTCACGGCGCGGTGGACGCTCGCGCGAGAACTCCTCGGTGGGATCGGGTGCGCCTTCCTCGCGCGGGAGCTCCTTGCCGGTCGCCTGATCGACGATCTTCATGGAGAGGCGAACCTTGCCGCGATCGTCGAAGCCCAGGAGCTTGACGAAAACCTCCTGACCCTCCTTGACAACCTCGCCAACGGTCTCGGGACGGCCTTGTGTGAGCTGCGATATGTGGACGAGCCCGTCCTTCGCGCCGAAGAAGTTCACGAACGCGCCGAAGTCCATGATCTTGACGACCTTGCCCTTGTAGATCTCGCCGACCTCGGGCTCAGAGGTGATCATCTTGATCCGGTTGATCGCAGCCTCGATCGATTGACGATTGGCCGATGCGATTTTCACCGTCCCGTCGTCGGAGATGTCGATCTTGGCGCCTGACTCAGCGACGATCTCGCGAATGACCGAGCCACCCGAGCCGATCACGTCGCGGATCTTGTCCGTCGGAATCTTGATGGTCTCGATGCGCGGTGCGTAATCTCCGATTTCCTCACGAGCGCCCGAGAGCGCCTTGCCCATCTCGCCCAGGATGTGCATGCGGCCCGCGTAGGCCTGATCCAGGGCAACCCGCATGATCTCCTCGGTAATGCCGGTGATCTTGATGTCCATCTGCAGTGAGGTGACGCCGCTGGCGGTGCCCGCCACCTTGAAGTCCATGTCGCCCAAGTGATCCTCGTCGCCGAGAATGTCGGACAGCACGGCGAAATCGTTGCCCTCCTTGATGAGGCCCATGGCGATGCCGGCAACCGGCGACTTCAGCGGAACGCCCGCATCCATCAGCGCCAGCGATGTGCCGCACACGGTCGCCATCGAGGAGGAGCCGTTCGATTCAGTGATCTCCGAGACGACGCGTATCGTGTAGGGAAACTCCTCGGCAGTAGGGATCAACGGATGGATCGCACGCCAGGCGAGCTTACCGTGGCCGATCTCACGACGGCCGGGAGAGCCCATGCGGCCCGTCTCACCAACAGAAAATGGCGGGAAGTTGTAGTGCAGCATGAAGCGCTCGCGGCGCGTGCCTTCCAGAGCGTCAACGAACTGCTCGTCATCGCCGGTACCGAGCGTGGCGACGACCAGCGCCTGCGTCTCACCACGCGTGAAGAGCGCGGAGCCGTGCGTGCGTGGCAGCACATGCACTTCAGAGACGATGGGGCGCACGGTCTTCAGGTCGCGGCCGTCGATACGGTGGCCGGTCTTGACCACGGTGCCACGCATGATGTCCATTTCGAGCGCCTTGAAGCTGTCGCCCAGCAGCACCTTCTCGGCAGGATCATCGTCGGGAATCTGGATCTCGGCCATCACCTTTTCCTTGGCGGCGGCAACGAGATCTTGGCGCTTCTGTTTCTCCGGCGTGGAGAACGCCTCGACGAGCATCGTCTCGGCGATCGACTTGACCTGGTCCTTGTACTTGCCCTTGTCGGGAAGCTGGATGTCCCAAGGCTCCTTGGCGGCCTTCTCAGCAAGCTTGATGATCGCGTCAATTACCGGCTGGAAGTGACGGTGGCCGAACATCACGGCCTCGAGCATCTGCTTCTCGGGAAGCTCCTTGGCCTCCGACTCGACCATCATCACGGCGTCCTGCGTGCCGGCGATGACGAGGTCGAGCGTCGACTCCGTCATCTCGTCGATCATCGGGTTCAGCACGAACTCGTCGTTGATAACGCCGACGCGGGCGGCGCCGATCGGGCCCAGGAATGGCAAGCCCGAGAGGGTGAGCGCGGCCGAGGCTGCAACCATCGACAGCACGTCCGGGTCGTTCTCCATGTCGTGCGAGAGGACGGTCACAATGACCTGAACCTCGTTCTTGAAGCCCTCGACGAAGAGAGGACGAATGGGGCGATCGATCAGGCGCGAGGTCAGCGTTTCCTTCTCGGTCGGGCGGCCTTCGCGCTTGAAATAGCCGCCGGGTATCTTGCCCGCGGCGTAGGTCTTTTCCTGGTAATTCACGGTCAGCGGGAAGAAGTCGATGCCAGGTCTTGGAGATTTTGCGGCAACGACGGTGGCCAGTACGCTGGATTCGCCATACTGGGCGAGAACGGCTGCATCCGCCTGACGGGCCATGTGCCCGGTCTCGAGGCGAAGCGTGCGGCCGCCCCAATCAATTTCCACGCGATGAATGTCGAACATGTTCGGTCTTTCGTTCGTTTCGGTCTTCGGTTCTTATCGGATCTATCTTGTTCTAGGCGCCTGCGTTCTAGCACAAGCGCATACAGCGCCGGGACTCCAAATGGAGCCGGCGCTGCGAATTGCGTTACGACGCCTTTCGGGGTGAGAAGCTTGCACCGGCCGAGCGCTCCGGCCCGCGATCCCTGTCCAGCCTCAGCGGCGAATGCCTAGCTTCTCGATGATCGACTGATAGCGGGATTCGTCCTTGCCCTTGACGTAGTCGAGCAGGTGGCGACGGCGTGAAACCATTTTCAAAAGGCCGCGGCGCGAATGGTTGTCCTTCTTATGCGTCTTGAAGTGCTCGGTGAGGTGATTGATGCGCTCGGTGAGGATAGCGATCTGCACCTCAGGCGAGCCGGTATCGTTGGCCTTCGTTGCGTTGGACTTGATAACCTCGGCCTTGGCGGCCTTGCGCTCGGGCGAAATCAGCGACATCGGGCATGTCCTTTCGAATTGGGATCTTGTTCGCCGGGGCGAGCCCCGGCATGGGCGGCCGCAGCCGGGATGTCGTCCAGCCGGGTCGCAAATGAATTGCCGTCAGAACGGCAAAATGCGCATGCGGACCAGGAGGCCCGCACGGATGGCGCCCTTATACACGAATGCAACCGGAATGCGAGCGCAAAGCTTGGGCGGCCAGTCGCCGTTGGCAGCGCACCTATAGCGTTGCTGGACTAGCATTTTGAACGACGTAAAGATTCCCTCTCCTACCAATCCGGGGCTATCCAGCCAGATTGAATACGCGGGTTGGGTGCAACGCGCCCTTCTCGATTTCGCCCAGAGCAACCAGACGGCCTTTGAAGGTTGCATAAACCGGACCTGACACCAGTGGGGCGTCGCGACCGCGGATGAGGATCGCGCGTCCCATGGCAAGGTTAGATGCATCCTGCTGCGAAACGGCGAGTTCCGGCACGTCCGATAGCGCCGCTTCGACTGGCAGCAGAAACTGGCCGATATCGCCGCCGTTTTCGGGCGCGGCGGCCTCGCGCAGCTCGTCGAGCGTCACGGCATCGTCCTCGGAAAACGGGCCGACGCGGGTCCGGCGGAGTGCGACAACGTGACCGCGGCAGCCCAAGCGGCGGCCGATGTCGCGAGCCAGAGCACGCACATACGTCCCCTTGCCGCACTCGGCCGCGAACACCGCGGTATGGGCGTCGGGCGTATCGACGAGCCGCAGTTCCTCGATGATGACGAGGCGCGGCTCCAGCTCGACGATCTCGCCTTCCCGCGCAAGGTCATAAGCGCGGTTGCCCTCGACCTTGATGGCGGAGAACGACGGCGGACGCTGAGAAATCTCGCCGGTGAACTCGGGCAGCAGAGCTTCGATCTCGCCCCGGGTCGGACGCTTGTCGGACCGCGCGGTCACGTCTCCTTCGGCATCGTCAGTTGCGGTTTCCTCGCCCCATCGGACAGTGAAGCGGTAGGCCTTCTCGCCATCAACGGCGAATGCCACCGTCTTGGTGGCCTCACCGAAAGCAATCGGCAGGATTCCTGTCGCCAGCGGATCGAGCGTGCCGGCGTGGCCCGCCTTCTGCGCCTCATAGATGCGCTTCACGACGCCCAGCGCCTGCGTCGATGTTGCGCCCAGCGGCTTGTCAAGAACCAGCCAGCCGTGAACGGGATTGCCTTTTTTGCGTCGAGCCATTTGATCGTTCTAGGGTCCAGGTTTTTGGGTCCAGGATTTTTTGCGTCCAGGTTCTGGTGTCCGGACTCCAGAGCCTCGATCCCAATCCCTCACCGCTACTCCTTCTCTATGTCCTTGCGCACCTGCGGCGAGTGCAGCAGCCGGTCTATGCGCATCGCCTCCTCGAAGGTCTCGTCCTCGCGGAAGCGGATATCGGGCGCGAACTTGAGATTGACTGTGTGCGCGATCTCGGCGCGTATGTACTTCTTGTTGCGTTCAAGCGCCGAAAGCACGGGCTTCAGATCGGCACCCCCCAGAGGCATGATATAAGCGGTGGCGAGCTTCAAGTCCGGCGACATGCGCACCTCCGTCACGGTGATGACGTGGCTTTGAATCACATCGTCATGGATCTCGCCACGGACGAGCAACTCAGCAAGCGCATGACGAATCGTCTCGCCGACACGCAGCTGGCGCTGCGAGGGGCCCTTGTGCTCGGCGCGATCAGAGTGTCTGCCCATGTGTCTTCTCCTTGGCGAGCGCCACGAAGGCAGCCGCTTCTTCGGGCGTGGCGAATGCGCGCTTGGGGATCATCCATCCCATGCGATTGTTGGGCCAGAGCAGGATGTGCTGGGGCAGATCATCAACCCGCCGGATCATCGCCCACTTGTTCTTGCCTTCACCTAGCTCCGACCGCGTCGTGAAGCCTTCTTCATCGGCGTGAAAATCAATGTCAAACTCGCCCAGCCGCTGGTGGTTGAACTGTTTGCGGCGCATGTGCGGCGCGAGGGCGAAGCGGACCGCCGCGAGAAACAGTCCCAGCACCAGAAAGTAGAGCGCCCAGAACGGCTCGCCATCGTAGACGGCCATCGCCGCGGCGATGAACAGCAGTATGACGAGGAGATTGATCATCCTCTGGACGATGCGGCGCGCCGGCGTCAGGTTGAGCTGCGCCTTGGTCAGCACCGTGTAGTCATCGAGCGTCCAGCGATAACGGACATGGAAATTGCGGGGCATCTCGCTCCTTCCGCGCCGGGATGGGACCGACGTCGGCGGTTGGTCTTCAAGCGCGGAGGGCGGTGCGATATGCGCCCCGCCCTCCCGGTAGCAACGACGGCACCCGGCCGCCTCAATTCATCATCAGAGCGTGCGCTTGACCGTCTCGACGTTGAAGCACTCGATGACGTCGCCTTCGCGCAGGTCCTGGTAGTTGGCGAAGCTCATGCCGCACTCCTGGCCTGCCGGCACCTCCTTCACGTCGTCCTTGAAGCGCTTCAGGATCGACAGAGAGCCCTCGTGTATGACGACGTTGTCGCGGATGAGGCGTACCTTTGCGCCGCGCTCCACTTTGCCGTCGGTTACGAGGCAGCCGGCGACCTTGCCGACCTTGGAGATATTGAAGACTTGACGAACCTCGGCGTTGCCGAGGTAGATCTCGCGGATGGTCGGCGCCAGCAGGCCCGACATGGCCGCCTTCACGTCATCCACCAGATCATAGATGATGTTGTAGTAGCGGATCTCGACGCCGTCGCGGTCGGCCGCCGATTTCGCCTGCGCGTTGGCGCGGACGTTGAAGCCGACGACGACCGCCTTTGACGCGTTGGCGAGCGAGATATCCGACTCGGTGATGCCGCCGACGCCCGAATGGACGATGCGGGCTTCCACCTCATCAGTGCCAAGCTTCTTCAACGCGCCGGCGATGGCCTCGACCGAACCCTGCACGTCGCCCTTGACGAGCAGCGGGAACTCCTTGCGACCCGCTTCCTTCAGCGACTGCATCATCTGCTCGAGCGTGCGCGGCGCCGCGGCCGAGCCCAGCGCCTCGCGGCGCTTCCTGACGCGGTAATCGGTGATCTCGCGGGCGCGTGCCTCGTTCTCGACAACGGCGAACTGGTCGCCCGCCTCGGGCGCGCTATCGAAGCCGAGGATCTCGACCGGCACGGAGGGACCGGCCTCGGCGACGTTCTGGCCCTTGTCGTCGATCAGCGCGCGCACGCGACCCCAGGCAGAGCCGGCCACGACGATGTCGCCGACCGAGAGCGTACCGCGCTGGACGAGCACGGTGCCGACCGGACCGCGACCGCGCTCCAGCTTCGCCTCGACGACGATGCCTTCAGCGGAGCGATTCGGGTTGGCCTTGAGATCGAGGATCTCGGCTTGCAGATGGATCGCTTCAAGCAACTTGTCGAGGTTCAGATGCTTCAGGGCGGACACCTCGACCTCCAGCGTCTCGCCCGACATGCTCTCGACCACGATCTCGTGGCTCAGGAGCTCGGTGCGCACGCGACTCGGATCGGCCTGCGGTTTGTCGATCTTGTTGATGGCGACAATGATCGGCACGCCTGCGGCCTTGGCGTGGTTGATCGCCTCGACAGTCTGCGGCATGACGCCGTCATCAGCAGCGACAACGAGCACGACGATATCCGTGACCTTGGCGCCACGAGCGCGCATGGCGGTGAACGCCTCGTGGCCTGGCGTGTCGATGAACGTGACCTTGTCGCCGGCCGGCGTCTCGACCTGGTAGGCGCCGATGTGCTGCGTGATGCCACCCGCCTCGCCGGAGACGACGTTGGCTTTGCGTATTGCATCCAGCAGCGACGTCTTGCCGTGGTCGACGTGGCCCATGATCGTGACGACGGGAGCACGCGGCTCCAGCGTCTCGGCTGCGTCCTCCCTGCCGAAGAAGCCTTCCTCGACGTCCGCCTCGGAAACGCGCTTGGGAGAGTGGCCAAACTCGGAGACGATCAGCTCGGCGGTATCGGCGTCGATCACGTCGTTGATCTTATGCATCGCGCCTTGCTTCATCAGGTACTTGATGACGTCAACGGCACGCTCGGTCATTCGGTTCGCCAGCTCGGCGATGGTGATGACCTCCGGAATGATGACTTCGCGCGTGATCTTCTCCCTGGTCTGGGGGATACCCATGGCCTTCAGTTTCTCACGCTCTCGTTTGCGCTTGAGCGAGGCGAGAGAGCGCTCGCGCTGCTTCTCGTCGAAGGCATTGTTGATAGTCAGCTTGACGCGCTCGCGGCGCTCGTCGCCAATCTTGGCGGTGGGGCGCGCAACTTTGCCGCGCTTGGCTGCGCGATCGTCCTCGTCACCCGTGTCAGCGGGTGCGCCAGCAATGCGAGGCTGTCGCTTCGGCAGCTCGATTTCAGCCGCGTCGGCCGGGCCCGCCTTGGCAGCGGCACGGCGTGGCGCGGTCGGCAGCAGAATCTCTTTGGGTTTGCCACCTTCGCGCGGCATCATCGCCGGGTTGAGTGTCTGCGGCGGACGACCGCCTCGACCCGGGCGAGCGCCACCCTCACCTCCGGGACGGCCTTCTCTGCCTTCTCGGCCTTCCCGACCTTCTCGGCGGCCATCCGGCGCGCGCGCCTCGGATGCCGCATGCTTGCGCGGTTCCGGCTTCGGGGCCGCTGCAGCTTCCTTGGCACGGGCGGCCGGGCGCTCCTCGACGCGGGGCGCAGCTTGTTCAGCTGCCTTCGACGCCGCGGCCGGGGCCGGGGCCGGTTCAGAAACTGGCGCATTTGCCTCAACAGTCGCTTCGGCGACCGGGGCAGGCGCTTCTGTTGTGGCCGGAGCCTCGGGTGCCGGCGCCACAGCCTCGGCGTGCTGCTCCTCCTCGGCGGCACGGGCACGCGCGGCGGCGAGCGCGCGGGCGCGGGCATCGAGTTCTTCCTCGGAGAGAGTCTTGGCCACAGCGGGCGGCGCGGCCTCGGATTTGGGAGGCTTGCCCTTCGCCTCGGCCGGTACGGGTGCAGGTGCCGGAGGCTCTGGAGCCAGGGTGGCTGGGCGCTTCTCGGGCTCCGCTCCAGGTGTATTGAGCTTGCGCGTCTTGCGCTTCTCGACGACCACTGATTTCGAACGGCCGTGGCTGAAGTTCTGGCGCACGTGGCCGGATTCGACCGTGCGCGCCAAGCTCAGGGGCTTGCGCCCGCCGCCGCGAAGGGTCTTGTCGCCAGAGTCTTTCGTTTCCGTCATTCGATATCCGTTCAAGGGTCCAGATTGGCGGTTTCCGTCAGCACCTCAACTGCATCAAAAGATGCAGAATGATGCGCAATTCCTGACCGGTAGCGCTTCAAGCGCCCAGCCTCGGCCAAAAACCGGTCGGATGCTCCGCCCGTATTGAGGCCAGCATGTACCACATTTGGCCGTCCCATGGCCAAACTCATTTGATCCACGGTCAAGACCGCGACGATACGGCTCGCCGCACCTGGGCCATGAATAGCGAGGAATTTTCGATCGAGCTTCTGGCGACCGTCCGAGGCGGCATCACTGCCATGCACAAGCCCGCTAATGCCGCCGTCCGCAAGCCCGCGATCGACTTTTTCGAACCCGGTGACAATCCCGCCTGCCTTGTTGGCGAGGGAAAGTGCATCGCAGACACGACGTAGAAGGAGATTTTCGACCAGGTCGGCCAAGTCGGCCGCAGCCTCGACCTTGCGCTTCAGACTTTTGGCGAAGGCCTGCTTTGCGACCGCGTGCTGCACACTTGCCCGGTCGGCCGTCACCCATACGCCACGGCCCGGCAGGCGGCGCGCCAAATCGGGGACAACGACGCCGTCGGGTCCGGCGACAAAACGAATCAGGTCTTCCGGGGAGCGCTCGACACGCGTGGCAGCGCACAACCGGAGCATATGCTCCAGCTGCGAACCGGCGTGACGACCTGTCGATCGCTCGCGAACCACGCGTTCGTTGCCTCCCGGCCCATTGCGGGCCCTAACCCTTTGCCGCGCTGGCGTCGCCGCCAGCGGTTTCGACTTCCGCAGACTCGTCAGCCTGCTCCTCGCCCTCGTCGGTGGCTTCAGCGGCAGCAGCGGCCGCAAGCTCCTCCTCGGTGATCCAGCCTGCCTGCACGCGCGCAGACATGATAATGTCCTCGGCATCCTTCCGGGACAGGTCGAAGCCTTCCAGGAAGCCCTTGTGGCGGACCGGTTCGGAGCCCTTCTCCTTGGCCCGCTCGGTCCAGCCGACGAGATCGTCGGTGGCGCAGTCGGCGACATCCTCGACCGTCTTGAGACCCGCTTCGCCAAAGGCGACAAGCATGGCCGTCGTCACGCCAGCGATGCTTGCGACCTCGTCCTGCACACCCAGTTCGCGGCGGCGCGCGTCGCGCTCGGCCTCGAGCTTCTCCAACGACTCGCGGGCACGGTTCTGGATCTCTTCCGCGGTGCCCTCGTCGAAGCCTTCAATCTGGGCGATCTCGTCCAGATCGACGTAGGCCACTTCCTCGACCGAGGCAAATCCCTCGGTGACGAGCAACTGCGCAATGACCTCGTCGACGTCAAGTGCTTCCATGAACATCTGCGAGCGCTCGGAGAACTCCTTCTGGCGGCGCTCACTCTCCTCCTGCTCGGTGAGGATGTCGATGTCCCATCCGGTCAGCTGCGATGCGAGGCGGACGTTCTGGCCGCGCCGTCCGATGGCGAGCGAGAGCTGCGTCTCGGGCACGACGACTTCGATGCGATTGGAATCTTCGTCGAGCACGACCTTGGTGACCTCGGCGGGCGCCAGCGCATTGACGATGAACTCGGCCGCATCTTCCTTCCACTGGATGATGTCGATCTTCTCGTTCTGCAGCTCGTTCACGACCGCCTGCACGCGCGCACCGCGCATACCCACGCAGGCACCGACCGGATCGATGGAGCTGTCACGCGAGATCACGGCGATCTTGGCTCGGGAGCCGGGATCACGCGCAACCGACATGATCTGGACAACGCCGTCGTAGATCTCCGGCACTTCCTGGGCGAAGAGCTTGGACATGAATTCCGGGCGGGCACGCGACAGGAATATCTGCGGCCCGCGCTGCGTGCGCTCGACATTGTAGATGTAAGCGCGAATGCGGTCGCCCAGGCGCACGTTCTCACGCGGGATCATCTCGTCGCGACGGATGATCGCCTCGGCGCGGCCCAGATCGACGATCACATTGCCGTACTCGACGCGCTTGACGGTGCCGTTGGCGATTTCGCCGACACGGTCCTTGTACTCGTTGTACTGGCGCTCGCGCTCTGCCTCGCGGACCTTCTGGACGATAACCTGCTTGGCGTTCTGGGCAGCAACGCGGCCGAACTCCAACGGCGGAAGCGCTTCGGCGATAAGGTCGCCAACCTTGGCCTGCGGATTGCGCTTGACGGCGTCATCGACATTTATCTGCGTGGAGTCGTTCTCGACTTCTTCAACGACCGCCAGGACGCGAGACAGCCTGGCCTCGCCGGTCTTTGGGTCGATCTCGCAGCGGATGTCGTTCTCCGAGCCGTAGCGGGATTTTGCCGCCTTCTGAATGGCATCTTCCATGGCCTGCAGCACGATCTTGCGATCGATCGACTTTTCCCGCGCGACCGCATCCGCGATCTGCAGGAGTTCGAGCTTGTTGGCCGATATACCGGGCATCGCCATGGCTTATTCGTCCTCCAACGGGTCGAGATCAGCGCCATCGTGGGCCGCCGATCCCGGCTTTGCCTGTCGTTTCGCGCGGGCCAGGGCCTCGCGGATCAGTTCATCAGTAAGGACCAGCTTCGCATCCGCGATCAGTTCCACCGGAAATCCCAATAAGGTGCGCCCCGCCTGATCGAGATCGACCTCGACCCGGACTTCACCGTCCTCGAACCCTTCGAGCGTACCGCGGTAACGCTTCCTGCCGCCAACCAGCTCCTTGAGTTCGATCCTGATCTCATTGCCAGACCAAGCCTCGAAATCCGACGGGCGGACCAGGGGCCGGTCTATGCCGGGGGAGGAAATCTCAAGGCGGTAGCTGCCCGCGACAACTTCATGAACGTCGAGCAGCGGCGAAAGCTGCCGAGAGATCGTCTCGCAATCATCGATGGTGATCGTGCCGTCGGGCCTTTCGGCCATGATCTGCACGGTCTTGCCATCACGCCCTGAGATCTGCACCCGCACCAGGCGGAAACCGAGATCCTCGAGCGCGGGCTCGACTAGGCTAGCGATTTCAGCTTCCAGGCCGTGCTCCGTCAAAAAGCGACGGTGATCGGCGCTATCAACACCCGTCTGCATGCGAAACCGGAATCTCAAGAGATCTTTTAGCGCACGATCTTGCGCCTACCGCGCGACCAAAACAAAAAGAGCGGATCCGAGGGATCCACTCTCAGAGTTGAGATGATCATGAGCAAGTAGATATTACGGGAATGTGAAACTTGTTGCAAGCTCATTCTATGGTGAATGGTCAATTCAACGGCGACAGAATCGAAAAAAGTAGCGACGTCGACCTTCGCGTACTGCCTTCTCCTCATAACGGGTCGACGGCCAGTCTGCAGGGCGCTCCCGCCAATCTCCTGGGCGCAGCGCGGTCCACTCGAAATTCGCGTTTGCGTTAAGGGAAAGAAGTGCGGTGCGAGCATAGTCGCCGATATCGGTGGCGAACCGCAACTGCGCACCGGGCCGCATGACGCGTGCGAGTTCGGCGACGAGCGGGACCCCGAGCAATCGGCGCTTGTGATGACGGCGCTTCGGCCAGGGGTCGGGGAAGAGGATGAACACACGCGAAAGCGAGGCTTCGGGCAGAGCGCGAAGGAGCGGGCGCACATCATCGGCCAAGATGCGCACATGGTCGAGTCCGCCCGCCTCGATCGCGGCAAGCACTTTCACGACGCCGTCCGCGAACGGCTCTGATCCAATGATAGCGATGCTCGGGTTATTGCGGGCCTGCCAGATGAGATGCTCGCCGCCGCCAAAACCAATCTCCAGCCAGACGTCCGCCCCTGCTGCTCCGCACAATGCGGCGAGCCCCGCGGTGTCGCGCATGCCGCTTGCGACCACCGCTTGCGCATCGAGCGCCACGCGCGGCAACAGCTGGTCGAGAAGCTTGAGCTGATGCGGCGTCGGCTTACGGCCACGGCGGCGGCCGAATGAACGGAGGTCGCCCAGCTCCCGGACGGGAGATTGCGCCATCGGGTCGCGATGGGGTGCGGACGGCCGTCCGCCCACAGATGGGCTCTCGGTATTGCCCTTTTCGCCAGATCGCGTCACGACGTCCTCGTGTTCTCACAAAGGCAGACGGCCGCGATGACACGATCGCGGCCGTCAAGGTTCGGATTGACCAACCGGCAGCCTGCCCGACTGCCGATTCAGCCAAGATGGCTTTTCAACTTCTCTGCCAGATCGGTCTTCTCCCAGGAGAAGCCGCCATCGGCCTCGGGTGCGCGTCCGAAATGGCCATATGCGGCAGTCCGCGCGTAGATCGGCTTGTTCAGATCGAGGTGCTCGCGTATTCCGCGCGGCGTGAGACGCATGACATCGCGCAGCGTCTTCTCGATCCTGGCCTCCTCGACGTTGCCCGTGCCATGGGTGTCGACGTAGATCGACAGAGGCTCGGCGACGCCGATCGCGTAGGAGAGCTGGATCGTGCAGCGATCGGCCAGTCCTGCGGCGACGACGTTTTTCGCCAGATAGCGCGAAGCATAGGCCGCTGAACGATCCACCTTCGTCGGGTCCTTGCCGGAGAACGCGCCACCGCCGTGCGGAGCGGCGCCGCCATATGTATCGACGATAATTTTGCGGCCCGTGAGGCCGCAGTCGCCGTCAGGGCCGCCGATCACGAACTTGCCGGTCGGATTGACGTGCCAGACCGTTTCGGAGTTGATCCATGCGGCCGGCAGAATTTTTCGGATGTAGGGTTCGACGATCGTTCTCACGTCGGCCGACGACAACTTTTCGTCGAGGTGCTGTGTGGACAGAACGATCTGCGTCACCGCAACCGGCTTGCCATTCTCGTAGCGGACCGTGACTTGGCTCTTGGCATCGGGCCCGAGCACGGCGGCCTGACCTTCCTTCGCCTTACGGGCGCGCGCCAACTCGCCGAGGATCTTGTGCGAATAATAGATCGGCGCCGGCATCAGCTCTGGCGTTTCGCGGCAGGCGTAACCGAACATGATGCCCTGGTCGCCCGCGCCCTCTTCCTGGTTGCTCGGCTGCTTGGCATCGACACCCATGGCGATATCAGCGGACTGCGGGTGAAGCAGCACCTCGACGTCCGCGTGCTCCCAATGGAAGCCGTCCTGCTCATAGCCGATATCGCGGATCGCCATGCGCGCAACGTGGGCAATCCAATCCTTCGTCACTGTCTCCGGTCCGCGGGTCTCACCGGCTATCATCACGAGGTTGGTGGTAGCCATCGTCTCGCAGGCAGCGCGGATAACCCATGGGTCGATGCCGGCATTGGGGCCCTCGCGATAGAACAGGTCGACGATCTCATCCGAAATGCGGTCGCAGACCTTGTCAGGATGGCCTTCGGCTACGGACTCGCTGGTGAAAAGATATGATGTGCGTGCCACGATTACTCCTCGCGCGTGCTTTCCGCTTTTCTTGGAATCGCGCGGGTTGTTGCAAGTATTGCGTCAGGGGTCAAGCACCACCCCCTCCCAATGCACCCGGGAATACCTAGAAAACAGCCCGTTGATGCCGACGCCTCGGGCAATTCGATGTGAACGGAAACGAGAGGGCGCGCATCGTTCGCGCTCAAATCATCTCGTCCCTGCGGCAATCAGCTTTCGCCTGCGAGCGAGCGCACGAGATCGACGATGCTACGGCGGACGCGCGCGTCGGAGATTCGGGCGAACGCCTTGTTAAGCTCCAGGCCGTCACGGGAGCCCAAGACGTCGGCAACGTAGCTTTCCGCTGCCGATTCGGCATAGCCATCGACCGTCGCCGCCGTTGCTCCCATGGCAGGCACGTCATCATAGAAATACTGCACGGGAACATCGAGGACTCTAGAGAGCTCGTACAGGCGGCTGGCGCCAACGCGGTTCACGCCCTTTTCATACTTCTGCACCTGCTGGAACGTCAGGCCCAGCAGCTCTCCGAGCTTCTCCTGGCTCATGCCGAGCAGCATGCGCCGCATCCGCACGCGCATACCCACGTGCATGTCGATCGGGTTGGCTTTGCGGGCGCTGCGCGTCTCCACTTCGGGCTCACACTTCTGCAATGCTTCAATGCTTTTCATCAAGATAACCGTCAGATTCCGACTTCTGGCGAATAAAAATCGACATGTAATCAAATTGCGTCCGGCGGACTCGATTTCCCACTGCCGGACCCCCATTCGAAATCGGATCGCTGAGACTTGGCGCCCGGATGCGACTGAATACAATCAACATGCGCACGTAAAGTGTACCTCGACCCCCCAAACCAGACCAAACTGGCGAGGATGCATAATATATAAATAGCTTCGCCCGACCACACGTAAAGTGGCAGAGGTGCTATACCCGGCAAAATGCTGTCCACAACGCCTCGCTGGTCGAGATCGATGCGGGCGACCGTGCGGCCGTAGGCATCAAAAACAGCCGAAATGCCATTATTTGCAGCGCGAACGAGGGGCAGTCCTTCCTCGACTGCGCGGACGCGAGCCATATGGAAATGCTGTCTTGGGCCAGTTGTGTTGCCAAACCAGCCATCGTTGGTGACGTTGATGATCAGGCCTGGGCGATCTGTGCCCTGGACCACTGCTCCGGGGAAGATCGCCTCATAGCAAACAAGAGCGATGAACGGTGGTAAATTAGGCACGTCGAGCAGCGGGCGCGGCGTGCGGCCAATCGTGAACCCTCCGCGCATGCGGGTGAGCTGCTCCAGGCCCATGCTTTCCAGAAATCCCTGAAACGGGAGATATTCGCCAAACGGCACGAGGTGAATCTTGTCGTAGACCGCAACGAGCCCGCCACCGGGACCGAATGCCATGAGACTGTTGAATGCGTGCCTTGGACCGAGATGATGTGCGGCTGGCGCGCCCTTTGTTTCGCCCGCACTTGCTCCTTCGTCCGTCGCGGGCTCGTTCGTGGCGCGCGGGATGTTGCCGTTGGCAGTCGCTCCGTCTGGCCATTCGACACGCAGTGCGCCCGATATCAGAAACACTCCATCGGGGAGCAGATCGCCAATCTCCTTGAGCGCCTGCGGGGTATCGAGCGGCAGGAACGGCATGGCCGCCTCGGGCCAGATCAAATGCGTGATGCCTGCGAGATCGTCGCGAACACCTTGCGGATTTCGGCGGGAAAGATCGACGTGCAGATCGAAGATCTCACGCTGCTTTTCAGGCAACCACTTCTCACGCTGCGGAACACTCGGTTGAACGATGCGAAGTTTGACACCTGCGACGTGCGCTCCGACGTCGCCACTCAATCGCCACGCCCCGTAGGCCCAAAGCAACGTCACGATGGCACACGCGACGGCGATGCCCATGAGCGGACGCCAAGCTGCCCATTGCGTGACCGGGCGCTCGCGCAAGTGTGGAGCGTCGGCGAGCGCTACGAGCGGGCTTGCGAAGACAATGACTGCAAGAATCGTCAATCCGTAGATGCCGACGAGCCCCGCAGACTGCATCATCGTAAGAGGCCATGTCAGCGCATAGCCTAGAGTGTTCCACGGCAAACCGGTGAATATGTGGCCGCGCACGCCCTCCATCAGACCGAGCGCACTTGCAAGAACCAGGACGCGCGCAGCGCCTGGTCGCCACAGGAGTCGCGCGAGGATCGTGGCCGCCGCAAAGAATAGTGCAAGGCCTGCGGGCAGCAGCGTCACGGCCACCGGCAAAAGCCACGCGAACTTATCTGCCTCGACCAGGAACGCCTCGCCAATCCAGAACATGCCGAACAGGAAGTAGCCGAAGCCGAAGAACCAGCCTGCGAGGGATGCATTCTTCAGCGCGCCCTTGTCGATGAGCGATACAATAGCGGGAGCGCCGGCTGGATCGCGTGGCTCGCCTGCCGCGTTCGGCTGATCTGGCGCATCCACCGAACTGTCGATTAGCCAAACGAGCGTTGGAAACGTGAGCAGGAGAACGGGGCTTAGAAAAAAGGGGGCCATTGCAAGGACGGACAGAGAGCCGGCCACAAAGGCGATCATGGCACGCTGCCTGGACGACGCAGACCGCACCCGATGTGAAAGCGCCCGCACCGGCGCCGTCATCACGTCAACCAGAGCTATCACGAAGTTCCGCCCGTGCCTGTTTCGCCGGTCGACCTAGGCTTGTGGATCTTCAGCTTCTTGACGCGACGGGGATCGGCATCGAGCACCTCGAACTCAACGCCGGAGCTGTGACGCACGATTTCGCCACGAGCAGGAACGCGCCCAAGAATCGAGAACATCAAGCCTCCCAACGTATCGATCTCCTCGGCTTCTTCCGGCGTAAGAAGTGAAACGCCGAGATGTTCCTCGAGTTCGGACACCGGCATGCGCGCGGAGGCAACAAGGCCTTGCTTGGCGTCCACCGTGAGGTGCGCATCCTCCGCCTCGTCGTGTTCGTCCTCGATATCGCCGACGATCTGCTCGACAAGGTCCTCGATCGTAACCAAACCATCTGTGCCGCCGTATTCGTCGACGACAAGCGCCATATGAATACGCGTCGATTGCATGCGAATGAGCAGATTCATCGCCGGCATCGACGGCGGCACGAACAGGACCGCACGTTTGATCTTGGTGGCAGCGATGGAACGCGACAGGTCAATACTGGAGAAATCGAGTGGTTCGCCGCCAGCACACACATCCGCTGGTATAGTCTCGGCAGAACCAGGAGCCGGCGGTTGGCCGGCGCCGGTGCCGTTGGTCCTGTCGGAGGACGCGGCCTCGGCACGTGCCTGCTCGACGATCCAGCCGAACAGGTCCTTCACGTGAACCATTCCGCGCGGATCGTCCAGCGTTTCTGAAAAGACAGGAATGCGAGAGACGCCGGCGTCCTCGAACTGCTTCAACAGTTCGCTCAACGGCTCCGTTTCATCGACGGCGATGATATCGGCGCGCGGCACCATGATGTCCTCGACGCGGCTGGCACCAAATCGGAGCAAGCGCAGGAGCATGCCGCGCTCCTCGACGCTAAACGCGCCGTCGGTATCGGACTGTTCCTCGCGCAGGGCGTATTCGAGAGTGTCGCGCAGTGTCTGCGGACCCGGGAGGCCGAGGCGCGCGCGCAAGCCGGACAGCCATCCCAGTACGCCTCCGCGCGAGTCTTCCGCGCTGCCGGTCGACTCGGGCTTGGGTGCTGGTGTGTCGGTGCTGCTCATGGCCTTCGGGGTAGCATGGTTTCAAAATCTCGATAGCAGCCTTCATCGCATGGAGGCAGGCTGACTGTGCGCCCGTCCATCTCAGGACGGCGCATCCGCCGGTTCGCTGCCGGCATAGGGGTCCGCGACTCCCATCGTCGCCAGAATATGCGTTTCCAGCGCTTCCATCTCCTCCGCTTCTGCGGCCTCGATGTGGTCGTATCCCAAGAGATGGAGGAGACCATGCACGATCAGATGACGCAGATGATCGGCTGGGCTGATGCCCATGTCGGCCGCCTCCGCAAGGACCGTCTCGGAAGCGAGAACGATGTCCCCCAGCTGGATCGGGTCAGCATCGCCAACCGCCGACAACACTTGCGCGGCTGCAGGAAACGAAAGGACGTTGGTGGGCTTCTTCCTGCCGCGATACTGTCCGTTCAGTATGGCGACCGCCGCATCGCTGGAAAGCGCAACGACGGCTTCAGTCAACCTACCCGGCGACGGCAACCGCGCAGCGACGGGCGCAGCGCGGGCGACGGCATCGGCGGCATCCTTGACGAGTGCCTCCAGCTTGGCGGCCTCTCCGAAAGCCGACCAGTCGCCAGCGTCCTTCACCAAATCTATCAGAAGAACAGGGCCGCCGGGTTGTCGGGGATCAGGGTCGGCCGGCTCTCCTTGCATGGCGACCGGCTGATCCGGTGGGCCGGCGAGCACCAGAGTTCTCGACGATTGAGCGTTCACGGCCTCACGAGCCCTTGTCGTAAGCGTCAACGATACGCGCGACGAGGTCACGCCGCACGACGTCGGATGCGGCAAAGCGAACTGCCTCGATGCCCTCAACTCCCCTCAGCAGGCGCTCCGCCTCGACGAGGCCCGATCCGACGCCGGGCGGCAGATCGATCTGGCTCGGATCACCGGTGACGACCATCTTCGCATTTTCGCCAAGACGTGTAAGGAACATCTTCATCTGCATGCTGGTGGTGTTCTGCGCTTCGTCGAGAATGACGAAGGCGTTGGCGAGCGTTCGCCCACGCATGAATGCCAGCGGCGCAATCTCGATAACGCCAGTTTCGATGTCGCGCTCGACCTTCTCCGGCGGCAGGACATCATAGAGCGCGTCGTAGAGCGGGCGCAGATAAGGATCGACTTTCTCGCGCATGTCGCCAGGCAGGAAACCCAGGCGCTCGCCCGCCTCCACGGCTGGACGCGAGAGGATGATGCGCTCGACAACGCCGCGTTCGAGGAAGTGAGCGGCAAACGCCACCGCAAGGTATGTCTTTCCCGTACCCGCCGGCCCGATGCCAAAGACAAGATCGGTGTTCTCGATGGCGCGCATGTAGATGCTTTGGGTGGGCGTGCGCGCCTTGATGACGCGGCGGCGCGTGGCCACCTGCGCCTGCCCGCCGCCGTCACCTACCGGTGCTTCCTGGCGCGCGTGGCGGATGTGCCCGTCAAAATCGCCAGGGCCGATGTGCTCGCCGCGGGACGCGCGCTTGTAGAGATCCTCGAGGACCTCGCGGGCTATCTGACAGTTGGTATCCGAGCCAGTCAGGATGATGACGTTTCCGTGCGCGTGGGCCTCGATGCCGAGACGATCCTCAAGCAAGGCGAGGTTGGAATCATACTCGCCGAGCAGATTGGACAGGAGGCGATTGTCTTCGAACGGCACGACAATGCGCGACTTTTCGGTCTGGGACCTGGCGCTGCGGCCCTGCCCCGGAGCGGATTGCCCGCGAATTCCTGTCAATTCCCGTTCTCCATCGTCACCCATGCCGCCAGCACTTGGTGGCCCGGCACCGCCAATTCAACGACCTGGGCTCGCGGCACGACCTTCTTGCGGATCATTGAGCCGCAGGAACGCATTGTCCAGGAATTTCCTGGACCATCCAAGTGAAACCCCGCCGGTTCTAAGCCGCCCGGATGACGCCTGAAAGACTGTTCGGCCCGGCGCCGAGGATTTCCACGGGAACTATGCGGCCGAGCAAGTCGGCGGCCGCGAAGGCGTGGACCTGCTGCAAATATGGAGAACGGCCAACTAGCTGGCCCTCGCGACGACCCGACCGCTCAAAAAGTACCGGGAAGGTGCGGCCGACACAGGAGGCATTGAACCGTGTTTGCTGACCGTCGAGCAACTTCTGCAGGCGGTGTAAACGGTCGATTTTGACCGCCTCGGGCACCTGAGCATCGATCTTGGCGGCAGGTGTGCCAGGACGCGGGGAATACTTGAACGAATAGGCCTGGGCAAAGCCGACTTCTTCGACAACCGCCAGGGTGGCTGCAAAATCCGCCTCCGTCTCGCCTGGGAAGCCGACGATGACGTCGGTGGAAAGCGCTATATCGGGCCGCGCCTTGCGGATCCGGGCGACAAGATCGAGGTACTCGGCGGCCGTGTGCTTGCGGTTCATTGCCGCCAGAACGCGGTCCGAGCCGGCCTGGAACGGCAGATGCAGGTAGGGCATGAGCTTCTTCTCGGTGGCGTGCACCTCGATCAGATCGTCGCTCATGTCGCGGGGATGAGACGTGGTGTAGCGCAGCCGCTCTAGTCCGTCGATGCGCGCCAGATGCTTTATCAGTTCGGCCAGCGATGCGGTGCGGCCGTTGTCACCTTTACCGTGGTAGGCGTTTACGTTCTGGCCAAGCAGCGTGATCTCGGCCACGCCGCTTTGCACAAGCGTGTTCGCCTCCTCGGCGATGTCAGCGAGCGGACGCGAATACTCCACGCCACGGGTATAAGGCACCACGCAAAACGTGCAGAATTTATCGCAACCTTCCTGAACGGTGAGGAAGGCGCTGGCTGTGCGCGTGCGGGCGCGAGCCGGCAGCTGGTTAAACTTGTCCTCCTCGGGAAAGTTCGTCTCAACAAGGGCACGCGATTCGGCCTTGGCGCGGAAGAGAAGTTCGGGAATGCGATGGTAGCTCTGCGGGCCGACGACAAGATCGACGACCGGCGCGCGGGCAATGATCTCAGCGCCTTCCGCCTGTGCAACGCAGCCCGTCACGGCAACCTGCGTCTGGAGACCATCCTGCCGGCGCTCGTCCTTCAGGTGGCGCAGGCGGCCAAGCTCGGAATAGACCTTCTCGGCGGCCTTTTCGCGGATGTGGCAGGTGTTGAGGATGATCAGATCGGCTTCCTCAGGGCGTTCCGTCTCGGAATAGCCATAGGCCTTGAGCGACTCCGCCATGCGCTCGGAATCGTAGACGTTCATCTGGCAGCCGAATGTCTTGACCAGAACTTTCTTGGCTCCGGGCATCGCCGGATCCTCGCTGTCGTTTCCCGCCACCTGGCGTGGCGTTGCCTCCAGTCTAGTCACGGCGGTTTCCCATCCCGTTAACAGCCCATTCAGGGGGAATTCCGGGCCTTGCAGCGCCAGAACCGGTTGCGTGTACCAGCCATGAGCCAGATTGCGCAATGCTCTTCTAATGCTGCGTGTTCGGGTTGCGACTTCAATCCGCTGACCCAAGCCCCATCGTGATTCTCGCGGAAGGATTGCAGCAGCCGGACGACGGCTTGTCATTTGTCTATTGGGCGAAACCCACATGCACTTGCGCGAGATTAGACCATCCGGCCGGCGCGGGCGGCATCGCCGCTGCGGCGGCGAGACGCCGCGGGGTCGGCGGCAGGCCGTGTCGGCGCGACCGGCGCATCAGGCTCCAACCCCCGCAGTGCCCTGACCACGTTGGCGCGAACCTCATCCTCGCTGTGGCGGGCGAGAGCCTTGCGATCGGCGAAATCATTAAGCGGCACCGGCGGGCCCACAAGAATACGGGCGTCGAGAGGCCCCGCCTTCAAGAGTTCCCAGGCGTGTGGCGGCAAATCCATGTCGCCGTACCAGCCGACGATCGGGCGGTCGGCGCGGCCGAGCGGAACGCCGTGCAGTCTTGTATAGGCGATCGAGACTGTCTGAACGACAGCACGAGCAAGCACGCTCGAAACGTCGGTATTGGCAGGCGTGGCCCCGGCGCTCGGCTTGGCCGCCGCGAACAGCGACGTGCGAAAAGGCAGAACCCGGTTGCCATCGCTCGAGGTGCCCTCGGCGAACAGGACGATCGTGTCGCCTGAGGCCAACCGCATCATAATCTCGCCCGCCGTCTCGCCGACCGCAGAACGCCGCTCGCGATCGACGAAAACCGTGCGCTGCAAGCGGGCCAGCGCGGACACGCCGGGCCAAGTGCCGACCTCCTTCTTGGCGACGAAGGAGACCGGCGCGACGGAGGAGAGCACCGGAATGTCCAGCCAAGAGGTGTGATTGGCGACGAGTAGCGCGGGCCGGTCGGATGCCACCGCACCCTCAATCTCGAGCCGGATGCCGAACAGGCGGCAAACGCGGCGATGATACCAGTGCGGCAGTTGGCGGGCGAGGCGCGGCGCGAACCGGACGAGCCCAGCCTGGACCGGCATCAGTGGAAGTGTGAGGCCGGCAAATCCGGTGAGAATCGAACCTGCCCGTAGCGAACCCATTGCGCGACCGCGGCTCTTCCACCGCCCTCCCGCTGTTCCAGCGCGTTCACCTTTCATCGAAACGCGAGCGTGCGCCAGTTCATAATTCTGTCATGTTTTCAAGCGGCATCGCGACACAGTTCGGCTTAGCGTGCTCGCTCTTCTTCGAGCATGCTTGTCACGCTGGACCGGACCGCACTTCAGTTATACATGTTCCAGCTATATATGCTCTAAGTCTTTGATCGACAGTCTGATTCACGCCCTGACTGAAAGCGCACCCGCTGTGAGTCAGCGGATCAGGCTCTAGCGGTCGAGCGACAACGCAAGGGAGAGTGCGTCCTGCGGTTCGCCGTCGGGGCGATTGTAGTACCCCTTGCGCATGCCGATGGCGGTGAAGCCGCAGCGGCGATAGAGCGCGAAGGCCGCTTGGTTGTCGGCTGCAACCTCGAGGAACAGGCGCTTGGCCTCGGCACGCTTTGCGGCTCGCGCCAGCCCCTCGATCAAGAGCGTGCCGACGCCGCGCTGCTGGAATTTGGGCAGGACGCCGATCGAGAGAATCTCAGCCTCGTCAGCGGCAAGCTGGCCAATGACAAAGCCTGCAGGCTCAGGCAGGGCCTCGGCGCCGTCGCGGACGCGGGCCAGAAAGGCGGTCGAACCAGGATGTGACAGCGTCTCCTGCATGCTTGCCTCGCTCCAGGCGGGCGAGAATAAGTGCGCGTGCATCTCCGCCAACTCCGCCGCGCGCTCGGGGCCAACCCAAACAAGGCTGACGAATTTCGGATCGAGGCGTACGCCCGCCGTCGTGGTCATGTTGTAACCCTCTCAATTGACTTGCCCGTCTGCGGCTTGGCGTCGGCCGGCCTCAGATACAACGGCTTGATAGCGCCGCTCCCCGATTGCATCGTCGCGGCCAGACGGCACAAGTCCCGTGCATCCGGCAACAAGCCCGGCAAACACGCCACCGCGTGGTGTCCCACCATAATGGCTGTCTCTGCGACCGCAGCAGCGCCCGATCCGGCAACGATCAAAGATCCAGCCCCCCCAATCGCGGCTGCCTCACGCACGGGCAAGAGCATCGGCTCCGTCAGCGGATCCGCACCACCGGTTTGGAACTGCTGCACATAGACCTCCCCGCGCCGGGCATCAACCGCGATCAGGAGCGTCGCCTCTCCGGTCCCCGGATTACGTGCGGCTTGAGACTTGGCGGCCAGGTGCCTGGCGGCCTGTTCGGCCATCACGGCGAGGCTCGAAACCGCGACCACGTCGGCAGAAAAGGATGACGCCACGGCTCGCGCCGCAGCCACGGAAATACGTGTGCCCGTAAAGCTTCCGGGTCCGTGCGTCACGGCAATCCGATCCAAGTCAGCGAAGTCCAGGCCGGCAGCGGACATCACCTCACCGATCATGGACACGAGGCGTTCGGCGTGGCCGGTCTCCATCGGCTCGTACATTCCATAGAGCCGGTCGAGCGCGACTTCGCCGGGATCAAACGACTTCGCGACCGCGCAGGAACATGCGGCAAAGCAGGTATCGAATGCGAGGATATTCATCGGCGGCAAGGCTACACGCGCACCACCACGAATGCACGTGGACTTTCATCCGCGACAGGCAAGCACACACCGAACGTCGCGGCAGCGTCACACAATGCTGGCCATCTCGTCGAAGCTGAAGCGAGGACTGCGCGGAAAGAGGCCAGCGGGATCACCATATCCAAGGTTGCAGAGGAAGTTCGACCTGATCTTAGTTCCCGCGAAGAAGGCCTTGTCGACGCCCTCGGAATTGAAGCCCGACATTGGGCCGCAATCGAGCCCCAGAGCACGGGCCGCCAGAATCAGATACGCGCCCTGCAGTGTGGCATTACGAAATGCCGTATCCCTGATCTTGTCGGGATCGCCTTCGAACCAGCTCCTGGCATTGTCGTGCGGGAAAAGCTTCGGCAGGTGCTCGTAGAACTCGAGATCCTGGCCGATGATGACACAAACCGGCGCGCTCATGGTCTTGGCGGCGTTGCCCGAAGAAAGGTGCGGCTTCAGCTTTTCCTTTGCTTCCTTGGACTTCACGAAGATCAAGCGTGCGGGCGAGCAGTTGGCGCTTGTCGGCCCCATCTTCAATGTGTCGACGAGGCGGTACAGCAACGCGTCAGGCACGGGCTTCTCCAGCCATTTGTTCATGGTGCGCGCTTCAAGGAAGAGCGCATCAAGAGCGGCCTGGTCGAGAGGCTGGGCCATAAGCGAGTTCCTTTCGTGCTGTGCACCGACCCAGCCTCAACGCGGCAAAAACGGGCCGATACGCATATGCAGATGCGACGTACAGCGTACACCATAAAAGCGAACCCCGCCCGAACGGCGGGGTTCACCAGTTGAAAGGCGAGCGCAGAACGTCTTCAGACAGCCTGAACCTCCTGCACCTCGGGGCAGAAGTGTTTCAGCAGGTTCTCGATGCCGTGGCGCAGCGTGGCAGTCGAACTGGGGCAGCCGGCGCAGGCGCCACGCATGTGCAGAAAAACGATGCCGTCGCGGAAGCCCGAGAAGGTGATGTCGCCACCATCCTGGGCAACGGCCGGGCGCACGCGCGTTTCCAGCAACTCCTTGATGGTATTGACCGTCTCCTCGTCTTCCTGCGCGTAGTTGCCGCCAGCGCGATCATTGGCACCGTCTGATTTCAGAATCGGTGCGCCCGACATGTAGTGCTCCATGATGGCGCCAAGGATCATCGGCTTCAGATGCTGCCATTCCGTCATATCCTTGGTGACGGAGATGAAGTCAGAGCCCAGGAAAACGCCCTTCACGCCGTCGATTTCGAACAGGCGCGTTGCGAGCGGCGAACCATCGGCCTCCGAAGGTGAACGGAAGTCAGCCGTTCCTGAGGCTAGTACGGACTTGCCGGGGATAAACTTCAGCGTTGCCGGATTGGGTGTCGCTTCGGTCTGGATGAACATGCTTCCTCACCCTCGCTGCCATTGTGGGACTATTCGTGTGGGGCCATTCGTAAAGCCGCTGGGAAGCCCGGCCCACTGCCGGACAGCGGCGCGCGGCGCCTCAAGGGCGCAAGCACCACGTTTAGAATCTTTCCAAGGATGTAGGCGATGGGGGAGGAAAAGTCGAGCCCCAGGATCAAATTTCACGGGGCAAGCCTAGATCAGATGCGACGGGGCTTCGCGCGGTCGACAAGCGGTATCAGCCCAACCGAAAAAATGGCTGACAGGAGCGCAAGATAGCTGCGGGAAGCATGTCGGCATGAGCGGCCGGCGGCACGCCTCTCAGGCCAGCGAGCGGATCAATTCTAGCGTGAGATTGCCCGGAACGATGGTGATCGGAACAGGGAACGTGCCGGCGCGGCTTCCGGCAGCGAGCGATGAGACCAGCGGCCCGGGTCCCTTGGAGTCCACCGAGGCGCCCAGTACCAGCAGTGCGATGTCTTCGTCGTCCTCGATGAGCTTCAAGACTTCCTCGGACGTCGTGCCTTCACGGATGACCTCTTCGGTAGTCACACCCTCGAAGCCCGCCAGATTGAGCTTGCGACGGAAGAGTCGGAACAGGGCGCGAGCCGTGTTGCTTTCTTCCTCAAGCTGCACCTGACGGACGCCCATCCAGTGCTGAAAGCCCTGGGGCTGAATGACGTAACACATCACGATGACACCGCCGGAATGCTCGATGCGACTGGCGGCGAAATAGAGCGCGCTTTCCACCTCCGCACTGTCGTCGACAATGAGGAGGAACTTGCGGCGATGACCGGATTCGAAGCTGCGACGTAGTTTCATGGCGCCCATGCTGCCCTATGCGTCCACTTGCGACAATACGATTTCACCTATCGGCCACACGTGTCCCCTGCGGCAAAAAGCGTCGTTCGTCGCGCGAGGCTGCGGACCGATTTGACCATCCGTCACGACCTGATGAGGCCGACAATGTCCTTCACTTCGCTCATTACCGGCTCGGCGAGCCTGCGGGCACGCTCCGAACCCTTGGCGAGTATGCGATCAATCTCGGCGGGGTCCTGCATCATGCGCGCAGTCTCACTGGCAATGGGCGCCAGCCGCGCGACGGCCGCCTCGGCCAACTGCTTCTTGAAGGTCGAGAACTGTGCGCCTCCCATTTCGGAGAGCACGCCCGAAGCGGAATTGCCGACCAGAGCCGCGTAAATGCCAACGAGGTTCTCCGCCTCAGGCCTTCCTTTGAGCCCTTCAGGCTCGGACGGCAGCGGCTCAGGGTCGGTCTTGGCTTTCTGGACTTTGCGGGCGATGGTTTCGCTGTCGTCGGTCAGATTGATGCGGGAGAGGTCAGAGGGGTCGGACTTCGACATTTTCTTGGTGCCGTCCCGCAGACTCATGACGCGCGTGGCTGGTCCGGTGATGACAGGATCGGGCTGCGGGAAGAAACAACCATCGGCATAGCCCAGCGCTATGATCTCGTCGCGGAAATCGTTGTTGAATTTCTGTGCGATGTCGCGAGCCAACTCGAGGTGCTGCTTCTGGTCATCGCCGACGGGAACGTGGGTCGCCTTGTAGGCGAGGATGTCGGCAGCCATCAGGTTGGGATAGGCATATAGGCCGACCGAGGCGTTCTCGCGGTCCTTGCCTGCCTTCTCCTTGAACTGGGTCATACGGTTCAGCCAGCCCAGCCGCGCAACGCAGTTGAAGACCCAAGCCAGCTCGGCATGGGCCGATACCTGACTCTGATTGAACAGGATGCTCTTTTCGGGATCGAGACCGGCTGCAATATAGGCGGCCGTCACCTGCCGGATCGCGCGGCGCAGGTCGTCGGGCTCCTGCCAGACCGTGATCGCGTGCAGATCAACCACGCAATACATGCATTCGTGCGTTTTCTGCAGTTCGATCCATTGCAGCATCGCCCCCAGGTAGTTGCCCAGGTGCAAGCTGCCCGTCGGCTGCATGCCGGAAAAAACGCGTTCCTTAATTTTCATGCTTCGCTTCCTTGGAGCAGGTGCGCGTCTTTTCAACGCCATCGCGCGGCCGAGGCCTGCTCCGAATTGCCTATTATAGAGAATGATTGACGCCTTCGCTGGAAGCGGCGGGCCCGGCGCGGGTTATCGCTCGCAGCGCGGCTCGGCGCAAGGGCTTCCAGAACACAGTTCAAAACTCTTGATAGTAGCTACTTGCCTAGCTAGGGCGGCTCGTGAAGCGCTTCAGCTGGGCAAGGTTGAGTACACCGGTGGTAATTATCAGAACCGCAAAGACCGCCGCGCCGATGCCGACCACCGCCGTCAGCGCTCCAAACTTGACCGCCAGGGGCGCGTCACCCGTCATGTATGGCGCCAGCCAGATGAGAACGCCGTAAACAGCGGCCCCCATCGCGAGGCTCGCCAACAGGATCAGCGGCAGGTTGCGGGATAAGCGTGGGTCGCTCTGAAAGTCTCCGTGGCGCCGTAACGTTACAAGCAGCATGGTGGCGTTGACCCAGGCGGCGAGTGTCGTCGCAAGCGCTATGCCGACATGCGGCATAAGCCCCATGTGCCGGAACAGGAAGAACAACGCGACGGAACCCACGACGTTCACGATCATATTGACGCCGGCATAGTACATTGGGGTCTTGGTGTCCTCGCGCGCGAAGAAGGCTGGCTGGAACACCTTGATCAATACGAAAGCTGGAAGGCCCAGCGCGAATGCCATCAAGGCGTAGGCCGCCCTGGGCGTGTCGGCCGGCAGGAAGGCGCCGCGCTCGAACAGAACGCGAATAATCGGTTCGGCGGCAACCAGAAGCGCTACAGCCGCCGGCAGCGTCAGCAGAAGAGCGAACTCGAGCGAGCGGTTCTGGGAGTCCATGGCCGAAGAATGGTCGCCAGCCCGCAAGCGGCGCGCGAGATCGGGGAGGAGGACCACGCCTACCGCGACACCGACTATGCCCAAAGGGAGCTGGTACAGCCGGTCGGCGTAATAGAGATAGGATACGGCCCCGGCCTGCATGGATGCGATTATGGTGCCGACGACGATGTTGATCTGCGTGATGCCGCCGGAAACCAGCCCTGGAATTCCGAGCTGTACCAGTCGCCTCACTGCATCGGTGTAGCGCGGCCGGACAATTCGCAGATCAAGTCCCGCTCTTTTCACCGCGATCCAGAGCATTGCGAGCTGAGCGAAACCTGCAATGAGCACGCCGCCGGCCAGAATGTAGCCGGACTGCGGCTTGCTCGCATGGCCGAGCACGATCGCCAGCGTGATGGCGGTGATCAGCACGACGTTGAGCAAAATGGGGGCCGCCGCAGCAGCCCAGTAGCGATGCATCGAGTTCAAGACGCCGGACAGGAGGGCGACCAGTGACATGCACGTGAGATAAGGAAACGCAATCTGCGTCAGGCGTACCGCAAGATCATATTTGTCGGGGTCGGAGATGAAGCCCGGCGCCAGAACCGCCATCAGCCATGGCATGGCGAGCACGGCGATTGCCGATACCAGGACCAGCACTAGCAGGAGTCCCGCCATGGCCTGCTCGGCGAATTCCTTTGCCGAGGCCTCTCCCTCGCCCTCCAGGCGCTTGGCGAAGAGTGGCACGAAAGCGGAGTTGAACGCCCCTTCGCCGAACAGTCTGCGAAATAGGTTGGGGAAACGGAAGGCCACGAAAAATGCATCCGCTACCGGACCCGAACCCAAGGCCCGCGCGATCAGGATATCGCGCACGAAGCCGAGGATGCGGCTTACCATGGTCAGGCCGCCGACTGTGGCAAAGGCTTTGTAGAGTTTCATGGGGCAACGCAGTTATCCGAGCCGCCCGTGGCTGGCAAGGGCGCATGCCGGCAGGCTCGGCAACAGGGTCTGGGTCGTGTCTTCAAAGACGCGCCCTGCGTTCTTTAAAATGGGTTGCAACCACACCCGCGGCAAACCGCATCGCGCCGAGGACGGGAAGGCGCGTGGTACTGATCGTGTCGTGGATCAGGGAGAGTTCCCGGTCCAGCAGCGGCCGGGCGAGCGCCTGGGCGGCAGCTACCGGGGCAAGCGCCAGCGTCAGCGCCACGCCGGTTCCGCCGTAACCGACGTTGAGAACGATGGAGGACGAAGCGGCAGCGCGTCGGATGATCGGCAAGTCCGTCGCCGTCATATGAAACCGGCCGCCCCATGCCTCGGCGATACGAGGCAGCGGCTCGACAGCGAGCGTCGCGGCCAGATGCTTGCGCAGACCGTTCATGACTGCCGCGGGCACATCGAAATCGCCGCCGTTGGCCGCCTTCAGCTTCTCAATTCCGCCGAATATCAATCGACCTTCGTGAAGTCGATAGAAAACATAGGCTGCGTTGAGTTCGACGACGAAGCGGCCCACTGACCGACCGGCCTTCTGCAATCGCTCGACGAGGTCGGGCGGGAGCGGATCGGTTGCCAGCATGTAGTTGTGCACGACCTTGGCGTGGAGCTTTCCGGGCATAGCGATTGAGGGCGTATAGGCATTGGCGGCGATCACCACCGTTGCTGCCTTCAGTTCGCGGCCATCGGCAAGCAACACACGTGCGCCGCCGCCATGAAGGTCCTCGATGGCACGGACGGGTGCACGCTCAACGATTTTGACCCCGTGCTTGCGCGCCGCATCGGCAAGGCCGCGGACCAGGCGATATGGGTTGACGGTATGCGCCTCGGCGTTGAGCGCACGCGGCGTGCGCTGTTTGTTGCGCGAGGCAAACTCGTGCACGATTCCGGCTGCGTCCAGGACGCGAGATACGTGGGCCAGGCCTGCATCCGTGATCCAACCCTTCGCCTCTAGCGCCATCGGGGCAGCCATCACCTCGGCGGCAGGCGCCAGGCGAGCCGCCCATCGCGCCGCTTCGGCAACCTTGCGGTTGAGCAGCCCCATAGCGCGGGCATGCTGCTCGTTGTTGAGCGCTGTCGCCAGCCAGACCGGTGCGGGGAGCGGGGACATCAGGCCGCCGTTGCGTCCGCTGGCCCCGAAGCCGACGGTCTCCGCCTCGATCACAACAACATCGGCAGCCGGCTCCAACTCCTGGATGCGGAGGGCGGTGGCAAGTCCGGCAAAGCCGCCGCCGACGATTGCAATCGAGGCTGTGGCGGGAAGGGCGTCGCCGTCTACCGACAACGGCATGCCGCCGATGCGCTGCCAGTAGCTGCGGCGAACTGCCCGACCGATCTCACCTGAAGCACACTGCGTGGCGCCCTCACCCGCGGCATCGGTCTCGATTGACGACATGAAACGCTCCCGTCCTGCGGCGCCGACTTCACAATCCATGCTGCAGCCTATTCGGCAGACCCGAGGGATGCTGTTCCAACGGGAACTGCGCTGCGGCGACGGCCTGGCGATGGTGGGACAACAAACGAGGAGATTGCCCCATGGCACACATCGCCGAGACCGCCACGAACGTGTCCGCCGCGCCGCGTCTAATACCGGCGCTGGATCTGTCGACGGCGCCCGGCTTTCGTCGCCGCGTCGACAGCGTTCCGCGCAATGCACCTTTCGACGGCGTTGTCACCCGCCATCATGCGTCCGTTTGCGAAATTGAAGAAGCGGAATGGAACCGTCTGTTTCCTGACGCATGCGAGGATTGGGGGTATTTCCGCGGCATCGAGCTTTCCGGATCGAGCCATTTCTCATTCTCGGCGGTTGCCGCCTACAAGGGCGGGCGGCTCATTGCGGCGGCTCCGGTCTTCCGTCTCGACTATCGCCTGGACATGACCCTGCCGGATGGCCTCAAAGCGGTCGGCGACTGGCTGGCGAGAGTTGCACCGCGGCTGGTCAAGGTTCCGGTACTCGGCTTGGGATCGCCCATGACCGAAGAATGCCCCATCGGCTTTGACGGCTCGCTCGACGAACATTGCCGCACGAATGCGGTTGCCGCACTCGTGGATGCCCTCGAAGAGCACGCGAAGGCCGAGAAGGTAAAGATTCTGGCGCTCAAGGATGTCACGGACCGCGATGCGCAATGGGCAAGCGCAACGCTCGACCGGAAGGGCTTCGCGCGCATGGCCTCGCTGCCGGTGGCGGTGCTGCCGCTGCCTTTCGCTACGTTCGAGGACTATCTCCGAAGCATGCCATCGAAGAAGCGCAGCGACATTCGCAAGAAGCTCAGGGGCGCGGCAGACGTCAAGGTCGAGTTCCGCGACGACGTCGAGGATGTCTATGACGAGATTCTTGCACTCTACCGGGCGACGCGTGCCAACCGCAAGGCCAGCTACGAGGCGTTCGACGAGGTTCCGGAAGACTATTTCCGCGAGGTTATGGCCAGATCGGGCGGCAAGGCCCGCGCGCTGTTATTCCGGCTGGACGGGCGGCTTGTCAGCTTCTGTCTCTTCATGGTCGAGAAGGACAGGGTGATCGGCAAGTTCGTCGGCATGGACTACAAGGTAGCGCGGGCGCACAACCTCTACTTCCTCAACTGGATGACGGTCGTGCGCTACTGCATCGAGAACGGCATCCCCAACCTGCAGACCGGCCAGACCACCTACGCCGTCAAGGTGCGTCTGGGCTGCAAGCTGAAGCGCTCCTGGATCTATTTCAAGTACACCGGCCGCGTGCTTGGCCCACTCATCCGGACGCTAGGTCCGCGCTTCTCGTTCGAGGACGTCGATCCGGAGCTCGGCGAACTCGGCGAGAAGGCCGTCTACCTGGCTCCTGAGGCCTGACCGGACCCAAGGCGCGAACTGCGCAATGACTACGTGTCAGGCGCTTTCGTCTTGGGCGGACTCAGCGTCCATGATCTCGATTAGCACGTTCTCGATCGACTTCTGTCGCGCATCGCTGACGATCTTCTTGGACGTCAGATCGGTGACATAGAAGACGTCGACAGCCTTCTCGCCGAACGTGGTGATGTGCGCCGACGAAATGTCGAGATTGAGGTCCGATAGTGCGCTAGTTAGGTCGTAGAGAAGGCCTGGACGATCACGGCATGCGACTTCGATTACCGTGAACTGATTGGACAAAGAATTGTCGATGATCACCTCCGGCGCAACCGAGAAAGCCTCGACGCGGCGTTCTATCGGGCGGCGCTTCTCCAGCAGCGTCTTCATGCGAACGTCACCCCGCAAGAGTTTTTCGATGGTCTGACTGATGCGGCGAGCGCGGCGATCCTCGTCCTCGTCGTTGGGTAATTCGCGCTGGAGAAGGAATGTGTCGAGGGCGAAACCGTCGCGCGTGGTCGTGATGTGTGCGCCCAGAATGTTGGCGCCCGACACCGCACACGACCCGGCGAACAGCGACAGCAAGCGCGGGTGGTTGGGCGCTAAAACGGTGAGTTCCGTAATCGCAGTGAATGCATCCGTCGAATGGTGCGTGGCAAGTTTGACACCGGCCTGCATGGCTCTTGCGACGAGATGTGCGTGCTCGATATGCTGGCGCGTCTCGAATCGCATCCAATAGTCCGGGTAGAACCGCTCGATGTGTTTCTCGATGAAACCGGCGTCGAGGTCGGGCGTGCCGGCACGCAGCGCGGCCTGCGCTTCCGCGACCTTCTCTGCGAGACCGGCCTTGCCGTAGCCGCCGGTCAACACGGCCTCCGTTTCGTAGTACAGAGTGCGAAGGAGCTGGCCCTTCCAGCCATTCCAGGTATCGGGACCGACGGCGCGAATATCAGCGACAGTCAAGAGGAGCAGGAGCTTCAACCGCTCCAGACTCTGCACGACCCCTGCGAAATCCTGAATGGTCTTGGGATCGGAGATGTCGCGGCTCTGGGCGATATTGCTCATCGTCAGATGCTGCTCGATGAGCCAGACGACCGTATCTGTCTCGGCGGGGGTCAGGCCCAATCGCGGACACAGCTCGCGTGCGATGCGGCCTCCAACGATCGAGTGATCCTCGTTGCGACCCTTGCCGATGTCGTGCAGGAAAGCAGCGACGAAGAGAACGCGCCGGTTCTTGATCGATTTGATGATGCCGGTGGACAAAGGCAGCTCGCCATGGCTGCCGCCCCGTTCGATCTCGGTCAGCTTGCCGACCGTGCGGATCAGATGCTCGTCAACCGTGTAGTGATGGTACATATTGAACTGCATCATGCCGACCACACGGCGAAACGCGGGAATGAAGCGCGCAAGCACGCCAGCCTCGCTCATGCGGCGCAACGTGGCTTCCGGATTGACCCGTCCTGTCAGCAGCTCGACGAAGATGCGGTTGGCTTCCGGATCGGCCTGAAGCGAATGATTGACGCTGGGCAACGCTCTGCGGATCAGGCGCAACGCGTCGGGATGCAGATAGGTGTCGGTGTGCTCGGCGCGGGCGAAGAAGCGGATGATGTTGACCGGGTCGCGCTTGAAGACATCCTTGTCGCGAACGTTGATTCGGTCGTTTTCGATCCGAAAGTCTGTCTTCTGGCGGACCTCGCGGCGCGTGCGCCAGGACAGCGGATTGAGCAGGCGGTTGAGGCCCGGCGCGGTCTTGAGCTGTTGAATCTCGAGGGTGTTGCAGAGGATGGTTGTGAGGTCGCCGACGTCCTTAGCAACAAGGAAATAGTGCTTCATGAAACGCTCTACCGCACGCAAGCCGCCGTGGCGCTTGTAGCCGAGCCTCTCGGCCATCGCCTCCTGCACGTCAAATGAAAGGCGTTCTACCGGCCGGCCCGTGAGGAAATGCAGGAAGCAGCGTACGGTCCAGAGGAAGTCCTCGCACTTTTCGAATGTGCGGACCTCGTCAGCGGTGAAAATTCCCCGCTCGACCATCGCCTGGCCGACACCTTCGCCATAGAGATACTTCGAAAGCCAGTGCAAGGTGTGCAGGTCGCGCAGACCGCCCTTGCCGTCCTTGATGTTCGGCTCGACACGGTAGCGGGACTCTCCCGAGCGCCTGTGCCGGTCATCGCGCTCCTGCATCTTGGCGTCGATGAACGCGCGGGCCGTACCGCGCACGACATCTGTCCGAAAGCGCTGCTCCAGCTCCGCAAAGAGTTGCGCGTCGCCCAGAATCAGCCGGCTGTCGAGAATGGCAGTGCGGATCGTGAGATCGGCAAACGAGAGCTTCACGCACTGATCGACGTTGCGGGTCGCGTGGCCGACCTTGAAACCCAGATCCCACAAAAGATAGAGCATGTATTCGGCGACGCTTTCGCCCCATGGCGTCTGCTTGTAGGGCAGCAGGAAAAGCAGATCTATGTCCGAGCCCGGCGCCAGGAGGCCACGGCCGTACCCGCCGGTCGCAACAATCGCCATGCGCTCTGCATCGGAGGGGTTCGTCGCGCGGTATACGTGCGTCGTCGTATAATCAAAGATCAGGCTGATCAGTTCGTCCTGAAACAAGGACAGGCCGGCAGCGCAGCGGCGTCCGTTGCCGTCTGCATTCAGTCCTGCCTCAGCCGCGGCGTGCGCGCCCGCGACAAGGAGCTTCAGGCGATCGAGCAACTGCGGGCGAGCATCGAGTGCGTTCGGCGCAGCGTTGAAGATCGATGTCAGCTCCTGTCGCAGCTGATCTGTATGGAAGTAAGGTGCTGCGGATTCGAGTGGTTTGTCCATGTCGGCCAGCATAGGGGCTTGATTCCTCGGCGTCAGGTGTAAACGCGTCGCCATGACGTCTACAGTTGGGCTGATGTCAGGATTTACGCAACATTTGCTTCAATCGATAGAGCTCGTCGAGTGCTGCTCGAGGCGTCAACTCGTCGAGATTCAGGGACTGGAGCGTTGTCTCGACGGTCGAGGGGCCGCGCTCATCGGCAAGCGGATTCGTCGGACGCGCGGCGGCGAACAATGGCAAGTCATCGAGAGCTTCGGTGCCGCCGCGGCGCGCGTCCGATTTCTCGAGCTGTCGCAGCACTTCCGCCGCGCGTGCGACAACGCTTGGGGGCAGGCCGGCCAATTTGGCTACCTGGATGCCGTAGGAACGGTCGGCAGCACCTTTCCGCACCTTGTGGAGGAAGACGATCTCATCGTGCCATTCCTTCACGTCGACGGTGACGTTGGTCACTCCGGCCAGGCGTCCTTCCAGCGCTGTCAGCTCATGATAGTGGGTGGCAAACAAGGCGCGGCAGCGCGATACCTCGTGCAGATACTCGACGGTCGCCCATGCGATGGAAAGGCCGTCGAAGGTGGCGGTGCCGCGGCCGATCTCGTCGAGGATGACGAGTGAGCGGTCGGTCGCCTGATTGAGAATGCCTGCGGTCTCGACCATTTCGACCATGAAGGTGGAGCGACCGCGGGCGATATCGTCCGACGCACCGACGCGGGAAAAGAGTCGATCGACGATGCCGATGTGAGCGGAGCGCGCAGGCACATAAGACCCCATCTGGGCGAGAACGGCCATCAACGCGTTCTGGCGCAGGAAGGTTGACTTGCCTGCCATGTTGGGACCGGTGACGAGCCAGATCCGTGCATCCTCACCTTCATCGAACCCGGTCGGCCGTGACGCCTCGGCTCGACCCAGAACGCAGTCGTTCTCGATGAAGGGTCCGGCGAGCGCCGCAGCCAGCGCCTGCTCGACAACCGGATGGCGGCCGTCGCGGATAGCGAAGGCCTCGCTCATATCGATCTCGGGGCGAACGTAGCCCTCGCGGTGGGCGAGATCGGCCAGTGCGGCGGTCACGTCAAGATCGGCGAGCGCAGCGGCAATTTCGCCAAGAGGCCGTTCGGCGGCGGCGATATCGGCCGCGAGTGCAGCGAAGACCTCCTGCTCGATGGCGAGCGCACGCTCAGCAGCGGAAGCGATGCGGCCTTCCGTCTCGATCAGCTCGTCGGTGGTGAAGCGCACCGCGTTGGCCATGGTCTGGCGGTGCCGGAAGGTCGCCGACATTGGCTCAGACAACAGCGGCTTGGCGTTGAGCTGTGTGACTTCAATGAAGTAGCCCAGGATGTTGTTGTGGCGGACCTTCAACGATCTTATCCCGGTCTCCTCACCGTAACGCGCTTCCAGCGCCGCCAAGACCTGACGGCTCCGGTCGCGAAGCGCGATCGCATCGTCGAGTTCCGTGGCGTAGCCCGCACGCACGAAGCCGCCATCGCGTTTCAAGTGCGGAAGGTCATCGGCGAGTGCGGCGGCAAGCGCGGTAGAAAGCGAACCTGCGGCCTGACCGAGGCATGATGCCGTTTCCGCCAGTTCGGCCGGCAGCCCCATCGGGCGCGACCGGGCGACCAGCAGCGTCGCCGCACTCTCGGCCGCCGCCAAAGCGTCGCGGATCACTCCCAGATCGCGCGGCCCGCCACGACCGAATGCAAGGCGGGACACGGCGCGGGCGATGTCGGGAGTGCCTTTGAGCGTTGAACGCAGATCCTCACGCAGCGTCTGTTCCTCGACCAAATAACCCACGGCATCGAGGCGGGCATGAATCCGCGCAGAATCGCGCAGGGGCGCGCTGAGACGTGCGGCAAGCTCGCGCGCGCCGGGTCCGGTCACTGTGCGGTCGATGGAGGCCAGAAGGCTGCCCTGCTTTTCACCGGACGATGAACGGACCAGCTCGAGGCTCGAACGGCTCGCCGCATCGATCACCAGCGCCGCATCCGCCCCGGTCCGGCGCGGCGGACGCAGCACTGGCTGCTTGCCGATCTGGGTGAGGTCCACATATTTCAGCAATGCGCCGACAGCCGCCAGTTCGGCGCGGGAGAACGCGCCAAAGCCGCCCAGCTCGTTGACGCCTAGGCGGCATTTCAAGCCCCGTTCGCCGGACAGAGAATCAAAATGCGCGGCAGGCATGGGCGTCGCGGCTGCGCCGGCGATGTCCACCCATTGGCGGAAATCGGGCTCGGCGAGCAGGCTCTCGGAGCAGATCACCTCGCCCGGAGACAAGCGCACCAATTCACCTGGCAGATCGGCGCCGGTGGTTTCGCCGACCTCGCACTCACCGGTGGAAATGTCGAGCGACGCCAGCGCCACGACCTGGTCCGATCCGATCACGGGGCCGTCACCGCCACCGGGAGCTCGGAAAACCGAGGTGAGATAATTGCGCGCCCTGTCGTCGAGCAACGTTTCTTCGGTCAGCGTGCCCGGCGTCACGAGGCGGACGACATCGCGCTTGACCACCGCCTTCGAGCCGCGCTTCCTTGCCTCCGCTGGATCCTCAAGCTGCTCGCACACGGCGACGCGGTAGCCCTGGCGGATCAAGCGTTGCAGATACTCATCGGCTCGGTGAATCGGTACGCCGCACATCTGGATATCCTCGCCCAGATGCTTGCCGCGCTTGGTCAGCACAATTCCGAGAGCAGCAGAGGCGACGACGGCATCTTCGAAGAATAGCTCGTAGAAATCGCCCATCCGGTACCAGAGTAGACTGTCGGGATTGGCGGCCTTGATCTCAAGGTATTGAGCCATCGACGGCGTGACATCGGCGGCCGCGTGTTGGCGCAAAGTGGCGTGGTCGGCGCCTGCAGTCGCGGTTGTGGCCGCCGGCGTGTCCTCCACCTCAGCTCTTTCGGCCGTACGCGCGCGACGTCGCTTCATCTCACCCCCGGGGCCCAATTTCCGCAGCTTCCCAAATCAAACCATTGCTGGCCTCGCGCCCGGGCCATCCCGACCGCGACGCCGTAGACAGATCGGGTTAACCACACCATTACCGTCACGCATAGCGCGTCGGTATCGCTCAGGGAACGGCTGCTTATGGAGGGCTCGGGCCGCGGCCAGACCAGGAATGCGATGGTGGACCTGGTGTGGTGCTCGCGAAATTCGTCTCATTCTGCAGCACACAGCGAATGAATTTCGCGTTTCTGACGACACCAGAAATATCAATCGCCTAGTGTGATTTGGATCGAGAGGCCTGCCTCGCAAACCAGCTGGCAAGAATGTGGCGGACTTCTCGATCATCACACCAGATCGATGTTGTATACCACCGGCCTAGCCCCTATCGTGCCGGCCGATTTCCGACATTGCGCCGGTCACGGTGCCACATGCGAGGCACGCCGGTCCTACGCACCCTCAGAGAGCGAATAAGGCAAATGGCCAAACGGTTCGCAGAAGCCCGTTTTACCGAGCAGGAAGCCCTCCAGTTCCACGCGCGGGGCAAGCCCGGCAAGCTCGAGATCACTCCCACCAAGCCGCTGACGACGCAGCGCGATCTCTCACTCGCATATTCGCCGGGAGTAGCCGTACCGGTGAAGGCCATCGCGGAGGACCATTCGACCGCGTACGACTATACCAACAAGGGTAACTTGGTGGCCGTCGTTTCCAACGGCACGGCGATCCTCGGGCTCGGCAATCTCGGCGCGCTGGCCGCCAAACCGGTGATGGAGGGCAAGGGCGCCCTGTTCAAGCGGTTTGCCGACATAGACGCTATCGACCTTCTGGTCGATACGCAGGACGTAGACGCCTTCGTCAATTCCGTGCGCTACCTCGGTCCGTCATTCGGCGGCATCAATCTGGAAGACATCAAGTCGCCCGACTGCTTCGTAATCGAGCAGCGCCTGAAGGACCTGCTCGACATTCCGGTCTTCCACGACGACCAGCACGGAACTGCCATCGTCGTCGGGGCAGCGATCCTCAACGGGCTCGAGGTCGCGGGCAAGAGCATCGAGGACGTAAAGCTCGCATGTTCGGGAGCGGGGGCGGCGGCACTCGCTTGCCTCAACCTGCTCGTCAGCCTCGGCATGAAGCGGGAGAACATCTTCGTCTCCGACATCGCTGGCGTCGTCTACAAGGGTCGCGAGGAGCTCATGGACCAGTGGAAGGAGCCATTCGCGCAGGAAACGAACGCTCGCACGCTGGCCGAGATCATCGATGGCGCAGACATCTTCCTCGGGCTTTCGGCGGGCGGCACCGTCAGCTCGAAAATGGTGGAGAGCATGGCGGAGAATCCGATCATCTTCGCAATGGCTAACCCGGAGCCCGAGATCACGCCCGAAGAGGTGCAGTCGGTGCGCGACGACGCCATCATGGCCACCGGCCGCTCGGACTATCCCAACCAGGTCAACAATGTCCTGTGCTTCCCGTTCATCTTCCGCGGCGCGCTCGACGTGCAGGCCTCGACGATCAACGAGGCGATGAAGGTGGCGGCGGCGCGCGCGCTCGCCGAGCTTGCACGTGCGGCTGTGTCCGATCAGGTGGCATCCTCATTTCATGGGTTGAGGCCCACGTTCGGGCGCGACTACATCATCCCCGCACCTTTCGATTCCCGCATCATCTGGCACATTGCGCCGGCGGTGGCGCGCGCCGCGATGGATTCCGGGGTCGCGCGAAGGCCCATCATCGACATCGATGCCTACGTGGCGCGCCTGCAGGGGCGGCTCGATCCACTGGTCGGCTGGCTGCAATCGACGTTCGAGGAGGTGAAATCCAATCCCAAACGCGTGATCTTTGCGGAGGGCGAGGACCCGGCGGTGATCCGGGCGGCGCACGCGTTCCTGACGCAAGGCTTCGGGCAGCCGTTGCTGATCGGCACGGAAGAGCGCGTTCGGCAGAACTTCAAGGAGCTCGGCATTCCGATCAATCCTGCGATCGAGTTCCACGACACGCGCAAGTCCGAATATGCGGAAGAATTCACCGACTACCTCTATAAGAGGCTGCAACGGCGCGGCTATCTGAGGCGCGACTGCGTGCGGCTCGTCAACAACGAGCGCAACATCTTCGGCGCGCTTATGGTGGCGCACGGACATGCCGATGCCTTGGTGTCGGGCGTGACGCGCAACTTCACATCCGTTTACCGCGACGTGCTGCGCGTCATCGACCCCGCCCCCGGCCGGCACGTAATCGGCGTGACGCTGGCCATTGTGCGCGGGCGCGCGGTGCTGATCGCGGATACCTCGATCCACAACATCCCGACGACCGAGCAACTCGTCTACATCGCGGAGGAAGCCGCACGCGCGGCGCGCAACTTCGGGATGGAGCCACGCGTTGCGTTTCTCACCTATTCGACGTTCGGGCAACCGCGCGGAGAACGCTCGGACGAAGTGCGCGAGGCGATCACTATTCTCGACGAGAAGGGGGTGGATTTCGAGTACGACGGCGACATGGCAGCGGACGTCGCACTCAACAAGAACCTGATGAAGCTTTATCCATTCTGCCGCCTTTCGGATACGGCGAACGTGCTCATCATGCCGGCGTTCCACGCGGCCTCGATATCGACGAAGATGCTGCGGGAGCTCGGTGGAGCAACGATCATCGGACCGCTGCTCGTGGGCCTCAGCAAGCCGATTCAGATCTGCTCGCTGGGTGCACGCGACACCGACATCGTCAACGTCGCGGCGCTCGCTGCGTATGACGTAAACAGGTAGGCGTCAGCGGTCGCCAGCGCGCCGCGGGTTGGTGAGGCGGGCAAAAGTGTCGCGGTTCATCGTTGCGAGGCCCTGTCGGGCGGCAAGCGAAAACGTCCGACGTGCCACAATCTAAAAGTCGCAGCGAACGAAACGTCGGCCGGCAATTCAAACATCCTGGGCGATGCGGCTTTTCATCTCGTCGGGCGCGCCGAAGTGTTCGAAGTAGCGCGGCTCGATGCTCTGGACAGGCAGGATTATCAGTACGTCGGTCGTGCCGAACTGATGATCGATAACAGCACCGTCACCCACGAATGCACCAAGACGGAGATAGCCCTTGATGAGCGGCGGCAGCGCCTTCAATGCAGCCTTTGTGTCGACAGAGTCTTTGGGCAGCAGATCCATGCGCTGGTGGAGATGCGGGTGAGCGGCACAGCGCCATTTTTCAGGCGCTCGGGCGGTGTGGTGCAGGAAGGACAATGCCATCGCGTGCGCCCTGGGGTCGGTGCCCTCGAAGCTTGCACAGCCGATCATCACGTCGATACGATGCTCGCGCACATAGGTCCACAGGCCATGCCAGAGAAGCTCCAGCGTTCGGCGATTGCGATACGACTTCAAGACACATGAGCGACCGAGTTCCAGGAACCGGAGCGCGGCATTCCGCTCCAGCATCGGTGCGATGTCGTACTCACCCTGCGTATAGAAGCCAAAGTGCTTCAGCGCCACGTCCTGACGCAGCAACCGGTATGTTCCGACGACGAGCGGACGGCGTGAGGCCTGCCACTGCGTCGGCGCAGCCCGATCGACAACAAGCAGGTGATCGCAGATTGCATCGTAAGGATCCTCGTCTCGGCGACGCAACTCGGCGAGGAAGCTCGGCGTTGCCGACATCTCCTTGTAGAAAACATCGTAGCGCATGCGCTGCGCCAGCCTCACATCCTTCACGCCGTTCGCCATGCGAACCTCAAGATCGCCAATGCGGCCATAGACCCGCGGCTCGGCGTTGCGCTCGTGCAGATGGGAACGCGCCAGCAGGCCTAGCGGCGCGCGCGTCTCCCCCCGTCCGTAGCGGGATCGCAGGAAGCTGCGCGGCCCGAACCGTTCGGAAAGCGTGCGGCTGCGCTCAATCGGCATAGTGGTGCTCTCCTCACTTCCAGGCGTCCGTCGGGCGGACGGCCTTCCCCGATCGAGAAGAGGTATCATGATTCCATGACGGATCTGCGACCGGGCCATTGCGCTTGCCGGTCAACCATAATCGCACGTGCGCTCAGCTTCCAGCGGAGCTCCGCGACTTGGCAACGCGCGCATCGATTGCAACCCATTTGCGAAGCAGCGCCTGGAGATCGTGCATGTCGAAGGGCTTTGCCAGATAATCATCCAGGCCAGCGTTGAGACAGCGCTCGCGATCCTCCGGGAATGCGTTGGCGGTAAGAGCGATGATCGGCGGACAAGCAGCAGCGGGAGCACCGTTGGTGGCGAGGCGTTCCTGGCGAGCGGCGCGAATCGCCTGCGCCGCCTGGATTCCGTCCATGCGCGGCATATTGATGTCCATGAGGATGAGATCGAATGCGGCCTGCTTGCCATCGAACGATTCTATCGCGCAGGCCACGCCAGCTGGACCGTCGTCGCAGTGCACGACCGTACAGCCGCACTTTTCCAAAACGCGGCGAGCGAGCAGCGCGTTGATCTCGTTGTCCTCCACGAGCAAGACGTGAGCGGCTGCACGCATGTCGGCCCCGCCGTCCGCTCCGGTGACATGCTCGTCAGACGGGCGCGCGCAGCGCCCATTATCCGGGTCGCTCGCGTCGACCGCCGGGGGTGAACAGCCGGGGCGGCTGCTCGCCAACTGCTGCAATAGCGAGCGAGCGCGCACAGGCCGGATGAGGTAGCGCTGATAGCCCTCGCTGCGGAAGGCGGCGAGACCGGAACGCGCCAGCACGTTGACCGTTACAATCCCGATCACCGGCACGCGGGCCGCTTCCCGCGCTGCCCGGAGGAGCTCTCCGGCAAAGCGCGGATTGCAACCAATATCGACAATAATACGGTCGATCGGATGGCCAGCTTCGGCAGCTCTCGCAATGTCGGTCCTTGCATTCGGGGTCTCTGCCTCGGTCACGTTCTGACCGGAAGAGCGCAGAATATGCGCAATACTGCGGCGCTCGAATGCATGATCCATCGCAACAAGCACGTTCAGCCTCTCGTTCAAGAGGCCGGTGACGGCCGCGTCCGGCAGTTCACTTCTTGCCGCCTCGCGAAGCACGATTTCGGCGACGAACACGGATCCGCGTCCCGGCGTCGAGGTGACGCCAATGTCGCCATTCATCGCTCTTGCCAGCCGCTTGGATATGGCAAGACCGAGGCCGGTGCCGCCCTGGTGGCGACGCTGTAGCGTATCGGCCTGCTCGAACTCCATGAAGAGGCGCTGCATATCCTCGTCAGACAGACCAATGCCGCTGTCCTCGACAGCCATCGTGATGGTCGTCTGGCCGCTATCGTCCCCATGGGGGCGCGCAATGATCGAAACGGCTATGCCTCCATGTTCGGTGAACTTGACGGCATTCGAGAGAAGATTGAGCAGGATCTGGCGCACGCGCGCCTCATCTCCGATCAGCGCACGCTCGGCGGTTGGATCGACAGTGAGTGCCAGCTCCAAACCCTTGTCGTGTGCACGAGGGGAGAGCAGTTCGACGACGGCTTGGGCGGTCTCGGAAAGGTTGAATGGCGCTTCGCTCAACACAATCTTGCCGGCCTCGATCTTCGAGAAGTCGAGGATCTCGTCGATGAGCGCCCCGAGAACACGCGCCGACTGATCGACGGCGGCGACGTATGTGCCCTGTTCCTCGGTGAGATCAGTCTCACGCAGCAAAGAGGCCATGCCCATGATCCCGTTCATGGGCGTACGGATCTCATGACTCATGGCGGCAAGGAAGCGCGACTTGGCACGATTGGCCGACAGCGCCTGGTCGCGGGCTTCGGCCAGCTCGACAGCGCGACGGCAATCCTCTGTCGCGTCGCGGCCGACGATCTGCACCTCGGTGCCCGACCCGTCGCTCGCAGCGACCTCATGTTCATCCCACACATACCACCGCTGACCGAGCACCGTATCGATCAGCTCCATGTAGCGACGGCCGCGCTCGGGCGCGCCGAGATCGAGGGGCGGCACGATTTCGGTCACGACGGTGCTGGGGGCGAACTTCCGGCCCAGCGCCTCCTCGGCGTCGATCCCGAAGACCCGGGAGAACGAGGTATTCACGAACGTGAGCCGACCGGTTTCGTCGCGGCGCAGGATAACATCGCGCTGCTGATCGAGCAGATCACGATAGCGCATGTCCGTTTCAGATATCTCCCAATGCACGTCCTGGAGATGTTCCAGGCGGCGCTCCAGCGTATCGCACAAATCCTCGAAGCGGCGATCTCTGCCAGAGCTCCATGCGGGCTGCCGGCCCTGCGTCGGAATGTTGAGGCGATGGGCGGCCAGCATCATCAGCGCGGCGGCCGCGATCAAAAGCAGGTGGGCCATGCCGAAGGGTGAGGGTAACAGGGCAAGGCCCGCCAGTATTGCAACCATCGCAGCGCTGGTGACGAGCCAGAGGCCACGGGACTGCCAGAATGCGCGCAGCCGGCCTCCGGGCGCATGCGTTCGCGTCGCGTTCAAGGCTGCGGCAAGACGCATCAGCGACGCGCTGCTGGGACGGCGGCGCAAAGGCTGCCCGGAGGACGTGCCCGTCTCCGCCGAATTATGCTCTGAATCACTCACCGGTGGAACCTGATGCACCATTTCCAATCGTGCTTCAGCCAACCACAGCGGCTTTGACAAAGGCTCAAACGGAAGAGTGAAATAATGCTGAAGATGTGTCCCGACGCGGGCTCACGGAGCCTCGTCGTCGTTCAAATCGCGAGCGGCATCGAGGGTCAGCAGCGGCACGCCGTCGCGGATCGGGAATGCAAGGCGTGCAGCCTTCGAGATCAGCTCCTGGCGCGCCTTGTCGTACTGCAGAGGGCGCTTGGTGAGAGGGCAAACGAGCAGACGGAGCAGGCGTGGGTCTACCTCCCGACCGCCGGGCGTGGCTTTATCGTCGCTCATCCGTGCCTCCTTGCGGCACCTGTAACCAGCACACGACTGGGCGCCTACTGGATCATGCCGCCGCCGCGACTACCTGCGGCCAGCTCCATCTCGGCCAGGGCGACCAGAACCTCGGCGCGGACCTTGAGGTCGGGGGCCTCCAGAAGCGCCTGCTTCTCCTCGGCGCCGTAAGGGCTCATGACCGATAGCGCGTTGACGAGGAATTCGCTCGACGATTTCAGTATGACGGGCCAGTCTGCCTGCATGCGGTTGGCGTCGAGATAGCGGCGCAGAACGCGCAGCAGCGCCTCGCGGTCCACATGATCCTCGCCGAGCCCGGCACTGAAGTCACCGGCATAGTCACTCCAGTCGGCAAACGCCAGGCGATAAGGCTTTTCCGTCGGCCGCTCTTCGGTGAGCCGGAATCGTGCGATACCCGTCAGAGTTACGAGAATGCGGCCGTCATCCAGCTCCTGATACGTGGTGACGCGGCCGACACAACCAACCCGCTTGAGCGGACTGTTGTTGCCCTTGGGGCTCTCGATAATCCGATCGGACGGCTCGACAGGCACGTCCGGCTGTATAATGCCGATGAGACGATCGCCTCGCATCACGTCGTCCACCATCTCGAGATAGCGTGGCTCGAAGACGTTGAGAGGCAGTGTCGCGCGCGGCAAGAGGATCGCCCCACGCAGTGGAAACAGCGGAAGCTCGCGCGGCAGATCGCTCGGTCCGTGATATCGATCTGTCATCGCCAAATTTCAGTTCCTTCCATTCCGCGTCGCGGCGCTTCAGCCTTCGATCAAGGCCGATAATGCGCCCTGGCTCAAGAGAAAAGGACCGACGAGAGCTTGCGACGCCCATCAAGGGTCGCAGGGTCCTTGGGGCCCCAGGCCTCGAAGAACTGGACAAGCTGCTTGCGCGCGGCTTCCTCGTTCCACGTACGCTGACGGCGCACGATCTCGACCAGATGATCGACGGCTTCCGCCTTGAAGCCTTTCGAAGCCAGGGCGATTGCCAGATCGAACCTGGTCTGGTGATCAGCCGGATTGGCGGCCAGCTTCGATTCCAGCTCAGAGGCATCCCCTGCATCGCCAGCCTTGCGCGCCAGTTCGAGAGCCGCACGCACTGCTTCGACAGCAGCAGTGCTGCGCTTGTCGGGGGGGACGAGGGCGATAGTCTGCTCGGCGCGATCGAGATCGCCGCTCTTAAGATAGCAGTTCGCCAGTCCGGCAAGAGCTGCCGGATTGAGCTGATCCTGCTGGAGGATGGCGGCATAGACCTCGGCTGCGCCCTGAAGATCGCCCGCGGCGATCGCCGCCTCGGCCGCCGCCATTGCCTCCTGCAGCTCGTCGCCCGCGTCGTCGCCGAGCAGGCGGTCGATGAATGCGCGAACCTGGCTTTCGGGCAGTGCACCCATGAAACCATCGAGCGGCCGACCATCCTTGAAAGCGTAGACGGTTGGCAGCGACTGAATTCGCATCTGGCCGGCTATCGCCTGATGTTCGTCAGTATCGATCTTCACCAAACGGACTTTGCCGCCGTAGGCTTTCACGACCTTTTCGAGGATTGGGCCCAGCGTGCGGCATGGGCCGCACCAGGATGCCCAGAAATCGACCAGCACCAGTGCCGATTTCGAAGCCTCGATGACGTCGCGCGCGAAGCCCGCGGTCGAAGAATCCTTGATGAGATCGGCGCCGCCGTGTCCGACTGGGGTGGCCGAGCCGCCAGATCCAAAGTCCATGTAGTCCTCCTAAACAGGTCCCCTCGATATAGGGTGCTTCGTGCCACCGCCCAAGCGACTCCAGTGTCGCGAGGCTGCTCGCGCGCTCAGTTTGGCGATGTTCCTTCCTGCGAGCCCAGTCCGGCTACGCGTGGCTCGTGCCCGCAGGCGGATAAGAACCGGAAAAGGTCGGAACGCGCAATGTTGGTCGTTGCCGCATTCTCCAGTGGGTGACAATTCACGCTGTCGTGGCGCATCAGATTGTCATCGACGATGACCGTGACCCGCCCCGCGGTGTCGTTCATGGCGGCAAAGGCGGTAACCGATCCCGGAGTGACGCCGAGGACCTGCATCAACAGGTCCGGCTTGCCGAAGCTGAAGCGCCCTGCGCCCAGCCGCCCGGCAAGTGCCTTGAGATCGACCCGAGTGTGGCTCTCGGCGACGACGAGGAAGAGCTTGCCCTTGTTATCCTTCAAGAACAGGTTCTTGGTGTGCCCGCCCGGTATAGCGCGCTCGATTGCCTCGCTCTCGGCGACCGTGAATACGGGAGGATGATCGACAGTCGTCGTTTCGATGCGCAGGCGCGCGAGGAACGCCATGAGTTCCCGCCGAGTGGCGGGCTCTACCGGGAGCACTTCAGGTGTCGCAGGGCGGTCAGGATCATTGATCTGCATCGGTCTTGAGGATTCGCGTGGGGCTTCGGTTGGCGGGCTGCCTGTCTGCGGTTGGTGGCCGCGACGATGAACCGGGTGGATTTCGTCGCAATTCGAGGTCCATATCGCGTTCAAATCACATGGACGCATGAACACGATCCAAGTCTATCAATTGAGCATGTTCTTCATACTGAACCGCTGCACACTTCAGCTGAACGTGCTCTCGGGTCCGGACCCTAGCCACCGCAGGTACGCGCTGCAAGCAAGGGCTCCGGCGACGAACGTGTATCCGAGGCTGGCCAGGACCCAAAAGCGGGTTCGAAGCGTCGGTCCATCCGGACCGGAAAGAGGCTGAAAAGGCGAGGGACGCAGCCTTCCGAACCTCAGCTGGATGGCACTTGCAATCGCTTTCGAGTTGCGCCATAAGACGGGGCCGCCGCGCCCGCGCGTGGTGGCGATACCCTGTTGGAACTGCGGGTGTAGCTCAGGGGTAGAGCACAACCTTGCCAAGGTTGGGGTCGAGGGTTCGAATCCCTTCGCCCGCTCCAATTTCCGGGCCCTCGGTTCGGACCTGACAAAAAAAGCGGCCGCGCATGCGGCCCTTTTTTATTGTTTCACCTTGTTTTGGCACTCTGGGCTGCGGACAACTTCAGACATCCGCGGGTTGCCGAGCCGGCTTGTTTGCCTCCAGCTTCAAGCGCGCCACCAGTTCGTCAGTGACACTGCGCACGGCACGGCCTGCCTCGCCTGGATATTTGGCCATGTAGGAACGACCTGGCTGGAAGCGAGCCGCATCCTGCAACATGCGCAAATAGGGTAGCGCGGTGGCGAAGCAGCGGTTTTCGGGCTGCTGTTTCAGCCAGGCCTCGTAGTCGGTATCGGACTCGGAACGCGGATCCATCATATTGACGATGACGCCGAGGTTCTCTGCGAACCCCATTTCCGGATTCAGCGCCCTGAAGCGGCGGAACACCTCCAGGCCGCACAGGGAGACGTAATCCGGCTTGGTGGGGGATAAATGAAAATCCGCTTCGCGCAGCCAGCTCTCGGTGAGCACCGAAAGACCGGGCGGACAATCGATCAGCACGACGTCGAAAACGGCGCTAACCTCCGCCAACAAGCGGCGGATGGCCTGACGCAAGCGGGAATGCTGGCTCTCCTTGGATACTTCCCGCTCGAACAGGGTCAGCTGCATGTCGCTCGGGATGAGGAAAATGGTACGGGCTTCTTCGACATCGGAGACATCGCGCACAACATATTCGGTCCATGCGGTCTCGGTGCCGCGCAGCACGGTAGCCACCAGATAGTCCACCAGCGTGGTGCTCTCCGTTTGCAGCTTGTGGAGACCCTGCACCGGCACGAGCATGCTCGACACGCTCGCCTGCGCATCGCTATCTATGACCAGGACATTCTTCCCGTGGAACGACGAGAGCGTCTCGGCCAGAGCCAGCACCAGCGTTGACTTGCCGACACCGCCTTTCGTGTTCATGACCGCCACGGTCTTGCGCATCGTGGCCTGCCCCCGTCCCTGTCTAGATTTATCCTCGCCCTTGATGGGTAGCGAGGGCAAACAGATAATATCGGCCAAACAGAGGCTGACATACCCGCTAGTGCCGCATGGGTCAAAGAAAGCGTTATTCCATGGATGCGAACGGGCTGCAGCCATGGCAGCGAGATCCAGATCCCGGCCGCACCAAAACGAGGCTTGGCGGCCACTGGCCGTGGCGCCGCCGCGTCAACGGCCGAAAAGTCCGCGTCCATGATGGGTGGAGCGCCAGGCGTTTCCGGGTTCGCGGGCCAGCACGCGCTGGTAGCGCGTCCCGATAACCGCCGGGTGATGGATGACGTTGCGCTCCGCCGGCTCCAGCAGAACTTTGCGATGCACGATTGCCTTTATCTCGGGCGAGCAGATGCGACGTGTGCTCCCGTCACGAACGCGGATACGGGAACGCAAATTCGTGTAGACGGCGGGGCTGACATGGCGCACCTGCTGGGCCGGGCGAACGACCACCTGGCGCGTTACCTTGCGGTAGACCGGGCGCGTGCGCACCTTGCAAATGCGGTGATGTCCAAACAGCGAGCGACTGCGCTCCCAGCGGAACCCACCGTCGCCGGCCGTACGACAACCCTACGGGCGACGGCGGCGTAGACATCGGGGGTGTGGACCTTCTCGTAGCAGGCGACAGCGTGACCGCTGCATCCGCGTGAAGGCCTGGGCCGTGCCGCACGCCAGCACGAGGCCGGCGGCTACGGTGATCAAGGCTGGAAACAAGTGAACCGTTCCTCGCAGATCGGCCGGGCGAGCACGCCGCCGACGACGCAAACATGTGGAATGAAGAGGAGCACCTTCAACGTCCCGTTCGTGTTTCGACACTGACGTTTTTTCCCTATCGGGCACCTGCGCGTCAGCCTGGAACTCTAGATTTCTTGGTTTGTGTTCTGGATTAACTGACGTTTGACGACCTTCGCCCGGGCAACAAACGTCAGTTTCAGAAAACTAGAGCAGGTCAGTATTAGATTGAATCAGGCCTGACCATCGTGGCCTGCTCTATCTCTTTGTTTGAGAGACTGATTCACGCCTTCGATGGAAGCATGGCTGCTTCCACCTCAGACGATCAGGCTCTAGGACGGATCGTAGCCGAGCAAAAGAAGGCCAAGAAGAGAGCGCAGAATAATCGGTAGACACACTGATCGGCTGCGTTGCTTGCCTATGCATCGATGTTTGCAAATGCTACCAGTCGCTTGGCGGCGCGGAATGGCGATCAGCTCGCTCCAATGCTCCGGGATTGTCGCTTGCGCTTACGGCGGGCGATCCTGTACCACGTACTCAAACTTTCCACCCTGGAGGTCCTGCGTCATGACCCGCTTCTGCTCCCTGACAGCCGTCCGCTCGCTGGCACTTGCGGCGGTGGTGATGTTGGCGCTGCCGCTTTCCGGGTGCGGCATCAACAACATTCCCACCTACGAGCAGCAGGCGAAGGCGGCCTGGTCGCAGGTACAGAGCGAATACAAGAGGCGCTCGGATCTCATTCCCAACCTCGTCGAGACGGTGAAAGGCTTCGCCGAGCAAGAAAAAAGCGTTCTCACCGATGTCGTAGAGGCGCGCGCGAAGGCGACACAGGTTCAAATTCCGGCCGACATCCTCACCAATCCGGCGGCGATGCAAAAGTTCCAGGAGGCCCAGAGCCAGCTTACCGGCGCTCTCGCCCGCCTGCTTGCCGTCGTGGAGCGGTATCCCGACATCAAGTCGGGACAGAACTTCCTGGCGCTGCAAAGCCAGATCGAGGGAACGGAGAACCGGATTGCCGTTTCGCGGCGCGACTACATCAATGCCGTCCGCGTCTACAACACCGAGCTCAATACCATCCCGGGCCGCTGGTGGAAGGCGCTGATGTATCCTGGCTCGCAGGAGATGGCGACGTTCGAAGTACCGGCAGAAGACGTCAAAACTCCCAAGGTCGATTTCGGGACGAAGAAAAACTGACGCGGGCTATTCGAGCTGCGAGCCGCTCAGCCATGAAGGCCAACCCGGAGCGATAGCCGATGCGATTGCGTAACCGGTCGGTGCGCATGCTGGGCAGAGCCTTGATGCTCTTTGCCCGGCGTGACCAGTGGCGGCTGCGCACAGCTGCCGCCGTGCTGCCGGTACTGGCCGCAGCAATAATCCTGCTTGCATGGCCGGCCGGCGACGTGGCGGCGCAGCCGCAGTTCCCCAAGCTCACCGGCCGCGTCGTAGATCTGGCCAACCTGCTCGACAGTGCGACCGAGGCGCAATTGACCGCCGACCTCGCCGCTTTGGAGGAGAAATCCACCGACCAGATCGTCGTCGTCACCCTGCCTTCGCTGCAAGGCTACGCGATCGAGGACTTCGGCTATCAGCTCGGCCGGCACTGGGGCATCGGCCAGAAGGGGAAAGACAACGGCGCGCTGCTGATCGTCGCACCCAATGAGCGCAAGGTGAGGATCGAGGTGGGGCATGGGCTGGAACAGCACCTGACCGACGCCATGAGCCGGCTCATCATCGAGAATGCGATCCTTTCCCGTTTCCGGCGAGGCGATTTCCAGGGCGGGATCGTTGCCGGCGTGCGCGACATGACCGACGTCGTGACTGGTGATGCGGAGGCGGTGAAGGAACGCGGCAAGGGTGCGCGCCGTGGCGGCGAACCCGACTACACCGCGCTGATCATAATGGTCATATGGCTCGCCATCTTCGCCTGGATCATCTACGCCCAGTACCAGCAGGCCAGGAGCCTGCCGCAAGCGAAAGGGCAGCGTGGCCGACGCAGCGGGTTCAACGACCGCGTGATCATCATCCCCGGCGACAGCGGCGGCTGGTCCGGCGGAGGCTGGTCCGGCGGCGGAGGAGGAGGTTTCAGTGGCGGCGGAGGCAGCTTCGGCGGCGGCGGCGCCTCGGGCGGCTGGTGAGTACTTTGAGACGACCGGCGACTGACCCGATGCATGAAGAAGCAAACAAGGGTACGGCGCAATACTGCGCAGACCGCGAACGAGGAGCTGACGATGGGCGATGCGGAACGAACCCAATTCGAGCGCCGCGGCACCATGCTTTTCACCGCTGACGAAGAGCGCCGTATTGCCGACGCCATCAGCTCTGCGGAACAAGCGACCTCGGGCGAAATCGTCGCCGTGATCGCAACTGAAAGCGACAGCTACCTCTACGCACCATTCCTGTGGGCATCGATCATTGCCCTGCTGGTGCCCTGGCCGCTCACCTACTTCACCTGGTGGCCTGTGCAATGGATCTACGCGCTACAGCTTCTGGTGTTTCTCGGACTGCTTGCGATTATGCTGCCGCAAGCTGTGCGGCTTCGGCTGGTGCCAAAGCGCGTGCAGCGGCTACGCGCGCATCGACGGGCCGTCGAACAGTTTCTGGTGCAGAACCTGCACACAACCACCGGCCGCACAGGCGTTCTCATCTTCGTATCGGTGGCCGAGAGATACGCCGAGGTGTTGGCCGACATCGGCATCGACACCAAAGTTCCGAAGGGTACGTGGCAGCGCATCGTCGACGACCTGACGGCGGAGATCGCGGCGGGCCGTGCGGCGAATGGGTTCGTTTCAGCTGTCACGGCGGCAGGGCAACACCTTGCAGCACATTTTCCGCCGGGCGCACTCGATCCCAACGAGCTGCCCAACCACTTGATCGTACTCGACTGAGCATCATCGCCGTGACGGTGACCTTTCACCCTCAAGCGCTTCGGCCAAGTCGCGAACGAGACCCGCAGCCACCGTCAGGCGCGCCACAGTCAGCGGTCCGCTGTCGACCAAGTCGGACAAGCGCTGCGCGGCCCGCGCCATCGGGTTCGTGCGATCATCGCGCCAAGCCGCCACGGCGGAGGCACCCGAACTTCGCCCGGCATCAGCCCGCATCGCCAGCCGCGCCATTCTCCGGTGGCTGGCTGCAAGACTGGCCAGTGCGCCATTGATGGCCAGCCGGTCGAAGCGATCAGCGGCATCGACATCGCGGCCGCGTTCCTTCAGTGCGGAGAGGCGCAAGAGATCGCCGAGAGCGACGTAGGCAGCGGCCGCCTCCAGCAACTCGCGCGCACCGGGCTCTCGACGAGGATCATGCCCCGACACGGCCGCTGTCGACTCAGCCACGAGGCAGATGTCGCCAGCCTCCGCCAGCGCGGCTCCCCTTGCGAGAGCGGTCGCAATTGCCGCAGGAGCACCCGCGGAAATCCAATTCTGCGCTGTCAGATCCATTGCTTCATGCCGCTCGGGCGACAGCCAGTCGTCCAGTGCAAGCGCCAGAGTTCGATAGGCGTGGATTTGGCGGCGGACAGCGTCTGAGAGCGGTGGCATCGCGCGCTGCTCCGCTCCCTGCCATGCGGCCCGCACCCGCAACTGGCGCTGCGCCTCCGAATAGAGATCTATTTGGAGGCTGCCGCCGATCCGGTTGTCCTCCGCACCAATCAATGCGAACAGGGAATCGGCTCCAGTCACTTCCAGCGCCGTGATGAGCGCGTGCGCAACGCCTTCGACACCCAGATCCCAGTCCTCTGCCAGACGTGACGGCATATCGAGGCCGGCGACGTTGATGATGCGATTTGTCAATGCAGTGGTGATGATCTCACGCCTCAGGGGGTGCGCTGCGATTTCTTCGGCATACCTCTGCTGCAATTCGTGCGGGAAGTAGGCGCTCAGCTCGCCTGACACGGCGGGATCGTCAGGCACCGCCGATGCAATCAGATCGTAGGAGAGCGCAATCTTCGCGAAGCTCATCAGCACGGCCAGCTCGGGGCGCGTCAACCCGATTCCGCCAGCGCGCCGCTCTTCGAATGCCGCATCGTCGGGAAGGTGTTCGAGATCACGATCGAGAAGGCCGCGCTTTTCCAGTTCTTGAACGAGATGCAGGTCGTCGGCCATGCCTTCGGCGCCGCGGTGCTCTGCGAGACTCAGTGCCAGCGTCTGCTCATAATTGTTGGCGAGACAGGCTCGGGCGACATCCTCGGTCATCAGCGTCAGAAGTGCGTTGCGGGCCGCCATGTCGAGAGTGCCCGAGGCAACGGCAGGCGCCAACGCGATCTTGATGTTGACCTCCTGGTCGGAAGAATTGACGCCCGCCGAGTTGTCGATGAAATCGGTATTGATGCGTCCGCCGCGCAGTGCGAAATCGATCCGCGCCTGTTGTGTCAGCCCGAGGTTCGCACCTTCGCCAACCACGCGTCCACCAAACTCCATCGCCGTGACCCGGATCGCGTCGTTCCCGCGATCGCCGACGTCGGCATTGCCCTCGCGATCACCGCGCACATAGGTGCCAATGCCGCCAAACCAGAACAGATCGACCTTCGCCTTGAGGATCGCCCGGATAATCTCATTCGGAGTCGCCGCACCTTTGTCCAGTCCGAGCAGGACTCGAATCTCGGGCGTCAACTGCACCGATTTGGCGCTGCGCGAGAAGACGCCGCCGCCAGGCGAGAAAAGGCTCTTGTCGTAGTCCTGCCAACTCGAACGCGGCAGGCGGAACAAGCGCTCGCGCTCGCCAAAGGAGACCTTCTCGTCGGGCGATGGGTCGATGAATATGTCGCGGTGATCGAAGGCGGCGACGAGACGAATGTGGCGCGACAGAAGCATCCCGTTACCGAACACGTCGCCCGACATGTCACCGACGCCGGCGACAGTGAACGCTTCGGACTGGATGTCGTGATCCATCTCGCGGAAGTGCCGTTTCACGCCCTCCCAGGCACCGCGCGCCGTAATGCCCATCTTCTTATGGTCGTATCCCGCCGAGCCGCCGGACGCGAACGCATCGCCGAGCCAGAAACCGCGCGCTTCGGAAATCGCATTCGCGTAATCGGAAAACGTGGCGGTTCCCTTGTCAGCGGCGACGACGAGATATGGATCATCCGAATCGCGGCGCACGATCCCCGGTGGGGGGACGACCGAGCCGCCCACGAGATTGTCGGTCAGCGACAACAACGTCGAAATGAACGTGCGATAGGCGGTGATCCCCGCCTTCAGCAGGTCCTCTCGCGTAGCGTCCGCAGGCAGCTGCTTGGGAACGAAACCGCCCTTGGCTCCCTGTGGCACTATTACCGTGTTCTTCACCTGCTGCGCCTTGGCAAGGCCCAGCACCTCGGTCCTGAAATCGTGGGCGCGGTCGGACCAGCGCAAGCCGCCGCGCGCGATCGGCGCAAAGCGCAGATGCACGCCATCGACCTGCGGACCGCTGACCCAAATTTCACGGAAGGGCCGTGGCTCGGGTGCATCGGCCACGTCTCGACTGGAGATTTTGAAAGCCAGGACCGGCGGCGGCTGACCATTGTCGCCGAGCAGGAAGAAATTCGTACGCAGCGTCGCGCTGGTCAGTCCCCACAGCGTGCGCAGGATGCGATCCTCATCCAGCGAGGAGACCTCGGCCAAGTGTCCTTCGAAGGATTTCTCCAAATCGGCCTCGACACGGCTGCGGTCGGTCGCCTCGGCTTCAATCGCTGGATCGAACCGGGTCTTGAAGAATCTTATGAGATCGGCAGCGCGAGAAGGGTGCCTTGCAAGGGTTTCGGCAACGGATACACGATCATATGGCAGGCCGATCTGCCGCATGTAGGCCGCATACGCGCGCAACATTGCCGCCTCGCGCCAGTCGGCACCGGCCACCATTACCAGCCGATTGAAAAGATCGTTGTCGGCACCGCCGGTGAAAGCTGCGACGAACGCCGCCTCCAGCGCAACCTCGACGTCATGCAGATTGATCTCCGGCAATCCAGCGAGTTCGAGCACCATGTCGTGCAGGCAAACGCTGCGGGCGCCTGCGTCCCAGCGGGGCGAGATCCGATAGGTGCGCTCGTCGATGACTGAGAAGCCGAGATTCTCCAGTATGGGCACCCGATCGCTCAAGGGGATGGGCTTATCGAAGCGATAGATGGCCGCGCGGATCTCGGCATCTGGTGCATCCGCGGCGCGATAGAAATCGATTGCGACCGGTCCGTCATAGCTGAGCCGCTCGATCCTTTCTATATCCTCGAGCGCCCGCTCGGGCGGAAAACTTTCGGCATATGTCGCGGGGAAGGCATCACCGAAACGGCGCGATGCGCCCGGCACGTCAGCCAGACAGCGCTCCAGCCGGTCCTGCCACGTTTCGCTGATGTCGGTGATCCGGCGTTCCAGTTCCGTCTCGTCCACCTCGGGCGTGGCGCCTTCATAACGTCCGATGATGTAATGGACGCGCACGAGCGGGCCCGGCGTAAAGAAGGGTTGCTGGACAACCGCGCGACCCTGATAAGCATCGGCCAGCATCGCGCCGATCTTCTCTCGCACCTTGGTGGAAAAGCGGTCGCGAGGGACGAAGATGATGATGGAGACGAAGCGGTCGAAGCGATCACGGCGGACGAAGGCGCGAATGCGAGGCTCGAACTCCAGCTGGAGAAGTGTCGGCACCCAGCTGGCCAGCTGATGCACGCCGATCTGTATCAGTTCGTCGCGCGGGAAGGTGTCGAGAATGTTCTGCAGCATCCGGCCTTCATGGCTGGCGTGCTTGATGCCTGTCTCCTCAAAAATCCGAGCCACCTTCAGGCGCAGAAACGGGATCTCCGATGGCGGCTCGGTGTAGGCAGCGGCCGTGAAGAGGCCGACAATGCGCAATTCGCCCGCGAGACGGCCATCGTCGCTGTATATTTTCAGGCCCACATAGTCCATGTGTGCGCGGCGATGCACGACGCTCTGGACGTTGGACTTGGTGATGATGATCGGTGATGGCTTTAGATAGAAGCGCCGCACTTCGTCGGTCAGGGACACAAGTTCGCGGCCGCGACGCAATACATGGATGTCCGGATTGGCGAGCACGCCGAGCCCAGAGCCTTCGATCACGCGCAGAGATCCCGTCTCCGGATCGCCATCAAGCCGGTATTCACGCATGCCGAGGAATACGAACTGGCCTTGGCGCATCCAGCGAATGAATGCGATGGTCTCGCTGACGAGGCTCGCGGGCTCACCGCCCCCCTGTTCCTCCAGCGCAGCGACGGCGCGGTCGAGACGCTCGATCATCGGCTTCCAATCGCGAACGGCAGCATCGACGTGATCGAGTATTGCGCGCAACGCCTTGGACAGATCCTGGGCGACCGCATCTTCAAGCGGTTCCATCACCACGACGATGACGCTCTCGGCATGCCAATCTTGCTCGGCCTCTCGTGGCACCGTCTGTCCACGAGGGACAAGACGTGTCAGCAGGTGCTGTCCGTCGCGTTGCGCCTGGTGGACCGGATGCAGCACGAGAAACGTCTTCAGCCCCCGCGCCTGGATCTCCGCCATGACCGACGAGACGAGAAAGGGCTTGTCGTCGTTGATGACGGTGAGCACGGCAAAATCATGCGGGACCCGCGCCGCGGCGCTGGTCGCGGCACCCGGAGCCAGTCTTGCCTTGCCGATACTGATGCAGGCCGAGCCTGGAGAGCGCCGTTGCAGAAGGTGAAACGTGTCGAGCGCGATAGCCGCGAGCGTCTCGTTCGGCAGCGCGATGGACCGGACCGATTCCAGGCGGGCGAACAGAAGGCGGGCAAAGACCCCGAACACAGGACGGCTGGAGGGATCGACCCCGCCCATGACGCGCTCGATCACCTCATTCAGGCCTTCGGTCCACTTCCGAGCGGTGGGGTGTTCGTCTGGGGTCATGTCGGCTCCCATTGCGCATGAAGGTACACACTTGCATCATCAGCGGTGAACCTGCGACTGCAAGGTTAGCAAAAATTAGGAATTGCGCTGTTCCCGATTCGTTGAAGGGCATACTCCAGCGCGGTGTCACACTTTGGTTAGGTCGCTAACCAAATTTGAACTCCCAGCGTACTACCTAATTATTTGGCCCCAAGGCTCATTCGACCCGCCAGGAGTATCGCGGGCGAACCACTGTCGCATGGGCCGGAAGCCTGGCACGCCCGGATCGGAACATGGAATCCGCACTTCTGAAACTCCTCGGACTCACACTGGCACACCTCGCGTTGCGCCACCTCGGACACCGTGCGACACTGCTTGCTGTCGAGGGTCAGGACGTGATCGCCGCATGCGTCAGCGAGCAACCCGAGGCAACAGCGAAAGTCGTTGCTCAAGCCACGGCCCGCTTCTGGGCGGAAGTCGCCAAAAGCAGTATCCCACGGTACGAGCTCAAGGCGCATATTGAGTGCGTTAGCGACCTCGTGAGGTCGTCTGGCGGATGCTGCTGCGCACGGGCCCGGCCAAATCAGCACGCCGGCAATGCGGACAGCGAGGCTTGCGCGATCGCCCACGACATTGTTGCACAGGCGAGTGTTCTGTCAGAGGCTCCCGGCGCGGCGGGCATGGACGCGCGGGCCACGCTCGAATCAATGTTCGGTGCCCTTCTCTCCTGCGGTCCAGAACTCGATGTCTGCATCGCTACGGCAGCCAATGCCGTCGTCCAGTTCGTCGCAGATCACAGCGCACGTGCGGAAATGTTGCAAGGCGGCCCGCTCGTCGGGCTTCAGCAGCAGCTCGTCATCGATACTGGCATTTCGCCGGCGCTGCTCGAAGCCATCGTCTCGGCTCAGGCGCGCGTGGGCAGCACAATCGAAATGACGACACAGACGCTCGTCGAACGTGCGGTGATGGCGCTGGAGGTGCTGACCGACCTCGTTCACCTTTCGGGGCGAACAGGCGCCGATGAAGCGCTGGAAGCAGAGATGCTGCATGTCGCCACCCTTATACGCGAGGGCAGTCTGGGAATGGCGAGCTGCGCGCTCGACACGCTATCTCGTCGGATGGAGAGTTCGAGCGATTTCGAAAGTCGTGTCGTGCCCGACCTGACAGGCACCGCATTCTTTCCGGCGCTTCTTGCGGCACGGGCGAGGCTCGCGAGCCTTGATGGCGAGCTGCGTGAGGCGGCACGCCTTTACCAGCGTGCGGTGCGATACTGGCCGCGCGAGGACCGGATCGGACGCTGGCAGATCAAGATTTCGCAGGCGCGACAGCTCGTGGAACTGGGGCGGCTGCCGGGTGGAGACAACAGCGTTCTTTGCGAGGCCGCGCAAGTCTATGCCGCTGCAGGCGGACTTATCTCGGAATGCGATTGCCCGCTCGGGTGGGCCGAGGCAAACCTCGAGCTTGGACTGCTGCTGCTGGAGCTCGGCAACCGCGAATCCCGTCCAGAACGATATCTGGCGGCCGCGCTGCACTTCATGCCGGCAATCGATGTGTTCACGCGCGAAAAGGCAATGGACGGTTGGGCGCGCTCGCAACTCGGGCTTGCGCATGCCCTGCGAGGTCAAGCAGCCCAACAGGGCGACGTGGTGATCGCAAGAGAGGCGGTGTTCGCGTATCGGGCCGCGCTCGGCATTCTGACAGAGGATGGGACGCCGGAGCTGTGGCACCATGCGCGCTCGGCTTTTGCCGATACTCTGGTGATGATCGCCGAGGAAGCCGGCGACCACGCTTCCCTGAAGATGGCGATCGATCAACTCATGCCCTATTTGGCCTCCCCAGCGGCGGCCATTGCAGAGCCTGCCCGTTCGATCGGGGACATAGCGATGGGGCGGGCTATGGTGTTGCTCGTCGAAAGCGGATCTGAACCGGGCAGCGAAGCCAATGTCGATTGCGGCGATGACACGATCATTGCCAGCGACGCCATAAAGCTGCTCACGACAGCCTTGGAGCGCGGGCAGGTCCGTCTCAATGCGCCCGAGCGCGTTCGCGCCGAGCGGGCACTCGGACGAGCACAGAGCCTTTGCTTCCATCAGACCGGCGATGAGAACATGCGCGCCGAAGCCATCGCGTCCAAGATGCGGGCACGCGACATTTGCGAGCATCTCGACAATCCCGTCGCCGCGAATGACATCGCTTCAGAGATTGCGGCGCTCAACGACATTTGCCTCGAACGACTGCGCGGCGACTGTGCCAGCCAAGTCGCGGAACGGAAGTATGTGTCAGACGATGTGCGCCAGCGCAAGCATGTGGGCGCCTGCAGCAGCAGCGAGGACACGTCCGACATGCTTGCGCAACAAATCGCGAGCTCGCCGCACCGCTCGACCAGCGCTTTTCCAGCCTGAAAAAGGGCAGAAGTTTGCAAGGCGTTCGATCCGTGCCAACGGTGGGCCGCTGAACCGTTGTTGCGCGCGCGCATCGGCGGGCAGGCCGTTCCAGCATGTTTCCTTAAGCCGTCGCATATTCCCGCAGGCGATGTTGCGCGATCGCGCGGTCTGCAAAAGACACATCTCTTCGACTTGCCGCCTTCCTTGCAGGAAAACCGCTTCACAGGCTTCTCGAAAGCGCACTAAAGTCCGCCCAAATCGGGGAGAGGGAGCGTACCCATGCATTCAGCGACGACGGCCGAGGCGCAACCCGCCAGGCAAGCACCGATGCGCGCGCTCGTGTCCTGGGTGATGTTCGATTGGGCCGCCCAGCCCTACTATACGCTCGTGTTGACATTCCTGTTCGCGCCCTACTTCGCTACCGTCGTCGTCGGAAATGCGGCGCGAGGACAAACGCTGTGGGGCTATGCTGCCGCGGCTGCCGGTGTAATGATCGCGATCGGCAGCCCGCTGCTTGGCGCATTCGCTGACGGTCGGGGCCGGCGCAAACCCTGGATTGCACTGTTCTCCCTGTTTTTGATGCTCGGCCTCATGTCGCTGTGGGTGGCCAGGCCCGCAGCGGACAACGTGACGGTCGCGCTCGTGCTCTTGGGCTTCGTCACGGCGACGATCGCTGCGGAGTTCACGCAGGTTTTCACCAACGCGATCATGCCGACGCTGGTGCCGGCGGACAAACTCGGACGCCTGTCGGGCACGGGCTGGGCGGTCGGCTATGCAGGGGGCCTGTTGAGCCTCGCCCTGATGGCAGGCCTCGTCGTCGCCGATCCCACTACCGGCAAGACCATTCTCGGCCTGGACCCGGTCCTCAAGCTCGATGCGTCGGCACGCGAGGGCGACCGCCTCGTCGGACCCTTCGCCGCGATATGGTACCTGCTCTTCATGATTCCCTTCTTCCTTTTCGTGCCAGACACGCACAAGCCCCCACCGCCGGGCCAGGTCAGGCGCACGGCGCTCGCCGAACTTTGGGACACGATTTCGGGCCTGCCGCGGCATCCCGACATGCTGTTCTTCCTGCTGGCGCGCATGCTCTATATCGACGGCCTCACCGCGATATTCGCATTCGGCGGCATCTACGGTGCTTCGGTATTCGGCTGGCAAGCTTTGGAGCTTGGGATCTTCGGCATCGTGCTGACGTTGACCGGCGTGTTCGGCGCGTTGATCGGAGGCATGCTCGATGACCGGATCGGAGCGCGCAACGTCATCATGCTGGCGCTCGTCGTTCTACTCGCCGGGACCTTCGGCATCCTATCGATCGACAAGGGCCATGTTCTCTACTCCATCGAGGTCGCGCCCAAGGCCGCGGGCTCGCGCCCGTTCTCGTCGGCCGGAGAAATCATGTTCCTGGTGTTTGCCATGGTGATCGGTATCGTCGCCGCTCCTGTGCAGGCGGCGAGCCGCTCACTGCTTGCGCGACTTGCGCCGCCGGAGAAGGTAACGCAGTTCTTCGGGCTGTTCGCCTTCTCGGGCAAAGTGACGGCATTCATGGCGCCATTCGCGATCGCCTCAGTGACGGCCGCGACCGGATCGGAGCGGGCCGGCATGGGCGCCATCGCCTTCTTTCTGATCGCGGGGATGGTGCTGATGCTGAAGGTGCAGGACCAACAGGTTCAGGCAGGCAGGGTGCGATAAGATATCCTTATCACTAGCTTTACGACTTCCTATTTGTGCTTATGCTTGAGTCAACCTATATGAGTAGCATTGGTGGTGTCGTTATGCAGACGCGCCGAAGGGACTAAACGCCTGGAACAGGAGATTTTCCGATGAAAGTTTGGACGAAGCCGCAGGTTACCGAGCAGGAAGTCGGCCTGGAAGTCACCAGCTACCTGCCGGCCGAGATCGACATCATCTAAGCCAAGCGGCTTTAACGACCCACGCTCCTCCTCCCGGAGCGCAAGAACGTCAGCGGCGGCCCGAGAGGGCTGCTGCTTTTGTTTTTTGTGCGGCGCCGCCCTGCGCCGCATTCACCTCGCCGGGCGGTGACGCAGCATCATCCAGGAGGGGCCGACGATGGGGTCTTCCCAAACGCGCGCCCATTCGAAGCCGGCCCGCTCGTAGGCGCGCACGGCAGATTCGTTTGCCACCGAGACGAAGACAGACAGCGAAAGTGCGAACGTGGTGGCAAATACTTCCGCTGCAAGCAGGTTCAGGGCCGCCTCGCCCACGCCCTTTCCGCGGTGCTGCGGGTCGGCAATGAAGATATCGACGTCCCAGGTGCCGGCCGGCATGCCTTCCGGCAACTCACCCCAATGTACCGCATCGATGGCGTGGGCGTAGCCCACCGGCTCGCCCGACACGAGCACGATGCGTCCGAGTGCCGGGCCAGTTTCGGCAACAAGCCGCATCTCGGCTTCGGCCGCAGAAGCACTTCCCCACCAGCGCTCGATGTCGGGACGTTTGATCCAGCCTCGTATCAGCGGCCAGTCTCCGGCCTCTACGGGCCGCAGCGAGACGTCACTCGTGTCGAGTGCAGAACCGGCTTTGCGCGTCATGGCAAGCGATCCTGGCTAGAGATTGCGCAAAATCAAGCAGCGGACGCGACCGCCTCACGGAGAGACCGGAGCCAGCCGGGCGATCCTCGTGCGCCAATCGCGTTCGAATGGCTGATCAGTGCCGGAAATGGCGCATGCCGGTAAAGACCATGGCCAGGTTCTTCTCGTCGGCAGCCGCGATCACCTCGTCGTCTCGCATCGAGCCGCCCGGCTGTATGACGGCCGTCGCCCCCGCCTCGGCGGCGGCAAGCAGGCCATCGGCGAAGGGGAAGAATGCGTCGGAAGCAACGACCGAGCCCTTCACTTCGAGCCCAGCCATGCCTGCCTTGATGACTGCGATGCGAGATGAGTTGACGCGGCTCATCTGGCCGGCACCGACGCCTACCGTGGCGCCATCTCTTGCATACACAATTGCGTTCGACTTGACGAACTTCGTGACCTTCCACGCGAACAAGAGATCGGCCATTTCCTGATCGGTCGGCTTGCGCTTCGTAACCGCCTCGAGCTTGTCGTAGAGCGCCAAATCCGCATCCTGCACGAGCAGTCCGCCGGTGACGCGCTTGTAGTCGAGCCGGGGCGTCGCATTTTCGGGCCAGCTGCCGCAGACGAGCAGGCGAACGTTCTTTTTTGCCGCCACCGCTTCCTCGACTCCAGGAGCGACCGACGGCGCGATAATGACCTCGACGAACTGCTTCTCCAGGATGACGTTCGCAGTCTTGGCGTCCAATTCGCGATTGAAGGCGATTATGCCGCCGAAGGCAGATTCCGGATCGGTTACGAAAGCCCGGTCGTAGGCTGCGAGCAACGAATCGGACTCGGCAACGCCGCACGGATTGGCGTGCTTGACGATGACGCAGGCAGGCTTGATCCTGAACTCCTTGACGCATTCCAGCGCGGCATCGGTATCGGCGATGTTGTTGTAGCTGAGCTCCTTACCCTGGAGCTGGCGCGCGGTGGAGACCGACGCATCGATGCCAGGGCCGCTCGCCACATAGAAGGCCGCCTGCTGATGCGGATTCTCGCCATAGCGCATACCCTGCGCCTTGGTGAACTGAACGGTGAACGTGCGCGGGAAGCCTTCGGCCTTGCCCAAGGGATTGTCGATCACGGCACCGAGCCAGTTGGAGATGGCTCCATCATAGGCAGCGGTACGCGCGTATGCCTTTTGCGCCATCTTGCGGCGGAACTTCGGACAGGTGGCGCCGGCGTGTTGATTCATATCGCCGAGGAGCCGTTCATAATCGGCCGGGTCGACGATGACGGTGATACTGGCATGGTTCTTTGCCGCCGCGCGGATCATCGCCGGTCCGCCAATATCGATGTTCTCGACGCACTCGTCGTAGGCCGCGCCTTTCGCGACCGTCTGCTCGAAGGGATAGAGGTTGACGACGAGAAGATCTATGGGACCGATACCATGTTCCTCGGCAGCTTTTTCATGCTCAGGATTGCCGCGTACCGCCAGCAGGCCGCCATGCACCTTCGGATGCAGAGTTTTCAGGCGGCCATCCATCATCTCGGGGAAGCCGGTGTGCTCAGCGACATCCTTCACCTTGAGCCCTGCGGCCTTCAGCGCGCTCGCAGTGCCTCCAGTCGAAAGCAGCTCCACGCCTGCCTCGGACAGAGCCCTTCCCAGCCCGACGAGACCCGTCTTGTCGGAAACCGAGATCAATGCGCGGCGGATCGTTGGCGACGTGGTCGGCGTATCAGACGTCATCTGGCTTTCCCTCGGTGCGTGGCAGTTAGCGCGCGGTTAGCACATGCGCGCCGTCACCGGAATGCGTCCATGCGCCCAACCGGCTTCCGATATAGGCAGTTTTCCGCAGCATTTCAGGGCAAGCACTCCGGCTGATGATCGAGCATACCTCATGCCTGTCGGGAAAGCGCCCAGCGAACTTCGCTTTCACCATACGTCGCACCGCGAAGGACGATCTGCAGCCGGCGCACGGGGCCTGTTGCGTCGGCGAAATACATGCTCTCCTCGATGACGAGACGGGCACCCTCCGCCGCCATGCGCCAGCGCTGCTCTCCGAGCTCGATAAACGCCGTGCCGACCTTGTCGCCGCGCCGGCAATCGACACCGGGATGCAGGTGGAAATGTATGGCGAATGGCAGATCCTTCTTCAGACGAAGGATTCCGCGCGGTGGCTTCAACTGATCGGTGCCGACGATGCGACGACCGTTGTTCTCCATTACAACGCGGCGGCGATGCACAATGCCGTAGCGTTCGACATAGCCGTCGTGGCTCGCGTCAAAGCCCACTTGCCCTTCGTGCGGACCGATGCGCTCGACTGACAGCACCCTCGGTCCGCGGATCGGCAGTCCGCCCAGAAGCTCCTCGATGCGGCGGGTGCCAATGAGACGCGAAGACGACGTTTCGCCAAGGCCGAGCGTGTTGTGATTGGCCGTAGAGCGCGCGGCCGACGCCCAATCGGCGTGGGCCGAACCGGGCGCTCCGGCGTTCGAGAAAAGGATCCGGGTGCCGCAGCTCAATTCGAACGACAGGCACCCCGCATGTGCCGTATTCGACATGACGACCGGCGGTGGCGGTCCGCAGTCGGCAATCAGCACCGTCTGATCCTGCTCAAGTCGCTCGTATCCAGAACTCTTGGCGTGGGTGTTCGGCGGCGCCATCACATCGGCGTAGGCCATGACCGTCGCGAGACGCGCCGGCATACCGACTGATACTCCGTTGAAGCGGGCCAGCAGGCCGTCACCCAGCCGCAGATAACGCAGCATGGAAAGCATGGCGGAGATCGCCTCGTCGATCTCGGAAGGCTGCTTGCGGCTGCGCGCGCGGAAGCACTGGCGCAAGGGCAGAAGGTCCAGCAGAATCTCGACCAATGCATTGGGGTTGCGGCTGACATGCCCCCCGTCGGGCAGCACCTGCCGGCCGATCTCTTCCAACAGTAGCGGCAGATCTGCTTCAAGCCTGCGGTCGCGGCCTGCGACGCAAAGATCTGCATATACCAAGGCCATCAGCGAAAGGAGGCGCGGATAGCCTGCCGGGGCCTCTCGCCAAGCCGAGGACAGTCGCACGAGCTGAACGCCGAGGCTCGACGAGATGATGTGATAGGTCCGCTCGTCGGCGCCCTCGAGCAGCAGATTGGCGTGGGACAGCCAGGAGATAACGCGGCGTGCGAGCACCTCGGGCCGCCACGCTTCACCGGTGCCCTTGCTGTTGCGAATGGCCCACTCCACCGCTAACTGGCGCGCGGCCTCCGCCGCGTCATCCTCCTCGGCAGCTCCGAAATGGCGCAACCAGGCGAAACCGTTGAGTGCAAGACTCCAATCCCGGCTCGGCGGAGGAATATCGAACGGCGAGCGCCCTTTCAGCGACGCCAGAGATCCGGCAAGGCCGAACTGCCCATGACGCACTTCGATCCAGAAGCTCGGATCGGGAGAGCGCAGGCACTGAGGTACGATCAGAAGTTGATCGACGCGCGGCGCGCCGTAGCGCCAGCGCAGGGTGCGCGAGTTGAGTGCGCGGGAGATGAAACCGCGACGTGCCCGTTCGGCCTCAATGGCGGTGATCTGCAAGCGTTCCTGGAATGTCAGCCTTGCCATGCGGCAGGTCTCTCCCAACTGCTTGTTTCGACGCCACGGATGATCCACCTGCCCTGAGCGCAAGGGAGGACGGGGACTGCATCCGGGTTAACGGTCTGAAAGGCCCGGCGCAAGGCATTGTCGCGGCTATATTGTGGGCAGCGGTGGGCACGAGCCATACCGGGGCGCCTTGGCCGCCGCCAGCATCTTCCCGCATGAGACAGGTCGCGCGCTGGAGCAGGCCAGGATTAGGGTCCGAACCCAAGAGCCTGATCGTCTGAGATGGAAGCAGCTATGCTTCCATCGAAGGCGTGAATCAGTCTCTCAAACAATGAGATAGAGCAGGCCACGATGGTCAGGCCTGATTCATTCTAATGCTGACCTGCTCTAGGCTCCAGACTCAATCATGCCCACCAGATTATGATTGCTGCGATTACGGCTGCGGCGTGGAAGTTGCGGGCGAGCTTGTCGTAACGGGTTGCGACACGCCGCCAGTCCTTGAGG
>JBFWVC010000021.1:0-69065 GCA_050246945.1 Hyphomicrobiaceae bacterium
GCTTCCGGGTGCGCCGGTTAGAAGACGGTCTTCCGGAATGGAGGGCCGCCGGCTTGCCTGTGACAATGCCGTCTCAGGTATAGTCCGCTCTGGGGGACCTGGACTTCATAGGTTATCGTCTCTTGTTGGCCCGAGGCCGACTCAGCTCTCCGACCGCAATGTGACCGGTGGTGAGGGATGAGCAGACGTACTCTCGCCTGATGGCTGCACTTGAAGGCTAACCGCACACGCGAAGGATTCGCACTGAGGTCTCAGGATGACCCACAGCTGACCTCCGCCGCGGCGGGCCCTAGGTTTGTAGGCGGGAGCGGAAGCTGCCGATTTCAGCCAAAGTGAACTCATCGATCGGGCCACTATGTTGCGGGTTACACTTAGGGCAGATTGTTGATTCTTTGCCCCCGCCCATTTCAAAGACCTTCGTCGCCACGCTTGGCTCGAATTCACCCCACAAAGAGCTCAATCTACCGGCTCATCGACGTGCTCGCGCAGGCTCGTCAGAGGACGCCCTTCACCTGTGACGCGATCGTAAAGCGCTTCGTAGTCGGTCCACTCCGTCGCAAAAAGCTTGTCGAGAAGACGCGTGGCCAATCCGTAGTTGCCGGTATACCGAGAATGATGCAGCGAATGATAAGCCGTGGTCGTCAGTATCTTGCCAAAAAAGCCGTTGTAGTCCTCTGAACGGAACTCGAAATTGGCGTGGCCGAATGAATTGACGATGAGATAGCCGACAAACCACGCAGCTATTCCGTAGAAATTAATGCCGATCACGGTATCGACGATGGCCAGCACCCCGAGGCACCCTGCATCGAAGATCAGTTTCTCAGAGAACGAAAACGAGATTGCGGTAAAGGGGCTATTGATGTGGCTCTTATGATGCTCGGCATGGATCCAATGAACCGCCTTCAAATGCATGGCACGATGCGATACGTAATGCCAGATCTCGGCCCAGACGAATGTCAGCACGAGTGTCGCCACAAAACCCATCCAGCTGCGATCTGCAAAGAATCCGGCCCCGATGAAGGCTGCGAGAATTAGAGCGTGGATCGGAGTGTGAATTGAATTTCGCAGCTCGCGGCGCATCTGTTTATCGCTTATCTTTAAATCGTAGATTTTCTTTTTACAGATCGCCCACTCATTCTTGTAGGCGACATACCAAATTGCCGCCATGACATGGCCAAGTATTGCGATGAGCAGCAGTGCTGCGACCTCTCCATTGGTCATCGGTCACCTCCGGTTCGAAGAAGTCCCGGCCGTTATTCCAGCCAAGCGTGTGACACGCTTGAAGTATCGGTCAATATCGAGCCTCAGCGGATGCGATCGCCCGTTCTCGTGGTGAAGGAAGGGCGGACCGGACTGAGCAAAGCCGAGAGCGACGTAGAACGGCTTGAGCTGGGGTACGCAATCCATGAAGCAGTCTTTTATATCGTACCGCTGCGCCATCTCGACAGCCGTAGCCATCAGCTTGAATGCGATCTGACCGAAGCGATGCTCTTTGCTGACAATGAATTTCGTGACGATCCCGGTGTTCTTCGGGTGGTTGGTGCACGTCCGCATGCCGTACAGTTCTTCCAGAATTCCTAGTCCGCCGTCCCTCGACATGTTCATGCGCATGGTGGCCACCGACTTTCCATTTGCGATGGCAAGAAGCACGTGCCCCGTCACGTCGAGATCATCCGCTATAATTTTTTTGACAGGATCGGCGTAAGGTGAGGTGCGTCCAAGTTCCTCGCAATAAACCTTGTAGCGAATACGTTGTGCCGCCAGGAGCTGTTCCGGTCGTCGGCACAAGATGATCTCCGTGGCAACGGCCCTGTCTGCATTCTTCCCGGCTTCGGTGAAAAGGAGATTGTAGCTTTGACGGCCTTCGCTGATCTCGGATAACTCACGGTAGAATGCGACGGCTGCTTGTGGCAACTGCAGCTCGAATGCGCGCCATGTGGACTTGTCGATATAGAGCGCGCCAACGTCCGTCTTGGCCGTGACCGTGGCGGTGGCAGGCACCCCCGTTATGAATCCGATCTCACCGATGGGCGATCCTCGGCTCACCGTAAAGCGGTGACCAGCGTCGGGCGAACCATCAATGCAAATTTCGACCTCGCCCCTCGTGATGATGTACATGTCAACCGACAGAAGGCCCTTGACCCTGAGCTTTTCGCCCGGTGCAAAGGTGACCTCGCTACACGTGCCGGCAAGTAGATCCGGGTCCAGGTAGGCTCGCGGGAATTCTTTCGATAGAGTCGTCACGGACAGTCTCGCGTAACGCAAAGGCACGGCCTAGATCTAGCGGCCGTGCTTGGTGCGCCCCCCGAATCTGTGTCCCGTATCACAGGACGACCAAGTGCCGAGGGCGCCGTCAGGATCAAGAAGCAGCAGGTCGAGAGTCGGGACGCAGGGCTCCGCAGCCTGCCAGCACGAACAACGGCAGCTTAGAACGGGTCGCTGTGGTTTAGTAAGCCTCCCCTTGTCTTATTGATACAAGCCTAGTGAGGCTCATAATGCGATTTATTTGTCCGGCTCCATCAGCGCCTTCGCGTCCTCGGCCGAGAAGTGCACCATCAAGTGCTCGTGCGGCTTGCCGGCAGCCATGATCCAAGGGTTGAGTGGGTGCTCAAGATTGTACTTGGTCGTCATCCCGGCAACCTTCTCGTCAGAAGGCAAAGGCATGATCATCACGTGCGGGGTCATCTGCACGACCTTCGCATCCGTTGCATCGGTCGCCGTCGTCGAGATTGTGCTCGCACCAATGTCGACGGCACTCTTCGTGACATTCATTCCGGCCAACATCCACACCAGTCCCGGAGCGGTGGGCAGTGTCTTCTGCTTGGACCAGAGTGCCTGTATGAACGACCACGCATTCTGGTCCAGGCACATTGGGTCGGGATATGGAAGGGCAGGCTTCCCGACCCGGATCGAAAACGCACCGCTTGCGACGCAGGTGTAGGAGCCGGACCCCTTTCGCGCGAGTGAGAGTTTGCCGTCCTTGGTCCAGCCGTAAATCTTCGCGTCGGCCGTCACTGATGGTGGTGCGGCCGTGGAAGCATCCGCGATGGCAGCGGCCTTCCACGTCTCCTCTCCGACAAAGGGTGCGGCAACACCCTCGGACATGGCGCCTACAGCTAAGGATGCAGCGGTAGCGGTTGCGACAAGAAAAAATTTTCGTCTGAATGAGACACGTTCATTATATCTGGATATCCGCATTCCCGTTCTCCCATCAGAGATCGGTAGCGCTCTCCTGTCTGGTGATAGACCATCACAACGCACGCATCCATTCAATCTAATAATTTCAAATCAAACAATGTTGCTCAGCAATGAAATTACATATCGTCGCATCGGGAGTCATCGCTACGCATAGTCGGTGTGCGAGGCATAAGCAGTCATTCACTGTCACAAAGTCCGTTGTTCGTGGCAAAGCGGCTGCGGTGGGAAGCTGCCGGTGAAGCTCACTTTTGTGAAGCGCTTCGGATGCCGGCCGATGACGAGCCAGGCGGCCAACAGGAGGGCCGGCGTTCCGTGACCCAGGCCGGACTTTGAGAGGACGACCAGAACTCTGTTCAAAGCTCCGACCGTGTAGCTCTCACCGATCGGCCCCCTGGCGACCTACTCTCCATTCAGTCGCTTCGAGTAGGACACGGCATAGGCTGGCGAACGGAACTGCAGGATGGGATCATCGGTCGGCTCAATCCCGTCGGCCATGACCATTGGATCGAAGTTGATCTTCTCGCAGGCTGCACCTTTCTGTGGCGATGCCGAGGAGATCGTCAGTGTTCCAGCCTTGATCTCCTTACGGTCTTTCGGCCAGTACTGCGTCGGATCGTCCTCTGGGTCTCCGGGCTGTCCGATCGTCACCATCATGTCCCACCGCACAGGGCCGCTTTGAGTGGCTTCGATCAGCCGCTGTTCAAGAAAATCGTGCGGCGAAGCATTCAGTTCTTCATCGGAAAGCATCTTTTCACCAGCCTGTGGAACGAACCGCCATCGCACAGGCGTTACGTGTTTGTCACGGTCAATGAACTTGAAAGTGTGAATGCCGTAGAAGGCAGCATTGGCATAGCTCGGTGGAGGGTTGTGTGCACCGAGGTACTCTGAAAGGCCTCGACTGTCAGGGTGGCTCGCCTTGAAGTCCTTCACTCGCTCTGGATCAGGCTTCTTGGTCTGAGGATCCGGCCTAATGGCCACTATCAGGTCAAGAAACGTTTTTGGGCGAGCAGCACCGAAGATCGGCACGTTGAGCATGGTCATGTGCTGCACTTCGTTGTCGGAGATGCGAAATTCTAGCGCCATGCCACGGACGTTTTTGACGGTATCGGGAACTTTCGGGTTGCCGCCTGGCAGCGAAAAGCGCGCCACAACCGAGATGGGCTTGCCAGAGAACAATGCGGAGCGCGAGAGTTTGGTGGCATCGCCTGCGCCGATGAATTCGCCCGAAGCGCATGTCCCCTTTATGTGATTGCGCCGTTGGCCAGGCGTCACGCCAAAAGTTTCCTCAAGTGCCATCACAACCTGATCGGGAGTGACCTCCTCATCATCAGCGGTAGCCGGCATGGCGGACACAAGCAGGTTCAGTCCAACGGCGAACGCGACAGGCAAATGAGTGGACATGTCGTTTCCTCCCAGCAATGGATTTGGTTACAGCGTAATCCAGACCTGTTCACTCAACAATGCTGGTTGGGGCACAAAATGGCCGCCAGTCTGGCAAGACCTGCCGGCACTAGGCACACGCCTGTTCAAGATCCCAAGGGTGCTCGCTAACGTCTCTTCCTAGGCCGACGCAACCGTCGGGCGCTCTGCGCTTGCCTTTCGGTCTGCGGTGTCCAGCGGAAGAGCGCGGCGCGAACGGCTGGTGGCGAGGAGCGAGCCGACGTCGTGGAGCCAGCACACGAACGTCGATCATGACCCAACCCGGACCCGAGCAGTTGCAGGATTCGTGGGAAATTTTACTGCAATTTGGCGACCTTCGAAGCGAGGAAAAGCTTGCCGGGCCTGCGCAGCCGCTACTCCGGCATACTGGGTAGGGCAGTCCTACGTTGCGAGTGTAGAGCGCTTTCGGAGCCTCTGCCGCGCCCAATGGCGGTGGCGTAAGGCGAGGTGAAGCGGAGATGGATTGCTGAGGCCGCTATAACGGACAGGCAAATGGCCATCTGATTGGACTTGCCCGGGAAGAATGACGAACTGTAGTGTCCCCCTTCGACATCAAAAGGATGGTCCGGGTGACCCGGAATTCAGATGGGGGCCGTGTTGCGCATGGTGGCGACGACTTCACGAGTTCTGCTGGCTGCCATGATAGGAATTTCCGGGATTGGCAGTGTTGAGGCGTTCAGCCTGAAAAAGGCAATCAAAGACGTCGGCAAGGTCGTCAAATCCGTCCCGAAGGCTGCCGCCAGCATACCCAATCCGCTCACAACCCAGATCGACATCGTTACTGGCAAAACAAAGCCGAAGGATGTTGTGGCCAGCGAGGGGGAGAAGCTGAAGACCCTCGCCAACGAGGGGCGTGAGGCGGACAACATTGTCCAGAGTAACCTTGCTGACGCCGGACAGGCCGTCGGGGGCAACCTGGAACGGATCCTCGTCGAGGCCTCAACAGGTGCCACTCGCTACTCAAAGGAGTTTCTGCTAACCACTACGGATGCAACGGCGTCCATCATGCAAGGTCAGGATCCGCTGATCGCACTAGCAACGCCTCTGGCCGCAGCAATACGGGACGCACGCAATAACTACAATTCGTCGGCAAAACCACTTCATGACGGCTTCAAGAAGCTGCTTGCGCCGTTCATTCCTGCAAACATCCTCAATCGAACCAGATATTCGGTCGACAACCTGAGGATCACGCTGCCGTCGCTGATCAACAAGTCGCAGAAGGTATTCGGAGACGACTATGCCGTAACGGTCGACGACATCATCGTCTTCATCAGGGAGCCTGACCCCAACAATCCCTCCGACATTGAGTGGGTGGCGCACGAGCTACATCATGTCCACCAATACGCAAGATGGGGTGTCGATTTCTTCGCACTCAATTACATCCGCAACCACACTCGGGTCGAGGCCGAGGCATAACAGGCCGCTACCGTGATCTCCGATCTCGTCATGCGCGCGGGCGGCGGCGCGTCCAAAGGCGTATCGATGGTTGCCAGCAGTATCGGCGTCTCGCATGTTCAGAAAATCGACACTCCGCTCGGCAGCACGCAAATCCTGGTGCCAGGGACCGCCGCCGAGATGCCGCAGGCAGCCGACATTATCTATCGCTGCGTCGTTAGGGGAGAAAATGTCTTCATCAACGACAGGAACGAGATCTTTTCGCCAATGCGGTTCCAGCAGGTGGTCGGAAAGCGCATGGTCATGGGCATGCCTCTTTGAAATGGTCAGCGACAAGGCGACATACTGCGTGACAAACCCGCACAGCACCGTGGTGATAAAGGGTGGACCAACATGGCTGACTGTCGGGCAGTGTGTCCTGTGCCGTGGCGGAAACTGCTAAAGCTCTATCGCCCAAGGGGTGCGTGTGATCAATGGCAAAAAGGAACGGCCTCGAATTTGGTCCTGGCACCTCATGCATCGGGCCTTGAAGCTTGACCTATGAATGCGATCAACACGCCGTGGCAGCGTGCTCGTATATGTCTTCCTCTTGGACATTGTGGATGCGGACCAAAGCTTCGATTGCCTCGATTGCTCTTTGCGCATCACGGATCAGGTAGCGATCAGCATCATTCGGCCTAAGACCGTCTGAAAGGCGGTTAAGCAAACGCGCGAGGTGAAGAATTTCTCGATGTGCGCGGCTCATCGCTGTAAGGCCGTGAGCATCGTGCAGATATGTCGCAAGCCGAGGATAAATCGAACTCTCATCCTCAATTTCATGGGCAACCACCTTTTCAGAGATCAGACGAGAAGCTTCATTGATCAACTTCGTTGCAGATTGTGCATCAGCGTCATCAAGGGCGTCGGCGATCTCTCTGAGGCGATCGAGTGAATTTTCAAGCAACAGGTGCTCATCTTTCAATTGTTGCGCGATGGAAGGTTGCATTGTCGCCCGTCCCGGCTTCCAGGCCGGGTAGAGGGCCCGTAGAGCGTTGAGAATCACGGCTACATCAATCGCTTCTTGCGTAAGCGCCCCGGCAACTGGCGTTAGATAGCCGAATGCCGCCGCAAGCATGGCCAGCCCTGACATTGCCATACCTGCAACAATGCTTTGCACCGCAATCGCGCGTGCGCGGCGTGAAATTGTGACTGCGTCGGAAACACGATCTAGCCGATCAACGATGATTACAACATCGGCGGCCTCGGACGACGCACTAGCCCCACGAGCTCCCAATGCGATGCCCACATCTGCTGCAGCGAGTGCCGGTGCATCGTTGATGCCATCGCCGACCATGATTGTGGGATGCAGCCGCTGCTCGAAGGCGACCGCCTCTACTTTTTCGGAGGGTTCCCGATCGGCAAGCACGGCATCAATATCGAGTGCCGAGGCAATAGTATCGGCCGTCTCTGAGCGATCACCGGTGACCATCACGATACGCCGAATGCCGGCTGTCCGAAGCGCTTGTACTGCGTGAGGTGTCTCTCGACGTAGTTCGTCCGCCAAGAGGATGGCGCCAATCACTCGTTCATCGACAGACACGAAGATGGTCAATGCAGAACGCCAAGAGGCCCGCCGAAGTGCCCGGACAGCCCAGGGATCGAGCCGCTGAGACCCGAAGACAAGCTGGCGTGAACCAGCTTTGATTGTTCTACCGCAAACACGTCCTTCGAGACCCGCGCCCATCGTTTCGTGGACCGAGTTAGCCTCGTCTAATGTGAATCCCCGCGCGATAGCATTCGCCACTATTACTGATGCGACAACATGCTGTGATGCCTGCTCAAGAGTTGCGGCGAGGCGCAGAACCTCTGCTGGGCTTTCGCCGGGCGCGGTCTCTATCGCAACTAGCCGTGCCCCCCCTACGGTTAAGGTTCCGGTCTTGTCGAACATGACCGTGTGCGTGCGGGCAAGTGCTTCAAGCGGAGCGCCGCCCTTGATGAGGATCCCTTGGCGGGCGGCATGTGAAACTCCGGCAATGAAAGCGACTGGCGCGGCAAGGATGAGCGGGCAGGGCGTTGATGCGACCAATACGGCCAACCCTCGAATCGGATCCTGCGACATTAGCCAAGCTGCCGCGGCCAGAACCAATGTCGCAGGAAGAAGAATGAGTGCGTAACGGTCAGCAATGCGGATAAAGGGCGCTTTAGCCGTTTGAGCGGCGGTCACAAGTCTTATGATTCCAGCATAGGTGCTCTCACCTGCTGTCGCGTGGGCTTTAAACTCGAACGTCGGTCCCGCATTGATCGTTCCACTGCGGACAATTTCTCCTTTGGTGCGCGTAACGGGCATTGGTTCACCCGTGAGGGCAGCTTCATCGAGAATGGCTGGCCCTGACAGCACGATGCCGTCAACCGGGACGACCTCTCCCGCACGCACCTGCAATTGATCGCCGATGGCAACCATCGCAATCTCGACGTCTTCGATCCGGTTGTCCGATCGCCTATGGGCGACGCGTGGGGCGCGGTCTATGAGGGACCTGAGATCGTGTTCTGCGCGGGCAACGGCAAAGTCTTCGAGAAGGTTTCCTCCTGAATACATTACAGCGATGACGACGCCAGCCAGGTTTTCATTGAGCAGGAGCGCCGCCGACATAGAGACGAAAGCGACAGCGTCAACGCCCAGGCGTCCAGCTAGGAGGTCCCGCATCATTGACGCGCCAAGACCCAACACCACGGGCAAGGTTGCCGCTGCCCAGACCCAATTAGCCCACGTCTGATGCGAGGAAATCCAAGCCGTGAACCCGAGCGCGAGTCCCGTGATTGCGATCGCGGGCAGCAGTCTGCGGAAAAAGCGCTCCACTTTTAAGCTGGACATCGTGCCCTCTGATGAGACTTACACTGCGGAACTCGCGCAATGGATCCGGAGAAAACTGCCGCCGCCATTCAGAGGCTCTCTCTGGGCAATAAAGGTTCGCGTGAACATCTTTGACGCACTCCCGAGGTAGCAAAATATCCAGTGCGCCTACTCACCCTGATCAGGGGCAGTGGCATCTGAGCCGGGGCGGCCAACAAGCAAACGCTGGCCCCATATGGTCCTCTCCCAGAAGTTTAGATGGTCTCCAAAGAAGTTTGCGCGCCCCTTTCGCAGGCCCGTGACAAACCGAGGTAAGCGCAAGGAAGAGAATCTGCTACTTGGAGAAAGTGAGGCCCCTCACAACCAAGCCGGTCAGGCTCATCCTCGACTCGGCACTCCAAGCGCTTGATTACATGCTTACCCGGTGATGAGAGTAAAGAGCGCGGGCCCCCATTTTTCAGTGTTCAGATTTAAGGGGGCGTCGTCATCTTGGAGAGGGACTGAATTCCGCGATCAAACGGATCCAGCCCGCGAGGAGTAGCGTGGCAGATCTGCATCACCAGGAGTGTTGGCCGCAAGTTTTCTGATCTGAGTCATGCGCCAAACATAGCCGCGCAGGTATATTTCTTCGATCATCTATAGGTTTGAGTTCACGACTCAAGGTTAAATTGTCTGCACTCGGCATGTGCCCCGTTTGCAGGCTCATTGATAGTGCTGGCGTTGTTCCAGGGCATCGGAATGCCAATCACTAAACGAAGCAAAAGGGTAGCGTTTCAGATAGGCGGTGCGCTCGCAGCCGCAGTGCTTATCCAAGGCACGGCCGTAGGCGGCGACTTTTCATCGACCGATTTAGATCACCAGATGAAAGCGTCCGTGGGACTGGTTGTTACCGAGCAGTACAATGACAATATTTTCGCGACCCGGGCTGTCAAAGTTCCGGACGGGATAACTGTTGTGTCGCCGTCCGTTGACCTTGAGATGCGAGGAAAATACAGCCGGCTGAATGTCGGGGCGGTGGCTGAGCTTACTACCTATGCGGCTTATTCCAGCGAAGATACTCAAGACTTCGACCTTTACGCGAACGGCCGATACCGGTTCAACCCAAACCTACTAATGGTCGCTGGGCTCGCCTACGACCGGAAGCACGATGATCGCTCGTCGCCGGACGACGCGTTAGGGGTGATCCCGACCGTCTATTACGTCACGCGGGCTTATTCGGCGCTCCAGGCTAAGAACGGGGCAGCTACGTTCAAGATCGGTTACACGTACGACCATTATAACTTTGAAGATGTTGAGCGGGCCGACGGCGGCACGGTCAATAACGATGATCGCGACCGCGATGTCGGAACTGCAGGCATTCGAATTGGCTACAACGTCACAAAGCGCGATGAATTGTTTGCTTCACTCGGCTATGACATCCGCAACTACCGCTACTCTCCGGACGACAATGGATTCTACCGAGACTCAGATGGCTTGAGAGCAACCGCAGGCGCGCGAAGCAAGATTTCCGACGACCTTGACATTGAAGCATACGCAGGTTGGATCTACCAAAGCTACGACGACGCCCGCTTTGGCGACGTCTCGGCTCCCGATTTCGGTGGCCTGCTTGTTTGGACTCCGGTTGCCGGCTTGACGATCGAAGCGAAAGCCGAGCGCTCAATCCAAGAGACCACGCTATATGGATCGTCCGGCTACTTGCAGACCAATGCCCGGCTATCTTTCGTTAGCTGGTTGCGCCCCGATTTGAGACTCAATGGTGGGGTGGCCTACTACGACAATGAATATAAAGACATTGCTCGCCGTGACGGAATTGCGGAGGCTTGGCTAGGTCTTCGCCGGTATGTATCGCCTCACGTCTACCTGGGTGCGAATTACACCTTCACCAGTCGTGATTCGACCGACATACTCGAGAGCTACGATCAATCCGTCATCATGTTCCGCATCGGTCGTACGCAGGATCCTGCCTATACAGGTGATGAACTTGCGGCGCCAAAGATTGCCAAGGTCCAACGTAACGGTGCCTATGTCGGCCTGAAGGCTGGCCTGATTGGAACGGAAGCGAAGCTTGAGGGGCCGCGCGGCGGTGCTGAAGACGACGATGGTCAAGGTCCAGGCACACTGATGGCCGATTTTGGCGATCATGATGGTTTTGCTGCTGGCGGGTTTGTAGGTTACGGGCTTGCCGTTGGATATTGGCAATTGGCGCTTGAAGCTGACCTCACTGGTAGCACCGCCGACTGGACACACAGCCGCCTGCCTGGTGGGCGAGTGTTTTCAGTGGACCGCGGGATGGGCTACGGGTTATCTGCGATCTTCGGTCGTTATCTTAACGGCGGCTCCGCCGTGTACGTGCGTGCTGGCGTTGTCTATCAGGACTTCGATACGGCATATCAAACCCCAAACAATACGTTTGCTCGAAGTGATACCAAGCTTGGTCTGAGGCTCGGCGTTGGCGGAAGCGTCCCCCTCGGTGATCGCCTTGCTCTGCGCATGGAGTATGAGTACACAACCTTTGGCGATGAGCGGATTGGACCGCCCAGGGGTCCCGATACGTTCGCTTACGATGAATCGGGGACGTGGTTGTCGCTCGTTTACGCTTTTCACGCGATGGACCCAGCCAATGTTCCGTCCTTCACAGTCGATTGGCGCGGGTTTTATTGGGGTGGGCAGATAGGACATGGCACGCTCTCGTCGCTAGCGAGAGGCGACAGAGATGAGCATGATCCTCCCAGCGTGCTCCTCGCAGATTTTTCCGACACCGGGGTTACGGGTGGCCTGTTTGCCGGCTATGGCCTTTCGTTTGATCGGTTCTATTTGGCTGCCGAGTTGGAAGCAGAAATAAGCGATGCGAATTGGGATCACGAGCGGGCACCAACGGGTCGGTCCTTTGCCGTGGACAAAAAGGGCAGCATTGGTGCTGGCATAAGATTGGGCTATCTCGTCAACCAAGCCGCTATGCTGTATGGGCGCGTGGGGGTGGTCCAGTCCTATTTCGACATGGATCTTGACCGTGGGAGCCACGCCGTCAGCCAAGACGACAGCATCACTGCGCTACGTTACGGATTTGGAATGGAGCTTCCGGCAACCCGGCACGTTGCGCTTCGGCTTGACTACACATTTACCGACTACGGTACGCTACAGCTTGCCGCACCCCCAGCAGGCGATGTTGAAGCCTATCGCACATCCGAAAGCCTGTTCCGGCTGGGCACCGTGGTGCGCTACTAAAAGCTCTGCATGGACAATGCAGTCCGATTCCGAGGAGCTTTTCGTGGCTATCCGGAATATCGGCTCCTGGCTGGCTCAGGTCTGTTTGAAGTGGGCCTAATTGCCAATTGACGACAATCAATGTTTTGGTGTCGGCGCGTTGGTTAGATCGACACCGATTTGAGAATTTGGAGCAGACAATGAATTCTAATTTGAAATGGCAAACACGTATGCTCGGTGCGTGCGTCGGTGGTTTGGCTGCGACGGCTTTGGCTTTGAGTGGGTCCACCGCCATGGCGCAGGGCCAAGGGAGTGGCAAGGGTGGCGGGCACGACTCTGGCTCGACGAGCCATGATGACGGTCATTCAAGTCACGATGGCGGCAGCGGATCAGGTCGCGGTGGCCAAGGCGGGCGTGAGTCAGGTCGCGGCAAGGGAGGCGGCCACGGGTCGCTTCGCGATGTCTTCCGTGAGATGGAAGACGAGGCGGCTGCCGAGAAGGGCAAAAAGGCATCGCCTCAATCGACAGCACCTTCGGCGGAAAAGGGCAAAGGCTCAAGTCAGGCAAAGAAGGGCCAGAAAACGGATCGCGCAGTCGCAGAAGAGGAGGATTCGGATCGACCCGCGTGGGCTGGGAAGAATCCTACCGAACCCAAACCGGGTAGCCGGAGCACCGAGTCGGGCACGAAGAAGGGCGACATCTACGGTGATCTCTATATTGTGAAGCGCGACGAGAACGGTGATCCCATCCTCGTCGGTGGTCAGTTGCAGGTTTACTATGTCGTCACCGCTGCGGATGGAACTAAAACCCTGGCGTGTTGCATTCCGTACGTTGATGGAGAGCTGAACACAGCTGACTACACTCCAGCAGAAGTGGAGTTGGGCCGTCTCAGTGTCGGTCGCTCTCCCGATCGAGTTCTTGCTGCTCAGCTTGAGGAGGCATCCAAGGCGATCTTGTCAGCCACTTCAATTAGTTTGGATGCATCAGGACGTATTGTAATCACAACAGCTGACGGCACCAGCACGATCGATTCTCCGTTGGAGAATCTCGCCCTCTATAAGGAGCTTTTGACAACCGGAACGATTGCGATCGAAAAAGCAGATGGATCGCTTGTCGATCTCAGCGCAATTGGCATCGACGCCAACAGCGCGTTGACGGATAAGGAGCTGTTGCTCGCTGCGTCGCTGTTTGCTGCTGCTTCGGACAAGACGATCCCGATTACGATCGACTCTGTGATTTACATGAACACCATTCTAGGTATTCCCGATGATGTCAGCTACAGCACGCTGACAAGCTATTCACGTGACACCCTTTATAACATCACGGATGTTAATCTGCAGCCGGTGGTTCTGCAGGATCCAGAGAATGATGGGACGTGGACGGCGACTTCTATCAACCCCTACGTGACGATCTTCGGTAGCGAGCCTGCTTCAGAGTCGCCAACCGTAGAGGATAACAATGCTATTCTGAGTTCCGCCGAGGCGTTCGCGGCTGCAGCTGATGATGCGCGTACGGTGATCGATTTCCTGCACACCTATCCGGTCCCCTCGAACTGATCGGTAAGTGCCAGGCATCGGAATGGGGAGCCAGTGGCTCCCCTTTTTCTTTCTGATCCCTGTTGTGTCCGTTCCTCTTTAAACCTATCTGCTATCGACGACGCGCAGCGTGAATGAAATCAATTGCGCTTGGAACGGTCTCCGCAATCGTAGGCGAAGCGGGAGCTTGGCGGCTAGATGGCTGCGGCCGAGGGGCAAGCCGACGTGCCAGTCGCCGACTGCGAACGCAGTTTGTACTACTCACCACAACGACCTGCGACTTCATCCGCAATGGAGCCTCGTCCGGTCATTTTCGCGAGTCAGCGCCTCGCAACGGCAATACCTCATGGAACTTGCCGCTCGCGGTGAATTCGGGCGGCGCCTCGCTTTCGCGCACCTCGACGTCTTCGAGGCCGTTGTCGCGAAACACCCGCTTCACCGACTTCATGACGTCTGGAAAGATATTCCCTGCCGCCGCCTCGTCCGCCGGTTCCAGTCGCACTTCGAACTCTCGCTCGCTTGTCTGGACCAGCTGGATTCGCCGGGCGCCGTCGTGCTCGAGATCGAAGACGAGCGGCGAGAGCGTCACCTGGCCCACGCGAACGAGCGTCGCATCGCGACCTTCCACCCGAAAGCTGCGGAACGGCGAGCCGCAGGGGCACGGGGCCGTGTAGAAACGAAGGCAGTCGCCGAGGTCATATCGGATGAAGGGTTGAACGTCGTTGACGAGCACCGTCAGCAGCACGGTCGCCGACAGAGTGCCGTCGGGAATGGGCCGCATCGCTTCGTCGACCGCTTCGAGGATGACCCAATCTTCGTGCACATGCTTCCGCCCGTGGCCGCACACAAACGACATCACCAGGCACTCGGTGCAGCCATAAGTGTCGAGAATGCCGTATTTCAGCGACGGGAAGGCCCGCCGGACCCGCTCGCGAAGATCATCAGTGAGGGTCTCGCCCCCCGTGTTGAAGAGCACCGGCTCGATCTGCAGTCGCCCAGCCTCCTCTTCTTTGGCGAGAATCGTCAGCATGCTTGGATAGGTCACGATGCTGGAGATCTTCGGGATCGCGTTAAGTTGTCCAACGAGCCGGCCGATCGGCTGTTCGGCCTCGATGAAGGTCAACCCCCGCTCCAGGCTCGGATGGAGATTTCTCACCAATTTGTTAAACCCGGCGCCGGCAAAGTGACCGTTGCCGCCAGTGATTGTCACCCTCGTGCCTAGCTTGCGGATCTCCCGGACGAGCTTCCATTGGTGTCGATCGAAGCGCGCCATTGAAATCCCAAAAGAATATTCCAGAAAGGATGATGGCAACACGATTACGGCTGGTTCGCCCGATGTTCCAGAGGTCCGGAAGATGGCGACATCGTCGATAGGCACGCCAATCTTCTGGATATCCCTGAGATGATCGCGTGCCCTGTCGAGGGGAAGTGAACGAATTGTCAGCCAGTCGTCGAACTCCCTCATGAGATCAGGCTTGCGGGTCACCGGCAATTCATGCAGTTGGACCTCGCTTGATGGTCCCAGATCCGCACAAAGCCTGCGAAACAGGGGGGAGTCGCGCCGCGCTTTTTCCACGAGACGCCGTAGGTTGCGGAGTTGCTTGGCTTCTATTCGCTTCCGTCCGCCCCAGGCTGTCCAGAGCCCGCCGGCAAAGTATCCAAATGTTCTAAGAAGGCTGAATCGCATTGCAGGCACCGCTAGAAGGCTCGATCGTATTCATCGTGGGCCGGCACGGCGGCCAATCTGTTGGCCACCACGTCTCTCGGTATTTGGATGGCGACGGTTGCCAGCTTCATGCCTCAGTTCGGTCTATTGATGACAGCTGTGTCCATCAACATAACCCCGCTTTCGGAAATGCGTTGATAGCGGTCGATTAGCTCGGGCGTTCTTATTGGAAGCGCAATTGTGTGCGGCGCAATAACGTTGCAGGCCGTTCGTCCGGATATGGCCCGAAGCCGTCATCCACTCGTTCGTCTATTTTCGTCTGCTGCCAGGGGAGCAGCAGAAGTTGAATGGATGGTGCGACGAGCACTGCTCGTGCCCAGCGTGTCTGGTCCGAGTGACGGCCGTGGCAACGCGACGCGCTTCGTCCATGGTCAGCTTATTGCCGACCCGGCGGCGTGCTTCATCGCCTTCGCCATACACGAATGCCGGCGATTTGCCGTCGGCATCGAGGCCCTGAAACCCGAAGGGCGTCGCGGTTCAGTGGGCCTGTTGCGGGTGTAGGGATGGGGCTATAGCTGCGCTCAAGTGCTGGCCGTTGCCGAGCGCTCTGGCGGCCGCAAAATGCGCTTGATAGGCGAATTCTTATCGCACCAGGATCGCACCTGACGCAGCAACGGCGACTTCGATTATTCGCCAACCATTTGAAATCATTGGTGCCGGCTGAGGGACTCGAACCCCCGACCCCCTGATTACAAATCAGGTGCACTACCAACTGTGCTAAGCCGGCATACCCGACCTGCGCACCCACGCAGCACGCGCGACAGGCGAGGCTGAGGGGCAGGCGGGCCCCTTATTAGCTGGTTCGCGCGTCGCACGCCAACCCCTTGTTCGACGGCGCCGTCACGTGCCCGCCTGTCGGCGCCCGGCGCGCGGCTGAAAGACATCGATGATTTCTATGCCGGCAGCGAAATTATGCGTATGCGGACCGCAGCCTTGCCCGACGGGGCCGAAATTGAGTGTTGCAACGAGGTTCTGGCGGAACCGTTCCGGGTCGAGTGCACTGACGCGATTGAGAGTCAACGCACTTCCGTAGCCCCCGGTGCAGTCCTGCGCTGGCCGCCAAAGATTGCCCTTGTGCATGTAAAGCGCGCCCGCCGGTCGCGCGGAGCGCGCATCGACGAGCACAGGGTTCAAGGGGTGCGGCTGCCAGGGCCCCTCGAGCCGCTCGGCCGTATACAGCGAGAGACTATCCCAGCTCGATGCGCCAGGCTGCGTCGTGCCCGCAAAGATCCACAGCCGCCCTCCATGTTCGAGGAATGTGGCGTCATGCACCGGCTCGTCCAGTAGCCTTGCATGATGCACCCACCTGTCGGGGAAGCGCTCGGCTCGGTAGAGGTCGAGGCGACCCGCCGCGGAAGCTTCCGGCATCATCCAGAACTGCCCGCTGTGACGGAAGACGTGCGGATAGGACAGATGATGCGGTTCTTCGAGCACGACGCGTGTCTGTCCGGTGGCACCGTCGCGGTCGATGACAAAATGCGAGATGACGCCGCGCCCCGTAGCATACGGCAGTTCCTCGACGAAGACGTGATGCCAACCATCATGATAGACGACGAAGGGGTCTGCGTAATAGCGCTGACCATCGTCGGCAAGCAGCTTGAAGAATGCGTATGGCAGTTCCTCGCTCGCGCGCGTTCGCGTCGCACTCGCGCGATAGGCAACCTGCCAGACCGGGGCCTGCTTGAGCAGGGCGTCGCGCTTTTCGGCAGCCTTCTTCTGCACCCGGCGGGCGAGCACGGCGATGGCGTTCGAGTCGAGCAGCGCCCCGCCGATGTCGTCCGCAGGTAAGACTGGCGGAGCGGGCGTCGGCGTCGTCGCGAAGGCAAGCGGCGACCGGCCTGCGGCCAGCGCGGAGACGGTGCGTTGGAGCGCTGCCACGAGATGGGATAGAACGGCTTCGGCACTGTCCAGCAGCCGGTGCGGGGCCTCGAGCGCCGGCAGCGCCAGCGTCGATGTGACTCCCGTCGCGGGCTCAGCCAATGCCAGCACTGGCGCACGCCCCTCGAGCAGCGCGTTCCACAGCGCTGCCTCGCCCCCCGATCCGTCGAATGTCGGCACGAGTATGCGCGGCCCCTCGCCGGCAGTGACGGGGGAAGCGCTGAGGTCGATGAGGATGTCGGCATTGATCTCAGCCACCTCGCTCGCTTTGACGTGGGGCACAGTAGCCACACCTGCCGCATCCGTGAGCCAGGCGCGATCCCTCGACATGGTCCGTTCCAGAAGCAGCAGTCCATCGAGAGCGGCGGCGCGGGTAGACCAAAACTCTGTCCGTGGCGCGGGCGTCACGACGAGCTGGGCTGCCACTCCAGGGGTGCGGCCCGCCGCTTCAAGTGCGCGAGCGTGCCATTGCCGGAATGAACCGTCCTGAACCTGGAAGCCGATCCGCATCGGATAAGGAGATTCCTCGAATTGGCTGATTGGCCTTGTTTGAAACGCAGCGCACGATGCTGTCCGGCACCCGCGTAGTCATCGAGAACACTTCTGCATTCGTCTCGATTGGGTGGCGCGGCGGACTTTTTGATCTGAACCAGGCTGGAATCGCTGAGTTCGCTCGTTTCGTCCAGATCGCGACTTCTTTCGACTCCCGCAGCAGAATACGACGAATTCCGCTATCGCGGCACTAAAGCATGTTTAGCGGAAGTGTGGAGCGGTTCGGCGTGAAAAACATGCTCAAGGACAGGCGAGCATGTTTAGCTGAAGTGCGGAGCGGTTCAGCGTGAAAAACATGCTCAAGGATAAGAAAGCGTATTTAGTCGAAGTATAGAGCGGTACTGCGTGAAAAACATGCTGGAGACAACGGACCGGACCTGACGTTTGATGCCCGGGCGAAGGTCGTCAAACGTCAGTCGACCCAGAACGCAAACCGAGAAATCTAAGGTTCCGGGCTGACGCCCTGGTGCCCCGTAAGGAACCAAGCGCCAGATTGGGAACACGAGCATGCGAAAAGTTAATCACTTCCCTCCGGGCGGCTCGCCGATTAACCAAGCACGAATGCCCTTCTTGTTGCGCAAGGCTTCGTCTTGCGATCCTCTGGAAGCGGCTTCCCCTCCCTTTCAACATACGTCTGTTGCTCTCGCGGCGCAGGACTTGCAGACGTGGTACGCGTGCGCACAACCCTGCCCTCGGCAACGGAGGCATCCACATCGCCCATGACGAAGGCCGCGTTGGCCTTGGAGATTTCGCCACTCGAGCAAAGGTAGATGCTGCTACGCCAGACACTTCTCTATTTGCCGGCCCAGGTCATCGGTCCGATTTTCCAGTTCATCTCGGTGGTGGCCTGGACGCATTTCTTGTCGCCCGAGAGCATGGGCGTATTCGCGCTCGTAACGGCAACGCAGGAACTGGCCTACACGGCAACGCTCTTCTGGTTCACGCTCTACACCATGCGCTATCACGACGTGGGTGGGCCGGCTGAGGCGCGTCGGCGCTTCCTCGACAGCGAGATGGCGGTGCTGCTGTCATCTGCTCTTGCATCCATCGCCCTCGTATTCGGCCTGAAGGCAAGCGTAGAGACGCAGTGGTCGGGATCGCTGATGCTGGCGGGCATCGCCTACATAACCTCACGCGCATTCGTGATACAACTTGGCGACCGCGCCCGCACTGAGCACGACACGATCACGTATTCCGTACTCCAGATCGTTTGGCCGGTTTTCGGATTGGGCCTCGGCCTCGTGTTGGTTCAGGTGTTCGGAGCGACGGCGGCCGCCGTGCTGTGGGGCTACACCGCGGCACAGGTAATCTCGATCGCCGTTGCAGTCCTCAGACTGGAAATCGGCTGGAAGCCGATGCAAGTCAGTACCGAGGTCGTTCGCCATGCCCTGCGTTACGGTTTGCCGCTGCTGGTGGGCGGCATCTTCATCTGGCTTGCCAACAACGGCTTGCGCTTTGTCGTGGAGCATCTGCAGGGCACTGTCGCTGTCGGTCTCGTGACGGTGGGCTGGGCGCTGGGCCTTCGCGCCGCTGCCTTTGCGTCAATGCTGGTCACGGCGGCAGCATTCCCTCTCGCCGTGAAGCGTGCGCGCGAAAGCGATATTTCCGATGGCCAGCGCCAGCTCGAACGCAACGGTGTGCTCTTGCTCGTCGCGCTTCTGCCTGCCGCCACGGGGTTGTGGCTGGTCTCGGAGCCGTTCGTCACGCTGGTCGTCGCCGATCCGTTTCGCAAAATGACCGCCGCAGTTCTGCCGATGGCCATTCTCGCCGGAACGCTTCGCAGCTTCCGCATACATTTCGGCGAGCAGGTGTTTCTGCTCCGCGAGCGTCCCATGATACCGCTCTACAACGATTTCCTCGATGCCGTGCTGTCGATCGCGGGAGGCGCGGCCGGTTTGCTGATCGGCGGCCTGCCCGGTTCGGTGGCGGGTGTGGCAGTGGCATCGTTCATCAGTCTCGTCGTGACGTTGGCCTGCGGATGGCATTGGTACCGGTTCACCATCCCGCTGATCGATGCATTGAAAGTCCTTGCAGCGACCGCGACGATGGCGCTTGTCGTCTCACGGCTCTCGATCGCTTCGACGGTTCCCTCGATCGGGTTCGCAGCTGCTGTCGGAGCTGCAACCTATGTGTTGGTACTGGCGCTGTTCTATCCGCACGGGCTCCACACGGCTCTCTCGCTGCTGCGTGGACGTTCCGCGGCCGAAACTGAGGTGTCATGAAGGGAGAGCTGAACAGATCGATCCTTTTGCGTAGCGGTGCGATCGACGGGCAACCCTTCGCGCAGCTCTTAACCACGTGCTGCAAAAAGACCGTCAGCCGCAAACCGTGCGGCGGCCGTCGGCACGGATGTTGGGAGCGGCGATCCAGTCGCGTCGGCGCCGAAGCACCGAACCTGAAACTGCAGGAAATCCATGAACTATAGACTGTGTGTCATCCATTCCTTCGATCCGCGCGGCGCAAAGGTCGGGGGGCTGGAGACTTTCATTCGCGACATGATCGGCTTTCTGCCTGAGGACTTCTCGTTCCTGATGATCGGCGTCGACGCGATTGGTGACCTGGACATCGGCAAGGTCACGCGTCAGACGTTCCGCGGCAGGGAATTCGACTTCCTCCCCGTGCTCGCATACTCCGACGAACAGGCCCGTGAGGCTGCCAAGTCGATCCGCCAGTCTATCAATTTCCAGTTCATGCAGGGGCTCGTGCGCCACATTGGAGCGGTCCGCGCGGTCCTCAAGCAGCAACCCACCAGCGTCGATCTGCAGCGTGTCGAGTTTGCCAGCATGGTGCGTGCCCTGGGCATCCCGTTCGTGCAGATGCTGCACGGTGAGGGTGCCCCGAAGTTGCAGATGGATTCGCTGTTGAAAAGCTATCGCTACCTCCACAACATCAATGAATGGGTGGCGGTGAAGGCGTGCGATCGCTTCCTTTGCGTCAATCCGATCATCACCGATCGCATCCGCAAGACCTATCCGGGCGAGGCGCACAAAATCGATACGCTCTCCACCTGGGTCGACAATCGCACCTTCCATCCACGGCCGCTGCCACAAGATGGCGGCTTTCGCGTGGCTTTCGCCGGCCGCCTGGATCTCTTCAAGGTGCCGTCTCTGATGTTCAGGACGGTGGCGCGATTGGCCGACAAGCTGGGCGCTGGTGTCGAGTTCCATTACATGGGAACGAGCGATCCGCGTCGCTTCCCTGAGTTCGAGCTGATCGCCGACAAGACGGTGCTCCATGGCTTCAAGTCCGCCGACGGCGTAGCGGACGTTCTTGCCAGCGTTCACGCCGGCATTCTCACCTCCGAGTTCGAGGGCATGCCGTTCTCGGTTCTGGAATCTCTCGGCTCCGGTCGTCCTGTCGGTGCCATTCACCTGCCGCAGCTGGCGAGTGTCGTCAAGGACGGGATCAGCGGCTACCTGGTGCCGCGCTCAGACGATGTCGAGGACATGGCCGACAGGCTGTCGGACGCTTTCGTGGAGATCCGCGATAGCCAGCGCGATGGCCGCATCACGCCGGCGGGCGTCGCCGAACAGATCGCTGATTTCCGTCCCGAAGTGCAACTCGCCAAATGCTACGAAAATCACCGCGAGCTGCAGCGCTCCAAATTCGGCGGCGGCAGAACGACAAGTCTCAGCGCGGCGGCATCTCTTTGAGCACCTCGGCAACCGCGTGCCACGCGGGCTTTCTGCGGAATTCGCAATCCAGAAGCAAAGGCCGCGGCAGTCTCCGGCCCGCCTTCTCTTGTTCCATGTAATAGAGCCAGCTCGTGCGGTCGGAGAGCTGCCAGAAGCTCAGAGCGGTCACAGCCTTGTGCGCCAGAACAGGTGTCAGGAAATCGCGATAGGCCTTGGCGACAGCGGAGTCACGCGCGGTCGTCGTCCCCCGGAAGGCGCTGTCGTTGACGTCGCACTCGGTGATGTGGATTGCATATCCGAGTGCCGCGATCTCATCGAGGAAGCCGACGAAGCGCCCCATGTCGTAGGGAAGATCGGAGCGCAGGTGCGCCTGCAATCCGATGGCATCTATGGGAGCGCCATCCGCCTTCAGGCGTTTGACGAGCGCCAGGAGGCTGTCGCGGAACACTTGGCCATTGCCGTCCGCCGCTTCCGTCTGTGCTTCGTTGAGAACCAGGAGCGCACCTGGATCGTGCCTTCGCGCCGAGCGGAAGGCGCGCACGATGTAGCCTTCGCCCATTGCCGAAAGGAACGGACCCTTGCGCAGATTGCCCTGCAGCTTGTCCCACGGCCCGATCGGTTCGTTGACGACGTCCCACGCCCAGACTTGACCCCGATAGCGTTCCATGACGGCCAGCAGATGCGCGTCCATCAGGTGTTCGATCTCGCCTGCACTGAGCTGATGAAGCCATCCCGGCAGGTCATCGTTCCAGATGAGCGTATGCGCACGCACCTTGAGCCCATGCCCTGCGGCGAATGCCATCAGGCGGTCGGCCGAAGCAAAGTCGAGCGTGGCGGCATCAGGACGTAGGCTCGACATCTTGAACGACAGTTCGCTTGTGATGGCGTGCGCGTCGCGTTGATAGGCTGCGGCGTACTGTGCGCCATAGGGCTTGTCGAGTTCGTGCACGGCGAAGGCTGCGCCAAGCAGCAGCCCCTTCGCGGCGGCAAGCGCCGCTAGAGAAGCAGGCTCTGCGCCTGAGGGATGCGCATGTGAGCGGGGAGGACCAGACAACGCCGCAACACCCGTCACCGCGGCGGTCGCCCCACCCAACAGCACATTGCGTCGCGTGAGACCGGGCCGGGCCGGGTGGTTGTCGTGGCGCGTCATGTCTGCAAACCCTGGTCAGATGCTATTGAGTGGCATTGCGCCATGCATGGTCGGCCGCCGTCGGCGAACATCGCCCGCGCCCGCGCGGCATCCGCCGCCGCAACGGAATTCCAGCGTTCGAGATTGGTCTGTGCAGCATCGAGCGAGCGCTTGCGCCATCCCCGCACGCTCAGCGCGGTTCGGATCGCGCGGGCTGCGGCGTCCGCGCGTCCTTGTGGGATGTAGATGCCGCTGTCGCGCAGCACCTCTCGGAACACGGGCTGGTCGGGCGCGGCTACCGCAAGACCCGCGCATTGCACCTCGAGCAATGGCAGCCCGAGCCCCTCGTCGCGCGAGGTGCACAGGTAGACATCTGCGTCTTCGATCACAGCGCGCGCCTCGGCCAGCGACAGGTAGCCGCGGAGGTTGACACCCGCCCTGCCGGCGAGCCGCTGCGCCTCTCCCCCCCAGCCCTCGCGTCCAATAATGTCGAGCGTGACATTCGCGTAGCCTTGCCGTGCGAGCGCGTCGCGTATCGCAGCCGCGTAGCCGAAATTCTTGCGCGGCTCGATCGTGCCGACGGCGACGAGACGCAGTACGTCCGGTTCGTCGGTGCGTTCCGCACGCCCGCCCGGCGACAGGTCGAATACGTTTCCGATCGGAGGCCGGTAGAGGCCAATGGAAGCGTCGGCGGCAACGAACGGTTCCAGTTCGGCACGTGTCTTTTCCGAGTTGACCAGGAAATGCTTGAGCCGCGTCACGGCGCGCCGGAAGGGCCACGCCATATAGAGCATGGCCTTGAGGCCTAGGTCCTGCCGCCGCGTCACGAGGAAAAGGTCGTGGACATAGAGAACCACGCGCTCGCGGAAGAACTGCATCAGCGGCGAAGGCGGGAATCCCGGGAATGCAAACTTGGCGCTCGGGTTGAAAAGCGCGAGCAGCGGAAACAATAGCTGTTGCTTGAGGATGAGAGAGAGCAGCCCATTTGAACGCACGGGAACGATTTCGGCATTCTCGAATTCGAACTTTTCGAACAACTCGATTGCAACGCGCTCAATTCCTGTGACATGCCGCCCCACGTGCGTTACATCCAGGTAGACGCGCTGGCGAGTTTCGTCACGGTTGATCATTTGCACAGAAACTCCTGCTCAGTTGCTCGAAGCCAGCTCAATGCTGGTCGTGTTGGTCGTCAGTGACTGCGGCTCGGCCAGAACTTCGTCGATCAGCGCGGTGTAGGCGGGTACTCGCACGTCGAACGAGAACGCAGTGGCGCGCTTGAGCCGCTCCTGCGGGTCGCCGGGATCTGCCAGTGCGTCGTCGATCGCCTGCGCGAGCTGCACCTCGTCGGACAGCGAGACAATGCGCCCATGACGGCCATGCTTCAGGATCTCCAGCGGACCTGAACACGCGGTAGTCACCACCGGCAGGCCGTAGGCCATTGCCTCGACGACCACGTTGCCGAACGGTTCCGAAATGGACGAGAGCGCGAAGACCTTGGCCGAACTGTAAGCCTTCCAGGGTTCGCGGCTGTAGCCGGGCATTGACACCTTGTTTGCCAATCCAAGACGCTTCACCTCGCGCTCCAGCATCGCGCGCTGAGGACCCTTCCCCAGAATGACGAGACGCGCATCAGGTGTGCGCACACGCCGGAATGCTCGGATGAGAGTGCGAAAATCCTTCTCGACCACCATGCGGCCGACGGCCAGGACGACCGGATCGCGCGCGGCAAGCTCGTCACTGGATGGCACGGCAATGCCCGCAGGAAAGAATACCGGATTGTGAATGGTGACAGTCTTGTGCGGATTGGCGCGCCAGCGCTGCACGAGTTCGTCGCGCAGTCCTTCCGAAACCGCCACGGTACGGCTCGCCGTGCGCGACAGGATCGGCAGAGTGAGGTACGTGAACCAGCTGAGCCACCCGGTCTTCCATTCGTTGTAGCCGTGATAGGTGATGATGGCCTTCGTCCGCGACCGCGCCATGCTCATTGCCGCCAGGAGCTTGGTATTGCAGCCGCCGACCGCCGAAAGGGCGATGTCGGGTTGCTCGCGCCTCAGAACTTCGGCGAGCTTCCGCGTCGCACGGAAATGCCCTTTGCCAAGTGTGACGAGCGGGATCTCGGAATGTAGGTTCGAGCGGTTGTCATCGGCCTCGAAGTCCTGCACGAAGACGACGTCGTAGCCGCGCTTCTTGAAGGCGGTGGCAAGGCAAGCCCAAAGCCGCTCCGCGCCGCCATCGACGAGCCCGTGCGTGTAGAAGAGGATTTTCGCGGTGGGCATTTCATTTCCCTCAGTGGGAGGTTCGCGTGGCGCCGGTTTCACGCGTGGCAGCCTCGCCAGCCGCCATTCGCGGTATTGAACGGATTCGACCGAAGCTTCTTGTGCGCGGATCAGGCTCCGACATCCTGCGGCCTTCTGCGCAGTGGCGACATCAACGCGAGGTCTGCGAACAGCAGCGCGCACCGAGCGTAGCGCAGCGCCAGCCGTCGCGGGTTGGAAGCGAGCCGCCACGCCCACTCCAGGCCCGCATTCTGAACGGCACGCGGAGCACGAACCTGCCTGCCTGCAAGAAAGTCGAGCGCGGCACCGACTCCCACAAACACCACCGGCACGCCACGTGAGACCGCACGCGCGGCAAGCAGCTCCTGCTTGGGGGCGCCGAGTGCGACGAAGCAGATGCGCGCACCCGAAGCGGCGATAAGGTCGATCGCGGCATCTCCTTCCGGTCCGTCCGGATTGAAGCCCATCGGCGGTGCCGAGCTACCGGCGATGCAGAGGCGTCCATTCGTATTTGCCGCGAGCCGTTGTCCCGCACGCCCGAGCACGTCGGCGGTCGAGCCGAACAGATAGACGGGCACCCCGCGTCGCGCCGCCTCCTCGGCCAGCGGCAGCACCATGTCGGCCCCCGTAGTGCGCTCGATGCCCTTGTGCTGCGACGAGGCGAGGCGCACGACCGGAGCGCCGTCGGCGGTTATGAAGCGGGCCTGTCGGTAGGCGTTGCGGAATTTCTCGCTGGCTCGCAACTTGACCAGATGATCCAGGTTGAGCGTGAAGGCAGCAGCGCCTTCGCCCCGTTCGGCAGCAGTGGCGATCTCGCTCACTGCCTGGCGCATGTTGGAAAGCGTGATGGGCCATCCGTCGATCAACGCCAGGGGAGCAGCGCCCAGCGAGGCTGCCGGAGATGTCTCAAGGGCCAAAGCAGTTTTGAATCTAGAAAGCTGGTCGGCGGTGCATTCGCGCTCGATTTTGGAATGACGCATCATTTTAGTACGCATGCTTACGATCACCATCCACAAATCAAACACTGAAGATCCGCAGGAGTTTTTGCCATTTGCGAAGAAGCAGTTTCGAAGTTCCGCTTCCTGAGGACCGGATAAGCAACTGCCATGCCGAAATATTATTGCCCAGATTGCCCGCTTGCGGCTTTTGCAATGGCCAAAATCAGATTTTCAAAAAGGAAATAGAATACGCCGCCGTCGTCCCGTTGAATCAGCCAGGACCGAGACCCCTCTAGGCGGCAGTCTTGAGCCGGGGCGGTCGTGTTGCGCCTCGCGGCCCAACGGGATCAGGATGGGTGGGCGGTATCGCCTGGCGCCCGGGTGGACCCAACTTGTTCGACTCCGCCGCCGGCCGATGGAATAGCACCAGCAGCATCAATACGAAGATAGCAAGCAGCGGGCTTTTTGCCGACAAGCTGACCGACGTTGTGGCCACCAGATAGAAGAACAGGAACGCCCACACCGCGCCCCGGCGCACGTGCCGTGCGATGTCGTAGCTGAAGGCGAGGAGCGCAGCGAAGAAGACGATCGAGGCAACGAGGCCATAGGACAATATGAAGCTGATCCAAAAGCTTTCGATGCCGAAATCGAGGCCGAATCGGAATCGCAGAGTCTCCATGAGTTTTGCATCGGGCGCCAAAAGCAACTCGTGCCAGGACAGGAAGCGGAACAGCTCGAACATTTCGGTGCGCGTGTCGGCACTGCCCTTGTCGTCGATGAAGCGCTCCATGAATTGGTCGAAGAATCCATTTTCAGCAAGCACGGTGACGACGAGCGCCGCTACCGGTGCCAGAACCAGGACCTTGAGGACCGTGGCTTTGTCGAACGGCGCCCCTCGCATGATCGCGACGAGACGCAGCAGCAACAGCAGGCCCAGCAGCGCGACCAGCAGCACCGATGCCGCGCGTCCACCGAACACGATCATGCCCGCTGCGTTCGACACAAAGGCAGCCGCGCGCAGCAGCCAGGGCAAATCCCTCCCTGCGCCGAGTGCAAGCAACAGTAGATAGCTGCCCGTAAGGCTCGCATTGGCGAGAGGATGTCCGAGCAGCGCTGTCGATCGCCAGTCATCTTCGATCACCACCCCGGATGCGACGATCGGAGTAAGCCGCATTGCGCCGGCGAACTCGCCGATGCCGATCAGCGCATTCACAATCATCAGAGCATGAATGATCCAGCCCAGATGCCGCGCCCGCCTGTCGCTGACGTCATGGAAGAGCAGGAAAACGAGAGCAGGCAGCAGGAACGTGTCGAAGAATTGTGTAAAGGGCAGATTCACCACCCGTATCGAGTGAAGTATCAGTAGCGCGATAGCGCCGAGATAGATGATCAGCAGTGGATGCCGTCCTGCTTGTTCGATGAACCACGACAGCGGATTGCCCGCGGCGATACCGGCTAGCAGTACGATCGCAGCCGCGATGAGTGTCGCCGGATGTATCTTCTCCAGCGGATTGCCACCCGGCTCGTCGTAGTTGAAGCCGAAATGTACCAGCGCCAGCGGCGAGATCGTGAGCAGTACGATCGTGAGAACGCCGAGCAGCAGGCCGAATGGAGGCCCGTCCGGAACCGAGGGGCGCTCGATTGGCGTTCGCGTGCTCATGCTCTCGTGGAACCCTCTCTGCAAGTTTCTCGGTGCCTCGGGTTCGTCTAGATGAGACGTCGCCGCGGCGACCCCTTTCCATGGCGGCTCAAACCGCGTCCCGCTTCTCTGCGCGCCGCGAGCCAACGAATAATGTGGCAGCCCCGAGCGTTGTGACGCCAGACGGCGCTGCTACACGGAGTGGCGTCCTCCCGCCATGTTGACCACCACACCCACGAATTTCTCCTCGAAGGGTTCGATCATCCGCATGGCTTCGCGCTGCACCAGCGGCGAGGCATCGCCCGCCCGCGCCACGAGGATGATCTGGTCTGCGATCGGCATCAGGGTGGTTGTGCTCTCGTCTTCCAGCAGTGCGCCGGCGTCGATAACGACGAAATCGTAGGATTCGGCAAGCGCGACAATGCCCGCCGCCAGCCGCTTGCGCTGGTGCGTGGCGAGCGTGCGCAGATCCGCCAGTGCGATCGGCAGGAACATCAGGCCCGAGCGCGCATCGCGCCTCGTGATCGAGCGCAGGTGCAGCGTGTTGTCGAGAATGATCGGGTCGCTATGATCGAAGTCGGTAGCCAGTGTGTTCGAAAGCTCCGTATCGGTGGAATCCGCATCGACGAGCAGCACACGCTCGCCCGACATCGCCGCCGCATAGGCGACCGCAAGTGCCGCCGACGATGCGCCAATGCCACTGTGCGCCGAAGTCACGACCGCAATGTCCGGCGACCCGTTTCGGTGGCGTGACCTTAGCCGCGTCGTCAGGCGCAACACGGCCTGGCGATAGCCCCGCGCGGCGTCCGACACGTTGGCATTGGCAATCGCGGCCATCACCTCGCTGAGCCCGGGACCGTCTCGGTGTCGTCGAAGACGCAGCAGGCCGCCGCGGCCCGCGCCGCCAAGCACCGGCAGGATGCCCAGTACATTCGTCACATCTATGGACGCGGGAGGCTCGGTCCTGCGGTTCGAAATTTCCATCTGGTCGCGGATCAGCGCGTGAGCGATGCCGATGCCGAGCCCGCCAAGCAGACCGAGCGCAACGACGAGCCACGTGATCGGCTTGCTTGGCTTTGTGGGCAGGCTCGCCGGAGAGATGACGCGCGCTTCTGCGAGCGTCAGGGTCTGCTGCTCCTGGGTTTGCTTGGCCCGCGCCAGGAATGTATTGAGCAGGTCGCGGCTGGTGGCGACATCCTGCTCCAGCTCCCTCAAGCGGATCTGCGCCGTATTGGTCCTTGCCACGTCGGACTTCGACGCCTCCAGTGAGCGCGTCAGCTCTTCGACCCGGTTGCTGGCGAACTGGTAGTCGCCCTTCGCACTGGCGGCGATTCGCTTTAGCTCGGCATTGATCTGGTTTCGAACCTCATGCAACTGCGAGCGCACCTCGATGAGCACCGGGTGACGACCCTGCAACTGCGTCGAAAGCGCTGCCTCGCGTCGCGCCACCTGCGCAAATTGTTCGCGCAGTTTCTGCACGAGACCCGACCGGATGGCGTCTGGCAGGAATTCGGGGCTTCCACCCTCCTTCACCGCCGACTGCACGAGCTCGAGGCGGGCCTTGCTTTCGGCGGCTACGGCTCGCGCCGTTATCAGCTCGGACGACATGCGTGTCAGCTGCTGCTCGGCCACGAGCCCGCCCTCGGAGGCCAGAATCTTGTTGGCCTTTTTGAACTCGTCGACACGCGTCTCTGCCTCGCGAAGTTGCCGGCGCAGTTCGCCAAGCCGATCGTCGATCAGCTTGTTGGCCCTGCGGATCTCGTCGGCCTTGCTATCGGCCTGATCCTCCAGATACGCGTCGACCACCGCCTCCGTCAGTCGCGCAGCCTTCACGGGCGAGTTCGAAGCCACCTCAACCTCTACAACATAGGTCTTCTGCGCCCGCTTGACCTTGACGTTGCTAGAGAGGCTCGCTAGCGCGCGTGCCTCTGGAGATATCTCCTGCGCCGGTCCGCGAATGAATGCCTTGACCTGCGAGAGAAGGCCGCTGCCCGGAGGCGCGTTGAACTCCGGATCGTTGACGAGATCCATTTTGTCCACCACGCGCTTTAGAACGCTGTCTGACCCAATGATAGCGAGCTGGCTTTCGACCAGCACCAGGTCGGATCCGAGGTTCGTCTGAAGGAGTTCCTCGGGCAGAATTTTTCGCGAGCGCGGGTCAATGAAAATGGAGGTGGACGCGGTGTAGACGGGCTTGGCCACGGCGAGGTAGGCGATCGCAATGCCAAGAAACGACAGGGTTAACAGGGCGATGGTCGCCGCATTGCGGGACAGTATGGACATGAATCCACCAAAGTCGGACGTTCCGGCGACGGTATTATAAGGAATGAAGGGAGATTTAGATAGCATTGTCAGAGGGATGGAGTTGGCGACTTTCAGGCCGAAAGAGCTCTTCTTATCAAGCCGTTCTGCTATCTGTACCATCTTCGCGGGCCCATTAGGCGTGTTTTGTCGATATTGCGCATTTCTCAAGCGTCCTCGCGAAATCGCATGCGAGGGCCGTGCGGGCCACCGGAGCCCTGGCCGGTTGTGCAACAAATGTGCCCAAGTGTTTGAAGTTGAGGATCAGGTGGTTCGTGGGACGCGTTGACGCCTTTAACTGCGAACGAGTTTTGCTTCGTGCGGTCGTCGGAGTTGGTACCCAAATTTGCATTGCGAGGTTCCGGGGTAGGAGTTTTGCCGCCCCGGCCACGCGAATCGTCGCGGCCGGGACAGGCGCCACGTGGAGAGTTCTCGCGCCGTGAATGGAACGACGTGCAAGATTGATGCGGCCGGAGCCGCGCAGGGTCGCTGGCTGGCAATCGGCAACACCGCTTTCGCAATCATCGCACTGGCTACTGAAAGCCTGGCCATTCTGACAACCTCGGTACTGAGCGGCACCGCCTACCATTTCGTCGTTTATGACAATGTGGGAGCGATCGAGACCTATGTTGCGATCGGCGCTCTGACTGCTCTTCTCTACACGCTCCCCTTCATCTTTCGAGACGAGTACGGCATCGATCGCTTCCTCGAGTGCCCTCGCGCGACACGGCGAATTTTCGTCATCTGGAATTACGTGTTCCTTTGTCTGGCGCTTTTTGGATTTCTTACAAAGACGACCGGCGTCTTTTCCCGCGGCTGGATGATCCTCTTCTATGCCGCCGGCCTCGTAGCAGTGATCGCCGTAGACGCATTCATCGATATGATGCTGAAATCGGCCATCGCACGGGGACACATCGTCTACCGGCGTCTCATGCTGATCGGCACGGAGAACGAACTCGCACGCACCAAGGCTGATATCGAACGAACCGCTTCGAATATGCGCGTCGTGGCGACCGGCGTGCTCGCTGATCCCGGACCGCCACCCGACGACAGGGACCACGACGCGGTTTTGCGCCAGATCGTTTCAAGCGCGCGCGCCTGCCACGTCGAGGATATAATAATACTGCTTGACTGGTCGCAGGGTTCGCGGATTGAGCGCATCGTCGAAGGATTGCTCGTTCTCCCCGTGGGCGTCCACGTTGGCGCCGGCGGCGTCATTGGGCGCTTCTCTGATCCGCGCATAACGCGGTTCGGCGGCACGACGACGCTATCACTTACCGGCGCACCGATCGGGCCGATGCAGGCTCTCGCCAAGCGCGTGTTCGACATCGCGCTCTCATCCGCGGCTCTCGTGCTCGCGGCGCCGCTGTTCGTGATCCTGGCGATCTTGATCAAACTGGATAGCGACGGGCCGGTCTTCTTTCGTCAGCGCCGCCGAGGCTATAATCATCGGGAGTTCCGCATTTGGAAGTTCCGCACGATGACCACGCTTGAAGATGGCGATCGCGTTACGCAGGCTTCCCGCTCCGATACCCGCGTGACACGCGTCGGCCAGTGGCTGAGAAAGCTCAACCTCGATGAGCTTCCCCAGCTCATCAACGTGCTGCTCGGCGAGATGTCGCTGGTCGGCCCCAGGCCGCACGCAGTGGCCCACGACATCCACTACGAGACCCGAATTCTCGACTATCCGCGCAGGCTGAACGTGAAGCCGGGTATCACTGGCTGGGCGCAGGTCCACGGCCTGCGCGGCGCCACCGAGACCGAGGAAGCCATGCGCCGGCGCGTCGAATACGACATTCACTACATCGAGAACTGGTCGCTCGTGCTCGACCTCTACATTCTTGCGTTGACCCTGCTGTCGCCGCGGGCATATCGCAACGCATTTTGATCGAGGCATCGCCTGTAGGGCCCAGGTTCTTGCGCAAGAAAACTGAAATACTGTGCCGATATGGCGCGATTTGATGTCTGACCGATGATACGTTGGGGTGCAGGGGGCCGCATTTTCAGCAAGCTTAGAGGAACGTTAGCCAATTTCTGTCATCAACTGGGGAAGTTCGCGTTCGACCAGCATCAGGGAGCTGTTTCAGTCATGCGTATCAGGAGCATCCTTGCGGCGTTGGCGGTTCTGTCCGCTTTCTTCGTCGCGCTGCCGCAGCCGGCATCCGCCGGCTTCCTTCACGACAACGGCGCCTGGGGCCGCGAGCGGGTCGTCACGCACCGCGTTTACGCGCCGCGCTACCGCCATCGCTATTATGTCTCGAGCGAAACCGATCCCTATCACTATCGCTATGTGCAGCCGCGCTATTATCCGTACTACAACTCGAACTATTGGGTGCCGGCGCGCTGCTATCGCAAGTCCCGCAAGCACTACACGCTGCCGCGGTATTACAAGGCATGGGGCTATACGAAGCGCTGCAAGCTCAACCAGGGATGCAAGCCCCAGGGCTATCGCCACCGCCGCTGAGCGGCCACAAGCCGAATTCATGTGAGACCACATCGGCCTCCGGTGCATGACCGGCGGCCGATTTGTGCTGCGCGCGCCGTCTCAGTATCCTTGCAGCCGATAGTGACGCCGGTCGTGATCGAAGTCACAGTTGCGGTGAGCCATCGTGCTATTCTTATTACTAATGAAGCCACGATGCGCCGCGCCCCCGGTTCCCAGCGGCCGCGAAGCCGAGTGTGAAGGATACGATGCCACACCGTCACTTTCCTCGCACGATCCCGGGCGACCCTAATCAGCCGAGCCTGCTTACGTTCCTCGCCCTGCATTGCGCGCTGGGCGTGGCCGCAGGCATCGTGTTCGCGGCAATTGTCGTGCTTGTCGATCTCGGCGGTGTGAAACAGTTGTTGACCGAAAGCTCCGAGCCGTTCGTTCCCATGTTGTTGCTGTTCGCCATGTTCGCCCTGACTTTCGGTGCGTTGAAGATGGGCATGGCCATCATGTCGCTGCCGCTCGAAGCGCCGGACGAAGGCGAGGACGATGGCGAGTATCACGAGCCGCCCGAGCCGCAGCAACCAAGGGACTGAACCCGTCATCAGCCTTTGGTGGCGCTTGGCCTGCGTGCGTGTCAGTGCGCGCCCCGCCGCCGCATCGACGACAGATGCAAGGCGATTGCAGCAGCATTTGAGACGTTGAGGCTGGCGAGCGACTGCGATGTGCCGATGCGGCAGATGGTCGAGCAGGTCTCGCGTGTCAGTTGCCGGAGTCCCTTGCCCTCCGCGCCCAGCACGAATGCGACCGCACCGGAAAGCGGAGCGTCCTCCAGCAGCGTGTCGCCTTCGCCATCAAGTCCGATCACGCTCACGCCTGCGGCCTTGAGTTCGTCGAGCGTGCGCGCGAGGTTCTGGACGAGGGCGACCGGCACGAGTTCCAGCGCTCCAGACGCCGATTTTGCGAGGGTGCCGTTGAGTGGCGGCGAGTGCCGCCGTGTCGTCACGAGCCCCGCGGCTCCGAATACCGCCGCCGAACGCAGCACGGCGCCGACGTTGTGCGGGTCGGTCACCTGGTCGAGAACGACGAGCGGCCCGCCGTCTGGCGCGCCCGCGCGAACGACGAGCTGGGCGAGATCTGGCTCCGGCAACGGCTCTGCTTCGATTGCGACGCCCTGGTGCACCGTGTCCGCCCCGAGCAGCCGGTCGAGATCCTTGGGCCGCACACGCTCCACTGCAAGCCCGCGCTCGGCGATGGCGCCGGCAAGCCGGTTCTCGGCATTCTCGGTAGCCAGCATGCGACGGATGCGGCGGCGAGGGTTGGCGAGCGCTGCAGCCACGGCATGAATGCCGAACAGCACTGGCCGGTCGTCTGGCGTTGCCTCGATGCGCTGGGACGCTCCTGTAGCGCCAGGATGACTGCGTCCACGCCGCGTCGGCGGACGGGACGGGTCCTTGCGGGACTTGAAGGCGCGCGGTTTGCCGGTCGAGGCGGACATGTGGAGGCCTTTTCGAGGGCGCGGCCAGTTGCATGGCCGTGGAGCCACGGATCTGGTGGATCTGGAGAGTGAGTTGCCATACGGCAATCCTGCGCCCCGATGCAAGTAATCCGGCTGATTTGCGGGGGTCTTGTGGGCTGTCAACGGCCGCCCGCGGGCCGATAGGGGATTGACAGGCGGGCTGGCCGTTTGCATAAGACGGTGCTTGCCCCGCGGCGACACTCGCGGGGCTATTTCGTTTGGGTTCTGAGACTTTTCGGCCCGCGCGTCCTGGTTTCCGGAGGGGTGCCCGAGTGGCTAAAGGGGACGGACTGTAAATCCGTTGGCTACGCCTACGCTGGTTCGAATCCAGCCCCCTCCACCAGATCAGGCGAACTTGCCGCGCAGCGGCGGTTTCGCCCGCGCGTGATGCCCGGCAAGGAGCGCGGTTCCCAGGCGAACAAGCGGGTGTAGCTCAATGGTAGAGCAGCAGCCTTCCAAGCTGAATACGTGGGTTCGATTCCCATCACCCGCTCCAACATTCCTTTGCAATTAGAGTCGGTTGCCGGCGCGGCCACGGTGCGGGGCGCTGGGCGAGTGCGGTTTCCGCCGTGTGGTCCACCGGGGGGCAAGTGTCCCGTATTGGCGTAGAGCGGCAGTTGCCGGTGGGGCCGGTGTCGAGAGTGACCCTGAGCTGCCCACAACACTCAAAGCGATGCAGAAAAAATTTCGTCTCTTGTGCGGGAGCTCAGCAGACGTCGCGGGCGATCACGGATCAGGGAACGTGCCTTCGGGCAGGTCCTCACTCTTGATCCACTCAATACTGGTGGGAAGCTGCCCCTCGGTCTCGATGAATTCCTTGACCGCCTTCCACGCCTCGGCGAATGGGATGAAAAGGCCACCCGGAAGCGGGGTATCGTGAAGCGAGCGAACCCATTCTCTCAGTCGGCTCATGTCACCCTTCGAGCAATAGCCATAAGGATCATCTCTCCCGACCCTTTCATAGATCAGCAGCACTCCATGCTCAGGGTGTCCCCACATCAGGAGGTTAATGTCAATGCGCCCCCGCCCCCAGGGCAAGTGCTCCGTTCCATCAAGCCCCTGAAGACTGATGCCCGCGCTGTCATTGCTGGAATTGGGGAACCAGCCAAAGTCTTTCGCAGGATGCGTAAAATAAGGCTCCAGGAATTCCAGGGTGGGCCACTCATCACCCCAGAACGTGTGGAAATACGCATGCTTCTTCATTTGCCGGGCCCCTCAATCCAGATCCCGTCACGCAGAATCCACAGCATTCCTGTACCATCGATAATCCTGACGTCTGGATTGCCAAGTTGCAATGCGATGCGTGGTAGCAACGTTTCACAGCTCCAGCACAACTCACGATCCGTGCGCATTTCGATCTCGCGCCCGCTCAGCGTACCACCATGCACCTGCGCCGCGCGCATCAGCGCATTGGCTTCGCGGGCCGCCGCCTCCAGCGCGCGGATCTCGCCTTCTATGGTTTCGGTCAGGCTGGGTCGGGGCCTCCACGACGGCTCAATTTCGCGAACGCGATTCGTCGCGGTGCGTGCCCAAGCAGCGGCATTGGCAAGGCGCATGGACTGTGCTGGTGTCGCGTCATGATAGGAGCGGCCGACACGAACCCGAACCGTTTGCCGGCGGCTCGAAGCGAGATGGGCCAGACCGCCACCAATGCTACCACCCGAACTGGTCCACTGCCCGCCATCCCGATTGCCGGCCGGCATGCGCGGCTGGCCGGGATTGAACCCCGCCTTGATCGCGACTTGGACGAAGGCCTTGAACGCCAACACCAGGCGCGCCCATGCCGCTTCGCATTCCAGCGCAAGTGGCGATGCGTAGGCTCTCGTCGTAGATGAAATGGCACCGCGCATCGGCACGTCACTCGCTGGCAAACCTGCGAGTGATGATCGATTCTGTTAGGGGCGCGGGGATTAGTTCGTCTGAAGTCTGCAAAGGTCCGAACAGCGGAGCATGGTGGAGGACTGCCATTTTGGACCGCCCCTGGCCCGTCGCGTCATACATGGCGGGTCCGCAACTCGACTGTAGCGGTCGTCGATTGGGTTTTCCCGACCGGCTCAGAGCACCGCCCCAGCCCCTGTCGAGACGGCACTATGCCCGCAGACCGTGGCAAGTGATCGTTGCGAAAGGTTTTGCTGACGCAGCGAAAGCAGCTGCTTTCTAGCGCGACCTCAAGACCGGTTCAGACCACGCACCGCATCGGGGCCAACAGGCGCGGACGTGTTCGGGTCGCGCGGTCTCATGGCCGCCACAAATCGTCCGGGGTCGCCGTTCGGGTTGCGCTACTTCCTCGGGGCTGGTTACATTCCGTGTCGCGATTGTTTTGCGCGCAGGGACGTTGGATGACGCTGCACAATGAAACCACCTATAAGATCCTGATTTCACTTGCCTTCGGGGTCGCTGGTTTCATCGTCAATCTGTACGCTTATGTGTTCAGCTACGGCGACTACAAGATAGCCATGGTTTATGGCCTGATCTTCCCTTTGCTTATTGCCCTGAGCTGGGGCTGGAAGTTCGGGCTGCTCTCGGCACTGGCCGGCGGATGCCAGTCCCTGTGGTGGCTGTGGGGGCCGACAAATGGCTACGTAGCCTTTCTCTTCGTGCCGACGTTCACGCTGTGGATGGTCTGGCACGGCTATTTCGCCGAGCGACGCGAGCGATCCGATGCCAAATGGTGGATGAACATCTATACGGTCGAGGTTCCGTTCCGCATTTTGTGCAGCCTCAACCTGCTCTTCCCGTGCCGCTGGCTGGTGTCCTACAACCCGCCCCCGTGGGACTGGGGTGCCCATTCGATAACCGAAGCGCCATGGGACTTTTCGGTTTTCGTGACGATCAAGCAGATCTGCGAGGCTTATGTCTATCTGCTCGCGGCCGATATGCTTTTGCACTTGAACCCGATTCGCAGGTTCTTCAGGCTGAAGCCCGTCGATCAATATGAACGGACAGGTTACGTGATCGGCCTGTTCATGCTGGTCGGCTGCTTGTTCTGGGTGCTCGATAGCCTGCTCAATGCTTTGATTTTTCACTCGGAGCGACCGTTCAGCGCATTCTTCGCGCTCGATATTCCCAATTCAAACCTGTTCACCCGGATCTTTTTCTTCGCGGCCTTCCTGGTTGGCGGCATCATCACCGCGCGCATCCTTCGCAAGCAGAAGCTGGGCGAGCTGGAACTAAAGGCTTCCAAGGAAGAGGACGAGCAGAAGGAAGCATTTCTGAAAGCGTTGGTAAAAGCCATACCGGATCTGGTTTTTGTGAAAGATCCCAACGGCGTCTATCTGTCGTGCAATGCCGGAGTTGAAAAACTGATCGGTCGCAGTGAAGCGGAGATCGTGGGCAAGTCGGACTATGACTTTTTTGATCGCGAGACTGCCGATGCGTTTCGACGGGATGACACGATTGCGATTGATCAGGGTGCCCCGCACACGTACATGGAAAAAACGTTTGTCGCCGCAGACGGCCGACATGATCATATCGAAACAAGTAAGGTGCCAATGTACGATACGCACGGCGGACTAGTCGGGGTTCTGGGTATCAGCCGCGACGTAACGCAGCGGATCGCCCTGCAAGCGCAGCTCGCCCAAGCTCAAAAGATGGAATCGATCGGTCGGCTTGCCGGCGGTGTCGCTCACGATCTGAACAACATGCTTATGGTGATCCTAGGGAAGGCAGAACTGAGCTTGCTCCAGAGTTCTTGCGAAGGCCGTGTCGCAGATAACATCAGGGCCATCAAGGACGCTGCGCAAAGATCGAGCCGATTGACCAATCAGCTGTTGGCCTTTGCCCGCAAGCAAGCGATTTCGCCGAAGGTCCTCGACCTCAATTCGCTGATCGAGGAGACCTTGAAAATGCTGAAGCAACTAATAGGCGAGAATATCGAAGTTTCATGGCGGCCGAAGGCAGAGGTCTGGCCGGTGAAGATGGATCCAACCCAGGTTGATCAGGTTCTGACGAACCTGCTGGTCAATGCCAGGGACTCTATTGCCGACATCGGGAAGATCGAGATCGAGACACGTAACGTCGTGCGCCCGCCTTGCGGAGCTTCGACGGACGAGTCCGCCGATTATGTGATGGTGCGTATCGCAGATAGCGGATGCGGCATGGATGCAGAAACGCGGGAGCGCATTTTCGAGCCGTTCTATGCGACCAAGAAATTCGGCGCTGGGACGGGTCTCGGTCTGGCCACGGCCTACGGCATAGTCCAGCAGAACGGCGGCTTCATCGAGGTCTCGAGCGAGCTTCAAAAGGGCAGCATCTTTGACATATTTATTCCCAGATACGAGGGGGGCCAGCCTGAAGCGGCCACGCCGGCCACTGCGAAAGTTCACCCCACGGGTCAAGAGACCATTCTTCTGGTAGAGGACGAACTCAGCGTCCTCACAGCGACAAAAGAGATGCTGGAGCAACTGGGCTATCGGGTGTTGCCCTTCCTCAATCCCAAGCAGGCCATTGAAGCACTAGGCGCCTGCGGGCGGATTGATCTTGTTCTGACCGATCTGGTGTTGCCGGAAATGAACGGCCGCGAGCTGTCGCGAGTGGTGACTGCCACTTACCCTGAAGTCCAATGTCTCTTCATGTCGGGGTACATGTCCGAAGTGATCAACCCGCATAGGGTTTTGGAAGAAGGCCTCAACTTCATCGAGAAGCCGTTCATGATCGGCGCGCTGGCCATCAAGCTGCGGCAGATTCTCGACGAGGCGCCATAGGTTGAACCCGATCAGTGAAATTCAATGCCGTGGCACCAAGTTCTTCCTGCAAACTTCTGGTTGTGACCCATCGCGTCGGACATGGCGCGTCCGCGGTCTGGGCACACCGAACGCCGGTGAGGCTTCCTCGACCGTACCAGAGCACTTGCTCCGGTCGAGACCTGACCAGCATTAGCTGGCGCCGCCTAGCCAGAAATCCATGCCCCTGCCAAGCAACTCGTCGTATCGAACGTAGTGTGTGCCGTCGCACGAGAAATTGAGACTGACCAGTCCATTGCAAATATTGAGCGATCCCGACCGCAGATAGATCGTCTCGTCGGCGAAGCGCAGTCTGCGAAACATGTCGAGCACTTTCGAGACCTCGCTCGCAGGAACCACGGCACCATCAAGATAAGGCCTCGGCCGGTAGGCGAGACAGGTATCCGGATCCAGAAGGTCGGAGCTGTCGAGCAGCCGGTAGCTCATCGGATCATCGATCAACCAGATGGTGGCCCGGTTCGATGAAAAATGCAGCTTGCCGTGGAAGACACCGCGCTCTGTGAGCAACTCGGCCATCACCGGCAGCACGGTATCGAGGTGGTCGTCGAACAGGCTTTGAACGCGGCTCTGCGCAAAAAGTCCGCCACGTATCGCAGGATCACCCTTGACCTGCCGCCAGACCTGCGTGTCGCAATAGAGTTCCTCGGTGCCGGGTAGTTCGCGCAGATCGAAGTCCGCGCCGAGGAACCCAGCCACGTGCCCATCCGCGTCGCGCACGACCTGTACCGCGGTCAGCATCGGCCGCTTGCGGTTGCGGCTAATGTAGGCCTCCGACAGCCTGAAGTCGGTGCTGCCGACAAGCCCCTGCAAATAGGGCCGCTGGGAGCGGTCCCGGCCGAAATAGTCTGGATTGGGGCCCGTGCGTGTGATGTTGTCGATGAATTGGTGGCCCGAGGCATCGAGTGCGAAAAGATGTTTGCAGTAGGGCATCTTGGCCAATCCCGCCGCCAGCAGGGCCTCGACCGATGGGCGATCCGGGAAACTGTCCCGGCAGCCCTTGGCAAGCGTGCGCATGGCGGGACCGATAAGTGTCGTCAGCTCCTCGCGCTGTTTCTGCGTCGCGGATTTGAGAGTGTCTTCCACCCGTCCACCTTCCCCTGCTGTGCGCCGGGAGGTACGCCGCCCCCCTGGCCCTGCCTTGCCATGGACCGCAGGTCCAAGTCGCCGCTGCCGGTGCCGGACCGGAGGCAGCGGGCGGTAGAATGCAATATGTAAATGATACTGCCGGCCTGCGGTACTTCGGAAGGAGCTCTCGCCGCTGAATTGGGTCTTGAAGATCGCCCCTCAAACCCTTAGAGACACGGGCGCAACGTGCGCGTCGGCCTGCCCCGGGCGGGCCTTGGCGGCGCATCGCTCCCGCTACCTTAAGGAAACGACATATGGCCAAGGCAAAATTCGAGCGGACGAAGCCGCACTGCAACATCGGCACGATAGGTCACGTTGACCACGGCAAGACGTCATTGACGGCTGCGATCACGAAGGTTTTAGCTGAGACGGGCAAGGCTCAGTACTCGGCTTACGACCAGATTGACAAGGCACCAGAAGAGCGCGAGCGCGGCATCACGATTTCGACGGCGCATGTTGAGTACGAGACGGACAAGCGTCACTACGCTCACGTCGACTGCCCCGGCCACGCGGACTACGTGAAGAACATGATCACGGGGGCAGCGCAGATGGACGGCGCGATCCTGGTTGTGTCTGCTGCGGACGGCCCTATGCCTCAGACGCGCGAGCACATTCTTCTGGCGCGCCAGGTTGGCGTTCCGGCGCTTGTCGTGTTCCTGAACAAGGTGGACATGGTCGACGATCCCGAACTTCTGGAGCTTGTCGAGATGGAGGTTCGCGAGCTTCTGTCGAGCTATCAGTTTCCCGGCGACGACATTCCGATCGTGAAGGGATCTGCGCTGTGCGCACTTGAGGACAAGCAGCCTGAGATTGGCCACGACGCGATCCTGAAGCTTATGGATGCTGTCGACGAGTACATTCCGCAGCCTGACCGTCCGAAGGACCAGCCGTTTCTGATGCCGATCGAGGACGTGTTCTCGATTTCCGGGCGCGGCACGGTCGTGACGGGCCGCATTGAGCGCGGTGTGGTCAAGGTTGGCGAGGAAGTGGAGATTGTCGGCATCCGCGACACGACGAAGACGACGGTTACGGGCGTAGAGATGTTCCGCAAGTTGCTGGACCAGGGCGAGGCTGGCGACAACGTCGGCTGCCTGCTTCGCGGTGTCGACCGGGAGGGCGTCGAGCGCGGTCAGGTTCTGTGCAAGCCGGGCTCGATCAAGCCGCACAAGAAGTTCACGGCGGAGGCCTACATTCTGACGAAGGAGGAGGGCGGTCGTCACACGCCGTTCTTCACCAACTACCGTCCTCAGTTTTACTTCCGCACGACGGACGTGACGGGCGTGGTGACGCTGCCTGAGGGCACGGAGATGGTCATGCCGGGCGACAACGTTTCGATGTCGGTTGAGCTGATCACGCCGATCGCGATGGAGGAGAAGCTTCGCTTCGCCATCCGCGAAGGCGGCCGCACCGTCGGCGCCGGCGTCGTCGCCAAGATCGAGGAATAAGTCAGTGGGAGCGAGAGGCGCACGGGCACCGGGCGCTTCTTCCTTTGAGCGAGTTCGAAAGACATGAACGGCCAAAATATCCGCATCCGATTGAAAGCGTTCGACCATCGAATTCTCGATGCCTCGACGCGCGAAATCGTGAATACGGCGAAACGCACGGGCGCCGAGGTGCGCGGGCCGATCCCGCTGCCGACGCGTATTGAGCGTTTCACCGTCAATCGCTCTCCGCACGTCGACAAGAAGAGCCGGGAGCAGTTCGAAATGCGCACGCACAAGCGCCTGCTCGACATCGTCGATCCGACGCCGCAGACCGTCGACGCCCTGATGAAGCTCGACCTCGCCGCCGGCGTGGACGTCGAGATCAAGCTATAGAAGAATTCTTGAAAGGGTCCTCTGACGGTACGCCCGCTCAAGACCCCAGCATGAAGGGAAGGAATGCACGCCATGCGTTCCGGTGTGATTGCACAGAAGGTGGGAATGACCCGCATCTTCACGGAAACCGGGGAGCATATCCCCGTCACCGTGCTGAAGCTCGACAACGTTCAGGTTCTCTCCCATCGCACCAACGACAAGAACGGCTACACCGCGCTCCAGCTTGGCGCCGGCTCCCGCAAGCCTTCGCGTCTGACGAAGGCGGATCGCCAGAACTTCGCCAAGGCCGAAGTCGAGCCTAAGCGCAGACTGGCGGAGTTCCGGGTGTCGCCCGAAAATCTGATTGAGGTTGGCGCCGAAATTACTGCCGACCACTTCGTCCCCGGTCAGTTCGTCGACGTGACGGGCACCAACCAGGGCAAGGGCTTCCAGGGCGCCATGAAGCGCTGGAACTTCGGCGGCCTGCGGGCGACGCACGGCGTCTCCATCTCGCACCGTTCGCACGGTTCGACCGGTCAGCGCCAGGATCCGGGCAAGGTCTTCAAGGGCAAGAAGATGGCCGGTCACATGGGCGACGAGCGCGTCACAACGCAGAACCTCGTCGTCGTGAAGACCGACGCCGAACGCGGTCTCCTGATGGTGCGCGGTGCGGTCCCCGGTTCCAAGGGCGGCTGGGTTCTCGTGCGTGATGCGGTCAAGAAGCCCTCGCACAAGGACGCGCCGGTTCCCGGCGCCTTTAAATCCAAAGGCGGCGCGGCCGCTGGCGAGAACAAGGAGCAGGCGTGATGAAAGTTTCCGTCACCACGCTCGAGGCGAAATCTGCCGGCGAGGTCGAACTCAAGGACGAGATCTTCGGGCTTGAGCCGCGCGCGGACATCCTGCATCGCATGGTGCGCTATCAGCTGCTGAAGCGGATGGCCGGTACGCACCACGCCCAGGACCGCTCGGAGGTTACCGTCACGGGTAAGAAGATGTATCGCCAGAAGGGTACAGGCGGTGCCCGTCACGGCGACAAGTCAGTTCCGCAATGGCGCGGCGGCGGCAAGGCCTTCGGCCCCAAGCCGCGCAGTCACGCCATCGACCTGCCCAAGAAGGTGCGCGCCCTGGCTCTGCGTCATGCGCTTTCCACCAAGGCCAAGGCGGGCGACATCGTCGTCCTCGACAAGGCCGAGGTCGAAGGCGGCAAGACACGCGAGCTGCGTGATCAGCTGGCCAGGCTCTCGCTCGACAACGCGCTGTTCATCGATGGCGCCGAACTCGAGATCGGCTTCGCCCGCGCCGCGCGCAACCTGCCCAACATCGACGTTCTTCCCGTGCAGGGCATCAACGTCTACGACATCCTGCGCCGCAAGAAGCTGGTGCTGACGAAGGCGGCCGTTGCCGCTCTCGACGCCCGCTTCGCCGGCGCGAAAGCGGAGGCGCGGTCATGAATAAGATCAAGGCCTACGACGTCATCAAGTCGCCTGTCATCACCGAAAAGGCGACACTGGTTTCGGAAGCCAACCAGGTGATCTTCAAGGTGGCCCCCTCGGCGACCAAGAAGGACATCAAGTTTGCGGTCGAGAACCTGTTCAACGTCAAGGTTAAGGCCGTCAACACGCTGGTCCGCAAGGGCAAGCTCAAGACGTTCCGCGGCAAGCGCGCGCTGCAGAGCGATACCAAGCAAGCAATCGTCACGCTCGAGGAAGGCCATTCCATCGACGTGACGACGGGGCTCTGAGGAGTAGGGCGTCATGGCATTGAAGACATTCCGTCCCACATCGCCGGGCCTGCGCCAGCTGGTCATTGTTGACCGTGCGGGCCTTTGGCGGGGCGCGCCGGTCAAGTCGTTGACCGAGGGCAAGACCAAGTCGGGCGGCCGCAACAACTCGGGTCGCATCACCACGCGCCACATCGGCGGTGGCCATAAGCAGACCTATCGCTACATCGATTTCCGCCGTCGCAAGCACGACGTGCCGGCCACCGTCGAGCGTCTGGAGTACGACCCCAATCGCACCGCGTTCATCGCACTTATCAAGTATGAGGACGGCGAGGTTTCCTACATCCTCGCTCCGCAGCGCCTCAGCGTTGGCGACACGGTCGTTTCCGGCGAGAAGGTCGACGTGAAGCCCGGCAACGCCATGCCGTTGGCCTCCATGCCGATTGGCACGATCATCCATAACGTCGAGCTGAAGCCGGGCCGCGGCGGTCAGATGGCGCGTTCCGCTGGTTCCTTCGCGCAGCTCGTCGGTCGCGACGGTGGCTGGGCCATCCTCAAGCTCGGCTCTGGCGAGACGCGCCGCGTTCGCCAGGAATGCATGGGCTCGATTGGCGCCGTGTCCAACCCCGATCACTCCAACGCGGTAACCGGAAAGGCCGGCCGCACGCGCTGGAAGGGTACCCGCCCGACGGTTCGCGGCATCACCATGAACCCGATCGATCACCCCAACGGTGGCCGCACCAATGGCGGCAAGCACTGGGTGACGCCTTGGGGCAAGCCGACCAAGGGTGCCAAGACCCGTAAGAACAAGGCCACGGACAAGTTCATCGTCCGCAGCCGTCACCTGAAGAAGAAGTAATCGCTTCGGCGAAGGAGATCAGCTCGTGTCACGCTCAGTTTGGAAGGGCCCGTTCATCGACGGCTACCTTCTCAAGAAGGCCGAGAAGGTGCGCACGTCGGGCCGCAACGAGGTCATCAGGATCTGGAGCCGGCGTTCGACCATTCTACCGCAGTTCGTCGGTCTGACGTTCGGCGTCTACAACGGCCACAAGCACGTCCCCGTCTCCGTGAGCGAGGATATGGTTGGCCACAAGTTCGGTGAATTCGCTCCGACGCGCTCGTTCCCGGGCCACGGCGGCGACAAGAAAGCCACGAGGAAGTAATGGGCAAGCCGAGCCGAGAGCGCAGCCTCCCCGACAACGAGGCCAAAGCCGTCGCGCGGAACCTGCGTGTTTCCCCGCAGAAGCTGAATCTTGTCGCCGGCATGATCCGCGGCAAGAAGGTCGACCAGGCGCTCGCCGACCTGGAATTCTCGCGCAAGCGCATCGCGCAGGACGTCTTGAAGTGTGTCAAGAGTGCGGTCGCCAACGCCGAGAACAACCACGGTCTCGATGTCGATGAGCTGATCGTCGCCGAGGCTCACGTCGGCAAGAACATCGTCATGAAGCGCTTCCACGCTCGTGGCCGCGGCCGGGCGTCTGGAATTGAAAAACCGTTCTCGCAGATCACCGTGATCGTGCGTCAGACGGATGAGGACGAGAAGGCGGCGAAGAAGGCCAAGGGCAAGGCGAAGGCGCCGGCCGCGAAGAAGGAGGCCGAGTAATGGGTCAGAAGGTCAATCCGGTAGGCCTGCGCGTCGGCATCAACCGAACCTGGGATAGCCGCTGGTTCGCAGGCCGCGGCGAATACGGCAAGCTTCTGCACGAGGACATGGCGATCCGCGAGCACATCATGAAGCAGCAGCGCCAGGCCGGCATCTCAAAGGTTGTCATCGAGCGCCCGCACAAGAAGTGCCGCGTGACGGTTCACACCGCGCGTCCGGGTGTTCTGATTGGCAAGAAGGGGGCCGACATCGAGAAGCTGCGCGGCCAGCTCGCCCGCCTCACCGAGTCGGAGGTTCACCTCAACATCGTCGAGGTAAGGAAGCCAGAGATCGACGCTACGCTGGTTGCCGAGGGCATCGCCCAGCAACTCGAGCGCCGCGTCGCCTTCCGCCGCGCCATGAAGCGAGCCGTGCAGACTGCGCTGCGCTCCGGTGCTGTGGGCATTCGTATCAACGTCGCCGGCCGCCTCGGTGGCGCGGAAATCGCGCGTACCGAGTGGTACCGGGAGGGTCGCGTGCCGCTGCACACGCTGCGCGCCGACATCGATTTCGGCTACGCCAAGGCGCAGACGGCTTATGGCGTGATCGGCATCAAGGTGTGGATCTTCAAGGGCGAGATCATCGAGCACGACCCGATGGCGTCCGAGAAGCGCGCCATGGACTTGCAGGAAGGTGGCGGCGGTGGCCGCCGTCGCGAGCGTGGCGATCGCGGCGATCGCGGCGACCGGGGCGATCGCGCGTCCGACGCCTGAGACGGCTGAAGCTGCCGCTTTCCGCCAATACGTTTGAGGTTTTGAACCATGTTGCAACCGAAACGCACAAAGTTCCGCAAGGCCCATAAGGGACGCATACACGGCGTCGCCAAGGGTGGCACGGCGTTGAACTTCGGCTCGCACGGCCTGAAGGCGCTGGAGCCGGAGCGCATCACCGCCCGCCAGATCGAAGCGGCCCGCCGCGCCATCACGCGTCACATGAAGCGTGCCGGCCGAGTCTGGATCCGCATCTTCCCGGATTTGCCGGTGTCCTCGAAACCGGCCGAGGTCCGCATGGGCTCCGGCAAGGGCTCGCCCGATTACTGGGCCGCGCGCGTCAAGCCGGGCCGCATCATGTTCGAACTGGACGGCGTGCCCGACAACATCGCCCGCGAGGCTCTGCTTCTGGGCGCTGCAAAGCTTCCGATCAAGACGCGCGTCGTGTCGCGCATCGGCTGAAGATAGACGCTGGCGGTTCTGACGACCGTCCGGCGATTGTATGAGGACAGGACGATGAAGGCAGCCGAGTTCAGGGACATGTCCCTCGACCAGCTCGACGATCAGCTGGTGAAGCTGAAGAAGGAGCAGTTCAACCTGCGCTTCCAGGGCGCTTCGGGACAGCTCGAGAATACGGCACGCGTGCGCGAGGTGCGCCGCGACATCGCCCGTGTGATGACGGTTGCCCGGCAGAAGCGGGCCGGCGCCAAGAGCGCGTAAGGGAGAACAGGAACATGCCGAAGCGCGTGCTTCAGGGAACGGTCGTCTCCGACAAGAACGACAAGACCATCGTCGTCGAGGTGGAGCGCCGCTACACGCACCCCCTTCTCAAGAAGACGGTGCGCCGCACGAAGAAGTACCACGCTCACGACGAGGCCAATAAGCACAAGGTGGGTGACCGCGTGCAGATTGTCGAGAGCGCGCCGATTTCGAAGAACAAGCGCTGGACCGTGGTAACGGAAGGCGCGTGACGCAACCCACCGGCCGCCGATGGGCGGCTCGTTGGATGGCGACGATTTGGACGCGATTGCGCGAGTAGCGGATCGCAGGTTGTTTTCGAGGCCGCATCCGCGGCCCACAGGTAAGGACGAAACGCGATGATCCAGATGGAGACAAATCTCGACGTCGCCGACAACTCGGGCGCGCGTCGCGTGCAATGCATCAAGGTGCTCGGCGGCTCGAAGCGCAAGTACGCCACGATCGGCGACATCATCGTCGTCTCCATCAAGGAGGCGATCCCGAAGGGCAAAGTGAAGAAGGGCCAGGTCATGAAGGCCGTTGTAGTCCGCACAGCCAAGGGCGTGCGCCGTCCCGACGGCTCGCTGATCCGCTTCGACCGCAACGCTGCCGTCCTGATCAATAACCAGGGTGAGCCCATCGGCACCCGTATCTTCGGACCGGTGACGCGCGAGCTGCGCTCCAAGAACCAGATGAAGATCGTTTCACTCGCGCCGGAGGTGCTGTAAATGGCCGCGCAGAAGATCAAGAAGGGCGATCACGTCATCGTCCTCACCGGCCGCGACCGTGGCAAGCATGGCGAGGTCATCGAGGTTCGCCCTCGTGAGGGGCGCGCGCTCGTTCGTGGCGTGAACATGGTCCGCCGTCACCAGCGGCAGACCGCGCAGGACGAGGGCGGCATCATCTCCAAGGAGGCCGCCATCGACCTCTCCAACCTCGCGATCGAGGACCCCAAGGACGGCAAGCCGACCCGCGTCGGCTTCAAGTTCCTCGAAGATGGCAAGAAGGTCCGTTACGCCAAGCGTTCGGGCGAAGTTATTCCGGAGAAGAAGTAAGCCATGGCCGAGAAGGACAAGGGCAAGAAGGCCCAGGGCAAAGGCGCGAAGCCTGCCACCGCGGCGGCTCCGTCGCCCCGCCCGAAGGACTATAAGCCGCGTATGAAGTCGCTCTACGAGACGAAGGTCCGTGGCGCGATGAAGGAGAAGTTCGGCTACGCGAACCCGATGCAGATCCCAAAGCTCGAGAAGATCGTGCTGAACATGGGCATCGGCGAGGCCGTTTCCGACCGCAAGAAGGTTGAGAACGCTGCAGGCGACTTGGCGCTCATCGCCGGACAGAAGCCGATCACGACCAAGGCGCGCAAGTCGATCGCGACTTTCAAGGTGCGCGACGGCATGACGCTCGGCGCGAAGGTGACGCTGCGCGGGGACCGCATGTACGAGTTCCTGGATCGCTTCGTCACGATCGCGATGCCGCGCATCAAGGACTTCCGCGGTCTGAATCCGAAGAGCTTCGACGGCCGCGGCAACTACGCGGTTGGCCTCAAGGAGCACATCGTGTTCCCCGAGATCGACTACGACAAGGTGGACGAGATCTGGGGCATGGACGTGGTCATCTGCACGTCCGCCAAGACTGATGATGAAGCGCGCGAGCTGCTTCGCAACTTCAATTTTCCCTTCCGCAGCTAGAGGACCTCGGGACGTCATCCCGAAAGGCCTTTGGAGGATATGAATGGCCAAGACCAGTTCGATTGAGAAGAACAAGCGCCGCCGCAAGCTGGTTGCGCAGTACGCCGACAAGCGGAAGCGCCTCAAGGCGGTTGCCGACGACATGTCGAAGCCGACGGAGGAGCGGTTCGCCGCTCGCCTGAAGCTCGCCGAGATGCCGCGCAACTCCTCGAAGACGCGCATCCGCAACCGGTGCGAGATCACCGGCCGTCCGCGCGGCTACTATCGCAAGCTCAAGATGTGCCGGAACCAGCTGCGCGAACTCGCCAGCATGGGCATGATCCCGGGCATGGTTAAGTCGAGCTGGTAAGGAGGCGCGCAAATGTCGATGAACGATCCGCTCGGCGATATGCTGACCCGCATCCGCAACGCCCTGCAGCGCCGCCGCCCCAAGGTGGTGACGCCGGCCTCGAACCTGCGCCAGCGCGTCCTCGACGTGCTTGCCGAGGAGGGTTACATCCGCGGCTACGCGCGTGTCGAACAGAAGGGCGAGATGCCGACCTTCGAGATCGAACTCAAGTACTACAACGGCCAGCCGGCGATCCGCGAAATCGAGCGCGTGTCGAAGCCAGGCCGTCGCGTCTATTCGCCGGTCAAGACGCTGCCGACGGTGGCGAACGGTCTCGGCGTTGCGATCCTGTCGACGCCCAAGGGCGTCATGTCGGACGCGAAGGCGCGTGAGGAGAACGTCGGCGGCGAGATCCTCTGCAACGTATTCTAACTGAGGGTCTGCGCGTGCAGAGCCCGCATGATTCAAAGCGAAGGGTTGGACAAAGCCATGTCGCGCATTGGTAAAAAGCCTGTTTCGGTCCCGTCCGGCGTGACGGCGACGGTCTCGGGTCAGGTCGTCAAGATGAAGGGGCCGAAGGGCGAACTCGCCTTCTCTGCGCCTGAGGACGTCAAGGTCGAGATGAAGGACGGCGCGATATCTGTCACGCCCATCGACGAGAGCAAGAAGGCACGCTCCATGTGGGGTATGTCGCGCACGCAGATTGCCAACCTGATCAAGGGCGTCACGGACGGATACACCCGCACGCTCGAGATCCAGGGTGTCGGCTATCGTGCGGCCATGAAGGGCAAGGATCTCGCGCTCAACATCGGTTTCAGCCACGACGTGACACACAAGATCCCCGCGGGTGTCGACGTGAAGGTCGCTGGAGCCAAACAGGAGATCATTACGATTTCCGGCATCGACAAGCAGTTGGTCGGCCAGGTGGCGGCCGATATCCGCGCCTACCGTCCGCCTGAGCCCTACCAGGGCAAGGGCATCCGCTATCAGGGCGAATACATCTTCCGTAAGGAAGGCAAGAAGAAGTAAGGACCAACGCCAATGGGCATGCACATTTCGCAGTTCGACCGGCGCAAGGCGCGTGTTCGCCGGGTGCTGAAGGAGCGCGCGGCGGGCCGTCCGAGGCTCTCCGTCCATCGCTCGTCGAAGCACATCTATGCGCAGATCATCGACGACGTCGCGGGCAAGACCGTTGCCGCAGCCTCCTCGCTCGAGAAAGATCTGAAAGGCAACCTCAAGACCGGCGCCGACAAGGCAGCGGCGGCCGTTGTCGGCAAGCTCCTCGCCGAGCGCGCCGTCCAGGCCGGCATTAAGCAGGTGCTGTTCGATCGCGGCGGCTACATCTACCACGGCCGCATCAAGGCGCTGGCCGACGCCGCCCGCGAAGCTGGCCTCGAATTCTAAGGGAAGGATAAATCCGTGGCACGTTCACCCGGAAGAGAGCGCGGCCGTGACCGCGATCGCGAAGAGCGCGACAACGAGTTTTCCGACAAGCTCGTTCACATCAACCGCGTCGCCAAGGTGGTCAAGGGCGGCAAGCGCTTCGGCTTTGCAGCACTCGTCGTTGTCGGCGACCTGAAGGGACGCGTCGGCTTCGGTCACGGCAAGGCCCGCGAGGTGCCCGAGGCGATCCGTAAGGCGACGGAAGCGGCCAAGCGCAACCTCGTGCGCGTGCCTTTGCGCGATGCGCGAACGCTGCACCACGATTCGGAAGGCCATCACGGCGCCGGCAAGGTGGTCGTCCGCTCGGCGCCTCCGGGTACTGGCATCATCGCCGGCGGTGCGATGCGCGCCGTATTCGAGATGTTGGGCGTGCATGACGTCGTCGCCAAGTCGATGGGCACCTCGAACCCTTATAACGTCGTCCGCGCGACTTTCGATGCCCTGAAGCATCAGGAGAACCCGCGCGCCGTCGCCGCCCGCCGCAACATGAAGGTGAGCGAGATCGTCGCCCGCCGTCGCGATGGCTCGGCAGCCGCCGAGGCTGGCGCCGAGGCGTAATCCGGGCCTCGCGTGTGCGCGCGGTGCTGCATGAGGAATTTGGCGGCGCGCCAACATCAGGTGCGCCGCGTCGAAGACAAGGTGATGTGACATGGCTGCAAAGAAGACCGTCACGGTGGAGCAGATCGCCAGCGCGATCCGTCGGCCCAAGGACCAGACCGATACGTTGGTCGGCCTCGGGCTTAACAAGCTGCATCGCCAGAACACGCTCGAGGATACGCCCGCGGTCCGCGGCATGATCCGGAAGGTACACCATCTCGTCCGCGTCGTCGGCGAGTAGAGCTTATAGAAACGACACAACGCGTCTTGGCGTGCACGCCGCGTCTCGAGACCTGAAAAAACTTAAGGAGCGCGTCCCATGCGCCTCAACGAAATCAAGGACAATGCCGGCGCCCGCAAGGCAAGGGTACGCATCGGCCGCGGCATCGGTTCGGGTGTCGGCAAGACCGGCGGCCGCGGTGGCAAGGGTCAGACCGCGCGTTCTGGCGTCGCCATCGGCGGCTTCGAAGGCGGTCAGATGCCGTTGCATCGCCGCCTGCCCAAGCGCGGCTTCAACAAGTGGCGCCGCAAGGATTTCAACGAGATCAATCTGGGCGCATTGCAGAAGGCCATCGACGACAAGCGCATTGACGCCGGCAAGCCGATCACGGTCGACTCCCTGGTCGCCGACGGTGTCGTGCGCCGGGCCAAGGACGGCCTGCGTCTGCTGGGCTCTGGTGAATTGAACGCGAAAGTGCAGATCACCGTCGATCACGCCACGGCTTCGGCCAAGGCTGCGGTTGAGAAGGCCGGCGGCGCCGTCACACTGATCGAGAAGAAGGTGCTGGCGGCCGACGAGGCCAAGCGCAAGAAGACAGCTGCCAAGAAGGCCAAGGCCGATTGAGAACGGACCATCCGGTCGTTTGACCCGGATTTCGGCCACGGCTGGCGTGTAATTCTGCCACGGGCGGCGGCCACACTTGCGCGAGCTTTCGAAGCGCGGTTGTTGGCAGGCCGCCCTGACGCCATTTAGCGTAGGTGGCGCTCGCACGGGCGCCTCACGAGGTAACAGGGGATAGCTCCCCCGTTTGTGACGAGCCCCCGGGAGCAGATCCCGGAATTGCCGCAGTAAGCGGCGCCCTGGGATCAGGTGTCCGAGGGAAGAGGGTCGGGAGATAACGCAAGATGACATCCGCTGCCGAGCAGCTCGCCGCCAATCTGAACTTCGGCTCTTTCGCCAAGGCCGAGGATCTAAAGAAACGAATCTGGTTCACACTGGCCGCGCTGCTTGTCTACCGTCTCGGAACGTTCATTCCATTGCCCGGCATCAACCCGGTTGCCTTCGCCGAAACCTTCAAGCACCAGGCTGGCGGCATTCTCGGCATGTTCAACATGTTCGCCGGTGGCGCCGTAGAGCGCATGGCGATCTTCGCATTGAACATCATGCCTTACATCTCTGCCTCCATCATTATGCAGCTGATGAGCTCGATGGATAAGCGCCTCGCGGCGCTGAAGAAGGAGGGTGAGCAGGGCCGCAAGCAGATCAACCAGTACACGCGCTATCTCACGGTCGTACTTGCCGCCTTTCAGGCCTACGGCATCGCCATCGGTCTTGAGGGATCGCAAAGCTCCGTCGGCCCGGTCGTCATTGAGCCCGGTATGTTCTTCCGCATCTCGACCGTAGTGACGCTGGTCGGCGGCACGATGTTCCTCATGTGGCTCGGCGAACAGATTACCCAGCGTGGCGTCGGCAACGGTATCTCCCTCATCATCTTCGCCGGCATCGTTGCCGCACTTCCCTCTGCGCTCGTCGGCCTGTTCGAGTTGGCGCGCACGGGTTCGCTGTCGACTTTCCTGCTCATTGCCCTGCTGGCGCTGATGCTGGCGGTGATCGCGGCGATCGTCTTCATGGAGCGTGCGCAGCGGCGGCTGCTCATCCAGTATCCCAAGCGGCAGGTTGGCAACCGCATGTTCCAGGGCGACACCTCGCATCTGCCCTTGAAGCTTAACTCCTCGGGCGTCATTCCGCCGATCTTCGCGTCCTCGCTGCTGCTCTTGCCGATCACCGCGGCGAGCTTCACCGCAGGACAGGGGCCGGAATGGCTCAATACGGTGGTTGCGGCGCTGGGTCGCGGTCAGCCGCTTCACCTCGTGATCTTTGTCGCATTGATCGTCTTTTTTACCTTCTTCTACACGGCGGTGGTCTTCAATCCGCAGGAGACTGCAGACAACCTCAGAAAGTATGGCGGCTTCATTCCGGGCATCCGTCCGGGGCAGCGGACTGCGGAGTATATTGACTATGTGCTGACGCGTATTACCGTCGTTGGTGCGATATATCTCGCTGCAGTCTGCGTCCTGCCCGAATTCCTGATCTCCTATGCTGCGGTCCCCTTCTACTTCGGCGGCACATCGCTGCTGATCGTGGTTTCGGTGACGATGGATACGGTGGCGCAGATCCAGAGCCATTTGTTGGCCCACCAGTACGAAGGCCTCATCAAGAAGGCCAAGCTGAGAGGCGCATCGTCGAATAGGGGACGGAAATGAACATCATACTTCTTGGCCCGCCCGGTGCGGGCAAGGGTACCCAGGCGGAGTTGATCGAGAAGAACCGTAAGATGGTTCAATTATCGACCGGTGCCATGCTGCGGGCTGCGGTTGCCGCCGGCACCGAGATTGGCAAGAAGGCCGACGCCATCATGAAGAGTGGCGGTCTCGTTTCCGACGACATCGTCATTGGCATCATCAACGAGCGCATCGATCAGCCGGATTGCCAGAATGGCTTCATCCTCGACGGCTTCCCGCGCACGCTGCCGCAGGCTGCAGCGCTCGACAAGCTGCTCAAGGACAAGGGCAAGACACTCGACGTCGTGATCGAGATCAAGGTTGATGATGCCGCCCTCGTCGATCGCATCTCGGGCCGCTTCTCCTGTGCCAAGTGCGGCGCCGGCTACCATGACCGCCATAAGCCGACCAAGGCACCTGGAGTGTGTGACAGCTGCGGCGCGACCGAATTCACGCGCCGCGCCGACGACAACGCCGAAACAGTCAAAAGCCGCCTCATGGCCTACTATCGCGAGACGGCGCCTCTGATCGGTTATTACTTCGCCAAGGAAAAGTTGAAGTCGGTCGACGGCATGGCCCCGATCGGCGAGGTGACGCGGCAGATCAGCGCGATACTGGGATGATTGAGAGGGCCCAGCCGGCCGGTGGTACGCGGGTCGGCGCGGGCTCTCGACCCATTGATGCGGAGTTCGATTTGCCGCCCCGGGGCGGCATGACGCAGGTTCAAGGGCAGCGCTTCGTGCGCTGCAACATTGACGAGGAGTTACAAGCGGGCTAAAAGACCGCGATTTCATGACGCACCCTCTGCGATCGGCTTTTCCGGCGGTGACGCCGCCGGGACCGGTCGCGATGCCTTTTGTTAAGCAAAAAGAGCGGGATAGGCCACGGGGCGTGTGGCCGGACCTGCTGCGGGCGAGGCTGGCAAGCCCCCCGTCGAGAAGTGCCGAGACCAGGAGAGAACCCGTGGCCCGTATCGCAGGCGTGAACATTCCGACCCAGAAGCGTGTACTTATTGCGCTTCAGTATATCCATGGCATCGGACCGAAGTTCGCCAAGGAAATCTGTGAAAAGGTAAGCATTCCCGCCGAGCGCAAGGTGAACGAGCTGTCGGACGCCGAGGTGCTGCAGATCCGCGAGACGATCGACCGTGATTATCTGGTCGAGGGCGATCTGCGCCGCGAGGTCGCCATGAACATCAAGCGCCTCATGGATCTGGGTTGCTACCGGGGTCTGCGCCACCGCAAGGGCCTCCCCGTTCGCGGCCAGCGCACGCACACCAACGCCCGCACCCGTAAGGGGCCGGCCAAGCCGATTGCTGGCAAGAAGAAGGCCTGATCGGCCGACAGGTTTCGCTGCGCGGGCGGGCTAGGCTGACTGCCGCTGTCCGCGCGGTATTCGATGAGACGATCTATCAACCGACCCTTGCGCCGCACGAACGAGCGGCACGGAGCACCTGACCCATGGCCAAAGAACAGCAAGCGCGCAAAGTGCGCCGCCGCGAGAAGAAGAACATCACCTCGGGCGTCGCGCATGTGAACGCGTCCTTCAACAACACGATGATCACGATCACCGATGCTCAGGGCAACACGATTTCCTGGTCGTCGTCCGGCACAATGGGCTTCAAGGGCTCGCGCAAGTCGACGCCGTTCGCAGCCCAGATGGCCGCGGAGGATGCCGGCAAGAAGGCCATGGAGCACGGCATGAAGATCCTCGAGGTCGAGGTCTGCGGGCCCGGCTCCGGTCGTGAATCGGCCCTGCGTGCGCTGCAATCGGTCGGCTTCCAGATCACCTCGATCCGCGATGTAACGCCAATCCCGCATAACGGTTGCCGCCCGCGCAAGCGCCGTCGCGTCTGACTTTCGATTGCGGAGCCCGGGACAGCCGGACACCGCGCGACTTACGCTGTGCGCCATAGGATGTGGCGAAACGCGATGTCCGTCCCGACCCATGTTGCGCAGGTCCGGCCCGCCCCCGCCGCCCGCGCGTGAAGGAAAGAGGTTTTCCCGTGGTTAGCTTGCTGCAGAAGAACTGGCAGGATCTCATCAAGCCCAACAAGCTCGACGTCTCGAGCGGTCGCGACCGCTCGCGTCAGGCGACGCTGGTCGCCGAGCCACTTGAGCGCGGCTTCGGTCTCACCCTCGGCAACGCGCTGCGCCGCGTGCTTCTGTCCTCGCTTCAAGGTGCCGCCATCAAGACCGTGCAGATCGACGGCGTGCTGCACGAGTTCTCCTCTATTCCCGGCGTGCGCGAGGACGTGACCGACGTCGTCCTCAACATCAAGGAAGTGGCGCTGCGCATACACTCCGAGGGCATGAAGCGCATGGTCCTCAAGAAGGAAGGGCCGGGCCCGGCGCGCGCAGGCGACATCGAGACCTCCTCCGAGGTTGAGATCCTGAACCCCGACCATATCATCTGCCATCTCGACCAGGGCGCAGCGGTGCGCATGGAGTTCACCGCCGACGTCGGCAAGGGCTACGTGCAGGCCGACCGCAACCGACCCGAGGATGCGCCGATCGGCCTCATCCCGGTCGACAGCCTCTACTCGCCAGTCAAGAAGGTCTCCTACAAGGTGGAGAACACCCGCGAAGGCCAGATCCTCGACTATGACAAGCTGACGCTCAACGTCGAAACCGACGGCTCGATCTCGCCCGAGGACGCCGTGGCACTCGCCGCCCGCATCCTCCAGGACCAGCTCTCCGTATTCATCAACTTCGAAGAGCCCAAGAAGCAGGTCGAGGAGACGCAGCACCCCGAGCTCGCCTTCAACGCTGCCCTTCTCAAGAAGGTCGATGAACTGGAACTGTCGGTGCGTTCGGCCAACTGTCTCAAGAACGACAACATCGTCTACATCGGCGACCTCATCCAGAAGACCGAAGCCGAGATGCTGCGCACGCCGAACTTTGGCCGCAAGTCGCTCAACGAGATCAAGGAAGTGCTGGCGTCGATGGGCCTTCACCTCGGCATGGAGGTGCCAAACTGGCCGCCGGACAATATTGAGGAGCTGGCCAAGCGTTTCGAGGACCAGTTCTGATTGAATTCCCGCTCTCCGGTTTGTCTCGGCGAGAGGGCAAATCGCCCGCCAAGGTGAGGCCGCAGAACCTCCCACGGGCCAAACCGGACGGATGTCCGGCGCCACATACAACGCAAGGGTAAGACACGATGCGACACAAGAAACTCGGCCGCCGCTTCTCGCGCGACAGCGGTCACCGCCAGGCGATGTTCTCCAACATGGTCGCGGCACTCATCAAGCACGAGCAGATCGTCACCACGCTGCCGAAGGCGAAGGACCTGAAGCGCGTAATGGACAAGTACATCACGCTGGCCAAGCGCGGTGACATGAACTCGCGCCGCCTCGCTGCTTCGCGTATGCGTGACGAGGATATGACGAAGAAGCTGTTCGATGTGCTGGGCCCGCGCTACAAGGACCGCAACGGCGGCTACACGCGCGTTCTAAAGGCCGGCTTCCGCTATGGTGACAGCGCTCCGCGCGCGGTCATCGAACTCGTCGACCGCGACGAGAGCGTGAAGGGCAAGGAGGACCGCGAGCGCCACGAGGCGTGGCTTGCCGAGCAGGAGCAGCTTGCCTGACGCCGGCCTCCGCACCCACCGGTGAGATGGTCTTCAATCAACGCCCGGATGCACCGCGCATCCGGGCGTTCTCTTTTGGCATCGCGCAACAGCGCAGGGTTCGTCTCACGATGCTGCAGTTCTCCATCGCCGTCATTTTCCGAAGAATTGCGCTTGGGACTCGAACGGTTTGATTTTTTCCGCTCCCAACCAGCTATGCTTCGGCTTGGCGTTGCCCTTGAGGCATACTCATGATCCGTCGACTTGCTTCACTGTGCCTTGCGCTTTTCATCTGTGTTCCTGCCGCCGAAGCCAAGAAGGTCAACAAGAACCAAGCCTGTCTTGCCGGTCAAGAATACATCGCCAAGAAGTGCGGAGCGCGCAAGGACGTCCCTGGCGATTGCGCTCAAGGATTGCACGTGGCTGACGGCTACTTCATCAAGAACGGTCTTTGCTACCAGAACAACGGTGCTGGCGAATATGGGGGAGCCTCATTCGCTAGCCGCTAGTGTGATGATCGCGAAGTCCGCTTCATACTTTTCGGCCTAATTGCGAGGCGGACTTCTCGATCCCAATCACACGAGTGGCCTGTCGCGTCAAAATTGAAACATAGCCGCGACTGCATACAATTTTGGCGCGACATGAAGGCCACTAGCAAAACCATTGACTTAGTGTGGCGTTCAGCGCGCCTTAGTTGACTCCGCGTCGGCCGCAACGTCGGTCAACCAAGGCGCGACGCCACACTAGAACTCTGAAATTGCTAGTGTCGTCAGAAACGCGAAATTCGTTCCGAGATTGCCGCAGAATGTGACGAATTTCGCGATCACGACACTAGCGCATTGTTTCATTTCACCGTTGCGGGGATGGTCAGCGTCGGCGCTGTCTTGTCATCGAGTGCTGCAGTTCCGGCCGGAAGGCCGTTTCTCTTAAGGATGTAGGCCGTAATTGCCATAATCTGTTCGTCCGGCAAGGACCCCGGATTGGTCGCCGGCATTTTCTGGTGCTCGAACTGATAGAGCTGTTCAACGGTCTTGCCACCCCAATGCTGGGCGAACGGCGTGCCGATCAGGGCCGGCCCCATGGCGCCGGTGAGATCGGGCCGGTGGCATTCGGCACAATGGTTGTTGAACGCCTGATGTCCGGTGGAAGCCTGCTCGTCAGTGTAGAAGCCTTCGGCGGCGCTCGCGTTTGCCACTGGCAGGAACACGATGCAGCACAAAATGAATGTAGCTGCCACTCGGGTTGTGAAATTCGACTTTTTCATGGGTGAAATTCTCCGTTCGGGCGGTGTGGTGCTCACCTTAGTCTCATAACGGTCTAATCCACGGGTGGTTTCAGTGTGCGCGGTTTCGTGATCATCATGGCCTATCATGCTGGCCTTAAAGGGAGCAATCGATGACCGATACCGTCCTGGTCACCGGCGCCACCGGGTTCATCGCCAAGCACATCGTCGCCGAACTGCTGCGACGCGGCTATAAAGTACGCGGCACGTCGCGTGATGCCGCCAAGGGCGGCGATGTCGTCAGGCGCGCTGTCGCGCGCGCGGGTGTCGACGCTGATGCGGTCGAGATCGTCGCGGTGGACCTGCTGTGCGACGACCGTTGGGATGCAGCTGCGCGGGGCTGCCGCTACATGCTGCACGTCGCATCGCCTTTCCCCATCACGCAGCCGAGTGACCGTGACGAACTGATACGACCGGCACGCGACGGTGCGCTGCGCGCGCTCAAGGCGGCTAGGAATGCCGGCATCGAGCGCGTCGTGCTGACGTCCTCCACCGTTGCCGTCATGTATACCGGCGAGCGACCAGAGGGCCACATCTACACGGAAGAGGATTGGACCGATCACACACGCACCGATATCACACCCTACATTGCCTCTAAGACGCTCGCCGAGCAGGCTGCGTGGGACTATGTGAGCAACACTGAGGGCGCCCCGCAGCTCGTCGTCATCAACCCCGGCTTCGTGCAGGGCCCCGCGCTCGACCCTGATCTCTCGACGTCACTGGAAGTGCTGCACCTGATGGGCAAGGGTGCCTATCCGGCAGCGCCGCGCGTCGAGTTCCCGGTCGTCGATGTTCGTGACGTGGCAGAGCTGCACGTCAAGGCGATGACGTACCCGGACGCGGCCGGCCATCGCTTTCTTGCCACCGAGGGCACCGCCAGCCTCTACGGCATCGGCAGGCAGATGGCCGCCACCTTGCCCGATCTTGCCCGCAAGGTTCCCAAGTTCGAGATGCCGGATATTATGGTCCGCGCCCTTGCCATCGCCGACAAGCGCCTGCGCACCGTGCTGCCCGAGTTGGGCACGATTCGTCGCTGCGACAACTCGAAGGCGCGCGATAGGCTCGGCCATTCCTTCCGCTCATCCGAGGAAGCCATCGCCGACGCTGCCCGGAGCCTTCGCAACCTGAGGATCATCTGACACATCGCAAGGCGGCCGCGCGTCGAACAGAATTGAAGCGTTTGCGTGAACGTGTCGCCTTACTTACGATTCGCATGACCTCGAGAAGCGATTCGGGAAGCACCCATGGCAAGCGGAGCGACTGAGCCTGTCGGCTGGTACATCTCGCATCAGAACGGCAACAGCGTGGGACCTTTGACCGATTTGCAGATGCGTCAGGCCATCGGACGTGGCCGCATCAAGCCACATGATCATGTCTGGCGCGACGGCATGGAGGGATGGGTGGAAGCGCGCGAAATCCCGAATTTCGAGGAGGTGCGCCGCTCCTTCCGGCAGGAAGCGCAACGGTCCGTGCGCGAGAAACAGCCGCGTAGCGAGCGCAGGCAACCGCCCTCCAGCCAGCCTCGCCGCTCGTTCCGCACATCTTCGCGGACCGCAGCGCAGCCTGCGTCAGCCTCGTCAACCGCGCAACCGCACCCGAACTCCGACGTGAGCGCCAACAGGCCTGCGGCGAATTTCGACGTACAGGAATGGCTGCACAAGCTGGGCAAGGGGAAGCCCGGCTCGAAGCTGCCGGCCGATCTGGACAAGAAGCTCGGCCAGGCCGCCGCCAAGATCGGCAAGATTCCGCCCGCCGCAATTGCGTTCCTCGTGCTGGGCCTGTTCGTCACGCCGCTTTTGCCGCTGTTCTGGTTCATCGCCTGGCGAATCTGGGCGAAGGCGAATAGATAGCGCGCCGGGATAGCCCTGCCGCGGCATATTGAGCTGACGCACGTAATTGAGCCCCTTGCAAACGCGGCCGATATGCGGGACACCGCCAGGATAGCCGCGGCGACCGCGGCTTTGCCTGGGGGGGGGGGCGGCGCAGAAAGTGGAGGCGAGCCGCCGTGCACGGAGCTGCGCGGCAGTCGCATCGCCCGAATTTCACCGTCTGTTTCGCCAAGCATGGGCGCTCCGACGCGACCACCAGTACATGTCGCGCAAAAGTGCGGATCGGTTTTGCGACAACGGCATGCACAAGTAGAAGATCTTGAAGCGTAAGGAGCGGATCTGAAAATTCGCGACACGCTGCAGACCGCGCGAATGAGCATGGAGTTCGATGATGTCCAAGCAATCTGGCCGCCCAACGCAGTTCCACACAATCGGACGTCTGCTTGGGTTGACGCTCGTGGCCGCCGCCGCTTGGCATCTTGGGATACCGGATGCCGAGGCTCAGCGGCGCGAGGTTCCAAGTTCCCGCCAGATGGTCCAGTACTCCTTTGCGCCTGTCGTCCGAAAAACCGCGCCCGCCGTGGCCAACGTCTATGTGTCGAGCCGCGTCACAACTTTTACGTCTCCGTTTGCCGGTGATCCGTTTTTCGAGCGCTTCTTCGGCGAAAGCTTTGGCATGCCGCAGGAGCGCGTCCAGCGATCGCTGGGATCGGGCGTGATCGTCAGTCCTGAAGGTGTGATCGTCACCAACGCCCATGTCGTCAAGGCGCGCGGCGAGGCGGAGATCCGCGTCGCCCTGGCCGACAAGCGCGAGTTCGATGCCAAGATACTGACCCGTGACGAGACGAACGACATTGCAGTGTTGAAGATAGACGCCAAGGGCCAGCGTTTCGACTATCTGGAGTTTGAGGACTCCGACAGTCTCGAGGTCGGCGATCTGGTGCTTGCCATCGGCAACCCGTTCGGGGTCGGCCAGACCGTCACCAGCGGCATCGTCTCGGCTTTGGCGCGATCGGGCATCGGCAAGGGAAATGCGTCTGTCTTCATTCAGACTGATGCCGCCATCAATCCCGGCAATTCCGGCGGCGCGCTCGTCGATGTAGAGGGTAAGCTGGTCGGCATAAACACCATGATCTATTCGCGCACCGGCGGCTCCGTGGGCATCGGCTTTGCAATTCCATCGAACCTCGTCCGCCTCTATGTCGACAGCGCGCTCACCGGGCGCCGTGTCGCGCCGCCATGGATCGGTGCACGCCTGGAGGACGTGACGCGCGAACTGGCGGAAGGTCTGGGCCTAAGTCGTGCCAGCGGCGCTCTCGTCGCGCGCATTGATTCCAACGGGCCGGCGGCGAAAGCAGGTCTCGAGGCCGGCGACGTCGTCACGCGCGTCGATGGGTTCGAGGTTGCCGACGCGCGTGCCGCACTCTATCGGCTCACCACGCGCGGCATCGGCAAGCTTGCCGAGCTGAGCGTTGTCAGGCGCGGCCGTACGACGACTGTCAAGATACCCCTCGCCGAGCCGCCGGCCCCGGGACCCGATGACGTGCGCAATTTATCCGGCAATCACCCGTTCGACGGCGCCCGCGTGACCAACCTGTTGCCCGGTGTCGCCGATGAGCTGGGTATCGACGAGGCTGAGGGCGTAGCCATCCTGTCCGTGCGCCCGCGTAGCATCGCCGCCCGGCTGCGCCTGCGACCGCATGATGTCATAGTCTCGGTTCAGGAGAGCCGCATCACCTCGATCCGCGACCTGGAACGCGCGCTCGATGCAAAGCCGCGCGTCTGGGTACTCGGCATCAAGAGGGAGGGCCGCCTGCTCAGCATCCAGGTGCCGGGCTGATGTTGGACGCGCTTGCGAGGCGGCCATGGATTGGATTAAGGCGGCATTATACTATTTCGCGACCGTATTTGCAGTGGGATTCGCCCTTGGCCCGCTACGGGAGTTTCTCGTTAAGCCCTGGGCCGGCGGCATCGGCGCACTCCTCGTCGAAGCGCCCATCATGCTGGTTGCCATGATCTATCTTGCTCCCCGTGCCATGAGCTGGGCCAATCTTGGCAAGGGCCTGGCGCGTCGGGCGGCGATGGGCCTGACGGCGTTCGCCCTCGTCGTACTCGCAGAAGGATTGGCCGCGCATGTCTTGCGTGGATGGTCGATGTCGGAATGGATCGAACATTTCGCATCACCCCAAGGCCGGCTCGGATTAGCCCTCTATGTCGTCTTCGCCGCTGTGCCGCTAGTCTCGCGGACCGCCGCAGTGGGTGATACGCGATGAGCAACCTGTTCGAAGCAGCCGGCCTGGAGAAGGGAGCGCCGCGCCCGCTGGCCGACCGCTTGCGTCCCCGCTCGCTCGCCGAGGTGGTCGGCCAGGATCACATCGTCGGCCCCGACGGCACGCTCACGCGGATGCTGAAAAGCGGTCGCATTGCCTCGATGATCCTGTGGGGCCCGCCGGGCTCAGGCAAGACGACGGTCGCGCGCTTGTTGGCGAGTGAGACCCAGCTTGAGTTCGAGCAGATCTCCGCGATCTTCTCAGGCGTACAGGATCTGAGGAAGGTATTCGACCGCGCAAGGCTGCGGCGCGAGCAGGGCAGGGGCACGCTGCTCTTCGTCGATGAGATCCATCGCTTCAACCGCGCGCAGCAGGACAGCTTTCTGCCGCATATGGAGGACGGCACAATCACGCTCGTCGGCGCGACGACCGAGAACCCCTCCTTCGAACTCAACGCCGCCATACTGTCGCGCGCCGTCGTCCTCGTATTCAACCGTCTCGATGAAATGGCGCTCGCCGACCTTATCGCGCGCGCCGAGAAGGAAGAGGGGCGTTCGCTGCCCACCGACACCGATGCGCGCGCTGCACTCATCGGTATGGCCGACGGTGACGGTCGCACGATTATAAACCTCGTCGAGGAGATCTTCTCCGCTGTACCTGACGGTTCGGGTCTGATTGACCGCGAAGCACTCGTCAAGCTCGTGCAGCGACGCGCCCCACTCTACGACAAGGGCCGCGACGGCCACTACAACCTGATCAGCGCGCTCCACAAGTCCGTGCGTGGGTCTGATCCGGACGCCGCGCTGTATTGGCTATGCCGCATGCTGGACGGCGGCGAGGACCGTCTCTTCATCGCGCGACGGCTCGTGCGCATGGCGGTGGAGGACATCGGCCTTGCCGATCCCAATGCAGTCGTCCAGGCGCTGGCGGCCAAGGACACGTTCGACTTCCTCGGATCGCCAGAGGGCGAACTGGCGCTGGCGCAAGCGACGATCTACCTCGCCACGGCGCCCAAATCGAACGGCGCCTACGTCGCCTACAAGGCGGCGATGCGCGCCGCCAAGGAGCACGGCAGTCTTGCGCCGCCCAAGGTCATCCTGAACGCGCCGACGAAACTCATGGAGGCGGAGGGCTACGGCGAGGGTTACGAGTACGATCATGATGCGCCCGAAGGCTTTTCTGGCCAGAACTACTTTCCCGACGAGATGAAGCGCCGTCCCCAGTTCTACGATCCGCCCGAGCGCGGGTTCGAACGTGACCTCAGAAAGCGCCTTGCGTATTGGGATGGACTGCGCAAGAAGCGCGGTGGCTGATAATCCGTCCGCACTCGGCCGATCCCGCCCGCCGGGCAGGGCTTCTCTGTCGTCTTGCTGGCGCCACATCGTGCGCTAAGATGCCAAGCGCCGGAAAGTGCAAACGTTTCCGGCCGTTGGGCTCGGGAGTTTCCAGAATTATGGTCATGTTTCGGGATTTGTGGCGCGGCCATCCGATTAACGAGAGTGTGACAACTCCGTGCATCGCGCCGACCGACATCGTCAATCTCGAAGGCAAGCCGATCAAGAAGGGGTATCCCGTATTTGCCAATCAGTGCGCGATCCGCATGGGCACCGCGCTGCGCCGCGCGGGCGTGACCGCGGCACAGGTCCCGGGCTGCGCGCACTGCGCCGTCCATCCGCGCGAGCACATGCATTTCATCAACGCCAACCAGCTTGCCAACGCGTTGGCCAAGGCAAAGCTTCCGGGCTTTGGGCCGCTGGAAAAGATTACCGGCACCGAGGCCGCGCACTTCTATCCGAAGATCTATGGCCGCACCGGCGCCATTTACATCCAGGACTACTGGCGCCGCTCCACCGACAAGGATCGCGCCACCGGCGATCATATTGACGTCTGGAACGGTTATCGCTCGACATCGAAGTGGCTGATGGAGTGGTTCTCCTGGCTCGGTTACTATTCGAACTACGCCGAGGCCGGCGAAATATGGTTCTGGGAAGTGAAGTAGTGGGTAGCCGCCCAAGAGCATGTTGAGCTGAAGCGTGCAGCGGTTCAGCGTGAAAAGCATGCTCAAGGACAGGCGAGCATGTTGAGCTGAAGCGTGCAGCGGTTCAGCGTGAAAAGCATGCTCAAGGACAGGCGAGCATGTTGAGTTGAAGTGTGCAGCGGTTCAGCGTGAAAAGCATGCTCAAGGACAGGCGAGCATGTTGAGCTGAAGTGTGCAGCGGTTCAGCGTGAAAGACATGCTCAATTCGAGGAGTTGGATCGCGTTCATGATTCTATGAAGCGTGAACACGATCTAGTGTTCCGGATCGGACGTTTTAGTCTCAGGTGAAGGTCGTCGAACGCCATTCAAGCCAGAACAATAGCGAGTTATCGCGTCACCGAATCCGGAGAAGGGAAGCCAACCCGTGCGCTATCTGATCGCCATCGTCTCGGCCATCGCCGTTGCTCTCGGGGTCACGATCTACGTGAGTTCGCCCATAGCCAGCTGGGTCGTGCGCCAGTTCGCCTTCGACAGTCCCGATGGCGTCGCCGACCTCCATGCCTTGGTCTTTATGGCTGTCAACATTGCCGGCCTCATTTTCGGATGGATTATCGGCTGGGGCATCGGTGGGGCGTTCGAGCGGGACAACCCCGTCGAGTAGGGCGCGTGCCCAGAACGGTAGCAATCCCTGGTCAATTAGGCTTTCGCAGCCGCTGCTGACCCGTTATCAGTCTAGCCAAATGGACTGCATGCCCCACGGGGGATGCAAAGCCCGCGATTGTAGGGCCGAATGATGGGACGCTCCTGGATATGTTATATTTGTGGGTAGCAGCGGGTAGCGCAATCGGCGGCGTGGCACGCTATTTCTGCTCGGGCGTCGCATTGACGATCCTGGGGCCCACGTTTCCGTGGGGAACCCTGATCGTCAACGTCGTCGGCTCACTCCTGATCGGCCTTGTTGCCGCAATGACCGGTCCCGACGGCCGCATCATCGTCTCCGGCGAGGTGCGCCAATTCCTCATGACCGGGGTGATGGGCGGCTTCACGACCTTTTCCTCCTTCAGTCTGCAGACACTCAATCTCGTGAATGAAGGCGAGTGGCTTTATGCCTTCGCCAACGTTACTGCATCCGTTGCCCTGTGCCTGCTGGCGGTCTGGCTTGGCTACGTGGCAGGACAAAGCCTGAACGGATAGGAGTGCAGCCATGCAGATTCCGGAAGCCGCCGTCCTGTTGCGCATCTTTGTCGGCGAGAGCGAGCGCTTTGGCCACCTGCCGCTCTATGAGGCGATCGTGATGAAGGCGCGCGAGGAGCATCTGGCCGGTGCCACGGTTCTGAGAGGGCCGATGGGTTTTGGCCAATCGAGCCGCTTGCACACCGCCAAGATACTACGGCTTTCGGAAGACCTGCCGTTCGTCATCGAGATCGTCGATGAAGAATCGAAGATCATGCCATTTCTCGAGCAGCTGAATGGCATGATCGGCAGTGGTCTCGTTACAATCGAGAAGGTACGCGTGCTGCGCTACGGCAAAGAGGAAAAATGAACTCCGTGGCCGTCGAGACGATCAAGGTGAAGCGAGACGAGGACGGCCTGCGCCTCGACCGCTGGTTCAAGATCCATTTTCCCCAGGTTGGTTACACGTATCTGCAGAAGCTGCTGCGGTCAGGTCAGGTGCGTGTGAACTCCAAACGAGTCGAGGCGAAGGATCGGCTCGAGGCGGGTCAGGAGATCAGAGTCCCTGCGGTTGTGCGCCAGCCGCCGAAACGGGATGCGACAGGCGACGGCGCAGCCACCACGAAGATATCGAAAGCGGATCGCGATCTCGTCGAGGGCATGATCCTCTACGAGGACGAACATGTGCTGGTGCTCAACAAGCCGTTCGGTCTCGCCGTGCAGGGCGGCACTGGCACTAGGCGCCACATCGATGGAATTCTGGCCGGCATGGCCGATCGCTTCGGCGACCGTCCGCGCCTCGTCCATCGCCTCGACCGCGACACCACCGGCGTGCTGCTGGTTGCCAAGCATCGCGACGCAGCGGCAAAGCTCGGTCGCGTATTCCAGACCCGCTCCGCGGCCAAGACCTATTGGGCCCTGGTCAAGGGCGTGCCCAAGCCGGCGCAGGGGAAGGTCGCCGCCGCACTCGTCAAGGCCTCAGGGCCGGACGGCGACCGCGTCCGCAAGGCCCTTCCCGGAGAGCAGGACAAGGCAATGCACGCAACCACCCACTATGCAGTGATCGACCGTGTCGCGCACAAGGCAGCCTGGGTGTCGTTGAAGCCGGTAACCGGCCGCCAGCATCAGCTGCGTGCCCATATGGCGCTCATCGGCCACCCGATCGTCGGCGACAATAAGTATGGCGCGGCCGATGTGCTGGCCGACAGTGGCATCGACACCAAGCTGCACCTGCACGCGCGCCGCCTCGTTCTTCCCCACCCCTTCGCGCCTGGCACAAGGATAGACGTTACCGCGCCGCTTCCTCCCCACATGCTGAAGTCGTGGGAGATGCTGGGTCTCGACGCCGACAAATACGACAGTTGACGGACGCTCGCCTCCACCCCAATTTCCATTCATCAGATCGTTTGAGGAGGTTGGCAGATGGCGCCCGACAAGTACCTATCGCGTCGTCGGTTCTTCATGGGCGCAGGGGCCGGTGCGGCCGGACTGGCGCTGGCCGACAGCGCCGGATTCATCACGCCCGCGCGGGCGGCCGCGCCGATGCAGGGTACGCAGGCCCCGGGCTGGTATCGCCTCAAGCTGGGCTCATTCGAGATCACCATTCTGTCCGACGGCTCGTACGAGCTGCCGACCTCGTTGATGGCGACCAACCGCCCGCGCGACGAAGTGAAGGCGCTGCTGGAAGCAAACTTCCTGCCGACAGAGACGCGCACGTCGCACGTCAACATCCCGCTCATCAATACCGGCAGCGAATTGATTCTCGTCGATGTCGGTGGCGGTCCCAATTGGCAGCCGACAGCGGGCCGTCTCACCGACAACCTGAAGGCGGCGGGCTTTGCACCGGAGGATGTCGACAAGGTCGTGCTGACCCACGGCCACCCCGACCACATCTGGGGGCTCATCGATGAGTTCGACGAGGCGCCCCGCTTTCCAAATGCGACCTACTACATCACCGAGCGGGAGTGGAACTTCTGGACGACTGACGAGGCCGGGCAGCGCCTTGCCGACGCCTTCAAGGGCTTCGCAATAGGTGCCAGGAAACATCTGCCCCCGCTCGCCGACAAGACAAAGCGCCTCAAGCCCGGAACAGAGATTGCGCCCGGTATCGCTACTGTCGCAACGCCGGGCCACACGCCGGGCCACATGTCACTGGTGGTGACGTCGGGCGGCGAGACGCTGATCGTCTCGGCGGACTGCGTCACCCACCCCTACATCTCGTTCGAGCATCCGGGCTGGTGGCCCGCGACCGATATCGAGCAGCAGGTCGCGGAAGCATCGCGTCGCAAGATGCTCGACATGGCGGCCACCGACAAGGCGATGATGCTCGTCTATCACATCTCCTTCCCCGGACTAGGTCACGTCGCCCGGGCTGGCGACGGGTACCGCTGGGTTCCAGCCACCTGGAAGTCGCGGCTGTGAAGCGGCAGCGCATGCTGGTCTTCGATGCCGGCAAGCGCGAAGTTCTCCGAGATCGGAATGCTGCATCGCAAAGCGAAGCGTAAACTTTCTGGCGCAGATCCGGCATCGGCGCTGCTGCGCCGCAGTACAACATGCTGCAACTGCTGGATCGCCTTCAAAAACAGGCATGGACCGCGCTCCCATTGTCGTCGCAAGGTCACAAACCTGATGCTATAAGCCCGGCTCATGAGACTGATCATCTTCGATTGCGACGGCACGATCGTCGATAGCCAGCACGCGATTTCCGCCGCGATGGAGGCCGCCTTCAGCGCACACGGCCTCGTTGCGCCCGAGCGCTCGCGCATCGTCGAGGTGGTGGGGCTGTCGCTGGTCTCCGCCGTTAGCGAACTTATCCCTGATCGTGAGCCCGACCTGATTGGTCGCATCGCCGAAACGTACAAGGAAGCGTTCGGCAACCTCAGGCGTCAGGCCGCGCACGAAGAGCCGATGTTCCCGCTTGCACGCGAGACGATCCACGCACTGGCCTCTACGCCAGGTGTCGTACTCGGCATCGCCACCGGCAAGTCGCGCCGCGGCGTCGACGCCGTTATCGAGCGCGAAAAGCTGCACGGAATGTTCGAGACGATCCAGACCGCCGATCATCATCCCTCAAAGCCGCACCCATCCATGGTCCTTCAGGCGATGACGGACACCGGCGCCCGTCCCGAGCACACCGTAGTCATTGGCGATACGACATACGACATGCTCATGGCACTGAACGCCCGGGCCAAGGCCATTGGTGTCACATGGGGCTATCATCCACGCACCGCACTCGATGCGTGCGGCGCCCACGCGCTCGTCAACTGCTATTCCGAGCTGCCCGGAACCATCGATCTCCTCCTTGCTGCACCAGGACCGGCCGAATGAGCGATAAGCCGTCCAACGGCGGCAACGGTCCAGCGAAAGGGCTGAGCCGCGAAGCCTTCGCCGCGCCGCGCCCGCGCCGCTTCTACAAGGTGGCGAGTTTCAACACGGCGGACGATGCCTTCCAACTCGCGCTCGATGGCCGGCCGGCGAAAACCCCTGGCAAGCGTCCGCTCGCCCTGCCCACGCGCGCCCTCGCCGAAGCGCTCGTCGCGGAATGGGAGGCGCAGGGAAGCGAGATCATGGCCGAGTCGATGCCGCTCACCCGCCTTGCCAACACCGTCATCGACGGTATCGTCGGTAACGAGGCTGCCGTCCGCGCGGATATCGTCGCATTCAGCGGCAGCGATCTCCTCTGCTATCGCGCCGGCTCGCCCGATGGCCTCGTCGCGGCGCAGTCGCGCTGTTGGGATCCGGTGCTCGCCTGGGCGCGCGATGCGCTCGGCGCGAGCTTCGTTACGGCCGAGGGCATCATGCACGTAGCCCAGCCGCAGGCGGTAATCGAAAGTATCGCGCGGACACTCGACGGTCTCGACGCCTGGCAGCTGGCGTCACTCCACCAGATGACCACGCTCACGGGTTCTGCGCTTCTCGCTCTGGCGCGGTTCAAAGGAGCAATAACGGTCGAACAAGCCTGGCGTGCCGCCCACGTGGACGAGGACTGGCAGATATCGCAGTGGGGAGAGGACGCCGAAGCGGCGGCGCGCCGCGAGCAGCGTTGGCGTGACATGCTGGCAGCGAGCCGAAATCTCGATCTGCTCAAGCATGTTTAGCTGAAGTGCGCAGCGGTTCAGCGTGAAGAACATGCTCAAAACAAGAGAACATGTTTAGCTGAAGTGCGCAGCGGTTCAGCGTGAAGAACATGCTCAAAACAAGAGAACATGTTTAGCTGAAGTGCGCAGCGGTTCAGCGTGAAGAACATGCTCAAAACAAGAGAACATGTTTAGCTGAAGTGCGCAGCGGTTCAGCGTGAAGAACATGCTCA
>JBFWVC010000022.1:0-65129 GCA_050246945.1 Hyphomicrobiaceae bacterium
TTGGATATGAGAATCCGGCCTTCTTTCGTCGCCTGTTCAAGCGCTCAACCGGCCTCACGCCGGGAGCCTACCGGCGGATGTTCAAACCGATGACTGAGTCCGCAATAGCTGCGGCGACGGCATAGCCGGGGACGCGCTCAATGCCGGTGACCGATCTGGCGGGTGATCTTGGCAGCCTCCCCCTTCTCGGTCATCACCAGCGGCAACAACAGGCGGGCGACCCACGCTGGCAGGAACGGGTTGCCACTTGCCCGGCTCGTCAGGCCATCGCGATGGGCGAGCGCCATGCGGTCATCGAAACGGATCCAGGCCTTGAACTCCGCCATGAAGGCCGGATCACGCATCTGCGCCGCGTTGCCCTCGACCACATACCCGGCGATCGCGTCCATACGGCTGCGCTCGGTCATGAGGAGGCAAGTAACGCCCTCATGGGTGCCGGCAGCCTCCAGGCTTGCCAAATCATCCGGTGCGATGGTCCGGCAATCATAGTCGGCTCGCGTGCGCGGGCGCCTGACGATGGCATCGGCAAGCGGATTGACCACCGGCTGCCGGCGCTCTAGCGCCAGCGTGACGGCACCGTCGTTCGAAGTATTGAGTGCGGGCGTCGCGTCGAAGCCGAGCACCAGCGCAGCCTGGGCGATGTTCTCGACCGCGCAGCCGAGCGAGGCAAAGAGATGATGGTCGTCAGGATCGACGGCCGGGCAGCGCCGGGTGAAATCTGGATGGATCGTGACCTCATGGTCAGCAAGCGAGAACCGCCAAGGCTGGGTGTTGTGGCTATTTGCGGCAAGGGTGCCGGCGCGCACCAGCTCCCGAATACCGCCATCGGCCGCGAGGGGCCGCCAGACCTGACGGACGGCATCTTCGTACGTCCGCACTGGTGCGCCCACACCTGAGCTTGAGACTGTCGAGCCAGATGACATGACCACCCCTTCATCAAGGCGCCGGCTTCGTCAGTTCCGAACGTGCGGCCGCCTGGGCTTTCAATCTAGGCAGTGCATGGCGGGTGACCAGCTTAGCGATCCCTGTTTTGAGGATGAGTGGTCCCTGTTACGCGATACGGGTTCCCTGATCCGCGCTCAAAATTCCCTGCTTTTCCGGATTTCGGGGCTTCTGAAGGGCAGAGACCGCCTCGCTCGCCACTACCTCCACCACCATTAAATCAGCATGTTAGCGCCCAGCACGTTGCGAGATCCCCACCATACTAAGCAAGGTGATGGTAGGGGCTGCCCGTGGCCCGCTCGCAGTCACTTTCGTGGCGTTACTTCAGCTTCCCGACATAGATTGACCGCGTTCCGCGGACCCCATTGACGCAACATGGGGCGGCGAATTGCGCGCTGGTGAATGAGCTGCGCATTTTCCCGGAGCGGAATATTCCAGCGTGCCGAGAGAATGCACCGCTCGAGCAGGCAATCGAGGGGTTGGAAGGAGGGGCAGCCCCGGCTGTTGCCTTCGTTTCTTCCGACCGGCAGGTCGTGGGTTAATTAACCCTAGAAAACCTTGCAGAATTCTTCATGATCCGCTCCGCGCACGATGTCCCGCGACGATATTTAGGGGCGTTGCGCTAGTGCTCTGGATCTGACGTTTGTTGCCCGGGCGAAGGTCGTCAAACGTCATTCGAACCAGAACACAAACCGAGAAATCTTGGGTTCCGGGCTGACGCGCGGGCGCCCGATAGGGAACCAAGCGTCAGTGTCGGAACACCAGGTGCTGCGCAGAGTTTGTAGCGGTGGCGACTTCGAAACGGACTACAAGATGAGCATTGTGCTTCGGTTCTGCGGCGCTGCCCGAACCGTTACAGGATCCTGCTTTCTGTTGAAGACGCAGGCAACAACCTTCCTGGTCGATTGCGGCCTCTTTCAAGGTGCCAAGACGCTCAAAGATCTCAATTACAGGCCATTTCCTTTCGATCCACAAAATGTAGATTTTGTCCTGCAGACCCATGCCCATATCGACCACTCCGGTCTGCTTCCCAAGCTGGTAAAGCAGGGGTTCAAAGGCTGGATCCATGCTACCGAAGGCACGCATGATCTGTTGTCCTTCATGCTCCCCGACAGCGGTCACATCCAGGAAGTCGAGGTCGAGCAGCTCAATCTTCGCAACGCACAGCGCGGCCGGGAATCGGTCGTCCCGATCTACACGCAAGACGATGCCTACCGTACTCTGGATCAGATCAGGGCCGCGCAATACGAGGAGTGGATCGAGGTTGGTGACGGCGTGCGCTCACGCTTCTGGAACGCCGGGCACATTCTGGGCTCGAGTTCGATCGAAATAGAAGTGGCGACGGCGGTTCCAAACCAGCGCGTGCTGCGCCTCCTGTTTTCGGGAGACATAGGCCCCGAGCACAAGCTCTTCCATCCCGACCCAAAGGCGCCGAACAATTTCGACTACGTCATCGCTGAATCCACTTACGGCGGACGCCGACGCACCCGCGTCTCGCCAGAGCAGCGTCGCCGAATTCTTGCTGATGAAGTCAAACAGGCCCTGCGCGCAGACAGCATCCTGTTGATCCCCATATTCGCAGTCGAGCGCACGCAAGAACTGATCGCGGATCTGGTCAAGCTGCGGGGAGCCGGGGCCATTCCACCGGTGCCGATCATTCTGGATTCGCCGCTTGCCATCCAGGTCACGCGGGTGTTCGACAGACATGCGGCAAACCTTGAGGATGTGCACGCAGGGCAGAGGATGCTCGATCAGGCGGGCGTTCACGCCACGCTTACGCGCGAAGAAAGCAAGCGCATCAACAATATCAAGAACAGCGCAATCGTTCTTGCTGCGAGCGGTATGTGCGAGGCCGGTAGAATACGCCATCATCTCAAACACTGGCTCTGGCATCCAGGAGCCACCGTGCTTCTCGTCGGCTACCAAGCTCAGGGGACACTCGGTCGGCTGCTGGCCGACGGCGCATCTGCAGTTACCATTCAGGGCGATGAGATCAAGGTCAAGGCGCGCATCCGACAAACAGACGTGTATTCGGGTCACGCGGACGGTGGCGAATTGGTGGATTGGATAAGCGAACGGATGCCAATCAAGCATGCGCTTTATCTGACTCACGGAGAGGACGAGGAGATGGAGGCGCTGAAATCTGCGATCGAGCGCGCGGGGATGCCCCCAGAGCGGATCATCTGCCCCGTTCTCGATGATGAGTTCGACCTGACGGATGCGGGAGGCTCCCCCAGACGCGGTCCGATTCCCCGCAGGCTTCCTCCCGAGGTAATTGGCAAGCCCGACTGGCACAACGACCTTGCACAATTCACACTGGCTCTTCGTGACGCCTTGGATAGTGCCGCCGACGAGCGCGGTCGCAAGGCAATACTGCGCCGCGTTGCGCGAGCACTGGACGAAGGCGAGCCGGATGAGCCGCCGCGCGGAAAGCCGCGCGGCAATAGGAAGCGCCGTTAGAGAGGCGGTAAGATGGAGATCGAAGTGCGCCCGCTCGAAGGGCTGTTCATCGAGCAGCAGGCTGTAGAAGTCGTCGAGCGCAAGGGGCTCGGCCATCCCGACACGATCTGCGACATGTTGAGCGAACGCTTCTGCGTTGCGCTCTCTCGCCATTACCTGGAGCGCTACGGTCGCATCCTGCATCACAATGTGGACAAGGCGCTGCTGTCGGCGGGGAGCTCGAAGCCGGCCTTCGGCGGTGGGCGCATCGTGAAGCCGATCGAGATCTATCTCGGCGGTCGCGCAAGCATTGATATCAGGGGAGAGCGGGTGCCTGTGCGAGAGCTTGCACACGAAGTCGTTTCTACTTGGTTCGCTCAGAACATGCATATGAGTCAGTTCTTCAAGGACGTCGGGGTGCGCTGCCTCGTGAAGCCCGGGGCACCCGAGCTGGTTGACATCTTCATGCGGCAACACGGCACCGGCGCCATGCTGGCCAATGACACCTCGATTGGTGTCGGCTACGCGCCCTTGAGCGAATTGGAGCGGGTGGTACTCGTGGTCGAAGAGCAGCTCAATTCGCATAATTTCAAGAGTGCAGCACCTGAGACTGGTGAAGATATCAAGGTGATGGGCGTCAGGGTGCGTGACAAGATAACGTTGACGATCGCCTGCGCGTTCATCGGCACTTATCTCGCCGGAATCGACGACTATGCCGATGCAATTGTGCGGGTAAAGCAGGCCACTCGGGATGTAGCCGCGTCGGTAACCAAACGCGACGTGGTTGTCACTGTCAATGTTGCCGACAATATAGCCGGTGGTGAGATCTATCTAACCGTAGCGGGAACATCCGCAGAGATGGGGGATGACGGCGAAACCGGACGCGGCAACCGCGTCAACGGGCTCATCACGCCCGGCCGCCCGATGACCTTGGAGGCGGTCGCGGGCAAGAACCCGATAACGCACGTCGGCAAGATCTATAATGCGGCGGCCCACTCCATGGCCAAAAGGCTCGTGAATGAGATCCCTGAAGTTGATGAAGCCGTCTGCCGGCTCGTCAGCCAAATAGGCTCTCCAATAGATCAGCCCGCAATAGTCGACGTACAGCTTCGCACGAATGACAGAGCGCCGCTCGCCGCCATCGAGCGGCGCGTCATATCGCTGGTTTCGGAGGAGATTGGCCGTATGTCGGGGATTTGGCGAACATTCATGGATGGCACGCAGCGAGTCGCGTAGCTGCAGGGCGTAAAGGAACGGGTCCTGCCGGGCATCTTCAAGGGCAAATTGCCTTTCGGCGCTCATGAGCATCGCTTCTGGCTGCCAACGGCACGTTTCTCCCAGTCCGCCATGCTTGCGATGAGCGATTTCTCTGCATCCCGCGGATGGCAGATACTGACGTGTGTCGATACCGAATGGCTCTTCAGGGTCAAACACGTTGTGCCCAATGGGCTTAGTGGAGCAGAGAAAGCCGTCAATGCAGGCATTACTCGGAATGCGACCCCGACATGCAGGCGCATGTTTGCCAACCACTGCATAGCGCTCGTGACAGTCGGCACTCAGCAGCGAGCGCCGACCAAAACCCCGCCATGCGAGATTGTTCGCGCTTGAGCCTGGCCACGAACTCGACATGGCTCTCGAGACGGCCATAATCGTCGATATCCGAATGCTGGCTCTCGATCTCCGGCAGGTGGCGCACGACATGGCGATAGCGCGTGGAGTGCGCGCCTCTTCAACGCCTGATGGAGAGTTGGTCAGAAACCTCCCTGAGCGCGTGCTTGCAATCCCGTGAAATCACATCGCGACTTTCAGACAGGCACGTGATCATCCTTCCGCCGCCAAGCCTGACATCGGGGCAGTAGTGCTGCGCATCGGCCGCGCAAGAGAGAAATGCGTTGTGCGCGATTCTGACCCTCCTCACCAGATCGTGGCAGGCGGGCGACAGCTTCTCTTGCTGGTCGAGCAGGCATTGCGCGATGCGTCCGCCGCCCGCCGCAACATCATTGCAAAGGCGGCAGACATCGCCGCTGCAAGCGCGCAGGGCCGTCTGGGCATACAGCCAGCGTGCCGGCTCGGCATGCGCGCGCGGGGGACAGCCAGCGTGCCGTCGGCATTCAACAGAGCTATGAACTTCGGTCGGATCATTGCGGCTCGTCGTGGCACGTTCGCTGTGGAATGGATCACGCCCTTGGCATCTCGACGTTCACTTGCAAGCGCGTCGAGCAGATCCAACCTGGCTGTGCATTACACATGATCCACGTTTCGAACTGTCATCGAACGACGGCCCGAACGGCTCGGGCTGGCGTGGCTTCTCGACGTGAGCGAGCATCATCTCTATCGATATCGGGTCACCCCTGATCGCCATTGCAAAACAAGCGGTGCTTGAACAACTCGGCAATCTCGACCAGATGTGCCGGAATGGTTCGTGACGGCCGGTTTTCGCAATTTCGGGGATGGCGGATAAAGAAGCAGTAAGTCCGATCGATTTGTCCCGGAGAGTTGCGCCATGTTCCTGCCCGTCGATGGGAGGCGTGCAGATTCTGATCCATTCGTCGACGACAACCTAACGCGGTTCGATCATGGCCGGAAGGTGCGGCGATCATTCGTCACCACTGGAACAGCGTTAGAGGCAAGTTGTGCTCCAGTCGCCAGCCATCCCATGCGACGTCTGTGGGCCCCATGGCAACGTCGACGATAACCCATCCCGAGGGGCTTCGACGCAACAGGAAATCTGATGCGGCTGGATCAAACATGCCGGCTGTAAGATCCTCGGCATACCGGGTCTTGCTCCAATCGATTTCTATGCCGCCGGGCCTCTGCGCTCGCACCTCGCCATATGCCCATTCACCGATCACATTGAGGCGTCGCACAACGAATTCTACGGGGCCGCGGGTTTCACTTTCGAATTGTGCTCTGACGGTGTTGAGGAGTTGGGAGCGAAGCGCCGATCCTTTCTGAGGCTGCTCGAGAACTTGTGGTTCAACATGATCGATCGACATGACGATTGGCGCATGATGGTGAACGGTTAGCGCGCCAAAGGGCCTGCCTCGAATTGCTACCGTATCGCCCAACAAGCGTTGCAACTCGTTCAGCAAGATGGCGTCGTCAGTCGTCAGGTGGATCTTACTGGCATCATCAACGTTGTCAGATTCAACCAAACCTTGCAAACATGTCGATGCAGGCAATTCCAAGATGAAGGCCGGCTCCGGACGCCCTGCGGCATCGCTATATGTGTCCTGCTTAAGTGTGCCTGCCAGCGTTTCGCTGGGGCGATCGGTAGTCATGCATTGTGCAATGGCCTTCGATCCAAAAGCGATTGCCGCGAAGATGGCAACAGTCAAATTGAGGGACCAGCACATCGTGAACCGCCCAGTGGTTGCGACTTTGCAAGCAGAGAAAATGAGGACGCCATGCCGGGAGGCGTCAGCATGGCTGCTTCATGAAATTGGTTGCCTTGAGTTCCATCGACGCTGGAGCGTCGCGAAATCGGACAATGCCCAATCTTTCGGAAGGTGACATACAATCGCTTGCGACCTTGCAAATGCCGTCTGCCCGGGACTTGCTTTCGAGATGACCGGAGGCAGGTAAAGGTGCGCATTACCTGAAAAGTGGAACTATTCCGCAGCAGCTCCAAAACAACTTGGCCTCGCATTGCATCATGCGACGTCGAGCCCATCGCGGTCTGCAAGGCCGAAGCCGCGGAAGGCGGCCAGCGTTTCGTGTTCCAGGGGCGCCTCTTGCCCACGGTATCGCGGTGAATAATGGAATGTCTCGAGTTGCCCGACATTGGCGCGGCAGGCCACGAGGCCGGCTTGCCTTGTTGCTCCGACTGCTCCGCATGGGGTTTGCAACCCGTTGAACAGTGAGCCCATAGGAATACTGGCAATGGGCCATTCGGACTTGTCCGAGGCCCAGCCAACTCCGATGGTTGCATAGAACGTATCATTCCATCTTCAACTTCACCAATGGGCGCTTGACGCCGCCGGCAGTCCACGCATGCAAAGATCCGTCGTAGAGCCGCACATTTTGGTTGCCGAGTAATTCATGCATGATGAACCAAGTGCCCGCCGCTTCATTTCCGCTGTTGCAGTAGACGATGGTCGGAGCAGCCGGATCCACGCTCAGGGCGACTGCAATGTTCTTCTGTATTTCAGGCTGTAGAATCAGATGTGGCGCCTGCTCGGTAACCTGCACATCAAATGGATAGAACTTCGCGCCCGGGAGATGGCCGAAATCCGCGACGTAGCTTCGCTTCTCAGTGCCGAGATATAGAGGCAGGCTGCGGTTGTCTGCCAGCTGGACGTCGCCGGAGCCCAACGCAGCTTCAACATCTGCTGTCGTCGCCAATAGCTCGGTGCGCTCGGCGGTGCTCTCGAAAGTTCCCTCGTCAGGAAGGGCAAGCTCGCGCTCCAACGGCCGTCCCTCATCCTTCCACTTGAGCACTCCACCATCGAGCAGGGCTATCCGATCGTGTCCAAAATACTTGAGCTGCCAATATAGGCGCGCCGCCATCGAGACCTGCCCGGCCTTCTTGCCGGGATGCGCGACAACGATGAAGTCATCCTTGTTGACACCGGCATTGCGCATGGTCGTCGCGAACTGATCAGCAGTGGGGATCATGTATGCGAGCTTGATGCCATTTTCTAGCCGCGTGGTCCGTATGGTGGACCATGGTACGAATAGCGAGCCGGGGATGTGCCCGTCTACAGTGAAGCTTGATTCATCGGTCCGCACATCGACCACCGTGACAGCGTCACGATTTGCCGCCAACCAATCGGTGGTTACCAATGGGCCTGGTTGATCCAGAGCAGCAACGGATTGACACCAAACGACGATTGCTAAGATGGCTATGATGGCCCGCATCGGTTTGCCTCTCGAAATTTGATCAATCTGGTCAATTGAAAAAACTTTACTTGCAAGAAAGTTGCTTGATGCGAAATGCCTGAATCATGCTGCAAGGATCACAATAGGAGGAATCTGCATGCGGCATGCCGCAGGCACTGCCCCAACAATCAACATTGCGACACTGCATACGAACGCGCAGAGCTATGCTTCTGCTATGCCACGATTGTCATGTGCTTGGCTACATACGCTGGCTCGCCTATGCGCTTCGAGCACATTCCTGCCTGATACACTTCCGATGCGGTCGAGAACAAGTTGCCGCTCGAGTCTCTCAGAGAGGGGCCCGAATTCACTGGTCCGCAACGCGCAATAATGGCTCGTTGCAAGATTGGCTGTGTTGTAGTTGGCTGAGCCATGTTCATGGGAAGGCATATGAACCTCTTGAACGCCACCAGACCCCCATCCTGAGGATCAAGTCTTGTCGTCGAGCGGCTTCTTGAGCGCAGCGCGCGAGAGAGCATGATTCTTCGTCGGCGCGGTATGATCAACATCGATCGGGCCGGCAACTTCACCGAGAGCCATGAGAATGCGGCGCAGTAGATTGCTTTCCTCTCCAGGCATGCCTTCTTCGAGCGCGACAGCTTCTTCCGCGGCGTTGAACTCCCACCGCCGCAGGATTTCGACTTTCTGATCCCGCGTAAGATCCGTCGCGACGATGACGTTCTCCGGCACTTCAAACACCGACTGAGGGTCCAGCAGTGCCTTCTGAAATTTCTCCGGATTCATGTGAGGCGGTCTTTCGATTGATTGCCCGCGCTGGGGCGTGACTACCCTTACCGGGGCGACGATCTTCACTAGGTTCCACGATGCCCGCCATCCTTGAGCTGCTCCTCAAGATTATTTGCGCGTTCGTCGTCGAAGAGCTCGGCACGGCTAGCACCTATACGGCCGCCAACTTCGCCAATCAATGACGGCCCCGGCACTCTAGGTGACCGGGGCCGTCATGATCGGCGAAGGCGGGCCTTGCGAGGACTCGCTATTTAAGCGGTTCGTATCGGCGGGCCGCATCGAACTTGTAGTTGATGCCAACCTTGACCACGTGCATAGCCTGATCGATGTCGAAGATGGCGGTCACGTCCCCATCAGTGAGCGAGACTTTGTCGCTGCCGAAATTCAAATAGTCATACTCGGCTTTGAGGGACCAATTGCTGTCGAGGGCATATTCCAAGCCTGCGCCGATCAACCAGCCAGTCCGCGTGTCGCCTCCTGAAAGGTGGCGAACGGTACCTTCGCCCCCGGTGTGGCTGAAATCTTCGTCAGCCCAGGCAATACCACCTTTGACATAGAGTAACTTGCGATCAAATGCGAAGCCAACACGCCCGGCCAATGTGGCGATCCAGTTGATGTCAGTTGAGGCATCACGATATTCGCGACCGCTGTTCTCCCAAGAACTGTCTCCGTTCATTCCCGTCCAGGAGAACTCTCCCTCTGCGCCGAGGACGATGCCGTTCCTTTGATAATTGTAGCCAAGTTGGACACCGCCAAGGGCGCCATCCGCATCATGGCTTGTAATCACGGAACCGATTTCGTTGCTGGGCTGCGGCCCGGCATTCCGGATCAAGGTCCAGTCCTTGTTCGACCAGCCATAGCCGACATGACCGCCCAGATAGATTCCGGTCCAGCTGAAAACCGGGGCCGGCGCCGGTGCGATCGGTGTTTCGTAAACGCCTCCCAGATCGGCGGCCAATGCACCATTCGCGGTGATGCCTATTACGGCTGTCGCCAACAAGAGCGCATGTCTCATAGTCACCTCCAAGTTTCACGACTTCATTTCGAATCAACCTGAATCACCAATTAGCAAGCCGGGGACGAAGTTGATCTGATCTGGGTCACACATGCCGAGCGGATCGGGGAAACAGGCCGCTGGGTAGCGCCGCGGCCACGCGAGATCGTGTCGCAGAGAGGAGACAACAATTGACAGCGCGAGAGGAGAGTCATCCGAACTCACTCAAGCAACACGGACTCCATCGCACAGACCGTTCGAAGGGCTGATTGTCGAAGATGGATCTGGTGATGATCTTCATGCTGCTCGAAGCTGTGCGGAAAGTCAGTCGACCGCTCGATTGTGCGAGCCTATAGCCGACAGTGGCAAAGTTGTCCGGCTATTCCAGGGAATTTCGCCACACGACCTATTCATGGGTTCTCGCAGGTTCACGCGAACAATCGGCACACGCTCTCTGGGAAGAAGCGGCTGCGCGCGGGGTCAATCAAACCGACGTGACGTGGTGGCAGCTCTTTTCCAGGGCGTTCAATCTCGAAAACTTTCTCCTTATTGATGATGGTCATTGATGGCAGCCGAATATTGTCTCCATCAAGTGAGGGCCAACAAGAAGAACCAGATGGGAGGAGTTCAGATGAAACCTTCGCTTGCATTTGCTGCCTCGGCCATCGTTTGCTTCTTCGTGTCTTCGGAAGCGAACGCGATGAGCCTCGGCGAGTTTGAGTACAAAAACAGTTGTGCGCAGTGTCACGGCACATCGGGCAAGGGAGACGGGCCCTTCGGGGAAAATCTCAAGACGCCTCCGTCGGATCTCACGATGCTGCAGAAGAAGAGCGGAGGAGTATTTCCCGCATCACACGTTTACTCGGTCATCGAAGGGACGGTGGATGTTCGTGTGCATGGATCGCGGGAGATGCCGATTTGGGGGCGCCGATTCCGTGCACGCATCAAGGAAAGCGAGGAAGAGTTCTTCGCCGGCGATGCAAACGAGTACGCCACGACCCGCATTCTTGCGCTGATCGATTATCTCTCGACCTTGCAGTCGAAATAGTAGTTGCTTTCGCGAGGTGCAGCAGCAAAGGGGCCTGTCAATCCTCGTATGCGACCGGCTCTTCTGCGCTTGATCGTTTTTCATCCCCAAAGAAGAGGGCCGCGATTAGCGCTGCGCTGCAGGGCGTGCAGTGTGGCGGCCGGGGAAGAAGCCAGAAACAACACCGACAAGGACCGATAAGAAGAAAGCCGTGCGTGGTGTGCACGTAGCACACGAGTTCATAAGGTCGTTGCCCGGCCTCTGCAGAGGCCGGGCAACGTCGTGTCGAGCAGCAAAATCACGCTGCCTTTGCGTAGTACGATTTGAGGCCATTCAAGACCTTTGCCTTGTCAAACGTGGCACCCATTTCCAGCATGGCGTCGGCAAAGCGGCTTGCGATCTCGGTGATCTGTCCGGGTGAGAGCTGATTGAGAATGCCGATACGGACCTGCACCGGCTCGGACAGCGTCGGCCAGATACCGAAGCCTTTGGCGCGGGCGCCGGCAACGAGGTCCTTCTCCTTGCCCTTCAGCTCGGCTGGAAGGTTCAGCACGATGAGGCTCGTCATGTTCGAGGTTACGTCGCAGCCCATGGCCTCGACCGCCTGGCGCAGCGCCTTTTCATGATAAGCGTAATCGGACGCTTTGCGCCGACGTCCATAGCCGAGGATGATGCGCAGCGCTTCGTGGAAGGCTGCGACGGCATAACAAGAATGCGTCTGGTGATAGACTGCGTTCGGCACGTCCTTACCGTCGACGATGCCCCAGTGGCGAGCGTCCAGAACTGGGTGGTGGACGTAAGTGCGGCAACCCCGCTTCCTGACCATCTCAATGGCCTTGTCCGTGAAGCTCACTGGAGCATAGGTGAGCGGCAGAGACAGAACGCCCTTTTGCGGGCACGAAGCCCAGGCGACGACGCCCGGATAATCGTCGATGTTGAAGTCGGCCACGCCGAGGCTCGATACCGCGTCCACGATGCCCATGACACCGTGTTTCAGACAGGCATCGGAAAAGCCCTTAAGGTCATTGATGCGTCCGGAACCCGTCTCCCAGTGGGCCATGAATGCCCACATCGGCTTGGCTTCTGCGAGCGCCTTGTCGACCGTTTCGCCCGACACGGATTGGCCATGTGGGGTTTCGACGACGGTTACGCTTGCGGGGCGAGGGTTGAGCGGATCGGCGGCGAGCTCCTCGGCCGTCGATGCCTTCATCCGGATGGTCAGGCTATCGATTCCGGAAAACGTTCCGTTGGGGAACGCGACGACCTTGTCTCCAGGGAGGATGAGTGAAAGCACGCAGTCCAACCCGGAGAACCCCGTGCCGGCGACGCCGTATGTGTAGGCGTTCTTGGTGCCCCACAGATCGCGCAACATCTCTTTGGCTTCGAGCATGCCGCGTACGACATCTTTTTGCATATGATCGGCAACGCCGGTTTTCGCAAAACGTTCGAGAACGCGCGGGTCGGTGTTGCCGGGCCCCGGCCCGGCCGCGAGTGTCTCCGGGATCTCCAGGGTTGGGTAAATCGTCATGGGGTGTCTCCGTCTGTACGTTTTTTGGCTTTGTAAGTGCAGGAGTGGCCGCGATCAGCCGGCACTTGCAGGTTGCGCGCCTGAAAGTACGACCGGCTCGTGGGGGTGTCCATCGTTGCAACGTAGTGCAATCGCCCGTGCCCGATCAATGCCGTGCTGATGGGCGCCAGGATGGAGACTTGGCCTTCTTCGATTTGTCGCTGCCCGGAATGACAACCTGGATGCGCCGGCGGCTTCGTGCTCGAAACAGCACCCTGGCGCGGTATTTTTGCCGGCATCTAAGTCTATCGTAACATGCTGTAAATACATCAGTTTTCTGCATGGGCGAGGCAAGTTCAAGTCGGGAAAGCCAAGCTTGCCGGAAATTACGCACTTCACGGCTTTCAGAGGCCGGAGACTGCCTCGTTCGCGACGGCCTCCACCACCAATGAAATCAGTCGGTTAGAGCCGATGCGTTGCCAAACCCAACTTGTCAGTCACGATGATGACGACCTATGTGGACCGGCGACATCTGGGCGATAAAGGTCGAACCATTCGCCGTCCTTGTGCTTTGCCACGAAGCGCAGATGCCAGTACGCCTCTATGCGGTCCGGGTCGTCGGGCTTCAGCGTGTGCACAGTCGCGACGCCGTGCGTGGCTGGTCGGCCATTCGTCGTTGCCAAGCTCGCGCCGACCCTGCCCCCAATGGGTACTCATTCATAAGAGTTAGTTCTGGTCGCGGTTCGTCCTCGTTGGACCTCTTTGCAAACTCGATCGGCGTGAGCCCGTCAAGGCTCGTGTGCGGTTGCTCGTGATTGTAGTCGTGGCGCCAGCCCGCGATAATTTAACGAGCATCGTTGAGACCGCAGGAGGGGTCGTTGCCTGCTTCTGGCCGGAACAAGAACGATGCATCAATTGAGCGGCACGCGAATCGTTGCCTTGCCGCCGACCGATCGGAAATCGTCCGAGCCAATACCATCGTAGCTTCCCGAGACATCAACGGCTATCCCAGCGGCAGATGTTGCTCGAAAGCCAAGTTCCACACGTCCCCTTACCTCTTCTGGCCCGGAGAGCGTGTCGCCGAAATCGACGATCTGGTTGCCGGCGTCGAAGTTCCAGATCGCCTCGATTGCCACTCTAGGCTCGATTACGCTGCCGTCGGGATGCTCGAAGCGGTACGAGAACTCCGGACCTGCCTTTGCCTGCCCCAACGATGTGCGAATGCCAGGGATCGTGACACCCAGACTGTCGACGTAGCTGTCGGACACATCCTCAATATAGGCGATCGATGCCCTAGGGCGGAATTGCAGATTGTCGAAGACCCAATTGCCCACCAGCGAGGTACTGGCAAGCCAGCGGCGCGACGAGAACTTGTCGGTGTAGGTTAGGAACGGACTTACCTCGTTCGTGGAGCGGCCGAATGCGGCGCGGCTTTGAAGGAAGACATTCTCGGACAAACGTATCGTTGCATAGGGTCCGGCCATCCAACCCTTGCCCTCGATATCGAAATCCTCGCGCGACGAGCGCTCGTGCATGGAGTCGAACTGGACGAGTGCACCCAGCAAGAAGTATCGGCTGAAGACGTAGTCAGCGCCGAGATAAAAAATGCCGAAGTGCCCGTCGGTATCGGTCGCGTCACGATCGTCGGAGAAGCGAAAGTACTGTCCTTCCACCCATATATCGAACGGGGTGAAAGCCGTGCGGGCGGTGGGAACCGTCATCGCGCCGAGTCCCATTGCACTGTCACCAAGCAGGCTTTTCACGCGCGCATTCTCAGACTCTGCGCCGTGGCGGAGCATTTGACTGAGGCTGGTCGAGAACTGGAACCTGTCCGCTCCTTCGGTACTACCGCGCACCATGAAGGGTGAACCTGCCGGCCGCGCTTCGTCCGAACCGGTTGTCTCATCGCCATGAAGGTCGGCAAGGCGCTGATCGAACGAGCGTGAGACGCCACGAGAGCCATGGAGAGCCGACGACCCGAACGACGCGGTAGGATCGTTATCCGACAACCGTGAGGGTCCGCCGAGTGCAGATTTCGACGACGAGCCAAACTTGCCGTTTTGAGCGAATGAGGAGGCTTCGCCCCCGCCCCGCCCATCGGCGGCCTGCAGGCGCTCAATCTGCCGGTTGGGATCAGGGCCGTTGGTCAGCAACAGATCGTTGCGCCGACTCATGAACCGGCTGATGACCTCGACCGTCTTCTTGCGGGAGTTCACAGTGGAGAAGGTGCACGTCACCGTCTCGGCCGATGCCAGAACAATATTGGCCGATTTTGCTCCGACGTTGCCGGTGCTATCGCCATCCGAGCAGGTCACTCCGGTGAGGCCAAAGCCCGCCGGTGTCGCAACCGTCACGTCGTAGCTTCCAGGATTGAGAACGATCGGAGTAGATTGCGCGGAGCCGCCAGATGTCGAGAGAGCAAGATTCAGAGCCGACGTCGACGATGAGAACGTGAAATCGCCGTCGCCTTCCGACGTGACGACCCGCAGGATCACCGTTCCGTTTGGAATGACCGTCAGCACGACCGGTCTGCTTGTCGAACCGAGACCGTTCGTCGTGTTGCTCAACGTCAAAGTTGCATTGTGGGTGCCGCTCGGCAGCGTGTCGGCCGTACCATTGATGGAGAGCGTGACCGTCACGTTGCCGCCAGGCGGAATCGTGCCACCCGATGGGCTCACCTCGGTCCAGCTCTGGTCCTCAGCCAGCGAGAAATCGAGCGGATAGGCACCCGTATTGGACAATTGGAACGTCTGGCTCGACGGCGAGAACGGTCCGCCCTGATAGCCACTCGCAACGAGACCATTGGCAGGCGAAACGCCCAGCCGGGCAGGTTCGTTGATCGTCAGGCTGACATTGCGCGACGTGTTTCCGATGCCGTTGGCGTCGTTGTTGAAGGCAAGGGTTGCGTTATGCACGCCAACCGGAAGGGCATCCGCAGCGGCGGTAAAGGATACCGTTACGACAACGCTGTCGCCAGCGGCAATCGTTCCGCTCGCCGGGGCGACATTGACCCAACCGGGAGCGCCGGTCACCGTGTAGGGCATCGGCAATGCGCCGGTATTCTGCAACGTGTAGCTGGCGCTCGACGGGGTGAACGCAGCGCCCTGTTGACCTTGTGGGCCCGACGACGAGAAGGCCGTTGCCGGTGTCACGGACAGCGCTGCCGGGGCCAGCACGGTCAGATTGACGTTGCGTGTCGTGTTACCGATGCTGCTCGTCGTGTTGTTGAAGGCGACGGGCACCACATGGTTGCCCACGGCAAGGGCATCGGCGCCCGAGTTGAGCGAAATCGTCACCGTCGCAGATGCACCGGGGCCAAGGGTTCCACCGGTAGATGAGAGCGTGACCCATGAGGGTGCGCCCGTGACGGTGAAATCCATGCTCACGTCGCCGTTGTTCGTCACCGTGTAGACTGCCGACGTCGGTGAGAACGAACCGCCCTGCTGGCCCTGCGGTCCCACCGCAACGAAATCGGTGCCCGGGGTGACGTCGAGCGCCGCGGGCTTCCGCACGGTCACAGTGAACGATGAGGTGGCCTGATTGCCTGCGTCGTCGGTGGCGGTCACCTGCACCGTGTGCACGCCGATAGAGAAGAAAGAGCCCGAGACGGGGTTGGTCGTAACCGTGACCGAGGTATCGACCAGATCCGTTGCCGTGGGGAGCGGGAATGTAACGTTGGCCCCCGTGAGATCCGGCGCGGTGACGACGATGTTGCTGATGGCGTTGATCGTCGGAGGAGTCGTATCCTGGACTAGGATGTTGAAAGTACAGGGCACTGCCGCGTTGGTGCTCGGGTCCACCGCCGTATATGTCACGGTCGTGGTGCCGAGCGGGAAGGTGCTGCCCGAGGCCAACCCGGTGGTTCGTGTCAACGTCACGCTGCCCGAGTTGTCGGACGCTGTCGGCCCCGTCCAGCTGGCGACAGCGCCGCTTGGCCCGGTCGCTTCGATCGTCTGGCCGGCAGGGCATGCGCTGATGACGGGAACCTCGGTATCGGTGACCGTAACTGTAAAGCTGGTTGTCGTTGGTCCGTTGTTGGCCGCGTCGTTCGCTGAATAGGTGACAGTGGTGACGCCGATCGGGAAGTTGAAGCTGGAGAGCGAGGCTGCTGACTGCGGTCCCAATGTCGCCGCGCCTGAGAGTGCCACCGTGAAACTGGTCACGGCGACGTTGTCGGTGGCTGTCGGCGGGGTCCAGCTATAGGTGTAGGTCGCGCTACCCGGGTCAGTGGCGTGCGACACGTTTGCGGGCGTACCACTAATTTGGGGTGATTCCTGATCGACAACCGTCACTATGAATGTTGCGTCAGTGGTATTCCCGGCAGCATCGGATGCTCGATATGTAACTGTCGTTGGCCCAAGCGGAAATGCAGAGCCTGAAGCAGGCCCCGCGGTGCGCACGACGCTTGTCACGCCGACGTTGTCGTTGAACGTAGGCGTTGAATAATTCACGATCCTTGTAGAAACGCCGGGATCCGTCGGCACCGTCAGATTTGATGGCTGCGATACGATCGTGGGCGGAACCGTGTCCGTCGAATTCGTAGTTACGTTGTCAAACTCGGCCGTTCCAGCACCGCAGCACGTATCCGTCGAAAGCACGCCGAAACCTATAGTGTGACTTCCCGGCGTAAGCGCCACGGTGAAGTGAACGGTCGAATTGGTTGGGTTGCCGTTATTGATGGTTCCCGGCGATGATGCCCCGGCCAAGGTGCCATTTGAATTCAGCCCGTAGACGGTGCCGTCAAGGTAGAAGACGGGATAGTCATATGTGCCGATATCGTTGGTTGTGTAGCGCCGCAGATCGAATTCTAGGACATTCCCGGTGGTTGCGGTCTGCCGGACCATGACGACGAGATTGCTTGCACTCGAGTTATTTATCCCGGTAACGTTCGCGCGGTTGCCGGAAAAGCTTATCGAACCATCGCCAGGATTGATCAAAGTCCAGCCGCTACTTCCGCTGCTGAAGTTGCCATTCGTGATCTGGGCGATAGCGGGTTGAGGCAACAAGACGAGTATGGCGAAGCAAAGAACGGCCACGCGCGCCCAGAATCCAGGGGGGGTCGCGTTGAGCAAGAGGATCCATCAGACGAACGGAAGCCGTTTGCGCATGTGCTGCGCGACCGCATGAAGTCACCCCGCTTCAAGCTGGCCTGGACTAAATACGAACCAAGGCTCAAATTAACCAAAGATTAATGTTTAGAGAGGTTGGATCGCAGTTATTCCGGATGCAAGCAAAACGGGGCTAAAATCTGTGCGCGGAGAAGGGTTTGGCGCTGCCTGTGCTCAGGCCGACACAAACGTGCAACCTAAGTTGGCAGGATGCGGTTTCTTGATGATGGGCGTTCAACTTGCGCGGGCATCATGCGCGAATACGTCACGCTGAACGGCCGACACCATCGGACGGCCAATGGTAGCTTGCCCGTGAGAGTCGACGTCACGACTCATCGTGGTGGCTACATCTCGAATCCAGCAGCGAGGTCGCGATCGGGCGTGGCGCTGAACGAGTTCGCTCCCGCACGGCCCCAGACGTTGCTCCGCTAGAGCAGATCAGTATTAGATTGAATCAGGCCTGACCATCGTGGCCTGCTCTATCTCTTTGTTCGAGAGACTGATTCACGCCTTCGATGGAAGCATGGCTGCTTCCATCTCAGACGATCAGGCTCTCGTGTTCCGACCCTGACGCTTGGCTCCCTGCCGGGCACCTGCGCGTCAACCCGAAACCCTAGAATTCTTAGTTTGTGTTCTGGATTCACTGACGTTTGACGACCTTCGCCCGGGACTCAAACGTCAGATCCAGAACACTAGCGACCGTGCTTGCCGGGTTTGGCGTTGATCAACAGCGAAATTGGCGAGGTTGGCGAAGGCGCGCGCCAGTATTCGTGTGGTCTCGCCCTCGCTCAACAGGGTGAACGCGTTCATCGCAATATCGCAATGACGAAGCCGCACGTTTGGATAGCGACGTTGCCACCCAGCATGAAAACGTTGCGCGCAACCGCCGCGCCACATACCTTGAGCAAGCGGGAACACAGTACGCACGCAGTGGCTGAGCCGCAGATGACAAGGTGGCATAACCTAGCGAAAGCCTCGGCAGCGTCCACGAGCGCATATGGGCCCATGGGGCATTGCATGTAATCGGCCTACTTTTGCGAGCCCCCGCTGTGAACGTCTTTTTTGCGCGTCATAATGCCATGCGGTCAACCACACCAAATATTGGTGCAAATACTGCTCTTCCCAATATTGCTGCAGGTTGCGAACGAGCATCGACAAGTCCTCGTCTCTCTGCTACCGGGTTGTTGTCCTGCTAGCGGGGTGTTGCCAACCTTATAATGCCGGATGAGATCTCCAGATTGTGTGCTGTCGTACGTGCCGCTGTTTCTTACTTTGCCCTTTCAGAGGGGAGTGATTCAGCAGCGCTCCTCGTACATCACATTTTGTTGCTTCGATTCCAGGGAGAATCAAAGAATGGGCCTAATAAAGAAGGACTTGGTTCGCATAAAATTGCCCGATCGCGAGGCTCACAACAGTAGGATGTTTGTAGATCTCTGCGAAAATATCCACATTCATCATAGGGAGTTCCGGGTTGTGTTCTCTCTCGATGAATACTTGGAATTCGTTGATGTGCTGGGTCGCTCCACAGAGGACGTTTTGAGCTACTTAGCTCAAAACCCTGATTACGAGGAGGGTATTTATCCCACAACAATTATGGTTGCTGGCGGAAAAGAAAGGCAGAGGAAGCTGCTTCTGAATTCGCCGGCCCCCAATCAATCGGCCTACTTTGCAAATGACTTTGCAATTGAGCTGCAAGAAGAGTCGGTTGTTGATGAGATACACGTGCACTGGAGAGATTATAGATTCGCGATGAACAGAGAGAATTTTAAGATCATCGCAGAGGCATTTTCTGAAGCAAAGAAGGGATTGCTGCAGTTCGAGGCAGAAAATCATTATGTGCGGCGTCCGCACCATGATCGATCGATGAAATCATTCGAATACGAGTTTTCCGAGTATAACAGTTACGAAACCCGTATAATGGGAGAGGAAATGTTTCCCATTGCGTCGATCAAGTCTCGATTTGACGAGGGCTCGGAAAGTTTCTCGCCTCCTCAGGACCTGATCGGTCTGCTGGTTCAGAAGTATAAAACTGGACAACGAGTTGTCCCAATAATACTTAGCACCGAGGCGAACGGGGATCATATCGTGATCGACGGAAACCACCGCTTTCATGCAGCCCAAAGAGCTGGTCTCACCGAAATTAATTGCATAGTGATGGACGTTTCATTCGGGGACTCCGAGCCATTCCGCTGTGCTGAAGGATTGCTCAAGAAATTTGATGAATCTACCGGATACAGATATAATACTAGCGGCTTCACGAAACATTTTATTGCGCATCGGGCTAGTCGATATTATGTCGATCATTTTCACTCAATAGCACGGCGTTCCGGACGGCGGCGAGCGAAGCTTAAATTTCGTCATTTTCGGCGCAAAGTTAAGCAGGAGCTGCGAAATTTGTTTGGTGGCAAAAGACCCTTTGTTTGAGGCTAATTTGGTCCGCCAGCTTTCGTAACCGGGACCGTTCCCGTTGAAGAACTTTTCTTTGTCGCGCAATGCAAGCCGATATGGCTTCAAGATTTTTTAACTTCGTAGCTTCGAATTCAGCTGCCCGTGGTGTGAATAGGAACTATGGTGAAAGTAGTTGGCGACCTCAAATATCAGAGCGTTTAGGTGATTTCTGCGAATGCAATTCGCGAATGGCATCCCAAAGATGATCAGACCAGCATGCCTTAATTGGTTTTAGGGATTTTAGATTCGGGGTCTCTTCGGCTTCCACGTTCCACAAGCACAACCGGCTGGCCTTTTGCTGATCAATAAGAAAATTCGATATGCGTTGCGATTGCGGTAGCTTGCCACCGAAGGCGGCGACCACTAATGCACCCGAAGCAATTCCTTCCGAAATCATTGAAACACTTTCGCAGCTTATGATTGCGACGCGAGTTGTTTCAAGCAGAGTGGTCAATGGACGGGCTGTTCCTGAGCTGTAGAACTCAATTTTTTTTGTGGATGGCCCCGAATCACTTAGATACTTCGAGATTTGATTCTCAAGTGCCTCTCCTGTCCTTGGCGAGGTTGTAATCAAAATTTTTGCGTGGCTGTCTGTTGCAAATCGGGTGGCTTTGATGCACAGATTCCGCCAAAACGAATCCGAAAAAGACACCTCTTCGGTGTTGCCGCCGATTGCTAGTAAGATCCCTTTTCTTTGCTCTATGTGCAAGTAATGCGAAAGCATGACTCGCGAGGGTGAAATGGGAAGGGCAATTTCGTCTGCTCCTGCTTCGTGGCCTTGGTGAGCGACTACGATGTCTATGGCTCTGAATGGAACCCTTTTCGGACGCCCGAGGTGAATTCCGACCGCATTGTTTGTTCGGGTTAGAAACACATTAGGTGCTTCTCCGGCTCCAAGAGTTGACACAACATATGCAACGTGTTTGGGAAATTGCTGTTTCCTAGAGTTGCGGAAGAACACGCGGTACACCAACCGAGTAGACCAGTCATACCAACAAGCCGCACCAGTCAGGAACAGAAGGGGGCGGATTAGGATGTTGCTTCTTAAAGCTAACTCGTTGACATGTATGGGCAGACCGGTGCGTTGCGAGATAGCGGAAGCAATGCCAAGGGCATTATTAAGATCCCCACGATGCTTGCAGTGGACGACCAAAATTCTCCTTAGGTTGTCGGGCTCGTGGTTCACGTGATGCATCGGGTCCAAGACAAAGAGCTTCATCAATGAAACTGGACAATAATACCACGTAGAATTGTAGTCGTCTCCTTCTTGCTCTGATAAGTGAGTTGGTCCTCGTGATCGTCCTTCGGTTGCATAGGAGAAGCTGTTGGGCGCTTAACTCTTGGAGCTATTGTACTCCATCTACTCCGAGCGCGAGACGCACTCGCAATGTTCGAGCTGCCGCTCACGCTCCGCACCGGCTTGGCTGTCAGAATAATCAGTGCGTGAACGGCTGAGGAGTCGCGGCACTGCCCCGTTGATGCTGCCCCGTTCCCATCTTAATGTTTGAATATTGTAGAAGGAGAAGCCATTTAGGGAAGACCGTCGCATCGAGCGCAGCTATGGACTTTCAACGACTTCTGCCGCATCGCTATCCGCTTTGCGCGTAACGTGGAAAGCTTCTTGGCGGTCGTGATCATATGTTGTGGTTGGAGCGTTCGAATCCTAGACAAAGGAAAGGGTATTTAGGGCGAGCCAGATGTCTCTGGAGGGTCAGGGCTTTTCCGGCGCAAGTGGAGGTGACATGGCGCGGAATGTGATAATTCATATAGGTACCCATAAAACGGGGACGACTTCGCTTCAGGCTCTGCTGCATAAAAATAGGCGTGCTATGAAGCGCCAGGGATTCGAATATTATGATGGGACGCTTTCTGAAAAAAATCACTATGACCTGAACCTGGCTGTCGTGCGCGGCGGCGTCGAAACGTTCGCGAACTACAATCGTGGCACAGCGGATCAACTTGAGATTTACAATAATGTTAGAGAAAAGATTACTGCTCAGATGAGAAGGTCGTCGGCCCACACATTTGTTTTCAGTAACGAGGGGCTCTCGTATCTCCGCACCAAACAAGAATGTGAGCGTTTGAAGTCCCTATTCACTGAGCAAAATATAAAATTCAAGATTTTGCTTGTGCTTCGGAATAAGGAAGATTTCCTCCGGTCATACAAGAATCAGCTTCTCAAGGATCCGCGTCGCACCCCTTCTTCAAACAAAAAATCTGGTTTGTATGTCGAGAGTGATACTTGGCTGCTAGATTTCGACGAGCTTCAGAGTGCTTACGAAAGTGTATTTTCTGACGTCGTTACGATCGATTACGTGGAGCAAGGGTTATTATCTAAGTTGTTGGCCGAAATTGGGTTGCAATTGGATTTGGACGAGCAGAAATATCAGTTAAATTCTTCTACCGGAGCCGCGCGGTCGGGGGGCTGGACGCACTCCTTGGGCGAGCGTCTGAAAAGGATAGCCTGGAAGCCGAAGTAGCGGTTGCTTTTTTGGAGTTTTGGCACATCGAGAGTGTGATCTGACTTGCGTCATTCTTCTTCCAGGAATTGCGGCGGCGGCTGCCACCTGCGGCTTCGGCATGGGCCGGCGGCCTTGGCAAAGGCCTCAGCGCTCAGCCCTGAAGGGCCGGGAGAGCAGCGCTGCAATGGCGTCGTCGACCTCGGCGTGACCCTCGACGATTGCGTGGACGGCTTCGGCGATCGGCATTTCGACCCCCTGCGCGCGCGCGATCTTGACGACGGCCGCGGCGGTCCATACGCCTTCCGTTACGGCGCGCCTCGACCCAAGTATCTCTTCAAGCGTGCGGCCCTCGCCCAAGGCGCGGCCGAGGCTCATGTTGCGTGACTGGGTGCTGCCGCAGGTGAGGATCAGATCGCCCAGGCCTGAAAGCCCCATCAAGGTTTCCGCCTCAGCCCCGAGCGCGGCGCCGAAGCGGCGCAGTTCGGAAAAGCCACGGGCGACGAGGGCAGCGTGAGCGCTGGCGCCGAGTGACTTTCCGGCGACGATCCCCGCGGCAATGGCAAGCACGTTCTTCACTGCGCCGCCGATTTCGACGCCCAGGCGGTCACGTGACCAGTAGAGTCGGAAATGGCGGTATCCGAGGGCTTGCGCGAGCGCGCGACCGATGTCTTCGCGATCGCAGGCAATCGTGAGCGCAGTGGGCAGTCCACGGGCGACATCGGCGGCGAAGCTCGGTCCGGAAAGCGCGGCCAGCAATGTATCGGGGAGCGTCTCCGCCAAAACCTGACCCATCAGCTTGCCCGTCGTGCGCTCGATTCCCTTGGCGCAATTGACCAGTGGCTGGCCCGACTTCAGATGGGGTCTCAGTGCTCCCGCAACGTCGCGAACATGCTGTGCCGGCGCGACCATCAGGATGGCGTCAGCATGCGCGATCTCCGGCAACTCCGAAGTGGCGCGCAAATGTGGATCGAGCGCGACGCCCGGCAGGAACGCTGAATTGACGTGGCGTGAATTGATATCTTCGACGACCTCCGCCTCGCGCGCCCAGATCACGACTTCGCGGCCCGCGAGCCTCAGTGTCTGCGCGAGTGCCGTGCCCCAGGCGCCGCCTCCAATCACTCCCACACTTTCCAGCCGCATGATGCGTTCCGTTGTTCGCGTTCTTTCCGATAGATGTCTCACATGGGCCCGGGTGACCGCAACCGTGACGGCCCGGCGCGGCGCGTCATGCCTTGGCGCCCTTGCTGCCTGCGCCGAGCGCCGGGGCGGCGTCCGTGTCGAGAGGCCAGCGCGGACGCACCGGCGCATCGAGACCGTCGACATGACCGCGTGCGAAACGTTCCGCGCCGGCCCAGGCGATCATGGCGGCATTATCACCGCACAGCGCCAACGGCGGAGCGTGGAATGTGTAGCCTTCGGTTTGGGCAAGCTCGGTCAACGCTGCGCGGAGCGTCTGGTTCGCGGCCACGCCACCGGCGACGACGAGGTGACGAAGCTGCCGAATTCCAGGCCTTGTCGCCGCCACTCGCATCGCCTGGCGCGTGCGGTCGATGACGCTGTCGGCGACCGCGGCCTGGAAGCTTGCGCACAGGTCGCAGACGTCCTGTTCGGTGAGCGGGGCGATGGCAAGAGCCGCGTGGCGCACGGCGGTCTTCAGGCCGGCGAAGGAAAAATTCGGCTCGGCCCGTCCAAGCATCGGACGCGGCAGTGCAAAGCGGAGCGGATTGCCCTTGCGCGCCGCCTCTTCCACCGCGGGGCCGCCGGGCATCGGCAAACCGAGCAGCTTGGCGGTCTTGTCGAAGGCCTCTCCCAAGGCATCGTCGATGGTGGAGCCCAGGCGGCGGTAGCCGCCGACATCATCGACCGCCAATAGCTGCGTGTGGCCGCCCGAGACCAGCAAGAGCAGGTAGGGAGGCGGCAGGCCATCGGTCAGTCCGACCGTCAGGGCATGGGCTTCCAGGTGGTTAACGGCAAGAAGCGGCTTGCCATGGGCGAGTGCCAGCATCTTGGCGGTGACGAGACCGACCATCAATCCGCCGATCAGTCCGGGACCCGCGGTAGCGGCAATCGCGTCGATATCGGCGAACGTGACACCGGCCTCGGCCATGGCTTCGCAGATCAGCTGGTCGAGACATTCGACATGGGCGCGCGCCGCGATCTCGGGTACGACGCCGCCGAATGCACGGTGCCTTTCCCACTGCGAGCGTACCATGCTGGAGCGTATTTCTCCGCGGCCTTCGGCATTGCGCAATACGATCGCTGCCGCGGTCTCGTCGCAGCTTGTCTCAATACCGAGTACCAGGGTGGCAGCGTAGCTCTTCCGGAGCCTGCCGTCGTCTGTCCTGACCATTCTCGCCGCGGGATGATCTTGCGCCGGCATCGTGCGTTTTGACCTGTCAATTCGCGATCTGCCGGGGAGAGCAGGCTCGCATTGCCTTTGACGGCCAGAGGCGGCATTAATGGCGCCCACTCGTGGCCTTCAACACGTCGATGAGCTGCGGCCGTCGTTCGTCGCCCTAGCACCTGGAGCCTTAAGCTTGCAAGCGACCCCTCCTATTCGCATCGGTACGCGCGGCTCGCCGCTGGCGCTGGCGCAGGCGCACGAGGTGCGTGCCAGCCTGATGGCTGCCCATAATCGCACGGAAGGCAATTTCGAGATTGTCGTCATCAAGACGACGGGGGACAAGATACTCGACCGGCCGCTGGCGGAGGTGGGTGGCAAGGGGCTGTTCACCAAGGAGATCGAGGAGGCACTTCTGGCGCGCGAGATCGATCTCGCAGTCCACTCGATGAAGGATATGCAGACCGAACTGTCGGACGGCCTCGCGATCGGCGCCGTACTCGAGCGCGAGGATGTCCGCGACGCATTCATCAGCTTGAAATATTCGTCCCTGGCCGAGATGCCGTCGGGTGCGGTTGTGGGTACATCGTCGCTGCGGCGGCAGGCGCAGGTCAAGAGGTTGCGGCCGGACCTCGAAGTGGTCGGGTTTCGCGGCAACGTGCAGACGCGGCTGAAGAAGCTCGAGGAGGGGGTCGCCAGCGCGACGTTCCTTGCAGTCGCCGGGTTGAACCGGCTGGGTCTGGCGAGCCGCATCACGCGGGCGGTGCCGACCGGGGAGATGCTGCCGGCGGTGGCGCAGGCAGCAATCGGTATCGAGATTCGCGAAGGGGACGAAAAGACAGCAGCACTTCTTGCTCCGCTACACCATGCCGATACGAGCACGTGCGTGGCGGCGGAACGCGCATACCTGAAGCGACTGGAGGGCTCGTGCCGCACGCCGATCGGCGGTCTGGCGCGAATCGGCGAGGATGGGCGACTTTGCTTCAAGGGTGAGATCCTGACGCCCGATGGTGGCGTCGCACATACAATCGAACGAGCCGGCGATGTCGGCGATGCCGAAGCGATTGGCGATGCGGCTGCGCAAGAATTGCTCCGGCAGGCGGGGTCGGGATTTTTTTCCGCGGCAGGCTGATGCACCTCCTGATCACCAGGCCAGAGCCCGATGCCTCGGCGATGCGCGAGATGCTCGAAGCCGAAGGCATCACCTCGGACGTGGCTCCGCTCCTGGAGATACGCATCGACGTCCCCGATGCCGCGCTGCTGGCGCAAGCTTGCGCCATCGTGGTGACCAGCCGGAACGGTTTGCGCGCGCTCGAAGTTTCGCCCCTTTTGCCGGGATTGCTTTCCCGTCCGCTTCTGGTGGTCGGGCGTGGGAGCGGCGAAGCAGCGCGTGAGATCGGCTTTCGGGATGTCACTGTGGGCCCAGCGACGGCAAAGGATCTCGTTCCGCTGATAGTTGCGGCATGGAGAGAAAAAATCATGCCCTCGTCAGGAGCTGCGGAGCGCGGTATCGTAGTTCATCTCAGTGGCGACAAAATCTCGTTCGACCTCGGACCACCGCTCGCGGCCGCAGGCATTCCATTCGCGCGCGATACCGTCTACCGTTCGCGGGCAGCAGCGCAATTGCCCGCTGCGGTGGGAGAAACATTACGGCTCGGCGGCTACGATGGCGTCGTTCTTATGTCGCCGTTAACGGCTGACACCTACGTTCACCTCGTGCTCGCGAACGGGCTGTCCGATGCCGCGCGCGGCGCGGCATGTCTTTGTTTGTCACAGGGAATTGCCGACCGACTGGTTCCGCTTCAGGTGCAACAAGTAAAAGTGACCACAAAGCCAAATATCGAAGAAATGCTTGCACTTATCCGCGATCTGGCGGCACAATCGCCACCAATGTCGCCCCCCGGAGTCAAGTGCGACAATACAAAATGAGACGTGACGTGCCCGCGCAGCGGAAGGGTTCCGCGCCGGCGCACGAGGTTGCGTAATGTGGAGGGTCCCTAGTCACATGTCCAACAATCGCGACGATCAGAAGAAGGATCCGCTGCGACCGAGCGATCCCAAACGCCCGCATGCCACGCTCGATCTGAAGGCGGTCGAAATCAAGGGGCCCGAGCAGAGGGCAGAAGCGGCGAAAGCGGCTGCGTCCAACGCGCCGGGAAATGTGCCAGGGGCCAGCGTGAAGAGTGACACCAAGGCCGATCCCAAAGCCGACGTCAAATCCGACACCAAGCCGGAAGCGAAAGGGAGTGCCGGTGCCGCAGCGGCGGCGACGTCAACATCGACCGCAGCGAGTGGGAAGGGCGAGGCCGGCAAGGCCGACGCATCGGCCCATGCCGCCTTCAAGGACAAGTCGCAACCTCCACCCAGGGAGATGCCGCCGCTAGAACGAACTGATGGAGGGGGCGGTTTCGGGCGTTTCGTCTCGCATACGCTCGCTGGCGTTGTTGGCGGTTTCCTCGCACTGCTCGGTGCTGATACGCTAGGGCCGCAACTCAATCAACTCGGTCTGCCGGTGGGGCAATCGAACAGCCAGGCGACGGAGCAGCTCGGCAAGCGGATCAGCGTGCTCGAAGCGGCGTCGAAGACGGCGCCGCTGGCAGCCGAAGGTGCCAAGCTGAATGCCGCCCTCGACGGTCTGAACAAACAAACGGCGCAGCTCGAGGAACTCAAGGGCCGCGTGGCGCAGCTGAGCGAGGGACAGTCGCAATTGAAGTCGGAGGCCGATGCGCTGGCAACGAAGCTCGCCTCGGCGCCGGGAGCGGGTGCGACCGGGTCCGACCCGCGCATCGCGAAGCTGGAAGAGCGTCTGGCATTGCTTTCGGCGGCCAGCGCCAACGGAAAGGCCAACGCCGCGGTGCCTGAACTCGCCGCGGTGACAGGCAAGCTCGCCGATCTAGAATCGACCATGGCCAATCAGATCGATGCCCTGCGCAAGAGTGTTGGTGCAGAGATCGACACGCGCATGGGCAAGGCGTCCGAAGCCGCGGAGGCCGCGCGGTCAGGTACGCAGCGCATCGACCGCGAGCTGGCGGAGGTCAAGACCGAAACGACGCGGTTGGGCCAGCGCATGGAGGCGCTCAAGGCCGACAATGAACGCGTCAGCGAGACTTTGCGCGTCGTGCAGGAGGAAACCGGCAAGATTACTTCCGGTGTGGATGCGTTGAAGGGCGATGTGGCGGCCAAGTTCAAGGCAGCGGCCAAGCCTGACGACATCGCACAGGCGATCGCGCCAATGAGCGCGAAAATGGCTACTCTGGAGAAGAACATCGCAGGCGTCGTGACGGCTGAAGAGAACCGCAAGGCCAATGCGGAGCGGATCGTGCTTTCCCTGGAGCTTGCCAACCTGAAGCGCGTGATCGACCGCGGGCTCGGCTATGCGGAGGAGCTTGCGCAAGCGAAGAAGGCGGCTGGCGGTCGCGTCGATCTTTCTGCGCTGGAGCAATACAAGGCGAACGGCGTACGGACGCTGGTGGAGCTTCAGGAGGATTTCCGGCCGCTCACGCATCGCATCATCGCAGCATCCGAAGAGTCGGCTGATGGCGGCGTGATCGACCGTCTGCTCGCCGGTGCCAAGTCGGTGGTGCGCGTGCGCAAGGTGAAACACAGCGCCGACGACGACAGCGTCGAAGCCGTCGTGGCGCGCATGGACAGCGCGCTGGAGGAAGGGCGGATAAGCGATTTCCAGACATTGGCGCAAAAGCTTTCCGATAAAGCCAAGGCGCCGGCTGCCGATCTGTTCAAGCAGGTCGCGGCGCGGGCTGCCGTCGACACGGCGCTGAAGGATATCGAGAGCCAGCTCAAGTCATCGCTTGGCGCCAGCGCCCCGTCTGCGCCCGCTCCGGCCATCCAGTAAAGAGGTCATCCGATGTTGCGTCTCGTTCTTTATTTCGTCGGGATAGCGGTTGTCGCGACGGGCCTGTCTTGGCTGGCGGATCGGCCGGGCCTCATCGTCTTCAACTGGGAAGGCTATGAAGGCGAGATCAGCGTGTTCCATGCCGTGGTTGGACTGACGTTCCTCGTCGGTATCGCGATCCTCTTGTGGTCGCTGGCGCGCGCCGTCTGGACAAGCCCGGCCACTGTCGGCAACTACTTCTACCGGCGGCGGCAGAAGCGCGGCCTCGATGCGTTGTCCTCCGGCATCATCGCCATCGGCGCCGGTGACGGCCCGAGCGCGATGCGCTATGCCGTGCAGGCGCGAAAGACGCTGCCCAATGAGCCGCTCACGCACCTGTTGCGCGCGCAGGCGGCGCAACTCGCTGGCGACAAGACGACGACGCGGCGCATCTTCGAGGCCATGCTGGCGCAACCTGACACCGAGCAGCTCGGTCTGCGCGGACTGTTCCTTGAGGCGCAGCGGGAGGGTGAGCTCGAGGCAGCGAGGCAGTTTGCAGAGCGCGCGTTGGGACTGAACCCGAAGCTCGGATGGTCTGCGGACGCACTATTCGACCTTCAATGTAAGGTGTCGGACTGGCAGGGTGCACTGCAAACACTCGCCTCGGCCAAGAAGCATGGACATGTGGACAAAGCCGTCGCCGACCGTCGCCGTGCAGTGCTGCTGACGGCACAGGCGCAAAGGGCCGAAGAGCAGGATCCCGATCGCGGACTGGCCCTGGCATTGGAGGCGCATAATCTGGCACCGGGTCTGGTTCCGGCCGCCGCGATTGCCGGCCGCCTGCTGGCATCACGCGGCAACACGGCAAAGGCCGCCAAGGTGCTGCAGAAGACATGGCTCAAGGCGCCGCATCCCGATCTCGCAGCTGCTTATGCCTATGCGCGAATCGGCGACAGTCCGACGGATCGTCTGGACCGCGTTCGTCAGCTCGCAGGCATGCAACAGAATTCAATCGAAAGTGCGATCGCCGTCGCTCGCGTGGCGATCGAGGCGAAGAACTTCGACGTGGCGCGCAGGGTCCTTGAGCCGCTGCTCGAAGACCGCCTGACGCAGCGCGTGGCGACGCTGATGGCGCGCATCGAGGCGGAAGAGAAGGGTGACGCGGGCCGTGTGCGAGAGTGGCTGGCGCGTGCCGTGAACGCTCAGCGCGATCCGGCATGGACTGCGGATGGCGTCGTGTCGGAGGAGTGGGCTCCGGTTTCGCCGGTATCTGGACAGCTTGATGCCTTCCAGTGGCGCGTTCCAGTCGAGGCGCTGGAATCCGCCGACAGCGGCCTGCTGGCGGACAAGCTCGCCGAGCTAGCTGCGCTGGGAGCGCCGCTCGATGCCATCGACGCAAAGCCGATCGCTGAGGCGTCTCCGGCAGGCGGCGCAGATCGCGCTGCCGATGCCGCCGCCGAGCCGGTCGTTGCGCAGGAAAAGAGCAGCAAGGTCGTTGCCGCGCGAGCCGCTGAATCGACGGCGGCGGAAGAGGCCGCAGCGGTGGCCGCTGCAGCGTCCGCATCTGCCCCCGAGGCTGCCGCAGCAGTTCCTGCGACTGTTGCCGCGTCAAGACCTGCCGTTGCTGCCGGTGCGGTTGCTGCGCCAGTGCCAGCGCCTGTGACCGCAGTTCGCACAGTTGAGACGGCGGGCGGCGCCGATGCGACGTCTGAAGCGGCTCCGGGCTCGGTCGCGGTTGTCGTGACCGCGGATAAGGGGAAGGGGCCGGAAAAGGCTGCTGCCAAGGCGGCTGCGCCGGTATCTGCCCCGGTTCCCGTGCCAGCCAGCACCGCCATCGCACTAACTGGCAAGGCCGAAGATGAGCGCAAGGCCGCAGCCGAGACGAAAGGCCACCAACCGAAGATCTTCGTTTCACCGCGGGCGCCGGACGATCCAGGTCCGGACGTTGGCGGCGTAGAGGAAATCGAACCGGCGCTGCCGCGCTACGGTACGAACAGGTGAATTTCGGGAGCGGCCGCGATAGGGCGGCGGAGTTCAAATCCGCAGCCTGAGCGTGTCGGCGGCCAGCGTCGCGGGAACCTCAAAAAGGGTTCTACTTTTCTGCCGCAATCAGTCGGCGGGCAAGGGATCGACAGGCGCGAGTGCCGATACGAGCAAGACGCGTCAGACCGCTCGGGGAGCACTTGTCGCTCGCATCTTGCAATCGAGGCGAGGGCAGGGTATTCCCTCGGCCTCGACATCGTTTCAACGGTCGGAAAGCCGCTTTAGCTCAGCCGGTAGAGCACATCATTCGTAATGATGGGGTCGCGTGTTCGAGTCACGCAAGCGGCACCAGTTCCTAAAAGTCCTTATAAATCAAGTGGTTCCGTCTCCTGGGTAACACGGGCATTGCTCGAAATGTTAGCCAATCGGAGACCTATGACCATGTCGACTGCAATCATCACCGTTGAAGACTACCTCGACCTTGCGCTGGGTGCGCTGCCCCTCTCTGAACTCTCTGCGGTCATGCGCACAGCACGCCGCTCGATCACCACAAAGGCGACCGCTAGAGACCTTGGCTGGCTCACCTGCAGGGGCTATGGCTACGACCGAGCGGCCTCCTTAAATCCCTTCATCGCTGGTCCGATGGCCGCTGCATATGACGCTGGCATCGCCGCATATGAGATCGAGTGTCCCTGCGACTTCGATAGCGACGACTACAGCGACATCTCAGACATCTGTGACACCGCTGCTGACGACCCTGTCGCGACGACGGGGACGGTCCCTGCCTGCGTAGTGGGAGCAATCCGGTCGAGGTTCTCTATCCCCAGCATGCGCGGTGCGCTGCATGGTCTTGCTGTGGGAGCAGCGACCGCCCTCGCCTTCACCTTCCTCCTAGCGGTCACCATCGCAGGGGTTACGAAGGCCGGTGAGTGGGTGAGGGCCGCAGTGCCTGAGACCCCGAGCTATTCAATCGAACAACGAGAGAGCCTCAACGGTCTAGTTGGTCGCGTTATCGCGAGTGACTGACCCTTCCCCATGAACGAGAACGGCCCCCGACCAGCGCCAACTGATCGAGGGCCTTCACCCAACAGTGCGGGCACCGTGAGCGGTCCTTGGACAGACGCGAACACGGTAGCTCGCTTCGCTCATGCGAGGCAAGGTCATGCCGTCATATCGTCAACACTCATCCTTCGCGGACCCCCGCGAGGTCGGGCGACCGCTCGACCGCGAGACTCGACACAAGATCATCTGGCTAGCAGAACGCCTCGAACTCCGCACGAAGGCTAAGGGTCGCCAATCGGGCTGCTTAGGGCAGACCGGTCTTCACGTGCTGCGCATCCTTCTCAGCTTCGTCGGGAAGGACGGTGCCTGCTATCCGGCAATAGCTACCCTGTGTCAGCGAACAGGCTTCTGCAGGGCGACAGTGGTCGCAGCGATCAAGAGACTTGAGGCTGCGAAGCTGGTCGAGAAGACGCGGCGCATCATCAGGGCACAGGTGCAGCGAGTGAATGGCTGGACTGGTCTGGTTGAGTCCATCGTGACCACCGTGCAGACCTCGAACGCCTATCGCGTGATTGCGGGTGCAGCTTTGAGGCCGTCAAGTGAGTTGCCCGCAGTGGGCCGCGAGTTCAGAGCGGCGGGTGACTTGAAGCGGCTGCAGCGGCTCACGGGCATCGCTCTGCAGGTCGGTACTAACCGAGTTCACAGCGTCGACTGTAGAGACCCTCAAGCTATCAAGAGGGGGGCTTAGCGATGGCTTGGGTGCATATAGGTGAGGCTGTGAAGCCAATCATTGAGCGACTGCGTCAGAGACTTGAGCGTGAGGATAGACACAAGGCAGGAGAGGCTCGATAAGATTAGGTGCCCCGCGTGAGGCCCTTAGGAGTTGGTAGTGATGTTTGATCGAGTGCCTTGGTACCATCTAACCATGTTCACTTGCGGACTTGTCGTGGTCGTTCGTGGGGTACAGACGCATGACGTGATATGGATACTCGCTGGCGCAGCGATAATTGTTTGGACGGTGGCGGGATATCGGCAAGAGAACAGATGAGGGTGCGCATGGCTGGTGCAGCACCAGCAGCAGCGTCACCTATTTCTGTTGGATGGGAGCACTATGACCGAAACGACAATTCTAGGCTTAATTCTAATGATGATTTGCATCATCGGGTATTTGTGGTCTCAAGTCCTAGATCGGATTGCCAATACGCTAGAGCGCATAGAGAAGCGCTTAGCCAATGAGCCCACGTATCCATCTGAATGGCGGTAAGACTCTTATTGGTTGCCACTAGGGGTCGATTTCATTGGCCAGCAAGCTCTTCGCCCTCTCGACCGCAGTATAGTAGTCTGGATTAGGAATGTTTTTGAGGCCGAGTCGAGATGAGAATGCGGCCTTGAAAGCATCACTCGCTGCCTTTGAGAAAAAGACCGGTACAAGCGCCAGCGCCTTACTCATCGCAATCTTGGTCTCGTCTCTGAGATTGGTCTCGGGAGTAACACTACCTGCGCTCGGCTTATCGCTCTGCAATTTAACATTCATCGTGTCAGCTTCGTACATAGCCAGTGCGGCGACGGCGGCATCGAAGACCGACTGTCGAGCCTCGACGTTGCGCTGTTTCCGCCAGACAAAATAGTGATGGAAGAAGGCGACGACGACACCCGAAACAACACCCGACAAGAGTGTCGGAATCCATATGGATGCCACCCACCACTCTGAGCCGGAGTCGGCTGCGGCCAAGACAATCACGGGGCTACCTCTCGTCCTTTCAAATCGGCTACTCCTTCATGAACCCGCGAACTACCCACGAAAAGATCATCCAGAAGGCGAACCAACCTACTGCCACCGCCACGCTAAAGATCGTCCAAGTCACAAGATTGTTGATGGCAGAGTGATGTGAGATGTGTGCGTCAAGAACCTTCGCACGCAGCGGGTTCTCTTTCGTTATCGCTTCCCAGTAGTCGACTTTAGGCTCTTCGTCTAATCCAGCAGCAACGCGACGTTTGCTAATCTCCTTCGCACCATTTTCAACTGACATCGAACTTGGCAGGTAGTAGGTGGACTCTCCATCCCACACCCTAATGTCCGAATAGAAACGGTAAGTCGCTAGCCCGCCAGCGAGGGTTGCAATCACTAGTGCTGGTACCACTACCACAAGAGCAATCCGTCGCATCCCGCGACGAACACGCTCGGAGGGCGAGGTCTTGGTCGATGTTACTTCTTGCACGGGTAGGCATCCTCAATGACTGCGAAGGCGACCGCAAAGCCTGTGCGACCACCCACCGCTGCCTCTCGCGCAATCAAGAGTGCTGCACGTTGTTCGTAAAGACTGACGAGGTTTGTGCGCGTCACTCCCGCTGGCGTGCAGACCTTGCCAGTCTCTACGCCGAAGTCGTGGACAGCCTGGAAGAAGCCATTGCAGAAATCGACCCAATGCATCGCTGGTGTAGTGCAGACCTTCAAGAGATTGCGTGCATCCAACTGGTTGCTATCCCCCCAAGCGTGTTTAGGCACTGTGGAACAGATGAATACAGCCAGAGCAAGAACCCCGATCTCTCTAAACATCCGATCCCCCTGCAACCCCTTGTTTCCTCAACTCTGCTAGCTCCGATTGAAGCGCCTTAATTTCATCGCCGCAAGTCGATTTCAAACGGTCATGGATGCGAGCGGTGGCTTCCACCAAGAGACTGGCGACCCTGTCCCACTGAGCCTCAAAGAAGTTGTCGTCAAAGTCCTTGTAAGCGACCAAGCGAAAATCATCGCCGTCTTTCTCAAGATGATGCTCAATGATAGCGCCGAAGTCGCTGTGAGTGGCACCGCTACTAAACGTGTAGATTGAGCGGTACACTTCTTCCATATCTGCCTTGGCAAACTTGTCGAGGGCGTGGAGCGGTTTGAAACCTTTCTTCTTGAGTTCCTCAAGTTTAGCCTCGTGCTCGGCCTTCGCCTTACTGACGTCTTCGGTTGAGCCAATAGATGAGAGGAATGGATTGCCAGTCGTGGAGTTATTTATAACCCTCACCCACTTCTGGTGGTGAGCAGCGGCGATGTTGTTCACGTAGTCTCGATCATTCAGCAGATTGGTCATGTCGACGTAGGTCTCTAGGAACGTCCTAAAGACAATGCCTGCACTCGACTTGCAGGGAGAGTCCATGAGGGTCGCGATACCCCCTGCTAGCTCTATGAGCCGCATGTAATACGCGACAACCATGCCGTCTGCGCGAAGGTCTTTGTCGAAGCGAAGTCCGTGAGCAAGCCTCACGCTCTCGTCATGCAGTTTCTTGACGTAGTCCTTCATAGCGGTTCCCCGTCATCGGCCTGACCCTACAAATCACTAAGCGACTCGAATCAGCCTCTGCAACGAGAAGAATACGGCGGCTTGTGGATGAGCGACCCGATGCGCGGAACCTTTCAACTACGGCGTTACACGCCCCAATCAACCACACACACACGAGGAACAAACCACTATGAGCAACAGAGCAAGACCACTACAGAAGACGCCCAAGAAGCGCATCTGGTTGACCGGCCATAAGTCAGCCTTCAAGTCCCTCAAAGGCACGACCTTCGACCAGATCACTACAGGCTTCACCTGGGAGGTCGGCAACCTTCTCCGCATCGAGGAGATTCTGAGCGACCCTGACGACCGCAACAGCTACTCGCACACCCTCATGCTCTGGCAGGCGACCTGCACAGGCTGCGGAACAGAGCACGTGCTAGACCGTCGAGAACTACACGCTGGTAGGAACTGTCCGACGTGCAAAGCTGTGCAGAAGGTCGAGGAACAGAAGGAGCGCGAAGCAGCTGCTGTCGACCGTGAGAGGGCGAAGGCACAGCGCAAGACCGATAAGATCAGAGCAAAAGCCGAGCGCACCATCGCAATCATCCGCGACTATCTAAGCGGGCTCTCGCTCTCAGAAGTCGGTGAGAAGTACGACCTCCACTTCACAAGGGTACAGCAGATACTCAAAGACGCTGACGTTCCTAGGCGACCTCAGAACCATGCACGAGTTTATGCGACCAAGGCAGACCATCGTGCCGCGATAGCTGCAAAGGCTAGGGCGAAGCGTAGGACTAAGAGATGAGTAGCGACCTTACTAAATCATACGAAGAACGACGGGCCGAGCAACAAGCTGACGCAGAGAGACGCATGAGCCGTGTGAGAGCAAGCCTTCGCAATCGACCCCCCTCAAAGATCAGTTCGATCCCTGGCTTCGCTGACATGCCCGAGGATGCCACTGCAGACCAGCTTTATGCCCGGTGCGCAGAGTTGAGATGGAAGATGTACGGCAGCAAGATCACCCGCAGTAAGCGATACTTCCACGGCCCTTCGCTAAGGAGCTATGTCGAGCACTTCGTCGGACACGGGGTCACTCACGAGACACTGCGGGAGAGCTTCGCGCTCACTCCTGCACAGTGGCGTCGTCTAATGGACCCAGCGTTCACCGGCAATCTCACCATTAAGCCGACCATCAAAGATGAGGGTCCAGACACATTTGAGGAGCTAGACCTACAATGAGCAGTGAAGAAGACTTCATAGAGGCGCAACGTCTCCAAGCGCAGCGCGACCTCGAACGACTTCGAGGACCGGAGTGTAAAGACAGAATCGTCTCCCAGGCGGGACAGCATGTGAACGACCAGTCGAGCAGGGGGACGACCTTAAGTGTGGTGAAGGTCCGAGCACTAGACATGCTCCGCGCAGGACGAAGGGCAGGTCGGTGAGCTATGGCACGTAAAACTGATGTGGAACTAATGCTTCACGAGATCAGGACGGCGAGAGGGTGGCGGCTCATGGGCTCTCGCGGTCGGTACACGAAGCTGACACCCGAAGTTCTCTCATGGATACGTGAGCAGCGTGAGCAGGGAAGACCGATCGCTGACCTAGCAGCTGAACTCGGGGTGAGCCAGCAGGCAATCAGGAAGGCGAGGCGGCGTAGCTTGCGAGCGGGATTTGAAGTCAGCCGCTAAGGATTTGAAGCTGTGCGCTGCGCAGCCGAAGGCGAGCATTGAGTGTGCGCTGAGGATTTGAAGTGGCCGCTAAGTGTGCGCTGGGGATTTGAAGCTGTGCGCTAAGTGTGCGCTGAGTTGAGGGGGGTCATTTGTTTTGGGTTACGCATCTGGCAATGGCTCTAAAGATTTGCGGCGAAGCTATCACCCCGTAGGCCCCCTGAATTTCAGCCTACTGAGGAGAGGAATTTGTCAACAGAAGTTCAGAGATCATCTGATGTAAGCTGAGGACTCAGCGTTCACCAATCGCATCTCTCGATCACACGTCGAAAGACAAAGGGCATTAGGCCGGTCACTCTGCATTGTGCTGGGGATTCAAAGCTGAGCCGCTGAGCCCTGCGCTTAGCCCTGGTCGCTCCGCTGCTGTTGCTCTTGCAATCCTTCCTTCCTTCCTTCCTTCCTTCCCACAGCAACTCTCAAAGCTAACCAACTGTCACCGCTAGATAATCCTCGATAGACCCTAAATTCTAGCCTCTCAGAGAGTCACTGGCAGGCGTTTGGGTTCGCTGGTGGGTGGGTAGCGGCTCACTCAGCAAGGGCACTCAGCGGCTCTCTGTGTGGCTCTCAGGCTATGTCTAGCGGTGGAGGACGGTTCGTCCGTGGAGGGAAGCTGACACTTGGCAATTACGGTGCAGCCATGGAAGACCTACAACCTTTCAGGTCTCTACGACCGTTCAGGTCTCCGAAGGACAAGTGGCAATTACGACCACGTCATGGAAGACCCGAAAGGCAAGGGGCACTAACGGCCCAGTCGTGGAAGACCCACGGCGTTGCTGGGGGTGCCATGGTCGCTGCGCTGGTGCTGTGCCAGAACTTACAAATTTAGGCACAGGTCGAAGATACCTGTTGTTTTGTGCCACAAGTCGTGCCTATAAGATGTGCCAGAAGTCACCGCTGCTTTAGACACACAAGGCACATTCCACATAAGAGAGGGCACGACCATGAAACTCGCTTACATCCGCGTCTCGACCACCGGGCAGAACCTCGAAGCACAGCGCGAAGCTGTGTTGAAGGCCGGTGCCGAGCGTATCTTCGAAGACAAGGCATCGGGTAAGGACCGGAACAGACCCGCACTGAAAGACCTACTCGCCTTCGCCCGTGAAGGTGATGAGATCGTGGTCGCACGCCTTGACCGCTTTGCTCGGTCCAGCGCAGACCTTCATGCCATGTTGGCAGACCTGCAGTCACGCAAGGTCAAGGTCACCTTCCTCGACAATCCCAGCATGAACCTCGACACCGCTCACGGTGAACTTCTCATCAGTATCCTAGCGGCCACTGCAGCCTTCGAGCGCAGACTTATCCTCACTCGCACAGAGGAAGGTCGAGCCACTGCGAAGGCAAAGGGTGTGAAGTTCGGGCGGCCTAGCGTTATCTCGAAGGAACTCGCAGAGGACGTTAAGAGGCTAAAGGATGCTGGTGAACTCAGCGCAACGCAGATCGCTGAGAAGCTGGGGGTAAGCCGCAGGACGGTTTATAGGGCACTTGAGGGGTAATACGGTGCAGTCATGGATGAGCGAGGGCGCAATTGCCCCGTAGTCATGGAAGACGTGTCGTCCGTGGAAGACTTGTGAGCCAATTTCCCCACAGACATGGAAGAACCAGACTAGCTAGCCGAGCACTCTAGCAGCACCTTGCGCGAAGCTATTAGCTTTCGTGTGTGGTGGCGACAGCGACTGCGCTTAGTGTGCGCTGAGTGCTCCGCTAGTTTGCCTACTCTCTCTCTCTCTCTCTCTCTCTCTCTCATGAAAACGCTGTACCAAGCCCATCAGGGCCAAGAGGATTTGCTCAGGGCACGGTCTATCCTATGTCGGATTGGATATAGGAGGCCGTGTCTTTTTAGCTATCTCTCAGCTGATGTTCTTCGCCTGATCGCTCATCTACCACAACCAAGGACCACCGACCAATGAACCTACATAGACCTGCTGCGGGCCTCCGCGACCCCACACGCCAACTCATCGCACTCCATGCGTTCGACCTACCGCACACCTACGGCTCTCCCCGCGTTGTAGCCCTACGCCTCGCCAATGCCACCCCGAAGACCAAGCCCACTAGGTTCTTCGTGCTCGACCTCGAAGTTGCCTTACGGTGGAACGACCAGTGCGGCGGTGGCTCATTCATGTACGCAGTACCGCAGAAGGGCGTCGCGCACCGCTACTGGTTCACCGACCCCAAGACCGGTGAGAAGACGAACAAGTTCATTCTCCTCAGCAGGTTTGCTTCGAACGCCTCAGCGCACACCTATTGCAAACACAAGAACGGCAACAGGTTCGACATCCGAGCCTGCAATGTGCTCACCTTCGAGCATCCAAGGGGAAGCCCTCTGACTGCCGCTGAGCAGATTGAGGAGAAGGCTTCTCGGGAAGACGGTAAGGCACCTAGGGTTCCACTTGTGGCCAGCCTAGTGCCGTTCGATAGGTGCGACTGGTCGGATTGGAGCGTCAAAGACGCGTGGACTGTGAAGCCTTAACGATAGGCTCACTGCCGGAAGACCTCGGAACCGGGGCGACTTCGCACCCGAGACCGCACCCATCGCAACAGCGCAACCCGGCAACCCACCTATCATGCACCCGGTGCAAGACCCGCTGGGGAATATTCTTCTACGACCACCCCTCTATGAAGCCCTCATAGGGCACGCCTGGTCGCAATCCCGTTCCCCTATGGGTGGCCTATGGGGAATGAACCTACTCCACAGGGCAGCGGTCCCCGATGGATAGCTGGAAGGGACTAGTGCTCCGGCGCTGAGTTCACCTAGCGCACCCCTAAGCGTGCCCCCTCACCGCAGTTTGGGTGCCCACCTTGTTATGGCCCGACACCCAAACTCTACGCACCCCCTAATCGTATTTCTCTTTAGAGGGGTTAGAAATTAGCTAACAATCTGAAATCAAAGGACAATTCACCATGGAACACCCTTCCATGAACGACCAAACACGTCCAAAGCACCCCTTCAAACCCTGCGCAGCGCACACCATCGGCACCTTCCAGTCCTACTGGTCGGCACCCGTGGACCCCACCGGCTCACCCGTACCCGGCGAAGGGTATGGCCTAGGGAATGTCCCTAGTCCTGCGCTGAGAGCCACCTGGGAAGCCATGCTCGAAGCGTACAACGGCACCCTCGAACGTCACTCCCCAGGCTTCAACCGATTAGGGAATCTCTCTCAGCGGTCGGTCGAGATAGCTCAGCGCAAGTGGACCTGCCTGGGACCAGCTACAGGCACAGGCAAATCTGAGTTCGCTTATTGGTACCTCGGCACACTCTGCGCACTCCCTGAGAACGACCACTACTCACCCGGTGCCGTCCTGCTGAGCCGATCAATCGACCAGTGCGATGATGCTGTGTCGAAGATCAACAAGAGATGCGCTGAGTTGACCGGTAGCGACATCGCGCATGCAGTAGCGTTTCACTCGCAGTCCCCGACCTGGGATCACCCCGAGTTGATAACTCCATATCGTGTGGTCGTCATGACCCATGAGGGCTTTAAGGGACAATACCGCAGGCTCGCAGATGGGCAGGTCGTCGACGACAAGTTGGAATTGTTGGCTACTTGGAAGGGTGCGCTGCGCACACATAAGCGTGGCCTCTCAATCATTGATGAGAACCTGACCTCTGTGTGTGACAACTTCGACGTGAAGCTGCTCGACCTCAAAGGCGTTTATAAGTTCATCACCCCCGAGATGAAGGAGAATGAGAACATCACTCCCGCATTGGATATGGTCGAAGCTGCAGCGTTAGCTATGGACAAGCTCGCGAAGCTGCACAGAGACAAGCGAGAGGGGAAGAACCAAGAACGCGATGGGTACCTATATGCAAGTGAGCACATCGCACGACTTGTGGAATACGACCCGTTCACCCCGTGGCTGCACAATCTCGCAGAAGCGTTGAGGGTTGAGTACCTGAGTGAACGCAAAGGTCTCGGAAAGAGGACCGCTGCAGAGCTATTGGCAACCCTCACCGCTATCAAGAACCTCGACCACGTTCTTCGCCTCGACAACTACTTCCACAAGATCGGTAAGCATCACACCATTAGCGCCGGTCGGTACATCCTGCCGCCTAACCTCAATGGTCCCTGCCTGCTAGACGCTACGGTGAACCATAACGCATTGGTCGAACTTCTTGGAGAAGAACGAGCGGTGAAGATACCGATGAGGCAGGACACACGCTCCTATGCGAACGTGACCCTGCACCGTGTTCGAGTACCGGGCACCGGCCTCTCATCAATGGGGCAGAACTCGAAGGACAAGTCGCACCGTCTTCTAGATTGGCTCAGCGCAAACCTGCGGGATGGCGACAAATGCCTAGTGGTCTCTCACATGGAAGTGGAACAAGAGCACCTTGCAAAGTATCTGCGTGACCGTGCTCATGAGTTCTCGAAGATCGGCGCAACGGTCTCGCTTGGTCACTGGTTCGCCTTGGACGGTCGCAACGATTGGAACGATCATAACAAGGTCGTCTTGTTCGGTCTCCCTCACCGACCGCGCAACCACACTGTGAACCTACTACTTGCGATGCGTGAGTACGACGACGGTCAAGCGTATCTCGATAGCAGTGAAGTTCAACAGCTACGGCACAGCATTGAGAACAAGACAATGATTGCCGACGTTATCCAAGCAATCAATCGAGTTCGTTGTCGCCGCACTGTGGATGAGTTCGGTAACTGTCTCCCGGTCGACGTGTTCATTCTTCTGCAGGACGGAACACCTGGGGACACGATGGAAGACGCTATCACCCGAGAGATGCCGAACATCAAGTTAGCGGATTGGGATCATCGCCTAGAAGCTGAGGCGAAGAAGCCTCTCAGCAACGTAGCCCCCGACGACCGAGCGTTTATCTCGGAAGTTAAGCGTGCATCCAAGACGGGAGGCACATGGGAACTCGAAGACCTTCTATCGGTAGCTGGTCTCCCCTCGTCGCGTGAATACCAAGATGCGCTGTTGAAGAAGGCATCCAACCCGAAGACCTACGTTGCCAAGGGTCTCATCCGTCATGCCGCACAAATTGACCGCCGAGGCAAGGGTGAGACGTTGAAGCGTTACGTTTGCTTTAGATAACGACACACACACTCCCGACACTCACACAGTTCACCCGAACAAGTACCGCGTAACTCAGAGGCGACCTCATCAGCACCCCCGCTGGTGGGGTCGTTCTCGTTGGCCTTAAGAGAAACAGACAAACAACAAGAAGAACCATGAACAAGCGAAACACATCACCATCTCCCTTCACGACCCCCGCAGCCTACGCAGCCGCACTAGAAGAAGCCGCTGCCTTCTGGTCGAAGACATTGCCGCCTATTCACCCAAGCGAACTCAACGGCCAACTCGGCCCCCAAGCTGCAGCGATCTACACGAAGACCCTCCACCGAGTATCGACCTTGCTCGGCATCAGGACCAATCGCCTAATCAGGACGGTCGACCACACTCTCACCGAGTTCCAAGACCTTCACGCATTGAGCGAAGCGTTCATCCCGCTACCGCCTCCCGCTGCTGTTGATGAGCGTTCGCTTCTAGATGCAGCAGAGCGGGTGACGGTCTTCGATACCCTGCGAGATGAGTTCTCAATGTTCCGAGATATTCCGAACATGACGAACCACGTCGAAACTCTCATTCACACACCGAAGGGCTTCGTGTTCTCGGTCGTGAGATGCCTTCGCGCACTCATCGCACACGGGTACGACCCCGACTCTCTCAAGACAATCCACCACGCCAACGCTGCCTTGGCTGAGGTAGCTCGACAATCAATCCATTGGAAGGAACATTCTCCAAATGACAACCTCCCCCAAGCCTCTCTCACCCGCACGACTCAGCGGTAACCCCGAGACACCAACAATCCCCCGCCTAGGTCGACAGCACGTCCGCCACACTCATGGCATGAGCATTGCGTTCGACCGCATGAGGCCCGATGAGACACCCGAAGCTGCGGCACGGCGCTTAGGCGTTGCTCCTTCTCATGCTCTGCAGGCGAAGGGCATTCTAGCATCGCTCTCAATGCTGCTAGGTCCGCGCTTCAAAGACAAGCTCGACCGCACACGTCTCCCACTATCCCTCGCAAAGCAGATCGCCTCACCGGTGCCGACTGGTCTGGTGAATGAAGTGAAGACTGGTCGCATCAACGAAGTTACCTTGCTCGCTTGGCACGGTCTTCGAGATGACCCACCGGCCACCTATAGCGAACTTGTCGACCTTGGTGCGGGATCGCTCTCGCGGCACTATCGCGCTGCCTTGAAGAACCTCAGCGCCGCCCTTCGCCACTTCGGGCATGAACCCCGCTCAATGCCATTGGACGTTGCGCTGTTCGTCTATCGAGAGGAAGTGATCGCCCGTCGACTGCTCCCGCTCTATTCGCAGGACTACGACGCGAGCAAGGTCGAGCTATGGCCGCATGAAGTCCCCTCAGCACGATTGAAGGGGGCACATCATGTTCGGCGGAAGTGATGGCGACAGCGACCCCAAAGGATCATGGGCAGAACGCTCGAAGAACCGACCGCTCTCCTCGAATGAGGTAGCGCCCGGTCTGAGCGTCCTCGGCGCTGGTCCGCACGTCTCCAAAGGCTATCGCCCGATAACCTCACCGTCTACAGGTAGCAGCTTGGAGCAGATAACCGAGAAGTGTTTGCTCGTAGCGAAGACCATTGATCGCCTCAAAGCTGCAATGGCGGACAAGCTAGAGCAGATCAACTCGCGTCGTCACCGCTTCGTCCAAGCCGGGTACACCGCTCACTTGGGCACAGACGGTTTCAGGTTCGAGCGTCGTGGCACGCAGATCACCATCTGGCACGCACGTGGCGTTCACGAAGGCGTCCCGTACATCACCGACATCATTCGACCAGAACTTGCTGAGTATGCTGATGCAGTTCTCAGACATCTCTCACCGGTCGAGTCGACCACTGATGCAGCGGTTAAAGCTGCTCACGAACTGAACTCCGCAGCAACCACACACACAATCGAACAGAACAACAAGGATTGAACCCCACTATGTCAGAGAAAGTTTCTATAAATCCCGCCGACATCATGTCCGCTCAAGACCTCGCTGCACAGTATCGCGGTCGAGCAACGAACAGCCGCAACACCGACACCCGCAGCGGCCTCACTTCGGCAGACAATGCCTCGCTGGTCCGAACCACGGTCGGCGCTTTCTCCGGTCGTGTCGTCGGCGCTGGTTCTGTGCAGGACATGGCTGGCATGGAAGGTAAGGCATCTATCGTTAACGACGGCATGGTGACCCTTCCCAACGGTATGACGGTCTCCCGCGAGGTCGCTCTCAACGCTGGATTTGTTCGCGAGACTGCCGACGGCCTAGTGCTCGCTGACTTAGACTTCGCTGACGATAAGACGAAGGAGCAGATCACCCGCCAGAAGTCGACACAGCAGACCGAGATGGATGAAGCGGCGAAGGAGACTAAGGCGTTGAACGATGCCTTCGCACGTGCCGACGCCGCTCTCGACCTCGCAGACAAGACGCTACCCGGCGAAGTCAAGAGCACGCTAACGAACGCTGCAATCGCTGGTGACGTTGAGGTCGTGGAGCAGATGCTTGGCGAGAAGTCGTTCAACGCAATGGTCGAAGGGTACACGGCATTCGTCGACCATCTGGCGAAGGGCGAAACCGGCGTCCCTGGTATGTCGGAACTCATGCAGTACGTGCTCGACGACAGCGAATTGCAGATGGCGAGGCGTGCAGCTTTGTTCCGCGATACGCAGTCGCTCAAGTACCTGAGTGCTACCGCCTTCAAGGCAATGAACGACCCCGAGCGCAATGGTCCGCTGATTGAGGCGATCACCGAGGCGGGCGGCAAGGTCACTCAGAAGTCCAACGGTACCTTCGCGGTCACCATCAACGGGCAGGAAGTTGGCTTGCAGGATGCGTTCAAGCGCAAGCTGATTCGGTTCGACTAACAGGACAATCCAAGGGGGTCCGCTGGCAGCGATGCTGGCGGGCCTCTTTGGCCTTATCGGCCTCTTGTTTCACCATCATGAAGAAGGAGTTCACATCCACATGGATCAAGACACCATCACCGAGGCTCAAACGCTAGACCGGCCCGACCAGATCACTCCGCAGAACTGATTGGAAGCTGCACCGCTTCGACCACTTGGCGGGCTTGCTCAAGGGTCATGCCTGTATAGTAATGCTTCTGCGTCACGCCTTGCGGCACATGCCCTGCGAGTTCCTGAACCAGCCTCAAGTCCACGTCGACCTTCAACCGCGAGTCGACCCAATATGATCGCAGGCTATGGAACACCTTGGTCGCCTGCCGCTCGACCCCCGAGCCATATCGCTGCTTCCTGTACCTCGTGAACTTGTTTACCAGCAGCTTCCTGTTTCCGTTGAACTCAGCGAGCAGCCAGTCATTCGCCTCTCTGCCGACGACCAGTCTCGCGATGGTGACAGCCAGCTGTGAATGCACAGGAACCTTCCTAGTAGCTGCAGGCGTCTTGCCTTTGCGCACCGATAAGACACCGCTGGTGCAATCACCGACCTTCAAGTTCACAACCTCCCCCGAGCGAAGACCGCTGAGTGCAGAGATCGCTATCGCGTCCCGCAAGTCACTGCTAGGCGCATGGTCGATGAGGTCGATAATCTCTCTAGGTTCCCATGGCTCTCGCTCAATAACCTTATCGGCTGTGACCTGCTGCCCTTGCCACGGGTTAGCGTCGACGATCCCTCGGTTCATCATGAACTTCCAGTAGGCACTGAGATAGCTGACCTGGGAGTTCACCGTGCGGGGTGCCAAGCCCTTGCCTTGGAGATGATGCACGTATTCCCCAGCCTGACGACGTGTCACTGTTTCAACGTGCGCTGTGTCTCCGGCCCAACCAGCGAAGCGGTCGACAGCGAACCTCCGCGAAAGCTGAGTAGTCGGCACTACTCGTTTCGAGGCGTCCCATTGGTCGACGAAGTGAATGAGCCTGTGCTGCTTCCCGGTCACTCGTTTGAAGAAGCCTAGACCGTCCTTCCCGTTCGCCTGCATGGTCTCCGCTTGGTCAAGCAAGACGATCTTCATCTGGTCGCTCTCAGGGGTACCAGCGAGAGACTGTAGTTCTGCGATGATGCTAGCCTCATAGTCGCGCTCTGCAGTCACGCTCTTTGAAGCGAGTTCGTCTTCGAGTCGTTCGACTTCTTGCCAGATACGGTCTCTAGCTCGATTGGCTTCTGCCAAGCTGACCTTCCCGAGACTGCGAACGAGAAAGATCATTCCCCACTCCTGCGAGACATGGGGAGGCAATCGCCGGAATAGCTGCCAGCGGTGCCCGTGAAGCCTGAGATGTTTGCGGTTGATTCGGGACATCGAAGCAGCTTAACAAATTCGCAAGAAAGTGTAAGCTAGAGTCGCTTCGTTAGCCTCTGTGTTACCCAATCAGGTGACAATTTTATAGCCGCTTCAAGGACTTCAATGGCTTAGCTGCTCGTGTGCTATGTTCACGCAAGCGGCACCAGTTCTCTCTGAAGGAAAATCACACTTCATCAGGCTTGCACTTGGCAAGCAATGTGAACGGCTTACGCGGTGTTTCCGCGTTCCGTTCAAATCTGCCAATGTGAAGCCTGTATTCATCCTCAGTCGGGCTCTTCTATTCCTCAGATCTGTGACTTGAAGTCACAACGGCAAATTCAGGATATGTGATTCACTGCGCTGGGTCACGCAGCCTTGTCGCTGGGGCTGTTCAATGCTGAGCAATGAAGCGATCGCAAAGCTCGCGGGGTGAAGATCATGATCGACTCGGATGACAGCGATGATCTAACGGCTGGCATTGCCCAAAGACTATTGATTACGCGCACTGTCATCGGCATCAGCCAGCTAGAATTTGGCAAGGGCGCCGGTCTGTCTCAGCCACAATATCATCAGTATGAATCCGGAAAGCGCAGGCTCACGTTGGATGCCGCGCTGAGCTTGTGCAGCGCGTACAACTTGACGCTCGATTGGCTCTACAGGGGTGACCTTTCAGGTTTGCCACACAGATTGGTTCAACAAATCGAGACGTTGCGCCGCTAGATTGCGTTCATGTGTCGTGGAAGCATGCATACGATCCAGTCCATTGTTTCGAGCATGTTCAGCTGATCAGCTGCACACGTCAGCCAAGCGAGTTCTGGTCGATGCACGCTGGCTTCTCTTGCAAGGAATAGGTCGTGCATTCAAAGCAAAAGCCCCGGCGTATCGAGCCGGGGCTTTTCTTGTTCGTGCACTGCGTGGGTGGGCGGCCCCGCAGGTGATGCGGCCGCTTATCAGATGGCCTGCTTCAGATCCTTGGCGGCGCGGAAGGCAATCTTCTTGCTCGCCTTGATCTTGATAGTCTCGCCGGTGGCCGGGTTGCGGCCCATGCGTGCGGGACGGTGGCGAACCTGCAGGATGCCGAGGCCGCCGATGCGGATGCGCGAACCCTTCTTGAGGTGGTTCGTGATCATGTCGACCATTTCGGTGAGCATCACGTTGGCCTGCTTCTTGGGTAGGTCGTGCGCCTCGGCAATTGCGTCGCTCAAGTTGCGGAGCGTGATGGTCGCCTGGCTCTTGGCCTTGGCGGCCTTGGCTGCCGTTGCGGACTTCTTCACGGCCTTCTTCGCCGCGGTCTTCTTCGCTGCCGGCTTGGCTTTCGCCTTCGCCTTCGTCTTAGCTGCCATTGGATCTCTCCCTCTCAGAGGCATCAGGTGGTGTTTCTATTTGTGCGATTTTGGAGTCAGGAAAAATTTCACGCCGATCAGGTCAAGATTGGATATGTTAATTCCCATTTGCCACAAAGCCGCTTTTTCACTTTTGATAATCAAAAACGAATGCGGCGTGACGCGTTTGCAACGAATTTGGCTGTTTTTCCCCTTTTCGGAGTCAAAAAAGGCCCGCGCCATATGCATTTTCGAGGGCCGGCACTCTGGTCAGCAAGGCAATCCAGGCTGAGTGAGTCGCGCTTGGGAGCTGAAATTAAAGCGCCGGCGACAAGCACTCTAGCGCCCATCAGAAGGTTTTTGAAGAGGCGTCGATCGCGCGCGAGTCATGGAAATTCAAACGTTCACGATGCTCGCTCCATTGTCGCGCACAGTCGGATCGGGGTGCTGCAAGGGGCCCGCCCAAGCCGGTTGCAAGGCCGTCCACATGAGTGTCGACGACCTTCCAGCAGGCGCTGGAGACTGGGCGTCGCCCCCACCACAAGCAAATAGACGCCAATTCGGATTTGGGGCCGAATTGACGTCTGCTGATAAAGAATTTCCGTTCCGTTGCAAATTTGCGAACGGTGATCCGTGGAACACTTGAGCCCGGTTCACGGGGTCACGCCTGGCCGGCGGACACCCGTGCCGTACGTCACCAACCTGGGTTTCAAGCCCAGGGACGTTCAGCCTTGGCCCGTGTCTCGAACCGCGAAATGGCATCGGTCTTCTCGAGCGTCAGTCCGATGTTGTCGAGGCCGTTGAGCAGGCAGTGCTTGCGGAAAGGATCGACATCGAAACGGATGACGCCTCCGTCTGGGCCGCGGATCTCCTGGGCTTCAAGGTCGATCGTCAGCGTGGCGTTGGAACCGCGGCCCGCGTCGTCGAGCAGCTTGTCGACCTCGGACTGCGGCAGCTTGATCGGCAGGATGCCGTTCTGGAAGCAGTTGTTGTAGAAGATGTCGGCAAAATCAGGGGCGATCACACAGCGGATGCCGAAATCGAGAAGAGCCCAGGGCGCGTGCTCGCGGCTCGATCCGCAGCCGAAATTTTCACCCGTCACGAGGATCGTCGCCTTGCGGTAGGCCGGCTTGTTGAGAACGAAGTCGGCGACCTCCTTGCCGCTCTGGTCGTAACGCATCTCGTAGAACAGCGATTTGCCGAGCCCGGTGCGCTTGATCGTCTTCAAGAACTGCTTTGGGATGATCATGTCGGTGTCGATGTTGCGCAGTGGCAGCGGGGCGGCAATGCCTGTCAACGTCGTGAACTTATCCATCTCTGCAGTTCTCTCTCTTAGCCTGGTTCGCGGCGTCAGGTCTCGAGACCGTCGGCCAGGGCGCGGAAATAGCCTTCGGCTGCGGTCAGACGATCTATTCGCCGGTCCGATGCCGACTGGACGCAATCGCTCTGCGGAGCAGTCGCGCCGAGGCGTTCAAGGCGCCTTTTAACGCCAGCGAGCTTGCGCCCGTCAAGATGGTGTTCCAGCACGCCGACCATTGTTTCCACGTAGCCGGCGATGCGTCCGAACTCGCGAGAGGCGCGGCGCGCGGCTTGGCGGTCGCCGGGATCGAGTTCCAGTGCCTGCAGTGCTTCGGCGGCGCGTGCCAGGGTTTCGGCTATTCTTGCGGAGTATCGCGCGACACGGCGCCTGCGCGCGCGGTCGAGGGGCGTCAGTGCCGCGATCCAGCCATGAAGCGTCTCGGCCAGATCGAAAAGCACGCGCACATAGGTCGTGAAGGGCATGGACCGCGGCTCCGCAGGGCGAGGGCTCGTGCCATGCTAAGAACAAGCATCAGGGGTGGGGATTAAATAGGCGGAACTTGCGGTGGGTGTTGGAGCGGGGGCGCTTCGTCGCCTCGGGTGCGGACGCCAGGCAAGCAGTGCGACCGCCTGGGGGCAACCTCCCTGCGAGCTGCGTCAGCGGACCTTAGGGTCCTTGAAGCAGCGGCGCATCGATTCGCAGCGATTTGATCCCGACAGGTGCATCATGTCGCCTTTCGCGGGCTTGATGAACGCGCAAACCTCATCGAGGCCCTGCTCGGTCAGCCAGCCCTGGCGGCGGCCGCGCTGGACGGCGAAGCAATCTGCCGTATCCTCGTCGGGGCCACGAAATTGATGCGCGCATTCATGTGAAAAGATCCACATCTTCACCGGCGTAGAGACACGGTTCATCAGCTTCGGGTTGACGATGAGGAAGCCGGGATAGGCTGCTGCGTAGTCGTCGAGATTGTCGTCCAGCACGGTCGGGCGATGGCCGCAGATCATGCGATTCCCGTCGAGCGTCAATGCGCCCGCGGGCACCAGCTTCGCGTCGCCGCCGACATGGGCAATGTATTCGGAGGGTGTGGGTGGGGAATCGGCGCTTGCCGGATGGAGCGTTCCCAGCAACGCGCACGCGCCCAGAGCGAGAGCCAGGCGTCCGAGCCCGATCAATGCGTCAAGAGACGTGCTCGTTGCTCCGCGAGCCAAATTCAGCATAACCAGGAGCCCCCAAACTGTTCGTATCATGAGCGACATCGCTTCCGCGCGGAACTCGCGCGTGCCTCCGGCGCTGCCACTCAAATCATGGTGCCAACTTGGCCCGGATTGGGTTTGCGGGCAAGTCCGGCCGGGAGATGCGGCGTCAAGCCGCTCGGCGGTGCTGCAAAAACGCCGCGCCATGGGGGCGGGGCGACGGCAGCTCAGGCCAAAGCGGTCGCGGTGAGTGATCCAGGTCAGGTTGTGGCTGCGGCCTCTATCGCCTCCATGTCGGCATCTGAAAAGCCGAAATGGTGGCCGATCTCATGGACGAGCACGTGAGCAACCAGGTCGGCCAAGGTCTCGTCGCCGGCTTCCGCCCAGTAGTCGAGTATCGCGCGGCGGTAGAGGAAGACCATGTCAGGCTCACGCGGCGGGTCGCCGGTGCTTCTTCGATCGATGCTGACGCCCTGGTAGAGCCCCATCAGCTCAAACGGGCTATCGATCCCGAGGCTGTCGAGTACCTCGTCGGTGGCGTATTCGTCGATACGAATCACGACGTCGCCGCACGTGCTCCGAACCTCGACAGGAAGACGGTCCCAGGCAGCCATGGCCAGACGCTCCAGGTCATCGAGGCTGGGCGCCATGGCGGTCGACCAGTCGGGCGATGAGGACATGCGTTCTCCTGTCAAACGGGAGGTTCATGGATATGCTTGGAACCACGTCTTGAGAACCGTGTACATAGTGAGCGGCTCGTGCAGCGCAAGTTCGCTTTCGCGTGCGCGTGGCGGCAACATGCCTTCGTGTCGTATCAGCGAGCAGTTGACGTGCCGCAACTTGTTGCGACAGCTGCATTGCAGCGGCAGTGTCGAAGCCGGCTTCAACGTCGATGCGGAGGCGATGTGTCGAACTCTTTCGGTGCGTGATCGTGCTAGTATGTTAGGTATGCAGCGCGTTCCCTGCCGTGGTGATCGCGAATTCCGCCCCGCGATTGAGCCGGGCAAGACGCAGCGGACTTTCCGATCATCACAACACTGCCGGGGGTGCGCGCATTGTCTTCGGCCCAACCGAACTGCGAGCGCAATGCAACCACCTGCCGTGCAGACCGTCGACCTGGATCCAAGTGCATTGGCTATGCCGATAGCCGCGGAACAGCTCCCCGCGAGCCGTCCGGCGGTGGTCGTGACCGGAGCATCGTCAGGGATCGGTCTGGCGATCGCGCGGAAATTCCTGGAGAAGGGTCATAATGTCGTTCTGGTGGCGCGCGGGGAAGCGCTGCTCGCGGCGGCAGCGGAATCGCTGCGGCTGGCCGCAGTAGACAATCTTGCAGTGGTCGCCATCCCACTCGATGTGACGCGGGCGGATGCATACGCGGAGCTGGCGCAGCGGCTCATCGCCCACGGATTGCACGTCGACATTCTCATCAATAGCGCGGGAATGGGGCTTGGCGGCGCGTTTGCGGATCAGGCCATGGACGAGTTGGACCGTCTGATAGCGCTGAATGTCGCGGCGGTGACGCGGATGGTTCATCACGCCATCGCGGACATGCGCCAGCGCGGGACCGGGCACATCATCAACGTCGCGTCGCTCGGCGGCTATGTCCCGGGGCCTTATCAGGCAGCGTACTACGCGAGCAAGGCCTTTGTCCTCTCGTTGAGCGAGGCTCTGGCGCATGAACTCTCGGGCAGCGGCATCCGCGTGTCGGTTGTCGCGCCCGGCCCGGTCGAAACCGGTTTTCATGCTGCCATGGGTGCGGACAATGCGCTTTATCGGCTACTGCTGCCATCACACAGCCCGGAGCAGGTCGCCGCCTCCATCTATCTTGGATACCGGCTAGGCCTCCGCGTAATCGTTCCTGGCGTGCTCTACCGGCTCATGGGACTTGCGCTCCGTGTCATGCCGCATCCGATCGCTGTACCGATGATCGGCTGGTTGTTGAAGCCTCGTGAAAACAGGGCAACCGACGATCGCAGCCCGGTCCGGCGGTCGTGACGCGCATGGGCCGGCGCGCCGTGAGCGGTGCAAATATTCTCGATCCAGAAACCATTCCCGGTGTAGAGGTGAGGTGTGACTGCGGAATCTCATTTCGCGTGCCGTGGTCCAAAGGCGCGGCGATCGTGTTGTGCGTTTTGGCGCGCATTGATCTGCCGCGCCGCCTTCGTTTTTCGGGCCGGATTTCTCGATCGATCGGCATCGGCTCTGGATGTTTCGCATCGAGGACGATCAACCTCGTGCCGCCCGTGCTACCTGCAACGCATCGCCGAGGACGGCTGCGAACTCCTTTCGCTCATCGTCGGTCAGGAATCTGCCAAAGGGGAAGACATTGCCATGCGAGGCCAATGACAGGTTTGTGCGTCCATCAACACCTTCGGAGCACAACACACGAACCCAATAGGTGTTGAACTCGAAGCGTTCGGCCTTCCCCGAGGGATGAAAGCGGGTCACGGTGAGCTGGCTGGGATCGAGTTCCAACGTCTCATACAAGCGCCCGTCGCGATAATTGAGACGGAAGGCAATATAGATCAGCAGCACATCCAAACCGAAGAAGCCGAATACCGGCCAGGCGCCCATGAGCAGGAATGCAACGCCGGCGACGAAGCTGACAAGTGACAATGCGGACATGAGGATGAAGAAGCCGCGCGGGCTCAGCGACCGATAGGACGATAACACCCAGCGTTCATGGGGCGCCGCAGCGGTGGAATCGGGCATTGGTGTGTCAGTCATCGCGGAGTTTGCAGCCTCAGGAGCATGAGTGTGAACGAGCGGTTTGCATGGTAACGAATGGCGGGGCGCACCAGCAAGCGACTGCTCGCCGCGCTTCAAAAGCAGGGACTACGAGGTCAACGGTGGGCAAAGCGAAGGGTTTCGGCCGGAAGGCGGTCGTCGGCGCCACTGGCGTTACAGGCAAGCTGCGAGCGAAAGATCGAAGGGTGGACAAATCGGGAGCGAAAGCCAAGCCTGCTCCGCGCCCTCCGGTCAAGGCCCGGGTCAAGGCAGCGCCGCAGAAGGACAGTCGTGCTGGTGTGGCCAAACGCAAGGGTCGGTCCAAGCCCCTATCACAGGATGAAATCGCAGAAATCTTCCGCCGTTTTCACCAGATCGAGCCCGATCCCAAAGGGGAGCTGGAGCACACCAACCCTTATACGCTGCTTGTCGCCGTCGTTCTCTCGGCGCAGGCGACGGATGCCGGCGTGAACAAGGCGACGCGCCATCTCTTTAAACTCGCCGATACGCCGGCAAAGATGCTGGCGCTCGGCGAGGAGCGGGTGCGGGAGGAGATCAAAACGATTGGGCTTTTTCGCAACAAGGCGAAGAATGTGATCGCACTGTCGCAGCGTCTGCTGGCCGAGCACGGCGGCGAGGTGCCAAAGGATCGCGACGTGCTCGAGACCTTGCCGGGGGTGGGCCGCAAGACGGCAAACGTCGTCATGAACGTCGCCTTCGGGGAGCCGACGATGGCTGTCGATACGCACGTTTTCCGCGTGGCCAACCGGATCGGCCTGAGCAACGGGACAACGCCGCTGGCGGTGGAGAACGATCTTTTGAAGCGCATCCCTGCCGCGTATGGTTTGCCGGCACACCACTGGCTGATCCTGCACGGGCGCTATCTGTGCAAGGCTCGCAAGCCAGAATGTTATCGCTGTCCGATCCGGGAAATTTGCCGCTACGAGCCGAAGACGCAGCACGCGTGAAATGGCGGAGCGGAAAAGAGTAACGGCGCGTTCCGGGGCGGACGCGCCGTTTTCGCTTTCGCAAACCGCGTTGCGGATTACTTCAGCAGGTGAAGAAGCGGACGGCCCTGCTTGCTCAACAGTTCGTTGCAATCGATGGTGCGGTCCTTGTCGGGGTTCGCGTACTTGAAGGCGCGCTTGACGAACAGCAGGTATTCGATGAGGCCGATCTTGCCGTCCTTGATGATGCTGTCGGCTGCGGCGATCGCCTTGGTTGGCATGACGCCCTTCAACTCGGCGCCTTCCAGCGTGCGATCCCCGTCGCGGTTGATGCGGCGGAATTTTTTCTTCGCGGCGCGGAGCGCCTCGCCCAACGACATCTTCCCGTCATTGTCGGGGTCGATCGCGTTCAGCTCAGGGCACGAAACGGGCTTCGCCTTGGCCTTGTGATGGCCGGCAGAGGCTTCGGTGTTAACGCTAAAGACAGCAAAAACTGCGAGTGTCGCGATTGCCAGTTTTGAAATAGCCATGCTTTTCATCTCCTTACTTCATCCCGTGAAGTTTTCCCTTCACTTCAGAGGCTTGTTTATCGACGCCCCGGCCGGTTGGCTAGCTGGATTATGTGGGGGAGAGGCATTTTGGCGCGCGCAACGCCGGGAAATTGGCCATTTCCGCCACCACATCGCCGCGACTTGATCAAATTGCGGGCGCCTTTGTCCGCCACCACATCATCGAGGCGTCACCGGTGGCGGTGTCATGCGCTAAAGCCTTGGTCCAGCCGGAGAGAGTTCCGCGCCGGCTCCGAGCCCGCGGCCGCGGTCATCGGGCTTGCGTGCGGCGCGAATTCGGTTGGCTCGGTGGCGGAGCAGAATGCGACTTGGGGAATGTGAGAGTGCGGGTAGCGGTCGTCGTGTCTGTTTCTCTATTGGGGCTTGCAGTCCTGACGGGCTGCGCGCCTTCGCGCTACGAATACGGGGAATCGGAGCGGTACCGCGAGCGCGAGTCGCGCGCTTATTTCCAGGAAGAGGAAAGGCTGGCCCGACGGCGCGCGCGCGCCAAAATGCGCGCCCAAGCCCAGGCTCGCGCCAAGGCCAAGGAGGAACGCGCCAAAGAGACGGCGCGGATGCAGGCACGGTCAGAGACCTCCGATGAGGACCTATCCAAGCGTTCCCGCGCAACGGAAAAAGCGACTGAAGAGCCGCCAGTCAGCACTCCGGTGGAGCGATCTTCGCAGAAGACGTCTGCTGCGCCGTCGGTGGAGGCAACCCGTTCGGAGCCCGACGGGACGGCGAAGCCAAAGCCATCCGAAAGCAGCGACGAGGCGTCGCGCGAAGCCAGCAAGAAACAGATCGAGGACGGCTATCGGCTGCTGCGTGCCGGTTTCGTCAAGAAGGCACGCGAGCGGTTCGAACGGGCGATGAGCGCGAATGCGCCCGAGGCCAGTCTGGCACAGGGCCGTTCGATGGATCCGTCGTATCTCAAGACGGTGGCATTTCCGGACGTGATCCCTGACGCGGAACAAGCGCGGCGGATGTATCGCCGTGCCATTCTGCTCGGTAATGCGGAAGCCAAGGGCGATCTGGAGCGTCTCGAGAAGGCGATGGCCGCCGCCGCCCCCACGGTCTCGTCGCCGACTTCGCCTGCAAATGCGGGGCCAGCAGGCGAATCGCCGGTACGCCCGCAGTAGCGGCGCGGATCGTTTGTGCTCTTAGGTGATGGCAGGGGTTTCGTCGAGGGCAGCGTTCGCTACACTCCATGTCGTGATGGGAAACGCCACAGAAGAGACCGGAGCAGCTGCCGTGCGCCAAGCGCATGCCGCTCTAGCCCCGGAATTGACGATCAGGGCGGTGCTGACAGGCATGCTGCTTGGTGCGCTGCTCACGCCGTGCAACGTCTACAGCGGCTTGAAGATTGGCTGGGCGTTCAACATGTCGGTCGCCGCTGGCCTGCTGGCTTTCGGGCTTTGGCAGACCCTCGCCCGCCAGTTCGGGACGCGACCGCTTCATCTGCTTGAGAACAACATCAATCAGACCGCTGCATCCGCGGCTGCGTCGATCATCTCCTCGGGTCTTGCCGCACCGATTCCGGCGCTCGCCATCTTGACAGGTCAGACGCTGGCGTGGGGCGTTCTTGCGGTCTGGTTGTTCGCGGTCAGCCTCGTTGGCGTCGTCGTCGCCGCCGGATTGCGCAATCAGCTCCTAGAACGTGAACAGCTGCCATTTCCCTCCGGCGCGGCTACGGCTGCCACCATGCGCCAGATCCACGGCGAGGTCTCCGGGTCGGCCGATCGGCTAGGCCTGCTGTTGTCGGGGATGGGTATCTCGGCAACCTTGAAACTGGTCGGCGAATTCCTGGTGACGATCCCGAAATGGGCGCCATCTTTCCCGGCACGGATCGGAACGCAAGGCACAGCCATTTCTCCCGCGAACCTGGGGTTCATGCTCGATCCTTCATTGTTGATGGTCGGTTTCGGCGCCATCGCGGGGTTGCGCATCGGGGCCTCCATGCTACTCGGCGCAGTGATTGCGTGGGGCCTGCTGGGCCCGCTTGCAATTGATCGAGGCTGGGCCAATGCCGGCCCGGCCGATCCCTCTGTTTCATGGTTTGCGCCGCTGGTGGAATGGTTGCTGTGGCCGGGCGCTACCTTGATGGTCGTATCAGCACTTGCGTCGTTTGCCTTCTCGATGGTGCGCGTGGTGCGGCAGAAGTCATTCGGGGTTGGCTTTGCCAAAGGCGGCGCGGACGGGACAGTGCCGGTTCTCGACCGCCGAACATTCGCCGCCGCGTTCGTTTCGATACTGGTGCTCGCAGCCGGTGCGCAGATCGCAATCTTCTCCATCGTCCCGACGGTAGCCATTCTCGCAGTGCTGTTGAGTTTTATACTGGCGGTCGCGGCCGCACGTGTTTCCGGCGAGACGGGTATCACGCCGGTTGGTGCACTTGGCAAGATCACACAGTTGACGTTCGGTGTCGCGGTGCCTGGCAGCATGACCGCAAACCTGATGACGGCGAACGTGACAGGCGGCGCGGCGGGTCAGTGTGCCGACATGATGCACGATCTGAAATGTGGCAAGCTGATCGGCGCGACGCCACGGTTTCAAATCCTGGCGCAGTTTTTTGGTGTAATGACCGGAAGTCTTGCGGGCGCGGCGGCATATCTGTTGCTCATTCCGGACCCGTCCCACATGCTCATTACGCCGGATTGGCCAGCTCCTGCAGTTGCCACGTGGAAGGCTGTGGCGGAAGTTCTTGCCGGTGGACTTGATGCGATGCCGCCAGCGGCTCTGTCAGCGATGATCCTCGCGGCTTTCGCCGGGGTTGGCTTTTCGATTGCGGAGCACCGGTTGCCCGAGGCCTGGCGTAATCTCGTGCCCTCGGCTACCGCGATAGGCCTCGCATTCTGCATCCCCGCCTGGAATTCGATCTCGCTCTTCCTCGGCGCGGCGGGCGCCGCGTTGGTTTTCCGGCTGGCACCGAAATGGGCGGAGCACCGAATCATCGTGATCGCGGCCGGTCTCGTGGTTGGGGAGAGCCTTGCGGGTGTCGTCGCTGCGCTCGCAAACGTGTTCCGGTAGGACCGCGCGGGAAGATTGCCGGGGATCCGCTCATGCGGGTTCGATGCCGTCCATGCGCACGGTCAATCCCGCTGCCGCCATGTGGCGCTTGGCCTCGCTGATCGAATAGGTGCCGAAATGGAAGATGGAGGCGGCGAGAACGGCGCTCGCGCGACCTTCGCGGACGCCGTCAACCAGGTGATCGAGCGTGCCTACTCCGCCGGATGCAATAACAGGGACTGAGACCGCATCGGAGATGGCGCGGGTCAGCTCAAGGTCGAAGCCGGCTTTCGTTCCGTCACGGTCCATCGAAGTCAGCAGGATTTCGCCCGCGCCGAGTGCAACAACCTCCTTTGCAAAGGCGATCGCATCGATGCCGGTAGGCTTGCGGCCGCCATGGGTGAAGATCTCCCAGCGGTCCGGGTCTCCTTCGGCGGAAACTTTTTTGGCGTCGATGGCGACGACAATGCACTGCGCGCCGAATTTTTCGGACGCCTCCTTGACGAACTGCCGGTTGAAGACGGCGGCGGTGTTGATGGAAACCTTGTCGGCGCCGGCCTCCAACAGCTTGCGGATGTCTTCGACCGTGCGAACGCCGCCGCCGACGGTCAGCGGCATGAAACAGCGTTCGGCCGTCGCCTCGACGATGTGGAAGATCGTGTCGCGGTTTTCGTGGCTGGCGGTAATGTCGAGGAAGCACAGCTCGTCCGCGCCAGCGGCATCGTAGGCAGCTGCAGCTTCCACGGGATCGCCGGCATCGATGAGATCGACGAAGTTGACGCCCTTGACGACACGGCCATCCTTGACGTCGAGGCAGGGTATTATGCGGATCTTCAGGCTCATGACCGCTTCGATAGCGGCGAATTCGCCGGGCTGCAACAGGCTCTTGTACGGCTGCGGGCCGTCCGCTGCGTGCGGGGTTGCGACCGTGGAGGCGGCGTTCACCAAGATGGCCTGCTTCCGCTGCGGCGCGCTTGATCGAGACGGGAAGCGCTGCCATCTATGCGGTCCGGGTGATCGTGCCCGGCAGCACAGGGCCGTTCGATATGACTACGCGATCCATAACCGTTGCGGCGATCCAGACGTCATATGGCAACGACATGGCGGACAATATCGCCCGTACCGAGGGCTTCATTCGCGAGGCGGCCAAGGCTGGGGCGCAAGTGGTGCTGCCCTCCGAGTTGTTCCAGGGCATCTACTTCTGCACGGAGCAGAATCCGAAGTGGTTTACGACCGCCTTTTCCACGCGCGAGCATCCGTGCGTGGTGGCGATGCAGCAGCTCGCGAAGGATCTCAAGGTGGCGATCCCGACATCGTTCTTCGAGAAGGATGGCCCTCGCTACTACAACTCGCTCGCCATGATCGATGCGGACGGCGAGATTCTAGGCGTCTACCGCAAGAGCCACATCCCGGACGGCCCAGGCTATCAGGAGAAGTATTACTTTCGCCCAGGCGACACCGGCTTCAAGGCGTGGAAGACCAGGTTCGGCACGATCGGTGTCGGGATCTGCTGGGACCAGTGGTACCCCGAGTGTGCGCGGGCGATGATGCTCCAGGGTGCGGAGATACTGTTCTATCCGACCGCGATCGGATCGGAGCCCTACGACGATGCACTCGACACGCACGGCATGTGGCAACGCGCGATGCAGGGGCACGCCGTGTCGAATGCGGTGCCGGTGGTGGCGGCGAACCGGATCGGCATTGAGGAGAACGGAGGAACGAAGCAGCGGTTTTACGGTCACTCGTTCATCGCCGACCACACGGGTGCGCTGGTGGAGAGCTTCGGCGCCGACGACGAGGGCGTTCTGGTGCACAAATTCCATCTCGACATGATCGAAAGCTACCGGGCCGATTGGGGGTTCTTCCGAGATCGGCGCCCCGAGCTTTACGACGGAGCCTGATGGCAGATCGTGTTCATGTTCGATGGAAACACGTACCCGATGCAGCCCTCAGGTTTGAGCTTGTTTCTCATGCTGAACCGGAACGCGCCTCAGCTCGATAAGCGCTGAGTATTCCGCCGGAGCGGCAATCTGCTCAGGCGCTGAGTTCCAGGGCTGCCCATTGAGCCGCACGCCGCCCCGTCAGCTCGCTGATGGAGCGGACGCCCGAGCGCTCGACCTCGGCGGCGAGGTGCTGCTTGATGCGGCCGATCAATGAGGGGCCCTCGTAGATCAATCCGGTGTACAGCTGGATCAACGTTGCGCCCGCTTCAATCTTCGCCAGGGCGGTCGAGGGGCTGTCGATGCCGCCGATCCCGATCAGCGGGATCCGGCCGGAAGTCAACTGGTGAACGCGGGCGAGCACGACGGTTGCCCGGTGGAACAGGGGACGGCCGGACAGTCCGCCGGCTTCCTTGCGATTTGGATCAGTGAGGTGGTCGCGTGCGAGCGTCGTGTTGGAAACGGCGATCGCGTCGACAGCATGTGCGGTGAGGCGTTCCGCGATTGCCGGCAGATCGTCCATCGCGACATCCGGAGCGATTTTGACGAAGACGGGACGAATTGGCTTGCCATTCGACACTTGTGCGGAACGGGCTGTCATCACGCGCGACAAGAGTTCGTCGAGCGCGGCCGGGGCTTGCAGGTCGCGCAGGCCGGGGGTGTTGGGCGAGGAAATGTTGACCGTGAAATAACTGGCAACGTCGTAGAATGTATCGAGGCCCTGGACGTAGTCCGCCGTGCGATCAGCGCTATCCTTGTTGGCGCCGATATTGACACCGACGATGCCCCGCGGCTCGCGGCGCTGCAGGCGCTGCAATGCAGCGGCATGTCCGGCGTTGTTGAAGCCGAGCCGATTGATGACGCCATGGTTCGCAATCAGCCGGAATATCCGCGGTTTGGGATTGCCGGACTGGGGACGAGGCGTGACGGTGCCTATCTCCGCAAATCCGCAGCCCAGTCCCAGCACCGCATCAGGCACGCGGGCGTCCTTGTCGAATCCAGCTGCGATGCCGACAGGATTTGGGAACTCGAGGCCCGCCAGCGTGACGCGCAAGGATGCCGGATCGGCGGCGGTTGTCCGGCGATATGCGCCGTGTTCCAGCGATTTCAGCGTGACCTCGTGCGCTTCCTCGGGAGGCAGCGCGAACAAGATGGGACGGGCGAACCGGAACAGCGACGTCATTTCAGGGCCTTGCAGATTCAAATGCAGCATCGATATCCGGAACTCCATCGACGCGCAGCCGCAACTCACGGACCCAAAGGGCGTTCGCCGTTGGCAGGTCGGCATAGAGATGCGGGAAGAGTGCGCCTGCCCGAGACGGCTCCCACTTCAGTGCCGTGCCGAGCGGAGCAGGATCGATTGCAATCAACAGGAGGTCTATTTGTCCTGAAAAGTGCTTTCGGGCGGTCTCGGCGAGCTGGTCGCGCGTCGAGAAGTGGATGAAGCCGTCGCGCTGGTCGTCGGGTGAACCGCGATACACGCCCTCAGCGGATGCTTCAGCCCACGCGTGGCAGCCCGCGATCTTGTAGATTGGGTTGCTCTGATTGTCCCGCATCGTCGTCTCCACCCGATTTGTTCGGAATGCTTGTAGCGTTTATGTCAACTTGGTGAATAGACGTGCGCGTGGAAGAAGGTAAGACTATAGATGAGTGTATATGACCTTTGCTGACTGGCTCCCACAGAGGCGATGACCGCCACAACGGCCAGCGTGTGCAGATGCCCCGTTGTTAAATGCGCGATTTCCACCGATTGCCCACGCTTACCGAAGACACATTCGTGTACTTGACTCGTATACGGATGGCAGTGTGTCCAGTCGGCGCTGCGCTTTGTTGAGAATAAGAAGAAAACTATAATGTTCCAAAGGTTGCGTTTGGCCTCGGTTGCATTGGGAGAGCTGTTCTCCGGTGGGGCGTATTTCACTGTCCCTGCATTTCAGCGGCCCTTCGATTGGGGGCCCGATGAGGCGCTGCAGCTGCTCGACGACGTGTCGCGGGCGGCAGGCATCGAAACCCCAGATCAGGCCGATCCCGACTACTTCCTGGGAACCGTTCTTCTGCTCACGGAAGACGGCGACATTCTGCCTGGCGCGAGCAGTGGCGACGCGAGATCATTCAACTACCAAATCATCGACGGGCAGCAGCGCCTGACCACCTTGACCGTGCTGTTCTCAATCCTGCGGGACCTCAACGGTCGACCCAGGGAAAGCGCGGTCAGGTTGTCGAAACTGATCGAGCTGCCCGCAGCATCGGATGGAATGGTACGAAGCACACGGAGCTACCGAATTCAACTCAACGGGGCGGACCGCGATCTGCTCCAGCGTTACGTTCAACGCCCTGGTGGAACAGTTCTGGAACCGGACGATGCGTCATTCGACGCATGCATTGGCGCAAGCAAGCTCTACGCCGTGCGCGAAGCATTGATTTCGACACTTACCCAACTCAGCTCCGACCAGCGCGATCAGCTGGCGGAGTTCCTGATCGAAAAATGCCACGTCGTGGCGACGCTGTCGCGCGACATCGAGCGCGCGCACCGCGTATTCACGGTACTCAACGAACGCGGCAAGCCGCTCCGCCGGAATGATATCGTCAAGGTCGAGGTGCTGGGCGGTCTCTCCACCGATGACGCTGACTATGTGCGCGGGAACTGGGAAGCCGCCGAGCAGCAGCTGGGCGACGAGTTCGAGACGTTTTTCAGCCACGTGAAGGCGATGCATGGGCGGCGGCGCGCGTCGGTCGTCACCGGCTTGCGCAGCCTCATTGTCGAGGCAGGCGGTCCGCGTGCGTTCGTCGATGAACTTCTCATCCCCTATGCGCGGGTGTTCGGTCAAATCCAGTCGTGCCGGAATGCCCCGGTGCCGATAGGTGACGAACTGTCGCTCCATCTCTTCTATCTTGGGCGGCTGCGTGGTCAGGAGTGGTATCCCGCCGCACTCACAGCACTCAAGTGCTACGAAAACGATCCGGACAGAGCGTTGCGGCTTATACGCGGGGTCGACCGTTTAGCGCACGTTTCGCGGATCCTGTGCCATGGCAGCGGGCGGCGGGCAACGCGGTTTGCTCGCGTGGTTCAAGCGATCCTTTCGGGCGAGGCAAGCGACGAATCAGCAGAGGTGTTCGCGTTCGGGCGTGAGGAGATCCGCAACGCGAAATTCCATCTGCGCAACCTTCACCGTCGCAACCCGCCAGTCTGCAAACTGCTGCTGATGCGAATCAACGACCGCATCAGCGGCGAAGTCTCGCTCCTCGATCCCAAAGGCCTGAGCGTGGAGCATGTGCTTCCAAACAGGCCGGCGGCGGGGAGCGGATGGAGGGAGTTGTTTCCCGAACACGAAGTCCGCGAGGCGGCGACGCAATGTCTCGGCAATTACACGCTGATCCCAGACAAGCTGAACGACCGGATGCGCAATCGCGATTTCATCGACAAGCAGAAACAGATCGCAGGCTATTTCGGCGATAGTCCGATGCTGGCGATCGTGGCGGACGTGGCAGCCGCCCCGATATGGGATCTCAAGAGGGTGGCGGAGCGTGAGCTGCAGTTCCTGGAAGCCCTGGGGGAGATCATCGGTTTCGATGTGCGCGATGCCGCCCTCGATCCGGTGAAGGTCGCGGCCGAGTGAGTCCCGAGAGGGCACGGGATCGAAGCGGCATCGCGACTTTCACGCCTTGACGAGTTCGCCTGTCAGTCCCTTTGTGATCAGCGCGCGGGTGTTGTCGATCCCGTAGAGCTCGATGAATGAGCCGAAGCGCGGACCCTGGCTCGACCCCAGTAGAACCTCGTAGATCGCCTGGAACCACTGGCGTAGGTTTTCCTTGGCGTATCCATTCTCCTTGCCGGCCTCGTAGACGATGTTCTGCAGCGTCGCCGCATCGGCATCGGCGGGCACAGCGGCCAACGCGGTATCGAGTGCTTGCAGCGCGGTTCGCTCCGTATCGGTCGGGGCACGGAAGACCTTGGTCGGTGCGACGAAGTCCTCGTAGTAGCGCACGGCGTATCCGGCCAGCTGGTCGAGCAATGGATGCTGCTGCGCTGTTGCTCCGGGCGCGACGCGGCGGATAAAGCCCCAAAGCACATCCTTGTCGTGCGCATTGGAGGCGGCCACGAGGTTCAAGAGCAGCGCGAAAGTGATAGGCAACTCGGCCTCAGGTGGACTGCCCGAATGGATGTGCCAGACCGGATTGTCGAGCTTCTGTCTTTCTTCCTGGCCGGGATAGGCGGCGACGAACTGCAGGTAGTCATCGACGGTGCGCGGTATCACGTCGAAGTAGAGACGCTTGGCTGCTTTCGGCTTCTGGTACATGAAGAGAGAGAGGCTTTCGGGGCTGGCGTAGGTGAGCCACTCCTCAATTGTGAGGCCGTTGCCCTTCGACTTGGAAATCTTCTGACCCTTATCGTCGAGGAAAAGTTCGTAGTTGAAGCCTTCCGGCGGAATGCCGCCCAGTGCCTTGCAGATGCGCGAGGAGAGTGTGACCGAATCGATCAGGTCCTTGCCGGCCATTTCGTAATCGATGCCGAGCGCGGTCCAACGCATGGCCCAGTCCGCCTTCCACTGGCACTTGACGCGGCCGCCGGTGACGGGGGTTTCGATAGCGTCGCCCGTTTCGGGGTCGATGTAGGTTACGGTGCCGTTCGCCACATCTCGGGCAACCATCGGAACCTGCAACACTTTGCCAGTGCGCCGGCAGACCGGAAGGAACGGCGAATAGGTGGCCTGACGTTCAGGTCCCAGCGTCGGGAGGATGATCGCCATGACCTCGTCGTAGGCTGCGAGCATTTTCAGGAGCGTCGCGTCCATCATGCCCGAGCGGTAGCATTCGGTCGCGGACATGAACTCGTAGTCGAAGCCAAACCGGTCGAGGAAGCTGCGCAGGCGCGCATTGTTGTGGTGCGCGAAACTTTCATGCGTGCCGAAAGGGTCGGGAACGCTCGTCAAGGGCTTTTCAAGCGCGGTCTGCAAAAGCTCCTTGTTAGGCACGTTATCGGGCACTTTGCGCAAGCCGTCCATGTCATCTGAAAAGCAGATCAGTCGCGTGTTGCGGCGTCCTCGGGTCAAGACCTCGAAGGCGTGGCGTACCATTGAGGTGCGCGCCACCTCGCCGAAAGTGCCGATGTGGGGCAGGCCGGAGGGTCCGTAGCCCGTCTGGAATATGACGGTCTTCTCAAGGCCACCCGGGACCTTTTCAAGGCGCTTGATCAGGCGGCGTGCCTCCTCGAACGGCCATGCCTTGGCATTTTCGAGAAGGTCGGCTGGAAAGGTTTCGACGGCGGTCGTCATATCAGATCTCTGGGTCGTGGCATCGCTGCCGGATAGGTCCGGGCGAGCTGTATCAGGCGAGGTGGTTCGGACGGGCGCCCGAGGCCTGGGGGCGCGTGTGGCGCCGGGGCAGCGGCACCCTATTGACAGGCCTCCAGCACGTCAATCAGGACGCACCCATGATGCGGTTCGAGGGCCGGCACCACGGGGGCGGTCGCTTGCGTCGTTGGCCGAGCTTTACGCGACGGCAAACTTGGGCTTAGCTTCGTTGGCAGATCGCGAGGCCTCGATGCAGACACTTCTGAAGCCCCAACAGGCGCTCATTTACGCAATGATCACCGTTTCGGCTGTGGATCGGGCCATGACAGACGCCGAGTTGAGACGCATCGGCGCTACGGTCCGGGAATTGCCAGTATTCCGCGACTACGACGAGATGTGGCTGGTCGACGAGTCGCGCGAGTGCGCGGCACTACTGGCGAAAGACGGAGGCATGCGGCGCGTGCTGGATCTCGTGACAGCGGGTCTCCCGGAGCAACTGCGCGAGACGGCCTATTTGCTTTCGGCGGAGGTTGCGGTAAGCGACAGGCGCATCGCCTCGGAAGAGATCCGCTTCCTCGACCTACTGGCGGAGGCACTTTCACTCGATAAATTGACTTGCGCGGCGCTGGAGCGTGCGGCAACGGCACGCCATCGGACGGCCTAGATCGTGTTTATGTCGCAAGGACGCATGAACACGATCCAAGTCTTTGAATTGAGCATGTTCTTCACGCTGAACCGCTGCACACTGCAGCTGAACATGCTCTAGATGTGAACTTTCAGGAGGTTGTCCATTCGATCCAGCCGAGGTCATCTGATGTCGCCAAAAACGTCAGTGATTCTCGGAGCATCGAATGGACGTTCACAAGAATGCATGCCTGACCCCGCG
>JBFWVC010000023.1:0-52125 GCA_050246945.1 Hyphomicrobiaceae bacterium
CTTCAATAAACTCAAGCAGTTCCGACACATCGCCATGCGCTTCGACCGCAACCCGCTGAACTATCTAGCGATGATCAAGCTCGCCTCGACACGACTATGGCTCAGGGCTTATGAGTCCGCAGCCTAGGATTGCAGCTGTTGGCGCGGTCCGGAGAAGTCCATCGTTATCATCGCGCCACCGGTCGGTGCGGTACCTACAAGAAGCGCGCCGCCTAACCGCGAAACGGCACGATTGACGATGTCGAGACCCAATCCGGCGCCGCCACGGTCCCGGCCACCCTGCCAGAACCGGCCGAATATGGCCTCGCGCATGGCAGGATCTATTCCCGGGCCGTGGTCGCTGACGCGCAAGCCAGGCGGGTCTAGAACCTCAATCACCACCGATGTACCCCGCGGTGTGTAGCGCAGGGCGTTCTCCACCAAGTTGCGCAGTGCGCAAGTCGCTGCAAAGCGCGCACCGGGTATGATGGCGGATTTCGACGCGCGAACGATCTCGATCGACCTGTACGTGCTCAAGGCGACCGGAGCGAGTTGCTCAGCAACGCTTTGCGCAATCTCTCCCAAATCGACATGCTCTTTCTTGTCGTCAGTCAGCGACTCCAGGCGTGCAGAGTCGAGAAGCTGATTGACGAGACGCCCCATCGCATCGACTTCCACCATGAGTGAGGCAATCTCAGAAGTCTGTGGGAGAACGGCCACGTGGGTCTTCAGAACCGCTACGGGCGTTCGCAGTTCGTGTGCAGCATCTGCAATGAACTTCTTCTGAGCGTCAAATGCGACTTCGAGGCGTTCCAGTCCGCGATTGACGGCGCTGACCAGCACCAACACCTCATGCGGCAACCCTGTCTCTGGCAGCCGTACGGAAACGTCGTTGGGACCGATGCCTTCAGCCTGCGCGGCCGCAACCCGAAGTGGTTTGAGGCCGATACGCGCGACCATCAGATTGGTCACGACGAGGCCGAAAAGGAACGGTACCCAGATCCAGCCAACGTCCTTGATGAACTCCTCAAGAATCGAATCGACCACGACCTCGCTATGCGGCAGCGCCAACTGTATCCACACCGGTCTGGTTCCGTAGGAGCCGCGGATCGTATAACCGTAGAGCTGGTGTCCGGGTGCGTCACCCGACGTTAGGAAAAAGTCGCGATCGCTATCGTCCTCGATCGGCGCGAGCGGCCCTTTCACGCCAAGGCTGCCGGCCAGAAGTACACCGTTGTCGCTAACGATCGCATATTTTCCACCCTCCTTGCGGAAATCCTCGTCCAGAAAGTCCGGGAGCTTCAATTGCTGACCTTCGCCGGCGCGCGCAATGAGCTTGGTGATCAGCCGAGCATCGTTCTGAAGTGTTCTATCGCGGAATGCCGAGTTGGTGACGATGAACCGCTTGTATATGAGAAAGCTCGTGGCGCTTGCTGCGAGCAGTGTGACACCGACGATTCCGACAATCAGGCGCGTCCAGATCGAGTGGGGACCGGATCGCTTGCGTTTCATTTCAGTCACTCCGTGGTCTCGGCCAGTACGTAGCCGACGCCGCGCAGCGTGTGTATCGATACGGTGGCGCTCGCGTCGCTCAAGCGCTTTCGCAGGCGATGTATCAAAACCTCGATCGCATTGGACGCCAGCTCTTCACCATAGCTGTAGACGGCCTCCTCGATCGCCGACTTGGGTACAACGCGCCCCGATCGACGCATCAGAACTTCCAATGCACCACACTCCCGCCGCCCAAGATCAAGTACCAGATCGGCGACTGTGACTTCGCATGTGCCCATGTTGAAGGTCACATTTCCTACCGTGAGTTGAACGCCGAGCGCCCGTCCTGGCCGACGCAACAGAGCACGTAGTCTTGCGGTCAACTCATCGAGTTCAAAAGGCTTCCGCAGGTAATCGTCTGCGCCTGAATTCAGTCCGTGCACCAGATCGGCGACCTGGTCGCGGGCCGTGAGGACCAGGACCGGAAGATGTTCATGCCGCAACCGCAGTTCAGTCAACCAGTCGAGGCCATCGATATCAGGGAGACCGAGATCAAGGATCACTGCGTCGTAGTCCGTCGTGTCGAGTGCAGCGGAGCCATCGCCGCCCGTGCCTACGGAATCGACTGCAAATCCGCGTTGACGCAGGCCGCGGCAGACGTGGTCGCTCAATCGTGTATTGTCCTCGATCAGCAGTAGTCGCAATGTCCACCCCCGGGCCGTTTTGTCGACGTCTCGCGCAGGCGGACTTCACCCAGTCGGTTGTGCCGGACCCTTGAAGCACCTCGCGAATAGGCACTATTGGCAAAAAAATTACGGCAACCTTACGAGGGACTGAGTGTAACCCGCATTGGAGGATCTGCGGTGTGCGGCTGATTTCGCTTTACCGGGAGAAGCCTAGATCCAGGCAACCAAAAATCCCACATTCATTGGTCAGCTGTGCAGATCCAGCCGCATTGGACTCAAAGAAATCAAGAGTCTCAACTCGCAGTGTCTCGGAGCAACTGCGGCGGCAGTAAACCCAAGTACCACCTGGCAACTGGACCTGCGGCCCATTGCCAGTATCTCGCACCAAGCCATTGATGCTACCGTGCCCGAAGCGGCTGTCTGCTTCCACGTAACGATTCAATTCCTTATTGGCGGCCTGCGCCATCGTAACAGGCCACAGCATGATTGCAGCCGCCAAGAAAGCGTTCCGCGCAGCGCTTGTTACCGTCAATGGAGCGTGCAGAGCCATATTCGGGCTTCCATCCCTCAGCACGACGCAAAGTCGAGCCTCGCGCAGGATGTAGATGTATCGCAAATCGTGCACTTTTTGACCGGCCAATCAGCAATGCTGCACACGAATCCAGCGAACCGTGGCGCCGGAGCGATAGCGGCTGATCAGATGCGCCAACTACAATATGCAATCGCGGGTGTTGGTGTCATGCGGTTCGGCATGGTCACGGCGAGGAAGCTAATTCCAGTATTCGCTCGACCGGAAATCTCCTCATGACGACATGCCATGTGCTCCTCGATTCAAGCGCGAAAAATGTCTTGGTCGTGAGTTGTCCATCCACGACGGGCTTCGCACCTGCGAGTCCTTCTTGGGACGCCTTGATTGGCTGAAGGCGATCGAGCCAACGCGTCGCGTTGGCTCAGGCCCCGGAGGCGGTTGCGATCAGAGCGGGTGAACCCAGCTCGGGAGGCGCTTGAAAAACTGGTCGACGAAAGGCTCTGGCTCCTTGGTCGGATACATAACAAGCTCACGCAGGCGGATGCATCCGTCTTTGATACCGCCGCTCACCATGCTGACCTCGTCCAAGGAAAGTTCGCGAACGTTATTTACTGCGCGCGATGCGGAATGTGACATTTTCGATCTCCGAATGATGCTGGTTTGGTTGCTGACTGATTTCGAGGCGATAACGAAGAAATTGCAGCACCCCGGCGTGCCCCGCTGTTACGCGCGGAACAGTGCCGTGTGGATTTCATGAATTTTCGTGTGGTCGTGAGACGGGACGCTCGTTCGATCGAGAGCGTTTCGAAGCAGCGTCTGCTGCGGAGCGCCCTCCCGCGACCGCTGGTTCGTACCATGAATTCAGCGGGACAAGGTGTCGTGTGAGGTGAGCTTGCGCTACTCGGGAACAAGCGGTCGCCGCGCAACGTTGCATGCGATACTCACTCTCGACGCAACCCGAGCTTTAGGTCGTGCCCAAGTTTCGTGGAACCACGCCCTCGATACAGTTCGGTGCTTAAAGCAAGTCTTTCACGCCGAACCGCTTCACACTTCAGCTAGACATGCTCTCTTGCCCTTGAGCATGTTTTCACGCTGAACCGCAGACAACCCAACTCAGCGGGCGAGACGGAAGGGGGTGGACAACCTGCGTTCGTCATCTCGATCGGCCAATTTAGGTGGTCGATGGGCACTTGGCAGGAAGCCAGCTTCACACCAACGGTTCGGTCCACTGGGGTCGGGCCGCCAACGACGTCGCAACCGCGAAGCGTCGCTTCGATTTGCATCTTGTATTTCGCCGATTGATAAAGATAGCATGCCGCGACAGGCAATTTGGTGCATGAGCGCATGAAACTGATAGTCAATGGCAAAGGCTACGAGATCGACGTTGAACCCGATATGCCGCTGCTTTGGGTCTTGCGTGACGAACTCAACATCACTGGTGTCAAGTACGGTTGCGGCATTGCGCAATGCGGGGCCTGCACGGTGCATATCGGTGGTACCGCAGTGCGGTCCTGTCAGGTGCCGGTGAGTGCCGTTGACGGAGACGTAACAACAATCGAGGGTCTCGGCACACCTGAGGCGCTGCATGCGGTGCAGGAAGCCTGGATCGAACATCAAGTGGCCCAGTGCGGCTATTGCCAGTCGGGTCAAATCATGCAGGCCGCGTCCTTCCTGGCGGAAAGCCCTAACCCCACCGACCAACAAATCGACGACGCCATGTCCGGAAACCTGTGCCGCTGTGGCGCCTATCCGCGAATTCGCGAAGCTGTGAAGACCGCCGCAGTGAAGCTCAAGGAGAAGCAGCCATGAGCCGCGTCGGCACCATCGCTCGGCGCACGTTCCTCATAGGTTCGGCGGCCATCGCGGGCGGCGTCGCATTCGGCTACTATCTTGCCCACAAGGCGGTCCAGAACCCGCTGCTTGCCGAACTGAAAGACGGCGAGGCTGCGATCACGCCGTTCGTCAAGATCGACGCCAATGGTGTGACCTTGATCACGCCGCACGCCGATGTGGGACAAGGTACGGTTTCGCTGCAGGCCCACCTGATCGCGGAAGAACTCGATATTGATCCAAAGACCGTGAAGTTGTCGCCGGGCGAGCCGGCGCAGGCTTATTACAACAGCGAGGCGCTCGGGGATGCGGCACCGTTTCCGGCCTACGATCATTCGTGGGCGGGACAGCAGGTGCGTGATGTCCTGGGCGGAGTAGCCCGCATCATGGGCATTCAGCTGACAGGCGGATCGACAACGGCCCGCAATACCTATCATCGCTTACGCCATGCCGGTGCCGTGGCCAGGGAAACGTTGAAGGAAGCTGCTGCCGTAAAGCTTGGGGTGTCGCGCTCCGATCTGAAAACCTCGGAAGGTCATGTGATTGCGCCCGACGGCAACAAGGTTGCCTACACCGAGCTTGCTGTGGACGCGGCGAAAATTTCTCCCGTCAAGGATGTATCGCTGCGCGATCCAAAGGAGTGGCGCTATCTCGGCAAGCGCATAGAGCGCACCGACATCGTTGCGAAATCGACCGGCACGCAGATTTACGGCATCGACGTACGTATGGATGGAATGGCGCACGCAACCGTGCGCGCCAATCCGGGCATCGGTGGCAAAGTGGTGAAGTTCGATGCTACTAAAGCCGAGAAAATGCGTGGCGTGAAAAAAATCGTGCCCATTTCGCACGGCGTGGGCGTCATCGCCGATAATACATGGCGCGCCTTCCAAGCAGCTGCGACCATAGACATCGAATGGGGACCGGGTCCCTATCCGGCAACCTCGCAAGAACTATGGGATAAGATAAAGGCGTCGCGCACCGAAAAATTTCGTGACAGCCGCGTCCGCGACGATGGCGATGTCGAGAGCGCCCTGGCGGACGGCAATGTCATCTCGGCGGAGTACCGCGTACCCTACCTCGCCCACGGCGCACTGGAGCCAATGAACGCCGTCGTCAAGGTGACCGACGATAGCGTGGAAATCTGGACGGGCACGCAGATTCCGGGCTTCGTCCGCGATCATGCCGCCAAACTCACCGGCATAGACGCGAGCAGGATCAAGGTGCACGCGCAAATGGCCGGCGGCAGCTTCGGGCGCCGCCTGGAAGACACTGCCGTCATGCAGGCCGTCGAAATTGCCATGGCGATGAAGGGTACGCCTGTGCAAATGACCTGGTCACGCGAAGAAGACTTCTCGCACGACTATCCCAGGCCGGCGCAACTTGGGTTCGCGCGCGGCCGGGTCAAGGATGGGAAAGTCCACACCTTTGATCTCGACACCGTTGGCCAATCCATGTCGCGTTCATGGTTCGGAAGACTGATGTTTGCACCGCCGGGCCCGGACATGTTTCTCGTCGCCGGCGCCTGGGATCAGCCTTATAAGATTCCCAACTACCGTGTGACCGGATATGCGACGCCGGAACTGGTGCCGGTCAGCTCGTGGCGCGCGCCGGGATTTTGCGCCAATGCCTTCCTGCACGAAGCGTTTCTCGATGAACTGATTCATGCCGCGGGCGCCGATCCGCTGCAGGAACGCCTGCGGCTGGTGCACGATCTCGCCTCGCGCGAGGTCCTCGAAGCGGTGGGAGCGTTATCAGGATGGAACGGCTCAAAGCTTGGCGAGAACCGAGGCCGTGGCATTGCCTTCAACTATTCCATGGGTGTGCCGTGCGCCGAGGTGATCGAGGTAACGAACTCGAAAGAAGGCATCCGCATCGACAAAGCGTTTGTCGTAGTGCAGGCGGGACGCGTGCTTGATCCGGTCAACTTCGAAGCGCAAGTGACAGGTGGGCTTATTTTCGGTCTCGGTCACGCGATGAACTGCGAGCTGACTTATAGGAATTACATGCCGGAGCAGACCAACTTCGATTCCTATCAGGCGATGCGGATTCACCAGACACCGGAGATCGTCGTGAAGGCTTTGGAAGACGGTATTGGTGTGCGCGGCATCGGCGAGCCGACCTTGCCTCCTGCGGCGCCGGCCCTTGCAAACGCGATTTTCGCAGCGACCGGCAAGCGCATACGTGAGCTTCCGATGAGCAAGCACGTCAAGTTCGCGTGAGGAGCGTCACCCCGAACGCCAGTGGCCGTAGAAGCTCCACCGCGTCGACGGCGGCGTCCGCAGCCATTCGCGCAATATCCGGTCAGGTCGTGCCAGTTGCCCGCCTTGCGAGGACCGGCTCCAGGCTGTTCTGACACACGTCAGGCCGCAAACGGTTTCAGACATTCAGGGCGTCAGCAAATTCGCGGCATCGGGTCATCTTCGAGTTCTTCGACAACGCGTTCCCCGCCTGCGACGGTCTCCAGTACGAGATGCGGGGCGGCGGCAACGATCTCGCCGATGATGGCCGCATCGCGGCCCTCCGGCAGCGATTGCCAGTCTTCGAGCAACGCCTCGGCGGCCTCGTCTGATGCAACCGCGACGACACGTCCTTCGCACGCAAGGAAATGCGGATCGAATCCAAGAATCTCGCATACCGAGCGGACCGCGTCGCGCACGGGTATGGCCGACTCGACAAGACGAATGCCCAGGCGGGTCGCTGCAGAAATCTCGTGCGCGACCGTTGCCAGTCCGCCGCGTGTCGGATCTCGCATGAAGCGCAAGCCAGCGTGTCGCAATGCCGCCTCCGCAAGCGGCATTACGCTGGCGCAATCGGACTTGATCATCCCCTTCAGGTCGAAGTCCTCCCGCGCAAGCATCACCGCAGCGCCGTGATCTCCGACGGGACCACTGACCAGCAGCTTGTCGCCGGCGCGGGCCTGATCTAGCCCCAGACACACAGACACTGGCCGCACGCCGATGCCCGTCGTGGTGAGATAAACGCCGCCGCCCTGTCCACGCGGAACGACCTTGGTGTCTCCGGCAACGATCCGCACCTGGGCAGCGCGCGCGGCGGCGTCGATGCCGTCCGCAATCCTTTCCAGCTGCGCGGTCTCCAGGCCCTCTTCGATAATTGCCGCGAGCGTCAGGTAGATCGGCCGCGCCCCTGCCACGGCGAGATCGTTGACGGTTCCGTTGACCGCGAGCGTGCCGGCGTTGCCCCCTGGGAATTCGAGAGGCTGTACCGAGAAGCCGTCGGTTGTCACGCACACGGTTCCATCAGGAAGAGCAATGGGCGTGGCGTCGAGCGATGTATCGAGTTGCCCGCGCCCGAAGCGAGCGGCAAACACCTCCTCGATCAGGTCGCGCATGAAGCGCCCGCCATTTCCCTGGGAAAGCCGGATGTGGCGTGGAGCGTTCACCGATCAACCTGCCTGTGCCTGCATGAGAGCGGCGGCCTCCACGATCTGGCCGAACGCAAGGCCGCCGTCGTTGGCTGGCACCTGCCTCGGCAGGTAGGCACGCAGGCCTGCGGATCCGAGCTGTTCCAGCACCAATTCTGAGAGCAACCTATTCTGAAAGACCCCACCTGTCAGCCCGACCGCGTCAAAGGCGGCTTCGCTGTCATCATGTAGCCGGTCGCGAATGGCGCATGCCTGATCCACCAGCATGGCGGCCAGCGATCGGTGGAAGAGATGTGCCTTGCACTCCGGCGATCCATTCGGGTCCGCCATGACGGCCATGAGATCTGACCAGTCGCCGCGCAGGATCCCATCACCATCCCACCTGCTTAGCAAGCGTGGGGCGACGCCGCGCGCGCCTGATGCCCGCGTTGCGAGGGCTTCCAGGCGCAGGGCAGCCTCGCCTTCGAAACTGGTTTCGTTGATGCCCAGGACAAGGCAAGCCGCGGCGTCGAACAGCCGGCCGATGGCGGATGTCGAAGGCGCGTTGATCGCGCGCTCCCACGCCATGTGGACGAATGCGCTCTCCTTATCTGCCAGCGGCGGTGTGAATAGCAGCTGCGCGTCCCACATCGCACCGGCGGCGGACCGCCAGGGCTGGCGCGCGGCGAGGTCTCCACCAGGTGGCCGGAACGGGCGGATCGAGGCAACGCGCCGCCAGCGGCCGGGGCTGCCGAGTAGCGCCTCGCCTCCCCAGAGCGTGCCGTCTGCGCCGTACCCGACGCCGTCCCACGCGAACACCAGCCATCGCCTTATCTGCGCATGCTCACCGGCAACAGCGGAGGCGTGCGCATGATGATGGAACACACTGATCACAGGGATCGATCGTGCGCGAGCCCATCGCGTTCCGTGATACGCGGGATGGGCATCGCATGCGATCGCAGCGGGCGAGACGCCATATAGGGACGGCAGATCCGATGCGAGCCGCTCGAACGTTGCGCGCGCCACCGGGCTCTCCAACTCGCCGATGTGGGGCGACAGCACGGCGCGGGCCCCGAAGCCGATGCCGATTGCGCACTTCATGTGCCCCCCTGTTGCAAGGACAGGCTGTTGCAATTCACGAGGCAGATCGCATTCCAGGGGTGCGGTACCGCGGCCCAATCGGATGGCCCGCGCAGTACCGCCGACGACGTGGATTACAGGATCATCCGCGTGACGAACGATGTGACGATCATGGTGCAAGAAGGCGTCCGCAATGTTTCCGAGCCTCGCCTCCACATCAAGCGGATCGGTCAGGACCGGCTCGCCGCTCACGTTAGCGCTTGTCGCCACCAACGGTGCACCGAAGTCCGCCGTGAGAAGCGCATGCAGGGGACTATAGGGCAGGAATACCCCGATCGTATCGAAGCCAGGCGAAATCCCTGGTGCCAGTCCGCAGCCTGGCCGCCTGGGTGCAATGACGATGGGGCGCGCGGGATCGCGCAAAGCCCGCGCGGTCACCTCATTGAGGAGGGCAGATGACCGGACGTGATCCAGCCCATCCCTACCCGCCAGCGGGAACATGACGGCAAGCGGCTTGGCAGGCCGGCGCTTGCGGCGGCGCAAGGTTCCGATGGCTTGCTCATTTGCGGCGTCGCAAATCAGGTGATACCCGCCGATCCCGCGCACGGCGACGACCTGCCCATCGCGCAGAGTCCGTACTGTTGCGGCAAGGGCGGCTTCGCTACCGCGCACAGAGAACGGCGAGGTCGCGTGCGACTTGAACGCAAGGGTCGGCCCGCAGTCTGGGCAGCTCAACGGTTCGGCATGAAAGCGACGATCGCCCGGGTTTCCGTACTCGGCGGTGCACGCCGCACACAGACCGAATGCGGCCATGCTCGTGCGCGCGCGGTCATAGGGCAGCGCATTGATCAGCGTATAGCGCGGTCCGCATTGCGTGCAGGTGATGAAGGGATGACGGTAGCGCCGGTTTGCGGGATCATAGAGTTCGTCAAGGCACGTTTCGCATAGAAAGCGATCGGCAGGGAGGTGCACATCGCCGCCGTTCGAGGCGTCGCTGGATGAGATTTCAAAGCCCTCCAGTCGCAGCACCTCGCTGCCGTCGACACGGGCTATCGATGGCCGCGCCATCGGCGGTGCGTCCTCAATCAACAGCTTCTGGAACCTCTCCAGCGCGTCGCGCTCGCCTTGGACGTGGATCTCGACCTCTCCGCACAGATTGCGCACGCACCCCACGAGGCCGAGACTGCTGGCGAGGTTGTAGACGAAGGGCCGGAAGCCGACACCCTGCACCTGACCACGTATCATGACGCGGCGCGCCAAGACGCTGCCGTCCCGGCTTGAAGTGGGGGCATCCTGCGTCCGGCTGGTATCTGTCGCCATCGGTATTGCCTCAGGCACGCCGGTCAATCTCGGAAAGCGCCGCGGCTGGCTCGCGCTCCCTGACGCCGCTCGACCACCAGATCCGGCAGGCTCCCTCGTCCGATACCATGCACGGTCCGACCGGCTCGCGCGGCGTACAAGCGGCGCCATACAGGCGGCATTGGCTGGGACGGATCTTGCCCAGTACTACGCGGGCGCAGTCGCATCCGGGCGGCATCTCGCCAGCCCGTTTCCGGCTGCTGTCGACCTCGCCGGGAAACCTGTGGCGCGCATCAATGGCGCGAAATCCATCCTTGAGCTGGAAGCCCGACCTCGCGATCGTGCCGATCCCACGCCAAGTTGCATCGACGATGTCCATGGTCGTCGCGAGCAATAGGCGCGCGGTGCGGTTGCCGCCGGGGCGAACGACCTGGGCATAGGAATTGTCGAGAAACACTCTGCCTTCGATCTTCTGGCGCAGAACCGAGTAGAGGGCAGCGAGGAGGCTGTCTGCACTGAACCCGCCTATGGCGGCTGGCAAGTCGTGCCGCTCGGAAACGAACGCCCACTCCTCCGGCCCCATCACCGTCGACACGTGGCCAGGAGCGATGAGCGCATCGAATCCGGGTGTCTCGCTTTCGAGCAACATGGCGACAGCTGGCCAGGTCAAACGGCCAGAGAGCAGAACCGAGAGGTTTTCCGGCACGCCTTCAGCAACGAGGCCGGCCACCGGGGCTATCGTCGTCTCGAAGCCGGCCGCGAAGAAGACGACCTGCGAGGCGGGATTCTCGACGGCGATACGGCGGGCTTCCTGGGGGGCCGCGACCGGTCGGATATCCGCACCAGCGGCTCGCGCTTCCTCCAGGGAACGCGGCTCCGACCTTGGTCCGTTTGCAGGGACGCGCAACATGTCTCCAAACGCGACAAGTGTCACGCCTGGGCGCATCGCGAGGCCGATGGCCGCGTGAATATCCTCTTCGGGGCAAACACAAACTGGACAACCCGGCCCGGCGATCAGGTCGATGTTATCAGGCAGTGCCCGGCGCAAGCCCGCCATCGATATGGTCCGCTCATGCCCCCCGCACACGTTCATGACGCGGACCTTGCCGGGCAGCGGCAGTCGCCGGATCTCGTCGAGCCATGCGCGTGCGGTTCTCATGCGTGTGCTTCGCTACCAAATGTGCGGCTGTCGCGCGCGATGCGTGGGCGCTGCACGAGGCCCATCTTGCGTGCTGCCATCTTGTCGTCCAGCCAGGCAATCCAATCGGCGAGCAAGTCTTCACGGCGCGCCGACACCTGCAAGACGGGCGCAGCATTGGCAAGGTTGCGGATGTGTGTTTGCGCGCGCGCAGCGTCGAAATCGTCGATTGCGCCGATGAGATCGGTCTTGCTCAAGAGCACCAGATCGGCACTGCGAAACATCACCGGATACTTGGCCGGCTTGTCGTCGCCTTCTGTCACCGAGAGCAGCGCCACGTTCAGGTGATGTCCCAGATCGAAACTCGCAGGACAGACGAGATTGCCGACATTCTCGATGAACAGGATGTCGATGGCGGAAAGGTCGAGTTGGTGCAAAGCGTCGTGCACCATGTGTGCGTCGAGATGGCAGGCCTGCCCGGTGGTGATCTGGACTGCGGGGATGCCTTGCCTGCGGATCCGCTCGGCATCGTTTTCCGTGGCCAGGTCACCCTCGATCACGGCGATGCGGTGGCGCTTGGCGATGGTGCGGATGGTTGCCTCCAGGAGGCTGGTCTTGCCCGAGCCGGGTGACGACATCAAATTGACGGCAAGGATGCCGTGTCGTTCCAGATGCCGGCGGTTGTGGCGTGCGGCGTGATCGTTCTCGGCCAGGAGGTTTGTCAGCACCTCGACACTGACGCGGCCGTCAGAGGCGCGGGCGTGTTTGCCGTTCGCTTCGACCATATGCTGGTTGCCGTGTGTTATGGTGCATCCGCAGGTGTCGCACATGGCACGTCATGCTCCTCGTGGATTCGGGAAAGCTCGACCCGGCTGAGCACCAGTTCGTCTCCCGTGATGATCTGGACTTGCCAGGCTCCGCAGGCTCCGCACACGATCTTGTTGGGGGCAGCGCGGGTCTCCGCCCCGCATTTTGAACAGTGGACCTCGATCGTACTCGTCGCAATTGTCAGCTGAGCTTCGTGTGCCGGCGACCCGGCTCGCGCCACGGCGAACGCTCGTTCCAGAAGCGGCGGTTCCACGCCCGACAATGGTCCGACGAGGACCGATACGACTTCGATTTTCCGTGCCCTGTTTTCTGCGGCCACTCGACAGGCCTCCCTGACGAGACTTTGCGCAATCGCAAGCTCATGCATCCCCGCCAAGCTCCTCAACGTGCACCTGAGGTGCCTGTGAAGCTTCCAGCACCTCGTCAAGAAGGTCCCAGGCGGTACGCGCCTCGTGCTCGGAAACCTTCTGGATCGCGTAGCCGACATGGATCAGCACCATGTCGCCCGGGGAAACGGACTCGTGCTGCAACAGGAACAGGCTCACTGTCCGCTCGATGCCTTTGGCCTCGCAGCGGGCATTGAACCCATCAATTTCAAGGACACGCATCGGGATGGCAAGGCACATGCATCATGCTCCTCTGCCCAAGCTTGCGCTAGCGGAGTTGCGTCAAGTTTGTGTAGCATAGGGTGGATTGAAAACCGCGACACTGATTTCGATTAAGCCGTCCCACGCCGACCTTGGTCCCGCTGACCATCCAAATGCAAAAATTTGATCGCAACACGAAGAATTCCCGGATCATTGCCGGAACCAGCCGGCCGGGCAAGGGCGGCGACTTGGCCGCGGTGACGCCACTGCTGTTCCGCAAGCTTTCCATATTCGCCCAGATCAAGCAGGAGCATATCGACCAACTGCGCGCGATCGAGCATAGCCACGGAACCCTTCCTGCGGGCGCCGACCTCATCCGCGGTGGCCAGCAGTACAACGCGATCATGCTGCTCAACGAGGGATGGGCGGCGCGCTATCTGGTTCGGGGCAACGGGCGCCGGCAAGTTGCAAACTTCATACTTCCGGGCGACTTCATGTGCCTCAATGCGATCGTGATGGATCACTCCGACTACGACATAACGGCGGTCACGCCCATCTCGTATTCCCAGTTCCGGGTGGAGGACATCATAGGCCTCATCGAGAGGCAGCCGGTCTTGTGCGCGGCCATCCTGTGGTGCACCTCTCGCGAGGAAGCAATCCTGCTGGAGCACTTGGTAAGTCTTGGGCGCCGCACCGCTTTTGAACGCGTCGCTCATCTTCTCATCGAGTTGTGGCGCCGGCTGCAAATCCTGGGGCAGACCGATGGTGAAAGCTTCGAAATGCCGCTTACGCAGGAACTGATTGGAGACTGCGTCGGACTGACCAGCGTGCACGTCAATCGCATGATGCGCATGATGCAGGCCAAGAATCTCATTGCCTGCGAATACCGGCCGGTCCAGCGCTGTCGCATCACCAATCTTCGCGGCCTGGAGGAAGCGGCCGGATTCGAGGACGGCTATCTGCACTTCACGAAAATGCCGCAACGCTCCCGACAGGCATTGCGCCGGCTCGATCGTGCGGAGTGACCTTGGAGCGCTGTGGTGCGCCGTTTCGAGGTCCACTTGCGGCGCCGAACTGATCCAGATTAGTGCGGCTCCCAGCGGATACCCGTAGGCTCTTGCGAAAAATTGCATCGGCCAGGGAGCGACCATGTCGCGAGATGTTGCAATCCTCGTGCTCGGACTTGGCAACTCGCTACTGAGCGATGACGGCGTCGGCGTGCACGTCATCGCCGCGCTTCATGTCGTGCTTGGCAAGCGCCCCGGCATATCGCTTTGCGATGGCGGAACGCTCGGCCTGTCGCTGCTCCCCGATGTCGAGGCGGCCAAGTCCCTCATTCTTGTCGATGCCGGCGAACTGAAGAGTGCTGCTGGAGATATCCGCTGCTTCGAAGGTGAGGCGATGGACCGGCGGCTCGTCGGCAAAAAGCGCACCGCTCATGAAGTCGCTGCCGCGGATCTGCTGGATGCCGCCGCGCTCACGACAGGACGCCCCGCCAATCGCGTCCTCATCGCCGTGCAACCGGCTTCGACGGACTGGGGCCTCGAGCCCACGCCATCGGTTCGCGCCGCTGTGCCAGAAGTCTGCCGAACCGTCCTCAGCTATATCGAAAGGTGGTCGCCAGATGCGCTCGCATGACGCTTCCGATTGCTGTGCTGCGGAAGCGACCGGTCTGGCCGAGGCGTTGATTTTCGAAATTGCCGACCGGCTCCAGGAGTTCGCGACCACCGGCAAGGACGCAGCGATCGATCTGCGCGGGCTGCCGATGACCGAAGCGGATCGCGAGGCGCTTGCGACACGTCTCGGTCGGGGAGAAGTGCAGGCCGTCGTCGAAGTGGCCGGGCGCTCGGAGGTCTGGGAGACCGCCTATAGTGGTGTCTGGTGGGTCCGCCACCTTGGCGCGGACGGGCAGGTCGCGGCTGAGGAAATTGCAATCACACGCGTTCCGGCGTTCCTTGCCAGCCATCCGGAAGATGTGCGCGCGGCCGCACAGGTTCTGAGGTCCGAATGTCTCGAGCCGTCGCCGAGACCTGAACGAGACGATTCCGAACAGGGAGAAGGCACTCATGCGTGAGAAAGCCACGCTTGGCCAAACGCTCCAGCAACGTGGCGTTTCGCGACGCGCATTCCTGAAGTACGCCAGCTATGTCGCCACATTGATGGCGCTTCCGCCGGGTGCAAGCCGCGTGATTGCCGAGGAGATGGCGAAGGCGCGCCGCCAATCGGTGATCTGGCTCTCTTTCCAGGAGTGCACCGGATGTACGGAGTCAATCACGCGCTCCATGAGCCCAACCCTGGAAGACCTGATCTTCGACTTCATCTCGCTCGACTACCACCATACCCTGCAAGCGGCTTCCGGTGTCGCTGCCGAGCATGCCCGCGAGACGGCGATGAAAGAGAACAAAGGCAAGTATATCGTCGTCGTGGATGGATCGGTCCCGATGAACGACGGCGGCGTCTATTCGACGATCGCGGGCATCACGAATCTCGATATGCTCAAGGAAACGACGAAGGATTGCTTTGCTGTCGTTTCCGTCGGCACCTGTGCCGCATTCGGCGGTATTCCACACGCCAACCCGAACCCGACTGGCGCCGTTGCGATCTCCGAGATCATCAAGGACAAGCCCGTCATCAATATTCCAGGGTGTCCCCCGATCCCAGAAGCGATGACAGGCACACTGGCTTACCTTCTTTCGTTCGGCAAGCTGCCCGAACTCGATGACAGGGGGCGTCCAGTGGCGTTCTTCGGCGAGACTATCCACGACCGGTGCTACCGGCGCCCGTTCTATGAGCGGGGCATGTTTGCCGACAGCTTCGATGACGAAGGCGCACGCAAGGGTTGGTGCCTCTACAAGGTCGGTTGCAAAGGGCCAATTGCGTACAACGCATGCGCCACCCTGAAGTGGAATGGCGGCATCTCCTTCCCGATCCAGTCCGGACATGGCTGCCTGGGTTGCTCGGAACCCGACTTCTGGGACAAGGGCGGCTTCTACAAACCTTTGGCGGCGGCAACGGCTGGCCTCACGCTGGGCGTTGGCGTCGCTGCAGGCGCCGGTCTCGCCGCAGGTGCTGCGGCGGCCGAACTCGTTCGCCGCAAGAAGGCGGCCGCTGCGAGCGCCGGAAAAAAGGAGGACTAGCGGGATGGAGCTTCTCGATTTCGCGCGCGGTCCGGCGCTTCAATTCGGACTTTACGTATTTGCTTTCGGTATCGCGTTCCGCCTCGCCGCACTGCTGCTACTGCCACGCGTCAAAGATCTGTCGAAAGCGCGGGCCGACACACCCGGTCTCATACTGGCGTCGGGCCGGGAGATCGTGCGGCGCATGTGGCCGCAGCCGGTTTATGCCGAGGCGACACGATTTACGACGATCAATGGCTACATCTTCCATCTGGGACTCGCCATCATCGTGTTCGGCGGCACGCCTCATATCCTGTTCCTGAAGGGGCTGTTGGGGATCTCGTGGCCGGGACTGCCGAGCAACATCATCAACGGTGTTGCCGTTATCACATTCCTGTCGCTGATCGCCGCCCTCGTGCACCGCCTGCAAAGTCCGATCCTGAGAGCCATCTCGACGGCGAATGACTACGTCACGTGGCTCGTGACGATGCTGCCGGTGGCAACCGGACTGCTGGCGATCAGCCACCTGGGCTGGCGCTATGAAACGCTGCTCGCCGTGCACATCCTTTCGATCGTGGTCTTCCTCGTATGGTTCCCGTTCGGCAAGCTGATGCACGCTTTCGTGATTTTCCTTTCACGGGGGGCGACCGGGGCGCATCTCGCGCATCGCGGTGCGCAGCTGTGATCGCCGACACGCGAACAAAGATGAAAGCAACGGACGCCCAGATTCGGAACCAGAGCCATGAAGAACCACGTCGTTGTCGATCCCATCACCCGGATCGAAGGGCACCTTAGGATCGAGGCCAAGACGAGCGATACCGGCGCGATCGAACAAGCGATCAGCTCGGGCACGATGGTTCGCGGTATCGAGATCATCTTGAAGGGGCGCGATCCGCGCGATGCCTGGGCGTTCGCACAGCGGATCTGCGGGGTGTGCACGCTGGTCCACGGCATCGCCTCCGTCCGTGCCGTCGAGGATGCGCTGAAGTACAGCATCCCGAAGAATGCACAGCTCATTCGCAACTTGATGATCGCCGCGCAGTACGTGCACGACCACGTCATGCACTTCTATCACCTGCACGCGCTGGATTGGGTCGATGTCGTCTCAGCGCTGAAAGCCGATCCGAAGGCGACGTCCGAGCTGGCACAATCCATATCGCCCTACGCCAAATCGTCGCCCGGCTACTTCGCTGACGTCCAGAAGAAGGTGAAGACCTTCGTCGAGCAGGGGCAGCTCGGCATCTTCGCCAACGGCTTTTGGGGACATCCGGACTACAGGCTGCCGCCCGAGGCCAACCTGATGGCAGTTGCCCACTACCTGGAAGCGCTCGCCTGGCAGCGTGAGGTCGTCAAGCTGCACGCGATCTTCGGCGGTAAGAACCCGCATCCCAACTTCCTAGTCGGCGGCGCACCGGCGCCGATATCGACAAGTCCGACTGGTGCACCGGGTGGCGCGGCGGCGACCACCGTCAACATCGTCACGCTGGAGAAAATCCGCAGCGTGATCGCCTCCATGCAGGAATTCGTGGATCAAGTCTACATTCCAGACACGCTCGCCATCGCATCGTTCTACAAGGACTGGTTCAAGCGCGGCGAAGGCGTCGGCAACTTCCTGACCTACGGTGATTTCCCCGAAAAGGGCATGGACGACCCTTCGAGCTGGCTCATCCCGGGCGGGGTAATCCTGAACCGCGATCTCAGCAAGATACATCCGGTCGACCTCAATGATGCTTCTCAGATCGAGGAGTTCATCGCTCACTCCTGGTACGACTACGAGGGCGGCAAGACCAAGGGTCTGCATCCTTATGTCGGCGAAACGCAGCTGCACTATACCGGGCCCAAGCCGCCCTACGATGCGCTTGATGTCGAGAAGTCCTATTCGTGGCTGAAGGCGCCGCGCTGGAAAGGCAACGTCGTCGAGGTGGGGCCGCTGGCGCGCGTCCTTATGCTTTATGCGAAGGGACACGAGCCAACCAAGGCGCTTGCTGGATACGCTCTGAAAACGCTCGACGTGCCGCTCGAGGCAATGTTCTCCACGCTCGGGCGCACCGCCGCCCGCACACTGGAATCAAAAATCATTGCAGACCAGATGATGGGGTGGCTCAATACCCTCATCGCCAACATCAAGGGCGGTGACGTGCAGGTTCACAATGGCGAGCGATGGGATCCGTCGACTTGGCCATCAGAATGCAAAGGCGTCGGATTCATGGAGGCGCCACGCGGCGCGCTTGCCCATTGGATCGTCATAAAGAACCGCAAGATCGACAACTATCAGGCCGTGGTGCCATCGACCTGGAACGCCGGCCCGCGTGATCCGAAAGGGCAGCCGGGCCCCTATGAAGCCGCTCTGATGGACCGCCATGTGCTGATCAATCCCGAGCAGCCGCTGGAGATCCAGCGCACAATTCACAGTTTCGACCCCTGTATCGCCTGCGCCGTCCATGTCGTCGACCCGGACGGCGAGGAAGTCATGCAGCTCAAGGTCCGCTAGGAGAGCCTGCCGATGTCCAGCACGCCCACAAGCAAGGCCGAACATTCCAGACGCGTCGATGCCGATGCGGCGGTTGCCAAGTTCCGTGCTGCAACGAGTGGCAATATGGCGACCTATGTGAGCGCCTGCGTTCATTGCGGACAGTGCGCGGAAGCCTGCCACTTCTACCAGGCGACGAAGGATCCGCGCCATACGCCAGCATTCAAACTGCGGCCGATGCTGAAAGCGCATCGCGCCATGACTTCGCCGCTGTCTTGGATCGGATTGGCCCCGAAACTCACTGAAGAGTATCTGCGAGCGACCGAGGACCTGATATTCGACACCTGCACCATGTGCGGGCGCTGCACCCAAGTTTGTCCCATGGGCATCGACATTGCTTCCATCGTTGCGATATCTCGCCAGGCCTATGCGGCAGCGGGGCTTGGACCGCCTGACCTCATGGAGGCGGCCGAAGCCTCGCGCGACAAGGGCAGTCCGCTGGGACTGACACCTGAAAAGCTGGAAGATCGCATCGAGTGGCTGGCCGACGAGCACGACGTCGAGATCCCGCTCGACAAGGAAAGGGCCGAGGTCCTCCTCACGGTCTCGTCAATCGAGACGATGAAATATCCAATGTCAATCGTGGCGATGGCGAAGCTGATGAACCACGCCGGCGTCAACTGGACATTCTCCTCCAAGGGCTACGAATCGACCAATTTTGGATACCTCGCAGGCAAGACGCCGATCGCGCGCACCATGGTCGAGCGCATCGTGATTGCTGCTGAAGCCGCCGGCGCCAAGACGGTCGTCATTCCCGAATGCGGACATGCCTTCGGTGTAATGCGGTTCGCCGCCGCCAACATCATCGGCCGCCAGCTGCCATTCGAGGTGCGCCACATAACCGAGTATCTGGCCGATCTGAAGCGACAGGGCCGCATCAAACTGAAGCCGATGGCCGAAGCCTTTACGTATCACGATCCATGCCAGATCTCGCGGCGCGGCGGAGCGGCTGCGGAGGTACGCTACCTGCTAAAGGGCTTTGCAGAAGATTTTCGCGAGATGTCGCCTACGGGCAATTTCAACTGGTGCTGTGGCGGCGGAGGTGGCGTGCAGGCAATGAGCCGAGCAGCCGAAGTCAGGCACAAGGTTTTCAGGATCAAGATGGATCAGGTGGAGGCAACGGGCGCAAACAAGCTCGTTTCCGCCTGCTCGAACTGCCGGCTGACGATGGATGAGAGCAAGGCCCACTACCAGTGGCCCAATGACATCGACAGTCTGGTCGAGGTTCTCGCCGATCATCTGGACGAGACAAGCGCGACGTCAGAGGCGGCCGAATAGGCACCTCCGGCCGAAATCCGTTCGACCCAAGCTTGAGAAGGATTGCAACCAGCCATGAGCAAGAAAGCCGCCATCCTGAGCATAGCCCTGCTTGCGGCAGGCTCGGCGCCAGCCCTGGCCCATCCTGGGCACAGCTTCGCGTTCAGTGATGGTCTCATGCACCCGATCAGTGGCGTAGATCACCTGCTTGCGATGGTTGCCGTCGGATTCTGGTCCACGGCGATCGGCTCACGCGCCATGATCACGCTACCATCGACGTTCGTCCTGTTCATGATGATCGGCGCGCTGGCGGTACATGTAGGCGCAGCGGGCATGCCGGCCACCGAACTCATGATTGTGATGTCGCTGCTGGTTCTGGGTGGCGCCATCGCCGCACGTGCGACGCCTCCGCTGTGGCTTGCGACAGGCGTCACGGCGCTGTTTGCACTGGTGCACGGTCTGGCCCACGGCATGGAAGTTGCGCACAACGCTAGCTTTGGCCTGTACGTAGCCGGCTTCGTTGCGTCAACGGCGCTGCTGCATGTAGCGGGTGTGATATTGGCTATGTCAACGCGGCAGCAGAAATTGGCCGCACCGCTTTTTGGAGCCTTCCTTGCGATCGCTGGTACGGGCATGCTTGCTGTATGAGTGAGGTGCCAGCGATTGCCGGGCGGCTTTCAGTCTTGTGTCTCTCGGGAAACAACGTCGGCTGATCCCGATCCGCGCCTTTCACGAACCGCCTCATGATTGCCCTCGAGAATCGTCAGAGGAATCATACCCGCATCGTACCTTGTACACAGCCAGGGCCAAGAACAGACGTGTAGGTGCTTGGCTGTTCATTTCGAATAATTGGCTTTTCCCCCTCCTGAAGCCGGCCTAGGCTGCACCCAACTGCGGCGCAAATGTTCCGACACTGACGCTTGGTTCCCCATCTGGCACCTGCGCCTCAGCCCCGGAACCCTAGATTTCCTAGTTCGTGTTCTGGATTGACTGAGGTTCGACGATCTTCGCCCGGTTCTCAAACGTCAGATCCACAACACTAGTGCGTGTCCGGAGGAGGGTCATGTCTGCAACTGACAAGCTGTTCACCGGCTCGATCCCCAAGGCCTACGATGAATACATCGTACCCCTAATTTTCTCGGCCTTTGCCGAGGATCTTGCGCGGAGAGTTGCCTCGCTCTCGCCAGCTTCGGTGATCGAGACCGCGGCCGGCACCGGTGTCGTGACGAGAGCACTGGCTGCCAAGCTGGGTTCCGATGCACGGTACGTGGTGACCGACCTCAATAAACCGATGCTCGATCACGCAGCCCTACGACAAGGTGACGATCGGCGCATCACCTGGCGCCAGGCAGACGCCCTCGACCTGCCATTTCACGATGAAGAATTCGATGTCGTTTGTTGTCAATTCGGGGCGATGTTCTTTTCCGATCGTCTAAGGGGATTTCTGGAGGCCAACCGAATCCTAAAGGCGGGCGGAACGTTTATTTTCAATGTCTGGGATCGCATCGAAGACAACCTATTCGCCAACGAGGTCACCGTCGCACTTGCCGAAGTGTTTCCGGATGATCCGCCACTGTTCCTGGCGAGGACGCCTCACGCGTACCACGACGAGAGACTGATCCACGACGAACTGCATTCGGCAGGGTTTTCGTCAGTCTCAGTCGAGAAGAAGAGTGAGCAGAGTCGCGCGCCTTCAGCGCGCCACGTCGCGATCGCCTACTGCCAGGGAACGCCGCTCAGGAACGAGATCGAAGCGCGAACTTCAGGTGGGCTGGAGGCTGCGACAGAACATGCGGCGGCGGCCATTGCCAGGATCCACGGAAACGGCGAAGTCATTGCAAAAATCCAGGGGCTCGTGATTCAAGCCAAAAAGTAGGCTGCCTCGTTCGCTATTTGATCCCACTAGAACTCGGTCAAGCAGTTCGTCAGAGCAACGAGACAATTTGCACGCCGGGTCCACGGCGCTCGAGGTTGGTGAAAAATCGTACCGCGTCAATTCACGGCTCGCCTTTTCGTCGGCGTCGGCCTGGGCGTCCTGGCGGCCGCCGAAAGGACGAACCACTTGGAAAAGGTCCGACAGACGTGGCGATCTCCAGAAACCTGGATCGTTTCCGACTGCAACGCCGTTGAGAGCGGCACATCCCCCATCCACGTTCCGATCAAGTCGGCCGCGGTCGCGGTGATATAGCAATCGACATCCTTTCCGGGGTCCTCGTAGCACAGGTCCACATCGGCGCCTCGGCAGATCAGCCACCAGCGTCGGAAAGGCTTCTTTGCGTCCGTGACCAGGAAGCACAGTACGGTTTCGCCGTCGGGCAAGGCAGTCGTATCGATCCGGCGCTGCACGTCGAGCATCAGGATGGAGACGTCGAGATCAGCCGGTCTCATCTCGTTGCGAGCCCAACGCATACCCCATATGGCGAGCGCATCCACGACCGAAGAGAGTTCGCGGCCAGCAGCGGTCAAGCGATATTCGTGGCCGCGTTGTCCGCTGAGGCGGCGCTTGACGAGCACTCCCCTTACTTCGAGTTGCTTCAGTCGCGTATTGAGAACCGTGGGCGAAATGCGGGGCAGCCCTCGCTGCAGGACACTGAACCTGCTGCTGCCGAGAAGCAGTTCGCGCACGATCAGGATCGACCAGGGATCGCCAATGATCTCGGCCGACTTGGCTACTGGACAGAACTGGCCATATCGCGTCATCCCACTTTTATCGGACTGCCGGCAGTCATTCGTCAACTACGCATCGCGTAGTTGGTTGCTCCAGATCGCGCAGTGGCATTCGCGGTCGGCAGAGCCCTATTCCATTTCCATCTGCATGGCCGCGATCGGCCACGATGGTGGAGATGAAAATGATTTCATTCCTGACAAATGCGCTGGAACTCTTCGGCGTGGTCGTCTTGCGATTTCGCCCGCTGCCGCGAATCTGGGGCGTGTGGCTGGTTGCGGTCAATCTCGGCTGCTTGCTGTTCATCATGCATGTCGAGGCGCAGGTCGTGCTGGCGACAACTATCGTCGCGGTTGCTGCCCAGACACTCATCTATCAACGTATCGGCTTCACGCGCATCCTCGGATCGACACACATCTTGTGGTTACCGATGTTCGCCTGGATAGCGACGCGTCTCGATACAATCAAAAGCGCGCCTGAACTCGCCCACTGGCTCGCTGTTCTCTTGATTACCAACCTTGTTTCGGCCGCCATCGATACGTGTGACGCGATCCGCTTCGTTCGCGGTGAACGGGCGCCCTATTATCACTGGAATGTGGCGAGCCAGAACTAGTGTGACGATCGAGAGATCCGCTTCATACTTCTTGCTGGGTGGTGAGGCGGATTTCCCTATCTGAATCACACTGTGTCATTGATATTTCGCGTGTCGTCGGAAACGCGAAATTCGTTCGGCACTCGCTGCAGAACGAGACGAATTTCGCGATCACGACACTAGATCAGACCCTATTGCACGCGATAGTCGAGGCAAGCCGTATCCGGCTTTCCTCTGAGAGTTTCTTTCTAAAGAGCCCGGCCGTCTATGTTGTAGATCGCTCCTGTCATCGTGGAACTCCTCGCAGACCTTGCCTCTCAACAGCAAGCTTCTCCTCATGGCCCGTCTCGATGTTTCGGCGCAGCGCCATGTGGCGGAAGATCTTGGGCACATCGCGTCGGCGTTCGTCGACCGTGTCGCCGACGGTCCGTATCATATTCCCTACTCAAACCGGCTGAACGCTGACGATGCCTCCCCCTCATCCCAAACCGGCCTACATGGTCTGTCCAGGAAGTGGTCCGTTACGGGGTGGCAGGCCGACGAGAGCTGGAGCGCACGCCAGCTAGCCAAGCAAATGACTATTGCAATCCGGAGGGGCTTGGGGCTCGCAGATTTTGCTGCAGGCTGTTGACGTCTCGGCAGCGTGAACTCCTTCAAGCGCCTGCTTGGCGATCTCGCCACTCGGCAGGCCATAGCTCGAATTCGCGCTTGAACGCCCTGCGGAATCCTTCCTCGGATTCATATCCGATTGCTTGAGCAATTTGGGGAACGCTCATACGTGTCTCGCGAAGATGTTGTTTCGCAATCTCCAGGCGCCACACTGTTAGATACCGGATCGGCGGCATTCCAATCAGTTGAGCGAACCGCTCCATGAATGTGCTACGCGAGAGACCGACCTCCTTGGCCAAGGTATCGGCTGACAAGGGGGCGGCGATGTCTGCGTGGATCAATACCAGTGCACGCCCAATGTTGGGATCGCTCAATCCCTTGAGCCAACCTTGCTCGCAATCGCCAAGAGTCGCGATGTACTCGCGCACGGCTTCGACCAGCAGCACCTCCGATAGCCTCGACATCAAATCCGAGGATGCCAACCGCCCGCGGATCAGCTCGGCCACCGCAAAACGGACCGACGACTCGACCCATTCGCGCGATGCTGCCTTGTTGATGTCGAGACGCAACATACGCGGGAGTGTGGCGAGCAGCGGATTGAAAGAGCTCCGGGTTCCGAGGAACCCACAAATGATGCTGGTCGGCTCCCCCCCACCGCCGTATTGGATCCTCAGCAAGCCGCCCTCAGGCGACTTTTGAAGAAGGTCGGCGATGCTGACCGGAGGGATGACCGCGGAACTCGCCATCGTGTGCATGTCGTTGCGCGGAAGCAGGACGATCTCACCGGCACGAATCTCTATTGGCGGCTCGCCAACGATGGCGACAACCACGTGTGGACGTCAGTAAGCCTGGTGGTCAGCGGCATGAATCGATCGTTGCGCTCACGGCTTCTTCTTTTGATACGTGCCGATAAGCTGGGCCTCAGCCAGGATATGGCCTTTCATGGCGGCCTCGAGTGCGGCCTTGGTCGGTCTCTTGAGTTCTGGCAACATCGTATCCAGTGCATACAGCTTGTGAAAATACCGGTGCCGACCGATAGGCGGACATGGGCCGCCATAGCTTGGTTTGTTCCAGTCATTGAGACCAACCTTGGCGCCGGTCGGCATGCGATCAGCGTCCACGCCCTCGGTAAGACCGGTGGCGTTCGATGGCAGATCATAGACCACCCAATGCACCCAGATCGTGCGCGGAGCTGCGGGGTCGGGAGCATCGGGGTCATCGACAATAAGAGCGAGGCTCTTTGCCGCAGAAGGCACGCCAGACCATGCAAGCGGCGGTGAGATGTCCGCTCCCTCGCATGTGTAGTTCGAAGGGATTGCACCACCTTCGGTGAACGCTGTAGAGGCCAAGCGAAAGGTCATGTTCACCTCCTGAGCGGACAGGCCAGCGCAATGGATCAGCATCCAGGCCATCAGGCTCGCAGCCAAGCGCGAATATGAGCTACCGCGACTGCGAATGCGATCGTGATGTCGATTCGCCTCGTTCCTTTGGATACAGCCTGGATACGAGCCCAACGTCATGAATCACACTTCTTCGCCACGAACGGTGCAAGCGAACGTCAGGCACCAAAGAAAGGATCAAACCACGACAGCAATGAATTCAGACACTGACATTACCGAAATTCGCGCTTTCGCCACATCTGAAATCGATGCGATCGGCGGCGGCGACATTTCCTTGGGTACTTGGTTCTCCAGGTTCATATGGCAGATGCAGAACGCCCCGTAGAACTCCGAACGCGTCGGTTGCTCGGATCATTTGAGCACATGCACCTGGCAAAGCAAGTGACGTTGAAAAGCAGTCAAAGCGGCCAATACTGACGAAATGCCACAACCGCGCCCTCTTTTAGCCGGGGTACCCACACCAGCATCATCTATTCGGAGGTCAAGTCCGATGGGGGGCATGAGTGAGCGAGCGGCACACCGGACCATCGCGACTGCTTTGCCACCAGCTGCCGAAGAACCCGTGTGATGTCGTTGACGGCAGCCCAGGGCCGGCTGCGACCGATTTCAGGCACGGACAGTCAGTTATCGCGTGCTCATGGGTGCGCATCCAAACTATGTGCATTTGTAGAAAAATCGCTGCGATGCATGACGTCTTGAGCAGGATCGCACGGCAGCTTCCGGACTTGCCGCCACCGTGCACCTCATTACCCGTGTGCCGATTGCTGCTTGCGAAGGAGCCATCCTCTCGGCGGAGATCGCGACAGCAGGTCCTGATGGGGCAGGCTTCAAGGTTCAGCGATCGGGGTGGCTTCAGGGTCGAGGATGACGAAACTCCAATGATACGACAGTCCCCGTCTGAGCCAATGGAGTGCCGACTGTTCGCGCGGGCAGCACCTGCTACCGTTGCACCAGGGCTATGCTATATCTCATGGCGCCATGCGCAGTTTTCGACGTGGGGATCGCAATGTGGCGGCGCGAGTTCATCCTGTGCCTCGCCGGCACTGTAACCGGCCTCTTCGCAACGCGCGCGGTTTCGGGTGAGCGGGTCTTTCGCGTCGGCGTCCTGTTTCCGGCGAGCGAGGTGCCCGGAGCCCGCGTATTCGCCGAAGCCATGGCGAAGCGTGGCTTCGTCGACGGGCGCAACATCACCTTCGCTTTCCTTTCGGCGAACGGCGAGCCTGATCGGCTGCCGCAGCTCGTGCGCGAGATGATCGCATGGCGGCCCGACGTCATCGTCTCTTCGACCGAGCCGGCGATCCGCGCGCTCACAGCCGCGACGCGCGACATTCCGGTCGTTCTGGCTGGTGTTGCCGGTCCGATCAAGCTCGGTATCACGCAGAGCCTCGCGCGTCCGACCGGCAACATGACCGGGTTCACCGTCGGCTTCGATACGGTCGCGGCCAAGCGGCTTCAGTTGCTGCTCGAGGTAGCCCCTACCGCTCGCAAGGTGGGAGTGCTGTGGGTCGCGGGAAACGCGCAGAACCGGGACTTCGTCGAGCTCGTGGAAAGCGCTGCCGCCGCGCTCAGGATCGAGCTCATATCGCTCCCGGTGGCTGACGAGTCCGGGATCGCCGCTTCCATCGCCAAGGCGGAGAGCGAGGGTGCCGAAGCGCTTCTCGTCGCCGGCGAGCCGATGACCGTCAGGAACCGGCGCGCCATCATCGACGAGTGCCTGATGCGCAATCTGCCGGCCATGCACAACTTCGCTCTGGAGGTGCGGGACGGCGCGCTCATGTCCTATGGAGGCGAGGTCGGCGAGGACTACACGCGCTCGGCAGGCTACGTCGAGCGCATTCTCAAGGGCGCCAAAGTGGCAGAGCTTCCGTTCCAGGAGCCGACACGCTTCACGCTCGCCATCAATTTGCGCACCGCTGGCGAGATCGGGCTGACCGTCCCGCCATCGCTGCTGCTGCGCGCAGATGAGCTGATCGAGTGACGCAGGCGGCCGCAGGCTATGGCTCCGCAAGCGCGCCCCTCATGGGCCCGGCTTCAATCCCAAGACGCACTGTGCCCTGACCGGGCCGCGCAGTCCCTTCAATGTCAAGGCATCCAAAGGCTCCAGCATCGCTATTGACTGGACTTCGGTGGCCACGCGCTGACTGACGACGATCTGGCCGTCCTGCGCCTGGGCACAGAGCCTTGCCCCGAGATTGGTCACCGTGCCGATCGCGGCATAGTCGTAGCGCCCCTCGAAGCCTATACGGCCAAGCGTGGCGTAGCCCTGCGCTATTCCCACCCCGAATCCCAGTTCGTGGCCTAGTCGGCTCCACTTAGCCGTGAGGCCTGCGACCGCGTCCCGTGCCGCAACCGACATTCGCACGGCCAGCTCGGTCGCGTTTGCGCATGGCACGGGATCGTTGAAAAAGACCATGAGGCCGTCGCCTGCAAATCTCTCGAGCGTTCCCCCGTGAGCATGGATGATGGCGCCCAGCGCGGCATGGTAGTCGCGCAGCACACTCATGACGTCCTCGGGCTCGGACGTCTCCGCGAAGGTAGTGAACCCGCGCAGATCGCAGAACACGACGGTCACCTCGCGCCGGTGGGGTGCCAAGATGCTGTCCGAACCGCCGGCAAGTATGACATCAGCCACTTGTGGTGACAGAAACCGGCGTAGCTGCTGCATGCGCTCGATTTCGCGTACCTGGGTCTCGACCTTGGCCGCGAGATCGCGGTTCCACGCGGCGAGCTCGGCGGCCTGCTCGGTGACCTTTTCATGCAACTGCTTGATCCGCAGCATCGCCCGCACACGCGCGAGGAGTGCGGTCTGATCGACCGGCTTGGTAAGGTACTCGTCGGCTCCGGCATCGAGACCCACAACGATGTCGCAGGTGTCCGCTTTGGCCGTGACGAGAATGACTGGCGTGAACGGCATGCTGGCGTCGGACTTCAGCTCTCGGCAGACCGACAAGCCGTCGCGCCTCGGCATCATCACGTCGAGCAGGATCACATGCGGCAGGCATTGGCGCGCGAAGGTCAGGGCCTCCTCACCATCGCTCGCGGTTGCTGTCCGATAGCCCTCAGCCTCGAGACGGCCGACCAGGATGGCCCGGCTGTCGGCGTTGTCGTCGGCGACGAGAATCAGCGGCGGCTCGGCCATGCTCACGCGCCCCCATTGAGACGCTCCCTGATCACGCCCCTCGGGCGGGCGCGCGGCTGCAGCGCCCGGAGATTTACCTGCCGGCGGCGATCAAGCGCAAGCGAAGCGAGTGCTGGCATCAGGAAAATCCCTCGTTTTGCCCCATTCGGGACAGCGCAGCCGGAGGCCTTGAGGGAAAGTGCGCACGTTCCAGCATCGAGCTGGACGGACTTCGATGGAGGAGACTGCGATGAAACGATTGATCGTATTGCTGACGGCAATTGGACTTGGTGTGGGTGTCGCCAGCGCACAGGACTCCAAGTTTGGTACGGCCGCCGAGGCAAGGGCCATGCTCGATAAGGCGGTCGCTGCCGTGAAAGCAGACAAGGAGAACGCGCTGAAGCTCTTCAATAAGGGCGAACCGGGCTTCAAGGACCGCGACCTGCAGCCATTCTGCTTCGACGCAGCCACCGGCACACTCCTGGCCGTCACCCATCCCAAGCTGCTTGGCGGGGACGTGCGCAACCTCAAAGACACCGCGGGCAAGGAATTCGGCAAGGAGCTGTTTGCTGCGGCAGTCGACGGTCAGGTCAGCGAGGTCGTCTACATGTTCGCGCGTCCCGGCAGTGACTTGCCGACCAAGAAGATGAGCTTTGTGACCGGCGTTGAAGGCCTAGGATGCGGAGTGGGATACTTCTTGGACTAGAGAAGCACGCGAGGCAGCAATGGCCGGATGACCATGATCGATTAATGGAGCTTAAAATGCTGACAAAGGCTGGCGGAATTCACTCAAGTGTCAGTGCTGGCGTTGCGCTGTGCTGTTGTCTCGCCTTCGTTGCTGCTCTGCCCGGCGCAGCTCTCTCTGCCGAGGGCGTCGTTCCCATCACGTCCGAGCCCGTTCACAAGATCCGGTTCGATAATGGCAAGGTGCGCGTTATCGAGGCTGCCATTGCGAAAGGGAAAGCCAGCCTATTCCACACGCACCTCCACGACGCATTCTTCGTGTTCTTCAATGCTGCCGAGGTGGGCAACCAAATGTTCGGAGAGATGCCTGTGTTCGTGAAGCTGCAGGCAGGGGCGGCACACTTCACGTCGACCGCGAACGGATCTTATGTGCACAGCGTGATCGCCACCGATGAATCGGCGGTTCACGTCAGCGCCCTGGAGTTGATGCGGCAACCCACGTCAGAGGCTGCGACGGCGCCCGAGGAGCGCTTCCCTCCGTTTGAGGTCGTGGTCGACAATCCGCGGGGGCGCCTATACCGGTTGAAGCTGAATGCAGGGCAATCTACCGAGGCATTTGCGCGTTCCGCCGGAACGGCCGTATTTGCCATTTCCTCTGGCCGTATCAGTGAGAAGTCCGAGGGCAAGCCGGACCGGCTCTGGGATTTCGATCCGGGGCACTTCCGCTGGATCGAGGCGGGCGAGGAACTCATGATCAGGAACGAAGGCACTGCCCCGGTTCATCTGGTCGAGATCGAGGTCTTCTGAACCGGGACGTGTCGAGGTCGCGTCCTTTGGCTGCCTTTTTCATCGGCCTCGCTCGCGCCAGCTATTCACGCTGTGCAATCTCTGCCAGGAGAGCCGGATTGCAGTGGAGGTCGCGGCCCTTGCGCTCGATCGCGCCGGCATGCTCCAGCGAGACGAGAGCGGCGCTCACCTTGGAGCGTGCGGCCCCGAGCAGCAGGGCAAGCTCGCTCTGTGAGATGCCGAGCACCATGCGCCGGGTGCCGGTTTGACCGGCTGGCTCACCATGGGAAAGCTCATCGAGCAGATAGCGTGCGAGCCGGCCCTCGATCGGCAGCAGCGCGATGTCCTCGAGGTGATCGCTTGCTTTGCGCAGACGTGCACAAAGGAACCGGATGGCGGCGCGGGCAAACGGTGGATTGGTGTCTAGCAAATTTTGAAGTGACCGACCCGGCAGGAGCATCAATGTCGATTCGGTCAATGCAATTGCTTCGGCGCTGCGACAGAGACCGTCCAGTGCGGCAATCTCGCCGAACACCTCTCCGGGTAGGACGTGGGCGAAGGACAACTCTCGCCCGGTGGATTTCATGACCGAGATGCGGACCCTCCCCTGGACCAAAAGGAAGATCTCGCTGCCCTGGTCGTCACGCGCGAAGATCATTTGCCCCGCCTCGAATTGTACCTCCCGCATGGCGCCTGCGACGGCATGGCGCACCGATGGTTCGAGGGAGCCAAACAGAGCTGATTCTTCCAGCATTCTCGTGATGTCTCGACGTGCAACCACTGCCGCCACCTCTGCATGCTTCGAACAAGGCTACATCAGTCGCGCGGGACAGTCAGCGGGACGCGAAAGGCAGGTCGGCGGACGAATTTGTCGCGGGCTCAAATTCCACACCCCCTTCGGCCTACTGCCCGCCAACCGTGCTCAATTTCTTCCCGCACCGCTGTGGCGCTTGCCAACCGCTTGCGCCAACGTCCAAATTGGAAACCGCGCGCCGCACGGGCGAGGCCAGAGCCGAGAGAGGCAACGGCAGGCGATGAAACAACTGGCGGCAAACCTGGCGCGGATGTTGAGTGGTAGCCGACGCGCTTTCGCCCAAGACCGGCTCAGCCTCCCTTCGGCTGCCGTCCCCTCATCCGGGAACGAGGTTCCGTCAGCAGCAGTCCGCAGGCATCTGGCGAGCCCCCTCTTCCGCAAGACAGCGATGCTGCTCGTTGCACTGTTTGCCGGAGTGTTGACCGTCAACGCGGCAATCCAGTCCTATTATGCCTTCAGTGAGAGTCGTGCCGCCACCATCGCCCTGCAGCGCGAGACGGTGAGAGGTGCCGCAGCGGCGATCGAGCAATTCATCAAGGAGATCGAGAGCCAGCTCGGCTGGACCACGCACGCGGGAGTGGTCTCCGGAGACGGCGGGCTTGAGCAGCACCGCCTCGACTTCCTGCGCCTGTTGCGCCAGGCCCCCGCCATCACGGACGTCGTCTGGCTCGATACCGAAGGTCGCGAGCGCATCAAAGTCTCGCGCATCGCAATGGACCTGACAGGAAGCGGCGCCGACGTATCGGCAGAGGCGAAGTTCACGGAGGCGCGAGCGCATGGCCGTTACGTGAGCCCGGTTTATTTCAGGCAGGAATCCGAGCCCTATCTGACGCTTGCCATTGCCGGCCGTGGGCGCTTCACGGGCGTCATTGCCGCCGAGGTCAACCTGAAGTTCGTCTGGGATGTGGTTTCCAAAGTCCGGGTCGGCAAGGGGGGCACGGCCTACGTGGTCGACGCGCAGGGTCTGCTCATCGCCCATCCTGATATGGGACTTGTCCTGAGGAAGAGCGATCTCTCCGATCTGGCCCACATCGCCGCTGCCCTCAGCGCGACAGCCGGCTCGACGGGCATCGTGGAGATCCCGGCACTGTCGCGCGATCGGCTTGGCCGCGAGGTGATGGCGGCCGCAGCCAGCATCGAGGCGCTGCAATGGGTGGTGGTTACGGAGGTGCCGCTCGAGGAGGCCATGGCGCCGGTCTACGATGCTCTGTTGCGCGCTGGCATGCTTCTCCTCGCGGGCCTTGCCCTGGCGGTGCTTGGTGGCCTCTGGCTGGCGCGACGCATCGTGGTGCCGATCGAGGCGCTTGCTGACGGTGCCGCCCGCATCGGCGGCGGCGACCTCGATCATCGCATCGACGTCGAGACCGGCGACGAGGTGGAGCAGTTGGCCCGAGGCTTCAACACCATGGCATCGCGGCTGAAGGACTCTTATGTCGGCCTCGAGCGCAAGGTCGAGAAACGGACGGCCGAATTGCAGACGGCGATGGTGGAGCTCGAGCTGAGGGGCCGGCAGCTCGAGCATGCCAGCCGGCACAAGTCGGAGTTTCTCGCCAACATGAGCCATGAGCTGAGAACCCCGTTGAACGCCATACTCGGCTACAGCGAGCTGATCCGGGACGGGGTTTATGGCGAGCCGTTGCCCAGGATCAAGACGGTGCTCGACCGCGTTGAGACAAACGGCCGGCACCTCCTGGGGCTCATCAACGACGTGCTCGATCTTGCCAAGATCGAGGCCGGCCAGCTCGTGCTGGAAGTCGGCGACTATTCGCTCGTCAACGTCGTTGAAACCGTAGTCGCTGCGACAGAGCCGCTTGCAGCAGAAAAGAAGCTTCCGCTCATGATCGAGATGGCGCAGGGTCTGCCGACCGGCCACGGCGACGAGCGGCGCATACACCAAGTACTCCTCAACCTCGTCGGCAACGCCATCAAGTTCACTGATAATGGGCAGATCTGGATCGCGGTTACAGCCGAGGGCAGCATCTTCTCGCTGATCGTCGCCGATACGGGACCCGGAATTCCTGTCGATGAACAGACCCGGATCTTCGAAGAGTTCCATCAAGTGAACAGCTCAAGCAACAAGGCGAAAGGGGGAACGGGCCTCGGCCTCGCCATATCGAAGCGGATCGTCGAGATGCACGGCGGGCGCATCTGGGTGGATTCGATGCAAGGCCAAGGCTCGTCCTTCCATGTCGAGTTGCCGATCAGGGTGCCCGAGAGCAGCGGGAGCAGCGCACCATGACCGATTGCCCAATCAGGGGGGAGCGATGAACAAGCGCATCCTCGTCGTTGAAGACCATGCCGACAACCGTGCGATCCTGCGCGACTTGCTGACTGCTTCGGGCTTCGACTACCTCGAGGCCGTGGCAGGGGCAGCAGGCGTCGCGGCAGCCGAGCGCTTGAAACCGGATCTGATCCTGATGGATATTCAGCTCCCGGACCTCGACGGCTACGAGGCGACGCGTCGCATCAAGGCGAACCCCGCGCTGAGTACTACCCCGGTCATCGCGGTGACCTCCTATGCCCTGTCGGGCGACGCTGCCAAGGCGCGCGATGCCGGCTGCGACGCCTACGTAGCCAAGCCATTCAGCCCGCGGCAGCTGTTGGCCAAGATCCGCGAGCTTCTGGAACGATGATGCCGGCTACGTCGATCGAGCCGTGCACGCGCAAACCCGCGATGTGAAGGAACCATGCCGATGCCCCAGCTTACCCTCAGAGGCATCACCGTTCGGCCGGTCGTTCTCAAGCTGAAACGGCCTATCGTCGCTCGCCTCGCAACCATCACCGACTGGCCGCTCGCCCTGATCGATCTAACAACTGAGGAAGGCATCGTCGGTCGCAGCTATCTCGAGCCATACGTCGTCAAGTCGCTGCGCTATCTGGTGCCTGCCCTGCAGGATTTCGGCACGATGCTGAAGGGGCGACGCCTTGCCCCAATCGAGCTGTTCGACGCCGCACGGAAATCTCTCCATTTCGTCGGGTATGAAGGGCTCTCGATGATTGCTGCGGCAGGGCTCGACATGGCGGCCTGGGATGCGCTTGCCAAGGCTGCGGGGCTACCCTTGTGCGTCTTGCTCGGGGGATCGGTTGGGTCGGTGCGGTCCTACAACAGTAACGGGCTGTGGTTGCGGGAGCCGGAGGCCGTCGCCGACGAAGCATTGCTGCTACGCGACGAGGGCGGGTTTGGCGGCCTGAAGCTGCGTCTTGGACGCGAAAACCCGAGGGACGACTTGGCCACCCTTGCGGCCGTAAGAGCAGCAGTCGGAGACGACATCCGTCTGATGGTCGACTTCAATCAGGGACTGAGTTTCGCCGAGGCCCTCCATCGATGTCATGCAATTGATGACCATGACCTCGAATGGATCGAGGAGCCGATCGTATATGACAATCTGGACGGCTATTCGCGGCTTGCAGCCGAGCTGAAGACCCCGCTGCAGATCGGCGAGAATTTCTATGGGCCTCGCGAAATGCACAAGGCGCTGCAGAAAAAGGCCTGTGATCTCGTCATGCCCGATTTCATGCGCATCGGTGGCGTGTCGGGCTGGATGCGGGCGGCGGCAATCGCCGGGGCTGAGGGCATCCCGATCTCGACGCACCTCTATCCGGAGGTGGCCGCCCATGTCATGCGCGTAACCGAGACGGCGCACTGGCTCGAGTGGCAGAACTGGGTAGACCCGATCCTGCAGCGACCCTACCAGATGAATGACGGGCAACTGATTATTCCCGACACACCGGGCGTTGGCCTCGATTGGAACGAGGAAGTCGTTGCGGCGAACCTGCTTCACTGAGCTGACACCCGGCACCGACCAGTACGACCTGCCTGCACCAGAACAGGAAGCTGGCGCAGCTTGGAAGTCTGGCGGTAGGCAGTGATGCCCCTCTCGCAAGCAATATTGGAACGGGTCTGGGGCCAGAGGCTGTGGTGACGTCCGCGGACAGATTTGGCACCGAACCTTTTGCGACTCAGCAAGCGCATCGGATCCTGCTGGGCTGTAATGCATCCTTGCTGATGCGCACGCGCACAAAGTCTCTCGTGGGTCAGAATCGACGTTCCCGGTCGGCGCGCGTTACGTCGGCTTGCCCTTGGCTAGCAGCCATCGAACCGCCGAGCTTTTGCTTCGCCACTGATTGCCGCCCCCCATGCGAACCCGACTAAGGTCAGACCAGTGCCAACAGCGTCGCAAGTCGAGCAAGGACGATTGGCCATGGTGGGCTGTCCAAGTCACACGGACGTCCCGATGGGCGCCCAACTATCGCTGCGGCGCAACTTGTTCGGTGGTAATTTCTGGTGTTGACGGCAGCTTCCGGATTCGCATCGGCGGTCCGGAGGGGCATTGCTCATGTGCGCCCTTGACCCTTATGTCTGGGCCGGTTGTGGGACTCGTGCCAGGAACGTGCGTGGAGATCAGAAGTCGCTGATATTCTTGAGGTGGGTCGTAACGGCACTGCTTGCAACAGGGATGCTCAGAAGTTGATCCCGGAACATGGATCAGCCGATACTGCCAAACAGGCTAGACGCTGTACTTATTTCTTGGCGACGCGAGCCTGCAGTTTCCACTAAGTGCTCAGCAAGCCTTCGGGGGCGCGATAGGGCACCTCAACTGCCTCGGCAACGGAGGCATGGGTGATGTGCCCACCAAAGACATTGAGGCCATTCGCCAAGTGCGGATCATCCCGCAATGCCTGCTGCGTACCTTTATCGGCGAGCGAAAGCACGAATGGCAAAGTTGCGTTGTTAAGAGCGAAAGTCGACGTCCTGGCTACCGCACCGGGCATGTTTGTAACGCAGTAATGCACGACGCCATCGATGATGTACGTCGGATCCGCATGTGTTGTCGGGTGCGATGTCTCTGCGCATCCGCCCTGATCGATGGAGATATCGACGATGACCGAGCCGCGTGGCATTTCGGATACCATGTCACGCGTGATGAGCCGTGGCGTCGCCGCACCTGGTACGAGTACTGCGGCGATCACGAGATCGGACGAAGCAACGTGCTCTTCTATGGCCGCATGCGTCGAGAATGCGGTATCGACGGACGCGCCGAACTGCTGATCGATCGCATAAAGTCGCGCGCGGTTGATGTCCAAAACGGTTACTCTCGCCTCCAGGCCGATGGCCATACGCACAGCATTGATACCGGCACAACCGCCACCCAGAACCGTAACCTTTGCCGAGGGAACGCCGGCGACGCCTCCGAGAAGCACGCCACGTCCACCTTGCTCCATTTCGAGGCAATGCGCGCCTGCCTGCACCGCCATGCGTCCGGCCACCTCGCTCATTGGTGCCAGCAGCGGCAATCCACCACCTGGTGCCGTGACCGTTTCGTACGCGATTGCGGTAACGCCCTTGTCGGCAAGTTCACGCGCGAGCTTGGGTGCCGCGGCAAGATGCAAGTAGGTGAACAGGGTTTGTCCGGCGCGCAGGAATCCGATTTCCTGCGGCTGCGGTTCCTTGACCTTGATAACCAGGTCGCTGGCCTCAAAGATTTCCTTTGGATCTTCAATGATCCGTGCACCAGCCGCCTGATAGTCTGCGTTTGACAGCCCCATGTGCGCTGCGGCATCCCGTTCCACAAGCACTTCGTGATGGTGTGCGACTGCTTCGCGTACTGCCGCCGGTGTCATCCCGACCCGGTACTCGTGCACCTTCACCTCTTTGGGAACGCCGATTCGCATGGAAACCTCCCAAGCCGTTCTCGTCCCGGGGTGTAGCTGGTACTGCGCCAGATCGTGAAACAACTTCTAGCGCGCGTGATCGGCCCGGGTTCCATCACAAAGAGTGAGGACGATTGCCGTACTGCTTATCGGTCCGTGACAGTTTGCCAAACGCATCGCATCAACTTGTCGAGTGGTCACGTTTGGGTTTAGACTTTAACATGAGGATCGAAGGTTAGGACCGGTCAGAGTATCGCGCGTGCCCTTCGCATATCTCACACCTCTTTGGCGTTCAACGTCACGGCCATACGGCGGAACGCCGATGGTGAGTGTGTGCGAGACCCTTGGCTCCAGAACTGGCCTTTCCGCGCGGGCTGCTCACTGTCGGCGCAAAGGAGGACTTCAATGGGTATCGCATTGAGGTTAAAGCAGTTTCTCGACGAGCACAGCGTTCCCCATGCACGCGAACACCACAACCCGAAAGTGACTTCGCTTGCGACAGCGCGTGCTTGCTCCTTCGCATCGGATGATCTGGCAAAGGGCGTTTTGGCACGCTGCATGGAAGGATAAATCGTGGCTGTCGTGCCGGCATCACATCAACTCGATCTGCATCGTCTCGGCGGCTGGCTTGGTCAGCCAGTAGCCTTGGCCAACGAGGAAGAAGTAGCTGGCCTGTTTGGAGATTGCGAAGCTGGATGTGCGCCACGCTTGGCAGCGGCCTATGGGCTGAATGCCGTCGGCGACACAAGCCACGATGGTCACTGCGACGTGTATTTCGAGGCTGGCGACCACTGCACAATGGTTCACATGGGTGGACGCGAATTCGAACGGCGATGCCGCGACGCACCAAAAGTGCGCCGCACTGCCTAAGAAATCCGGACTTCTGTCCGGATTGAACTCCGGTGCGGAGTGAGCTTACCGTTTGGTTCCGCGAGCCGTCTGCGTCTTGCAACGCAAAGGAGGTTACGATGGCTGTCATCGCCATGGCCCGTGAGATGGCAACCCGTGGCAGCGAAGTCGCCACTGGCGTTGCCAATCGGTTTGGGCTTGAAATCATTCATCACGAAGTCGTTGAGCACGACATCGCCGACAGGGCTCATTTGCCAGAGAGCGAGGTGCACAAGTTCCTTGAGGGCGAAGCATCGCTGTGGGAGCGATGGAAGATCGATCCGGAACGCATGTCGCGTTACACGGCACTTGAGATCCTTGAGCTTGCAGCCAGAGGCAATGTCGTGATCAGAGGTTGGGGCGCCACCAGTTTGCTTGGATCAATTCCGCACGTCGTGACCGTGCGCACATGTGCTCCGATGCCCTATCGGGTGCAGGTCCTTAAGAGCCGCGTCGGCATTGAGTCCGAGGATGAGGCGCGCCGGGAGATTCAACGCAGCGATGCATGCCACGCCGGCGTTGTTCACCGGCTGTTTGGTGCCGACTGGATGGATGCAAGCCAATATGCGATCACCCTGAATACAGCACGCGTACCGGTCAAGCAATGTGTCGAACAGATCGTTCAACTCGCCTCCAGCTCTGAGTTCCAGGAGACGGAGCTGTCGCGCAGCATGCTGCGCGACGCGCTCCTTCTGGCGCGCGCAAACGACAAACTTGATCAGGAATTCGGTCGCCACTCACGCCGGCACGACCTCGAAATTTCTGTTGAGCGAGGTCATGTAACTCTACACGGCGCAGCCACCGACTCGGATCTTATCGTAAGAGGCGTGCGTGCCATGCAGAGTGTGGAGGGCGTCGAATCCGTGAAGAGCGAAGCAACGGTGGTAGAGTTCGTTCCACACTAATCGTGAAAAATGACGGATGCAGTCCTGTTCGATGCGTGGTAGGCGCGCGCTGCCCAACTAGCTGCAGCTGAATCTCGCAATCCGACGTCAGTTTGCTATCGGCCGCGTTTTTCCAATCATCCGGTAGGCGGGATGTTTTTATATCTGGAGCACAGAAAGGCACAGGGCCTACCGCGGCTCACCAGGTCGTGATTGCTCGGCATCTCAATTCCCTGGCACCAAGGCGCAACATGAAGCGCAATGGCCGACGCAGGGTTTGTTGTCACATGCCTGGATGGCAGTTGGGAGGGTCATGAGCGCGAGTTTTCCGACTCTCGCGCCCGCGCGCGCACGTCATGGGGTGCAAGGAGTTTTGCGACTCCCTATGGTCGGGTTGCCCGTGTCGTGATGCGATAAGGCAGAAAGGCAGCAAGATGCCAACTCGGAGCAGGCCAGAGCAGGTGTGTTCCGATCTTACGCGAGCGGGGACGCCCTGTCAGGCTCCCGTCGTCAAGGGCCGCAAGCGATGCCGACGCCACGGCGGATTGAGCACAGGACCGCGCACCCCTGACGAGAAGGAGCGGGTACGCGCCGCGCGTGAGCGAGGCCTGGCGAAATGGCGGGCAGAGAGATCAGTTGGTCTACCGTCAAGCTCAGATGTAAGCTGAACGCCCGTCGAACTCTACGAGCCCGCAGGCGCGTAAGGATTGATCTACACGAGCTTTAGGAGCGCCGCATGCTCAAGATCTGGGGTCGCAATACATCGGGAAATGTCCAGAAGGTCACGTGGGCCTTGGCTGAGTTGAAGCTACCTTTCGAGCGCATCGATGCTGGCGGCACATTCGGGAAGACCAAGGACAATTTCTATGTTGCCATGAACCCGAATTCGCTCGTGCCGACGCTAGAGGAGGACGACGGCTTCATACTGTGGGAGTCGAACTCCATCGTACGATACCTCGCCTCCAAATATTCCAACCGCACGCTCGAACCGGAAGATCTTCGCACGCGGGCCAGGGCTCAGATGTGGATGGACTGGCAGCTCTCAGTCCTGGGACCAGCCATCACGCCGGTATTTTGGGGTCTGGTTCGCACGCCACCAGAAATGCGCGATGCGAATGCAATCAGCATCGGCGTGAAAAAGACCATTGAAGCCGCCAAGATCATCGATGCGCAATTGGGTAAGACACCTTATCTGGCCGGCGACAGCTTTTCCTACGGTGACATACCTGTCGGCGTCATGGTCCACCGCTATATGCAGATCATAGAGGGGCGACCCAACACACCCAATCTCGATCGCTGGTACGCTGACATCTCTTCGCGTCCCGCATTCAAAGAGCAGGTTGCAAGTGTGCCGCTCTCATAGGCCGATTTCTGCTGGCCTCATCATCAAGTGCACGTTCCACCATGCTCGCAAGATGGCGGCGCGAGCGTGGGCTGGCAGAACCGTGGCCAAAGAGTGCAGTCGGTTTGCGCTCAGGTCCAAATGTGAGCTGAGCCCACGAAGAAGTCTATGAGGCCGCCGGTGGCGCCGACTGATCGTTTTCCACGGTACGATAGGCAACGATCTTCGCTTCCTCGAACCGGGCGTCGAGTTGAGCAGATGCGCCCAGCAGACCAGCCTCCACAACCGCAACCGACCAATCAATGTATGCTCGCCGCCGCTCCGCCGGCCAATGTGCCGGTGGGCTGGATGCTATCGATCGGAGGTTCGAGGTCTTGTCGGCGATCTTGACCAGCTTCGCGTCGCGCGACTTCTGCGCCGCGGTCTCGATCTGGAGCTGCTTCCGCAGCTCCTTGGCGAGGCTCTTGTCATCGGTGCACTCCTCAACGATTGCGGCGACGTTCTTGCCAAAATGTCCGGAAATCTGCTCGCGCGTGACCGGCTGGTCCTCCATCGCATCGTGAAGCAGAGCAGCAACGATGGCGTCCGTATTATCAGGCTCTGCTTCGGCGACGAGGGCGGCCACCTCCAACAGGTGGTTGATGTAAGGCTCACCCTTTGAGCCCTTCCGCCGTTGGTCTTCGTGCCAACGGGCAGCTTGATCCGCCGCTTTGAGAATTGAAGCTGATATCATTCGTCCTCCTTGGGTTGAGTGCGCAAAAGGTTGCACCGCAGCCGGGATTTCCGGTGCGGACCAACGGTTCTGTGTGTCATGGGAACGCCCCTCCCCAGGGGCACTTCTAACATAGTGCGTCATGCTCAAATTACGAGGGGCGTGCGCCGGCTTGGTCTTCAAATATGCGCACAGGTCCGCAGCTACTCCGATCCAAAAGAGGGACATGGCCCGGGGGAGCGACAACGTTTCAGATGAACCGCAAACCGACATGAAGATTTGTGCCGGCCATCTTTATGCGGCGGCGCGTTCCGCGCCTGCTGCCGTCGACTGATCCGGCGTCGACCGGGTCGCCTGGGCAGCCGACCATCTCCGCAGTTAAGGGTGCTTCGACCGTCGCCAATGTGAAGCGATCCGCAACCCGTATTTCATTTGATCAGATCAGTCGCAAGGCATGGCCGCCACGCATTGAAAGCGGAAAAGCAGCGTGCAACGTGAATTGAACCAAAGCGGAAATTCAAGTTGCCGCGCGCAGCGCTGATGCATCGAGCGGTGCGCTTGTACAATTGGCAAAACCAAGGGAGTCGGGCATTCCGTCAGTCGCTATTGCGCCTTTCCCTTCACGTCCTGCTGTGTGTCCAACTTGCCCTTCTCTACGACCTTCAATTGGACTTTCCTGCCCTGAGCGGCGCTGGCATGAAGGCTGTCGAGTGCCCTGTAGCAAGACTTGAGTTCGTTCAGGCTGCTGCACACATCGCTTTTCGCCAAAGACAATACAGTTTTGGACATGTCGTTGCTGCCTAGCATGGCGCCGGCCATGTCCGGACACCGTCCAGCAAAAAATCCGGAAGACCTGACGTCGACACCGACAATCATCCCGGTTTTGGTGAAATCTTCGACCCGTGTGCTGAAGGTTGGTGCGTTCGATGTTGTCTGACGCCCGGCATACTTGCGCAAAATACCCGATACGATCAGGTAATCGCTATATGAGCCGTCCGCAGCCTTGAGGCTGTCGATCATCGCCTTAACCTTGTCAGAGAGAAAGTTCACCCGGCTTGCGTCGACTTCCTGATGCGCCCAGAGACACTCCGATTCGGCCTGGGCAATAAGCTGCTTCAACTGCCAGTACAGCGTGTTTGAGTAGAATGCGAGATTTCCTTTCCCGTAGGACACAGAGACGTAGCCCGCAGGATGAGCTACTAGGACATCTTGCAGCCCAGGCTTGGATTCGGCTGCGGCATTGCCGGCCGACGCGATAAGCAACAGGCTTGCCGAGAAAAATGTCATCCAAATTCTTTGCAACATCATCTCATTTTCCTCCCCTACGCCCCATTTTCGTCATTCCATAGATTCCGCTATTTACTCTCGCGTGATCTCGACATGTGGCGCAAATTCCTGAATGGCCGAGGCGATCAGCGCGGCGGTCAAACCCGCGTTCTTGTTGTTCAACTGGTAGACGCTGCTGATACGGCCGATGAATCCTGCAACGCTTCCAATGCCTGCAATGCCCGAGGCAAGACTGGTCGTGACATTGTCGATCTGCAGAATGTTTGCGATCGTCTTGTATTTTTCCGCCGCGCCAACCACACCCGACACGTTGTCTACCTGGCCCGCCTCTCCATTCTCTGAAACAGAGGGCGACTTTGTATCGGCCAGGACGGCGAGGAGTTCTATCCGTTCGGGCGGAAAGTCGACGGGAACCCCGAGTACGTACTGATCCATCTTGCCGCCCCGGCCGCCCTCGACAAACAGAGATATCTCGGCACCGACAGTCTTCGTGTGCAGCCTATGATGTGACACGGCCCTTGCGAAGCTATCCGCAACGGCGTCGCCGAAGGCCGAGTTCTGGAGTTCGTCGTCGTCAATCACACGCACCGAAACCCGGCGCAAATCAGAAAGTGGAACGGTCTGCTCGATCGACATGGTACCAAGCGGAAGGTTTGGCGCAAACGTCGGCCGAAATCCGAGCACCAGATTGCCGTTCTCCACTCCGAAACAGTGCTCCATTCGCGAAAATACGCCTGCGGTATCATCGTTTGGCACTTTCAGCATTATGCCGAACGGATAGATCAGGCCGTGGTAGGTTTCGAATTGGCGTTCTTTCTTAGGGGAATAGCGTTTGGTCGCAGCCTCCCACAGATGCATAACGCCTCCGAGAGCCGTTAGTCCAAGCAGCAGGGCAACGATGAGGCCCCAGTCTTTCGTCACGGGCAGGACAACGGCGAGCAGTTCCTGTCCGACGAGGATGAGGGGAAAGCAAAGGAACGTCAGAAACACCAGACCAATTCGGGCGAGCCAGAGCTTTATCCAGCTGGCGTGTGGCTTCACATTGCCGCTTTCAGCAATGCTGTCGTTTTCGATGCTGGCCTCGGAGCTAGCGGGAACAGCCTCGGTGGCGACGGCTCCGGTCGCTTCACCGGTATCGTCAACCGGATCGCCGCCTCTCGTGACCTTGAAAATCGAAGCGGCCGGCGAACCATCAGGGCGTGCTTGCTCGCTGGGGGCGGGATCGTGCCAAATCGATATGACCGGGGGCACGCCTGACTGAGGTCCGTGTGGGGCGTAGGAAACGAGAATTCGCTGGCCGCAATGCATGCATCCCGAAATGGCATCCCCAGCCGGAAACCTGATTTTGCCCTGGCAGCTCGGGCATCGCCCCGTCGGATAATTGGTATTGGGATCGAGACCTAATATGGTGTCGAGTACCATGTCTTCAGGCCGAAGCATGAAGACGCTTTCGCAGCGAACGCATCGAACGTTTCTGGGTTCAACCGGCTTGGGTCCCCTTAGACGCACCGCGCAATGAGGGCACTCCACCAATCCAAGAAGTTCCGTCATCAGCCCCCCCCCCGGCACGCACCTCCAAGAGGCTCGACAAGCGATTATGCTGAGGTTGCCTGGGTCGGACAAGCTTGATTTCCAGTCCGACAACAGCGTCGCTTGGCGAAATTTTTTCCGGGTGCTGCATAGCAAATGCCGCACGAACTCGATGCCCCTAGCGGTGCGGCCGTTGCGACGGCAGCAATTGTATAAGTGCTGGCTAACTGGGCATCGATGAAATTGCAGGCTATGGCCGCTGTGTTCTCTCGGGAGATACTTCCATGCGCGAACTTGGGCTCAACAGGGTCTTTACCCTCATCGAGCCAGGGCCGGTGGTCCTGGTAGCGACCAGAGACGAGAACAAGAACAACATCATGACCATCTCTTGGACCATGGTGCTGGACTTCACGCCTACGCTTGCCATTGCGACGGGTGCCTGGAACTATTCCTTCGCAGCCATTCAAAGGACCAGGGAGTGCGTGATCGCTATTCCGACGGTCGACCTGTTGGACAAGATCGTCGGGATTGGAACCTGCTCCGGCTCCGACACCGACAAGTTTGCCGAGTTCAAGCTCACGGCCATGCCTGGCAAACACGTCAGCGCGCCGTTGATAAAGGAGTGCCTGGCCAACATCGAGTGCAAGGTCGTCGACCTAATCGAAAAGCACAACATCGTGGTGCTGACGGCAGTGGCGGCCTACGAGGACCCGGCGCGCAAGGAGAGACGGACGCTGCACGCGGTTGGCGACGGGACCTTCATAGTTGATGGCCGAAAGCTCGACCGCCGGAAAATGATGGCCTCCAAGCTTCCAGAAGGCGTCTAGCCCGGCGCTTGCGCAAGGTAAGCAAGGACGACCCGCAGATCCAGCGGGCGACGGCGAGCCAACCGGGCCGCGAGCGTCTTCGCTTCGGTGAAGTGCGTCGCGAGGCGTCGCCGCTTTCTTACGCTCCCGGCGTGATGCAGTCCGGAGCCGCTTTGCACCGTGCTCCATCAACTCGCCGCACAATCGCAAACTGAAGTGGATGCAGTTATCGACCTCAGTGGCGAGGTCTTCTGTCAGATGGTTGAAGCGCATGTCCACTTGCCCGTTTGCCATTCGCAGGCCCAACAAGTGAGCCGGCCTTTGCGCCTCAGGCATTTCTCGCATCTCTTCGATTACGCTGTCACGATCGGACATCAATCGCCTGACAATCTCCAAGTGCTGTGTCAAGGCGAGCGTGCGCAGTTGAATTTTTGCTCCGGCGGTTAGCTTTTCAAGAACAATCGCTTCGAGCTTGTGGACCCGTACTTCGGGAACAGTGAGAGTACTCAAATCAACAAGCCCAAGATCAATGCCAACACCTTCCAGAACCTGGCCCAGGTCTCGCGCTCTTTGAAATTCGTGGGCGGCGCGCTGCTGGACACGAAAGCGGTCCACCAGAGGCTTCACGTAATCGCCCTTCACGAGAAGGAACTGATTGGCCACATTCATCGCGAGATGTATTGCAGCGTTTGTGTTCTTGATCTCTTGAAGTAGTTCCGATCGACGCACCTTGGCAGCCGCGATCCTCTCAGCAGCCATCGCGCCCGCAATGGCGCCCGCGATAGTGGCCCCAAAAGCAATGAGAAGATTTTCCACGCGCTGGCCCGTGAACCAGCCTTGGAGCGTGGTTAGCCATAGCCAATCCATAGCTTCAAGTCCTTGTCGAAGAATCGACTCAAATCACTGAAGGACTGCACGGCTTCGCCGGGACTGCCGTGATGGGGCTATCCACAAGTGTGGTCTCACCGGCACCGCCCGCCCCCTGGCAGACATTGCGCCGCAGTGCACAGGATCGACAGCTATATGGGCCATCACGTCGGTATGCGCCGGTTAAACACGCAACTGACGCCGTGATCGCGCAGAATTCATCTGGATCGCTGCTCGCGCCCGACTTCGTGAAGCTTCAATTATTTTCCAGCATTACAGCGATGCGTTGATGGCCATTGGCGCGCGCCAAATCTTGAGCCTGCTCCCGCCGCAGATTGCGCAATGACCGATCCGCTCCGCAGCTCAGCAACAGGCGCGCGAACTGCTCGTGGCCGCCGCCGGCCGCGAGCATCAGCGCGGACATGCCCTGCTGATTTCGCTCATTGATCTTTGCACCCTTCATGAGAAGAAATTCGCCGATGTCCATATGGCCTTTGCTTGCAGCCAGCATGAGTGGCGTATTTCCATCACTGTTGGCTACGTCGATTGATTTGCTATTGTCGGAGAGCCGACGAGCCATATCACTGTAGCCGCCAAGAACCGCACGATGCAGCGGCGTGTCGCCTCTCAGATCCGACAAACCAGCATCCCCTCCTTTCTCCAACAACACATCGATTGCCCCGTTGTTGCCATGGTCCGCGGCCAGCCAAAGAGCCGTGCGCCCAAATCGATCCTGCCGATTGACCTGTTCCTTCATCGTCGCCAATTGCGCGACGAGGTCAGGTGGGCAACGTGTGGCGGCAGCATGGAGCGCTGTCGTGCCATCTCGATTGGCTGCCGACATTCTTGCTCGATTTCGGAGGTGTTCGACGACATCGCTGCGGCAGCGTTCCGCTGCCGCGACAATGGCCACTTCGCCGCTGCGGTCGGGCTTATCAGGGTCAGCACCGGCCTTGAGAAGAATTTCGACGATCTCGGCCTGTCCATTTCTGGCAGCGGCGAACAACGGCGTCATTCCCGATTCATCGGCCACATCAGGCTTGGCTCCGGCATCAAGCAATTGGACAACATTCTTCACGTGGCCCGAATTGGCCGCCTGCCAGAGTGGCAGTGGTCCCCCGTTTCCGGACGCGTTGGGGTCTACCCCTGCCTTCAGTAGTCCTGCAACGATGTCGCTCAAACCGCGCTGAGCGGCCATCGCAAGTGAGATGTTCTGAGCCGCGGACTTCACCTCCTTTGGCTTGCTGCCGGGCGTGTCGGCGACGGCAACGCGCGCGGCCCAAGCCGGCGCCGGCCTGGCTTCGCCTCCGGACTGAGCCTCGCCCAATCGCGCCAGCGCCGCAGCGGCCAGAGGACTACCGGCGTCGGCTGTTCGCCGCAGCAATGCTCGGGCTGCGTCACGGTTGCGCTTTGTGCCGTATCCCTCTTCGTAGAACTGCGCTAACTCGATCGCCGCGCGTTGTTCGCCTGCACCGGCTGCGCTTTTCATCAATTGGAAGGCCCGGCCGGGCTCGGCATCGGGGACGCGGCCTGCCCTGATCAGCGCCGCCAGGCGATATTGCGATGGTGCGTGACCCGCGTCGGCAAGCTTATTCAGCAACTTCGTCGCGCTCGCAAAGTCGCCAGTTCGCAACGCTCTTTCAACCTCTGCGGCCTCTTTGCCAGCAGGATCGGCATATGCGAGGCACGGCAGGCCCGCCAAAGCGACAGAAATGAGCCATGACCCCAGAGGCCTCGCCCTAAAGCGTGCCATGCTTTGTCTCCATCCTGATGCCGATGCCTTCGAGGAATGCCGTCGGAAGGACACCGCCGGCACACACGATGACGGCATCGTTCGGGATCAGTTCGCGCACGCCGTCAACATCGAGTTCGACCGCATCGCGTCCGATCGATTTCACCTGCGAGCCGAACCGCACGTGGAATCTGCCGTTCTGCGAAGCATTCTCTACCCGCTTGCGGTTCTTTGCCTTTGCACGGGAGAAGGCATCGCCGCGATAGCTGAGAGTCACATGCACATCGGGCTGTTCCGCAATTTCTGCCGCCGCTTCCAGCGCGCTATCGCCGCCGCCCACGACAAGTACGCGCTTGCCGCGATACTGGACGGGGTCGACGAGCCGGTAGACGACCTTTGACTGCTCTTCGCCGGGAACATCAAGCTTTCGCGGCGTTCCACGGCGACCGACCGCAAGAAGGACCGTTGCGGCGGTGCGCCTGCCGGCCGTACTCCTGATGACGAAGCCGCCGCGCTCATCGGGCGATACTTCTTCGACCCTTTCACCATAAGATATCGGAAGTGGATGGCGCCGGAGTACGTCGGCCCAAAACGCCAGCAGCTTCTCCTTGCGAACCTCCCGAAAGCGCATTTTTCCAACGAGCGGCAGGTCGATCGGTTGCGTCATTACGATCTTTCCGCGAGGGAAGTGAGCTACCGTTCCTCCAAAGGTCTCCTGCTCGATGATCATGAAGCGGAGTCCCGCGGACTTGGCCGAAAGTCCGGCTGCGAGCCCTGCGGGACCCGCGCCAATGATGACGAGATCGCAAGCGTCGTGCGCTCGTTGGCGGGCCACGGGAACGATGCTCTCGACCGCCCTGCGACCCTGCTCCACGGCGTTGCGGATGAGTCCCATGCCGCCAAGCTCGCCTGCGATAAAGATGCCGGGGACGTTGGTCTGGAAGTCCGCACCGACCTCGGGCAGCTGCACACCGCGCTTCTCCGTTCCGAAGACCAGCGAAATGGCATCGAACGGACACGCTTCCTTGCATGCGCCATGGCCGATGCAATTGGCGCCTTCGATGAGTTGGGCCTTACCGATGACGAGACCGATCACCTGCCCCTCCGGGCACGCGCGTACGCACGCGCCGCAACCAAGGCATCGGCCAGGATCTATGATCGGATGGAGTGACGCCGGTTCGTTGAGACCCTCCGCGACAGCATGCGCATGGGCCATCGCAGTACGACGCTGACGTTTGCGCAGCGAACGGGCGTAGATCGCCCAGAGGATCGCAAGTGGTGCGGCGTAGGCGAGGACGACGTAAGTCGACATGAACGTCAATCCCGCTTGTTCGTTTCGCCTGACTCGGATCTTTCTTCCTCGGGCGGCACCTGGGTCTGCTGTTCCTGCGCGGCTTTGCCGCCGGTGCCTGCGGCCGTTCGTGCTGCGCGAAGTGCCTCCATGAGGTCGTCGCGGTTAGGCGCAATCCCGACAGCCCGTTCGTACGCTTCAACTGCCTTCGACGGACGGCCCGTGTTGGCGTAGGACCAGCCAAGTGTGCGCCATCCCTCGACATCGCCCGGCTCCGCTTCGAGTCGCTTTGCCAGGCCGGCGATCATCGTCTCGACATCAGGCAGGCCGCTTGCTGTGGTTTGATCCGAGAGAGCTTTCTGCAGCGCGGGAGCGGTCCCTACAGACGCGAGGTATTTCTCGATCCGCGAAATTTCCGCGTCCATGCCGGCCACCTGAAGCGAAGCCGTTTTCGATTGAGTCTCGCCGGACACTACGTTTCCAGTTGTTGCGCTTTTTCGCAGATCGTCGCTGGCTGTGATTTCGTGCGTTGACCAGACGGCTGCTGCAACGACGGCAAATATGGTCAGCACCGCTAAGCTTGCGGATGGCGGAACCCTCTTGCCACCATCGCGCGAGCGCATAGCCATCCGACCAACTGCCGTGCGGCCACCTGCGCTGGCGACGAAATAGAAGATGATTGTTGTGAATGCGCCCGCAAGAAAGCCAATCCCGAATAGCGTCATGCAATCCCCCAGCTTCGCTCTCGTGATCGTAAGACCAACAAAATCGGCTGAGTTTCATGAAACCCGTCTTTGAGGCATCTTTTTGTTTTCTCGAAAATGCAAATAACGCGCTTAGATATCATTTCAGCATTACTCGGCGACATATTGCGAACACCTTCCCCGGCCAAATCCGGCTGAGCGAACGGCGTGCCGTGCACTGAGACTCATCTGCCGGGGGGTAGTCATGAACCTAAGTGTGGGACTGGGGAATCCGCGTACTCTGGATCGCGACCGGATTGGACCAGCAAGCCGCACTCCGAGACCGAAAGCCAAATCGCGGAACCGGAGGCCACGCGGTGGCTTCGCTGCACGCCTGTCATGGCTCGCATTCTGCGCGCTCCTTGCCGTCGTCCTTCTGTTCGGCTGGAGCAATCGCAACGAGCGCCACTGGGTGCCAGACACGGGCGTCGGCTATTGGCTCGGGATTGCCGGTGCGAGCGTTCTTCTGGCGCTGCTCATCTATCCGCTTCGCAAGCGTTTCCGGACGTTGCGCTTCCTGGGGTCCGTGCCTATCTGGTTCAGGTTGCATATGGCCATGGGGCTGCTGGGTCCTGCCCTGATCCTGCTTCACTGCAACTTCAAGTCCGAATCCCTCAACGCGACAGTCGCGCTCAACGCCATGCTCATCGTTGCCGGTAGCGGGCTGATCGGGAAGTTTCTTTACAGCCATGTGCATTCGACACTGTCAGGCCAGCGTCTCGCAGCGACAGGCTTTTTCGACGGCCTGATGGCCGACAGCGTCCCGAAGCGCGGCAATCCCTATTTCGGCCTCAGCGAGCGCTCGCTTGAACGGGTCTCAAACATTACAAAAAATGCGCTGGCCTCTCCCGGTGGCCTTCTTTCCGCGATCGGCCATGCCTCGCTCGTGCGCTGGCAGTCACGGCAACTCGCGCGCTCGATTGGACGCGAGATCAGTGTGCGCAACGTCGAATTGATGCGCGTCGAGGCCGGCCCGCGCAAGGAACTCTGCAAGGCCCGCAAGGAATTTGAAAGAGATGTCGCCGCTCACCTCGCTGCCGTGCGAAAGGCGGCGGGCCTCGCCATCTACGAACATCTGTTCGCGCTCTGGCACTTCCTGCACATGCCCTTGTTCTTGATGCTGGTTCTCGCGGCCGTCGCCCACGTGATCGCTGTCCATCTGTACTAAGAGGCGGAAGTCGTGCGCCAGCTTACATTCATCCTGGTTGCAATCGGGATGTGTGCGGCCGCCGATCTGGCCGCCGGACAGACCATATTCGAAAAGCTCGTCATGCCGGGGCCGCTCGCCAAGGCTCATCGGAAATACGAGAAGAGCTGCAACAAGTGTCATACGCCATTTCGGAGAGAAACGCAGTCCGCTCTCTGCCTGGACTGCCATGACAAGGTCGCCGAGGACAGAACGCAGAAGCGGGGTTTTCACGCGAAAAGCCCCGTCGCCGCGAAATCCGAGTGCAGGCATTGCCATACGGAACACAAGGGTGCGGAAGCCGATATCATCGGCTTCGACAAAAGCACCTTCGATCATACCCAGACGGACTATGAGCTGAAAGGCCGGCATGGTTCCGTCCCTTGCGGCTCGTGTCACAAGGCGGGAGACGCCTATCGGAAAGCTCCCGACATGTGCATTGGCTGTCACAAGCGGTACGATCCCCACAAGGGCCGGCTTGGCGAGGCCTGCCAGTCCTGCCATAACGAGAAATCCTGGAAAGAAACGCGACCCTTCGAACATGGCAAAACAAAATTCCCTCTGGTCGACGCGCACCAGAAGGTGGCGTGCCAGAAGTGTCATGCCGGCGAGGTCTACAAGGGCCTTCCCACCAACTGCTCAGGCTGCCACAATATCCAGGATGTTCATAAGGGCGCCTACGGGACGAAGTGTGAAACCTGCCATGCTCCAAAGAAGTGGAAAACGATTCGTTTTGATCACGACCGCGACACCAAGTTCCCCCTGAAGGGCAGCCACCCATCAGCCAAATGCGAAAGCTGTCACCTCGACAATATCTACTCGGTCGGACTATCGACCAAATGCAACGGCTGTCACGGCCGGCAGGACCCGCACAAGGGCTCGCTGGGAACAAATTGCGCAAAGTGCCACAACGAAACGTCCTGGCATGCGAAAGTCGCCTTCGATCATGACCTGACGCGCTTCCCCCTCATAGGGTTACACGCCGTTGTCGGCTGCGCATCCTGTCACCAGTCCAAAACATATCGTGAAGCGCCAAAACGATGTGAAGCTTGCCATGCGGACAACCACCACCAGGGGCGCGTCGGCATTGCTTGCCAGCGGTGTCACACACCTAACGGATGGGATCGATGGATCTTCGACCACGCGCGTGACGCCAACTTCGAGTTGACCGGAGCGCATCGCTCCATTACTTGCCACGCTTGCCACAAAGTGCGTTCGGACAAGCGCGTTGCCGCTGCGAAGAACTGCTTTTCGTGCCATGGCCAGGACGACGTGCACCACGGCTCCTTTGGCCGAGCGTGCGAAACGTGCCACACGACTGACAGCTTCCGCCGTCCACGTTTCCAGCGATAAGATCGGCGGTGCGCGAATTCTTTTGCGGAATCAATTTCAGCTCAATTTGAACTTTTCAGTCATGAATTATTTCCCCCACTGAGTACAACAAATTTCAGCCGGAAACATCCATCATTCCAGAATGCGGGGACGGAGTAAGCAATCATTTCGGGGGAGATTACATGAACGAATTGGCTTGCTTGCTGCGCACCGAACGCGCGGCCTGACCCCTTCATAGCAATTCGAACTCTGGTCGCTCCTCCATGGCAGCCGCGCCTTGGGCGTGGTGTCGTGCGGCCGACTGTCGGGGACGCTGATGACGGCGGTCGTTCATTTCGTTGATCAGTTTGCAAAGCGGTCGGCTGCCGTGCTCGCGCTGCTGCTAGCATTGACGTTTGCTGCCGGAGTCTTGGCTGGTGCTTTAACCCCGGCGGCGGCGCAAGCTGTGGCACCATGGCAGTTCGATCATGACGTGACCGGTTATCCTCTCCTGGGTGGTCATAGGTCCGCGCCTTGCGAGAGCTGCCATTTCAATGGGCGCTTTAAAGGAACGCCAACTCAATGCATTGGCTGCCACAATGGAACACTCGCGGTGGGTCGCTCGCGAGACCACGTGAAGACAACCGCCCCATGCGAAACGTGTCATCGCAGTACGGCATCGTTCAAAGATGCCCGTATGGACCACACCGGCATCACGTCGGGATGCGCCACCTGCCACAACGGCACGACCGCTGTCGGCAAGCCGTCTACCCACATGAAGACAACCTCTGCCTGTGAAAACTGCCACAGGTCGACTTCGAGTTTCCGTACTGCCACTTTTGATCACACCGGCATCACGTCGGGATGCGCCACCTGCCACAACGGCACGACGTCTATCGGCAAGCCTCAGGGTCACATCGCGACGACCGCGCCGTGCGAGACCTGCCACCGCTCGACGACGACGTTCACCGGCGCCCGTATGGACCACACCGGCATCACGTCGGGATGCGCCACCTGCCACAACGGCACGACGTCTATCGGCAAGCCTCAGGGCCACATCGCGACGACCGCGCCGTGCGAGACCTGCCACCGCTCGACGACGACGTTCGCCGGCGCCCATATGGACCACACCGGCATCACCTCGGGCTGCGCCGCCTGCCACAACGGCGCGGCGGCGCGCGGCAAGCCTCAGGGCCACATCGCGACGACCGCGCCGTGCGAGACCTGCCACCGCTCGACGACGACGTTCGCCGGCGCCCGTATGGACCACACCGGCATCACGTCGGGATGCGCCACCTGCCACAACGGCACGACGTCTATCGGCAAGCCTCAGGGTCACATCGCGACGACCGCGCCGTGCGAGACCTGCCACCGCTCGACGACGACGTTCGCCGGCGCCCGTATGGACCACACCGGCATCACCTCGGGATGCGCCACCTGCCACAACGGCACGACGTCTATCGGCAAGCCTCAGGGTCACATCGCGACGACCGCGCCGTGCGAGACCTGCCACCG
>JBFWVC010000023.1:52135-64491 GCA_050246945.1 Hyphomicrobiaceae bacterium
TCGCCGGCGCCCGTATGGACCACACCGGCATCACCTCGGGATGCGCCACCTGCCACAACGGCACGACGTCTATCGGCAAGCCTCAGGGTCACATCGCGACGACCGCGCCGTGCGAGACCTGCCACCGTTCGACGACGACGTTCGCCGGCGCCCGTATGGACCACACCGGCATCACGTCGGGATGCGCCACCTGCCACAACGGCACGACGTCTATCGGCAAGCCTCAGGGTCACATCGCGACGACCGCGCCGTGCGAGACCTGCCACCGCTCGACGACGACGTTCGCCGGCGCCCGTATGGACCACACCGGCATCACCTCGGGATGCGCCACCTGCCACAACGGCACGACGGCGGTGGGAAAACCTGCGAACCATCTGCCGACCAACTCGGCCTGTGAAAATTGCCACCGCAGCACGGTCACATTCACTGGCGCGCGCATGGATCACACTGGGATCGTCTCCGGGTGCGCCAACTGCCACAACGGCGTCTATGCGCAAGGCAAGCCGCGCAACCATCCGCAAACGTCGGCACCATGTGAAAATTGCCACCGCAGCACGAGAAGTTGGGATTGAGCATGCAGCGAACTACGTCAATCGCGGCCTACTCCATTCGTGCTGCGTTCCAGACGGCATGCATTGCAGGTGTGGCGTCGTCTGCCGCCATATATGCATCGTTGTCGGCTTCCCGAGCCGAACCTGTGGTGGATCGTGCTCTGAGCGACGTGCAGGTGCTCGAAGGCAAGGGCTGTGTGCGTTTGCGAATCGGATTCAACTTTCGTGTTCGCTATTCGGGACATGTACCGACGGGGAAGGGAAGCTCGCTCGCCGTTCAAGTTCGTGCCGTCGATCGAATTGACGCACTATCGATGAACCAGTTGAGGCGTGAGGCACTGCGTCCCTTGTCAACGAGCGTCGGCAATGTCCGCTCGATTGAGTATGACTTTGCCGGAGGATCGAACCCGCACGTTCGTTTCGAATTCGACCGCCCGCTTGCAATCGATGCCGCTCAGGGTGCCGACTTCACGAGCATTGTCGTTTCGCTTGCAGACGCCCGCGCAAAAGCCAAATGCCCCCCTGTGTTTCCTGCCGCGAATTCCTGGCAGACAAGTATCAGCCCGGCCGCGCCTTCTGGTGGCTTTGCTCCGTTCGACAGCACACCGATTCAACGTGGTGCGGGCAAAGCAACGCAAGCACAGGTGCGCGCCACAGGTGCGGCAATCGATGAAGCGCGCGCTGCCATCAAGAGGAGCCAGCATGCGCAAGCGATCCGAAAACTGCGCGCCGCGCTTGAAACGCCTGAGAACAAGTACAGCCGCGAGGCGCAGGAACTTTTGGGAACCGCATATCTGAAATCCGGCGATCCTGGTTCCGCCCGCGCGCAATTCGAGGACTACCTCGCACGCTATCCTGAAGATGAGGATTCCCGACGCGTGCGCCAGCGCCTGCGCGGAGTTCTCACTGCACTCGGTGAACCGCCGCCGAAGCTCAAGGATGCAGACAGTGGCGGCGGCTACAATTCGGCGCGCCGTGATGATAGCTGGTCCGTCTCTGGCAGTGTCTCGCAGTTCTATTTGCGAAACGACAGCTTCCGCTCCTTGCAGGATCCATCTCTGCCGCCCAAGGTGAACGCTGACCCGGATGAACATCGTGTTCACCAGAATTCGCTGCTCTCCGGCCTGGACGTCTCAGCCGCCTGGTCATCCTCGGTTGCCCGACACAAGTTCCGCTTCTCTGGTACCGAAGAGCATGATTTTTCCGGGGAAGACGGAGAGATCGTCGGCATCGCATCGCTCTACCTGGACAGCACGTTCTATGCCTACAACGTCGATCTGCGTATCGGACGGCAGACGCAGAGCGCCAATGGTGTACTTGGCCGCTTTGATGGTGCCGAGATAGTCTGGCGGGCAAGTGATCTGGTCCGGCTCGGAGTGGTGGGTGGTTCGCCTGTCTGGAGCCGGCGTGACGAACCATTCAAGGAGGGCAAGTATTTCTATGGCGGCAACGTCGGCTTTACTCCGATGCGAGGGCTCGACATCAGCCTGTACGCCATCGAACAGCGCGTTGACGACCTGATCGACCGTCGTGCCGTCGGCTCCGATTTTCGCTATCTGAGCCCCAGTCTGTCGGTCTTCGCAACGCTCGACTACGACATTCATTTCGGCGAGGTCAACCTTGCCCTGTTGAATGCAAGCTGGACCTTGCCCGACAAGACGGTGATCTACGGCGCGACGGATCACCGAAAATCGCCATTCCTGACGAGTTGGGCTGCACTGCAGGGTCAGCCGTTCCTGACACTTTACGACATGCTCAAGCAACATTCCGAAGACGAAATCTATAGGTTCGCGGTTGATCGCACCGCCGATTACAATTCCGCCAGCGTCGGCATTTCGCATCCCTTCAATAGCCACTGGCAGGCGACACTCGATGTGACGTGGACCAATGTATCGGGGACACGTTCATCGGGCGGCGTGCTCGGCCAGCAGGGCACGGGGAATGAGTTCTATTATTCGACACAGCTGATCGGAACCAATCTCACCACTGAAGGTGACATGCTGATTGCAGCGCTTCGCATGGCCGACAGGCAACTCACAGATCTGTACGTGCTCGATGGTCAGTTCCGCTATCCACTGACCGACCAGCTTCGCGTAAGTCCGCGCCTGCGGCTCGGCTATCTCACCGGCAATGGAGTTCTCGATCTGACCGAATATACGGTTCAACCCTCTATTCTCGTCGACTACGCATTGACGCGCGACTGGCACTTCGAAACTGAGATTGGTACGAACTGGACCCATCGTCTCAGCGGTCCGGCAATTGAGGACAACACCGAACTCTTCGTCACAGCGGGGTATCGGTATGACTTCTATTCAGATCCTCAGAGCAACTGCGTGCTGCCGGTACTTGGGTGCCAACAACGGGTGCGCTGAACACTTTTCCAGCCGGATATTCTTGGCGCGGCAGCGGTTGCCCAGAAAATATTGCTACGCATCATGCGCCGAACCTCGCGTTCGCTCGCTGCAACACATGTGTTGAGCGCGAGCACTGAGTCCGATGAGGGGCATGATAGATGCCTGCAGTTGGTGCCCTCAACGTCGGCTTGACCCTCAGCACCAGCCATCGAAACACAAACGCCAGCGCTCACCATTCGTGCCTTCATGGAAGGGATTCACGCTTACGGCAGCACTTGAAATTGCGGGCTGCTTTGCATTTTGGGCCTGGGCTCGCCAGGGTGCTTCCGTCGCTTGGCTTGGTCCGGGGGCTCTTTAGCCCAATTGCTTTCGCTTGGCTCCTGACGAAGTTTGACTCAAACGGCGCGGGCCGGGCTCACACCGCGTATGGCGGGATCCATATTGTGGCTTCGCTCGCATGGCCGTGGGCCATCGAAGGCAAAATGCGGGACCGCTGGGACGTAATCGGCGGCGCGTTCTGCATCCTCGACGCCGTGGTTATCCTCTACGATCCCCGCACACATGACGCTGTTGGCGAAACTTCTGAGCTTTGTCAGAGGCGCTGCGGTGGGGCTCCTCGGCGGTCTGATCGGCCTCGGCGGGGCCGAGTTCCGACTGCCGACAATTTTAGGCGTGTTTCGCTCCGCGGCACTTGAGGCGGTGATCCTGAATATTGAAAATCTCCCTCTACCATTCTCTGGCGATATGGAGAGTTCCCGGTCATGGGCCGGATCACACGCGCTCGACGCTTGTCTCTTCTTTTCCTGTTTCGTCCGGAACAGCGCCGATGCTGGGAACCCGGCACAACAAACTCACCGATATGGAACAACTTACACTCTCGGGAGAACCACGATGCCCACGAAGATCGAAAGTCGAACTCTGAGCCTCCCAGAGATTGATCTCGTGGCCGGTGGCACCAGCCTGTCGCCCGAGCAGCTTGCGCGCGGCCGCGCCACCATCAAAGGAACGGATGGATCTTCCCCCGAAGAGTCGGCCTCGTTCCTCGGGAAGTTCATCCGGGGATTGATCAAGCTGTGAAACCCGCTGGCCGCTGGCGGAGCACCCAATCTCCTGGCCCGGCGCGGTTCAGCCGCCGATGCTTGCAGCGATACTCGTGCTCTCAGACATGAAGGTCTGGCAGCATAGGTAGGACTTCGAGGTGACCGACATCCGCCCACATTTGATGTGTGCTAGACTCTACAAATCCGACGTACTCCGCACGTCAAAGCAATTCGGCTGTGGGTCAAGGGCAGGCTTGAGCGGCGTTCATAAGACTACCCCCCACGCTCGCGATATCGCTGTCCGGTGATCAAGGCCTGGCATAGAAGTAGTGCACAAGAAACATCGGCACCGCTGGCACGTATGTGCATATGAAAAGTACAGCCAACAGGACTGCGATGAAATAGATGTTGACCTTGGTGGTCTCCCAGATGTCGGCCTTGGCGATGGAGCAGGCCGTGATGAGAACGCTCGCCACCGGCGGGGTCTGCTGGCCGATCGCGAGGTTAAGCGTCACCACAAGACCGAAATGGATGGGATCGATACCGACGCGCTGGATGAGCGGCATGACGATCGGGATAACTAGAATAATCGCTGCAGAAGAATGCAGGAAAAATCCTATCACCAAGAACAGCACGTTCAGGATGAGCAGGATCAGCCACTTGTTGTCGGTGAGGTTGAGGATGCCATCAGCGAGCTGCTGCGGCAGCCTTGACACGGTCAACAGGTCGCCCATCAGGATCGACGCCGCGACGAGCAGCATGACCACCGCCGTCTGCATTCCGCCATCGAGCATGGCGACGCGCAGGTGCTTGAGGTCGAATTCCCGGTACCATAACCCGACGATGAGGGCCGCCAGCACGGCGAGGCCCGCTGCCTCGGTCGCCGTCACCAGTCCCGAGAAGATGCCACCTAGGATGATCGCCGGCAGTAGGAAGGTCGGCAGTGCATCGATGAATGTCTCGCGCACATGGCGCCAGTTGAAAGCGTCCGCCACCGGCAGGTTGTAACGCTTGGCGAACCACCAGGCGACGCTCATCAGTCCGATGCCGCCGATGACTCCCGGCACCAAGCCGGCGACAAATAGCTGCTCGACGGAGGTTCCGGCCGCGATGGCATAGAGGATCATCGGGATGGAGGGCGGTATGATGATCGCCAGCGATGCCGCCGAAGAGTTCACCGCAGCAGCGAAGGGTGCCGGGTAGCCCTCCTTCTTCATGGACGGAATGAGAATCGAGCCAATGGCCGCCACATCAGCGACGGCGCTGCCCGAGATCTCAGCGAACAGCATAGAGACGCCGATCGTCACCATGGCGAGCCCGCCGCGCATGAAGCCGATCAGTGCCGCGACGAAGGCGATGAGGCGCCGCGTGATGCCGCCAGCATTCATTATCGCTCCGGCCAACACGAACATCGGGATGGCGATGAGGGAGAACGAAGTCGAGCCGCGGTACATCTCGATGGCCACCGAGACCAGGCTGTCCGGCCCCTGCGCGTAGAGCATCCCGGCCACGGCGGCGGTGGCGAGTGCGACGGCGATTGGCACGTTGATGAATGTCAGGCCGACAAGGACAGCCAGCATGATTACGATGAGCATGAACGTCAGGCTCCCGTGCCATCAGTGCCATGGGCCTCGCTCGGGCCGTGGCCGACAGCCTCGCCTGCCATCACCTTGCGTGCATACTCAGGAATACTCAGCAATTCGCAGACAATGAACAAAATGGCGCTGATCGGAATGACCGATTGCGTCACCGAAACCGGCACCCACGGCAAGCTGATCAGGCTCTCGTCGCCGACCACCGTCAGCACTTTCATGCCCGTCCAAGCGAGCAGGGCGAAGAAGGCGATCACCACGACCTCCGCGACCACAATGGCGACGAGGCGCAGCGGCGGGGGCAGGCGCAACAGCACGCCATCGAAACCGATGTGCTGGCGCCGCAGCGCGGCGAGCGCGGCACCGTAGTAGGTGATCCAGGCCATCAGCACGGAGGCCACCTCGTCGTACCACACCAGCGAGGCGCCTAGCTTGCGATAGCCGACGGCCAGCATCACGATGACGGTCAGTAGGATCATCAGGCCGATCAGCAGCCATTGCAGACCGACGTCGAGCGTCCGCTTGAGTGAGTGGAACATCGTAGCTTTGCCGGATCAGGGATTGGGCGTGAGTGGCCGGGTAGTGGCCGCCGCGGCTGGGCCGCGGCGGGTGGTCTGGCTCGAGCCTACTTTGCCAGAGCCTGTATCTCGGAGACGAGCTCGGTGCCGCCTTGCAGCGACTTGCCGAACTCCTCGTAGACCGGCTTCGAGGCAGCGATGAAGGCGGCCTTGTCGACCTCATTGACCTTGAGGTTGCCGTCCTTGGTCATCTTGGCGAGCAGTTCGTCGTCCAGCTTGGCGCCGATGTCGAGGCAAACGCCCTCGGTCTCCTTTGCGGCTTCGGCGAGCGCCTTCTGGACGTCGGCCGGCAGCGCTGCGAATCCCGAAGGCGAGGCCGCGATCCAGAGCGGCGTGTAGACGTGGCCCGACAATGACAGGTATTTCTGCACCTCCTGGAACTTGCCACCCCAGATCTGCGCGAAGGGGTTCTCCTGGCCGTCCATCACACCAGTCTTCAGTGCGGTGAATACCTCGCCGTAGGCCATCGGCGTCGGGTTGGCCCCGTAAGCGCGGAACATCTTCACGCGCCATTCGCCCTTCGGCACGCGCAGCTTGATGCCAGCGAGATCCGCTGGCTTGTCGATCGGGCGCACATTGTTGGTGATGTGACGGAATCCGTTCTCGCATGTGGCGAGCAGCAGCACACCTTTGGCTTTGGCGGCCGGCACGAACACCTTATCGTTGAGTGCCGCCACCACGCTCTTCATGTGTTTGCGGTCCTTGATGAGATAAGGCATCTCGAAGACGCCGAACTCGGGTGCAACCGACGACATGATGGTGGAAGCCAGCCAAAGCTGCACCTGTCCCAGCTTGAGCTTCTGCAGCAAGTCCTTGTCGGTGCCGAGCTGGCTCGATCCGAAGATGCTTACATTCGCCTTGTCGCCGAGCTTGGCGTTGGCGCGCTTTGCAAACTCCTCGGCAGTCTTTTGATAGAGCGATTCCGGCTCGCCGATATGGCCGAGCTTCAACTCCAGCTTGTCTGCGAGTGCTGCCGTTGACGTCGCCGCCAACGCAAGCGCCGCTACCAGTCCCTTGAGTCTGAGCATGTTTCCTCCCGATTCGGCCGCCGTTGCTGGCGGCTCTTGATCGCTTCTGTAAATGTATAGTAACGGCGACAAGGGATTTGACCAGTGGTATTCCACGGATAGCAGGTCAGACCAGGTGGGGCTGGTCTAAGAAAACAGAAGTGGGCGCGTAGCGGATGTCGTCGTTTGAAAGAGAGCTCAGATCTGGCGGTGCGGGCGAGGTCCAGACCGATCCGTTCTCGCGCGGGCGTTATGCCACGGATGCATCGCACTACCAGATGGTGCCGCGCGCGGTGGCGATCCCCCGCAACATGCAGGAAGCGAAGAACGCCGTCTCCATTGCCGTGGCCGAAGGCGTGCCCGTAACGGCCCGCGGCGGCGGCACATCTCAGTGCGGTCAGGTCATCAACTCGGGGCTGGTCATCGACTGCTCGAAGCACTTGAACCGGATCATCTCGCTCGATACCGACGCGCGTCGTTGTATAGTCGAGCCGGGCATTGTGCTCGACGAGCTGAATCGCCAATTGAAACCTCACGGACTGTGGTTCCCCGTCGACGTGTCGACCGCATCGCGCGCCACACTTGGCGGCATGGCGGGCAACAATTCCTGCGGCGGACGCTCGTTGCGCTACGGCACCACGCGCGACAACATAACGGCGATAGAGGCAGTGCTGGCCAACGGTCGTTCTGCCCGCTTTGGCCGTGTGCGTGCCGACTTGGCTGATCTGCCGGCCGATCACCCGATGCGAGATCTCGTGCGCGAACTAGCTGCGATCGGACGCCGCGACGCCGATGAGGTGGAGCGCCGGTTCCCAAAGGTGCAGCGGCGCGTCGGCGGCTACAACATCGACGCGCTGGTGCCAAGCTCGGCGCCGGACTCCAGAATCAATCTCGCCCACCTGCTCGTCGGCTCGGAAGGCACACTCGCCTTCACAACGGCAATCGAGCTGAAGCTCTGGCCGGAGATGGGCAGGCGCGGCGTCGGCGTATGCCACTTCGGCTCCTTCTTCCGCGCCATGGATGCGGCCCAGCATCTGGTCAAGCTCGATCCCATTGCCGTCGAGCTCGTCGATGCCACCATGATCGGGCTCGCCCGCAGCATCGCCATGTTTCAACCGACGCTGACGGCCGCGGTGCGTGGCGAGCCAGCGGCGCTGCTGCTGGTCGAGTTCGCCGAAGACGAGGCTGAGAACCGCGCGCGGCTCAAGCGATTGGCCGAGCTAATGGGCGACCTCGGCTTCTCCTGGGACAAGACCGGCGACAACTACGGCGGCGTCGTGGAGGTTCTCGATCCGGTGCTGCAACAGGGGCTAACGGATCTCAGAACCTCCGGCCTCAATATCATGATGTCCATGAAGGAGGCGCGAAAGCCCGTCTCCTTCGTCGAAGACTGCGCCGTGCCGCTGCCGCACCTCGCCGAGTACACCCAGCGCCTCACAGAGATTTTCGAGCGCCACGGCACGCGCGGTACGTGGTACGCGCACGCCTCCGTCGGCTGCCTGCACGTGCGCCCCGTGCTCAACCTGCGGCTTGAGAAAGACGCCAAGGCCATGCGCGCCATCGCCGAGGAAGCCTTCGCCATGGTGCGCGAGTACAAAGGCTCGCACTCGGGCGAGCACGGTGACGGGCTCGTGCGCTCTGAGTTCCACAGTGCGATGTTCGGGGAGCGGCTGGCGTGCTGCTTCGAGGAGGTGAAGGACCTCTTCGATCCACATGGCCTCATGAACCCCGGGAAGATTGTACGGGCGCCGAACTTCGACCAGCCATCGCTTTTCCGCTTCCATCCCGGCTACGGCGACTCCAGCTACATCCCTGTGCTCGACTGGTCGGAGTTTCCGGGCCGACCCGGCGGCATCCTCGGGGCCGCCGAGATGTGCAACAACAACGGCGCCTGCCGCAAGTTGCTGGGCGGCGCCATGTGCCCGTCCTACCGCGTGACACGCAACGAGCGCGATCTCACACGCGGCAGGGCCAACGTGCTGCGTCTGGCGCTTTCCGGCCAACTCGGGCCGGAAGCCATCAGCAGCGATGCCATGGCGGAGGCGATGAACCTGTGCGTCTCGTGCAAAGCATGCAAGCGCGAATGCCCGACCGGGGTCGACATGACCCGGCTCAACATCGAAGTGAAGGCCGCCCGTGCCGCCAAGCATGGCGTCTCGCTGCGCGACAGGCTCGTCGCCTACCTGCCGCGTTACGCGCAGGTGGGATCACGCCTGCCTTGGCTGATGAACGCCCGCGAAGCGTTCCCCGGTGCTCGAACGCTGGCTCAGTGGGCGGTAGGTATCGCCGCCGACCGCCCGCTGCCGCGTTGGCGCCGGGATATATTTGCTCCGACCCAGATTTCGCTGGGCCCCGCAGACGGCCGCGAGGTCGTGTTGTGGGCAGACACCTTCAACCGATACTTCGACCGCGAGATCCTGGACGCCGCGCTGGAGGTGCTGATCGCCGGCGGCTACCGGGTGCATCTGCCGATGGCCGCAGACGGTACCAAGCGGCCGTTGTGCTGCGGCCGCACGTTCCTCTCGGCCGGACTTGTAGAGAAAGCGCGCACGGAGACTCGGCGCTCACTTGAGGTGCTGGCTGCCTTCGCCCGACGCGGTGTTCCCATCGTCGGACTCGAGCCGAGCTGTCTCTTGACGTTCCGCGACGAAGCCTTGCGCCTGGGCCTTGGCGAGAACGCGGTCAAGGTCTCCGAGCAGGCCAACCTGTTCGAGGAATTCCTCGCGCGCGAGCGGGCCGACGCGCGTTTCGACTTCGCGCTCGGCCCGGTTGCGGGCAGGGCGCTGCTGCACGGCCATTGCCATCAGAAGGCATTCGGCGCCATGAGCGCAGTGGAGCGCACGTTGCGACTGATCCCGGGTCTTGAGGTTGAAACAATAGAATCGAGCTGCTGCGGCATGGCCGGTGCCTTCGGCTATCAGGCCGAGACGGTCGAGGTTTCACGCGCCATGGGCGAGCTGTCGCTGCTGCCGGCCGTGCGCAAGGCCGAGCCAGGGACGCTGATCGTCGCCGATGGTACTTCGTGCCGCCACCAGATCGCTGACGGCACCAAACGCAGGGCCCTGCACGTGGCTGAGGTGATGGCGATGAGCATTCGCGCGGCGAAGTCCGCCAATGGCACGACAGCCGCAACAAGAGAGGATGCTCCTGTATGAGACGACACTCGCCGACGAACGCACGATCCTGGATGACGCTCTCGCGAAGGCCGCTGAGATGAACCTGAAGCCACTCGCCGTGTCGATACTCGACGACTTAGGTGCGCTCATCGCTTTCGTGGCACAGGACGGCACCAGCCTTATGCGCGGCGCCATCGTCCCAGTGCCCGGTGGCGTGCTGATCCACGACGCCAGCCAATCCATCGTCGGAGCCATCGGCATCAGCGGCGACACCTCCGATAACGACGAACTCTGCGCGCCTGCGGCGATGCCGGCAAGCGGGCTCGCGGGTGACACCGGCTGATGGGTGCTGGCGATATGACTGGCAGCAGCGGCCTCGGCCCAAACGCAAACCTCATTGGCAAGCCCGGCTGCCGGACTGACTTGGCCACGCCCTGCCTCGTCCTCAATCTCGCCGGATTGCACCGCAATCTCACGCGCGCCGCTGACGTCTGCCGGGCGAGCGGAATCGCGTTGCGCCCGCACGCCAAGACGCACAAGTGCACTGCGATCGCGCACCTTCAGTTGGCAGCAGGAGCCGGCGGCATTTGCGTCGCCACCGTCGGCGAGGCGGAGGCGATTGCCGCCGGCGGCATTTCCGACATCCTGGTCACGTCGACGATTACGCAAGCGGGGAAGATGGCCCGCGCGGTCGAATTGGCCCGCACCGTCATGTTGACGCTGGTCGCAGACGACCCCGGCGTCGCCGCAAGCATAGGCAAGGCTGCGGCTGCGGCCGGGGTCACCATCGCCGTACATGTCGACGTCGACCTCGGCCGCCACCGCAATGGCGTCACAAGCCCCGAGCAAGCCGTAGCGGTGGCAAACGCGATCGCCAGCTCTCCGGCACTGCGCCTTGCCGGGCTGCAGGCCTACGCCTCGCACATCTCGCATCTCGAAGACTACGCAGCGCGTCTCGCCGCCTCACGCGAATGCGCCATCACAATTGCCGCGGTCCGCGGTGCGCTGGAATCCGCCGGCCATCGCATCGAGACCGTCACCGGCGGCAGCACCGGCACACTCTTCATGGATCTGGAGATCGGCTGCTATACAGAGCTGCAATGCGGCAGCTATGCCGTCGGCGATGTCGAATACGCAGCTTTGGAACTCGTCGAAACAGGCGGATGTCCGTTCGAGGCGGCCCTCTTCGTGCGCGTTACCGTTGTCGGCCGCAACTATCCCGGCCGCGTCACATGTGACGGCGGCAACAAGCACTTCTCCGCTAAAGGCACTTTGCCCGCATTCGCCGCGCCGCCGTCGCCGGGCGCCGTATATCGTCCCGACAGCGACGAGCACGGCATCATCGAACTGGCCACCGGCGCGCCGCAGCCCGCTCTTGGCGCCGGCTTCGAGTTGGTCGTGCCGCACTGCGACCCGACCGTAAACCTCTATGACCACTACCATGTTGTCGATGGCCAGACGCTAATCGATATTTGGCCAATCGATGCGCGTGGCGCATTCTGATTGCGTCGAAATCTCCGAACCCTTCTGTAATTGACAGCAGAGCGGCTGCCACCACGCGACCCGCGGCCTCGCCCGCTTTGGGTCAACCTCCCGATCAGCCGATCTTCGTTCGACTGAAGCAGGATAAAGAGCCGTCAAAGTGAGCAAGAATCGCCATGCGTATGATGCGCCTTAGCGATATTCGCCACGATGCCCAACGAAGTGACGTTGGCAAAAAGCACACCTCCACAGATCGTCGGTGTCTGCGTGTGGCCGGTTGTGGACTTAGGTGTTGATTGAATGTGCTTTCGCATTCGTCCGGACTTAGGGTATCGCGTTGCTATTCTTGCTTCTTGCTGCGATTGGCTCTTGTTGAAGGTTGAGCCGACGTGCCCAGCACTCATGGCCACTCACCCTCGTGACCCAGAGTGGTCCCCGAGATCGTTGCCGTCCATAGCCGATCGTGCAGCAAATCTCCAATACGTTTGTTGGCTGCTCTTTGGGGGGCTTTAGGCTCCAGACTCAATCATGCCCACCAGATTATGATTGCTGCGATTACGGCTGCGGCGTGGAAGTTGCGGGCGAGCTTGTCGTAACGGGTTGCGACACGCCGCCAGTCCTTGAGGCGGCAAAAGG
>JBFWVC010000024.1:0-61937 GCA_050246945.1 Hyphomicrobiaceae bacterium
TGCGAATATCCGCCTGGATCGTGCGATCAAGCACCGTCAAGTTTGTTTTGTTCTGCTAGCGTCTGCTGGCGATCTCACCGACAACCGCATGCCATTGGTGCCGAGGGATGGGGACAGGATTTGGCCCTCAGTGACAACCAGAACGGAAACGGTCTGGGAGGTCTAGCGGACATACCGGCTCTGCATAGATTCGATGGCATGATATTGCAGCGCACGCATGGTTGCGATGTCGGTCGGCATCCAATGCCACGTATCTGTTGCGCACCTGCACAATGGCTGCAGTGGGTCATGAGTGAGCATGCGGCCGATTGCAACGTGGCGGCCGCTTCACCTCCACCTGCGGAAGTTCCCCAAGCCACGCCGACTGAGGCATCGGCCAGTGTCAGACAGCCTCGGGCAGCCGTTTGTAGACGGCCTGGCGCGTGACCCCGAGTCGCTTGGCGATCTCCGCAACATTGAGCCCTTCGGCCTGCAGTTCATTAAGCCGCTTGTCGGAAAAGGCGCGCTTCTTGCCCTTGTACTTCCCAGCGGCCGCAGCCTTGGCGATGCCCTCGCGCTGACGCTCGAGCATCATCTCCAGCTCGAAATGTGCGACCGAGCCGATGACGTTCAGCATCAGCTTGCCGGTGGCGGTCGAGGTGTCGACACCCATGCTCAAGATCCGAAGAATCCAACCCGGCTTATCTACGCCGCGATAGATGCAGACTTCGATCTCGACGCCGTCGCGCCTCAGTGGACTGCTCAGCGGTGAATCAATCAACGCGTGGTCGTCGTCTGATTTGGTCATAGCAGCATCCACCACCGGTAATGTCTAACGCGCCATCGCTATTCCGCCCTCGCCCACAACCACAAACGGCGCCCACACCGAAGGATGGGCGGCCCAGGGGCGATCCTTGTCGCGCATCAAGGACACCATTGAGCGCCTGAAAGCCTCGGCGCGATTCAGCTTCGGGTCGCGCTTTAATTCCGAGAATGTGGTGCTCGTCAGCATCGTGGCGGCGTACGAGTTGACCGGCCAGTGCGACACGAGCAATGCGCGGGCACCGGCATAGAAAAATGCCTTCGCCAAGCCGGAGAGCGCCTCCGCGCCTTTCGCGTCGCCAGCAGCAGTATTGCAGGCCGACATGACGACCCAGTCGGCGTCAAGCTTCAACTCGGTGATCTCGCTCGCCGTCAGCAAGCCGTCGTCTTCGTCGCTGGCGACGCTGGGCGGCGTGAAGACCAAGGCCGGCTCGGCCTTCCCCTTGGCAAATTCCGCCATCTCGCCTGCCAGCAGACCGTTCGTGGCGAAGTGCAGAACGCGGTATCGGTCAAGCTTTGCGTGGCGGATTGCAGGTTCGGTCACTTTTGCGCCGAGCACGATGCTGTCCTCGCCCGCGTCAAGACTCTTGGCGATCCATCGCAGCTCATGGGCTGTATCGAGCAACGGACACAGCTCACGCAAAGTTGCGTCATCGGCTTGCCTGTCCCGGAAGTACCCTGCCGCGCTCTTGAGCGCTGATACGACGCGTGCGAAGACTTTTGTCTTCGCCAGTTCTGGCTTTGCCATCGGCTCGTCCGGGCAGCGGTCGGGGTTGATAATCAAGCCGCAACGAGGGCTGGCCATGAGCTTGAGTTCTCCCGGACATCTGATCAGGTTGCAGCCCCGCGCAGAATGCGAGTTGTATTCGCTAGAATTTGACCTTGCTACGAGGCTCTTGAATTCGCCTGCAATGTGTCTCGTGTCCCAGTGCTTGTTGCGGTCGTTAACCAATCCGAATTGCAGGATCGGCAAAACCAAATCGCCACGGCCTAAATTAGCAACAGGGCTCAAGCGAGCCCCCGGAAGAGCGGACCACAGCATGCGAACCAATCTGTTCCATTTGCCGTTTGGTCAGGAGGCCATGACTCTTTGAATATCTTGGGAATCGTCACTAAGACGCATGACACGGGAGCTGCCATTGTGTCGAACGGCGTGCTGGCAGCCGTAACGGAAGAAGAGCGGTTTAATAGGGACAAGCATACACAGCTATTTCCGGAATTGGCACTTGACGCAGCGCTTGCAGCATCAGGAATGGACCTTTCGGATATCGATGTCGTGACAACGCCATGGGATGTCTCGCAGCTTCGACGATCATTTCGCGACGTGGTCTTTGGACACTTTCCCACAAGCCTCAACTTGCTTCGTCCCGCCGCCCATAGTGCCCAAAATAGCGGCGTGGTGTTTTTGCGGCAGCGATTGAAGCAGGGCTTGAAGCGGCGCCTTGGCGACCGCAAGGTTCCCGACATCATCGAGGTGCGCCACCACGATGCGCACGCCGCCATCTATTTCGTTTCTCCCTTCGACGACGCGGCCGTTCTCGTCCTCGACGGATACGGCGACGTCAGCGCGACGAGTGCCTATGTCGGAACGGGGAACCAGCTCTCGCTATGCCAACAGCTCGGCTTCTTCGATTCTCTGGGCGCCTTCTACTCCAGTGTCACGATGTACCTAGGTTTCAAGCTGTTCGAGGAGGGCACCGTCATGGCGCTGGCCGCGTGCGGCGGACCAACCTACGTAGATCGCTTTCGGCGCCTCATCGCCTTCAGTGAAAAAGGGCGCTTTCGCTTCGATCCCGAATACGTGAGCTTTCACACGCACGGCCTCGTGCGCCCGTTCACGACCAAGTTCTACTCTGAATTCGGGCCACCAAGACAACCCGGCGAGCCACTAACAGATAGGCATCGCGATCTAGCCGCCGCGTTGCAAGCCGTCACGGAAGATGCGGTCCTTCACTGTGTCCGCGCGATCCGGGAGAAGACATCTTCGCGAAACCTGTGCATCAGCGGTGGCGTTGCATTGAACTGCGTCGCCAACGCCAAGGTCTTAGAGCAAACCGGCTTCGATCGCATATGGGTCGCGCCGTGCGCCTCGGATACGGGTGCTCCGCTTGGAAGCGCCTTGTGGCACTATCACCAAACCCTCGGCAGACCGCGCACTTATGAATTGAGCCATGCCTATCACGGGACTGCATACACCGACGCTGAGATTCGCGATGCAATGGATGCAGCAGGACTGACGGGACAGCGCTTGGAAGACGAGGACTTGTTCCACCGCGTCGCATCGGACCTCGCCGGCAGGAAGATCGTCGGCTGGTTTCAGGGCCGGTTTGAAATGGGACCGCGTGCGCTCGGCAATCGTTCGATTCTGGCGGATCCCCGGTCGGTCGCCATCAGAGATATTCTCAATGAGCGGATCAAGCAGCGCGAACCCTTCCGTCCATTCGCCCCAGCGGTGCTGGCGGAACGCGCGTCCGACTTTTTCGAGATAGATCAGCCCGATCCCTTCATGACACTCGCACCGCGGGTTCGATCTGAGCGTGTTTCCGACATCCCCGCAGCTGTCCACGTCGACGGCACCGCACGCATTCAGACCGTGAAGCTGTCCGCGAACCCGCGGTTCCATCGCCTTATCTCCGAGTTTGGAGAGCTGACCGGGGTGCCCGTACTGCTGAACACGAGCTTTAACCGACAAGAACCCATTGTGGCCAGCCCGGCGGACGCTATCTCCTGCTACCTGCGAACTTCGATGGACGTCCTCGTGCTGAACAACTTCTACATCACGGCGCGGCCACCCGAAGCGGCTCAATCGGCGCAACTGAAGTTTGCCCAGGCCCAATCCGCACTGCGTCGTCGTTTGAACCCATGGCGGCAGATCTTCGAGATTTGAGCTGAGATGTTTCGGGCAGCGTGGTCCTGACAAGCTGGTACGAACCAACTATGCAAACCTTCTGCCCAGTCATCGGAAGTCTGTCAGCGCGGAGTCAGAAAGCTCAGTCTCGACGATTCGAGGCAACCCATGATTTGATGCTCACCCTATGATTGCGGACATCCGAGGCGAGCAACCTGGCTCGGAATATTCCACCAAGTCCAGGTCCGCTGCTCGGATTGAGCGACGATGGTGATGAAAGTGCGCCGGATCGGCGTGCATGTCACCTTCCATTGCATTCGATTAATCGCTGACCTCTCTACGACCGCCATTGGATCTAAGGCAGACATTCGCCCAGGCGACGGCATCAACTTAGACGCCGCCGGAAGTTGACATTAATTCCTGCATCCATTCTTGCCCGGGCAACTGCCAAGGCGGCTCACTTGCCCTGCCGCCTCAGCACATCGTTGGCGGCATTGACGCGCTTTAGTGCTTCTTCCCGGGCGTGCCGCTCCTGCGGACTCGAGTTGTGCCAGCGGTCGGGATGCAGTTCCAGGGCGAGCTTGCGCCGCGCTTGATCGAGTTCGTGGCGCGTGAAGTCCGGGCCCAGTCCAAAGATCTGCTGTGGCGTCAAATTGCTGAATTTTGGCGCACGCTTCGCCTTGGGATTACGTGGCAAATCGATCGATCGTGGGCCGTACAGCATCTGCCAGAGGCGATCCCCGCAGTTCTCGATAGCCCACGGGTTCTTCCAGGCCTCACAATACCCGATGAGCGCATGCAGCGGTGCACACATGCTAACTGCGACGGCGATCCCCAGTTCTTGCAGCATCGCATTACCGGGCGGCACTTGCCCGGTCCAACCAACTTGGAGAACTATGTGCCCTGCCAGCCTGATGAGGATGCAAGCGATCACCGCCCAGACGATGGCCCAGAGCGCCAGGGCCACACGGAATGCCGCGGCATCGCCATACCACCACAACCATTCGAGCCTGCGGATAAGCGCTAGGATCGCTTCCGCACTGTCCCGATCCCCGGCCTCGACCGCCTTGGTCGCGATGAGCAGTAGCGCACGACACCGATCCAGCAACCGGTTCTGCGCACCCACATGCCGGTGCGTCAACCAGATTGGCACGTACCAGGCGAGACCTATCCCCGCCGCGTAGGACGCCAGACCAATCCGCATGTGGATCTCGGGTTCATCCCACATCAACCACCCCATCATGCCGAAGATTGGAATTACGCTCCCCATCGTACTGCTTCCTGTGGGCCCTACCCGTCAGAGCACCGCGCGATCATCGGCCGGGAGGCACTGTTGTGGATTGAACTGGTGGACGCGGTATCAGCCTGCGAGCAGTGCGAATGCCTCGCTGATGAGATCGACGCGCTTCATGGCATCCGACTCCTGGGCGGCAGCAGCCAGAAGCCGCTCGGCGAGGTTTTGATCGAAGCGCTCACGCAAGGTGAGCCCCGTAAGGCGCGAGAGTGCGAGCCGCCGGGCCGTGACCCTGCGCTCCTCTTCTTGCTTCTCGTGAGCCTTGCGCTGTTCTTCACGCCACACGACCAGCCGCTGCTCTTTTCGTCGAGCAAGCTCGTGCTGACCCGCACGCCGCCAGGCATCGACACGGGCCGCCATGTCAGGCCTGCGCTGGAGATACTGCTGAACGACCGTTGGCGACATCATGTGCCAGGGGCCTTGCATCAGAAGACGCATGACGGACCGGTGCAGATGAAGATTGGTCGACAGAATTTCGAGCGGCGTCGGCGGGCCATGCGCCTCGGCCTCGTTCTCTTCGGTCATCTTGACCTCGGTTGTCGTGGCAAGCGGTCAGACGGATGTGGTGGGGAGATCAGGCGTTGCCTGGTGCCCCCGATCCTGGTCGCGTCATTTGCCCTTGGCGCGTTCCTCTGCCGTGAAACCGCGCGTGCCGACGCTCACGTACCGCTGCGTGCTCGCCGACAACATGCAGGCAATATGGCCGGGCTTGTCGAAACTGATGTCGGCTACGGCGCCCTGTTCGACGCCGAGGTGCTGGGCCTCCGCCCAGCTGTCCTGATTGGCGCCGAAATACAGCACCAGCCAACCTGCCGCCTGCCTTGCTTTGAGGAGTGCGCTGACACTCGCGCGCGTCTGCACCCGCGAGGCGTTCTCGTATCCGTCGGTCAGAATGACCAGGATTCGCGGGTCGTCAGCTCGCCCCCCGTAGCCATCGAGCCGCGCGACGGTTTTCGCCACGGCATCGAGAAGCGGTGTCGCCCCACGTGGGACGAACTCGGTGGTCTCCAACGGCGGACAGGCCGCTAGCGCGACGTCGTCGCGAACGGTGTCGACCGACTCGCTGTCGAACGTCAGTAGCGTAACGCGCCCGCTGGTCAGGGCGGGATCGTCGACGACCTCACGGAGATAACCGTTGACGGCAGCGAGCGCGTGCTCGCGGCAGCTTGCCATGCTGCCCGAGCGGTCGAGTAACAGGGCTATACGGGGAATGCGATTTGTGATCGTTGACATTAGGCTGCCCTCCGCTCTGCAGTCGGGGCCGCAATCAACGGCGCTTGCTGCTTGGAGGTCGACGCATGCGGGCAATGCGCTCCTGCATCGACGGCATGCATGATGACAGCCCACCGTGTCAGCGGCAGACAGCCAGAGACTGGCAATGTCATGGAGAGGATCTCCTTACTTTTCCCGGTCATCACCGGGCGCATGCCCTTGAGTGGGTTGCCACCGCACCAGGAGTTGGTCGGTTGGCTGGCGCACCGCACGCCATCTTCATGCTGCATGGAGAAGTGGTCGCTGCGTGCCAACAGTCAAGAGCCGCGACAAATGTTTTGCTGCTATCGATACCTGCCGCTGGTCTCCTAGCGGCTGAACAGCCACAAAATCGCGCTCAGAATGATGCTGATGAGGAGCGAGGTAGCCAGCGGCACATAGAGATGGAAATTCTCGCGCTCGATGACGATGTCGCCGGGGAGGTGGCCAAGCCCAAGTTTTGTTGCGACCGGCCAGAGCACGCCCAGCGCGATGAGCACAAGGCCGAAGATGATGAGGAGCTTGGAAATCTGCATTCGGGTATCTGCCGCTCGTGGCTTGCCAAAAGTCGCCACTATCGGCGGCTCACAATCATTTTTAACTCAATCTCGGTAACTGATGAAATGACAGCGACTTTTATCTCAAAAATAGAAAAACCGCCGTGATGTCAATTTGTTACAATGCGACGCGGCGTTGCTCCGTAGCAAGTTTTATGAGCATAATTGTGCAAGGGGGGCTCTCTGTCGGAGGCCCGAAAATGCTGAGAGCGTTTTACGATCTGATCAATCACCCTGAACGGTATCGTGCGATTTGGCGCGACGGCGAACTTTACGTCGAGGCAATCGCTGACGAAGTAGTCGGTTCGCAGGATTCCAGCGCGGAGACATTTCCCGAGAGGTACAATAAATGGGATCAAGACGGAACTGGAATGAGCTTGGATGACGTGCCTGCCAAACTACCGAGCAAGGCAGCCTGAACCGCACCGCTTTGCTGAAGCCATTGGCTACAGTGCGGTGGAGATTGCGCAAGCGGTCATGATTGAGCCCGAGCGACTGCCGTGCCCGACAGGTGGTGCGGTGGGCGGCGTGCACTCTAATTGCCGTGCGCCGCTTCGCGGAGGAAAAGACGTGGGCGCCGTTGCCATAGCGACGGCATCATTCACATTAGCATCACCGTCAAACAGCACGCGATCTCGAGGCAGTTCGGCTGTGTGCGGGGCTACGCCCTGGAATCGGGTCGGCGGATGGTCCCATAGAGCGTGGCTACGCCAAGGAAGAGCTTCGGAGATCTCGCCCAAAGGACGGCCGCCTGCAGAACCTCGCCATACTTGCGACGCTGATTCCAAAAAAAGGGACGCAGATAAAAGGGGTACTCTTCAGGGAGCTTTGCCGAGATCCGCATGCGAACCACCATCACTTATCGGCGCCAATCATGTGGTCGTCGTGTCCCGTCATTCCGTGATTGTGACCCGACCCGTCGTTTCCGCTGTGATGAATGGCGCCGCTCATGGCGTGGTTGCCGTTGTCCCGCATCATGCCGCGCTCATTATCCGAGCCCATCATCCCGTGATTCATGCCCTGTCCCTGCGCCGGGCCCACCGCGAGAAATGCGGTAAGTGCAACGATCGCAAAGCTGCCTGTGGCGAAGAGTGGTACGTGTTTCATGTTCTAGCAGCTCAGAATGCAGCCAATGGTGTTGGCCTTGCTCCTGCTACGCACCCGCACCAATTTGCGTGCAAAAGATATTGTAGAGCCAAGCGAGAATGCCTCCGCAGACCGCGCCGCAAACAAATCCCCATGCCAGTCCGATAACGCTGCCTAGCGGCGTAACGCTGTAGCCGACATAAATTTGGTTGAGCAAGGTCGCCGTGGTCGGCTCAGCTCCCGTAGTTATGAGACACCAGGTCGCGATAAAGATTCCCACACCCCACCAAATGCCAAATGCGAGTGCAAAAGCTCCTATATTGAGTTTCATCTTGGGCCTCCTTGATTTTGTACCCAAAGGCAGATCGCCAAACGGCAGGCGCTAACGCGCCGCTGCGACCTATTCTGACTACATCATGCAGTCCACGCCCTGAGCATCTGGTCCGCTTTCCTCTCCTGGGTGTCGCTAAGCGTGCCGTAGAGCCTGTTGCGGATTGCACAGGCTGCGAGCGGATCACGACGGATGTTCGACGCGGGATACACATCCCATCCTTGAGACCGCGTAACCGCTGATGAAACAACGGCTACGGCTTCCAGGTGTTGGAAGGTCGAGTCACAAATTGGTGAGGCCAATTCAGAACGTTGCCGATCGTCGACGACGGGACCTCTAGGCCAAGTCGAATCGGGACTTCTCTGTCACTGCGGCCAACCGCTTGTGGATCGCCTGCTGCGTCCGCTTGGCAGTCACTCGATGCTCATGTGGAGACCGCATTGGGCCGGCAGAAGCTGCTGGCGGAGATCATCGTCGGCGCCGCTGTTGCCACCGAATTGTCAGAGGCCGCGACGGCTACCGCGATGTCAATCTACCGAATTATGCGTGAGACCGCTCAACAGTGACGAGGTGCTCTAACACAATGACGGGTCCATTTTCTGGAGCCATTCCCAGACGCCCTCGACCCAAATCCCCTCCAGCTGCTCGTCCTTCCGCTTCAAGGCAAGGTAAGTCTTCCAATGCATATGTTTGGGCTTTGGGGGGAACGGATCATCCAGTGATCCCTCGTATCCGAGCCGCTTGCGCAGCGCATGACGCCTGTCCGCCGCGCGTCCGATCGGGTTCTCATATTGGCTTTCGTACTTCAGGTTGTGGCAGCGTCGGCAGCGGAAGTACGTCCCGCCATAGAGAATGCGACAGCGTCGGCGGCAGGAGAGACAGACGAACCACTTTCTGCGGCCGCCAAAGTTGGTCGCGGTCTCGACCACGGGAACATCCTCCTGGACGTCCTGCCATTCCCCGCCCCGTTCCAGGGTACGATAGATCAGGCGAGCAAAGTCGGGACGGCAGTCGATCCTGATTGAGCCGGCTTCTTTGCCTCGGCTTGACCATGTCACCGTTGACCACCGCCCGACTTGCAGGAGCCCTTCCCTCACCAGCCATGCTATGTCCACAGCGAGATACTCGTGGCACTTGCTTACATGCCACCCATAGCTGGGTGATCGCCCCGATCCCCTTCCGCCCAATGTTTTGTCCCTCCGATTTTCCCGAAATCAATTGGCAACTTGTGCCGATAGGCGCAACGCACCTGTGTGAGTTGAACCCAATTGGCCAAACGAACCCAAACTATTCCGCCTCGAGCACCGGCACCTCTGAGGCAATCGGTCCTTGGCTACTTTCTATTGTCTTAAATCGCCATTCCTGGGCTTCGCGGAACGCTCGCAGCGCCTTGTAGAGTTGGTTGTCGAGCGTCGTCTGATACCGTGACATGATTTCCATCTGGTCCAACGGCAGAACGAGACCGCGTTCACGAAGCTGCTCGACCAGCCGCAAAAGCTGCGGTCTTTTCTTCGCCCTGCTGATCTCGCGATGGCACCATGAAGACAACTCTGCTAAATGCCGGCTCAGCCTATCTTCCGGCGTTACCTGCTCTTCCTCAGCATCTCGCTGGATCTGAGCCCAGACCAGTGGTGCGGTTTTTTCGACTTCTTTCAGGCTGCGTTCCGTCAGCAACGAGATCTCCTCCATGACAGCAAGACACCACTCGGTCTGTTCCTCGTCATAGGGTTCCAGGCTGTCATCGGTGATGTCGTCACGCTCCCCATAGTCGTGTAAGCGCCGAAGTTGTTCGACGATTTCTGACTGCCGCCGCTTGATAGCAATTGCTGCAGTCTCAGCGCGTTCGAGCCGACGTTGACGCCAGATGGCGATCACGATCCGTTCGGCAAGCGACAGTTCGACGGCCCCAACGGGTGCGAGCGCTTCCAGGAGATCTGCCTGCAGCTCGCCGAATTCTTCGGGATCCTCACCACCGAGTAGGAGTTGATTGCTGCGAAGGCCGTGGCGGAGCGCGTTGCGACTCGCCGCCGCTTTGCCTTCTGGGGTCTGGGGGCCGGTGCTCTTAAACGCATTGGTGCGATTGGCGAGCATGCGCCGATCGGACATTGCGAAGCTCCATCATTCAGGTAATGACTTTAACAATAATACCTGATCCGCGCATTCTGATCAGCTGTGCGGCGGCGAGCAGCCGTTAGATCGTCTGGGGAGGCGGGCCTCGACGAAATTAGTGCGTTCATGAACGACGACAATGACCAAGTCACCTCCCGCCGCATCGTACAAGGCCAGCATGCATCTTCCGGTTGCCCCTCAGAAGCGGACGCGACTGTCAGGTGACGGCCACCGCCGCTTTGCCATCAGATGCAGAAGCCGGTTGGGTTCTCATGAATTGAGGACTTTTCAGCTGTCAACTTAGGGCAGGGTCTAAGTTGACTCCGTTGTTTGGGAGAATGTCTGCTTCACTCTCAAGGGCAGACGTAAAGAGGTCAGCGCTTGATCTTCTGCAATGGGCCATTAGTGATCGAACCCTTCCGCTTGGGAAGTGTGCCGCACAACGTGGCGTCTCCCAAATAATCCTCGTCGCTCATGGCTTCGAGAGAAGCACTTCTGGCGACCTCATGAATTCAACACGTAAGACTGCCCGGTCGACGACGTAGACCCTAGGCCCGCCTCCGACCGGCAAGCCGAAGCCCATGGGTAATTTTGGCTGTTCTGATTGAAACTGCGATAGTTGGCTCTGGCCCCGAGTGTTAACATTTTTGTGCTTCGCAAACACCTTCGGCTCGCGCCCAGGCGCTGAGATTGAGGGGTGGGCAGCAGCGATGAACGTCCAAAAAAGGCAATCAATGACGATTAATAGGCGTGGTTTGATATTCTGCTTTACTCTTCCGGTCACCGCATCCGCCGCGAGCGCCCAAGAGCCAGCAGCTAATCCATCGCTTTCTAAGGCATGGGTGATCGAGGCGGGTGCGGTTCTTCTGAACGTGGGCGGCGGGCTCTCTGCCATTACCACGAGCGGACATGGCGGAAGTTTCAATTTTGCCCGCCTGGGGCTCGATGGCCGTGAAACTACGTTTGCCACAAATCTGCGTTGGCGCTTCTCCAGCCGCTGGCGACTCGATCTCAGATATGATGCAGTCGAGGCCAGCGGTAGCTTAGCAAATACAGCGAGTGTCGAATTCGGGCGGGTCACAATTCCTGCAGGATATGAAATTGCCAGCGTATTGGACGCAAAGGCCTACTCCTCATTCCTTGGCTATGCGTTTTCGAAGGGTCACTTATTGGAATTTGGGGGACGGATCGGACTGAGCATCCTGGACGCGACGGCCTCAGTCACGGGACGCGGCTCGATCGGAGGAAAGATCTCCAATGCCGGTCCGGAATCCATAGATATTTTAACGCCTGTTCCAACTCTAGGGCTCTACGCAACGTACGCGTTTGACGACCAACTGGCGTTCGAGGGCGCCATCGATGGCATCGCAGGGGGTATTGGCATCTACAGTGGACATTACCTTCAATTGAATGCGGGTCTGAAATACTGGCTGTCGGACACCTTGGCGATCGCTGGTGGATACCGACTGCTCGACGCCCGCACGGAACGAGATGGTAATGCAGTGGACTCGCGCGTCGACGTGCGCACTCACGGTGCTTACCTCAACGCATCCATCGGCTTCTAGCCGATGGGGCACCCTTCCGGACCTCAATCTGAGCGTTTAGAAGGGCCGATTCCTGGTCAGTTGGAATACCCAACCGCATTTGCTGTTGCAGCATCAGCATGCACGTTGCGTATCGCCTCAATAGGGCAGCTTTGCGCAACTTATGGGAGCTTGCGGTGTGAGTTTCAGGTAGACAATGCTGCATAGCACCCATGTACTTTGCAGCACGAAAATGACCGGCGGGGGCGCAATGATCAGGAACATTTCCCGGTTTTCATTCTGGCTTGCCGGAACGATGATCTGCCAGCTTGCCTTGGCAATGGTACCAGCCGTGGCCGCCGATCTCGGCGGTGGGCCCGCAGAGCGCATCGCCAAGGAACCGGAGCCAGCCGCTCGCAGTTGGATTCTCGATTTCTCAGTGAACGGCTGGCTTCCCTGGATGAAGGGCGACGCCGTTGTACGAGGTGTTGCTGTCGACCTCGATGTGGCGCCCACCGATATACTCTCGTCGCTTGACTGGTCCCAACTTCCAGTATGGATGAGTTATGCCGAGCTTCGCAATGGCCGCTTTGCGATCTTCAATGACATCGTCTACGCAGCGCTCTCCGATTCAGCTGGTTTTGAGCGCAGGTTCATAGCTGGCCGCATCAATGCCGATCTTGAACTCGCAATCGTGGAGCTTGGCGCAAGCTATGCGATCTGGCAGAGCGCGCATTCCGGCTTGGGCGCGACATCAGCAATCGACATCCTGGCCGGTGGCCGATACTGGTATCAGAGCTTGGGACTCGACTTAGCGACCAACAATGTCAACCTCGCCCGGTCGGGTTCTATCGAATGGGTTGATCCGTTCATCGGTCTCCAATTGCGGCAGGCGGTTGCCCCCGGCCAATCGGTCGTCGTGCGCGGCGACATTGGCGGGTTCGGGGCCGGAAGTGATTTCTCTTGGCAGGCAATCGCCAAGTACAATTGGGAACTGCGCAATGTAGGCACCGCGACCCTTGATGCGTTCGTTGGCTATCGCGCCTTGGCCGTCGACTATACCGAAGGCGGATTTCAATATGACGCCGTCATGCATGGACCGATGGTCGGCATCACGTCAAAGTTCTGATCGGCGCATAACGGTGCAGCCTGCGAGTGAGAGCCGGGAAAAAAGGCCCCGCCGCCTAGCATCAAAACAGCTTACAGTGGTGATGACCAACGGACTGGGATCAAGACACGTCCAAGCCAATGCGGTGTGCCTATCGATCTCTGATACCGATCTAAATGGGCACAAAGAAGTGCGCTGCTGCCGCAAGCAATATCATCGCCCATATCCCGGCGGGACTTTGTGCCAGATATAACCCTTGAGGCCCTTCTCGTAGCCGTGTGAGAACAGCTTCCTCATATACGCCTTGTCGAAGGGACCGACGTAAGGTTCGCCGAAATCATCCTCGATGTAAGCTAGGTTGAAATCAACCCCGTCCCGTTTGGTCGTCGTGTAGATCCGATAGGTATCGTTCACGCCGCTGGACGCAATCATTGTCGAAACAGTCTTGCTGAGTATGTCCAGCGTCTGGCGCTTCACACTTTCTTCCGGCCGCCAGAGACGTCCATTCCGGATGACGTAGGCCACGTGTCTTGTGGAGTTCTTCAGGTTTTCGGAATTCTTTTTCAGATTGAACGCAGGTGGGTAGAGAAACACCTGTGCGGCAGCGCCCCCATCGACGTGCATTTCTTCGTACCGCTTACCGTCAACCGAAACGTCCAGCATCACCGGCGGGAACACGCCGGGGATCGAAGCTGAGGCACGCAGAACCTCGATGATGAGGTCTCTTGCATGCGGATGCCGGCTTTTGGCGATCGCCCCGATGTTCCAGATCACTGGCCGGCCTTGATCGAGATTTGTCGTCGCAATCAACAGAAGTCGCCCCTTGTCGTATTCCTCGGCAATGCGTGTGATCATTCCTTGATCCATGTGCCGTGCAATAAGATCTCGCAGCGGCGTACTGTCTGTTACGGCATCATCGGTGACGACGGAGATAACGGACCTCTTGGTGAAAATGTCCCCCGCTGTTACATCCGTGTAGACGGATTTTAGACTGTCGTCGTAGTCAGGACCGAGAAAGGCAAAAGGTGCCGAAAGCGCACCGGTACTTATTCCAGTTACAATCCGGAATTCGGGCCGGTCGCCGCGTTGCGTCCATCCAACGAGTAGGCCGGCACCGAACGCACCATCGTCACCGCCACCGGATATCGCAAGGAAATGGCTGGTTGCATATTTACCCTTGGCGAAAGACGCACCTTCATGACGTCTCCGCTTCTCGACGACCTCCACGGCAAACGCGTTCAAATCGCTGGCATCATCGCCTGAATAGAACCGCGCGTGGGGCACATTAAGCGGTGACACCTCTGCTGCCTTGGCAAGAGGAACGGGCGGCAAGCGACCCAGCGAAGCGCACCCGGAAATAGAGATTACAAGCAGAGGCAACATGACGCCGGCCAATGCCAATCGCCGCGGTCGCTGCAACGACCGCGTAGCTGATCGATTAATCATCGTCCAATCAGGAAAACGCAATCTGTGCATGCAGCCTAATTGAGTTTCAATGTCAGTCCAGCAACGCCGATTGCGAGATTGACACCCGTCTGCCCCTGTACGCTCAGTGGCTGCAGAACAACGGAGTCCTTGGAACCGCCTATGAGCGCGTTAGCTCCTGCTCCTACACCGATAGATGCGTCTGCAGACAACCCGCCATACTTGCCGACCAGTGCCTCGCCGGGAAGTTCCGTAGTGGATCCCAAGACCGTCCAGACCATCACGCTAGGACCTTTGATCCCAATATCAAGGCCCAGCTTCGTGATGGTCGCCGTGTAGTCGTGCTTGGGGTTCTTCTTGCCAGCCGGATTGTAAGAACACGCCAGTGTCTGCTTTGAACCGAGGATCAAACCTACCGTGCCCTTGCCTTTGCAGGTCAGTGTACCAGCCACGACCTTGTTCTTCTCGGCGGACAGGCATGCCGGAACCAGCACAACCAGTGTCGCGCAAATGCCGGCGCCGAGCCAGCCCATCATCGCATGCATCGACTCTTGTATCTTCATCATCATGCTCCCTGACTATTACTTATGGGCGGCGTTCAGCCCAATTGTCACATCATTCGTGCAAGCACCAGCCAACTGGCCCGAACTTCTTGTAGAGTGCCATAAAGAGCGCAGCATCGCGGCCAAAGATGCTTTTGTGAAAGTGAGCCCCTCCATCGAAGGAAGGATCCACCGTCCAAACCAGCAATAGTGCGGGAAGAGAGTTCAGCACGGCAACACTTTGCAGCTTGCCCGCCGCGGCAATCGCAGCGATCTCGGAGCCGTCCGAACACGTGGGGCCCTGCAGTACTAGCTCGGCACTAATGGCCTCTAGGAAGTCTCGACCGGGAAGGTCCGACCTCGTGATCGACTGCGCTGACATCTGCATTACTCGGACTGAGAACGGCGCCACGAGCTATCCGGGTCGAAGCTACTCATTTCGGAAGCGAGACGCGGTGTTTCCTCACCCAAATCCTTCTCGAAAACTTTTCCATCCTGATTGACGATGAACGTCATGATGCCCGAATTTCCGTATTTGGCCGGCGCGGCGACCATGGCAAAACCACCAATCATGCGATCATTAAGCAGGTAATCACGCGCGCCACCCTCGGCAGAAGGACCCTGGCAGAGCAGGAGCTTGTAGAAGTAACCGTGATAGGGCCTCGTCGTTTCGTCGGCCGCATTGCCGCCGCCATAGCCCTCCGCTGCGGCCCCTGCAAGCAGCACCCCAAGTGGGCTTTCGCCCTGTCCATCGACGTTGTCCCAATATAGACCGTCCCTGTTGCCTTGCGTGCTCGTGATCCGTCGAGCGTACTGAGGGCCGCTACCGTCACGGTCACGTGCAGCATATTCCTCCTGCGCTGCGACGTATGCCTTGAGCACCTCGATCGCCGCCAACTCGTTCTCGCCGATACGGCGCGTCAATATCTCATCAAGGCCGGCTGCGGTGTCGAACTTCCAGACACCTTTCTCTTCCACGAGTGGAATAGGGAATGGGTAGTCTTCGGAGCCGATATGCAGAACTTCGCTACCGTCGTCTTGGGCCTTGAGGGCATGAGCTTCTTCGTAAGCCTTCACAAAGCGCGCCCGGGCACTTTCATCGGCGACGGGATCACCGGAACGCACGACCTCTTCTGCGTCCGCCCCCAGGATTTGCAGGACCTGTTCGGTATTCCCGGCTTTTGCTGCCGCGATCAGAGCTTCGATTGCTGCAGAAGCCGAGCGAAACGTCGTCTGGTCGGAAGGTGCAGCCTTGGCCTGCCCTTGGGTCGCCCAAAACATCGCTACCAATGCTGCGATCACGGCCAGCGAAGGCGCAAAGGTGCTAAAAGAATTTGTCTTGGCTGCAGTTTTGCGACGCATTGCTCGTCCTACCTCAAGGCATGGAGTCATTTATGAAGGGGTCGGGTTTCAACGGTGACGACCGCCACCGCCGCGGTGCATGCCACCACCCCCGCCATGGTTGCCATTGAAATTGCGGCTTGCCCTGCCCCGATCGGCTTCCCTTCTGACCTGTGAGCCTTGCTTCACGTCGAAAGCATCGCCATTGCCTCGGGACTTGGGAGTGGGCCTCCCAACGTCACTTGTGGCCTTTTCGCGTGCCTCTGGAATTTCTCGCGACTTTTGAGGTTTCGGGCGGTCGCCAGTCTGCTTCCCTGGTTCGTCTTTGAGCTTGAGGTCCGATTTCCTGTCTGAGGCAGTCGGCTTGCCGTCTTTGGGCACAGCGCCGGACCGGTCGCGGATCTGCTTCTTTTCGTCGAAGCCACGGAAGTCTCTGGCTGCCTCGCGGCGAGTTCGATCAACTGCACTAAACTTCTCCCTACTCGCCTTGTCACGGTAGGGAACGGGTCCACGATGCGCGGGATTGTGCCGCCAGCTGTTGGACGAGATCTTCGCGCGGTTCACATTGATGTTGTTAAACTTGTTGACGTTGATGTTGATGTCGTGACGGTGCCAGTCACACCGCCCCCATCCCCACAACGAACCGGCCACTGCGAACCCGGCACCCCAGAAGAAGCCGTTCACGAATGACGCGCCGGGGTACACGGGAGGCCAATAGTAGGGCGGGTACGCCGGGTACCACCACGTCCCGTAGACGACCGTTGGCTGGTAAACGGGAACGTAGACCGTCTGAGGCGATGTCGATTCGATAATGATGTAATTGGTCTGCTTGGTGACCTTTTGTTGCTTGTTGCTCTTCAGCGACCCCGCTTTGTCTGCCGTCTTGCGAAGGAACTGGATGCGATCCATCACATCCGACTGCTGGGCCAGGAAGGCATCGCCAAGCTTCTGGGTCCATTCCAGCTTGTCGCTCATCGTCTGGAGCACGTCTGGGAACTGCGTCAGCGTCTTGACGCTTGGATCCCAGTCCTTGGACACAAGCGCCTTCGTCAGCGCCTCGCCTGACAACTTGGTATTTGCAGGTTCCTTGCGCCACCGCGCTGCCTGCACAACCTCGAGCGGATAGGTCGCCGCCATGAGTACCGTCGTCAGCAACTCATCAGGATAGAGCGCGATGGGAGCCAATAGCTGGTCGAGTTCTTCCGTCTTGAAGGTCTTGGCATCAGTTGCCGGCTGCGCATTGACGGCCGGTGGCAGCGCCATGAATGCAATGCACACAAGAATTTTCATGAACTTGGCAGTGACATCGGTCAGCACGGTTCCATCCTATATGCATTTTGAACACTGGATTGATACTGGCCTCGATCGAACGCAGCCAAGACCTATCCGCTCACCTGTCAGTCCGCAGCAGTTCGACGCGCCGATTGATGGCACGCCCCTGCAGCGTCCCGTTGTCTTCCTTCGGCTGGCTCGACCCGAGCCCCGCGGCCTTCAATCGCGGCGCCGCTACACCAAGCCTCGTGAGTTCTGTGACAACTGTTGCCGCCCGGGCTGCCGAGAGCTTCATGTTGTATGCTGCATCTCCGATCGAATCTGTGTGACCATTGACCTGCAGCGTCCAAGTCGGATTCTTCTTGAGCGTCTCGGCAATGTCCTTGATCAGACTCGCCGACTCGCTCCTCAGCGTCGCTTTGTCGAAGTCGAAGCGCAAGCCGTAGACGTCGTAGCGTCGCAACGTGCTCAAAGATTGCTCCATTGCGGATTTCATCGAAGAACCTGCCGCAACGCGGACGATCTTTTCCGATCGCGGAACCGTTTCCCAGCTGAACGCTAGCGTACTTTGCAGCATCATCGGATTGTTCTTGTTGTCCAGGAAGTAAAACTCTCCGGTTCCACTCTTGTTTCCATCCTTGAATGTGCCGCGTGCAAGCAGCGCCGGAACCTCAATGATTTTGTCTTCAACAAGAAGTCTGACCCTTATGTCCTTCTGTACAAGTGACAGTTCGCCGCCAATGCGCGACTGCTTCGCATCGTAAACCAGCGCTAGGCTCGTTCGTCCTGCTTCGCGAAGCTCGACCAGCGATACCGCGGAGATGCCGAGGGAGGTTGTGCTGGGCATCAGGTTCGGCATATTCTGCGCGTAGCCGATGACGTAGGCCTTTGATGATTGCCTATCCGTTGTGCGGAGCTTGCGGGTGACGTTGAGGCCCCTCGTGCTTGCGTATCGCAGCTCAAATTCATCGGGGGTCACTCTGGTGAACGTCACTCTTGCTTCTGCGTCGGGACCAAAGGGATTGCTGAAAGCGTAGTCGACCTGCCCCCCTACGTGGGGCAACAGCGGCCCTAAATTGTCCTGCGCGATGGCGTCGCTCCACGCGATGCCGCATATCACGCCTCCAATGATGACACTGCTAGCCCAACTCATTTCCCGTCTTTCCCCTTAATGCCGCGCAGGCGACAAATCCCACAATCTGAATGGCATCGACCAAACCAACCTAGAATGGTTCGTGAAATTGATGATCAGACCCGGCGGAGGCTCACCGGTCCTTGGCTTTCTGCCTCGCATCAAGTGGCTCTGTTCTGGACGGCGGCAGCGGTAGCGTCAATTTTTGAGTCGAGTTTCTATTGCGGACGTTTCGGCCTTGCACGGTGTTGATACTTCAGCCTTGTTGTCCAATAGGCACTGTGCGATACGCCCGTCGCCAGCTTCCACACCGGCACAGAGCTTTTCGATATCTGACTCGCAGACCTCGAGAGCGCGCCCGATGTTGCCAAGCGCCAAATCTAGTCCATCCGCAAAGTCGAACATGGCGCTAAAGCAAGCGTCAGTGAGCTTATCCTCATGCGCTAACGCGCACATCGCAAGTCTGCCGTCTCCCGGGGTCACCTGGCTACAAAACGCTTTCAGATCGGATTTGCAGGCGTCCATTACCTTGGCAATTTCACGCTCGGCCTTTTCAACCGCCAGACGGCCCGCCTCAGTGTCGGCCTTTGCCCCTGTTGCCATTGCGACGATAATAGTCGCGCTGATCACTCGCCACATTGAAGTCGGCAATTCGATGGCCATAGCCTTGTCCTTGCTTTGAGAGCTCAAATAACGCTGAATGCATTAGCCAGCGGTTGCCGGATCGCCACAAAATGATCCCAGCTAACCTAGATTTTGGGCGCGGAATTAATAGTCGCCCGGCAGTTGTCCGTAAGTGTTGATTTATTTGCCTTGAGGCAATCGTAGATGCGTCCACCACCCGCTTCTACCTTCGAGCAATATTGGAGGATGTCGCTGCTGCACGTCCTTGCCAGCGCCTGGAGTTCCTTCAGCCGCTTGTTTAGCGACCCGGACTCAAGATAGGCGGTGAGCCGACATCTGGGTGTCGCCTTGTCCTCGAAAGCAATAAGACATGCGACGAGGCGGTCATCGCCGGGCGTAACGGTGGGGCAATAAGTTCGAATCTCGGATTCGCAGTCTTTGATGAGCGTGGTACTGTCGGCAGCTCCGACCAATTCAGCGCTAAAGAATGGCATGGCTATTATCGTAAGTCCGAAGGTGAAAAGGTGAATCGCAAACTGGCGGATCATGTTGCCGGCTCCATGTAGATGAGTGGCTCATTGCGTTGGCATAAGTAGCCGCGCGGTCGTCTAAGACGGCTGCCGGTAAACTGTTCGAGGTATCAGCTGGCGAATGCAGGCCTGAGCTTCGATCGTCGAAATCGAAGTATCCGCTATCGATCTGCCTCCTTTGCTCTTTTCCTATGACGCTGCGCGACTGTCCGAAGGAGATTTTGCATCCGCAAGCGCTCTTACAGATCTGGCCTGCCGATAGTCCAATCGACGGTCGGGATGCTGGGCATCTCGCGGCCGTCGTCGGCACCCATCTCAGCCTTTATGATGGCTTCGAGCTTGCTGTTCATCGCCGCAAGCAAGGTGGCATTTTCAGTACGATTTACGGCGAGGTTATTATTCTCGGCGGGATCGGATTTAAGATCGAACAGCTCAACGTCATTCCACTTGAACAGTTCATCCAGCGTCTTCGGAGAATTGCGCTCGAGTGGAGAGAAGTATCGCGAGAACTTGTAACGACCATCGAATACGGTGCGCACGCTGCCCCTCTTCTTCATGTTCGGCCTGTAGCCCTCCTTGATGAGCTGTACGATCGGCTTTCTGCCCGCCATTTTCGCTTCCGCGTTAATGCGGAAGATTTCGCTATCATTGGTGGCGAGGCCACTGTAGGTGAAAAGGACGCCGTCGCGGATGTCGTTTGCGCGTGCACTGCCAGGATTTGTAAAGACCGAGCCGAAATCTTTGCCTGGCAACGAGCGGCCTGCGAAATCGCTTGCCTGCTCCTTGCTTGTCCCTGCCATCGAGAGCAAAGTGGGCACGAAATCGATATGTCCGGTCAACGCTTCGCAATTCTGCCCGCCCTTGACGTCCGGATGCACGAAGAACATCGGCAAGTGCATCGTCTCCTGGTAGGCGAACGGACCTTTGCCACGCAATCCGTGCGCGCCGGCCGCCTCACCGTGATCGCTGGTGAACACGACTATGGTGTTATCGGCCATGCTAAGCGCCTCGAGCTCGCGGAATATTCTCAAGAGCTCAGCATCGACGGCTCTCGTGCAGTTGATGTAGTAGTCGTTGAAGCGGCGCCAGCGATCCTCCTCGGGAGGAATGTTTCCGAGTACGTGCCCCCACATCTTGATGAATTCACCGTGCGCCTTGGGGCGGCCGGGAGCATCCAAGGGCTCGAAGAGGTTTTCGGGCAGCGGCTCGTCCCAGGTTGCCTTGTACAGCGGATGGTTCGGCGCATGAGCCGCATGCATCATCAAGTAGCCCGTATCCTGTACTTTCTGACCCGGAGTATCGGTGTTGAAGTACATGATGTCGTGAGGGTTCACGAGGCTTACGAAGAGAGCCCACGGCTTGTGAACGTCTTGGAGCGGTCGTCCATTTCGCCGTAGCCACGTGACAGCGCTGCCAGACACGAGATGATCGAATTGGTAGCCTCCCAACGTGTGACCAATGATATCGCCAATGCCGTAGTAATCAGCGAAGCCGTATTTATCCATCTCGTTCGTCAATAACCGGTCAGTGTTCTTGTCGAACTCGGAGCTGAGGTGCCACTTGCCCTTGTAGGCCGTGTAGTATCCGGCCTTGCGCAGCATGTGCCCGATCGTCGGGATCTTGGTGGACAAGGCTCCGACATACGGCGTGTCGCAATTCTCGAACATGCCGTTGTCGGGCGTGGTCAGCCCCGTCAGTAGAACGCTGCGGGAAGACGTGCACATCGTCGCAGGGCAATAGTGCTCGTGGAACGTCACCCCTTTTGACTGTAGCCACTCGTGGCCCGGCAGACTCAAACCCTTTGGCCAACGGCTGCGATAGCGTTCCTGATCAGAGAAGACAAAAAGGATGTTGGGTCGTTGCGTCCGAGTTCGATTGACTTTGGGGGCTGGATTCTTGCTCGACTGTGCCAAGGCACCGGGGGCAATATAGGTTGCAGCCGTTACTCCGATGGCAGCGCTTGCCAGTCTTATGGCCTCACGGCGGCTGTAGCCTTTGCAAGCAAGCTTGTTTTTCATTGATATCCCTCCCCTCGGACGCAACCGCCCAGATCGGGCAACCACGGCCTGATGCCAGCGTTTTGCCCTGGGAGAGATTAGGATTGACGGCCAACAAGTGTTATATCAATTTCAATCAAAATTGGTTCCGGCGTGCGCATTTGGTCTTGCCCTGCTCTTGCGAGAGCAACCACCGGGTCGCAGGGGGCAGTGCATGGATTCCACCTTGCAGTAAGGGTGCTGACTGCTCCACTGATTCGGAGGGGTGTCATACCTGAATAAAGTGCGCCATGGGTCGCATTCAAAGGCAGGGAAAACTTAATGGAATTCGCGCAATCTCAAACATTCGATGACACTGAGATTTTGTCACATGCATTAAGAGACACCAATGTCTCCGCGATGCAGATCAACCGGGGCAAGTTCGAGGCGACTTTGACCCAGTACAGAATTGGAGAATGGTCTTTTCAGCATATTTCATTCGGTGCCGGCCAGACCTCATGTCGCGGAGAGAGCCCATCGCATGCGGCAGCTTTTCTCATTCCGCTGCGCTCTCAACCACAAGCAAAATTACTTGGAACGCAGGCAACTGAAAACACCATCGGGATTTATGGACCAAATAGCGAGCACGCGGACATTTCGTGCGCCGGTGTCAGCCTTATGGTTGTGGCTATTCCCAAAGATACTTTCAAAATGGAGTTGATTGGCTCGCGAACTCTTGAGTTGGATTCCGTTACGAAGAGATTGAGGAGACTGCTAGTCAGTGTGCAGGAAACTGCTGAGAATCGACCTCATGCTCTTGAAAAAATTGCAGTGAGGCGCTGCATAACCGATGAACTAAGCAGAGCGCTCTCGCCGACACTTTTATTGCATTGCACGCGAGGGCGGACTGGAAGGCCTGAATTGCCGCGGCGGGCAATAATTCAACGAATCAAAGAAGTATTGGAGACGAATTCGGGCGAGCCGATGTTCGCCGATGAGCTGAGCGCCGCGGTAGGGGTCAGTGAACCGACGCTTCGGCGGATATTCCTAGACTGGTACGGTCTGCCCCCGGCGCGCTATCTTCTCCTTCGGCGCTATTACCTGGCTCGTGCGCGGTTGCGGAGCGGCGATGCCAAAACCGTTGGCGAGGCCGCAGGGTCTTGCGGCTTCTGGGATCTAAGTCGATTCTCTGGGGGCTATCGCGAGATTTTCGGGGAGCCTCCTTCCCGGGAAATTTCAAGATTACGCCTAGGCAACAAAGTCAGCTCCCGCGCAACACCGCGTTGCAGTTAACGAACCGACAATTCTGCTTGAAAGCGTTCAATGTCGCGGTAACGCGCGTTGCTTGCCCCCCATGAGCGCAAGTGGCTTTTTCGTAGGGCTCCAACGGACGGTATCTGACGACTTCGACAACAGAGGTACGCCAGTCGGCTCGCCTCATCCGCGCACAGTGCCAAGGAGCTACCGCTTGTAGATGTGATGCCGACGTGCCGACCCGCCGATCCCTCGATCGGTTAAGAGGAGCCGCAAGAGTCCGGTTTTTTGCACAGCCCGCGTTGACTTGCTTGCATGCTGCAACTGCTCAGGGCCGCTTGGGGTCAGGATCGACTTTCGCGGTCGGGGCGCTTTACTTCGGCATGCCCATCAGAAGCAGCCATCGCAACGCCAAAGCGTCTCCCTTGCCTCCAACTGCGTACGCCGATCCGGGCGCATCCGAGGTCAGCCTTGGGCCAATAGCAGTCGGCCGTAGAACTCGATGCGGTATCGGGCGGCGCTCAGTGTCGGATGGTTTCCACCGCCGAGAAGCATGCTCTCGCCCAAATACTCCCTCCCGTCCAAGACGTTGGCCAAGTCGCATAATCTCCGGGGTAGCGGGAGCACTAAGTCGGGCAAAACGTGCTGGCGCTTGATTGCCGGTCTAGCTCCGACCCGCCCCTCTACTCGCCAATGCCATGGCATGCCTCCTGGGCTCCATGGTTGGCCCACGCTGGCCGCTGGCCAATTCGCTTAGGTATTTTTCCAGATGTGCCGGCGGCGCCCACGGGCCGATTTCGGCACGCCGGCGCTACGTCGCCGCTGGAGGGCATCCTGTCATCGCCAGCATGCGCGAGGCCGGTGAAGGTGAATATTCTAGAGTATCGCAACATACCTGTTCGTTTAGAACGTGGCAGCTTCGTCGGCCCTTGCAGCCGAAATCGGATTCCTACCCAGCCCCATAACACCTCTGCCACTTGCCGTATCAGGCCGTTGCGGGGCAGGAAGCCGATCTACCCCACAGGTGATGGCCGACCGCCTTGGCAAGCCCCAGACCTACGTCGCCAATGTCGAAGGGCTCGAACGCCGCCTCCACGCAATCGAGTTCCTGACGATGGCTGGTGTGCCCTTGGCCCCGACCCGATGCCGGCGATCAAGTCGGTGTGGCGCGACGTTCGGGAGCCGTCAAAATAGGCGAACTCGGTGATCGGGTTTGACGGCGCTTGCAACATCAAAGACAAGCCTCTTGGATCAACCCACCAGATGGTCCGAACCTTGCGCCACACAGACCGCTTCTCTGTTTCAAAGATTCTGACAGCCGGCGTTATGGACCGCGGCGGTGGTCCGGGTGGCAACTCAGTAGTCGATTAGGGGGACGTCTCCATGAGGGAACCGGTCACAGTAGCCCAAATGTTGAGGGCAATCGCTGGACGTGGGTAGACACTCGTCAGCCGGGGAGCGGGAACGAAGCCAGACACGGGTGTTCACGATCCCTAATTGGTTCGCCAAGAACGCAGGAGTTGATCAATCCGTTCGGAGGTCAACCTACTTGCGGTGGGACCAGAAAAATCCAGATTGAATTGGTCTGCGCCGGTGAAATAGGTCGTCTCTCGCGTTAGCCTCAAGTATCCAGCTTTCATTGCCAGGAGCCTCATGGAAACGGTCGTGTTCTTCATCGGAATACTGGTTCTCCTCGGCATCCTGGTTGTACCGATCTCGCAGAAACTTGGCGCACCGATCCTGCTGTTTGTTCTCGCAGCGGGAATGCTGCTTGGCGAGGACGGTCCCGGCGGCATTCAATTCAGCGACTTTGCATCGGCCCAGGCTCTCGGCAGTTTGGCACTGGCGATTATTCTGTTCGCTGGTGGCCTTGAGACGGAATTTCACAAGACCCGAGGCGCTCGGGCTCCTTCCATACTGCTCGCAACATTGGGCGTAGTGATTACGGCCCTGATCGTCGGGACAGTTGCAACAAATGTGCTGAATGTTTCCATTGAAATTGGTCTTCTGCTCGGCGCAGTCGTCTCCTCCACGGACGCCGCCGCGACGTTCCTGTTGATCCAACAGAGCGGCGTTGCGATCTCGGACCGATTGAAAAACACGCTTGTGCTTGAGTCAGGGCTCAACGACCCAATCGCAATATTTCTGACGTTGATGTTCACCACGCTTGTGGATTCCGGTGCTGTTCTCAACTCTGAGAGCCTGCTGCAATCACTGCCCCTGCTCGCAGAGCAGATCGGATTGGGGCTCGCACTCGGTCTGCTCGGCGGCTGGTCTTCCTGCGTCTTGATCGATCGTGTGAACTTGCCGCACGGTCTTTACCCCCCACTGGCGCTGGTTTGTGGCCTCATCGTCTTCTCAGGAACCGCTCTGGTCGGCGGGAGCGGCTTCCTTGCTGTCTATCTCTGCGGAATGATGATCTCGTGGCGCGTCGAGCGTCAGATCGAGCGCATACTCCAGTTCAACGAGGCCTTGCAGTGGCTCAGCCAGATCCTGCTGTTTCTTATGCTGGGCCTGCTTGTCACGCCGAGCAGCCTCATCGCGATCCTGCCTCAAGCTCTTGTTGTGGCTGCCGCGTTGATTTTTCTGGCGCGTCCCGTTGCTGTCGCGTTGTGCGTGTCGCCGTTCCGATTTCACCTCAAGGAAACCGCCTTCTTGGGTTGGGTGGGACTTCGCGGTGCTGTTCCCATCTTCTTGGCCATCCTTCCCGTTATCACGCCGGGGCCCGTGACAGTCGAATTCTTCAACATTGTCTTTGTCGTCGTGGTTGCCTCGCTGCTCTTGCAGGGTTCTACGATTTCACCCCTTGCGCGGTGGCTCGGACTGGCACCGCAGCGGTCCACTCCTTCAGCAGGACCTTGACGGGTACACGCCATAGCATTGTCGACCTCATCCAGCCGCCACGACTGCAGAGCTGGCAAACGCAAATGCGAGAGCGCGTAATATCAGAACGGTTCTGAATAGGTGCCCCTTACGCAATTTGGTACTCCGTCATAAGCAATGTGTGACTCGGATTCGGACTGCGCTTCACCCTCGTTTTTCCATCCCGCCCAACACGTTGACCAGAGCGCATCCTCACCGGGCTAGAGGTGGGGTAGCAAAGGCGGAAAACCAGGAGATCAGAGCCAAGCGATGCCAGCTAGTTGAACGTCGCCACGATTGACGATGCATCGCAAAATCTGCCCCGCAGGCTTGCATACTACCATTGAAATCATATGGTTTCGAAATGCTGCGTTGCACAAACAATTTCGCTAAAGCTGTTTATCGATGCGGGATAATGACAGAGGCGTCCGATACGCGCCGCTCCAGCATGTGCGATGTAACACAGCTTGGAGTTTTCCATGAACGTCCAACAATTTGATCTGGGCCATGAGATGTTGGCGGCCACAAACGATGTGCGTATTCCGGACGAAATCCAGGAGCTTTCGCAACAAAGCGTGGCGAAGTCGCGGGAATTCAATCGGCAGATTCGTGCTGCCGTGACAGCACAAGCTAAGGCGCTCCAGGACTTTGTTCATACGACGCAGGCAGGCTTCAAATCCATGTCCGAGAAGATAGGGGCAAATGCGGCTGCGAACACTGAAGCTGCCTTCGAGGCGGCACAGGCCATCGCACGCGCCAAGTCGGTTCCGGAAGCCGGCCGCCTGCAGGCCAAATTCATACAGCAACAGCTCGCCACTGCGACTGCGCAAGCACAAGAGCTTTTTGAGCTGTCGATTAAGGTTTCGCAGCAGAACTTTGAAGCGGCGAGCGAGGCCGCCTCGCGTTCGTTCACTGAAATCAACAAGTCATCTTGAAGTCATCTTGATTGACCATGATGGCCACTTCACGCTGAGCCCTACATGGGGCTCAGCGCTTGTATCAGGCACCAACGCACTCAACGCGTGGCCACCAGATCCTTCGGCTACACGCATCTAGTCCTTTCTCAACCCAGCAAGAACCTCCACGAGTGGTGTTCCCGTCGAACCGGATGGTGGCATCATTCCGAGATATGTGGTGATGGTCGACGCGATATCTTCAGGCGCAACTTCACGGTCAACTACCTTGTTTTTGATTTTGTGCCCCGCGAACATGACCGGCACATACGTATCGTAGTCATATGGTGAACCGTGCATGGCCGCGAATTCATCGGGCTTCGGGTAAAGGTACCAACCCACATCCTGGACAAAAAGGACATTGCCCGAGCGGGTTGGGTGAAATGCCCGCTGCACCTTTGCATGCATGGGTTCGCTCGTTACGTTGCCTTTTAGTAGATCGGTGCGCGTAACGGCAAAGCGGACTCCTGGCACCTTCAAGATCTCTTCTCTCAGGGCAGCTTCGACTTTCTCGACTTCGAGACCTGCGCGCTCGACGGCATCCAGGTCCAAGTAGAGGCTCGGGTTCCAGAATACTTTCACCAAATTGTCCTGTAGATTGAAGCGCTTCTTCAACCCTTGATTGACAGCCTCGATGAACTGATCGGGTCGATGCCTGCCGGCGTCCAGCCCCAGTTTCTGGGTGCGCTCAGGCACCGAATCGATGCCGTGATCCGACGACAGTGCGACGATGACGTTGTCGAGATCGAATTTCTTATCCAGGAAATCAAAGAAATCAGCGAGTGTTCGATCCAAGCGGAGCAGATTGTCTTCCGCCTCGAGGCTATCTGGGCCGAATGCGTGCCCGATATAGTCGGTTACCGAAAAGCTGACAGCTAGCACGTCCGTGGTATTGCCGGTTCCGAGCTTCTCTTGATCCACCAGCTCTTTCACGAAAGCGAGGGTCAGCTCATCGCCTTGGGGTGCGAAGCGCAAACCTGCATAGAAAGCCTTTTCGTCCTCGTTCCCGAGTGGATGAGGAAACGTCCGGCCAAGTTTCTTGTAGGACTTTTCCCATGGTTCATCGTCGCGATCGCCATAGATATAGGTGGATCGATCGTGGAGGAGGGTCCACTCCTTGTCTTTGTAGGCAGCCGCGTGATTGGCTTTGTTCCACGTCTTCACCCATTCGGGATATTCCGAGTAGTAATATGTGCTGGTCACAAACTGACCAGAGCTCGATGAATACCAGAATGCTTTGCCACGATGTCCACCAGGCAAAATGGCACCGCGGTCTTTGATCGAGACTGAAAATGCGCGCGACTTGCCACCCGTCGACGACACAACTTCGTCGCCGAACGTCGAGGCGGTGAGGTTGCGTGGTGACATGCCTGTGTGGGCTTTTGGCTCTTTGCCGATCAGCGTATGGCGGTCGTCTTCAACACAGTAGACTTGCTTTCCCGACGCATAGTCATGCCAGTCATTGCCGGCAAGACCGTGCTGCAGCGCGTTTCCTCCGGTCGCCAGGCTGGCATGGCCAACGGCAGTAAACGTCGTTGAATGGCGATAATTTGCGTTGGTGTAGGTCGTCCCCTTTTCCATCAGATATCTGAAGCCGCCGTCGCCAAAACGATCCTTAAATCTCCACGGCATGTCGCCTCGGAGCTGATCGATCGTGATGAAGACAATCAGCTTTGGCTGATCCGCGCTGACGGCGGGCGCTGCGAGTAAGAACGAGAGGACAGTCAGATATAGTGCGAAACCGATACGCAGGACCGATAACATAGCCTCCTCCCATGTTTATGATTTGTTCTGACCCACCTTGCAGTTGTGCTGAAATCGCGATGCGCATGCTACACGAACAGGCGCGCTGATCAAAGTCGGAGCAACGTGCCCAACTACCGGGCCCGCTTCCAGCGCGATCGCCGGATTCACTCCTTGAAGCCGCTTATCATTGTATTGATGCGGCTCCAGTCTGCGCGGCACATCGGGTTTCTACGAACGGGTAACCTTGCGGACAATGTCATGCTTGGTCAGATCCCGCCGCACAAACATTTCGATGGAGCCTCAGTGCGGCTTTGTAGGCATGCTTTCAACGTCATCGCTGGCACTGCCCCGCAATCGGCTCCTTCGCAACGCACCGTTCTCCTCCAAGATTGGATAGGCGATCGACGCAATGTGCGCGGCAATCCGCTTCAGGTCTCGCGCGATATCGATGTGAAGAGCACTGGTTTCGACACTCTCGGTCCGCCGCGCGCGCAACCGAAGCCAATGGTTGTGCAAAACTGTATGCTCAAGATCACGCATACGCTCTTTTTGCTCGACCAAGTGCCGCGCCGAGTCCTGATCCCCTGCCAGAAAGACGCGCGTCGCAAGTTCGAGGTCACTCATGAGACTTTGATGCATGGATTCGATGTCCCGAAGACCCTCCGGCGAAAAGGAAAGCCGGTTCTTGATCTTCTTGGCAGCGATTTCACGCAGGCTCTTGTCCAGAATATCGCCGACATGCTCGAGGTTGATGGTAAAGGACAAGATTTCCTCGCACCGCTTCTCATCACGCGCATTCAGCTCCTCCCGGCTGATGGCGGTTACATGGAGCTTTACAGCTGTGTGCAGGCGATCGATCGCATCATCCATGTTCGATAGTTCCGCAAGCAGTTTGCGATCATCGCTTTGCAATGCCCTGAGAAACATCTTCAACATGGCTTCAACCATATCAACCATGCGCAGCACTTCGCGTGATGCATTGGCCAGTGCCACGGGCGCCGAGCGACCTGGCGCAGCGCCAATATAGCGCGGTTGTCCTGGATCGCTTAGGACGGCGGCCGTGGGTAGGAGCCAAGTGCAGACCTTGGCCAACGGACCAAGTAGACCCAAAAACAGAAACGCCAGTGCCAGGTTGAAGAGCGTGTGGAAATCGGCCACCTGACGCGCCGGGCTAGCTTCCAGCACCGCCAAGCCTTGGGTGATTGCCGAGAGCAACGGGAAGACGATCAGACAGCCCGTAAAGCGCACAATGAGATTGCCAATTGCGAGCCGCCTCGCAGCGATGCTGGCTCCCGCCGCGAGATATTGAGGTATGACGTTGCCCAGGTTGGCGCCCAGCACCAGGGCAATTGCTGCTTCTGGCGTCACAATGTGCTGGGCAGCAAGCGACATCACGAGAATCACGATGGCGACGCTCGAATAGGCGGCCCAGGTCAGCAATGCACCGATTGCGATATCGAGCATCGGATCAGTCGATATCAGTGCAAACAACTCGCGCAGTGCATTCGCCTTCTCGACTGGCTCGATCGTGGCAACGATCAGATGCAGGGCCAGGAGTACGAGACCAATGCCGATACCGACGCGCCCAAGATCTCGGGTTCGCGTCTTGTCACCCTTTTTGAAGGCCACAAGACCAATCAGGATGAAAATGGGTGCAATGGCCGCGACGTTAAACGTGAGCACTTGGACAATCAGTGTGGTTCCCACGTTGGCGCCCAACGTGACGGCGAGGGCTGTCACAAGCGACATGAATCCCGCAGCAATGAAGCTGGTCGACATAAGCGCCGTGGCCGTGCTGCTCTGCAAGATGGCGGTGATTCCAAGTCCAGCGAAAAACGCCTTCCAACGGTTGCTCAAGCCAATCGCCAAGACTTGCCTCAGGCTGGCCCCGAAGGCTCGTATGACCCCGCTGTGCACCATGTGCATGCCCCATAGCAGCAGTGCGACAAAGCCCGCGAGGTGCAACAGGACAGTCGTGGCCGACATAGGCGCCACTCCAATAGGAGTTCCGGGTGATTGACGAGACTACGGCGTGGAGTCCCGCCAATTATTCTATTCGATGTCATTGTAGTGAACTTCCGCGGAAACCGCGAGTTCACGATCACGGTATGCCGCTACGTCAGTCAGGCGGGCCTGTTTGGACGCAGGCCTCTCCACGCGGCTTGCTTCCCGCGCGAAGGCCGAGCGATAGATGGCGGCCGATTGCTCACCAGTCGTGGCTTTATTGTTTGTTGGCACGGAGCCAGGGTAGGACATGCTCCCTGTCGTGCTTGGCCTACGTTGACCATTGCGCTGAACGGCTTGCACAGTTCAAAATTGGTCAAATGGCTCCAGGGAACGAACGTGAACCTGCGGCATCATGACGATCAGAGTTGAGCGCCAGCCTCTCGCAAAACAGCATCCATATCGATGAAGCGAACCCGCCGCTTGTCAAACTGGAGCAACCCCTCCGCCTCCAGGCTTCGCACCATTCGCGAGATCGATTCCGGCCGCGCCCCGACAAGCGAGGCCAGTTCGTAGCGTTGGATCGGAAGCTCGACTACGTGATTGTCGTTCTCATCCTGGTATCCCAGGCGCTCATGGAATATCAGCAAGAGATGAAGAAACCGGGCCTTCAGGCTCAATGTCATACTCTTTGCATAATCGGCTTCGGTCTCGTCCAACTCGCAGAAACAATGCTGCAGAAATCTCTCGCCCAGTTGCGGGTTGGTTTCCAGCAGCCTCCTGACGGATGAGCGTTCGATGAAACAGACAACGCTTGGGCTAAGTGCTTCCGCCGAGTTACGGTGGGGCGCCTTGCTCAACAGCGCCCTATAGCCCACGGTCACGCCGCTTGTGCAAAGCCGAAGGAGCGCCGAGTCGCCCGTCGGCGTGATCCGCCGCAATCCAATGAGGCCCGACTGGATGCAATAGACGCCGTCGGCATTGTCCCCCTGCCGAAACAGGATTGCTCCAGGCTCAAGGTTGCGCGTGCGCTTCGCCTGGTCAACCATCGCCAATTCCTGGCCTGTCAGGATCTGCCATTCGGTCGTCTGGCGCGATGTGCAGTCAGCGCACCTGTGTATCGATTTTTGACTCATGTCGGCAACCAGGGGGGCGGCTCAACGTGCTCGAGAGCCTACTGCAAATCGGGCGGAAGGGCCAAGACCCCACCTGTCGAATATTGCTCCCAGAATTGACACACGTTAAGGCGGCCACCCCAATCTGCTGTCCTGCTTGTCACGGGCTTGGTGCTCGACCTTCTGGGTTCGGAATGACGACAGACAGGGCTGTAATTCTGCGGGCTGCTCAGACGATGATCGAGCGCTTTGGTGACGCGGCATTGGCCGAGATCGATTTGCGGATCGCTGAACTCCGAGTTCGTGACCAGCACGAAGCGGAAGAACTCTGGAGGGAAATTCGCGAAGCCCTGATTTTTCTGATCAGCAAATCAGACAAGGATACCAAGCACTGAGGTGCTCCGCATAAGACGATATGAAACAAAAAACTCCCCCTACAACGTAAACAGCCGCTGTGGCCAAGGATGGACTCGTGAGCCTCAGTGAGGCGTCTGACGGCAACATACCTCAGGCAACGTCTCTCAGATCGCTTTGGCTGAGAGGCCAGAGGTGAAAGGCTGCCGCATGCTCTTTCATGCGCTTGTCGAATGCCACAAGGCCATAAGCACTCTCCAGAGGACGGGCTGGCTCAGTACATCCGAATTCCTGGCGACACCCAGCCTCAGACCGGGAAACGCGCACGCTTTTTCTGACGCGAGGACAGTTTTGGTAACGAGGATTACCGCTGTAGCCTAGGACCAGACATCGACGGCGCGACGCGAAGGGTCATGATCGACATTTGCAGTCGGTCCCTGTTACGTCGGTTTGCCTTCCGGCAGCAGCCATCGAAATACCGAAGCGTCTACTTGACCTCTGATTACAAACGCCGATCCGAACGCAACCGAAGTCAGCGTCGGGCCACCTGCCGACATCGCCAACCATCTGACTGCTACCTGCCCGATCGATCATCATTGTTCCGCATCCGGACTCGCAGCGAGCATGGCCACGCTGGTATTCGCCTATGATCAGGACGGCCAAGGATAGCGAAGCGCACGCGCATCCTTGAACCTGGGGCAATCTTGTTTCGCCAAGGGGATGAAGCCGACGGCGTCTATTGTATCAAGTCGGGCTTCATCGGATTGCGCCGGATCATGCCGACGGGCGACTCGGCGCTTCTTCGGCTTTGCGCAAGTGGAGTGACCGTGGGCTATAGGTCGCTGCTGAGGAAGGCAGCCCACCTCAACTCGGCGGAAGCGCTAAGCCCCAGCGTTGTCTGTTTTATCGAAAACTCGCACGTCAGGAGGCTACTGGAGACCAACCCGCAATTAGGAGAGCGATTCCTGCAGCATTGTTTCTGCGAGTTGGACGAGACCGAAGCCGATTATGCAAACAGTATGACACTGGGCCTGCAGACCAGGTTTCTTCATGTCTTGCCGATATTCTATGAACGCCTAGCGTGTCAGGAACAGGACGACCATTACGTGGTCGAGCTTCCGATCCAACGTCTCGAACTGGCTTCACTTGTCGGGGCACGGTCGGAATCGATCTCGCGAATGGTGCGAAGCCTGGAGGCGGAGGGGCTGCTCCAGTTTGACAATAGGCGGGTTCAATTCATCGATATGGAAGCGGTAATGCGAGAGGCGGGCGCCCAACTTGGGCGCTGCGCGTTTCCGCCACGATGAGCGGGGTCGAGCGGAGAGCGCAACCGGTAGCTAACTAAGCCAGGCGTGCCACACATCTCATCGCAGGGCCGCGCTGGCCTCGACCAGAGCCAGCAGCCCTCGCAGCAGGTCGGTCGGACTTGGGGGACAGCCCCTGATGTGCAAATCTACCGGGATCACTGCCGCAACGCCGCCGACGCATGCGTAACTGCCGGCGAACACGCCGCCGTCGCAGCCGCAGTCTCCGACGGCGACGACCCATTTAGGGTCCGGCGTCGCCGCCCACGTTCGCTCCAGTGCCTCCCGCATGTTATGCGTGACAGGGCCCGTGACAAGCAGAACGTCCGCATGGCGTGGCGACGCAACGAAGCGCAACCCAAAACGCTCGAGGTCGTAATACACGTTGGCGAGCGCGTGGATTTCCAATTCGCAACCGTTGCACGATCCGGCGTCAACCTGGCGAATCGACAAGCTGCGCCCGAGACGCCGCCGTGCCACTTTGCCAAGCTTACGGGCTAACTCGGCGGCGGCTTCGTCACTGGCCGAAGGGGCCGTCTCAGTCAGCGGCGGCCGGATCAGACCTTCAAGGAGGAGCTTACGCATATTAAGTCTCGCGTGTGGTCAGAGGTCATGCCCGGAATAGGAACAGTTGAACGATTTATTGCAGAGCGGGAAGTCGGCGACGATGTTGCCCTCGATTGCCGCCTCCAGAAGCGGCCACTGGAACCACGAGGGATCTCGCAAGTGGGCGCGCACCACAACACCATCGCCACCGATGCGGACCCAGGCTAGCACGTCCCCGCGGAAACCCTCGACCAGCGCCAATCCCTCGGCAGACTCGCCCGTGCTCGTGGTCCGTGGTAGATCGACGCGCGCCGCTCCCTGAGGTAATCGGCGCAAAATCTGCTCGATGATCGACAGGCTTTGCTCAATTTCGAAGAAGCGCACCCAGACGCGCGCATCGACATCCCCTTCCCGTCGCAGGGCCGGCGCGAAGGCGAGTTCGTGATATGGAGCGTAACCGACCGCTGTGCGAGCGTCGAAGGCGCGCCCTGAGGCGCGGCCGACAGGGCCACCCGCACCGTACTGGCGCGCTAGTTCCGCTGTCAGGACGCCAGTTCCAGCCGTGCGGTCCTGCAGGGAGGTTGTATTGTCGTAGAGCTCGGCAAGTTTGGGAAATGAAGCGCGTATCTGATCGATGAGTAAGTGTAAGTATTGGGGGCCATTGTCGCCTAGATCAACTGCCACGCCGCCGGGCAGCACCCTATCCATCATCAGCCGGTGTCCGAAGCACGCATCGCAGGCGCGCAATATCCGCTCGCGCAAGGCCCCGCAGTGGGCATGCATGAGCGAGAACGAGGCGTCGTTGCATATTGCACCAATGTCGCCGAAGTGGTTGGCGAGCCGCTCCAGCTCCGCCATGACGGCTCGGATGTGCTGTGCCCTCGACGATACCTTGACGCCGAGCGCCGTCTCGACGGCCATTGCGAAGGCGAGTGCGAAGGCCACCGTGCTGTCGCCCGAGACGCGACCCGCGACTTGGCTTGCACGCTCGATCGATGCATGCACCATCAGACCTTCGATACCCTTGTGCACATAACCGAGGCGTTCCTCCAGACGGACCACGGTCTCCCCGCTGGCCGAAAATCGGAAATGGCCCGGTTCGATGATGCCGGCATGAACCGGCCCGACCGGGATCTGGTGCAGAGGTGGGCCGTCGGCACGGTGGAAGGTGTAGGGCACGGTGCGGGCGGCGTCCGCCAAGCGTTGACCCAAGGGCTGCGCGATGCCCCAGCGGCCATGATCAAGCCATGGGCGAGTATCAGGCAGGCCAATTGGCTCGACGCCGTAGAGATCGCGGATCGCGCGCTCCAGCCGAAGCGCTGGTGGATGTGTCATTGCCACCGAGGGATAGCTCCGCTCGGATATCGCAAGGCTAACCACCGCGACCAGCCGACCCGCCGCTCCGTTGGCGGGTTCTAACAGCGCCATGTGCACGGCTTCGCCGTCGCACCACAGCCCGAGCATGGTGGCCTCGCCTGTACCAACGCCGAGTATGGCCTCTCGCCATACCTTCTCGTCGACGACCACCCGCTGCCACATCCGGTTACTGGCAACTCTCTCGCCCTTGTCCAACAGTGCGGAAGCGAAAGTCATGGATTGCGTCTCCACTAGCCCAACAGTCGCGCGACGTTCTGGAACCAAGCAACCAGTGGGCCCGGCAGATATAGACCCGCCATCAGCACCAGAGCGAGGTGGGCCAAGAGCGGCAGATATGAGGCCTCGACTTTGGCCATGCTGCCTGTCGGCTCGCCGAATGCGATCTCGCTCAGCCGCAGCATTAGCGCTCCGAGTGCCACGAGCAGGCCGAGCAGCAGTGGTAGTGCAAGCAGCGGCTCACGAGCAAAAGTGGACGTTACGATCAGGAGTTCGCTCATGAAAATGCCCATAGGCGGCAGGCCGGCGATCGCCACCACCCCGATCACCAGCCCCCACCCCAGCAGCGGATGACTCTCAGTCAAGCCGCGAATGCTCTCAAGCCTTTGAGTGCCCTTGACCTGGGCGATGTGGCCCACCGCAAAGAAGATCGCCGACTTTGTCAGACTATGCATTGTCATGTGCAAGAGGCCGGCGAAGTTGGCCACCGGTCCGCCCATGCCGAAAGCGAAGGTGATGATCCCCATGTGCTCGACGGACGAATAGGCAAACAGGCGCTTGATGTCGCGCCGCCCGTACAGCATGAAGCCGGCGAAGACGAGCGACAGCAACCCCAGCACGGCCATCAGTGGGCCAGGTGCGATAGCGTGCGGATTGGCTGCGAGCAGCATCTTGAAGCGGAGCACGGCGTACAGTGCCACGTTGAGCAGCAAGCCTGACAGAACCGCCGAGATCGGAGTCGGACCCTCGGCGTGTGCGTCAGGCAGCCAGGCATGCAACGGGGCCAGGCCGACTTTCGTGCCGTAGCCCAGCATCAGGAACACAAATGCCACGTTCAGAAGTTGTGGGCTGAATTCGCTTGCTCGCGTCATCAACTCGGTCCACACCATGGCATCCTCGCCTTCGCCGAGCACAGGCTGCGCCGCCATGTAGAAAAGGATAGTGCCGAACAAGGCAAGGGCAATGCCAACAGAGCCGAGAATGAAGTATTTCCACGCCGCCTCGAGCGCGGCATGGGTACGGTAGATGCCGACCATAAGCACGGTGGTCAGCGTGGCGAGTTCGACGGCTACCCACATCAAGCCAATGTTATTGGCGAGCAGCGCAAGGTTCATGGCGAACATCAGCGCCTGGTACATGGCGTGATAGAAGCGTACGTAGACGGGCGTTAGCTTGCCGGTCCCGATTTCGTGGGCGATGTAGCTGGCGCTGAAGGCACTGGTGGTAAAGCCGATAAAGGTCCCAAGCACGACGAATACGATATTGAGATCATCGACCAGCAGGTAGCTGGTGGGCGACGGCCGCTCGGCAAGCAGCGCCAGCGAGGCAAGGAAAGTTGCGGCCGCAGCCAACACGTTGATGCGTGCCGATAGGCGGTATCCCGGCAGCAGCACGAGCAGCAGCGCTGCTAGGCACGGAATGGCCAGAAGGGCGGTCACCGGTGCAACCGGAAGCTGGAGCGTTGCTAGATTGATCACCGTTCCCCCCGCGCCTGGTCGATATCCTGTATATCGACTGAATCGAAGCGTTCACGGATACGGAACAGGAATACGCCGATAACGATGAAGGCGACCAACACTGAGAACGCCACGGAGATCTCGACGACCAGCGGCATGCCTTTGGCGCCCGCAGCAGCCAGGATCAGTCCGTTCTCTAGCGACATGAAACCAATGATCTGGCTCACCGCGTTACGTCGTGTCACCATCATCAACAGTCCTAGCAGCACAACGGAAAGGGCAAGGGCGAGATCTTCGCGCGCAAGTGGATCGGCCATCGCGGCTGCGCGCAGCATCACAACCATGGAAAGTGCCACCAGCCCCATACCCAAGAGCATGGTGGGGCCAATGCCGCCGACCGTCTCGATGGTCCGGTGGATGTTGAGACGCACCACGACCCGGCGCAGAGCAAAAGGAATGACGATGGCCTTCAGGGTCAGTGCGATACCGGCCGTTACATAGAGATGCGGCGCGCCCTGGATATGGGCCTGCCAAGCAACCGAGAACGAAAGCAGGAGGGCCTGGAGGGCGAAAACGTTGAGCAACCCGAACATGCGATCCTGATAGAGCAGCATGAAGCTTACCAGTACCATCAGCCCGGCCAGCATGTGGGCGAAATCAAGTACGAGCCCTTGCATCAAAAGCTCCGCGAAACGAACAGCAGGAGCGTGCCGAGCAACCCGAGCATCAATGCTGCGCCGAGGAATTCGGGGACACGGAAGACGCGCATCTTGGCGATCGTGGTCTCAAACAGCACTAGCAGGAAGCCGCCGGCAGCGAGTTTCAAGAGATAGGCAACTGCGCCGAGCAGAAGGGTACGGGGATCGGAGCCCGGTGGGGCCATCCCCCACGGCACGAAGATGCACGCGATGAGCGAGACATAGAGCAACAGCTTCAAGGCTGCAGCCAGCTCGATGACAGCAAGATGGCGGCCCGAGTATTCGAGCACCATGGCTTCGTGCACCATGGTCAGTTCGAGATGAGTGGAGGGGTTGTCCACCGGAATGCGCGCATTTTCGGCGAGGGCGACGATGACCAGCGCGACGAGCGCGAGCCCGAGAGAAACACGCAATGACGCGTGATTCAGCATGAAGCCAGCCACGTCCGACAACTGGGTGGAGCGGGCGACCAAGGCCACTGTGAACACGATCATGATCATTGCCGGTTCTGCGAACGAGGCGAACATGACTTCACGCGAAGAGCCGATGCCGCCGAAGCTGGTGCCTACATCCATGCCGGCGAGCGCCAGGAAGAAGCGCGTCGAGCCAAGCAACGCGGTGATGGCGATGAGGTCAGCGGACCAGCTGAAGTACAACCCGGCAGCAAAACTCGGCACGAGTGCAGCGGCCACCCAAGTGGCGGCGAAGATCATGTAGGGAGCGACCCGGAACAGCCACGAGGCGCTTTCGGCTAGCACAACGTCCTTCCTGATAAGACGGAGCAGATCACGATACGGCTGGACTAGCGGGGGGCCGCGCCGACGCAGCAGACGCGCTTTGAGCGTTCGCGTGAAGCCAAGCAGCAACGGCGCCAGAACCAGCACCAGCAGCATTTGTGCGCCCTGGACGCCGAGGTCGAAGATCAGGCCCATATTGCTACCACCAGCAGCAGGCCGACGAGAGCGGCGAACACGAGGCTCAGGTAGCGGCGGATCGTGAGGAACTGGAGCATGTCCAGCCGCGCCGCGAAGGTTCTGATGGTGCCCGCCAAAGGTTCGTAGATCCCCTTCCAGACGATGTCGCGCCAGCTCAGTATCAGCCTCGCCGGGCGCGGATCACCCGGCGGTGGCATCCTCACGCGCTCGCGGACGAGTAGCACGGAGGGACCGAGCACCCGCCGCAGTGGCTGGGCGAAGCTGTCAGCCGTGTACTGTGTGGCGGGGCTTGGGTCAGGATAGCCACAGTCCCAGGCCGGGACGCGGCGCACAGCGCGTGAGGCGAAGCGGTGGATCACTTCGATGGCGAGTAGCGTCGAGATGATGATGAATGCGAACACTAAGAGGCCGTTGTAGGAGCTGCGGCTCTCGGCCACCGGCACGATCGACAGCCATCGCATCGAAGTCTGATGGGGCATTGCCTCGCCGATGACAAGGCGTGCGACCGGAGCGGCGGCGTCTATTAGGAGCCCTGGCAGTATTCCGGCCAGTAGGCAGATGGCGAGCAGCAGCAGCATGGCGGTGCGGGAGAAGACATCAGTCTCACGCGCAACGGCAGCGGCTGGCGAGCGCGCCCGGCCCTGAAACGTTATCCCGAAGGCCCGGACGAAACAGGCGGCAGCCAGTGCCGCAGCCAGCGCAAGCATAGCACCGGCTCCTGGTACGACGAGCTTCAGACCCCATTGCGGCAATTCTGGGCTCATCAAGATGGCCTGGAACAACAACCATTCGGACACGAAACCGTTAAGCGGTGGCAGAGCCGAAATGGCCATTGAGCCACCCAGAAATGCAAACGCTGTCTGCGGCATGCGGTGGATCAGTCCGCCAAGCTTCTCGATGTTGCGCTCGCCCGTGGCGTTGAGCACGGCCCCGGCGCCGAAGAACAGCAGGCTCTTAAATAGCGAGTGATTGAGCGCGTGCAGAATCCCGGCGGTGAAGGCAAGCGCGGCAGCCCATTGCATGCCGTTCGCCTTGAACGCCAGGGCCAAACCGAGGGCGACAAAAACAATGCCGATGTTCTCGACCGTGCTGTAGGCAAGGAGCCGCTTCAAGTCGCGCTGTAGCATGGCGAATAATACGCCCAAAACAGCCGTTGCCGCCCCTACCACGATGATCGGAAGGCTCCACCACCAGGCCGGTGCGCCGGCTAGGTCGAATACGATACGCACGAAGCCGTAGACCGCGACCTTCGTCATGACCCCGCTCATCAGCGCCGAGACATGGCTCGGTGCTGCCGGATGGGCGAGAGGTAGCCAGACGTGCAGCGGCACCAGGCCGGCCTTTGAGCCGGCACCTAGCAGCGCCAGCATCACGACCACGCCGGGGAGCCAGTCGGCACGTGGCACCTGCCCCATGTCAGCGAACACGTAGGCGCCCGCTGGCCCCGCCAACAGCCCGAAGGCAAGTAGGAGGATCAGCGTGCCAAAGCTTGCCATAAGCAGGTAAATGTACCCGGCGCGGAGGTTCTTGCGGTCACGGTGATGTGCCATGACCATTGCCCAAGACGAAAGCGACATGAACTCCCAGGCGAACAGAAAGCTGAACGCGTCAGCGGCCAGCAACACAAGGTTCATGCCGCCAAGAAACGCGGGATAGAACGGCAACACGCGGCCGGGTGCTTCCTCATGCTCTCCGGATCCGAGCGCGTAAAGGCTGGCGACAGCCCCACCGAAGTTGATGATGCTGAGGAAACAGGAACTCAATGAATCGAGACGAAAGTGGGCGCCAAGCCAAGGCAAGCCGAGGGGAAGAACCGCCAATTGAGGCGACGTCGTATCCTGCAGGAGATGCGTGAGTGCAATGGCGAAGAGGCTTGCGCAGACCACCAGTGACAGCGCGTAGACGATATGGGACCTGCTGCGCCAGTACTGCAAGACGATAGCGAGCACGCCAATGCCCATGAAAGCCGCAACACCACAAAGGAGTGCATCGATCTGCGTCACGCCCGTCCCCTACCGCCGCCCTGCCGCTGTTGCATCGACCGCCAACCAAACGACCATGCCCCAACCAGCAAGCACTTCACGCGACAAACCTCACGCCTCGGCCCTTCCCCTGACTGACAGCACCCTCCCCGATTAGCTCGATTCCTGAGGTGGTCAGCGCAGCAACCAGCTTGGTCAATGACTCCACATTGCCGCGGATGACGCCCTCGCTCGCTTCCATTCGCTGGATCGTCGGCAACGATAAACCGGATCTATCGGCGAGTTCGCGCTGACCGATGTTGAGCAGGGCGCGGGCAGCCCGCAACTGCGATGCCGTAATCATGTGTGGTGCATCAATAAAGAGGCCTTACAATTAACTATTTAACACTAACACTTGCGCCACCGGTGCACAAGCAGCTGTCAGGGTGGGGCTCGTCATTACGCGACAAATCCGTTCGGTGTCACGATTGCGAAATTGCTGGGACAAGCGACAAGAGCTAAGGTTCCGCCGCGCCATGGTATTGGCCCCTGCCGCAGGCAAGGACTTCGCCAAATGTGGAGAGCATTTGCAGGATCAGCGAAACGACCTGGGGCCACCGACGGCCCACCTAGCATTCTTCGTGTGGCCCTTGCGAACCAAGTAGCCGGTTACCTCTTCACAATACTGGCTGCTGTATCAGGTCCATTCATGAAAGGCACATTCGACGCGCTGACATTGCGACCGACTCGTGTCTTGGGTGAAATCGGCGTGACCAACTACGAACTTGCCTGCGTTGGATGTAGCATCATTGCTGTCATATTCGTCGCATTGTGCAAGAGGCATCGTCTGGCCTGGTCTCATGCGTTCCTTGGACACTTGTCTGCTGCCGGATTTCACGCGGCTCGCTTCCAAGATCGTGTTGTTGCTGCGTATCGCATGTCGGTCTTGGGGGCCGCTGCAGCGATTTTCCTGGTGTTCCTGCAACGGCCACAGATGGGTATGGTGGCAAGTAACAACTTTGGAATTCATTTAGAGATCTTTCTGGTTCCGCCCCTTGTAACGCTTGGCTTCTATTTTGTTTACCACGCCTTAGTGCTCCGACCATTGTACCCGCGAGGTTCTGAAACCTGAAATTCCCCATAAGCTAATGAGCGTGGATCGACCCTGCGTCCCTCGCAGGATCTAACAACTGAGACACAGCGACCAATGCCGCTCTGAAGAAAAGCTGCTCGGGGATAGTCTCGAACGTTCTCGCCCCTACCTCAACTGTTCGGCAGTCCGTGTCACCGCAGACTTAGCAGCAACGACTGCTGCCAACGCTGGCACCCAGCCATTCCTCCATCGGCTTGCCTGCAATCCAAATGCGGTTCGACTCAGACGGGTTGGCCTTGAATGCCTTTTCATCGATCTCTCTAACGTCGAGACTTGGCGCAATGCCCAAGGGGTGGAGTGCCTCTTCGAGTTTCCCGAGCGCCCGCTGGATCTCCTGGTGCGTGGCGCTGCATCGATCACACGTCTTGCCCTCGGGGCTGACGAGTCTCTGCCAAACTATAGGAAGGGACTTCATAGCGAACTCATTCTCCGCGATGAGAATTGCAGAAGTAGCCTTTCGGTCTTGGGCCAGGGCGACATTGATGCGTATCAACAGTTCTGCTTGGCGGATCGTCGCCCCAACCAAGCCCTTCTGCCACGCCATGGGACAACGGCCGACAGCCGTTGGGCTTGAGGCCGCTTAGTCAGAATTCTCGGGTTAGCTCATGGCATTTCGCCACAGTATTGCGCCGCCGCCAAATATGTAGGTTGCTGCGCTGCATGAGTCAGCTTGGGGTCACGAGCGGTCCTCGTCGAACCATCGACTTGAGGTCCGCTGTGCCCCTGGCAGCAGACGAAAATCGGTGACTGATTGGGACGGCTCCGGGTCATGAGCCATCCTCATCGACATTTGAGGTCGAGGTTCGCTTCGCCCCCACGAGCGGTAGCGGTGACGGCCAGCTCCGTGCACCGTTCAGTCTGCGCCACAGCATAGGCGCGGCTCGCACGCAACTCCCGCGAGACTCTCTGACAGCGAATCACCTAGGCTTGGTCAAGCCATCCTCGTTTAGACACAACGCCGCTACCGGAGGCAGAGCGGCTACGCCGGCATATCATGGGCAAGAACTTCAACCCCACGGACTTCGCGCGTCGCGCGCCAGCGGCACTGCTCCGACAGTACTGCGAAAACCAAGGGATTCTTGAGGGCTTCTGGTGTGGTTCAGGAAAAAATATCGACGCGGAAGCGTTCATTCAGGCAGTTCATGACGAGCAGCCAGAGGGCAGTGAGAACGAGAAGAAAGGCCTGTTCAGGCGCGTCACCGCCCATTTTCACTCTGTAGATGAATTGGCCGGAAAGGGCTTCACATTAGGACTGCTCAATGAGGCAGAGCACGTCGGCGACTTCGAAGCAGTAACTGCCCTGAAGGCTCAGCGAAGCCATCTCGCCAAAGCGTTCTGGGCCACGCTCAATCGGCCCCAGTTGATCCCGAACGCGAGCATCTTGGCAGAGGTCGACGCATTACCGTCAGGCGCATGGCTAAAACGCAAATCGCTACCAATCCGGGGCCTGCCAGTAGATGACATCGCGGTGCAGGACCTCCAGGACGCACTGATAACGTTTTTCACGAGAAGAGAGCGACGCGGCGAGAACTGCAAGATCGACTGCTTGCGTCGCGGTAACGAAGAGATTTTCTTCGCCTACGCGGAGGATCATCCCCAAACCGACGTGTTCTGGCAGCAAGGATCGCTGACACAGCAAACCCTCAGTCCGTCATTCAAGCTGATCTTCAAACACCGGGACAAGGCTGGCACGCTAGACATCTATACGGAGGGTGACCGCAACCTCGTTCCTGACCTGCAGCAAATCTTCGCGAAGACTGTCATTGGCGACGACGTTCCGAGGTATCCACCCCCAGACGATATTGTATACGATCTGTCGAGGCTCTTGGAACCCGGATTTCAGTTCGAACACTCTCCAGACCTTGGTATTCGCGACGTCCGCGTCACCAAGATGCGCTTCCGCATCAAGGGCCTGCCATGGCGCCGCTTCCTGGTCGAAGCCAACACCGGAAAGCACCCTGACGCCCTCGCCGACATGGTAAGCCGACTTACAGCAGAGTTTGAAACAGACGAACTCGACCTCGATCAGGTCTGGATAAAGGTTCTTTTCCTGCGCCGCGGTAACGACGTGCGCGATCGCAGCCCATCCTTTTGCATCACGGCTCCGAATTCGCTTCGAGTACAGCAGAACGAGTTTGGTGATCGTATCAATGAGATGCTGCGCCAGTCAGGTATCGAGACTGCGCCGCCGGATAATGAATAATGCAACCGCCAAAGGCCCGCATTATCCGCCAAATCGTCGGTCTCGCCAGCCGCACTTCGAGTCCCACGCGCTGCATTCTCCCTGCGGCCGACATGGTGTCCCGGCCCGCATCCGCAATCGATTCACTTCTATCAGCGAAACTCATCGAGCCTGCCGTCGATGGCGACACGATCGTGTGCCGCGGATGCGAGGAGCGTTGCGAACGAACAGTCAACGTCCTCGACCGCAATGACGGTTCGATTCGGCTGATCGTATCGACATGCGATCTCTTCGACAACCTCGGCCCCTTCTTCCATTCGCACCAAGCGTTGGCCAGATGGCAGACCTCCAGGCAAATGATCACCCAGTTCTTGCGGCGCGAATGCTCCCTGACGGTTGCCGACCAGGATGAACTGCAGCGTCATGTCCGGTTTCGTTCAGTCGAGTTACAGGGCTTTCGACGCTCGATCTCGCTTGAGTTCAGGGCTTACCCTGTAGTTAGGATCGGCACCCTGGATATCGAGTTGGAGACGCTAATTTCCTGGGAAGATCAAATCATCAGCATCGACCGAGACTATCTGCAAGATTGCTTTCGCTCGTCCCAAGAGCAGCGGTCGGGCGACAAACCCTACCAGCATTCCCGGACAGTCCAACAAGAGAACAAGGCGATTACGGAAATCCGAGACCAACGCATGCAGCGAGACTTTGAAACGCTGGCAGGTCAGCACCCGAAGCTCAACAAGGAACAACTCGCAGTCAGGTTGCGGCGGGACAAGAACTATTCTGAGGTCAGCGTTGGCAGGATCCTGCGCATCGTCCGCATGCCGCCATCCCGACAAAGAAAACTCGGGCGAAAAAAAATCGCCTAATCGCCTGAACCTAAGGGACTGGCTTGCAACAGCAATTGGACGCGGCACCATTGTCGCTGTGCAGCGGTTTAACGCGTCACTGTAGCTCTAAGTCTTTGATTCCTGTGCGCCTTGGAGCAGGTGCAAAGGCATTGGAACGCCTCGGCTTTCAAGCGAGATCTGGGCTGGTAGTCAGCCGACAGCTTGGAAGAGGTTCCAATGAACGACACGATCACCCCCCCCCGATGACGACGACGGCAACGGCCACGAGCCGACCAACCCGTTCGATCCGAGGCGGCTGCGCATCGCAGGCGGACTCGCGCAAGGGCCTACTGCTCGACGAATCCTGGCCAGCGTCCCGGTGAGGAAACCAAATCGCCAGGAATGGTTCCGGGTTCATGGCCATCCGGACATGCGTCTGGATACCCTGCTTCTGGAGATGCGTGACGACCGCCTTACCTACCTCGTGGCGCCAGATATAGCGCCCGCCATCCCTGGCGAGGCAGTCGCAAAGACGCTCTACACAACGATCACGCGGCAGGGTGTCGTATTGCTTTGGCCGGTACGTTTGCCGGACGAGCAAGGCCGTCTCGATGTATGGAACACCGACGCACATCAGGCAGCGCAGCGCGCGGAAAAGAAGTGGATTCGCCTAGCCGCCAACATGGGAGCCGGCACTTACGAAGTCTACGAAGCAATGGACCAGATTGGCGAGCCCGAGTGGCCCGATCTATCGTTTCAACGCCTTTTGGAGATGGCTTTCAAAGACCGCTACGTCGACAACCTCGACCATCCCGTGATCCGGCGTCTTATGGGAGAATTTTGATGATCTCCCAGCCGCACTTTTCCAGCATCTACGTCATTGTGTGTCACTTGGAGCGGTGCGGTGGTGATCGTCCGTCACCCGTCTACAGCGCTGTGCTCGACTACCATTCGTGCCAAGACATCCAGATCGGCATGCCGAAACTCAACAGGCAGCGGCAGCCGCCCTACCCGACGGGCCCGCAGGCGCTTCTTGTCACGATCCAGGCTGAGGATCTCGCATATGTTCATCTTGCGCTCGGCTGGCGCATGCCCGAGCGGGTTCTCGATCTCACCATCGAGTTCTGGAACATGATCAACGGCCGGAATGTGCCGTGTGGGCCAAGCCTCGCAGGCGCTCTCATCTGGTTCGGCTTGCCGGCCGCCCCAGCCATTACTCGAGGAGACGCGCCAGACCAAGTGCGCCGGCTTCTTCGCCTCCTAGCGCGACTTTTCGAGCGCATGAGTTCGCATCTGGACTGGGGGCGGGCGCTGTTGCGTGGACGTTATCTGATGGCGGTGACTCGGATCGAAGCCACAGGTATTCCTGTCGATGAGCCCACGCTAGCGGGGCTGTCGAAGAATTGGCGGACTGTCCAGACCAACCTGATTGCTGGGATCGACGACTCTTTCGGCTTCTACCGCGGTTATCAGTTCCAGGTCGACGCGTTCGAAGATTGGCTGGCAACTCGCGGGATCGACTGGCCGCGTAACGCCTTCGGTCGCCTCGACCTTAGCGATGACGTCTTCAAGGAGCGGGCGCGTGCGCACCCGGACGTGCGTCCCCTCAAAGAACTCCGCGCCACCATCGGGGCCTTTCAACCGGGCCAAGTCTTGATCGGCCGTGATGGACGCAACAGAACGCCCATGCGCCCATTCGCATCACGCACGGGGCGTAATCAGCCTAGCGCCAAGGCATCAATCCTTGGCGGTCCCGCGTGGATACGCTTTCTCGTGCGTCCCGATCCCGGTAAGGGCCTGGCCCTGATCGATTGGTGCCAGCAGGAATTTAGTATCGCAGCCGCCTTATCGGGCGATACGGCAATGCAGGCGGCATATCAAGCCGGCGATCCTTATGTCGCCTTTGCTGTTACCGCTGGAGCAGCGCCCGAAGGAGCCACGGCAGTTACACATCCGGATGTTCGAGCCCAGTTCAAAGCCTGCGCGCTCGGTGTTCAGTACGGCATGGGCGCTAGAACCCTTGCACGCATGCTCAACACGCCCCTTGCAGACGCAGAGCGCCTCCTGGAGCGGCACAGGCGGATCTTTCCGAGGTTCTGGCACTGGTCCGATGCAATCGAGGCAGAAGGGCTCCTACATGGCCGGCTGCATTCGGTTTTCGGCTGGCAGGTTGCGGTTGGTGCCGATGCCAACCCGCGTTTTCTTCGAAACTTCCCAATGCAGGCCAACGGCGCCGAAATGCTGCGATTGGCCTGCTGCCTCACGACAGAGGCGGGCATCCGCGTTTGCGCAACATTGCATGACGCCTTGCTGATCGAAGCAAATCTGGAAGATCTCGAAAAAGCGATTGCCGATACCCAGCGCCTGATGGCCGAAGCCAGCGCGATCGTGCTCGACGGCTTCGAATTGCGCTCCGAGGTGCGCTGCGTGCGCTACCCGGGACGCTTGGGTGACGAACGCGGACGCGTCATTTGGTCAACCATCGAGAAGCTGATGGCGGAGGGCAGGTCATGACGGCAAAATCCCTGCAAACCCCAAAGCCACCTGTGCACCAGCGCGACGCGAGCTGTTCACCGGCGAACGCCCGTACAGTCTTATTATATGTACTTATTAGAGAGGGTAGTGGTGATGGCTATTGATCCCTCTCGCATACGCCTACGCCCCCACCCAAAGGTTGGCACGTCCCGGCGTCTTCCTCGGCCCAAAGCCGGTGAGAAATTCCTCAAGGGTCCGATCCCGCTGAACTGGGTTTCGATCGCTGCGAGACTGCCTGGCAAATCCCTTCACGTCGGCATCGCTATCTGGTTCACGGCCAGCCTCGCGAAATCAGCCACAGTTCCGTTGAGTAACATCGCGAGCCTGACGTTCGGTCTCGACCGTAATGCGAAGTACCGCGCACTCCAGTGGCTAGAAGAGGCTGGTCTGATTGCCGTCGAGCGAAAACTGGGGCGGTCGCCTTTAGTGACGTTGTTGGAGGCGCCCGGAAACGATGGCTGAGGCCTTCAATCGACCGCCCAGCTGGCCCCGGTTGATGCGGGCCGAAACAGCGGCGGCATACGTGGATGAGCGCTCGGTTGATGCGTTCCGCCGAGCGATAGGTAATCTATGGCCCAAACCACTGCGTGTTCGTGGGAAGGGTGAACGATGGCTCAAAGAGGATCTCGACGCGGCGATCGAGAAGCTTACCAATCGGAGCAGCCATGTAAGCGACGCGTCCGACGTGTTGTGAAGCCAGTCGATTGGCCGCGCTACATGATCGCCAAGCGCTTGAGCCGCGGTGCAGTAGCCTATTACTGGAACGCCAGGAAAGCTGACATCGCTGCGGGCTTCCCGCTCCTCAGGGAGGCACTGGGGGCTGACTACGGCAGCGCGATCGCCCGAGCGGCCTTGCTAAACAGTCACCTCGATGCTTGGCGGAAGGATCGTGACGGTGAACGCTCTCTCCACGCCGGACCTCGCTATGGGACAGTGGATTGGTGGCTGGAAACCTATATGAGGTCGCCCGCCTTCGAAAAACTCAAGGACCGCACGAAGCCGTCGTATCGATATCAGTTGCACGCCCTGGCGGATATCGAGACCAAGACCGGCGCCCGGTTGGGCGAACTTCCCTCAAGGTCCATCACGCCAGCCGCCGTGGACAAGATCTACGAGAAGCTTCGTGGCGGAAAAGACGGCAGCAGGCTACGGCACGCGAACCACACGATCGATATCGCCAAGAAGGCTTGGACGGTCGTTCAACGCACCCATCCGCAACAGTTTCAGCACTCGAATCCATTTGTTGGCCTAACACGGTTCCGCAGCACGACGACGATTAGGCATGCGACTCGGGCCGAAGCGTATGCGCTGAGTGCGGCCATCAGAGATTATGGCCACCCCCATCTGGCAGCCGTGCCCCTCATCTGCTTTGAGTGGCTCCAGCGGCCGGAGAACGTTCTCGCAGGTCATTTGTGCTGGACGGACTACCGACCGCCGGAGCGGCCGGATTGCGTGAGGATCGTTCATCACAAGACTGGAGAGATCGTCTGGCACCCGCTGTCGGCCGACGGAGAGCGCTTCTATCCCGAATTGGAGGACTACCTAGCAACGCTTCCCCGCCAGACGTTCCCGGTCGTTGTTAGCCCCGGCCAGAGGGGTGCGGCACGACCCTATTCCTTTTCATACGCCAAGCGCGTTGTGCGAGAGGCGCGCCGGTCGGCTGGGTTGCCGGAACACGTGACGATGACGGCCTGCCGACATGGTGGCATGACCGAGCTTGGCGATGCGGAACTGACTGAACAGGGGGTGATGAGCTTGTCTGGGCACCGGACGCCAGACGCGGCTCGCGGGTACATCAAGAAGACCGATGCCCAGCGCCTCGCGGCAGCCCGAAAACGTCGTGCATGGGTGCAGGAATTAGAACACCCGAAGTACAAGAGTCAGAATGAACATCGGATTCGAGAGTCAGAATGAGCAGCAACAGAACGTTTGTTCTCCCGCTAACATGCTGAATTTCCTTTGAAGAATCTGGTGACCCCGGCAGGATTCGAACCTGCGACCCTCAGATTAGGAAACAGTGAGACACTGTATTTGCCTGGATGTCTCTAGATCAAGTCGGAATGATTATACGCCTGTTTTTACATTGATATTTTCGCTTCTCTCATCTTGTCAAGTGCGATAGCTTTCAGCTAGAGCCACGCGCATTTGGAACCCCAGTGGAACCCCGGTTCGTCCTGCGCTAGGGGGGTGACATGCTGAAGAAGCTTACTGAAGTTTTTGTGAAGTCAGCACGCACCGAGAGCCATCGGCTGGAATATCGCGACGGCCACACGCGTGGTTTGGTGTTGCGGGTCACACCAAACGGGGCCAAGACCTGGGCCGTTGTCTACCGGCGGCGATCTGATAGCCGCAAGAGGCGCTATACCATCGGCGCCTATCCGGCGTTTTCCCTGACAGAGGCGCGCGACCGGGCACAAGAACTCTTGGCTGCGATCGCGCGCGGCGAGGACCCTGCCGGTCAGATCCAGGCACGACAGGCGGCGCCGAGTGTCCAACGACTGGCAGAAACCTGGGTCCATCGCCATGGACAACCGAACAAGAGTCCTCGGGCCCTGTATGACGATAAACTGATGCTAAAGCGCGAGATCTTGCCTGCCATCGGCGACATGAAGGCAGACGAGGTCGCCAAACGCGATATCATCCAGATCATCGACAACGTTGCAGAGCGCGGTGCGCGCGTTCGATCGAATCGTGTTCTTGCACTTGTGCGCGCCATTTACCGTTGGGGCATCGCTGAAGACCTAATCACCTTCGACCCGACTCAAGGAGTAAGACCACGCACGCCTGAACGGTCTAGAGATCGCGTACTCACCAATCAGGAGGTGTCAATCCTTTGGCATGCCCTAGACCACGCCCCTATGGGGCAATCCGTGGCTACAATCTTGAAGCTGGCGCTGATTACAGGACAACGTGTCGGTGAGATCGCAGGCATGACAAAGGCCGAGCTAGATCTGTCGGAAGCCAACCCGACATGGACCCAAGCCGCCGTGCGCCGGAAGAATAGGGAAGTGTCGCGCACGCCGCTTTCGCCCCTTGCAGTCAACCTCATCAACGAAGCTATAGCCCCATCAGGCGATAGCCCGTATGTTTTTCCGTCGGCGAAGAGAGATGCACCAGTGACAGCGCATGCCGCCACGCGCGCCATAAGCCGGACACGCCCCACGCTCGGCCTAGATCACTTCCGGGTGCACGACCTCCGCCGTACCGTCGCCACAGGCATGGCTTCCCTCGGCATTAATCCGCACACCATCAGCCTGGTACTAGACCATATCAGCGCGACCAAGGGCACTGTCACAGGGGCAGTGTATGTCAAATACTCATTCGACCGGGAGAAGCGAGAGGCGCTCGAGCGGTGGGCGGAGCACCTTTCAGGCTTGATCGCGTAGTGCCGGCGAGCAACGGCATCTCCCAAACTTCGCAGTTCAGATAGATGCCATAGGTTGCCTTTGGCGCTCTCACGAAGTCCGCTGTCTATGGCGAAGCGGTCGCAGTGCAATGACGTTGTTGAAGCTCACTCATGACCCATCGCGTCAGTCGTTCGACGTCGGCTTCCTGGGCGAAGCGGTCCGTGATTGGATTGGTGGAGGTGAGTTCTTACTCTTGCGGTAATCGGAAGCGTTCCGGGCGCATGATGCCTGCCTCAAGGCCGAGGAGAGGAATTTCAACGGTTGAGGAGTATGGACCGATATTATGGTGCAGTCACTTTTGCAAACGGGCAGCAAAGCTGTCTGCCTGCTGGCAGCCTGTTTCGGTCACCATGTTAGTAAATCACGCGGATGTCATCGTTTGATGCGACCACCCTCTCGATTTCTTCGGTGGGCATGAGACAAAAAGCGGTGCTGAAGGCGTCAGCTCGCGTTGCCGTGGTTGCGCTGACGGTGACGAGCGGAAACGTCGTTTTTGCGGGCAGCCCGTTCCTGGAATCGATGATATGTCCGATGCGGCCTGCATCATCGAAAACAGTACCCAGTGGCGCCGAAGTGGCAAGCCCGCCGTCGGCGAGGCGCACTCTGCGTAAGGCGTGCGGGGCTTGGCTAGAGCCCAGCTGGATGGGCCAGTGACCGCCTTGTGGCATGCCGCCCATTGCATACAATTCGCCCGTGTCGATAAGAATGTTGTCGAGATCCTTGTTGCGCAGCATAGCGGCGACTTTGTCGGCGATGTAGCCTTGTGCAATCCCGTTCAGCGTCAGAGCCATTCCAGTCTTTTTGAGCGAAATGCGTTGTGGAGAAGCGGAAACGCCTGACCATCCGACGAACCGCAGAGCGTGGTCGATAGCGGCAGCATCGGGTACGCGACCGGATGCATGGTGCTCAGCATACATCGCCCAAACCGGCTGGATGGTTGGATCAAAGCGGCCCGATGTCGCCTGATGGATGGCGCCGCAAAGCGAAAGCAACTCCACCATTTCGAAGGAAGGATATTCAAGCTCTCCGTCACGGTTGAGACGAGATAGCTCGGAGTTCGCCCGGTATAGACTGAATATCTGCTCCAGTCGCTCGATTTCGCTGCGGACGGCCACGATGATTCTATCCGCGTCCGGGTGGTCGAGACGGATCGATGCTCGCGCCCCCAAAGCTGTACCCAGCCAATATTTTGTCGTTTCGGCGCGCGCTGAGACTCCTAGCGGACAGCTGACTGCCGCAGCAGCGGTAATGGTGAGGAAGCGGCGGCGGTTCAGGCCTTGCATTCTGGGCGGTCCTTGCTGGTTTGCATCAGTGCTGGGCATTCGCGCTGTTGGCCGGGGGCAGGAAATTACCATCCTTGTCAACAGACACGTCGACAGGCGCCAGAACCATTTCGTCGGGAATCTGGCTGAGCTTGAGCAAAGCGCCGCCGTTCGCTTCGATGAACTTTTCGGCGGCAACCGGGTCACCAAACGGGACAAGCTCGGCAGCGCCCATGCCGCCCGGTGCCCGTGATCCCACGACATAAAATGCATCCTCTGCCGGAGCCCAGTTATCGATGCCAGGGTTGTTCCAGCTGCCGGCCTTCGCCATGTCGGAAACGTAGATGGCCCGGATTGAGTGGGACTGCTCTGGCATGCGCTGGTATGCAATCGCGTCGCGGACCTGCGCGAAGAACAAGGGAACAGGCAGACCCTCGACGTGGACTTGTGCCTTGGGGCCTGGATGTTCCGAAAGGTTCATCTGGCAGTAATGGCCGAGCGCATCCTGGCTCATCGCTACGGGGTCCGGCTTGTCGACGGAGGTCTCACTTCGACAGGCAGACACCAAGAACATGCAGCAGAGGAGGAGTATGCGGGATATCATGGTGTGATCCTCCGGAATACAGCAGCCGTCAGCGTGAATGCCGCCGCCGGCCAAATAACCAGAGAGGCAAGAGCCAGCGACGGGGGAATGGCGTTGGCCGCCCCGGCAATGCCTGCGGCTGCGGCGGTGGCTTCGGAGGCCGCAAGATTATAGAGCCGGAAAGCATCTGCGGGGTTTGCGACGAGCATCCAAGGGAAAATAGACCGCGTGAACATTCCACCACTGTCAGCCACGACCGCGGCGAGCAAGCCGAGGTCATAGAGTACGATCATGACCAGCCAGAGCGCGATTGCGACACCGGCGGCGGATCCGGGCCGACGTGTGAGCGCAGAGATGCCGTAACCGATGCCGAGGAACACGGCGCCGAGCAGCAGCGAGGTCCAGAAAAGTCGCACGAGTGCGGGCAGCCCGCGTGCGGCCTGATCGTCGAGGCTGAATGCAGCTATTGCGGCGATGGCATAGCCAATGGCGACAGCCAGACCGAGGATGCCCAGATGCGCAAACAGCTTTCCGGCGAGAATTTCCGACCGCGAAACGGGATAGGCCAATGCCAGGGCAAGGGTTCCTCTTTCGATTTCGCCTGCAATGGCGTCGAACGACATCAGGAGCGCCACCAAGGGCACGAGATAGACGGCAAGGCTTGTCAGGCTGGCAACTGTAATGGAGAGCTTGTCGGCGCCCAGATCTCCGGTCGGCGCGCTACCCGCCGCGGAAAGCACAAGCGCAAACAGTGCCATCATGACAATCGAGATCGTAACCCAGCGATTCCGAGCGGAGATCACGAATTCGGACGTAGTAACCGCGAGGGTTCGTCTCATGACGAGGTACCTCCACGACTGAAATGTGCGTAGAGTTCTTCTAGGCTCGGCGGAACGATCTCAAGATCCTCGATCATGTCGCCGAGGTTAGCAATCGCGGCGAGGCGGTTGAGTTTATCAATGTGCTGGCATGTAACATCCACCCGCGCGCCATTAAGGCGCGCTCCCGAAAGATGGCGGGCCACTTCATCGGCGGCATCGGGGCGGGCTGCAATCTGCAGCTGAATCGGCAGGGCTGCGCGGCGACGCAAGCCGGCGAGCGTATCGTTGGCGACGAGTTCGCCACGGCTCAGGATTGCAATGCGGTCGGTGCGCGCCTCAACCTCGGTGAGCGCATGGCTGGACAAGAGGATGGCGGTGCCCTTGCCGGCGAGTTCATCAAGGATGGCGTAGAATTCGCGCCGCGAAACGGGGTCGAGACCGCTTGTCGGTTCGTCGAGGACCATCAGTTGCGGGTGTCCAATCAGTGCCTGAGCGAGACCGACGCGTTGGCGCATGCCTTTGGAGTAGGTGCCGATACGGCGTGTTGCAGCCTCGCCAAGGCCCACGCGCTCCAGCAGCGCATCTGCACCTGACGGGCTATGGTCGCGGAGGCGCAGGTAGTAGCGGATCTGTTCGAGCCCGGTGAGCGATGGGTGAAAAGCGACGTTCTCGGGTAGGTAGGAGGTTGCTGCGCGTGCAGCCCGGCTGCCGGGTGGAGCTTTGACGACGCTGACATCACCGCTGTCGTGCGCAACGAGGCCCAGTACTATCTTGATTAATGTTGATTTGCCCGCGCCGTTATGACCGAGCAGTGCAACCCGTTCGCCTTTAGCGACGTCCAGTGAGACGCCGGACAGCGCGATCGTCGCATCGTAATGCTTAGTGACTTGAGAAAGGGTCAACAGCGACATTGTCACCTCCATCAAGCCAGTTCGGACGCGCCGCGCGCTCTAGCACGGCAATGGTGTGAGGTACTTTGATTGTCGGCGGCGCCATGCGCGGGTGGCTGTCGATGACGCCGCCGGGCAGGATTGCCGGGAAAGCGTGCTGGCTCCAACGCACAAGCTGGACAGCGGGTGAGCCAAGCAACAGCTTTGCCGCCGGCTGCGACCAGAGGACGTGATCCATCAGGTCGTTCGGCCTGAACGCCGAATCGGCCAAGCCGTCGCCATCGAGATCGAAGGCGGGGTGATCGGACCAGTAGTTGCCGCGGCCCTCATGGCTCCACTCGACTTGGCGTGTGCCAACATATTTGACCTGATGGCGATTCCCGATAAAGGCGTTGTCGGTAAGCTTGTTGCGCTCGGAGCCGGCGGTGAAATGAATGCCGATGTCACAGTCCTCGAACCTGTTGCCGGCAATCATGTTCTTATGCGCATTGTAGATGAACGTGCACTTTTCGTGTGTGCCGCCTCGCACCAAATTGTCGCGTATCTCGGCGTTATTGGCGTAGTTCAGCATAATGCCGTGAGTGCGATCACGAAGGGACAGGTTCCCTGTAACCCGAATATTGTTGGAAAACATAATCGCATAGCCGAGATGATTGCCTATCGAGGTGTTCCCGATGACTTCACTGTCGTGCGTGTACATGTAGTGCACGGCAAACCGGAGGTCGCGAAATAGGTTGTTGCGGAATATGTTCTTCTTGGACGTATTCGCAAAGATCCCGTCGCGCCCATAGCGGACGTTATTGCCTTCGATCAGTGCGCCGGGTGCATTCCAAACGTAGATCCCGTTGCCGCGGTCGTTGAGCCGCCGGTCCCGGCGTCCGATGATCGTGTTGTTTCGCACAATGGCGTCTGTTCCGCCATGCACGGTAATGCCGTGCAGATTGCCGGTCAGAACATTGTCTTCAACGATCGCACGTTTGGAGTCTCGCGCAATGCGGATTCCTGAATCTATGGGCGCATGCTCGTTTCCTGATCCGGAGATGCGCAGGCCCCGGATGGTGATATCTTCACCTGCTACGGTGATGACACTGCCTAGGTCGTTCCCAATCACCTCGGCGTGGCCGCGTCCGTCAATGGTGACGGGCTTGTCAAGGACGAGCGGGCCGTCGTGACGCCCCGGCTCGAGCTTCAGAGTGTCGCCGGGGAGTGTGGTGGCGAGCATTTGGATCAATGCGCCCGGTTCGGCAAGCACAACGCGTTCCGCTGCTGCGACGGCAACGCCACGCGACGCGAGCAAGAGAGCCGCCAGCAGTAGTGAAGTGGGAAGCAACTTGCCGAAGCCGGGCTGTCGCATGACTACACCCCCGTGGGTTCAACCAGCATGCGTCCGCGCATTTCCATGTGAAGGGCGTGGCAGAACCATTGACAATAGTACCAGTAGACCCCGGGCTTCGTCGCGACGAACGTGACCGATGCGGTCTGCTGGGGTGAGATCTCCATGGCGACACCATGATCGCCCATTGTGAAGCCGTGCGTCAGGTCGTCGATGTCGTCGAGATTGGTAACGTAGATCGTCACCTCATCGCCCTGCTTCACGGTGAACTTCTCCAAGCTGAAGGAAGGTGCCTGAGATGTCATGTAGACGCGGACCTTGTTGCCGTCGCGGATGGGCTCTTTGGCGCCATCCTCGAGTTTGACGCCGTCGGCGGCCGCCTGCTTGCGTGCGTCTTCCCACATTGGATCGTTGCGATCCCAAACCGTTTTCGGGTTCACAATGGAGCGGTGGACGGCGATCGAGTCGTGAGGCTCGGCAAAGGTCGGCCCGTCATGCACGAGGATGAGCTTGTCGCCCTCGATGACGAAAACCTGCTCATTCTCCGGCTTCAAAGGCCCGACGTTCAGGAACCGGTCCTTGGAGAACTTGTTCATCGAGATGTAGTACTTGGCCTCGGCTTGCAGAGTCTCGCCCATCATCGTGGTGTTATGGCCGGGCTGATAGTGCACATCGGTCTTGCTGAGAATGGGATCGACCTTTTCGCCCTTATAGGCCTGCACCGCCTTTTCGATGTTCCACTTGACCACCTGACTGTCGAGGAACAGCGTCGTATAGGCGTTTCCCTGGCCATCGAAGCAGGTGTGAAGCGGGCCAAGACCCAGCTGCGGTTCGGCGACAATGGCAGAGCGTGGCTCAGCGCTTTTATAGAACAGGTCGTCGAGCTTGCGGACATCGATTACCGACACGGTGGGCGACAGCTTGCCACCGATGCACAGGTGGATCTTATCTGGCGCCATGTTGCATCCATGAGGGTTGTTGGCGATCGGGATGTAACGCGTATAGTTCTTGTTCTTGCCCTTGCGCCCGTCGATCACCTTGACGCCGTTGAGTTCCTGGAAGTCGCCCGCCTTGATGCCCTTTTCAATCTCGGCGATGTTGAAGACGACGACATGATCCATTTCGGATGCGGTCATGTCACCGGTATTCATGCCCATTTCGGAGTTGTAGCTCGTTGAGAATGCGTACTTGCCGTCGTAGTCGGCATCGGTGTTATCGAGGTTGCCTGATACGATCACCTGCCAAGCCACGGTCATTGTGTCGGCGTCGATGGCAGTGTAGAAGTTCACGTAATCCTTCGGGCTATCGAGAATATTGCCGTCATTGACCATTGGGCCCTCGTCCTCGCCGTTGCAGAAGACATAGTTGGTGCGGGGCCACTTCTGCGGACGCAGGCCGTGGATCGCCTTTGCGTTGGGGATCTCGATAATCTTATCAGGCTTCATGACATCGCAACGCACGCGAGCGACACGCGTATTGGCCTTGTCGTTCATGAACAGGTAACGGCCGTCGTACTTGCCTTCGGTGAAGGACATGTGCACGTGGTGCAGGTCACCGTTGTCGTGGATCTTCTTGCCGTTTGCGGCAAGGAACTTCTTGGTCCGTTCGGAAAGACCTTCGGTGAGGATCTTGATCGACTCGTTAGTCTGGCCCCAGCCTGTGGCCGAACAGCGGTTGAACACCGGAACGCGCATCAGTTCGCGCATGGAGGGGACACCGAGAATGCGCAACTCTCCGGTCTGACCTGACGACCAAAAGCCATAGTATTCGTCAAGTTCACCGGGTTTGAGATGATACTTTGCACCCGTTTCAGCGTGTGCCGCGCCGCTGCTTCCGTCATTGGTCAAGCCGCCCTGGGCAATCAGGGTTGCTGCGGCGGCACCACCTGCGGACGTTGCGAGCAGCGTGCGGCGGCTGATATTTGCTGTTTGTTTCTTGTCAGACATTTCTTCCTCCTCGGGTGTCCAGTTTTGATAATCACTCTGCTGCAATAGGTTCGGCATTCTTCGGCAATAGGCCTTGCCTCTTGAGCTTCTTGATCATGGCGGGGCACTTGGTCTTCGACTGGTAGAGCACTTGGCAGTTCATGCAGTTGATGCACTCGTTCGGGCTGATTTCGCCAATGGGATTGATAGCGTCGACGGGGCACTCGTTGGCGCAGACTTTGCAGGGGTTGCCGCAGTCGCGATAGCGCTTGAGCCAGTCGAAGGTTCTCAGGCGCGCTGGTATGGCGAGTGCAGCGCCAAGCGGGCAGAGATAGCGACAGTAGAACCGCTCGACGAAGAGACCGACGCCAAGCAGCACCAAGGCATAAAGTACGAAAGGCCAGGCGCGATTGAATTTCAGGACGATTGCGGTCTTGAAGGGCTCGATCTCCGCGATCTGTTCGGCGCGGTCCAAGGAAGCCAGTGCAACGCCAGCCAGGCCTAGGAAAATAAGATACTTGATGGCAGACAAGCGTTCATTGAGGTTCCAGGGCACCTCCCATTGCTTGACCCCCAAATAACGTGCAATGCGGTTGGTGATTTCCTGAAGGGCACCGAATGGGCACAGCCAACCGCAGTAGGCGCCACGTCCCCACAAGATGAGCGCCGCGGCGACAGAGAACCACAGCAGGAAAACTATGGGGTCCAGCAGGAAAGTCTCCCACGTGAATCCGGAATGCAACGAACCCAGAAGGGCCATCAAGTTGACGATTGAAAGCTGCGCATTGGCGTACCATCCGATGAATACGAGCGTGACGGTCAGAAACGCCATGCGGAACCAGAAGGTCCTCGCGGCAGAACGGGTCAGCACCATCTGGAAGAAAAAGGCGCCGCTCAAAATCGTGAGCATGACGAGCAGAAGCCCGATTTCGATGGCGCGGTCACGCCAGATGCGCTGCCACAGCGCCGACTTGGCGGCACGTTCGGCCTCCTTGTCGGCACCTTCGATCGGGTTGGTCGCAATGGTCTGCCGCACTGGGGGTTTGATTAAGAACGGGTCGGGCAACTCGTAATTGAGGTCAAAGGTTGTGTAGAGGCGCTCGGTCGGTCCAACTTCGCGCTGAACCAGGAGCTGAAGTCGCCAGGGCTTCGTTGGATCGAAGCCTGATGCCGCGGGGATGCGAAAAAGGTCTAACTCAGAAAAGCCCTGCGGTGCGCCGGGGCTTGCGATCTGCCCGAGACGACGATGATCCTTGTCGCGAAAGCGCACCGAAATGTCGTTCTGGATGAGTTGGATTCTGTCGAACAGACCGCCGCGGACGTAACCGGAGCCTTTGAAAGAAAATATACCGCGCCCGCCAACGAAGATGCCGTGATCGCCGGGCTTGATCCATTGCTCGAGGTTCTTCTGTTCCCGAGGCCCCAACAGCACACTGCCGATCGCCGGCAGACTCACCATGGCTGTGTACATGTCGATGAATATGCTCTCGGGTGGCCCGTCGATTGCGCGCTCTGCAGCGCGTTTGTCGGGCATCGCCGCAAACGCCTGATTGACTTGGCCCACGTCAAGCGAAAGCCGCCGCACAGTGCCGTTCCCAACGAGCGAAAGCCAATCTTCCGCAGCTTTTGCATCAGGGTTGATCGTCGCGGCGGGACCAGTGTCTGCCGTTTCGCTGCTCAAGCCGCCAAGGCCCAACGCCCGCGCGACCTTCAGGCCCGACCGCACGATAGAGTCATCGATGACCATAACCGTGACAGTGGCACCTGATATGATGTTGAGGTCGTGCGCGGAACCGCCGGCCTCCGCCTCCTTCTTCAGATCGAGGCCGGCGTAGGATGCCGTCAGTGCCTGCACTTTTGCATCGGGAATTCCGATCAGCACGATTGGTTCGGAGTGCTTGACAAGCTTGACGCCCTTTAGCACCGCGTCGCTGCCGATTGCCGCCAACACATGGATAGGCTTGCCGGAATACCCGGTCGTGCCGACGAAATCGGATGTGACGAAGGCCCAGCCTATCGGCTTGCCGCCTTTCAGGAGCGGCGCTACGGGAAGGTCAGCGCGAAGCGGCCCGTAAGACTGAGCTCCCTCGACGAGGTCAGCAGCGGGAACCTCGCTGAGAAAACGCTTCAGCAGGGCAGACTGCGCAATCGACTGATCGTTAGATGTCACAAGCAACAGCAGTGCGGCAAGAGCAGTCAGCAACCGCAGCATGAGAGGTCGGGAATATGAGTGGTCACGAATGTTTCGCATTGGCCGGGCCTTGTTGCTCAACCAGACTGCCAATCCCGGCCACCGATGAGTTAACAAAAATCAAGTTGAAGGGCGGCCTGGGCTCCGACCCTGTTCACATAGACTGTTCGAATTGCTCGCAAGGATGACTTCATTCAACGAAGTCTGGCGACATCGGGCCAAAAAAATCGGATCGTTTCAGACGATTTATTCGCAGTTGTCTTCATTCAAGAGCTTTCGGTCCCGCAAGATCTTATGCTCGCCAAGAAAGGCGCCTGCCGCGGGAGATACATTATGTTCTACGCGTCTGATCCTCGTTACCAATACTGTCCGCGCGTCGGAAAGAGCGTCCGCGTGTGCCGGTTGGAGAGCGAGTGTCGGCAGGAGTTTGGCTGTACTAGGCCGACCTGTCCTCTGGAGACCGCCTTTGGCCTTGAGGCATTCGACAAGCGCATGAAGGGGTATGCGACAGCCTTAGACTTGTGGCCTCTCAGTCAAGGCGATCTGAGAGATTTCCCCTGAGGGATGGTGCCGTCAGACGCCTCACCGGTGCTCACATGGCCGCCCTTGCTTTCAGCGACGGTCTACGTTGCGTGGGAATTATCTTATGCCGAGCATCTCAGTGCTCGGTATCTTTGCCCGGGCTGCTGGTGAGAAACCCCACGGCTTCGCGAATTTCCTTCCAGAGTTCCTCCGCTTCGTGCTGGTCACGAGCGCGGAGCTCGTCGATCCGCAATTCGACCTCGGCTAACGCCTCTTGGCCAACGCGGTCGATCATCGTCTGAGCAGCACGCAGAACGAGCTTCTTATCCGTCGTCATCCGGATCCCAGCCGGAAGGCAGCCAAGCATTTAGCAAGCAGGGCAGCAAATTCGGCTGGCCGCCTTAACGTCCGTCAATTTTGGGAGAGCAATTCGGCGGGTGACTGTTGACGCATCCCCCCGATTTGGAGAGGATTTACATTTACGTTGAGCCTCCGAGTTGCCACCATGCCTACGAAATAAATACATAGATGTGCGGACTGCTCATCGCGCCGGACGACCGAATGGCAGGTTCTGACAGGTCCGGAATTGGCAATGGTCGACGAGGCGAAGCGCACGCGCGTCCTTGAGCCGGGAGCAACCCTGTTCCGCCAAGGAGACGAAGCCGACGGTGTCTATTGCACCCAGTCGGGCCTCATTGGATTGCGCAGGATCTCTCCAACGGGCGACTCTGCGCTTCTTCGGCTTTGCACAAGCGGCGTTACCGTGGGCTATAGGGCGTTATTGAGCAAGGGAGCCCACCGTAACTCCGCAGAGGCTCTCAGCCCGAGCATTGTCTGTTTCATCGAACGCTCGCATGTTCGCAGGCTGTTGGAGACCAATCCTCAATTGGGCGAGCGATTCCTGCAGCAATGCTTCTGCGAGTTGGACGAGACAGAAGCAGACTATGCAAAGATTATGACCATGGGCCTGAAGGCCCGGTTTCTTCATCTCTTGCTGATATTTTATGAGCGCCTGGGCTACCACGACGAGGACGACAATCACGTGGTTGAGCTTCCGATCTAACGCCTCGAACTGGCCTCACTTGCCGGGGCCCGGCCGGAATCGATCTCGCGATTGGTGCGGAGCGTGGAAGCAGACGGCTTGCCCCGGTTTGACAAGCGAAGGGTCTGCTTCATCGACATGGAAGCTGTCCTGCGAGAGGCTGGCGCCGAATTTTGAGTCACGCTCGTTGCAGAGTCTCAGGACGCTTTGTGCCCCGCACGTTTCAGAATGGAGTTGGGTGACTCTTTCACGGATACACTGTGAGACGGAAAGATTATCATTGTGCCGTCACGCATCTCGCGCTCCAGTGAAATGGCTGAATCTAGATTCAGGATCACGACCTTGTCGTCTCCCGCGCGCGTGCACTCAATCCATCTGGCCATCGCCGGCTCCAACTGCTTGCCACCAAGAACATTGGAGCCTAGCCCCGGCCACAGATCCATTCGATCACATCAATCTCCAGATTGAGATAATTCTTCCGTAGCTTGCGCAGCAATGACTTTCACGCTCCCGCTACCCCGGTGATGATCCGGTCAGGGCAACGTGTTGGGCGGAATGGCGTATTCGGGCGGGAGCATGCTTTTGATGAGAGTGGGGCTTCAATGGGCGGACGCTGTCCGGTTTCAGTGCGGAGCAGACGATGTTCGGAACGGTTACGGTGAGTATTGGCCCGAGGCTGACCTTGATAGCGCTCAGAAAGGTGTCCGCAATCCGATCCCATGCAGACGCCTTGACTGGCTGATGGCTGCTGCCGAAGGACAAGCCGACGTCACACGCGCCGATCGCGAA
>JBFWVC010000025.1:0-57848 GCA_050246945.1 Hyphomicrobiaceae bacterium
TACTTGGATCCGGAAGCCTTTGTGCATATGGTGAGCAACAGCCCCAATACACGCCAACTCTTTGAACGAGTGGTGTCCATCCTGTCTCCCGGGAAAGCCACACTCACGCGACCCATTATCGAAGCGGCGTTGGAATCGCAAGACTTCGGTTGGGCCACCGGCATCGAAAAAACCGTGGAAGTTGAAGAAGCCGCCAGGGCCTTTGGGGTGGATACAAAGACCGCACAGCGTTTAATTAAACATCCGCTTTACAGTTATCCCGGAGGCCATTCGTTCTTCGAACTCTATGTGGAATTGGTAGATGGGTTTCATCAACTGGGGCAAGACCATCAGGGAAAAGTATTGTGTTTGTATACGCACAGCTCGACCTTGCGGGCTCTGTTAATTTTCCTGGATCCTCGTCCATTCAGCGAGGCCTTCTCGGAATTCGGTGCTTATAAAGAAGGGCAGGACAACGTCGTCCTCCTCACCTATGAACATGGACAATTGTCCGGATATTCCACGGCCGTCGGTCTTTCAGAAAAAGAACGGGCGGTTCGTGAGGCCTGGATGACGGTGGAACAAGACCGTCGTGCGAAAGTCATCTTGAAACCTCGAACAATCCGGCGGATTGTGGCCTTGGTTTCCGGGGGAGATTTTGCCGGAGCCGGTGCGGCATTGAAGGAACTCCGCGTCACAGGCAACCGCTTGGGGCTCGAAGTGCATTTCGTGCAGCACGGATTTCTGGGATTGGCCAACAACTGGATTAACCTGGTGACGGAGGAGGACACGCGCGGCATGAGCAATCATGCCAGCAGCCCGATCGGCAGCAGCCGGTTTGAGGATTTTAAAGATGAGGAGGTTCAACTGGCTGCCATTCATCATCTCAAACCGTTCATGGAAGATGGGGCGTTAATCGTGCTGGGCGGGGACGGCAGCATGCGCGGGGCTCGTGCCATCTATGAACGGTTTGGGATACAGGTGGTGGGGATTCCGGGTTCGATCGATGACAATATCGCCGGCACTACATCACTCGGAGTTCAGTCGGCTGTCTCGCTGGCCAACCAATCCATCGAATCGCTCAAAGCCACCAGTGCCGCTATGGGAAGCGTCTTTTTCGTGGAGGTCATGGGCGCAGGCTCCGGTCATTTGGCCTTAATGTGTGCGTATCAGGCACGAGCCGAGGGCTTGTTGGTCAACGAACATCCGGACCCTAACGCGTATATCGAGGAGGTCATTTTGGGGACGCTGAAACAAACGCTAGGCGTTCGGAATAAAAGCCATATCATTATCGTGGCCGAACGCACGCCGCACCAACATCATCCGGAGGGGGGAGTGCATGGCCTGGTGGATTATGTCGGCGGCCGGATATCTCAGTGGACCCATTTGCAAACACGAACCGGACACTATCCCCTTTCCGTGGCGACCAAGGCTACGATCCTGGGTCATACTCTCCGGGGCGCTTTTCCAACCCCGGTGGACAAAACCATCGCCCAACTTTTTGCTTACGAAGCTATCCGCCGATTGATCGAACAACCGGAACAGGTCATCGGCTGCATGTTAGCCTATCGAGAGCCCGGCACCATACAACCCATTCCTCTACATGCGGTGGCTCCGAAACCGTTTGATTGGGAACTCTTCGCCCGCATGCATGGCACCGAATTGGTTTAGCATATTAACAAACTTTTAGGAATTAGGATCAATCCGGTCACTTATGATGAAGCATGGGGGGAAATTTTTGGTATTCGGTCGGTGATGAGGAAAATTTAGAAAATCTATTATATTACATCCATCCCGGCTCTCATGATTGACCCAGAAAGGCTGTTGGTTCACAATGACGGAAGGAAGAACCCATGAAATTTACACCCATCACCGTCAATTCTCGCCAAATGGATGGAATACCCACATTCTAGGCCTCCGCATTCCAGTCGCCACCATTGTGGCAATGATGGCAGACGGCTTGGGCAAAGAAGAGATTTTGAATGCCTATCCGGATCTTTGCTCGGGAGTTATTCGCGAAGCCTTGAAATATGCGACTGAGGCGGTCCGCGAGCGGGAACTGCCTCTCACTGCTCAACCATGTGGTTCCTTGCCGATAATGCGCTATCTTTACTCATTACCGAGGGATTGAAGGAAGCTGGTTACGATGCCGTCCATTTGGCCAACGAAGGCCTGATCGTCAACTGACGTTTCTCCTGTCAAATCTCACTCAAGTCGCTTAGGCGCTTAGATTTTCGTCATCATTCCGAATTCATAACTTAGGATAGATGGTGTGCGTGGGAGGTCTCATGTGTGATTGCGAGACCTGACCCTATTTTATTTCGAAAACTATTTCAATTAGTATAAATAGGGAAATTTTATACTGAGGTACATTGCAGTACCGTAAATCGGGAGGGAAAGAAGCAGGTGGCGAGTAGGTTACCCTGATTTATTACTGCAAGGCCTGCCCCCTTTACAAAACCTCCGCAATGCCACATGCGTAAGCTTATGGATGAAGTAGCTCCGCCAAAGGCGGACAACCGAAGGTTGAACTTCTAGGAAAGATACTACGGGCGTAAGCCCGTAGAGGTTCATTTGAAGCTATGGAGAAAGGAAATGATTGTTTATAAGTATCGGGGCTGCAGTCGGCAAACCTGGGAGCTGCTTCTTAACCGCAAACTCTACTTTGCGCAGCCTTCTCAACTTAATGATCCTCTCGACTCCACGGTAGACATTTCGGCCGAGTATCAGAGGGCCCGGGAAAGTATTGTCAATTCTGACACGGACGGCTCTATGTTATTCCTAATGTCCTTCCTGGGAGAATATTACTTCTTTGAAAATAAAGAATCTGGGCAGAACCTTAGCCTACACGAGGCAATTCCCCAATTCATAAGTCCGTTGGGAATCCTTGCTTTCTCGAAAACCTCGACCGACGCACTTCTTTGGGCACATTACGCAGATGGTCATCGAGGCCTGTGCCTTGGCTTCGACGCAAACGAACTTTCAAACGAACCTTCATGGAAAGATGTTTTTATCAAAGATGAAATCTCTTATTGGGACACACCACCATATGTAGATGTATTTCAGTCTTTGGCAGAAAAACTTCGCATGTACCTTGCCCCATCAGGTGAGATAGCTTGGCCCGAAAATGCCCGGGAAACATTCAAGGAAATTTACATAGAAGCGCTGATTCGCAGCAGTCTGCTCGCCAAGTCCAACAATTGGGAGTACGAACAAGAATACCGAATGATCTCCGCAGCAAGCGGAGAGCTCTCATTTCCTCCCACAGCATTGAGAGAAGTAATCAGGGGAGCGAAAATTGCCGCCTCGGACGAGGAGACTCTGAACAACATTTTGTGCCACCCGGATTATGCTCATGTCCAGAAGCGTGCCGTGCGGAACTTCCCAGGAAGTTTTGAGTTCGGCTTGGTCAACTAGCCGAGGGGTAGGAAGGGAAGTGGGATCAGGTCTTGAGATGCCATAGCAATTTCTTCCTTACACTTCCGTGATGGCTGGCCCACTTCGTCTTGAATTTCCTGGCGCGTTGTACCATGACACCGCCCGTGGCAACGCGCAGGCCGACATCTTTCGCAATGATGCCGACCGGGCCATGTTTCTGGACGTCTGTGCGCACGTCAGTCAGCCGTTTAATTGGGTCTGTCATGCTGCATCACACACTCCTTAGAACCCAGATAACTCAGGTACGAGAGCTGGTCCAAGTGCCGAGACCCGGCAAGTCCTCAAAATGGTATTATCAACTTTAGCAACCCTTAGAATTTTCCGGTTGCCAGCTAGTAGTTGGCCCTGGTGGTATTGATCACCCAGTCCGTCAGACCCCGCTCATCTTGACAATACCGTGCCCTGTGTAAGGCTACGTCATATCCGGACAAAAATTTCGAGGTACGGATTGACGCCGAAGCTGATCGCTCATTCACTCAAAAGCAGACTGGAAAACATGACAACAGATTGTCAGAAAAGACCCTGGAACAAAACACTGGCCATTTGGGCCTTCGCCGTGATTGTACTGGGTGTCATTTTTTCCGCATGCACAAATGAGAGCCGTCAGGATGGTATTCTGGAAATCAAATTTTGGGCTATGGGCCGTGAAGGGGAGATCGTTCCTGATCTGCTCGAAGAGTTTGAGGGTGAGAATCCCGGTGTTCGTGTTCTGGTCCAGCAGGTTCCCTGGTCGGCGGCACATGAAAAGCTGTTGACGGCTTTTGTGGGAGACTCACTGCCTGATGTCGCCCAGATGGGCAATACCTGGATATCGGAGTTTGCGGCGCTTAATGCCCTTTCCAGGCTGGATGAGTTGGCCAAGGCGTCTCCCGTCATTGAAGAACAAGATTATTTCCCTGGGATCTGGGCGACGAACCGAATTGACGATTCCTTATTCGGCGTGCCCTGGTATGTAGATACGCGGCTGCTCTTTTACCGGCAGGATATTCTCAGAAATGCCGGGATTGGCCGTCCTCCCCGCGACTGGGCTGAGTGGATGCAGGCGGTAACGGCGGTGAAGCAACATGTGGGTGAATCCAACTTCGCGCTGTTCGTGCCGGTGAATGATGTTGAAATGCAGGTGTCCCTCGCGCTTCAGCAAGATGTGCCGTTGCTGCGGGAGGGTAATCGGTATGGCAATTTTTCCAGTCCCGAACTGGTGGCCGCCCTTGATTTTTATCTGGACTTTTTCCGCAAGGGGCTGGCACCGGCATCCAGTGAATCCGCCATTTCCAATGTGTGGGATGAATTCGCTCGGGGTTACTTTACGTTCTATCTGACCGGTCCCTGGAATATCGGCGAATTTCGCCGCCGGTTGCCTGCCGATCTGCAGGATGACTGGATGACGGCCATTCTGCCGGGACCATCGGGTCCGGGTGCCTCGACCGCCGGCGGTTCGAGTCTGGTAGTGTTTGAAGACTCAGCACATAAGGATGCGGCCTTCCGGCTTGTTGAATTCCTTTCCCGTCCCGATGTTCAGCAACGGTTTTACGAGTTGAGCGGCAATCTGCCGCCGCGGCGGGCAAGCTGGGGCGGAGACCGTCTTGAATCGGATCCGTATGTCGCGGCATTTAGAGAACAGCTTGAGCGCGTGCTTCCGGCACCGAAAGTCCCTGAATGGGAACGCATCGTGCAGGAATTGCGCACGGTGACCGAGCGTGCGGTTCATAAACAATGGACGGCAGCCGAAACGGCGCGTGAACTGGACAGCCGGATCGATCGCATTCTTGAGAAGCGTCGTTGGTTGCTGGCGCAGAATAGAGGAGGGGAATCGTGAAACCGGCCGTGGCGGGCTGGTTGTTTGCCGGTCCGGCGCTGGCGATCATTGCCGTCTTTTTCTTTCTGCCGGTGCTGGCTGCCTTGGCCATCAGTCTGACCGACTTTGACATCTATGCCCTGGCCGATCTTTCCAACCTGCGGTTTGTGGGTTTCCAAAACTATATCGAGCTGTTGCAACGGCCGCTGTTCTGGCAGGCCTTGGGTAATACGCTGTATTTTGTGCTGGTCGGTGCGCCTCTGTCGATCCTGCTTTCACTGGGGGCGGCTCTACTGCTGAACGGGCAGATGGTGCGATTCAAAGGGTTTTTCAGGACCGCGTTGTTCGCGCCGGTGGTGGCGACGATTGTGGCGGTTGCCGTCATCTGGCGGTACCTTTTGCAGACCCGCTATGGGCTCATTAACTATTCACTCGAGGCGTTGGGTTTGCCTGTGGTGGACTGGCTGGGCGATCCGCATTTTTCCATGCCGGCCATCATTCTTTTTGCGGTCTGGAAGAACTTCGGCTACAACATGATCATTCTTCTGGCTGGCCTCCAGGCGATACCCGGCGATTTGTATGAGGCGGCACGGATTGACGGGGCCAATGCCCGGCAGCGTTTTATCCATGTCACCCTGCCTTCCCTCATTCCTTCTCTGTTTCTCGTCGGAGTGCTGACCATGGCCGGATACTTCCAATTGTTTGCCGAACCCTATGTGATGACTCAAGGTGGACCGGTCCAGAGCACGCTCAGCATCATTTATCTGATGTATGAAGAAGGCTTCAAGTGGTGGAGTCTGGGCTCGGCATCTGCCGTGGCCTTCATTCTGTTTGTGTTTATGATTGTGGCAGCCGTTGGCCAGCTTGTAGTCATGCGCCGGTACGGAAGCGGAGTGTAAGCCCTTGAGTAACCTATGGAAAGGATCGGGGGTGAATGTCGGCCTGTCTGTCCTGGCCGTGTTTGCCGTCGGCCCGTTGCTGTGGATGCTGAGCGTGTCCTTGATGGCGCCGGGAGAAGCCAGTAGTTTTCCCCCGCCGCTGTTGCCCGATCACCCGACACTCGACAATTATTTGAAGCTCTTTGAATATTCCAGCATGGGAAGGAACTTTTTGAATTCCCTGTTTGTCGCAACGGCGGCCACATTGTTGTCGGTCACATTCAATGTCTCAGCCGGGTATGCCTTTGCCAAACTGGAGTTCAAGGGGCGGCACCTGCTGTTCCGTTGGCTTCTGAGCGCTCTGGTCATTCCGGCGCAAGTTTCCATGATTCCGCTGTTTCTGATGTTAAAAGGGATGGGGCTGGTCAATAGCTGGATCGGTGTGCTGATCCCTTTTGTCGCCAGTATCTTCGGTATCTTCCTGATCCGGCAGTATGCGCTTTCGATTCCGACGGAACTGATCGAATCGGCCCGGATTGAAGGGGCCGGCGAACTACGAATTTTTTGGTCAATCGTGTTGCCGTTGCTGACGCCTATTCTGATTACCCTGGGGCTGTTTACCTTTCTGGCGGCATGGAACGATTTCCTATGGCCGCTGATCGTGCTGACCGACAGCGACAAATATACCCTACCGATTGCGCTGGCCTCTCTGTCGCGAGAGCATGTGCAGGATGTCGAACTGATGATGGCCGGTGCGGTTATCACCGTGACTCCGGTCCTGGTGCTGTTTCTGGCGCTTCAACGGTTTTATATGAGCGGAACTCTTTCGGGCAGCGTCAAGGGATGAGATATGCCCGGTGGATCTCATCCTGTTTGGTTGCTGGAATGTTATGCGTATCCATTGCCGTTAGCGCGGATGGTGAGCAGACCGCCTCCGGTGCTTTCAGGTTGCTCGACGGGTTTGAACGGGTCGAAGAATGGCAGGCAGGCGCCACGGAAGACTGTGACGCGGAGGTTGGCAGGACTGATGGCGCAACTGGCCATGCGCTCAAACTTTCGTATGAATTCCGTGCTGCCGGTGTCGCCTATGTTCGTCGAGGAATTCGGCTTGATCTCTCGAATAATTTCGAGATGATCTTTCAAATCCGGGGGAAGGCCCCGCGGTCGACCTTTGAAGTGAAGCTGATCGATAAAAGTGGCTTGAATGTCTGGTGGAAGCGGTTTTCCGATTACGAATTTCCTGATGACTGGGAAACCATTCGCCTCCGGCGCAACGATATCAGTTTTGCCTGGGGTCCGATCCAGGACCATACTCTGAAAACTATCGCTAAAATCGAGTTTGTGGTTGTTGGCGCAACCGGTGACAAGGCTTCCGTCGAGTTCGATTCCCTTGAAATACGGCCGCTTCCCGAAGTGCCCGTCGTTCTTCCTCCTGTCGTGGCGAAAGTCGATGGTGTTTCAGTTTCTGCTATAGTTGACGGCAATCCAAAAACAGTCTGGATCATCGAGAAAAGGACAGCTTTTACGTTTGATCTGGGCTATTCACGCGAGCTTGGCGGCCTGATATTGCGATGGGTCGACGGGCAGGTACCGGAAGCTATGGAATTGGCACTTTCCGAGGACGGAACGGAGTGGACCGTGACGGACTCGAAGCAATATATCGGTCCCCCATCGACAGCCGGAATCACCGCGTATCTGCGTATGCCAAACGCGTTCGGTCGTTACGTTCGCCTTTCCGTCACACCGGCATCCGGGCGCCGGGCTGGCCTGATGGATGCGACGATCGAATCACAGGAATTTGGAAAAGACGATAACCGATTTTTGTTGTTCCTAGCCGGAGAAGTCCAAAAGGGATCATACCCGCGCAGCTTCTTTGGTGAACAGGTCTACTGGACCGTTGTCGGTGTTCCCCAGGGCGGCCGGACCGCCATGCTGTCGGAAGATGGCGCCATCGAACCGGGACCTGGGGCATTCTCGATTGAACCGTTTGTAATCGAAGGTGGGTCCGTACTGAGTTGGGCGGACGGCGAGCATCATCACAGTCTAATGGACGACTATCTGCCCCTGCCGCGAGTGCGCCGGTCCCATGAGGGACTTTCACTGGATATTCGTGCACATCGTCCGCCGATTTCCGCCGGCAGGAAAGGCGAGCAGGACGGCGACGACCGCGATGTGGTCACCCGATACCGTTTAATGAATACCGGGACGATTCGGCGCAACCTCACACTGGCCCTTGCCGTTCGTCCGATGCAGGTCAATCCGCATACACAGACGCTGAATCTCATGGGAGGTGCCAGCAGAATTGAACGGATCGGCTGGGATGGTGCAGCGTTTCAGGTAAATGATATTTGGATTGTGCATCCGGGCGAGAAGCCGGACGACGTTTCCCTGACAGATTTTGAACGGGCTGGTTTTCCACATGTGCACAATGCCGTCACGCGCACGGATGCACAGAGCATTGAAACTTCCGGAGGTTTTGCCTCCGGCGCCATGTTTTTTCATGTTGATCTGGAGCCGGGTGACATTCGTGACGTCACGGTCGTGACGGTGCTCGGGGATGGTAGCGAGCGTGCTCCCAATTTGAACCGGGAAGCCATCGATGCGGCAGAAAAAGCGGCAGCCGATGAATGGCGAGAGGTCCTTAACCAGGTGGACATTTCCGGCCCTCATGTATCCATGCCGGTTCTTCATGCTCTGAAAACCGCGTTGGCTCATATGCTGATTACGCGCGAAGGGCCGTCGCTGCGTCCGGGGCCCCGTTCCTATGCCCGTTCATGGATACGTGACGGGGCGATGATGAGCGAAAGTTTCCTGCGTCTTGGCCATAATAAACCAGCGATCGATTTTGCACGTTGGTATGCGCCATACCAATTCTCCAGCGGCAAAGTTCCCTGCTGTGTGGACAAACGTGGCGCGGATCCGGTTGTGGAGAATGACAGCCATGGAGAGCTGATATTTCTGATCGCGGAAATATACCGGTACATCGGAGATCGTGCCTTTGCCGAAGCCATGTGGCCTTATGCGGACAAGGCCGCTGCCGTCCTCGATGAACTTCGGCGGTCGGAACGGACGGCACGGAACACGCAAGGTGACCGCGTGGCCCTCTATGGTCTGTTGCCGCCTTCGATCAGCCACGAAGGCTATTCGGATCAACCGGCCTATTCATTCTGGGATAATTTCTGGGGTCTGAAAGGCCTGAGGGATGCCGGGTTTGTTGCCGATGAATTGGGGCGCACGCATCGCGCAGCCGAAATCAGAGCGAATGCGACCGAATTTGCCGGAGACATTGGGGCATCTGTTCGTCTGCTGGGCAAAGAACTCGGACATGTTCCGGGAGCAGCCGACCGGAAGGATTTCGATCCGACATCCACCACAATTGCGCTTTCGCCCACAGGTGCGGCAAGAGCTTTGCCCAGGGAATTGCTGATGGCCACGTTCGAAAAAGCCTGGTCCGAATTTGTGATGCGGCGCGATGGTCATAAGGCATGGAAGGTTTATACTCCTTATGAATTCCGTCAGGTAAGCGCGCTCGTGCGCCTGGGAGAGTTGGAGCGTGCTCATGCTCAGTTGGATTTTTACATGAAGGACCGCCGCCCGATAGCATGGAACCAGTGGAGCGAGGTGATCAGCCGAGATGAGCGGGATCCGCACTTCATCGGTGATTTACCCCATACCTGGGTGGGATCGGATTTCATTCGGGCGGTGCTTGATCTTTTTGTCTATACAAATGCCGAAACCGGCTCACTGGTCATTGGCGCCGGTCTGCCACGATCCTGGCTGCAGGATGAAGGTATCCGGGTGCGTGGACTGAAAAGCCCGTATGGCGAGGTGTCCTATACGGCCAGGGAAGAAGACGGGAAGGTGTTCATTAATTTGATAGGATCAATAAGGCCACCCGGCGGCTTTGTCCTGCCAACCTCCCTGAAAGGCGACGTCAGGGTGATATTCAATGGAGAGCCTGTTGACGTTTCGCGGACATCTCCATAAAACCGGCTGGTACGGACCGGATCATCGGCAGGCGTTATAAAAATGAGGACGAGAATATATGAAAAAGAAAGCGACCTTTCCTGAGGGGTTTCTCTGGGGTGCGGCCACCTCGGCCTATCAGATTGAGGGAGCGCCCCTGGCCGATGGGGCGGGCCCGAGCATTTGGCAGCGTTTTTCCCACACGCCGGGCAATATCCTGAATGGCGATACCGGCGACGTTGCCTGCGATCATTACCATCGCTGGCGAGAGGATATCGCGCTCATGAAGGAGTTAGGGTTGCAGGCCTATCGATTTTCGGTGGCATGGGCGAGAATTTTTCCTGAAGGCAAAGGACGTCTGAATCAGAAAGGTCTGGATTTCTACGACAAACTTGTGGACGGCCTGCTGGAAGCGGGGATTGAACCGCTGTTGACCCTATATCACTGGGATTTGCCGGAAGCGTTGGACAATCTGGGTGGATGGCTGAATCCGGACATTGCATATTGGTTTGCCGACTATGGGGAAGCCATGTACCGGCGGCTGGATGGCCGGGTTAGAAAATGGATCACACTCAACGAACCCTGGGTGGTCACGGACGGCGGCTATCTGCATGGGGTGCTGGCACCGGGACATGCCTGCCATTATGAGACGCCGGTTGCCGCACATCATCTGATGCTCGCGCATGGGGCGGCCGTGCAGGTGTATCGGGCAGTCGGGGCACATGAAATCGGCCTTGTGGTGAATATCGAGCCGAAATATCCGGCCTCGGATGATCCGCAAGATCTGGCGGCCACGAACCGCGCGGATGCATACATGAATAGACAGTTTCTCGATCCCGCTCTCCTGGGAGCCTATCCGGAGGAAATGAAGGAGATATTCGGTGACGCCTGGCCGGAATGGCCCGTCAAGGATTTCGATCTGATTTGCCAGAAGATCGATTTTGTCGGATTGAATTATTACACTCGGGCTGTGACCTGCGATAAGCCGGATGCCTTGCCTGTCAGGGCCGGGACGGTTTGCCAGCCCCACAAGACTTATACGGAAATGGGCTGGGAAGTCTATCCGGACGGGCTTTCCGACACGCTGTTGTGGTTCAAGAGTCGTTATGGGGAAATACCGCTATATATCACCGAAAACGGCTCGGCATTTTTCGATCCGCCGAAAGCCATACATGGTCGGGTCGTTGATCCGGTACGCATGCATTATCTGAATCAGCATCTTTGTGCGGTCCGGACCGCGATTGAGAAGGGGGTGGATGTGCGTGGCTATATGGCCTGGTCTTTGATGGATAACTATGAATGGTCTCTTGGGTACGCAAAGCGATTTGGCATCGTTCATGTGGATTTTGAGACTCTTGAACGGACTCCGAAGGATACTGCCCGGTATTATTCAAAAATTATCGAATCCAATGGTGCGGTTCTGGACGAACCCTTCCTGCCTCTTTCGCTCCATACGCGTCATGGCTAGTCTCAGCCTGAGAAATATTCGCAAGCGTTTTGGCAAAACGGCCGTGTTGTCGGGCATTGATCTTGATGTCGCAGATGGCGAATTTGCCGTGATTGTCGGTCCGTCCGGGTGCGGCAAATCAACACTGTTGCGGACGATTGCCGGCCTGGAGGAGATAGATGAAGGAACGGTCAGAATCGGTGAACAAGATGTGACCGGGTTTCCGCCTTCGAAACGGGGAATTGCGATGGTGTTCCAGTCCTATGCGCTGTATCCGCATATGACCGTCTATGAAAATATGAGTTTTGGGATGAAAATTGCCGGAGCCTCTGCGGAAGAAATTGACCGGGCGGTGCGAGCGACAGCCCAGACGCTCGGCCTGACTGCGTTGCTTGATCGGAAACCGAAAGAGCTTTCCGGTGGAGAACGTCAGCGCGCAGCCATTGGCCGGGCGACGGTCAGGCGTCCGAGCCTATTCCTGTTTGATGAACCGCTGTCAAACCTGGATGCCTCCCTGCGTGTGAGGATGCGTCATGAATTTTCGCGATTGCACGAAACGCTGGAGACGACCATGATCTATGTCACGCACGATCAGGTCGAGGCCATGACTTTGGCAGATCGTATCGTGGTGCTCAGAGAAGGTTGTGTTGAACAAATCGGTTCGCCGCATGACCTGTATCATTATCCTGCAAACCGCTTTGTGGCCGGGTTTATCGGATCGCCGTCGATGAACTTTCTGGCCGGATCGGTGCTCGAAAGCGGCTCAACTAAGACTGTTGTCCGGCTTGCAAATGGAGCGACGATTCAGGTGAATGCCGGTTCCGAGAGGTTGTCTCCGGGCTCTCCTGTCACGCTTGGCATTCGTCCGGAGCACGTGGCAACGAGGGGTGATCATAATTTTGTTGAGACTACGGTTACCCTTGTGGAGCCGTTGGGTAGCCATTCCTATGTGTATTTGGAAATATCGGGTGCCGATGCATCACTCATCATTCGTGCTCCGGGCGATTTCCGTGGCATGAAGGGAGACCGTCTGACTGTTGTTTTTCCGGTGGACGCCTGCCATCTGTTCGGGGAAGACGGCAAGGGGCTTCGGCAAACACCTACCAAAAATAAGATGGCCAAGCAGGGAGATTCTTGATGACAATTTTCAAAAGAAGCGTGATGCCGTATTTAAGTGTCCTGGTACTGAACGGATGGCTCATGACACCGGTACTGTCGGCATCCAATATCCCGCCAAAAATCGAATGGAAGGTATCCGCGTCTTCGGTACAGAGCGACGAATTCCAACCGGGTTATCTGGCCGATAGTGATACTGGGACTCGCTGGTCCAGTCAGCCGAAGGAGCAGGAATGGGTTTACATTGATCTTGGCAGGGTGGTTGAGATCGCCGGCTTTACCCTGAACTGGGAACACGCGTATGCCAGCAAATACCGTCTGCTGGTTTCTACCGATGGCAGGGAATGGACCACGGTGTATGAAAACGATGACAGTGACGGGAAGATGGACGATATTTATATCCGGCCCGTCTCCGGACAATATGTCCGGCTGGACACAAAGGCAAGAGCCACCGGCTGGGGGCATTCTCTCTGGGAACTGGACGTCAAGGGGACGGAAGAGCTTGTGGAGATTACAGCGGTCGCCGGTGGCGGGGAGAATGTCTCGACTCTAATGGATGGTCGACGGGAGACCGTCTGGAAAAGCGAGCCTGTTGACCGGGCGGAATTGCTGTTGGACCTTCGCAGGCCGAGGACGATTTCCGGATTGCGTATTGACTGGGACCAACTGTATGCGAGTTCCGTGGATATGGCTATTTCGACGGATGGAAAGGAATGGAAGCCGATTGCCCACATCTCCGTCTCCGAAGCACAGGGTCAAACCGATTTTCTTTCTCATGAAGCAGCCGAGGTCCGCTATATCAGGCTGGTGCTGGCCAACCCTGTGAAAGCCGGGGGCGGTTTTGGGATTGGCGAAATTTCGTTGCGTGGCCCAACTGAAGCGTTCACCCCATTTGTGCGGTATCAGTTTGATGCGCGAAAAGCACCTTTCGGGGATTATCCGCTACACCTCCTAGGACACCAGACGTACTGGACCCTCGTCGGTTTGCCGAAAGATAGCGAAGAAAGCCTGTTCGATGAATATGGCAATCTGGAATTCGGTCGTGACGCTCCATCCCTGATGGCCTATGTGAAGGAGGGTGAGCATCTGTATTCGGCGGCCACAGCCGTGAATCTACGCCAGGAGTTGGATGAGGGGTATTTGCCGGTTCCCGTAGTGCTATGGGAGACGGAGAATGACCTGTATTTCAGGTCAGAGGCTATTACCAGCGGTTCTGTCGATGGCAGCATTACCTATATACGGCATAGGCTGACCAATCATTCCGATACGGTGCGAAAGGGAGAAATCATTGTCACGATCAGGCCTGCCCAGATCAACCCTAAATGGCAATATGGAGGACTGTCGCCTATTCGTTCGATCAGGTACGTGCATGAAACCGGGAAGCAAGTGATGATCAACGACAAGAACAGTTATGTCTCCCTATCGCCTGCCGACCGTTTTCTTGTCACGCAATATGCTCATGGGGATATTGCCAACCTTCTGCGCGGTAAAGCCGTCCCGACAGCGAAGGTTGACGACAAGGATGAGAACAGATCTGTTCAGGACGAGACCGGGATGGGTCTGCTCTCGGCTGCCTGGATCTTTGCGTTTGATTTGAATCCCGGTGAATTTAAGGAGGTCGTGTTTGCTGCGCCCCTACATGAAACCCTGGAAAATCTGAAAACGGCTGAGGCCTTCGGGGAATTGCGGCAGGAGTATGTGACCTTCTGGACCGGCGAGCTGAACCGCGTGGGATTTGAGTTGGCCGACCAGGCGGTCGTCGATACCGTGAAGTCGCAGTTAGCCTACATTTTGCTCACCCAGGATGGCGTAGTCCTTCAGCCGGGTGCGCGCAGCTACAATCGGACCTGGATGCGGGATGGCGCGATGATTGCCTCGACCATGATGCGGCTTGGGTTTTTCGAGGAGGCCAAAGAATACCTGGACTGGTATGCCGAACGCGTTGAGCCGGATGGTCTCGTGCCTCCTATTTTAGACACAAGCGGTACGGTGTATGACGGTTGGGGCAGAAATATCGAATGGGACAGCCAGGGCCAATTCATTTATGCAATTATGGAATACTATCGCTTTACCGGCGACAGAGAATTTCTGGAAAAGCATTTTGATGCCGTTCGCCGGGCGATGACCTACCTTGTCACTTTACGGGAGCGCACCCTCGATCCTGAATATTACGGAAAAATTGAAGCCGGCGAGCGTCTGAAAGGCATCCTGCCGCCATCCATCAGTCATGAAGGTTTTATTAAGCCGGTCCACAGCTATTGGGACGATTTCTGGGCCATTCGCGGCTGGGCGGACGGGAGTGAGATGGCGGAGATTCTGGGCCGTGAATATTTGGCCGGCTGGGCGAAGACCGAAGGGAAAAATTTCAGCAACAGCGTCAAAGAATCGATTGAAAAAACCATTGCCTGGAAGTCGCTCGATTATATCCCGGTGGATGCCGATCGGGGCACGCCTGATCCGACTTCTATTGCCATCGCCCTGTTTCCCACTGAAGCCAGACATGTCCTGCCGGCAGATATCCTGGACCGGACTTTTCGGGACTATTACCGGATGGTGAAGGACCGTGATGCCTGGACCGAACCCTATGCGTATGCCCCTTACGAATTGCGCAATATTCTAGCTTTGACCACCCTGGGTTTTCGTCTGGAAGCATTCGAACTTCATGAAATCCTATTCCGGGGTAGGCGCCCTGCGACCTGGAATCAATTTGCCGAGGTCGTCCATTCCGACAGTCGCAAAGGGGCCTATATCGGGGATATGCCACATACGTGGGTCGGGTCGGATTATGTCAATGCGGTCCGGGGGCTCATCCTGATGGAAGAGGACGAAAAGAAAATCCTGAACCTGCTGTTTGGGACTCCACGCGAATGGCTTGTGGAGGATGGCATCGCTCTGACGGATTACCCCACACATTTCGGGACTCTGACGATGCAGGCGAACTGGGAGGACGGCGACCAAAGGCTGAGTCTGGATGTGGAGATGCCCAAAGGCACTGCCGGAAAAATTTATGTTCGCTGGCCAATCCACATAAAGGGAAAGCCTGCTCAGGTAACTGTTGAGGGTGAGAAGAACTACCATGTCGATAATAATGGTATCTGGTTGTCGGCCCCAAGCTTCAAATTGGTTGCCAGATGGTAAAAGACGAGGCTTGTCTCCTTTGCAAGGTCTTGATGTCGTGTTCATGCCACGCGACGCTTATCAAAACCGAACCCCTTGAGGTGGGAAGACATGACCGTTAATTGTCGGTAGCAGAAGGAAAATGAGCGTCGCGGTGGTCTCTCGATTGGGTATTCATCGTACAAGCCAGTCGAACTTCGGGCAAAGTCACAAGATGATGACATGTGAGGAGATGAATTGATGGTTAGAGGTTGGCGTATATGGAAAGCAAAGTATCGGGCGATAATCGGAATGCTGTGTGTCATGTTGGCAGGCAGTCCCAGTCTCACTATTGCGGAGACGACGACAGTGCGGCATGCCAAAAATCTGAGTTTTCCGTCACAATGTGCGGAAGAAGACAACGTGAATGTTCCGATCTATGGCGGGTATGTGTCCGACTATCAAATCACCGCAACATTTCCAACCTTTTATCCGCTCGAACCCGGGCAGACGGATCAGTGTCTTTCCGACATGGCCAATTGCGAGCGGGCGTGGGATATGCGGCCGACGGCGCAAATCGCCTACTTTGATGCCGCGCAACGCACGCTGAAATTTGCCTGGCAGTCGCCGGGGTACTATTGGTATCCGATCGAAACACCGGACTCGGTCAATGCCGATATCGGTCGCTACGTCTCGCTGGCCTATCCGCCCACTGACAGGCATTGGGTGGGTTTAGCCGCGCCGCCGGCCATGGCATATTATGACGCCCAGAACAAGAGGCTGATGTACATAGTCCGGGATACAAAGGGGAACTGGAGCGAGCCGGAGGCTGTCGATGCCATCGCCGATGTGGGGCAATTCGCCTCGCTACGCATTGACCGGGACAGGCGGCATCACGTGGTCTATTACGATGCGACAAACGGGGATTTGAAATATACCTACAAACGCGATCCGGAAAAGGCCGGAGGATGGGCCATACCGATGATTCTGGACGCGAAGGGGGATGTCGGGCGGCATGCCACAATGGCGATAGGTCCGGATGGCAGGCTGCATGTGGCCTATTATGATGCGGACAACAAAGATTTGAAATACGTCGCCAATAATGGTGGGCATGGATGGTCGGCGCCGGTGGTGTTGGATGCCGTCGGAGATGTGGGAACCTACGCTTCGATGACTGTCTATTATGAAGGCCGGAAAGAGAAGATGAACGGAGCGTATGAAGGGCGCTATCCGCATATCGCCTATTACGATAAAAGCCATGGGAATTTAAAATACATCTATCTGGACGAACAGGGATGGTCCATCCCAGTGGCATTGGATGAAGCCTCAGATGTCGGTCAATATGCCTCGATGGCGTTTAGTCCAGATGGGAGTCTGCATGCGGCCTATTATGATGCCACGAATAAGGATTTAAAATACCTATACAAAAAAGCCGGCATGTCACAGTGGTCAGGAGGGAAGGTTTTGGATGCAGAGGGGGATGTCGGCCGGTTTGCCTCATTAGGGGTGTCGGCCAGAGGGTATCCGAACATTGCCTATTACGATGCGGATAATCAGAGTTTAAAATTTCTCTCGAAGACAAAAGCCACCGCCTCAATTTGGGACAAGCCTCAGGTGATTGCCTCCGGGGGAGCGGGACAGTATGCGAGTTTAGTGACGTCGGGTTTTGTGGACCTTGTCGATCTCCAGGGCATGGATCTGTACAACGACGGCGATGTGGCCGTTCGAGTCATGGATGTGTCCGGATGGGCCTTTGAATCGGGGATGGCCGTTCATATCGATGGGGGGGCATGGAGGCCGGATCACGATTTTATCCAGTTCATCAAACGGGCCGACAACGATCACGATCCTCCGCAAATATTTGTCCTCTATGCCAATGGTTATGCACGGATCATCCCGCAACCTCCGGTGGGCAGGGAAAAGCGGGTCTGTTTCGGGGCATCGATGATCATTGGGCCGGCAGCCGAAGACCCCTTGTATCCGGTCATACCGATCCAAAGGCTGGATATCGATCCGAAAAGGATGACGATCAAGGTGAGGTATAAAAACGGATCCTCAGCCGTATTACGTCTGCAAGCCGAACCGGGTAAGACAACCGTGCGGGTGACGGATGTGACCTATGACACCCTGACCGTGCCGTTTGTCACGATGCGGTCCATGTGGGTGGCGGATGATAACTGCGATGTTGCCCGGATCAAGACGAATTCTTTGAGTGGAGTGACGCAGACATATCCGATTGATCCGAAGCATGAGAGATGGACCACCTTGCCGGGCGACTCCTGGTTTTTTTACCGGCCAACCTATTCGCGACACAATACATCCTGCCCGGATTTCAAGGTCGAGGTACTGGAGCCGAAGGGCTATCTTCTGACCATGCAGGCGGAAGACTTTAAATCAGGTACGTTGGTGAAAATGCCGCGCAAGACCGCTTCAAATGGATTTACAATACGAGGAACGGGGACCGCGAACTATGTGGTGAATCTGACCGATGACATATCAAATCCGTGCATACGCATGCGATATACAAAGGCAAAAAGCACAGGTGATGTGGTCAAAATTTCTGTAGATGGCCGACGCCGATCAACGATAGAGATGCCAGACAAAGGCATTCCAGGCGAATATGGCATGACCGATGAGAGGTGTATATCTGAAGTACTTCCGGCAGGTCCCCATACGTTCACATTAGAGGTGCCCTCGGAATCCGGCGAACTTGAACTGGATTATTTCGTCATCCACAGCAAAGCCGAACAGCCGAGCCGGTAGAAATGCATTTAGCATCCGATGTAGTTAGGAACGAATTTTTCAGGTGCATCTGCGAAGTGATATGCCTCCAGAAGACATGTTTGTGAATTTGTCCAAAGACTTTGGATGGTTTGTCCGCCATTCTTCATCGTTGTCCTGTGAAGGTTATGGCGGAGGGGGTGGGAATTCGAAGCCGTGCGGACCCTGCGAGTCCCGCACTCTCGCCAAATGGCCACGCCCTCTCGTACCTTTGCGTAGTTTGGGTCACCTTGTAAGTTCCTGACGTTGTCTCACAAACTCATTCGGCGTCAGATGGCCGAGTGAGCTATGCGGACGACGGTGATTATAATCCTGCCGCCAGGCTTCGATGATCGTTCGGGCCTCGTCAAGAGACCGGAACTGATGAACGTTCACGCATTCGTCCCGCAACCGCCCGTTAAAGGATTCTATAAAGGCATTTTCCACGGGTTTACCCGGATGAATGAAATCGAGTTGGACTTCACGCCGGTACGCCCAATCTTCTAGGGCTCGGGATTGGAATTCGGTGCCATGATCGACGGTAATTGATCGTGGGCCAGGTTTTCCTTTCAGGGCACGATCTAAGGCCTGGCCCACCAGTTCACCGGACATCCGAAACCCCACCTCTAGCACCGGACTTTGCCGACTCCAGTTATCGACGACCGTGAGAATCCGAATCGGGCGACCATCCGCCAGCGTATCATGGACGAAATCCATGCTCCAGCGCTCAGCTGGTCCCATGGGCGTGGGTGCGGGTCCCCGATGCAGCGCGATATGCTTTCATCTCCGGATCTGCATACGGAGTTGGAGCCCTTCAAGACGATAAAGGCGGCGGACCTGCTTCCGATTCACGAGCCGGCCTTCGCGACGCAAGAGGACCCAGATCCGTAGAAAGCCCAATCGCGGACGAGTATGTGCTAAGTCCCGAATCCGGAGGCGTAAGGCTGATTGATCCTTCGCCCGACTCCGTCGATACCACGAAGAACGGATAAACTGTGCTAAGCGACAGGCCCGCGCATAACTCACCGAGAACGTCCGTTGAAACCATTGGCCAATTCTCGGCGGCGGGCGTGCCTCAGACGTTTTTTCGTAACGCCTCCGACAACATGTGTTTGTCCAGCGAGAGATCGGCGACTAGGCGCTTCAACCGGCTGTTTTCTTCTTCTAATTGCCGGAGTCGCCGCAGTTCACTCACCCCCAGATGGGCATACTTTTTCTTCCACACATAAAACGTTGCTTCTGCCACGCCCAGTTGGCGACAGATGTCCCCCACCGGGGTGCCGGCTTCGCTTTGGCGAAGGGCATAGATGACTTGTTCCTCCGAAAATGTTGAGCGCTTCATGGGCCCCCTCCTTGTGTCTTGGACCGCCGCAGTCGCCATTTTACTCTCGTTTTCAGGTGCTGTCCTTTTTGGGGGAGACGTCAAACAAGAATACCATGTCAGCCACGGAACTCAGTTCGTGGCTGCTTGACAACTGGGGTGCACTACACGCAGGGTGAGATTTTTTACGTATAGACGGGATAGATCGACCGAGCTTGGCGAAACAAATCCGGGACGCTCACGGACAATGCTCGACCGCCGGAACCCAATTAAGATCGATGAGGCCCCTGAGGTTGCCGTTTACGGTGACGATCGCGATCCGGTTTGCTTTTACCTCCTGGCGTCGCGACCACGGTTGGCGCGGGTGGACGGCAAGGCTCAAGTGCGGTTGCTGGTGCACGTGGAGGGCGATCAGCCCAGCGGCGCCGTTTTCACCGCGACGACGACGCTGGGCGTCACCCAGACGGAGCGCAACGCCGTCCAACTCGCTCTATCTAGAGATCTCCGGGTCCGTAGCGTAGGCGCCGGCGAGCCCCGGCTGTCGCCGCTGGACTGGCACGACGGGATCGTACGGCTGCGGTTGCTCGAGGATATCGAGCTGGTTGGTCGACCGGCGCTGTTCGGCGACAACGAGTGCGTGTTTCAGGGCAAGCTCAGCTCCAGGCAGGCGGTAAGGCTCGAGGAAGATTGGACGTCCGGCAGGGCTGAACTGATCACCGAATACTCGCTCTGCCTGAGCGGCCGACAGACAACAGACTCGTCGACATTCGTTTTTCGCGGCCCATTGATTTCCGAGCAGGACGAGCCGGTCGGTTGGATCCAGCGAGTGAAACTCGACTGACGAAATAGTCTTACGACCTTTTTTCCCGAAATATTTCCTTGTTGATGTCGGCGGATCTTAGTAGTATTATCTACATCCATGAACTCCTAAAAAGAGGGCTCCTTCTAGATGCTCTACCTCGACGCGCCCCTTGAGCTGAACGGTCTCTATGTCTACCGGGACTACAGCAACAAAACCCGTTTCTACTATCTCCCAAAATCGCCGCGTCTTTCGATGGAAGGCGGGCAGCCAATGTTCCAGTTGCTCGTCTATCGCGATGTGAGCGAGACGGCGACGTCGGCCGGCGGTTTTTTGACGATGACGACCGACTTGGGCGTTTCGTCGGCGACGATCACCAAGACCGAGAGCGAACTTTCGGGTCGGTTCGGAATGCAGGCGACGCTGGCGCCGGTTCCGGTGAAAGGCGGGTCGGTTCGCGTGACGGCGCTCGACAGCGGAACGGTTCCGGGCGAGAACGGCGCCGAGCCGCGGTTTGTGGAAAACCTGATCGCGCCAGGCAAACCGAGCTTGTACGGCGATCAGCGCGCGGCGTTCACAGCGGAGCTTAGCGGCAAGGGCGCGCAGTTGATGAAAGCGGCGTTCGAAGGCGACGGCGCGACGCCGGTGGTCCTCCTCTACGAGCTGCAGTTCGTGGGTCTGCTGCCGGCCTACGACGTGACGATCAAGATCAAGTTCCGGCAAGTGTACGAGCACTTGCGGCAGCGTTCGCAGATGAACACGTTGTGGTTTCGCTCCGATATAGACCGCGAGTTCGAGAGCTTGATCAAGTCAGGCGCGATCGACATTGAGGAAGTGGTTTACGAGACGGAGTCGCCCGAACAGACGTCGGCCCGGATGACGCGACTGAACACGCTGGCCAAGGAACTGGCGCAGTGGTCGTTCTTTACGCCGGGTTTGAATCCCGGCGCTGTGTTGGCGTCTGATCGCGGCACCCTGCAGGCCTATGACGCCACGACGGCGGTGACGGGGATCACGGCTGGGCTGACGAGTGCGTCGCGGGCGGCGCTGACGGGCGTGGGCGCGAGCGCGGACGCCGGGGCGCCGCGCAGACCGGGCGTTGGCGTGGCAACGGGCGCGGTGGAAGAAGCCGGAAGCGAAGGAGGCACGACAGAAGGCGGTTCGGCGGAAGGCGAAACAACGGAAAGGGGCGGCGATCAACCCGTGCCTGCGGCCGCCTCTGGAGGGCCGCCGACGGCGGTCGAAGCGTGGAACCGCGCTGGACGGCCGCAAGGCGCCTACTTGCTGCGCAGCTTGTCGCAGGTCGAGCAGCAAGACATCGAATATAAGCTGCGGCAGGTTTCGGCCGTGGAGCGCAGTATCGCTCCGCAAGGTCAGATTCGGCTGCTGCCGGGAGCGAGCAGCCTGCCAGGCCGCATTGTGATGGCCGATCTGGACGCCGAGTTTTTCAAGACGATCGAAGGGACGATTTCGACGTCGGCGGATCTGGCGGCGTTGGGCGTCGCGTCGGTGCAAGTGAAGCTGCGCTACGGCGTGAAACCAGATGGCTCGCGTTGGAAGGATCAAGTCGAGAAGACGCTTTCGGCGACGGGCCAGTCGCATGCCTATCGTTTTGCGGTGGACGACGCGGGGTCGTCCGAGCTCGAGTTCCAGGTGATCCTTAATTACCGGCCAGAAGCCTCGATCGGCGACGAGACGACAAAGGAAGAATCGCCATGGATCAGGACGACGACCCGAAACTTTGACATCAACCCGGCCGCTTATAGCTCGATCTTGCCGGTGGAGCTGACGGCGGCGATGGTGGATTGGAACACGGTTCAGCAGATTCAAGCCAAGGTGAGCTACAACGATCCGGACTCGGGGCTCGCTGCGGCGGACACGAAGATCCTGACGCGGGAATCGCCGACGGCGGCGCTGAAGATTCGGCCGAAGAAAGCGGAGAAGAAACAAGTCACCGTACGCGCGGCGTTTTTTGACGCGCAAGGCGAGACTGACGTGGTCACGATCGCACAACCCGGCGACGAGCCGTTCGTGATCAATCAGCCGGCGGATAAGACGGCCGTGGTCGACATACGGCTGGCGGACGAGTTGACCCGCTACGAGAAGGTAACGGTCCAGTTGGCCAAAGGCGCTGCGGCCTCGCCGCAGCCAGAACGGACCTTGAATCTGGGCGAAGGCCTGAACGAAGCGCAGTGGTCGTTCCGCAAAGCGACGGGGGGCGAAGCGCGGTTCTCCTACAAGGTGACGGCGTTTCTGAAGGGCGGCGCCATTGCCGAGGAGCCGTGGAAGGCGACGGACAATCCCCTGCTGATTGTGGGCGACCGGATTGCGGGCGTGCTGGTGGTGCAGGTGCTGTTCCTGTCGCCGCCGGCCGAGGGCGGGTTTCGTCTGGTGAAGCTGCGGCTCAACTATCCGGATGCGCCGAGCTGGGCGGATTCAGACATCGAGCAGATATTCCGGCTGGGCACCGAGGAGCTCACCTGGCGCGTGCCGATGGAGCGCGCCGACGCTAAATCGTACACGTACGAAGTAACTTGGTTTGGAACTGATGGCTCGCGTCGTCAGACGGGGCCGGTGACGAGCTCGGACGAGATCCTGTTGCTCGATCCGCTGGGGCCCTAATCGGTCGAACGAGAGAGAACCCCATGCCGCACCCTGGTCTCGCGCAATACCAAGACGGATTTTTTAAAGTGTTCCTCGCCGAGCTGCCGGGAACGACGACGCGCCAAGAGCTCGAGGAGCGGCAACCGGCGGGCGCGCCGCTGGTTCTGGCCGGCGATTACCAAGCCTATACCGGGGCAGCGCTGACGCCGATTGCGAACGGCTCGATCACGCCGCAGTTTTCGATCGGCGTAGCAGGCGACGGCGGCGCGCGCACCTACGTGATGTTGTGGGTGGTCGAGCGTTTTGACGTGGCTACGGATACGCGCGAAACGATCGCACGCATTCTGGCGGACTTTCGGCGGCCTTCCGAAGCGGGCGGCGCCGAGGGCGGGAGCTTGACGTCGGCGGCGGCGGGAAGCTGGGCTGACGGGCTGACGGCGGATTCGGTTCGCACGGCGCTGGCCAAAAATCTGGTCACGATTACCGAGGTTCCCGGCGGTTTGCCCACAACGGACCTCGAAGAGCTGAAATCGTTCCTGCTGCACTTTGGCACGTACAAACCGACGGGCGAGTACTACGCCAAAGGCACGGTGGCCGAAGGCGCGTTTCCGGCCGGGGTTTCATCGGCGTACTTGGGTGCCGACACGGGGAACTTGGCCGAGATTCGCCTACATCGCGACGATTTCTACTGCTATGCGGTCGTGTCCGAGCGGTTGTGGAATCCTCAGGCGCCGGTGGGAAACGCTCGGCAGCTTGTGTATCGGATTGACGATCAGGGCGAGGAGGCGTCGCCACGATATCGGACGGCGTTGTTGCATACGGCGGCGGCGCGGCAAGCCAACGAAGCGAGTCGTTTTGTTTTCTTTCATGCGCCTGTGGGTTTGGGATTGGAGGTACCGGAAGGCGCGCGCGGCGCCTTGGGCGCGTCTACGGCCGGGTTCCTTGAGGAGTTGCCGAGTTTAGTGGAGAATCTGCAGTCCTCGCTCGCCGATCCCAACACGCCGCTCGTAGGCGCCGAAGACAACCCCTATGTGCTACTGATCGCAACAGTGGCGGAGAATTTTCCGCAAGGCGACCTCCCCGAGGGCGTGATCGCAGACGGCGAGGGCGCGATGCGGACGTTTCGGTGTCCACCGGCCCAGGTGATGGCGCTGGCCGAGCGCTCTGACGTTCTGGAGCTGACGTTGTCCACCCCGGTGTGGCCGGACATGACGGACGCGCGCAACGAGATCAATTTGGCGGCGCGCACGTTTCCGGCCGGTGTGACGGCGGCGAACACAGGCCAAGGCATCGTCGTCGGAATTGTCGACAGTGGAATCGACGGCGGGCACCCGGCGTTTCTTGGCCGCGCGGACGACGCGACAAAAACGCGCATCCACTCGGTGTGGCAGATGGGGGAGTCGGGCGGCGACTCGCCATGGACGAAGAGCGGAAGAAACGTCGCGTACCGCTCGATGCACTTCGGCCGCGAGCTCATTGGACACGACGAAGTGATCACGGCGCGTGATTTTGCGACCAACGCGGACGGTACGCACCGCGCAGGGCACGGCACGCACGTCGCCGGGATCGCCGCCGGACGCCCGCTGACTGGTTGGCCCGGCGGCATCGCGCCGGCGGCGACGATTGTTGTGGCATCGACCGGTTCGGTGGGCGGATTTGTGAACGACGTGATTGCGGGGGTGAAGTACTGCTTTCAAAAGGCGACTGAGCTGGGGATGCCCTGCGTGGTCAACATCAGTCTGGGGACGGAGCGGCACTCGCACGACGGGACGGATCCGCTCTCGATCGCGCTGGCGCAGCTTGTAAGCAGGAATTTCGTTCCGGCACTGGGCTTGGGCGTTCTTCCGAGCGCAATGCCTGAGTACATCGACGGTCGGGTGATTTGTGCGTCGGCCGGCAACTTGCGCGGAGATCCCACGCACTGGCAGGCTTCGATTCCCGCAGGCGGAGAAATTTCCGTTCTCTACCAGCCGTTTGGACGCGGCGCTCAATCGCAGCAACGCGACGATGGAGTCACTTTCTGGAGCTACAACGAAGACGGCACGAGGGTGCGGCTTTTCATCTCAACGCGGCACTCCTCCAACGCAGTGATGGCGACGGCCGAAGTTGGACCGCGCACTTCGGGCGCAGCGATCACGACGAATCTGCCAGGCAGCTTCCGCGTGAATGTCCACAACGGTCCTGAACGGCCCAACAACCGGCACTACAACCAGGAGGTGTACTGGCTTCGGCCCACGCCCGGGGCGTCCGTGGCGACGGCGCCGTGGATTATTCGCCTGCGCAACACGGCGCGTTCGACTTGCATCGTCCATGGTTATGCGGCCTTCAGAGAGTGGCGCGGCGGGTTCGTATTCACGGCGGCGCAGACGAATGTGCTGCTCGGACTAACCTATACGGCGGATGAGCTGCGCAACTTCGAGAGAAACAAAGTAGGCACTCCGGGCACTGGTCACGGCACGATTTGCGTTGCTGCTTTTACCAGCCGCCCGGGCATGGCCGGTCACCCGGTAGACGAGCTGGCGTTCTTTTCCTCGCCGGGTCCGCTGCGAGCCGCCGCGCCCGGCCAGCGAGCGATCGACGTGACCGCGCCGGGCCACCGCATCAGCTCGGCCAACTCCTGGACGCCCAGCAGCAGTGCCCGCGGCGTGACCGACATGTCTGGCACAAGCATGTCGACGCCCGTGGTGACTGGTTTGGTGGCCGCATTGCTCCAACTGAACCCGAATCTCGATACGGGCGACATACGCAACCGTCTGGAGATTTCGAGCACGCGGCGCGCGGCGGATAGCGTGGATGACTGGGGGCTGGGCCGAGTCGACGCCTCGGTCTTGCTGCGACCGTGACGAGCGCCGAGGGAGGGCGTCGATGATTGACGCCGGTCGTGCGCCGGAGACTCACCGTGGACTGATCGTCTTTTACGATCACGTCGACCCGAACTTGCGTTACGTGGCGGCGAGCGTTCCGCGCATCGCGCGCAAACCGGATCCGTTGATCTCGCTGCTGCTGTTCCGCGGCGAAGGGGCACAAGGCGGGTTGCTGCAGTTGGAGGCCGAGCTGGCGCCGCGCGACGAGCAGGTCGAAGAGCTTTCGCGCGAGTTGGCGCGGCGCGGACCGCCACCGCGGGTGGCGCAACCGGATTGGCGAACGGGCGAAGTGGAAGTGGCGGGATGGTTGGCCGTGGACGAGCTGAAGCCGGTGTCGTTGGCGCTCGGGGCGCCTTTGTTGGTCGGATCTCCGCGCGCAGTGCTGTCGGCGCGACTCGACCAGGCGGGCGCCGCGATGGCGGAACAGGCGCTGCGCGGAAACGCGCTGCCGACGGCATTGTTGTGGCGGCTGGAGACGCTGGGGTTGGCCGGGCCGCTGGGCGTCGAGGTCGAAGCCGACTTGCAGGCCATGCACGATCGATTGACCGCCGAAGGCGCGCTGACGATTCCCTACGGCCGCGCGCGCATCGCAAAAACCTGGGAGGAGATGACCAGCGACAACTTGATACGTGTGCGCGTGGTTGATGAGAGCGGCCATGTCGAAAGCCGGCGTGAGGAAGCAGTGCGGCGCGTTGGCGAGCAGCTCACCGCCGAGATGTTCTCTCCCTTCCCGCCCCCGGAGCGGCCGCCGCAACTCGACGATGAACACGTGGCGCCGTTCGAGTTAAGCTTCAGGCTTACCATGCGGCGGGAAGAGCTGGCGCAGACGCGCCGCTGGTCGTTTGCCGAGCGGCGTGCGGTGCGCATCATGCACTATGCGGGCGCGAATCTAATCGACTTTCTGCGCGACGCGGATGCCGACGCGCACATTACTTTCGTTGATCTGGACCGGCCGTGGACCCGCACGATCACAGTGCGCACATCGCCGGGCTTGGACCGGCTGGGGCTAGCGGCGCTCGAGGTGGATCTGGACTTCGACGACGGGGGCGACGTGGACCGGACGGTCGCCTTCAGCGGCGACGACGTGGAACGGCGTTTCAGCGTGGAGCGCAGTCTCGGCGATCGGCTGCGCTATCGCGCGCGGTCCCGCTTCGATCCTACGCGCACGCGGATGGGGGACCGCGAGACGGAGTGGATCGACGCGCAGGGCGATTTCGTTTTTGTGCCGGCGGGAAAACTTTTTCCGTCACGCACGATGACGCTGTTGCTGGGAGCTGGCGAGCTCGACTGGATCGATCACGTCGAAGTGCGGCTGGCGGCGCCGCGCGAGCCGGAGCGTACGGTGTTGCTCAGCAGAGAACATCCGCTGCAAGAAATCAGCTTTCCGGGAGCCGGCGCCGGTCCGATTGGGATAAAAACGTATTGGCGCGGCGCGGGCCACGAGCCGCAACGAGCGGTCGAGCCGTTCGAAACCGAGCAGGAGATTGTGACGCTCGACAGTCCGTTCGGGCGTTCGATTCGAGTGCTTGCGGCACCGATGCCGCTTGCCGACGTGCTGGGCCTGACGCTCGAGTTGCGCGTGCACGACGGCGATTTTGTTTGCGAGCGCTCCCTTAGTTGGGAAGCGGGCGACCGGACGCTGCGCGAAGCGGCGTTGCGGCGGTTGCCCGGATCGCCTCGCAGTTACCAGTCCCGGACGACGAAGCTCGGGTTCGACGGCGCGCTCGAGCAAGGCGACTGGATCGAGAGCGAAAGCGCGACGATCGCGGTGGGCGCGGATGAGCCGGTGAAGGTGTACCGTGTGGAGTTTTTTGTGTTGGGCGGCGGGCCGGTGGCGCGCGGCAGCCTGGCCATCGAGCTATCGCTTGAAGCGGGCGATGAGCGCGCGACGACGCTGCTTGAAGACAACGCCGATCAAGCGACGCTGACGCTGACGGCGCCCATGGCTGGCCCGGCGGCGCGCGCCCGGGCGCGAGAGTTTCGGGACTCCGGGCGGATCGTGGAAACGACTTGGTCGGAGCTGAAGGCGGTGCTGGTTATCGAGCTGCCGCCGGAGGATTCCTAGACAAACAGACTACACAAAACGGAGACGTAATCATGCTGTTCGACGAACCCGTCCTTTACTTCCGTGGGCTGACGATCTATCGCGACTTCAGCAACGAAGAGCAGTACTACTTCTTGCCGCCCTCGGCGCCGCGTATCGCGCGCAGCCCCGAGAACCCGAATAATTATGCAATGCGGCTGGTGCTCTATCGGCCGGATCCCAACGCGCCCGCACCGCAGGGTTTCGAGAACGGCGGCGGCTTTTTGAACCTCGATGTCGATCTTGCGGTGAGCGAGAACACAATCGAGGAAGCGACGGAAGAAGTCCGGCATCGCTTCGGCGGCCGGGCCAATCTTGTGCCGGTACCGTTTATCTCGGGCACGGTCGAGCTGGTGTTGCTGGGCGTAGGCCGCGAGGACGAAGGCCAGCCGTTCGTGCGGAAGGTGGCGGGCTCGACGATTCCGTCGCTGTACGACACCAACCGGGCGGCGTTTTCCGTGGTGCTCGACCGTGACGGCGCGGCGTTGATGCAGCAAGTGATTCGCGAAGGCGGCGCGACGATGGCGCTGGCGATTTATCACTTGACTTACGCCGGCATCGGGCCGGCGTACAACCTAAAAATCACGGTCGACTATCAACGTGTGTTCGAGCAACTTGATTTACGGCTACGCGCGGCGGTCGATGTTTCGCAGGGGCGCTCGTCGTTTGTCGGTAAGGCCGGCTTCCACATGTTGATGGAAGAGCTGCGGGAGAGCCGGGCGATCATTGTCGAGGAAACGGATCCCATTCCCGGCGAGAACGGTCGCACGCCGGTTGACCAGGCGCGCATCGACGAGATCATTTCAAACTTGATGGGCGCAAAGTGGTTCCGGCCGACTTTGGCGCAGGCCGCCCAAATGGCTGACTTGGGCGCCGGCGGGACGAGTGCCACGGAGAGCGGAGCAGGCGCCGCCAGCGGTTCGGGGTCCGGTTCCTCCGGCGACGGGCGGCGGGCGGCGACGTGGACCGAGGACTCGAAAACGCCCGTCCGGTTTCCTGCCGATCGCGGCGTGGGGCCGTTCGCAGCCTCGCCGCGCGGCACCAAAGAGACGCTGACGATTCGCGGCGAGGGCGCAACGGCGAAAGTGGGTGAGTCTGCCAGCTCGCTGCAGGCGGCTTCGATAAGCAACGGGCGTCTTGAAGTGGAGGTGCCGGCCAACAGCACGCGGCACCTAGAGATCAAGTGGCCGGCGGTTCCGGCGGGCACAAGCGGCTCAGGCGGTCAACGACAGCCGGCCACGTGGACGCCGGTGGGTCAACAAACATCCGAACGCGGCGTGGACTATACGCCGTCGGCCAGCGGCACGGAGGAGACGCTGACGATTCGCGGCGAGCGCGCGACGGCGAAAGTTGGGGACAGCGCCACGTCGCTGCAACCGGTCGAGGTGAGCGGCGGGCGCATCCAGGTGGACGTAGGAAATGGGCAGACGAAACACGTCGAGATCACCTGGCCCGGCGGCGAGGCGAGGCAGGATACGTTCCATTTATTTTTCGACTACGAGCGTCCACGCGATGACGCTGACAAGGGTGGTTACGTTGGCGGTACGCCGTCTCCAGCCGAGGGGACGGGGTCGGGCGGCGATGAGGATCGGTTCTTGCCGCTGTCGCGAGCGAAATCAACCGAAAGTGCGGCGTCGCCGCGGGGCCCGGCCGCGTTGCAAGCCTGGCTGGGCAACATTCAGCCCGGCGCGACGCTAGAGCTGTTTGGTCACGCCAGCTACGAGGGCCGCGACTCGGAAGCGAGCGATAACCTGGCGCTATCGCGTCGCCGGCGTGAGGTCGCTCAGGCGTTGATCCCCAGCTCGTTCACGACGACGCACATAGATCGCGGCCACGCCGATTCGAAGGACGACCAAACAAGCCCGACAACGCCGACGCGGATCCCCGTGTTGACAGGCGATACGGGCGTCGGCGCAGCGCGCGCGGGCGGCAGCCCGGGGCGGCTGGCCCACCGCGTGGTGATCATCAAAGGCCAGGTCCGCGGTGCAGCCGGGCAAGTACTGCGCGGAACTTTGCATCGTCCGCAGCCGGGCCCCGGCGGCACGCCGCCGCCCGCCAAGCCTGAGTGTACGCTGAAGGGTCACTTCCACCGTCCGGCCGACGGCTCGGGCGAGTCGAGTAGCGACCCGACGGTGAAGGCGAGCTTCGAGATCAACCTCGAGATGATCGAGCGTGAAGAGCGCCTAACCGCCACGTACGAGCTGAACACGCGCAAGGCGCGCACGCAGCCGGTGCATCCGCAGGGGCAGTTGATCCTCGATGCGATCAATCCCGAAGACTATGTGCTTGAGGCCGACGGCGCCATCGACTTCTTCCAGTGGCTTGATGTTCGCGCTTCGACCACGGCGCAATGGGAGGCCGACGGCATCAGCGCGATTCATGTGCAGTTCCGCTACGCGCCGCGCGACGGCGGATTCCGCCGCGCGGGCGAGGTGGCGTTATCTGCGGGGCAGGCGACCGGCGGCTGGAAAGTGGGTGTGCTGCACGCCGTCGAAGGCGACAATCGCTCGCCGGTTCTCTACAAGTATCAGTACCGCGTGACGGTGCACTACTTGCCCGATGTCGCGTTGGGCGACCAGTCGGGCGCAGTGACGAGCGTGGGCATTGAGGGCGCGGATGCCGAGGGGTGGATCGATTCCACAGAGCGCAATTTGGTGATTCATCCGCGCGAGGTCACGCCGGCAATCACGGTCAATGTGACGACCGGCATCATGCGCTTCGATTTGCTCCAACGTGCGCAAGTCGTGCTGACGTACGGTCCGTATCGGCAGAACATCACGCTTTCAGCCGAGGCGCCCAACCGGCAGCTCGTCATTCGTCCGGAAGAGGGGCTCGAGGATGCGGTGCTGCGCACCGAAGGCACGCTGTTCTACAAAGACGGCGCGCAGGTGAAGCTCAGGGCCGAAGAGTGGCAATCGCAAGAGCTGATCGTGATCAATGAGCCGCGCGAAAATATTCTGCGCGTGGACGTGTTGCTGGCCGATCCGGGCGATATTTACGAACGGGTGAACGCGCGGCTCAAGTACGAGCATGCCAATCGCGTGGTCGAGGAAACGTTCGAGCTGCGGAATCACGCCGAGATGAAGAACTGGGCGGTACGGCTCGAGGATGCGGCGCACCGTGAGTGGCAATATCAAGCGACGCTGGTGAAGAAAGCGGGCGACATCGACACGATCGAGTGGACTGACGGCGAAGGCGGGCAGCTCATTCTGGGCGTGCAAGCGGCCGACGTGATTCCGGTGCAGGTGACGTTGCTTGATCTGCCGAGCGGCGATTTCCAGGCCGTCAAAGTCGATTTGCAGTACGAAGATCGGCTGAACGGCGTCGACTGGCGGCGCTCGGAGCTGATTCGCGGCGATCACTCGGGCATGTTTGATTGGCCGATTGCGATCGTTAATCCTCGGCTGCGCGCGTATCGTTATAAGGTCACCGAGTTCCACCGCAGCGGTCGGAAGGAGACGGATTGGATCGAGTCGTCGGAGACGCAACTGGTGCTCGAGCGGCTGCCGTAGGCGTCGAAGACTTCGTGCTGCGCGCGGCCTTGCTGGCCGGTTACGGCCGCGAGGCGCGCGCACTCGCGGCGCAGGTTGGCGAGTTGGTCGCCACTGCGCCTGGACGTTCGTGCGTGGAAGCGGGCGCGCCGCTACAGATCACGATCGACGCGCCGGGCGAGGCGGAGTTGCGTATTGGCGTGCGCGTGGCCGCCGATGTGACGCCGACGGCTCTTGGCGCATTGCTCCCAGCCGGGGCGGCGGAACGACTCGTAGAATCGGCGCGCGCGTTGCTGCCGGGGGCGCACGCGGACTTCGGACGCTGGATTTTTTTGACGCGGCGCCAGCAATCGATGCTGGTCGATTTACGCGACCCACGCCCGGCGGATGCGCTGGTGCGCATTCGCGGCGCACTCGGACCGGCGCAGATGGAGGCGCTTGAGGCGCAACGCGGATTGCTGCCCGAGGCGAGGCCGTGGGCAGTTGAGTGGGAGTCAGGCGGCGCTGCGCGCGTCTATTGGCTGCTCAGTCGCAGCGGCTCGGCTCAGTCGTCGGTCGAGCGAATGCAGCCGGGCGCTTGGGCACAGGTGGTGGCGGCGCTGGCACCGTTGCTGCAGTGTCCCGGCAAATCGGGGCGCTGGCTGATTCGGGCGCCGCTCGACGGCGATCCAAAGAAAATCGGCGTGGGTAATTCTGGCTGGACGCTGGTTCCCGAGGACGAGCGAAAACACCGCGGCGTCGGCGAGCTGCTGCGGGTTCTCGACGGTCCTCGTGATTATGGGGAAGCGATGTGGAGCCTGTGCCGCGGGTTGGCACCGCCGGGTTGGCGCGTGGGTCGCGCGCTCGAAGTGGAACCCGGCGAGAGCGGGACGCGCGTACGGCTGTTTCTGACGCCGCCGGTGTAGGTGTTACGCTTTCGCTTGCTCATGTTGATTGCCTTCCGTCTCTCAATCGTGATCGTGTTTCTCGTCGGCTTGGCCTTGGCGTAACCTTGCGCCTGGGTCGATCAAGGCGATGGGATCTCCCGCAACCCAATTCTCAATGGCGACTGTCCCGACGTCGATATCGAGCTGCGCCGCGACACGGATTACTTAATTGCGTCGACGAACCACTACGCGCCGAGGATGACGATCGCGGAGTCGAAGAACCGGCTGAACTGGATGCTGATCGGCCACGTCTACGAACAACTCGACTGGCATCCCGCGTATGGGTCTGACAAGATGGGCGAGAATTTGAAGGGCGTGTGGGCGGGCAATCTGGTCTATCACGACGGGCGCTAGGCTCAGGACTCATTCTTTGAGGTAGAAGATAACGGTTGCGGCGAGACAGATTGCGCGGAAGAAGGTATAGGCACAGCGGTCATAGCGCATGGCGATGCAACGCCAATCCTTGATTCGGCCGAACATGCTCTCGATTTTGTGGCCCTGTTTGTAGCGGTTTTTGCTGTAGCGACGCTGATGTGTCCTGGCTTTGTGCCCTATTTTTGTCTCGCGATCAAAAAAACAGGTCATCCAGCACCGCGCCCAGAACCATTGCGCCGTTCGATTCGGCATCGCGGACAGGATACCGCGGTACTCTGAGGCAGCTGGCAACCTCTTTCACGCTCATGCCGGCGCACCCCCTCGTCTCTCACCGTTGCTCGACGACCGCTAGGACATACCGCTTCGACGGGAGGAGGAGGAGAAGCCGAGTTGGAAAACGACGGTCATCTCCGACACGCTGCGGGGCGGTTTGCATCATCGCTACAACTGGCTCGAAGCAGCCTAGCCCGTTCACAGATCGGCGGCGGCGCTGTCAACAAAGATGACCCCTGCGTCATCGATCGGGGCGTTGAGTGAGGCTCAGATCCAATTCGTCCGGACTGCGGATTCGGGATCTGCCCTCACCATATTCCAAACACGGGCCGTACAAGACGGCCCTCGTGGGGCTCCGTGATCCCGAAACCGGATGCGCCACGAAAACTCTGGCCTTGTCGCCCGACCGATCCCAGCTCGCCGCAGATTGGGTTTTGATTGCAGGATCGGTCATCTTCGTCCTATTTCACCGCTGGTCGACCCGCAAGGTCGTGGAGGGGGTGTCTAGTCCGGTTCAGGCTAGTGTACCGTGTCATACAGATGGCGTCTTATGTAAGACTGGTCGGGCGCGACCGACTGTGTAGCCTGGATGTCCTCAACCTGGACGACCTGCGTGAACACGCGGGGGCGGGTGTTGTCGTGCGCGATGTGCGCCTCGATGATCGCCGTAATCACCTCCCGCACCTGGCGGAAGACCCCGCGCCGCAGGCGCCGGGTGGTGAGGTCCCGCAACCACCGCTCGATGAGATTGAGTCACGAACTGCTCGTGGGAACGAAATGCATACGGAAGCGCGGATGTGGCGTGAGCCAGCGTCGAACCGTCGGATGCGTATGGCTGGCATAGTTATCCACGATGAGATGGAGCGGCCGATCCGACGGGGTCTCCTGATCCAGCCGCTTCAGAAACCGCAGCCAGTCCTGATGCCGATGCCGGGGCTGACAGGTGCCGATGACCTCGCCCGTCAGGACATTGAGCGCGGCGCATCACGCGCGATGCCAGCCAGCCGATGTGTCGCAAAGCGCGTACGCCAGCGGCCCACACACTCCCGGTCGGTGTGCGGCTCCGCCGTGATGGCCGTGTTTCTGAGGCCAGCCGCCGCCCGCAGTACAATCTTGGCGCGCAAGACCACGCGGGCGGGAGGCTGGCGTCTCCGGGGCCCCACGTTCCAAGGTGATCCGTTCGTCATCGGTCAGGGTGAGGGGGATGGCACGTCGTATCGGGAGTCCCTCCTGATGCGGTTCCCTATCAGACTGACGATCATAAATCGCCATAATTAGGACACGTAACACTAGGTTGCCACAACCGCCCGGATGAGCAGCGGCGAAGCGCTCGTTTGCTCGATTGCGCCCATGGCGGAGATGCCTTCGAGCGAATAACGCGTGACGCGATAACGAACCTTGAACGGCTGCCCGGGCTCCACTGGCCACACGACCATCGTCGGCTCGCGGCGGCTTTCCGTGAAAACCACGCAGTCAACTGCATTGTCCTCGGGGTCCAAAAACTCCACCTGCACCGCCATCAGTTTATGCTCGGCCAAAGTGGGGCCCGAGAGCAGCCGCACTGCGATTTGCCGCACCGGGCCTTCACGATCGCTGACCAAGATGACTGGATCCGTCGTGTCGAACGGCGAACCGAGAAACGTGCTGCCGTCGCCGCGAATCACCAGCGCATCCACGCGCACCGGCGGCGGCGGCTCGGAGAGCGACGGCAGCTCGATTGTTTTGGTCGCACGCTCGCCGGCGGCAAAGCGCACCACCTCCGAGGCCGAACGCCCGTTTTCGGTCATCGTCAACGTCACCATCGCGTCGATGAAGTCGGGCGGCAACAACGGAAAGACGCGAATCGACCGCTTTGAGCGCCATGGCGCGTGAACCAGAAACGCCGTTCCCTCCACCGGCGTCCACTCGCCCTCGACTCTTCCGCCTTCGGCCAGAAACCACGTGGGTTTGGCCGCCAGCGTCGGCATCGCGCCCTCGGCCGCCGGATCCAGACGACGACGCACGACGGCGACCGGCGTGTCTTCGCTCAGTTTCTTCGTAGCGATATGTTTGTCGCCGACGCGAACATCCACTTGCACTTGCGGCGTCTCGCTGAAATTCACCGTGCCCGGCGAAAGCTCGAGCTCAACGCGCGGCAGCTCGCTCAATGGATGCACGGCCAACTCCAGCGAACGGCTCAAACGCCACGGTGATCCCTGCACGGGCGGCCCCGGCCACGGACCGTCGTCGACAAAATGCGCCTCCGTCAGCAGCCGATACGCAATCGGACCGCCTTCGGTCCAGGCGGCGAAAACTTCCGGCGCATCCTCGCCGGTTTCGAACGTGAACGCTTTCTGCTCCGTCGGCGCCTCTTCGTTCGGGTAGGCGAGCTGCACGACCAGACGACGCACGCCGAGCGACGGGAAATCGCCCAACGGCCGCACGTTGACGCGCAGGCGATCCCAAAAATCGTCCGACGCGTCGGCCTCGACAATGTTCGGCGCCGCCTGCATGCCGGTCAACAGCCCTTGCGGCGCGGCTGTGCGGCGTTCGGCGCGCGCCTCCGTCCAATCGAGAGTGATCGTCTTGAGCTCGGTCTGGTCGATATCGCGGAAGGTGAACTGGGCTTTGAGCGCGAAGGGTGATTCGGCGCCGCCGGCAGCGCCGGCTTGGCCACCGCCTTGGGCCAGTGCGCCCAGCGCGTTAGTCGAAAGGCCGAGCTCCTCGGCCAACCTTTCTGCAAGGCCTTCGTTGGCCAGCGCCTCGTTGAGCGTAGCCGCCCCCATCGCGGTCGCCGCCGCGATCGCGCGCTCAAGCAGGTTCTCTTTGAGCGGCGGCTGCAGGCTGCTGACAAAAAACTCTTCGAGGATACGATCTTGGAACCACTTGATCGCTTGATCGACGCGCGCGTGCAGTTGCGCGTCGTCGGTGAAGTGCAGCACCTCTACTTGGATGGCGCCCGACTCGATCAGCTTCTGCGTGGCCGACTCGGTGCCGGCGCGCACACCCACGCCTTGGTACGCAGCCCCAATCTCAAACCCCCACGACAGTTCTTCATAAACGCGCTTGTAGTCGGCGCGCAAGCGCACGTCGAGCGCCGGGCGCAAACCGGCGTACTCGAGCTCATAACGCACGCCGAGCGGATTGGGAACGTCGGCCTGTAGCAGCGCCTCGACCAACTGCGCGCCGTCTTCGCTGAGCATGGCCGAAAACGTCGCGCGATTGAGACCCGCGAGATCCGGTTTGGTCTCGCCGAAAAGTTTCTCGACGAAACCGTCACCCTCGGCCAGCGCCGCCGCAAGATACGCCTTGCCGCCGATCCAGGGAACCTGCACCAGGCGCGGCCGCGCGACTCCTTGATCGACGGCCAGATCGCGCGCCGCCTCGAGCTGCTCTTCGCCGGCGACCAGCTCTGTGGTGAACGCCAGCAGCCCCACGCCGCCGTGCGCGGCCGCGTCCGAGCCGCGAAATTTCACCAGCGTCAGCTCATCGCCCGGACCCGCGCGCGCCAAGCGCGGCCGGGTGGGAACGTAGTACACGCAGTCGCGGTCCGCGTGATCGCCGAACAGCGTCAGGTCGGCCACGACGCCCAGGGGATGATCGAGCGCCAGCATCAGAGATTCTCCGGCGGGCTCCCGGATATCGCCAAGTAAGTGCTGGTGTGGCTGGTGGGTCCGAGCTTCTTGTTGAAGCCGTCAGTGCGAAACCAAGTGATGGTCGACTGATACGAGCGCTGCCCGGCGTCCTTGAGCTGCACTTGCCACTCGGCGCGGCCGTTTGAGGTAAGCCGAAACGTTTTCGTCTCGTGCAGATCGTTGCCGTCGTCGTCGTACACCAGATCCACTTCGACCGCTTCGATGTTGCGGCCCAGTTGGCCGACCGCGACCTCGACCGTGAGACGCCGCACATAAACCTCGCCTACCGGCAGCGTCGGCGCGTCGGTTCCGATCCAGCCCGTCTGCAGAAAATCGCCATCCGCGGTAATCAGCGTCATGCGGTAGCGGTAGCGCCGCTTGGCCGGATCGGCCAAGTGAACCGTCCAGGACAGCGGCTGATTGATGTTCTCGGAAGAGAACTGCAAGCTGCCCGACTCATGAATGTCGTTCTCTTCATCGACATATTCGAGATTCACCAGCAGATTGAGGATGTTCTCGCGTTTGCCCGCCACGACTGCGCGGATGACCAGCTTGTCGTCGTGCGGATCCTCGACCACCCACTGGTCTTGCGGCATCGGCATCCAGCCGGTCTCTTCGCGTTCGCCCGAGGCGCCCACGTAGCGCAGCAGCACTTCGCGCCGGCCGGGGACGCCTTTGTCGATGCGAAACCGCGTGGTGAAGCTGTCCGCGCCGTCCTTGAGCACGCCGTCTTCGTAGTGCTCAAAGCTGCCGTCGAGGGTTCGGTAGCGCAGGATAGCCTGCACGGCGGGCCAACGGTCGAACGGAAATTTCGGGATGGCTGCGACTTCGAGCTCCACGCTTTCATACAGCTCGCGCGGGTGGATGACCAGCGCTGTGCCCTCGTGCTCGCGCCACTCGCCGGAGTTGACCTTGGGCCGCGGACCCGGCACGTCGGTGTCGAGAAAAACAACTTCGTACTTGTAGCGGAAGCTATTGCCGGAGGTGCGATCCATCCAGTCGCGATGCGTCGCGCTGTCTTTGGCCTTTTCGAGAAACGCGCTCCAGTGCCGTTCGTTTCCGCTTTGCGGATCGTCGTATTCGATGTCCACCGAGATGCCGGCGATGCCGTCGGCTTCCCAATTGGCCGTCGTGTGCACTTCGAACGGCTGGTTCTTCCAAATGGCCTCCGAGCCGTCGACCACCGTCACCAACTGCTCGCGCGTTATGCCCGAGCCGGTGAGCAGATTGTGCATGTGCGCCTGCGGGTAGATCGTTCGCTCGGCGCCGCGCCGCGCCGTCCAGTCGAGATTAAGCGTGCGCAACTCCTCGACGCGCACTTCCTTGCGTTTGTACGTGTAGCCGACGCCCAACGTCAGCGCGTTTTGGTGAATGTGCGTCAGCGTGTCGACCACGTCGTCCGCTGTGCTGTCGCCGGCCGCCGTCTCGCGTTTGAACGTGGCTTCGAAAAACTTGTCGAAGATCAATTGGCGGACCGAGGCCATCACTTGCTCGCGCTCGGAGTCCATCGCTTCGGCCCCAATGCCTTCGATCGTCGATTCGACCTCGATCACCTTGTTCTCGACCAGCTTGTCGATGGACTTTTGAATGTCGCGCTCGTAGAACAACAGGTCCAGGTGCTTCTGCTCGCTGAAGTGGTCCATCACCTTTTCCCATTCGACTTTGGCTCGAATGTTGAAGGCGGGCTGCAAGCCGGCGAAGGTGAGCGAATAGACGACGCCGATCGGCGTCACGCCGTCGAGCGCGGCCGACAGCGCGATCGCTCCCTTCTTGCTGAGTGAAGCTTGAAAGATTGCTCGGTTATCGCCATAGAGCGACGGCGAGCCGGCGCCCATGATCTTTGTGACGAACTGCGTGGGCTGCTCGGTCGGTGGACGCCCCGCTTCCGGCTCGGGCGTCACCGCGTCCAATAGCATCAGCTTCACTGAGCCTTCGCGGAAGAAGATCGGCGTCAGCCGCGGTTTCTGATCAAGCTGTTCTTCAGCGCGCAGTTTGGCCCGTGCGTTTTCGACCAGCTCGGGATCCCAGCGCAGATCCACATCGAGACTCAGAAAACCGACCGCCTCCTCTGCACCGGCTGGAATCGTATCCAAGTCCTCGCGAAAGATCAGCAGCCGGATCGCCGGCGTCCCGCCTTCCATTAATGCGACGCGAGGGAAGTTTGGGAGGTAGTAGTACTGATACTTGTCCGAAAAATCCGGAAAAACTTGCATCGAGCGATGGTCATCGACTTTGACCTCGCGGGCGCCGGCGCCGAGATAGAGCATGGCTCTATGCTCCTCCCGCCGGCGGCGGCGGCAGCAAAACGGCGGGTTTTTCGAGCTTGATTTCCGAAGAACGCTGCGTCCCGTCGGCAAAGAACCACGTCGTGGCCATCGTGTATTCCTTCGGAGCGTCGTCGGGAATCGGAGCGAACCACTCCTGCGGCGTCTTGTCGGTGAAGATCAGCGTGTGATCCAGATGCGTGCCGCTCTGCGCGTGGTCATAGGAGAAGCCCACCTCGACGCCGGGTGTCTTGGTGAAATCCTGCAGCGTGGGCAGCACCTTGGCGCCCACTTTGGGAATCGAGTAGCGCGGCACGACGATCAGCTCCGTCTCCGTGTCCACCCACGCGCGCTCTACCGGGTCGCCTTCAATGGGGAAATAAGTCAGCATGTAGCGATAAGCGCGCGGCCCGTTCTGCCGCAGCGGAACCGACCACTTGTGAACGTCGTCGGGCTTCTGCAGCGAGTAGCTCTGGATGTCGCCCTGCCCGTCGGGGTCCTTGTACTCGAGATCCACCTTGACGAGCGGCGTGCTGGCATAGTCGAGCACGGCGCCGGTGACGGCCACGTCCAAACGCGGCGGCCCGGCGACAGTCACCGGCAAGGCCTGGTCGCCTTCGCGCTCGAGCCACGCCGTCTCTTGGGTATCGCCGTTCTTGAACGTGGTCAGGATGCGGTACTGGAATTTTCGCTGGCTCGAGTTGCGCAGCAGCACCGCCCACTCTTTGAACTCGTCGGACTTGCGGAAGTTGAACTGCTCGTCCGCCGCGTAGTCGCCGTCGATGTATTTGAGCGACAACACGGACTGAATGACGTCCGCCCAGTTGCCCGCCGGGATCAGGGTCAAATCAAGCACGTCGACTTTCGGCCGTTTGATCAGGATGTTCTGCGTGGGCCCATCGGTTTTCGTCCACGACTGGTCGATCACGGTCCCCGACTTGAGCAAGTACTCAACGCGATACTCGACCGGGTTTTCCCAGGGCGCGAACAGTTGCCGCGTCCAGTTGCCCGAGTTGCGGTCGGGCGAAAGCAGAATCGACTGGCCCGCCATCGGGACGTCGTGGCGGCGGTCTTCGTAGCGCAGATGCACGAGCGCGGCGTCGAGGACATGGTTGAAGTCGAGCCCCACGCCGGTGACTTCGACGTTGAGCTTGCCGGGCGTCTCGACGGCCACGTTTAAGTTGCGAGACGTGGATTTTTCCCACTTCGACCAATCGCCGGCGTCGCGCCCTTGGAAACCGACGCGCCAGCGGTACTCGTAGTCCCGCTTGCCGTCGATCAGCGCAGGGTCCCACTTCTTCGGCTCGTTGTCGGCGGGAGTGAAGGTGAAAGTCTGCGTCTTCGTCTCTCCGCTGTGCGAGTATTTGATCTCAAGCTCGACGAAAGCGACGCCGTCCTCTTGCCACTTGGCGAAAGCGCGCGCGCTCAGGCCCAGCGTCTTGAAGAACGGATCGTTGTTCGTATTGACCGTGCGGACGAACGGCGCCATGTCCTGTTGCTTACGGAAGAACGCCTGCATCGTCGCCTGCGGAGCGATGGTGAACTCGGTGGTCGTGTCAAGCGTGATAGTTTGCTCGAAGTCGATCATCTCGACTTCGCTCTGGCGCTTGAGACGATAGACTTCCCGGCTGCTTTCCGCGAGATCCGAGTCCGCCCACTCTTCGAGGGGCTTGCGTTCCTTGTCGGCGAATTTCTGGGTGAGTAACTGCTGCGTCGTGTTCATCGCCTGCTGCATCAGCATCTGCTGGAGGTCGTCGTCGGTGACGCCCCCCATGTCGATCTTCACCTGGATCAGCCCGGACTCGACCGCGGTCGTCATCATGTTTTCCGACGTGAAATAGTCGTCGCTGCAGTTGTTGTGCTCGTGGAAGAGTTCCTGCACGGCGTGGTAGACCTGAGCGCTGTTAAACTTGAGATACATGCTCGCCGGCGGCAGCTTGGCCAGCATAGTCAGCTCGTAGACCACCTGAATCGGCGTCAGATCCGTGGCGCCGGCGCCGCCGGGCGCAACCAGCGTCTGCTCCATGAACATGGCGCCGTCAGGCGTCAAGTCGATGCTGAACGCCGCCACGTTGTTGCCGATCAGCGACGCCGGCCGTTCGCCGATCATGCCGTTTACCAAGCCGGGCGCCGTCGGGGCTGTCATCGTCACCTTGCCGGACTTCCACAGCGGCTCGCCGAGCTGCACTTTGGGCGGGTCGCCCGTCGGTGGCGTAAAACCGGTCCCGGGAATGGTCAACGACATGTCGGTATGCGTGGTCCCGGAGGCCCGCGGCCCGCCTTCGTGTCCGGTCCCGCCCCAGTGCGAGCCGATCTGGTCGTTGAAGGTGGCCTGCAACTCGAGCGTCTTGCCTTTGCTCGGCGGCCGATTCTTGAGCTTATTCCAACGATCATCGACATAGTCCTGGAGTGCATTGACGACTGTCTCTTGGTTGTCATTGCTGAGCTTGAGCTCGGAGTCGAAAACAAGGTAGCCACCGCCCCTCGGCAACGTCGGGTCGGCCTCTCGGGACTCGTCCGAGAGGTTGTACTTGACCATCATGAAAACCGGGTTCTCGTTCTGGTCGATGCGGACTCTGGGGAAGCCGGGGATGGCGTAGAAAACCCAAAAACGGCGATCATCTTGGAAGACGGTTGCTGTTTCGCCGTCGTCGAACTGGAAGTGTTGAAAGGCGGGTAGTCTGATCATGGCGTTTCTCCGAAATTAAGGACGATGTGGCGTGACCGAGATGACGGGGTCGTCGCTCTCGCCCAAAGGGCCGTCCACGCGCGTCCCGTCGGCGAGGTTGTAGACGACTTCGTATTGATAGCTGCGATTGGTGCGGTCACCGATGTCGACCGACCAAGTGGCGTTCTTCTGCTCCTGGTGCAGCGTGAGCGTTTTGCGTTCGCCGCCCTCGGCGAGTGTGATCGTGACGTCGACGAACGGCGTGGCCGCAAAATCGACGGCGAAGCCGCGCACGATGACATCAAACTTGCCGGGCGTCGAGATGACCGCCTTGCGGATGAACAGCTCCGTATCGGCCGTCCGTTTGACGCCCGATTTAATGGGGTCGCCGTCGAGCGGATGCCATGTTACTTCGTAGGCGTATTCGCGTCCGAGGTCCGCGATCAGCGGCACCTGCCACGTCTGGGTTCCCGGCGCCGTAAAAGAAAGGGTTTTGCGCTCGTCTCCGTAACTCAGTGACGCTGTGACGGCCGGCGTGCGCGAAAAGTCGACTAGGTTCGCCAGCACGTTGACCAGCAGCTTCGGCGCACTCTTGACTTTCACGGCGATCGCCTGGTCGCCGGACTCGGTCTTCCACTGGCCCTGGTCGACATCGCCGTTTTTGTAAGTGACCAGCACTTTGTAGCGGAACGTGCGTCTGGTCGGATCCTGCAGCAACACGGCCCACTCGGCCATCTCGTCGACCTTGGTGAAGCGGTAGGTCTTGTCGAACATTCGCCCGTCGCCCGCGTCGTACTCGAGCGAGACCACGGCTTGGTTGACGCCGTCCCACGCGCCCGCGGGCACAAGGCTCACGTTGAGCACGTCAAGCTGAGGCGGCGGCACGACGTAGAGCGTCTCTGTGGTGTCAAGCGTATGCACCTTACCTTCGACGACTTTGTCGTCCTTGAGGAAATACGTCGGTTTAGCGGTGACGATCCCGCCGCCTTTGCCGAGGCGCGTCTGCCATTTGCGCGACGGCGCGACGGCGGTCAGCTCAAACGTCTTCTGCGCGTTGGCCTGCGGGTCGTTCGGATCCGCGTAGCTCAACGCCACGGTGACGCCGCGCAGCAGATCCCAGTTGAGCGTGGCGCCGCTGACGTCAAGCTGCAACAAGCCCGGGTCGACGACACTCACGTTGAGCGCGCGATTCGTCGTCGTCTCCCACTCGGTATAAGGCGACTGTGAGCCGTCGTCGTAGATGACGCGGTAGCGAAAGCGGTACTCGCGCTTGCCGCTGACCACGGCCGGGTCGAACTTCTTCGGCTCAAGCGCCCCGGCGCGAAACGTGAACGACGCGGGCGTCACTCGGCGCTCGCCCGTCGAATCCTTGGCTTCGTACTCGGTCTGCACTTCCACGGCTTGCACCGGCGAGTCCTGGAAGTTCACGAAAACCTGCACCGCCACGCCCAACGTATTGAAATCGTCAGGGATGACCTCGACGATGTGGCGGCGCATCGCCTGCGCGTCCGAATCGGCGAAAAACGTTTGCAGCGTCGCCTGCCCCACCAGCGGCCATTCCACGACTTGCGAACGGTCGATGGTGATCTCCAAATTCATCGTCGACTGATTTAGCGTCTCGCGAACCTTGTACCGCGTCGTAGGCGGCCGCCAAACGCGCACCGAGGAAACGTGTTGACCCCACCAGCCGCCCAGGTCGCTGATCGACGAAGACAGCTGTTTGGCCGAGCCCGCGTAGTTGACGTGCTGGTACAGTGTGACCCGGTGGCCGGAGCGAACACGCACCGAGCGCACTTTGTCGTTCATGTCGCCGATTGAGTCGGTGTCTTCGGAGATCTCCCGAGATGTGCCGCTGTAGTTGGCGCCCGTGCACAGCACGGCGACCCAGCCCGGATCGGCGTCGCGCATGGCGGGATCGTCGCGATCGAACTCTAGCGCGTCGTCCTGGCTCTCCGCCGGAACGAGAAATCGCTCTTCGATCATCGTGTCGAACAGGTCGAGCGCGTATTCCTGCAGCGACTCGACGATTTCGTCGGGAACCGAAGCATCGCCCTTGTCGACGTGAACCTCCACATGCCCCGACTCCTTGAGCGTCGAGCTGTTCACTCCGTTTTCGCGATACGTCTCCACCTCTCGCGGCGTGCAGGGATTGTCGCGGTTCGTCTCCGACAGTTTCTGCAGCGTTTTGTGGATTCGTTCGGAGTGGCCCTTGACGGTGATCTTCACCGCCGGCGCGCGCGCCCACATCTTGAGGTCGTAGATCACCTGGACAGGCGTCAAGTCGCGCGCACCGGCGCCGTCGGGGCCGACCATCAGGTCCTTCATGAAGGAGGCGCCGGTCGTCGTCAGGTCGAGATTGAAAACCGCCGTCGAGCCGCTCACCAGCGATGCCGGCGCCTCGGCGAACCGCGCCGACACCAGATGCTCGGACTGCGTGGTGTGCATTGTCACTCGACCGCCAGAGAGCAGCGGGTCGGCGAACTCAACTTTGGGCGGCGTAGGCGAGGCGAATTCAGGCAGATGGGCGAGCTGCGGGTCGGCGCGCCGTTTGCGGTACTCCTCGTCCACCCACTGCTGCAGCTCGCTTCTCGCCGACTCTGTGTCGGCCGGGCTGACGGCGAATTGCACGTCGAAGTTCATGTAGCCGCCGCCGCGCGGCAGCGTAGAATCCTCGGCGCGGTCCTGATCCGAGATGTGATACAGGGCCAACAGGAAAATCGGGCGACCCTCGGCGTCAGTGCGTACGGTGGGCAGCGAAGGCAGCAGATAAAAGCGATGCCAGACGGTGTCGTCCTGGTAGACGGTAATGTCGCCGATTTTGCGGATCGGTGGGATAAGCAGCATAAGGGTACGCGGCGGTTCTGTTTTCAGGCTCAGCTCATTGGTACGGACAAACATCCAACGTCATCATGGATAATACATCCCCTGGTCAAATAGCGGGTCCGGAAAGTCCTTTCATGAGTAAACTGCAAGGCTCATGCCTTTGCCGGTAAAGCCAAATTTATCCTGATGGGGGCGGCAGAAGTCTTTGATTCTGTGAAAAATAAAATGAAATTTGATGTGGCTCAGATAAAAATAAAGGAACAAAAAACTGTATCCATTCGGATAACAAATGTATACAAACAGATAATCAGCCGAAGCGGCGGAGGCTGCAGACACGATGTGAGTGAGGGAGATAAATAAGAGGGGAGTGGGATTTTGGGTTCGATAAGGTGTGACTCACGCTGGAGAAATCTCATCAGAGAAATTTGTCCCGACGGTGGGCGATAATAGGGACCGGGGAGAAATACATGCTCCAGGGGCATGTTGAATAATGATGCAAAAAGTCCACCGACACGAAATCGCTGGAACTTGATTTATGACACGGAGCATACATACTATAGAAGTCCATTTGATGGCAATAGCGAAAACCACAATATCTCATATTTGGTCTCACGCTGGTCCTAATGGCTGTCCGCATCTCTCGGTTGAATCGCCCAAAGACGGCGGGGATCAGAGTGCGGGAGGCGCTCCAAAATGGACAGATCCACACTCCTGGTCGACGCAAAATTAGGCGCGATCCAACTTTCGAAACTGCACCTGGTCCGGGAGCGGATCATCCAGGACAAGACGGTCGGGCGCTCGGCTCCGGCGGCCGTCGAGCGTCCGGTGCTTTCCGGCGGCGACTCCCTGGAGCCCAACAAGCTGTACCCTTCGGCCGGTTCGTCGCACGTCCGTTTCTACCTGCCGCTCTATCAGATAGCCCGGCTCGACAGCCGTCCGGGGGTCGAGCTGCGCTACGACGGCGATGAGGACGACGGCGAGGCCGGACGGCTGACCATCGAATTTTCCTGGATACCGCCGGTTGCGGAGCGCCTTGATCTGCGCGTGCTTGACCACGCCACGGACCTCGAGCTGCGCTACAAGCTTCCAGTCCAGGGCTCTGCCGCGGCGGCGGAGGAGGTCGTACCGCTACAGCCGCCCGTGCGCGGCGATGGCGAGCGTACCCAGTCGGTCACAATTTTTGCCGAAAAAGCGCAGTTCGATGCCGTGTATCAGGCCATGCGCGACCCGGAAAGGAGCGCCACCCTGCACCTAAAGCACAGCGCCCGCGTCGGCGTGCGCACCTGGCGGCAAGTAATGTTGGGCGGCATGGTGAGCAAGCTCGACCAGGCAAACGCACTAGCCACAAGCGGCGCGCTGGTCACGAGCGTGCTCAATCGCGAGACGCTTTCGGCTGTGCGCGTTCCGGCGCGAACGGCGACGACAACAGCCAATACGACTACCTCGCGGGTGACGGTACGCGCCAATCCGCCGGTAGAAACCGCGCGCATACACAACATGAGCGTGCTGCTCGACCGGCCCCATTTAGCGGTACGCTTCGCGGCGCAGCCGGCCGCGCGCGTTCGCGCCGCTCCCGCGGCTGCGCGAGTCATACCGGCCACGGCGCGTGCCAGGCCGACCGTTCGAGCGGCGCCTGTCATGGTGCGGGCGACCCCCGCGGCCGCTCGCGTTGCCGCACCTGTTGTCCGCCGCGCCACCGAGCCGACGGCCGCCGTTCGCCCGGTGGTGACTTCAGCGACGCTCACCCGCGTCAACGCGCCCGCGTTCAACGCCGCTGTCGCCGCCAGCGATTTGCGTGTGAACAATCGCGCCGTCGTTCCCTTGCGTATTCCGCTGGACCGCACCGGGAAGCCGGCCATCATCAATACGGATCGAGAGGCGTCCGCGCAGTTGCCCTTTCACTTCAACCCGCGCACGCAGTCCTCGGTCTACGCGACGGAAACGTTTCAAACGAGCGCCATCCACCTGTTGCTGCCGCGCACGCTGACCGATCCCAGCGGTCGCGCCGACCGCGTCGTTTTCCAAGACAACTTGATGCCGGACGTTATCCACCTGGCGCCTACCGAGTTCCGGCTGGCACGCTCGCAGGAGTCGCCTTACCTGCCAAGCCTCAGCCTGCTCACCGCGGATTTCGCCACCACCGGTGAGGCCGACCAGGCCGAAGTGCTGTTTAACGTAATCGTTTCCTACGAGCTCGACCCCTGGCTCGATCCCGAGATCATCGAGCTCGCCCGCGCCGAGCTTGCCGCTGAAGGCCTCGTCGCGCGGTTCACGCCCATCGTGCCACGTGCAGCCAAGCTGCGCCTTGAGCTCGACTTGCTCGACGCCGAACAGGAGCGGAACGAAGCGGAAATCGAGGCCTCGGTCGGCATCGCGGACACGCTCATCCTCGATCACAACCGCTTCACCCGCCTGTGGCGTGAGCGCCTGGCCAACCCTGCGACGGGCGTAACCGGCGAAGTCACTTATCAGCTCTTCGACGGCACTCCCGCCCAGAGCCGCGTCTCGCTTTCGTTGTGGCAAACCTCGCCCGACGTTTTTGACGTCGACTTTCTCGGGGCCGTCGGCGGTACGTCGGGCCGCTACCGTGTGCGCGTCCGCAACCGCATCGAAAGTCCCGTCGCCATCGAACGCTTGCTTTCTGAGCGGGTCTCTGATGAAGCCGCGGCGGCGCCGGTGGACTCGAGCTCGCTGCTCAATCGCACACTGCAACCGCAAGAGTGGGTCGACGTTGAGTATCAAGTGACTCCGCCCGAGGCGCCGGTCGAGTGGCTCGAGCCGATCGTCTTCGGCCGCGTCGAGCCGAACCTAGCCGCGCTGCTCAAGCTGCTGATGCTGAACCAGGGTTACAGCTCGCTCATTTTCTCGTTTACGGTTCGGGCTGCGGACGGCGTGTTCGGCGCGGCCGCGGGCGGCACCGAGCCGCTGATCGGCCTGCTCGTCGAGTTCGACGACGGATCCAAGGTCGAGCTGACTCCTGAGGAGCCGGAGTCCGAAGTCACGCTCGTCGGGCGCATGATCGACCAGTTGATGGGCGAGGCCGACGATCAACAGCGCTATTTCTACCGCGTCACCAATCTGCACGCCGCCGGTGAAGGCGCACGCACAACGTGGAAGCCTGGACAAGGCTCGGCTGACATCCAAGTGGGACAAGCCGTGGTGCAGTTCGACTTCTAATGCTCGTTTTTGACGCAGGCCAAGACGGGTTCGCCGACCACGCCGACCCTCAACGCCGCTACCGTCTGCCGACCGCGTTGCGACCACACGTTGGCGACGACGGCCGACCGAGCGTTCTGCTGAGCCGCGGCGACGCGGGAGGAACGCTACAGATTCGGCTCGAGACTGACCGGCTCGTGCTCGGACCCAACGAACGCCCAGCGCCCATCGCGGAGAGCCGCTTTCGGCTCGTCATGAAAACCGGCGGTGCTGAAGAAGCCGGCGCTTGGCGAACCTCCGCCGTCTTGGCTCAAACCTTGGTGGATCGGTCTGTGTCCCTCAATGCCGTTGAGGCGGCCATTGCCCGGCGGCTGGGCGCAGCGGGCAGCGAGCTCGTGGACGTCGAGGTCGAAGCAACCGTGCACGGTTTCGCGCCTACGCACCCTTGGGCGGCAAGCGTCTTCGGTTCGCGCCTGCGCGACGCGCTGTCCCCATTGCTCGGGCGCGATCCCGTTCCCTGGTCGCGCGTTGAAGACGCCTTCTTCGGTTTGGGCGCCGATCTTTTTACTTGGCGCGCGCTCGAGCCCGGCGCCATCCCCCCGCCGCCCGAAGCCCTGCGAGCGCTGGCTCGCCATGCGGCGCCGCACCTGCTGCAGTCTGATGCCTCCGGTTGGTCGTTGCGCGGCGATACCCCGTCCAAACTTACCATAAGCCTGGCCGTGCCTGTCGCCGCGTCGCGGACTTTCGGCCTGCGCTGGTCGTTCAGCGACTTTCTGGCGTCGCAGCCCGACCTTTCGCGCCACTTGATCGACGTCAAAGTCCCTGCGCCTTTTGAAGCCGCGGAAATCGTCATCGGCAACGACACGCCGCTCGCGCCGGCGGGAATCTCAGCGCTTGAGATCGAGGTCCGCACCGGCGGGCCGACGGGCAGCGTGCGACACACCTTTTTGCCCGGCGCGCCAAGCGCTACGCGGCTGCGCTACGTGCGCGAAACGTTCGACGAGTCGGCACTTTCTTGGCGCGCAAAAGTCACCGTCGTCACCGCGAGCGGAACAGCCATCATCGAAACGGGATTCCGCAACTGCGAGCAATCAATCCAAGTTCGCGCTGAGGATCTCGGACTCACGCCGCTGCGTTTCTTCGCCGAGCCAGAAGTTTTTGAGCATGCCGAATCGGTCGAGTGCGCCGTCGGCTCTCGCAAGATCAAACTCACAGCCTCCGCGCCCGAAGCTTGGGCCGTGGGCCGCACGCCACCGGCAACGGTCGAGGTCTCGGCCGCGGCGCCCGGAGGAACGTCGGTTGCACTCGGCGCGTTTCCGGTCGACGGTGGCCTCATCATCAGCGCATCGATGCTCGGCGTCGGCGAAGTCATGCCTGTGCGTTTGAGCGTTAACACGCAACACCGCGCACGCGCCGCCTACGTCGCTGTTCAACCGGAAGGCGGACCTTGGCGTACGCTCGAAGCCGGGGCGCCGCTCGACTGGCCGGTCCGTCGTGCTAGTCTGCTGGTGCCGCCGCGTCTGCGCTACAAAACGCGCCACGTGCCGAAGACGCCAGACGGTCGCACGCAACCGATCGTCGAGTCGCTGGTGCGCGACGCCGAAGGCGAAACCGTGGAGGTCAAGATCTGAACATGCTGACTCTCCCGCTCCGCACGACGCCTCCCCTGATCGTGTTCGACGACAACGCCGACTCGCGCCCGGCGGTTGCGCTCTTGCGTCCCCAAATCGCCCGACGCGCCGACGGACATCCGCGCGTGCGCCTGTTGCGGGTCGTAGCGCCCGGCGGCGCCGAACAGCGCGCCCGGCTCGATCTTGACTTGACCGTCGCGCCGGACGCGGCGGCGCTTGTTGCCGCGGGCCTCAGCGCCGCGAACGTGCAGCCCATCCCTTGGCGCGAGGCGCGTATTCGTTTGGAGGGGCCGCAGATGGAACCCGTCGAAGCGGACGTTTCGGTGTTCGCGGGTGGTCTTGGCGCCGTCGGCGTCGACCTCACAACGCAACAGGCCGGCGTGCTTGCGGCGCTGCTCACGCGCAGCTCCGTCTCGCCGATGCAGGTCACCTGGACTGGCCGCGCGCTCGTGCAACTGCCAGCGGTCGATGTTATCGCATCGGCCGCAATCGACGAAGTTCGCCGACGCATCGATTCCGTGCGCGGCGACGTGCGCCGCACAGTGATCCGCTCAGTGATCGACGCCAACGCACACATCGAGATTCGTGGCGGTCTCAACGCCGAGCTCGAGCGCACGTTGCGCGATTGGGCGCTCGACGAGCTCCTTGATCGTTTTACGTCAGGTGAGGGCCTCAACGTTCGCGTTTCGGCGTCCGACGTCGTCTCCTGGCCCGTCACGCTTGCTGGCACGCTTGATCCCGTTGCCGCTGAGCATGCCGAGCGCATCGTCGAAACGCATCAGCTTGAGGCCTCGGAGATCGGCGCCACGCCGCCCATCGACGTGCGCGCGCTCGGCGATTTTTCGGGCACTCTCGAGCGCGTTGACGTTCAACTCGAGCCCATCGGCGCAGGGCATCCCGCCGAAGCCGCTCTCGCCGACGATCTGCCGCGGCGGTTCGCGCTCGGAAGTCGCAACTTCCGCTGGCGGCGGCGCATCAAGCTCGACGGGGCACCGGCGGCTGAGTGGTCTGCGTGGACGGCGGTCCAGAATCAAACCGCGCTGCTGGTCGCGGTGCCGAGCTTCGGCAAGCTGCGCCTGGAAGCCGTCTCCTCCGGGCTTGACTTCGAGCGCCGCTGGGCTGCCGTGCGCGTCGAGATCGAGCACCTGGGTTCGCGGCGCACCGTGAACACACTCGAGCTCAACGCGGAGCAGCGCGCCGCGCAGTGGACGCTTGAACTGCGCGCGCCGCGCGGGCGCCTCAGCGCGCGCCTCACGTTTCTTGCGCGTAACGGCGCCGTCTACCAAGAGCGCCTCGACGATGTTGTCGGCGAGCAGATTCTCGCCGTCGATCCTTATGCCGGACACCGCCGGCGCGTGACGCTTGTGCCCGCCGGCGCCGGCTGGGACGAGTTGGCCGCCGCCATGGTCGATTTGCGCTACGACGACGGCGAGCGGCTGCACGAGCAAACCATCGCACTGGACGGTGCCCAGGACTTCGCCGAGTGGGATGCCCCCTCGCGCCCAGACGGCCCGACCGCGATCGAATGGCGCGCGCACCTGAGCTTTGCCGACGGCCGTTTCGAATCGCATCCGTGGGCTCGCACCGAGGCGGGCGTGCTGCCGATCGTCGTGCCCGCCTCCAAGCGTCGTCAAGTTCAACTGCTGCCGGTGTTCCTCGACGCAGCCGTCACACCCGAACTCACAGTCCGCCTCGCCAGAGGCGACACGGAACGCGTCGAACAGTTTCGCGACAAAACACCGCGCACGGTCTTTCTTCCGCTGGGCGTTTACCGCTGGAGCGCTGTATGGCGCTTCGCCGACGGTGCCGAGCGCACATCCGATGCGCTCGAGAGCGACGACGAAGTTTTGGTTTTGCCCAAAGCGCCCTCATAGTCCGATCAAGAAATGAAGTGGTCTAGTTGCAATGGACACCTCGAAAAGAGCGATAATCGTCAAAGGAGGTGTGGCACGAGGGGTCAAGATAGGAAAAGGTATACACCAGATTTTAAACGGGAAGCGGTCGCGCTCGTCACCCAGCACGGCTATTCCGTGACCGAGGCCGCCAAGAATCTCGGCGTGCATGCGGGCTTACTCCGTCGGTGGAAAACGGAGCTGGGGCAAAGTGGGGCCGTCGCTTTTCCGGGGAAAGGCCATCAAACACCGGAACACGCGGAACTGCATCGCCTGCGGGAAGAAAATCGACGGCTCCGGATGGAGCGAGAGATTTTAAAAAAGCCACGGCCTTCTTCGCGAGCGAACCGCGATGAAATACGCGTTTATTCAGGAGGAGCGGCGGCGCTATCCGCTGACCGTGCTCTGCCGGGTCTTACAGGTGAGTCGAAGTGGGTATTATGCTTTTCTCCACCGAGCGCCAGCAGTACTGGATACCGGCACTGTGGGGCAGGTGCGTCGTCTGCATCTGGCGTCCCGGCGGACCTATGGGCAACGGGGCCTGCGCCTGGCCTTACGCGCTGAAGGCCTATGCGTTGGGCGGTGGCGCACCCGCACCCTGATGCGCCAAGTCGGAGTGAGCGTGGAGGGGACGCATCCCTGGAAGCCACCCACCACCGACAGTGCCCATGCCTGGCCGATTGCCCCTAATCGGTTGAATCGGCAATTCACCGTTTCCGCTCCGAATCGCGTGTGGGGCAGCGATCTCACTTGTTTGCCCACTCAGGAGGGGTGGCTCTACCTCGCCGTGGTCGTGGATCTCTTTTCACGCAAGATTGTCAGTTGGGCCATGGCAGGCACGCTGGAGACCGCCCTGGTGGTCAAGGTCTTGCGGATGGCGATTGGGCGACGACAGCCCCCGCCGGGGCTCTTGCATCATTCCGATCGCCGAAGTCAGTATGCCAGTGTGACCTATAAAGCCCTGCTCCGGCACCATCAGATGATCGGCAGTATGAGCCGCCGGGGCAATTGTTGGGATAATGCGGTGGTGGAGCGCGTGCTACGCAGCGTCAAACATGAAGGGCTGGATCCCACCACCAAGACGCAAATCATCGAAGCCACAGTCATCGACTATGTGGAAATGTTTTATAATAGTCAGCGGTTGCACACGACGTTGGGATACCAAAGTCCGAATGCGTTTGAGGCTCGGGGCCAAGAGGGAGCACCCGGTCGGAGGCGAATTGAGGGAGGCTGAGGGATGGACCATTCAGAGATCGTTCAATATAGGGCAAATATGGAGGTCGTCAGATTCGTAAAACTCAGGAAAACCCTTGAGAAAATTTATTTATCCCGCTCTTTTGTCGCTGTCCATTTTTACTGAGCCACTTCAAGTCCCCGGCTTGGATGGCAGCGTTTTCCTTGCGCGTGTTGCGTTGGGTCGGCACCGGGACGAGAGAGGCAGCAATCACTTGGCCGCCGCGGGCTTGCCACCCGTGCTGAGCCAGATAGCGATCAAATTGCTGAAAGAGCCGCTCGATGACCCCGGCTTGCGCTAAGGTCTCCCGAAACAGCCAGATCGTCTTGGCATCGGGAATGCGCTGATGCAGATCGAGTCTTAAGAAGCGCATGAAGGAGAGGCGGTCCCGGATCTGATACTCCATTTGGTCATCGGACAAATTATAGAGGGCTTGCAGCACGAGGACTTTGAACATCAACACCGCATCAAACGGGGGCCGGCCGCTCTTCTGCCGGTTGGAGCGCCGTAGCGTCTTTTCCAGCGGAGGGCGCAAGCGGGCCCAGGGGATAGGATGGCCAGACGTTCTAAGGGGTTACCTTGTTGGCTGAGGGCGTCGTAGCGGTTGGCGAGATCAAAAAAGCCCAGTTGGTTCAGTCTCGACATAGCGAATCCTCCTTGGGAGGACTTATGCCAGAATCAGTCGGAGTTGTCAGTAGTTTTTAGAGGTGCCCTTAACTAAATTGGATGCTATTGAAGATTGCCTCTAGTTGCATAGAGTGTAAGTGCTAGGATTTAATTTGACTGTCAGATGACAGTTTTGATTTATACACTTCAAATTGCGTCCACCCTCATTGCCATTCAGAAAGTTAACAGTATGCACTGTTGTAGTGGGCAGAAATGTAGGGTGCCGATTGCTTAGGCGTGTGATTCTCCATTGTCATCAAGCATTGCTTAAACAATTGAGCCTTGGACTCGTTTTGCATTTTTGAATTCCTCAAGGGTAATACATCGCTCCCAATCCTGCTTACATTTAATGGTCACCGGATCAGGATTAATTCCTTCAAAGACATCCGGGTGCGCTTTTTTATTCTGTAAATCCATTCCGGCGAATATTTCGTAATCACGTTTAGTCCTCACCGTTCCAAGCCCGTATTTTCCCAATTTTTGGTGTTCCTCCTCCTCATCACTAAAAATCAACATGCGGAGACGTTCAAAGGCAATTTCATTTTTTTTGTTGACGATGTCTTGGCCTTGCTCCCAATGGCGCCTGGGAGAGCCATTTCGGTGAAGCATATGCCATACCACAATTTCATCCGGTAAAAACAATTCATACCCATGGGTAAAAGACCGAATCGCTAAGCTCCATTCTTCCCCCCAGTAGTAATGGCCTGGATCTTGAGGAACTTCCTGGTTCCATTGGCCAAGGGTAAACACAAAATTCCCCGTGAGAATTCTGGTGCGTGCAGGGTAGTGGCTGTTGGGCCTCCCATAATCGGCCCAAATTGACCACCCCATGTCCTGGCTCCAATTCACGATTTTATGGGTCGGAACCCCCTTGTCGGTATCACGATGCAAGTGCCCTTGTTCGTCATACCAAAAGACCGGAGAGTTGGCCGTAATGAGCGGTTTGTCGCTTGGCAGGGTGCTCATCATACGAATAAGTTTGACGTCCCAACCGGGTTCAAATTTCATGTGAGAATCGATTTGCAGGGTATACGGTTCACCATCCCAGAATTGTTGGGCTTTATAGCGAGCCCAGGTTCCTCCTTGGCTTTGCGAAATGGGAAATTCTATGAAGCGAAATCGCGGATCTTGTTTGAACTTTTCAATAGGGACAGGATGATTGGAATCAAACTGCCAACAAATTCCAAATCGGAGATTCTCCGGATGTTTGGCGCTCTGAAGGCAATCATCCAGAGTGTAGGGCAATTCCGGATCGCAATACGACGCAATACAGACAAAAATTTTTGATGCCGGCAATCGGATTCGTTTTGTGTCATTCATGTTAGAATAACGTAAGTTCCATCGGATTTTATCTCACACACCCATATCCCCTCGGACATTCCATAAATGATAACCATCGTCAAGATTGTAAAGCTTTATACTCTCGGTTCTCGATAAAGCGGTTGAGAAGTGCCAACAGGTCTCGACCATAGTCACACTTGGCTTGTTGAGGATCTACAACTCTTTCCCAAGGTTTGTAAGACTTTTTGTCCCACAAGGGTTCATCTGTTTTGGACAGGATAGATTGGCAGTAATGGATAATGGGAGCGTTCGGCACATCAGCAGGCAGCCAATTGGTGCAAATTCCCAAGTCAGCTGGTTTTTGGAGCAATCCACATTCAGCGGCGGCAATGACAAAGCCAAACATGTCACTTTCCCATAAAGGTTGACCTTCTCGATTCCGGATACCCTGCCGAATTTGCCCGGTGACTTCCAACCATCTCGTTACCAGGCGCCGGAGATCATCCGTATGAATGAGAGTCGGGATCATCACTCCCTGTATCAATTCAGGGTTGTGTTTACAGAACCGTTGTATCAAATTAACAGGAGAACCATCATCTGTGGAGTAATAGGTCCTATCAGATCGAAAATCGATCCACTTCTGGGAAAGGGAATACCCGGGAGTGACCTCCGTGACAATGGGAGACCGAAAGACACAATCGGGGTCGATAAACAACACAGTGCCTTCAGGTTTATGAGTGGTCAACCATTGTGAAAGCGAAGCGGGTTTGTTGTAGATAAGGTATCGATCGCCGGTGATGGGATGCGTGTCCCATGGCCAAGTAGGAATCACTTTAGCCTGTTGCGATGCGGGCAAATGGTTGCGCTCTGAAGTGGCAACCAATCGAATGAGTTCTCCAGGTTGGTTCACTTCTGCCCAAGAAAATTCCAGCAATCGAGATTGCCAATTCATGTAGGGGTTATCTGTGGTACTGAAAACCGTATAGATCATGAAAATTACCTGGGATTACTCATTCCTCCTGAGAGAGCGATAACGTTATCTAATTTTAAATATATAAATTTATATCCGCACTGGTATGGTCAGGGCAGGAGTCGGCTTCCAGTTGGTGTTTTCTACAGCGATCAACCAGTTGCAGGAGGTCTCTGCCAAAATCGTGTTCTGCAAGGTCGGGGGCAGGCACATCCTCCCACGGGATATAACTTCCTTTATACCAAATTTTTTCTTGGTTTTTTGACATGATAGGATGGCAGTAATGAATGATGGGGGCATTTGGCACATCCTGGGGAGCCCAATGGGTGCAGATCCCCAAATTACCGACTTCATGCACCAAGCCATGCTCGGCCGCCGCAATAATGTAAGCAAACATATCGCTTTCCCATAATCCATTCCCCTGTTGATCAGGCACATCTCGTCGAATAAGGGCCGTCAATTCTAACCAACGAGGCATAATCCGCTTCAGATCAATGGTATGGATGAGAGTGGGGATCATCACTCCCACGACTAATTCTCGATTGTTCCGGCAAAATCGATTGACAATTTCCCTTGCGGGACGACCTGTTGGCGGATAGGGAAGATCGAGATTGAGGTTCACCCAGTTTTGTCCTACCGGATGTCCTTCCATGGCTTCCTGAAGAATGGGAGCGCGAAAGACGCAATCCGGGTCAATCAATAAAATGGTTCCTTCGGGCTTGTGGAGTTGTAGCCATTGAGAAAGAGAAGCCGGTTTGTTGTAGACGGGATAACGGTCTCCCGTCATCGGATGGGTCGTCCATGGCCAGGTAAGAATGATCTGCGCCTCGCAATGGGAAGGCAATTGAGTGCGATTGCGGGTACTCAGCAACCGAATGAGTTTTCCTGGCTGATTGACTTGTTTCCAGGAATACTCCAAGAGGGTGGATTCCCAATTCATAATAGGATTATTTGTGGTGCTAAATACGGTATAGATCATTTCGAAAACACCCCGCCTGCCTTTTGCTACGGGTAGTAGATTGAGTATGCCTCGTCCCAGCTAAGGGAAGAAACCCGCTATTGGAGGAAATTGTATCAACCTCGATTTTTAACCAACGACATACCAAAAATATAGAATTTAGGGTTTACTACTTGCTGCAGAAAGGAAAAGCCCTATTGCCCACTAAACCCATCGAGTTGAAGAATGCGAGGAGTCTGAATTGCAAAATAGCCGAATATTTTGACTATACAAAGGTGCATTGAAGTGGATTGACCAATGCCCACCTTTTTATGAGGGATGGGTATTGAGTAAAAACTCCAGTTCGGTTATATTTACCGCGCCATACCGATTATGTATGTGCGGAGCATGTAATTTCTGCTTTCATATTAAACGAGAGGAGGCCTCTGTGAAAAACAAGCAACCCTGGAAGAAGAAAGAGGCGTATACCAAACCGGAGGTGTTTACCCATGAGCCTCTTCGGAACATCACCGCCGCTGTCTCCTATCCGGTGCCCACTGTGTCGCCAACATAAGTAACCAGTAACCAACGTAAAGATGAGGAGTAGGTCATGAAAAACAAGCAACCCGGGAAGAAGAAAGAGGCGTATACCAAGCCGGAGGTGTTTACCCATGAGCCGCTTCGGAATATCACCGCGGCTGTCTCCTTTCCAGAACCCACACGGTTCTGAGCGTCTGTTATAAATCATAGCGGTTGGGCCAGCGGAGACCTACCACTTTCCCTATGTCCTGATGGATGGGTCTAAAAGTCGGGTTATCTGACACGAATTCAAGGTGCAAGGAGAGTGATGGGGAGTTCGGGGGAGCCCGTCCGCTTTTATCTCTATTTTTCCATATTGTCGTTTCTCCTTTCCGGAAATACCCCACCCTCTCACTCTTTCTGTTTCTTGTCATTTTGAATAATTGTTTCTACGCGTAGAATCTTTGTACACTGCTTGGCGTAAAAAGCCTTTGTAATAATCGACGGATAGTAGTCACTCGAGAATTTCTCTCTTACTTCGTCTTACACAATTCTATGCCGTTGTCTTGAAAGCAATAGAATTATGTGTGGGGTTTCTTTTTCTCCAACGCCTAAGCACATAACAAGGAGGCTGACTATGTCTAAAGTATTTGAACCTGAATCACGCTTGGAGGATTGGCTTCCTTCTTCCTTGCATAATACCGTGGTCAATCCAACCCCAGAAACCCATGTCTCAATTCTGGACGATAAGGCAATTCTGCTCAATTTGGATACCGGTGCCTACCATGCGCTCAATTCTGTGGGTACGGTCATTTGGGAAAATATCGCACCAGATTGTACGCTGGCTGACATTCATGCCATTCTGTGCGATCGCTACGAGGTGGCAGAAGAGACTGCACGCGAGGATTTGTTAGAGCTGGTGATTCGCCTATACCACTTGGGAGTGGTGACTCTCGAACGACGTCCCTGAGGGTATATCATT
>JBFWVC010000026.1:0-53787 GCA_050246945.1 Hyphomicrobiaceae bacterium
CGATCACGCTCCACTGCGCGTCGCTCAACCAAAACCTGTTCGCCATGATTCAAGCTCCAATGTTTCGGACCTTGAATCACTGTTCGAAAGAAAATCAAAGACCTGATTGGGTTCGGACCCTAGAGCAACGCGTCGAGGATCTGTCTGCAATGAGGAGCCAAATCGAGGCCTTCGAAATGCTCGCGCTTGTGGACGAAAATAATCTCAGCGATTTCGGGATTTTCGTCCGCGGACAAGAAGGCGCGGATGAGGGCGGCCAGGTCATCGGAGGCCAGGTCGCTTCGATACTCCACACCGACCGCCAAATGCACGCCGACGCGCGTGACGATGTATCCGGGGCGGCGCGTCAGTTCGCCGGCGCCTAGGCCGATCTCCTCCTCCACTTCGCGGGAAATGTTGGCAGCGAGGTCCACCCGCCCGTCCTCGTCGACGTCACTGCGGTCGATGAAGCCGCTGGGCAGATTGTAAGGCCCTTCGTTGACGTTCCCGGGCCGCTGTCTGACGAGAAGAATGGCGCCGTCGCGCGCGCGCACGATGGCCACGCCGAAAGCGTCGACGACACCTTCTCCGGCAAACCCGTGATGCCGCCAGTATAGAAAGTTGCGGAAGCGCGTCTCAAAAAGCGTCAACTCGATGCGCGAGGGTGGCGCGTTCACCGGATCCAGGCGGCAGGCCGACGTCAGCAGGACAATACCGTCGAAATACGCCGGATTGGCTGCCGTGGCCTGCGCCCAGTGCAAGTCGATTGCCAATCGGCGGTCTTCGACGTAGTGCCACTTGAAACCGTCCACACGACAGACGCATCCCTCGATACGGAAAGCCGCGGCATGAGGAGCGGTCGTCTGGTGCTTGCAGTGCGTGTCAGCAGTCATCTTTCACGTCATAGCCTCGATTGCCTCGCCGGCCGCTCGTTGGGACTCTGATCAAGGCGCCGAAGCCTGTGCCATTCTCGCCGTCGGCGCCAACAGTGGTGCGGCTACTATTAAGTGTCCTTTAACCCGTTCGCGCGATCAATGCGCGATCGCGTCCCACCCGGAGCAGGCTTGATCTTGTCGGAATCACTTCGACAAACGTGGGCTGCTCCAAGTTCCAGCATGCAAGTCTGATGCACGCCAACACTCGATGCTCAAGCCTATCCGTCCAGGCGATCAGGCTTCAGTGCTCCTAATCTGACGCCTGGTTCCCAATTGGGTACCAGCACGTCAGCCCGGAACCCCGGCAATTCTTGGGTTGGTATTCCGGATCGACTGCGGCTTGACGACCTTTGGCCGGGATTCAAACGTCAGATCCAGAACACTGGCGGCGGGTGCCATCGGGATTACGCATTTTTCCGGAGTCGGGTTGATTCAAATGCCATTGCGGTCTCTTTTCATCGCGCTGCTCTTCGTGCTGGTACCCGCCATCGTGGAAAAACTCGCAGCGGCTCCTGCCCCGCAAGCGCACTACCAGGGCCTCGTCTTCTTCGACAAGTGAGCATACGCGATTGCGGCCGGTCCCACTCTTGAGCGCGACACGCTTTGGACAACGGCGTTCAACATTTGCGACGTTGCGCGATGCCGGAACAAGCCTCTGCAGAAGCCCCGCCTCTTGGCCGGCAAAATGGCTTTGCCCCTTCCACCAACCTTGACCCGCATGACTTGCGGCACCATCATTTCCCATGGACTTGGGAAATGAGTTTCGACGCGACTTATGCTGCATTTCCGACAAAGCTTTTTTCAAAAAAGAGCACATTTAAAGATCAGAAAAAAACTCTAGATGCCTGTGTTTTCTTAGATTCCTCCCCGCAATCGCCGCCAAGTTGCCGTTGAAGCGCCTCAATCGAGCGGTCAAATCAGATCATCAGCGAAGCACAATCACGGGGACACCGGACAGGCTTCGCAACGTCCAGAACCGCATTGGACGTGGGGGGACTGCATCGCCAGGGGGGATTTGATGCACGCGCCGCAAATTTTCATACATTACGACCATGCCCGTTTCGCATCGTCATCGACGACGACATTTCGCGAGCGGTCATTGTCAGCCTGAATTGGGCGGTCCCGCGATCCGGCATTGTTGCGCCGGGAGCTAAGGCGGCGGGGCCGCCTATGAGAAAAGGCCATATGGACCTGAAGGACCAAGCCAGGATCTTCCGCGTCCTGGTGCCCCTCTGTGGTTCCAGAGTCCTTTGGCCCTGTGCCGCTCAGATGCGGTACGGAAGGGCGACGGGGTTCCCCGCTTCCTCGTCGCCCGCCAATACCTCGTGCTGACGGTCGAGCCTCCACCTCGGCCATCGGCGCGGGTACCTGCCGGAAGGTTTGCATAGGCGCACCGCCACACACCTCCCTCCCCAGCGTCTTTGTGAATCTTCCGGCAACACTCTTCGCGTCACTGTCCGAGGCATCGAGACGAGCCGTCAGCGGGCCTACGGCACCGCGTCACGCGATGCTGCAGGCTTTGCGGCGCTTCAAATCACAGGCAGCCGGTTATGGTCGAGCCGCACTTAACGTACGTGATCGCATCCCATGCGCAGCAAGGCTCTTCCTTCTTGCAGACCCAGGCGCGCTTCTCGCCGGTCGGGAACTTGTAGCGGCAGACCTTCTCGCCCTTACCAGCCTTGGCTGCCGGCCAGCCACTGGACTTGGCCTTCTCCTTGGACATCGCGGCGGGTGCCGACAACGCCAGGGCGAAGCTCATCGTGAGAATAGCAAGTGAACGCAGCATCAAGCGCACCTCCAATTGGGAGCCACATCTCCTGACGGGCATCATGCACCGGGTTGCACATCGCACGCTATGACATGAATGCCTCACTTGGCGGCGAATGGCATCGCGACAATCTCGGGGGTGAACCGGCCGCTTCCCCGGCGTGCGATCGAACGCCCGGCAGAGGCGCTCAAACGGTGGCGGGCCGACCGCCCTTCGGCGACCGGCCCGTTCGGCATCGCAGACGATCAAGAACGCGCAATCAGTTGCGCGACTTGTCGACCAGCTTGTTCTTGGCGATCCAGGGCATCATGGCGCGCAGCTTTTCGCCGACCGCCTCGATCTGATGGGCGTCATTGACCCGGCGGATGCCCTTGAAGCGTGCCTGGCCGGCCTTGCATTCCTGCATCCATTGCGATGTGAACTGGCCAGTCTGGATCTCGCGCAGAATCTTTCTCATCTCCTGCTTGGTCTCGTCGGTGATGACGCGCGGGCCCGACATGTACTCTCCCCACTCGGCAGTATTGGAGATCGAGTAGTTCATATTGGCGATGCCGCCCTCGTAAATCAGGTCGACGATGAGCTTCACTTCGTGCAGGCACTCGAAGTATGCCATCTCGGGTGCGTATCCGGCCTCCACGAGCGTCTCGAAGCCGGCGCGGATCAGCTCGACGAGGCCGCCGCACAGCACAACCTGTTCACCGAAGAGATCGGTCTCGCATTCTTCCTTGAAGGTCGTCTCGATGACGCCCGAGCGGCCGCCGCCGACGCCACAGGCGTACGACAGGGCGAGATCATGTGCATTGCCCGAGGCGTCGTGATTGACAGCGATGAGGCAGGGAACGCCGCCGCCCTTCTGGTACTCGCCGCGGACAGTGTGGCCGGGGCCTTTGGGCGCGATCATGACGACGTCGACGGTCTTCTTCGGTTCGATCAGGTTGAAGTGAACGTTGAGGCCATGGGCGAACGCGATGGCTGCGCCGTCCCGGATATTGGCCTCGATATGGTCCTTGTAGATGTCGGCCTGCAATTCGTCGGGTGTTGCCATCATTAAAAGGTCGGCCCATTTGGCGGCGTCGGCGACCGACATCACCTGAAGGCCGTCCGCTTCGACCTTCTTGGCCGTCGACGAGCCGGGACGGAGCGCAACAGCCAGTTCCTTGACGCCGGATTCCTTCAGGTTCAAGGCATGCGCACGGCCCTGGCTGCCGTAGCCGACGATGGCGACCTTCTTCGACTTGATCAGATTGAGATCGGCGTCCCGATCATAGTAAACGCGCATGGTCTGGCCTCTTGGCTCGCGAAGTCTCTCGCATGATTGTGGAATGGTTCCGCTGGGCACGCGCCCGGCGGCGAAAGGTGGGCGGACTTTAACCGGACCGGCGGCGATTTCAACGGTCTCGAACAAGGAAAAATTGCGCTTTTTTCAGCGCTGGCTGCCGCAACGGTCCGCCCGCCGCGGTCTCCCTCAATGCCCAATTAACCGATCTGCAACCGCGCACTGGTATTGCTGGACGGAAAGAGGGTGACGACGATGGCGAAATCCAGATCGCAAAGGCTTGCGCTCGCTGTAGCGGTGCTGGTGCTTCCGCTCGCCCTTGCGGGCTGCGGCGGCTCGAAAAGCAACACTGCCGATGCCAAGGTTTCGAAAGGCATCTACACAACGGCCAGCGACTGCGCAGCCTCGGGCAAGCTCACCTACGAACAGTGCTCAGACCTTATTTACGCCGCCATCGAAAAGCACGAGGCCGACGCACCGACCTATTCCGAGCTGCGCTTTTGCGAAGCGAAAGAGGGCGAGGGCAAGTGCGAATTCACGGCCAACCAAAAGATCCGCCCCAAGCTGATGGCGTTCCTGGTCACCGCCTCTGTGCCACCGGCGGCCATTCCGCTCTATGCAACGGCAAAGGGTGAGCCCGGCTTCCGCGACCTCGGCGGCTCGACCTATCTGCACACCAACGAGGAACTGGTGTTCTCCGAGCACGCCGTGACAGTGTTCGAGCGAAACAACCCGAAGCGGAAGCGCCACTTCTAATCAAGACGGACCCGGAATCGTGAAGCGCACCGCCGCGTTCCAACGCAGGGTGCGCCTTTCTACGTCCTGCATGCCGTGTCACGAGCCGGGCGCCCGGGTGCGTCAGCTTCCTTGCGGACCGCGAGCAATGGCCGCGATGCCGGTGCGTGCCACCTCGACCAGCCCCAGTTCAGTCATGATCGAGATGAACTGCTCGACCTTGGACGACTTGCCAATGACCTCGAAAACGAAATGCTCGGTCGAGGCGTCGATCACATTGGCACGGAAGATCTCGGCCATGCGCAGTGCCTCGATGCGCTTCTCGCCCTTGCCGCCGACCTTCACAAGCGCCAACTCGCGCTCAAGCGGAATGCCTTCCTCGGTGAGGTCGTGGACGCGATGCACGGGGACCAGGCGCTCGAGTTGATGCTTGATCTGAGCGATCACCATCGGCGTGCCCTGCGTAACGATGGTAATGCGCGAGACGTGCTTTGCGTGCTCGGTCTCGGTCACGGTCAGCGAATCGATGTTGTAGCCGCGACCGGAGAAGAGCCCGATGACACGGGCCAGCACGCCCGGCTCGTTGTCAACAGTGACGGAAAGTGTCCGCTTCACGATGCCTTCGTGCTTGGTCAGGCTCGGATAGTGCGTTTGCATCTGCGTCTGGACCATGGTGCGGGGCTCGTCTTTCGTTTGTGTGTTGATCCGTTGTATCGTGTGCATCACTGGCGTCAGGTGCGCCGTCAAGCCTTCAGATCGTCGATCATCGTCAAGCCTGCCTCGTAGGCAGGGATGGTCCACGGTTCCTTGAAGGCCGCAGCTCTCCATTCGGCGAAATACGGGTTGGCGTAGATGGCGTCGATATAGGCGCGCGTTTCCGGCGCAACGGGTATCGAATAGCTATCGAGCCGTGTTGCGACGGGTGCAAACATGGCATCGGCGGCAGTGAACCGAGCGCCAAAAAGATATGGGCCGCTCGCGCCGAACCTGACCCGCGTCTCGCGCCAGATCTCCTCGACGCGCGCGATGCTGACGGCGAGATCATCGCTCATCGCTGGCGCTGCAAAGCGCTTGGCGAGGTTCATCGGGCAGGCCTGGCGCAGCGGCTGGAAGCCACCGTGCATTTCCATGGCAATCGACTTGGCGTGCGCGCGCGCCACATTGCCGTCCGGCCACACCGGCCGATCGGGATACTTGTCGGCTAGATAGGAGATGATGGCTAGGCTTTCCCAGACCTTGACGTCGCCATCGATCAGCACGGGCACCTTTCCCGACGGGGAATAGGCGCGAATGCGCTCTGCCGTATCCGGCTGGCGCAACGGTATCACGGTCTCCTTAAAGTCGAGCCCGATCGCGCGCATGACCAGCCATGGCCGCATCGACCAGGACGAATAGAGCTTGTTGGCGATGATGAGGTGCATCGTGGAGTGTCCCAATGCCGGCACGGTACCCAACCAAGCGCGCGGCGTGGCATGTCGCGCGCTTTTCTGGTCACACCAGCGTCTTGCCTTCCGCGCCAATCGCCTTGTCGACATCCTCGGCGGTGACGTCCTCGCCCATCAGCATCTCGTTGTGCGCCTTGCCCGAAGGAATCATCGGGAAGCAGTTGGCGAGGTTGGCGACGCGGCAATCGAAGATGACCGGCTCGGGCGTCTGGATCATTTCGCGGATGGCATCGTCGAGTTCGGCAGGCTTGTCGCAATAGATGCCTTTCCAGCCGTACGCCTCGGCCAGCTTCACAAAGTCGGGCAGTGCTTCGGTGTAGCTCTCCGAGAGGCGATTGCCGTGGAGCAACTGCTGCCACTGGCGAACCATACCCATGTACTGGTTGTTGAGGATGAACACCTTGACCGGAAGCCGGTATTGGACGGCCGTCGACGCCTCCTGGATGTTCATCAGGATCGAAGCATCGCCGGCGATGTCGATGACAAGCGATTTGGGATGCGCCAATTGCGCGCCGATCGCAGCGGGCAGGCCATAGCCCATCGTGCCCAGCCCGCCTGACGTCATCCAGCGGTTCGGCTCCTCGAAGTGGTAGAACTGCGCCGCCCACATCTGATGCTGGCCGACCTCGGTCGTGATGTAGCAATCCTTGTCGCGGGTGAGCTCATAGAGACGCTCGATCGCGTACTGCGGCATGATCACGTCGGCATTTTTCTTGTAGGAAAGCGAGCGCTTGGCGCGCCAGCCGTCGATCTCCTTCCACCAAGCCTTCTGGGCGCCCTTGTCGATCTGCGGCGCCTTCGCCTTCCAAACGCGCAGCATATCCTCCAGCACGTAGGCGATATCGCCGATGATGGGGACATCGACATGCACGTTCTTGTTGATCGATGAGGGGTCGATATCGATGTGAATCTTCTTCGACCATGGCGAGAACGCGTCGAGGCGGCCCGTGATGCGGTCGTCGAACCGCGCACCGATGCAGAACATCACGTCGCAATCGTGCATGGCCATGTTGGCCTCGTAGGTACCGTGCATGCCGAGCATGCCGAGCCACTGCTTGTCGGACGCGGGGAATGCGCCGAGGCCCATCAGCGTCGAGGTGACGGGATAGCCGGTGAGCCGCGCGAACTCGCGCATGAGCTGGCTCGCCTTCGGGCCGGAGTTGATGACGCCGCCACCGGTATAGAAAATGGGCTTCTTGGCGTTGGCCAGGAGATCAACGGCCTCGCGTACGGCCGCCTGATCCGGCTTCAGCTTCGGCTTGTAGGTCTTGTGCTGGATGTTCGAGGGCCCGACGTAGTTGCCGGTGGCGAACTGAACATCCTTGGGAACGTCAACGACGACGGGGCCAGGGCGCCCGCTCTTGGCGACGTAGAATGCCTCGTGGAGGACACGCGCCAAGTCGTTGACGTCCTTGACCAGCCAATTGTGCTTGGTACAGGGCCGCGTGATGCCGACAGTGTCGCATTCCTGGAAAGCGTCGTTGCCGATCAGGTGCGTAGGCACCTGGCCGGTGATGCAGACGACGGGGATGGAATCCATGAGCGCGTCGGTCAGGCCGGTGACGGCATTGGTCGCGCCCGGACCGGAGGTGACGAGCACGACGCCAACCTTGCCGGTGGAGCGGGCATAGCCTTCGGCGGCATGCACGGCGCCACCCTCCTGACGGACCAGAATGTGCTTGACCTTCTCCTGCTGGAAGAGCTCGTCATAAATTGGCAGGACGGCGCCGCCCGGATAGCCGAAGATGTGCTCGACACCCTGATCCTGCAGCGCCTTGATCACCATCTCCGCGCCGGTCATCTGACGTGCCATTGGCATCTCCTTTTCATCGTACTCTTGTCGTCGCTCGGGGGCGGGCCTCGGCGCCAAGGGCACCATCGCCAGCACGCAAAAAGCTCCGCTGGGCACGCCGTCGCGCGGTTTTCGCGCGGAAACTAGGCGCGGCGCGGGATGGCGTCAATGACCAAAATAAAGATTCGAAAAGTTTGTCGCGACTTGAGTTTCCATTTCTTGCGTGGTTTTCCAGTTCCACGCAATCATATACCGTCTTAGCCAAGTCAGCTGCCGCTTGATGTAGTGGCGCGTGTCCCGAACGGCGATAGCGACCGCCTCCTCCAGAAGTAATTCCCCGGCGACGTGGGCGATGAGTGGGGAAAGGCCGAGGGCCCGAGCCGCGGGCAGCGCCGGGTCGAGTTGCATCTCGCCCACGAGACGCGCCTCGTCCAGCGCCCCTTCGTCGATCATTCTCCGAAAGCGGATTTCGCAACGCTCATAGAGTTCCTCGCGCGGCCGAGATATGACAATTTTCGCCACGCTTTCCGCGTCGAGTGCGGGACTGCCACCGATCGCCTGCCATTCCACCAACGGCTTGCCTGTCGCCGTCAGCACTTCGAGCGCGCGCACGATGCGCTGGCGGTCGCCGGCGCGAATCTGCGCGGCGGTCTGGGGGTCAGCGCGCTTCAGCTCAGCATGAAGCTCTCCCGCGCTCCATGTCGCGCCGGCCGCGCGCCAGTGCGCCCGCACGTCTTCCGGGATCGGCGGGACCGGCGACAGCCCTTCCAGCAGCGCCTTGAAATAGAGCCCGGTGCCGCCGGTGATAACGGGCAGCAGACCTCCAGCTTCGGCGGCGGAGATCTCAGCCCTCGCCTGATCCAGCCAGCGCGCCACCGAATAGGGCTCGCGAACGCTGACGTGACCGTAAAGACGGTGAGGCACGCAGGCTTCGTCGGCTTGCGAGGGGCGCGCGGTCAGCACGCAGAGCTCACGGTAGACTTGCATGGAATCGGCGTTTATCACGACGCCGCCCCATGCTTGTGCGGCCGCGATCGCGATCGCCGACTTGCCGCTCGCGGTCGGACCTGCAATAAGGATCGCCCTCGGGCGGCGTTGGGTGCTCATCGACCCTGATTAGCCCAACGCGGCGTCCGCGGCGAGCCCCGGCCTTCGCGAAGCGTTTCGATGCCGCTGATGGTCATTTGCGCGGCCTTTCCTTGAACCTGCTGCATGAGTCGCCACGATGTCCGAGACGCTCTGCCGTGCCCTGGTGCTCACTGCAAACCCGGAGACGCAGCGGCTCGAAGTGGAGCAGATCGACACGGCGCGAGGCGCTCTCGGCGCGCTTCATGTCATCCAGGAGGACGTACTGGCTGACGGCGTCGCATGGTGGCTGCTGTTTGCGGCCAGCGAGGACATACCGATTGAGGCGCTCCGCGCCAGGGTCATGCGCGCACTCGAAGGCCAACCGGTCGATATCAATGTCGTCGCCGATGATCTCGCCTTCACGCGGAAGCGACTGCTCGTCGCCGACATGGAATCGACCATCATAGAGCAGGAAATGCTCGACGAACTGGGCGACCTCATCGGCAAGCGCGACGTCATCGAAAACATCACGGCGCGGGCCATGCGCGGCGAACTCGATTTCGAAGCTGCCTTGAAAGAGCGCGTCGCGATGCTGGCAGGGCTCGATGCGGGCGTGCTTGAAGAGGTAGCCCAGCGCATCACCATCATGCCCGGCGCCGAAGCTCTCATCGCCACGATGAAGGCCAACGGCGCGTGGTGCGCACTCGTATCGGGCGGCTTCACCGTGTTCACCGAGCGCGTTGCGCGGCAGCTCGGTTTCGACGAGCATCAGGCCAATACGCTCGAGATCGCAGACGGCAAGATTACCGGCCGCGTGCTGGAGCCGATCCTCGGACGCGAAGCAAAGCTTGCCGCCTTGAAGAGAATCGCTGCCGAGCGGGGAATCGACACGATACACACGATGGCAGTCGGAGATGGCGCCAACGATCTCGCCATGCTCGGTGAAGCCTCACTCGGCGTCGCATTTCGCGCCAAGCCCAAGGTGCGCGAAGCGGCACTTTTCAATCCCGGCGGCGCCGTAATCACGCACGGTGATCTGACAGCCCTGCTCTACCTTCAAGGTTACCGCGATGGTGAATTCTCAACCGTCGCGCCGGCGTGATCGAAACCATTCATCAATCGTGCTTGGAGGCTGGACCCTGGTCTGCTCGGGGCGATCGTCGCGTTGTTTTTGAGCGACGATTGTCGACAATGCGTGTCCCAGATGACTCTCGACGGATGCGCTTCGAATCAGCAGGATCGAAAGCTCACGGTTCACGCTACAAACCTCGAGTCGAGCGCCTGATTGCCGCAGTCCAACATCCAACCCGTGCTTCGGGCCGTCGTCCTGGAGCAAGCCACAGGATCCTGGATCATGCCCAAGAAGCTCCTGGCGCTGTTGCTGAGCATCATTGCCCTGTTCGCTCTCATCGATCTTGCGCATCATGCGAAGATGCAGCTTGCGCATGCATTCGGCAACCGTGCCGCGGTTAGCATCGCAAATGTTACCGAGCCCTCGCCGGCAGCGTCACGAACGGCCAAGCCTGCGGGCTTGGCGAAAGCCGGCATCGTGGCCGCAACTTGGGACGGATCTGCCACACGCTGAGGTCAGCGCGGCTTATTTCTCTGGAATTGCCAACTCCGGCTCGCAGAATCCGTGCAGCCGCGCTATTCAAAGCGCCGTTCTGGAACTCGGTCGCGGGTTTCGGGCGGGGTGTCTGGCGCTTGGGCCCGAGCCTCCGGCGAGGCGATGCGGAACCACGAGGCAATTCGCAAATGATCGACGTCCTGCTGCTCGGCGCGGGCTTTCTCATCCTGCTAACGGGGGGAGAACTTCTCGTGCGCGGCGCGGTACGGGTCGCGGAATACGCAGGCATGTCGCCGCTGCTGATCGGTCTGACGCTCGTTGGCTTCGGGACTTCGGCGCCGGAACTGGTGACGAGCGTGCAGGCAGCAATGCAGGGCTCACCCGGCATCGCGGTCGGCAACATCGTCGGTTCGAATATTGCAAACATCCTGCTCATCCTCGGCGTCTCGGCGGCGATCCGCCCGATGGCGGTCGGCACGGCGGCGTTCCAGCGCGACGGCATGATCGTTCTGGCCAGTGCTGTCTTGTTCAATGCCGTCGGTCTCATGGCGCCGCTCGACCGCGCGGTGGGAGCGATCCTGTTCGGCCTGCTCGTTGCCTATCTCTGGTACGCCTACAGGCAGGAACGAACGAGCGCGCGCGTCGAAGGCCACACGGCAGCCTTTGAGCGCGCCGAGGCGATCGAGGAGTTCCATCCCGATGCAGCCGAGTATAAGCGGCGTCGCCGATGGCCGCCGCTTCGCATCGATATCGTCACGGCGCTGCTGACCGCTATCGGCGGCATGCTGCTCGTCATTGCCGGGGGCCGTTTGCTGGTCGATGCCGCCGTGTCGATCGCGCGCACGTACCAGCTGTCCGAGGCTGTCATCGGGCTCACCATCATCTCTATCGGAACCTCGATGCCGGAGCTTGCGACGTCGGCGGTCGCGGCCTACCGCAAGCATGCCGACGTGGCGCTCGGCAACATCATGGGCTCCAATATCTATAATACCTTGGGTATCGGGGGGGCGACGGGACTGCTGTCACCGACAGTCGTACCCGACGAGATTGTGCACTATGACAACTTCGTCATGCTTGGTGCATCAGTCGCAATGCTCATATTCGCGCGCACGGGCCACAGGCTGAGCAGGCCCGAAGGCCTCTTGCTGCTCGCCGGTTACGGTGTCTACCTCTACACGCTCTTCCCGAAGTAGCGTCGCCACGCGATGACCGCGCGGAGTTTCAGCGCCTCGTAGGCCGCCTTGACTTGCGGCTGCCAGCGGGCATGCAGACGACGCAGGGCCAGCTTCACCCGCGACTTCAGCATGCGGCCGTAGCGCCAAGCGAAGGATGCACGAACGCGGCTGAAGAGCGCCTCCTTCCACGGCACGAACCAGTCGTAGGCGCGGGCGAACCAGCCGATGCGCATGAGTTGCGGCCTGGTCAGCATGAAGATGCGTGCGACGAGCGCCGTGCTTGCGACCTTGGCAGCGGCGAGCAATAGTCCCGCCTTGATAATGTGCCCGCCGGCCAGAAGTGCCAGAGCGCCGATCTTTACGGGCAAGAGGATTGCACCGGGCAAGGCGAAGACGACGAGTGAGGGATAGGGTGGCAGGCTGGCGACCAGTGCCTCGGCACGAGCAACGAACTGGAAACGCGCAAGCCAGGCCAGCGCGGCCGCAAGGGGCTTCCAGCCCCATTCTTCAAACAGCAAAACGAGCGCCAGAACCAGATTTACAGCGCCAACCAGCGACAGCTTGACAAGGCGCCAGACTGCCAGCGAGGCGCGACCAATCTTGCCGGGAATGGCATGTCCGGGGCGGCCGTCGCTCGATGCTGGCTTGGGTTGCTGGTGCACTCGCGATTCCTGTGACCGGGATAATTTATCGAGCGTGGTACTGGCGGAGTATCCCAGATTGAGGACGCACTCCGGGCCGGCGATTCTACGGCGAAGGTCACAGGAAAGCGTGAATGGTTCCGGCCATTGCAAGTGTGATGACCGAGAAATCCGCTACATACTTTTTGGCTTGGGGACGAGGCGGATTTCTCGATCTCAATCACACTATCTCATTGATATGTCTAGTGTCGTCAGAAACGCGAAATTCGATCGGCGCTCGCCGCAGAATGAGGCGAATTTCGCGCTCCCGACCCTTGATCATGTTTATGTTTGATGGAAACACGATCCCGATCCAGCCCATTGTCTTGAACATGTCTTTCACGCTGAAATGCACCACACTTCAGCCAGACGTGCTCCAGTGGTGCCATTTCGAGCGGAGCAAGAGCAGCGTCGCGACTTCCAGGCATCAGCACAATCGACCTTAGGTCGGCTCGCCGATGCGGATATCGCCCGGAAGCAGTGCACCGGCCTTTTGCGCCTCCTCGAGAGCCTGGGCCAGCTCCTCGCGCGCCTTCTCCGCCTGCCGCTGACGGTTCCACAACGAGGCATAGAGCCCGTCTCTGGCGATCAACTCTGCGTGCGTCCCCTGCTCCACGAGGCGACCCGCCTCCAGAACCAGAATGTTGTCGGCGTGTACGATGGTCGACAGACGGTGCGCGATAACCAGCGTCGTACGGTTCCTAGCGACCCGGTCCAGCGCATCCTGGATCTCCTTTTCGGTGTGACTGTCGAGGGCGCTCGTCGCCTCGTCAAGCATCAGGATCGGTGGGCCCTTGAGAAGCGTGCGGGCTATGGCCACGCGCTGCTTCTCGCCGCCGGAGAGCTTCAAGCCGCGTTCTCCAACCATGGTCCTGTACCCGTCAGGAAGCGCCCCGATGAACTCGTCGATCTGGGCGAGCTTTGCCGCCGCCTTGACCTCGTCATCGGTGGCATCGGGCCGGCCATAGCGGATGTTGTAGAGAATGGTGTCATTGAAGAGCACGGTGTCCTGCGGCACAACACCGATCGCGGCGCGCAGGGACGCCTGCGTGACGTCGCGGATGTCCTGACCGTCGATTGTCACGCGGCCGGCCTGGATGTCGTAGAAGCGGAAGAGAATGCGGCTGATGGTGGACTTGCCCGCTCCCGACGGGCCGACGATTGCGACCATCTTTCCCGCCGGCACCTCAAACGAGAGATCGTGCAGGATCTGACGCTCGGGATCGTAGGCGAAGGAGACGCGCTCGAAGCGGATGTCGCCCTGGCTGACCTCCAGTGGCGATGCGCCCGGCTTGTCCTGAACCTCGGGATGCTGGTCCAGCAATGCGAACATCGTTTCCAGATCGACGAGACCCTGCTTGATCTCGCGATAGACCATGCCCATGAAGTTCAGCGGCATATAGAGCTGGATCATCATCGCGTTGATCATGACGAAGTCGCCGACCGTGTGGCTACCTTGCATGACGCCGCGTGCAGCCAGCCACATCACGAGCGTCATGCCGATGGTGAAGATGAGCGACTGGCCGGAGTTCAATACGCCTAGAGAATAATAGGTGCGGATGGCGGCCTGCTCGTAGCGCGCCATCGCCCGATCGAAGCGCCGGCTTTCCATCGCCTCGTTACCGAAGTATTTCACCGTCTCGAAATTCAACAGGCTGTCGATCGCCTTGGTATTGGCATCGTTGTCGCTCTCGTTCATTTCGCGGCGGATAGCGATGCGCCATTCGGATGCCGCGAACGTGAACCACATGTATGCGGCAACGGTGACGAGCACGACGGCCACGTAGAGCCAGTTGAAATAGTAGAGAAGGACCGCACAGACGAGCAGAAGCTCCAGTATCGTCGGCACGAGCTGCAGAAGCCCCATCCGAATGATGAGTTCTATAGCACGGGCCGCACGCTCGATGACGCGCGACAAGCCGCCGGTGCGGCGCTCGAGGTGGAAGCGAAGGGAAAGCCGGTGCAGGTGCTCGAAGGTGCGGTTGTTGAGTTCGCGCACGGCGTGCTGGCCGACCTTGGTAAAGAACAGGTCGCGGATCTGGTTCAAGATCATCATCAGAACGCGGCCAATGCCGTAAGCGACGATCAGCGCAGTTGCCGCGAGAGCAAGCGTTCCACCGGGAGCGCCCGCTCCTGGTGCATTTGCAGTGAGCCAGTCCGTCGCCTCCTTGAATAGGATCGGCACGGCAATCGTGACCAGCTTTGCAATGACGAGAACGACGAACGCGGCGACGACCTGCAAGCGCAGATCCGAGCGGCCCTTCGGCCAGACGAACGGTACGAGACCCAGGAAAACGGTCCAATGATCGGCGCGTCCCCTTATGCCGGCCAATCCGCCCTCAGGCATGTTGCGTGCACCGTGTCCCCTGATGTGGCCTTGTCCCATGTCTATCCCCAGAGCAGGTCTGTTCCTGGTAGAATTACTTTGCCGAACGGGGCCCGCTCGAAATCTTTATTGGGAATTCTGATCGACGCCTTCGCTGGGGCTCAAGAACTTCCAATTCGGGCGATCATGCTTGGTGCGGCGTTCAGCCGATGGCGGGCCCGCCGAGCCGCCGTCTTACGCGCAATAGGCAGACGTGGCCAGCACTGTGCGACACAGCGTCTGCGACGCTACCGGCTGCGTAGCCGAGGAATCTCAAAGCGCTGGCAGGGGAAGATCAGGTCGGGATCGTCGATAGCTGCTTCGTTGGCGTGGAAAATGACCGGCCACGATGCGCCCTTGCGATAATGGCGTCGCGAAATACGCCAAAGGCTGTCACCGGTGCGAACGACGTATTTTCCGGGCGGCGTCACGCGTCTGCCTGCATCCGGGCAGGTGTCGTCAGCCGCGCGGCGGCGGTCGCCCTTCACCATCGATGTGCGACGCGGGCCGGGCCGGCCGGCCTCGGATGGTCCGGATGCGCGATCGTCGCGCTGACCGCTTGCAGCGTACAATTCGGCAAATCGCCGCCAGCGTTCCGGCATGACATGCCCGTCAGAGGTGGGCTGCCCGGGGAGTGATACCTGATTGTCCGGATTCGCCTCGCCCGGCGGTTCGGAAGCCACCGCGGAGGCGTCGTCGCGACCACGCAGATCGCTGCGGGCCAAATCGCGCCGCGGCGGCGGCTCTGACCGTTTCACCTTTGTCGTCGGAGCCACTGCGGTCGTCTGAGACACTGGCGGACGAGCGGGCGCGGGATTGGCGGCAATTCGCTGCCGCTCTGCCTCGCGGCGACGACGTTGCTCGGCTTCGGCGGTAGCTGCAGCGCGTCGGCGCTTTTCCTCGATCTCTGCAGCGAGGAGGGAGCGCTCACGCTCGTCGCGCAGGCGACGCTCGTGCTCGGCTGCCTTGGCTACGGCTTGTTCCTGCGCCTCGCGCTGACGGCGTGTTTCCTGTGCTGCGATCTCCTGGCGGCGCTGTTCAGCTGCCTCGGCCGCGGTGCGCCGTACTTCCTCAGCCTTGCGGGCGGCCTCGGCCTGCAGGCGTGCGTCAAGCTGGCTTCTCTCTTCAGCCTGACGTCGCGCTTGCGCCTCGCGTTGCATCTCGGGTTGGCGTCGGGCCTCGGCCTGACGCGCCGCTTCGGCGTCACGCGCATCGGCCGCCGCCGCGGCTCGTCGCTCATCATCGAGCTTGCGTTCGGCAGCTATTCGCTCGGCCTCTTTCGCCTCCCGCGCGGCACGTTCAGCGGCTAGCCGCCGTGCCTCGGCCCGTGCCGCGGCCTCGGACTGCGCTTTCGCGGCCGCTTCAGGGCGGGCGGTCTCAGTCTCATCGCTCTGCGATGAAGGGGGCGGCTTCGCGGCCACATCCGCCCCGGAGGCGGGCGCGGGAAACTGCAAGCGGCGGATGATCTTGCCCTGGAACTCGCGATTGGACGATGCCAGCCATTCCTGCAGCCAGAAGAACAGACCACCTCCGGCGGGTGCATCGGGTGCCTCAGCTTCGGCAAGTGCGGGCGCCTCTGGCGTGCCCTTTCCAGTCGGCAACTGGCTCATGCGACGATGCTCGATTTCGGAGAATTCGCGACTTGCATCGTGCGCCAGTTGCTCGGCTCGCCGACGCTGGGCAGCGGCGTCGCGATCAGCCCCAGCGGACCGGACTGCCGTATCATCGCCCGAACCATCCGATCCCGGCTCGGCCTTGCCGAATCCCTTCGGGATGGCGATGCGCACATCGCTTCCGGCGACGGGCACTCCGTTGTCGAGGCTCGTCGCCATCGAGCTGAACACGTGCTCTCCCGAACCGATCCGGGCTTCGACCGACACACTCCACTCGCCCCTCTGCGTGACGACGGCCGACGCAAATGGATGATCGAAACGATTGAGAGTGACCCGGGTGCCGGGCGTTCCGCGACCCTCGAAGTGGATGCGGCCATCCGGAGCGATCTCGATAACGGAGAATGTGGGGGGGCTCACGGTCCCCTTGGCGGCCACCGTTTCACCTGCGGTGGGCGGTCCAGGCATGGCATCCTGCGCCAAGGCGGCCATGGTCCAGACGAGGCCACCAGACGGGGACGACAACGGGTGGGGCTCGGTGACCAGAGCGCTGCCGCCGATCAGCGAAACCGGCTCGCCTGGAGACGTGAATCCCGGTGCGATGCCGCCGTAGACGACACTCAGAATTGCCAATCCGGCCGAGATACGCAGCCCCGTCACCACGCCCGAGCTCCCCAGCATCCAGACGGAAATTTCCTTTGGATGACACTATATTACAGCTCCCGGCTCAAGCCGGTGCCGATGAATGATGCCCCATTAAGCATGAAAGGGGAACAGAGCCAATATGACCTGCTTTGACGCAACTGCGAGAAAGCCAATTGGAGCCCGGATCCTAAACACCATACAACCTCGCGAGAGCGGCTATCATCCCGTCACCGTTTGCCGCTAGTGTTCCGGCTCCGACACTTGGTACCCTCAGCAGCACTCTCTCGACCAAGTGTCGGAGCCACAAGGAACACTAGTGTGATGATCGAGAAGTCCGCTTCATACTTTTCGGCCGGGTTGCGAGGCGGGCTTCTCGATCTGAATCACACTAGAACTGTGAAATTTCTAGTGTCGTTCAGATCGCGAAATTCGTTCCGAGGTTGCCGCACAATGTGACGAATTTCGCGATCACGACACTAGCAAGCTCATGATTCTAGTGCAGCTTATGCATCTAACTTTTGGTTCGAGACCGAGCTGCTAGCGGGTACCAAACGTTAGATGCGCTGCACTAGTGTCGAAACTCTGTCGCTTGGTTCTCAAGCATCTTAACTCTCGGCATCGTTTGTCTTGTGTTCGCGTTTCACGAACGTTTGACGACGTCCGCCCGGGGTTCAAGCTTTGGATCGGGAACACGAGTTAATTGCCCTTGGCCGCCCGGCGGCACAACCATAAGGACTGTCAGAAAGCCACATGCCAACCAAGCCTACGCGCAAGTCATCCTCCGGCAAAGCCGCGCAAGCGAACAGTAAGATGGCCGACCCGTCGAAAATCGCGGCGCCCGCCACCCATGCGAGCCAGATACCGCCCGAGAACGCAAACGCACGCAGCAAGCGCGCCACGAAGGCGGTCGCCGCAGCGCGGGGAATTGAGAACGTGTGCGTCTATTGCGGCTCGGGCCACGGTGCCAATCCGCTTTACGCGGAGGCGGCGCGCACGCTCGGGCGTAGCCTTGCCGATACCAAAATTGGCCTTGTCTACGGTGGTGGCGGACTAGGACTGATGGGAGAGGTCGCGCGGGCGACGCTCGAGGCCGGCGGACGTGTCACCGGCATCATTCCGGAGTTTCTCACGCGCAAGGAGCATATGCTGCGTGAGGTCAACGATTTGATGATCACCAAGGACATGCACGAACGCAAGCGGCTGATGTTCGAGCACTCGGATGCGTTCGTGGCCTTGCCGGGCGGAATCGGCACGCTGGAGGAGCTGGTCGAGCAGCTCACCTGGTCGCAGCTGGGACAGCACGCAAAGCCGATTGTCGTGGCCAACATTGCCGGCTTCTGGGATCCGTTCCTGAAGTTGCTCGGCCATATGCGAGACGACCAGTTCATCCGCAACGGAATCAACGTGCATTTCATCGTGGTGGGCGACGCCAAGGCCATCGTACCGGCCATTCTGGCGGCGCAGGTCATGCCTAAGGAGGTGCCGGATTCCGCCATTACGGCGAAGTTCTGAACATGACTTGGAAACAAAACCCGACCGCCGGCTTGCGGCAGCATGCTCATGCACTTAGGGTCCCGCCCCATTGCAGTTCAGTCCGGACCCTAATCACGCGGCCATGACAACGCACCCGACCAGCGACATTACTCGACAGCCAAGGCCGACCGACGACCTGACGTCCGAGCAGGCGCTGGAACGGCTGCGTGCGCGCGACCGGCGTTTCGTAGCAGCGGCGATAACGGAGCTGGAGAGGCTTACACCGCGCTCCCCGCGTCTCATTGAAGCGCTCCAACCCTATTTGGGGAAAGCCCTCGTGATCGGCTTCACGGGGCCGCCAGGAGCAGGCAAATCCACACTCGTCAACGCCCTGATCCGTGTGCTGCGGAGCAAAGGAGAAACGGTCGGCGTGATCGCTGTCGATCCCTCGAGCCCGGTATCGGGCGGCGCGATCCTCGGTGACCGCATCCGCATGACGGCAGCGCTGGATGACGACGGTGTCTTCGTGCGTTCTCTGGCCAGCCGGGGCTATCTGGGCGGCTTGTCGCCGGCAGCGGTGCGCATCATCGATGCGCTCGATGCTGCGGGCTACAACGTGATCATCCTTGAGACGGTCGGCACGGGACAGAACGAGATCGACGTGGCGGAGGTCGCCGATGTCCGGGTGGTGATATCGGCGCCAGGACTTGGCGACGACATCCAGGCGATGAAATCGGGTCTTCTGGAAATCGCCGATATCCTGGTGGTGAACAAGGGCGACCGGGAGGGAGCGGAGCGAACTCTGCAACAGCTGACCGGCGCGCTATCGATCCGGACCGGCGCGGCGGCCAAGGTGCCAGTGATGAAGACCACAGCCACGACCGGCGAGGGTGTGGATGCGCTGCTTGCCGCAATCGAGCGCGCCGGCGAGGGTGTCGTCGCGATGGGAACCAAGGAGCGGCGGCGGCGGCGCGCCCGCTATCTGATCGCACGTGCGGCGTCAGATCTCGTCGCCCAGCGCATCCGCTCAGGGGAAGGCGAACGGCTCGATCAACTGGCTGATGAGGTCCTCTCGGGTCGCACTCCCGTGGACGTCGTCGCCGCGCGCATTCTTTCTAATCAATAACGGCGATATTTTCACGCTGAACCGCTGCGCACTTCAGCTATGCATGCTCTGGCACTACTCTGCGGCGCCCGAGACATGCAGTGCGACGCGACTGGTCACTGCATGATCGCGGACCAGTTTGTAGTTGATGCTGTCCAACAGTGCCTCGAAGCTTGCGTCGATGATGTTGGGGGAGACGCCGACGGTGAACCAGCGCTCGCCCGTCGAGGTGTCGTGACTTTCCACCAGCACGCGGGTCACGGCGTCGGTGCCGTGAAGGCCAGTCAAGATGCGCACCTTGTAATCGACCAGTTCGACGTTCTCGATGTGCTTCTGATAGCGGCCGAGATCCTTGCGCAGCGCGCTGTCGAGCGCGTTGACGGGACCGTTGCCCTCGGCCACAGACCAGAGCGGTTCGGCGTCACCGTTGATGAACACCTTGACGATGGCTTCGGAGACGGTGACCAGCTCGCCCCTTGCGTTGTGGCGACGCTCCACCATGACGCGGAAGCTGTCGACCGAGAAATAACGTGGCACGTTGCCGAGGATGCGGCGCGCAAGCAGTTCGAAGGAGGCTTCCGCCGCCTCGTAGGAATAGCCGGCAGCCTCGCGCGCCTTGACCTCGTCGAGGAGTGCCGCGACACGCGGATCGTTCTTGTCGATTGCAATGCCGACGCGCTCCAGCGCATCGAGCACGTTGGATTTTCCGGCCTGCTTGGACACCAAGACGTGACGACGATTGCCGACGGCCTCGGGTGCCACGTGCTCGTAGGTCTCCGGATCCTTCAAAATCGCAGAGGCGTGGATCCCGGCCTTGGTGGCAAATGCGCTCTCCCCGACGTAAGGCGCGTGGCGGCTGGGTGCCCGGTTGAGAATTTCGTCCAGCACGCGGCTTGCATGCGTCAATCGCGTCAGACGCTCAGGCGTGACGCACGTCTCGAAGCGGTCGGCGAACTCGCTCTTGAGGAGCAGCGTCGGGATGATGGATGTGAGGTTGGCGTTGCCGCAGCGCTCGCCAAGCCCATTGAGCGTACCCTGGATCTGGCGGCAGCCGGCGCGCACGGCCATCAGCGTGTTGGCTACGGCGTTCTCGGTATCGTTATGGGTGTGGATGCCAAGATGATCGCCTGGGATCATCCTTGCGACGTCCTCGACGATGCGGGCCACCTCGTGCGGGAGCGTGCCGCCGTTGGTGTCGCACAGCACGACCCAGCGTGCGCCGGCCTCGTAGGCGGTGCGGGCGACCGCCAATGCATGGTCGCGGTTGCCCTTGTAGCCATCGAAGAAGTGCTCGCAATCGAGCATCGCCTCGCGTCCGGCTGCCACCACCGCCTCGATCGACTGGCGGACGGACGCGAGGTTCTCCTCGTTGGAGATGCCGAGCGCCACGCGCACGTGATAATCCCACGACTTGGCGACGAGGCAGATGGCCTTCGCCTGCGATTGCAGGAGCGCCTGGAACCCCGGATCGTTCTCCACCGAGCGACCAGCACGCTTGGTCATGCCGAACGCAGTGAAGATGGCCGACTTCAGATTGGGTAGGGCGGAGAAGAACGCGGTGTCGGTGTCGTTGGCACCGGGATAGCCGCCTTCCACATAATCGACGCCCAGCTCATCCAGCACACGTGCAATGCGCCGCTTGTCCTCGACCGAGAAATCCACACCGGTCGTCTGCGCGCCGTCCCGCAGCGTCGTATCGAAGAGATAGAGACGTTCCTTCATCTCAATGGCTCCTTGAGGAAGCGGCGGCCGGCTTGGCGAGGGGCTTCATCATCGTCGTATTGGAAAGCCACACATCGCCAAGCGGCACGGTGTTGCGACGCACGTCGGCATAGCCGCGGCGGGAGAAGAATTCGTGGGCGGTGTCGCTGGCGTCAACCGTCAGGGTCTCGGCACCGCGTGCCTTGGCGAGACGCTCCAGCGCATCCACCAGTGCCGAGCCCACGCCCTGGCCGACAGCGTAGGGATGAACATAGAGCATGTCGATCTCGGCGTTGCCGGACAGGCTGGCGAAGCCGAGGATCTCTCCGCCCTGCTCGACGAGGATCGTGACGTTCCTGCCCAGCCGCTCGGCGAAGCCCTGCGCGTCGGCGGCGCGCTCGATCCAGGCGAGGCGCTGCTCTTCGTCATACTCGTCCTGGGTCAGCTCCTCGATCGCCTGGGCGTAAAGGTCCTGGAGACGCGGCGTATCCGCGAGCAGATAGGGACGCAGGGGAAGCGCGCTCATCGCTTCACCTCCCACGTCGTCTCGATCTCGCCGGTCTCGGGGTTCTTGGAGTCCTTCAGCTGGATGCCTTGGGCGGCGAGCTCATCACGGATGCGGTCGCTTTCGGCCCAGTTCTTTGCCTTGCGGGCGGCCTTCCGCGCTTCAATCAGCCCGTTGATACGCTCAGTCTCTGCCTCATCGAAGGACACCACCTTGTAACCCGGATTGAGTTCTTCGACCGTTTCGTTGCCGTAGAGGCCCATGAATCGAACGGTTGCTTTGAGCCTGGCCGCACTGTCAGAATTACGCGCTGCCGACTTCATAAGTCCGTGCAGGATGGAGATTGCGCTCGGCGTGTTAAGGTCGTCGCTAAGGGCCGCGACCACCTCGTCGTGCGGAGCGTCTCCAACCGGCACATCACGGAGCAGATTCGAAAAGTTCCACAGCATATTGCGTGCCTGTATGAGACGCTCGACGGTCCAGTCGATCGGCTGGCGGTAGTGAGTTCCAAGCATGGCGAGACGGATCACTCGACCGTGCCATTTGTTTGAGCCGAAGTCCCTGGTGTCGAGCAACTGATGAATCGTTATGAAGTTGCCGAGGGACTTCGACATCTTCTCGCCTTCCACCTGCAGGAAGCCGTTGTGCATCCAGTATTTCGCCATCAGCGGCGTTCCGTGTGCGCAGCGCGACTGGGCGATCTCGTTCTCATGGTGGGGGAAAGCCAGATCGATGCCGCCGCCGTGAATATCGAACATCAGGCCCAGATGCTTTCTCGACATCGCCGAGCACTCGATGTGCCAACCCGGACGGCCTTCGACCGGTATGCCGGACGGTGACGGCCAGCCAGGCTCACCCGGCTTGGAGGGCTTCCACAGCACGAAGTCCATCGGGCCCTTCTTGTAGGGAGCAACCTCGACGCGCGCGCCCGCCTCCATCTCTTCCAGGGAGCGGTTCGACAGCTTGCCGTAGTCGGGCATCGAGCCGACATCGAAGAGAACGTGGTTCTCGGCGACATAGGCATGACCCTTGGCGACCAACGCCTCGCACATCGCAACCATCTCGCCGATGTGGCCGGTGGCCTTGGGTTCAACCGTCGGTTCGAGCACGCCCAGTGCCGCAATGTCCTTGTGGAACTGCTCGGTTGTCTTTGCGGTGACCTGTGCGATCGCCTCGTTCAAGGGCAGGTCGGGATATTCCTGCGCCGCGCGAGCGTTGATCTTGTCGTCCACGTCCGTGATGTTGCGTGCGTAGGTGACGTGGTCAGGTCCGTAGATGTGGCGCAGCAGCCGGAACAGCACGTCGAAGACGATGATCGGGCGCGCATTGCCGATGTGGGCATAATCGTAAACGGTCGGTCCGCACACATACATGCGCACGTTGGCCGGATCGATCGGTTCGAACGTCTCCTTGCGGCGTGTCAGCGTATTGTAGAGCTGCAGCGGCATCTCCGCCCCTTCTGATCCGTTCCCCGCCACGGCGGCGCGGCACCGCCTGGTTCATCGCGCCCGACATGGGCGCACACGCCGTCCTCGCGGCTGGCGTGGCGGTCTCCGATCCAATGAAGGCATGGGATAAGGCGCGCGCCAGCCGGAAAAGCTAGCCCGGGATAATAATGCCGCAACGAATGTTGACAGCTTCTTTCGACGCGCATCGTTTCATGGCGTGGTTATGGGCGCTGGCACAGCACCCGTCAAGCATCCTGGCGCCAGCGAATACAAGTGTTAACGCGGTGCTGCGCGCGCCCGGCTGCGCAATTGTCCAACTCCTGCCCTGTTCCCCGTGCCATCATCCTCCAGTGTGATGATCGAGAAGTCCGCTTCATACTTTTCGGCCGGGTTGCTAGGCGGACTTCTCGATCCCAATCACGCTAGAGCAGGTCAGTATTAGATTGAATCAGGCCTGACCATCGTGGCCTGCTGTATCTCTTTGTTTGAGAGACTGATTCACGCCTTCGATGGAAGCATGGCTGCTTCCATCTCAGACGATCAGGCTCTAGAACTCTGAAATTGCTAGTGTCGTCAGAAACGCGAAATTCGTTCCTAGTGGCCTGTCGCGCCAAAATTGAAACATAGCCGCGACTGCATACAATTTTGGCGCGACATGAAGGCCACTAGCAAAACCATTGACTTAGTGTGGCGTTCAGCGCGCCTTAGTTGACTCCGCGTCGGCCGCAACGTCGGTCAACTAAGGCGCGACGCCACACGAGGGTGCCGCAGAATGTGACGAATTTCGCGATCACGACACTGGGGATAGAGGTGATTCTCATGAAGCTACAGACGGTCTTTGCGGCCATGGCGTGTGCGCTCGCCGCAACCGGGCTTGCACTTGTCCACGGACCATCGGCTGCGGCCGATGCCAAAAAGAAGGCCTCGGCGCCGGTCAAAGCCACCCAAGCGGAGCAGGCGGCGATCTCGTCGGGGGTGCTGACGCAACAGGAGGCGCGGCTGGACTGCAAGCGGTTGGCTGGTCAAATTCAGATCCGCATCCTCGAGTACAGAGGCGGCGGAGCCAAAGGGCAAAGCTCGGGCGCAGCACAGGGACTGCAGAGCGCAATGGTGCCCATCTTCGGGGGCTCGCAGCACGGCGCCGACGCGGCGGGAGACAAGTCCCGGGATATCGCCAAACTTGACGCCATGAATCAGATTCTCATCTCGCGAAACTGCCCGCACTACGATCTCGCAACGGAGATGAAGATGGATCAAACGGCACGTACGCCACGGCTGATCCGGGTCAAGCAGCAGTCGGGCAAGAAGAAGCCGTAGAGTGCAATGTGCCGCAGTGGAGCCGTTCGCGAATCCGGCCGGGATGTAAAGCCGACCCAGAACAAGCAGCCGAACATGTCAACGGCGCCAGATCCGGTCCAACAGTATCAGTTCAACTTGTGAAGCTTCGTCGCGCCTTCGATTGCGCGCCGACGTCATGCGCCCCAGGGCCGTCACGGCGCGGGGAACCATTCCGCCGTGCGCCCCGTCACACGATAGGCGAAGAGGCCCATCCATTCCTTGATCGCCAGATCGAAGCGCTTCAGCCCATCGGGCAGGCCTGGAAACCAGCGCGTGAGATCCTGGCTGCCACGCATGCGGAAATCGACCGGATATGCGACGACATCGAGGCCCGCCTTGCGAAAGACGCCGACGGCGCGCGGCATATGATAGGCCGAAGTCACGAGAAGCCAGATCTCGCCCGGCTTGGCGCCTATCAGTGGAAGCGTCATCGTCGCGTTCTCATGGGTGTTGCGCGAACGTGTCTCGATGACGAAGCGTTCTTTGGCGATGCCGAATTCCTGAAGCAGTACGGTCACGGCGGTGGAGCCTTCCTGATCGTCGCCATAAAGCCGCGCCACGCCGCCTGTAACGACAACCTTCGCATGAGGATGAGCGTTTGCCAGACGCGCCGTCTCCGTTATGCGCTCGGCCGCCTCGTTGAGAGCAAGCGCTCCATGGCCTGCCGACACCCAGCCGTCCTCCGCACCACCCAGGAGGATGATACCGGCCACCGGGCTTGCGATGCTTTTCGGCGAACTGGCCGGAAAGCGCTGCTCAAGCGGCAGCACCAGGACATTGGCCAGCGGCGACAGCCCAGCCAGAAACACACCCGCCAGGCTGGCGATGGAGAGCCCGAGGCCCATCCGACGACGCCGGGAGGACCACTCGCGCATAGCGAGGCCGGCTACCACGCCAAGCCACAAAAGGCTCGACGGCTGCAACAGGAACGTCAGAACCTTGGAGAGTGTATGGAACATCCCACCTTCCGCGACGAATGGAGCGAGGGAGCATCGACGACGATCCATCGATAACGTTGGCCACGGGCTTGGCGCGCGGCCAGTACGATCCTGCGAGACATGCCGCGAGGCGTCCGTTTGCCCCTGATCAACCGAAGCGACATACTGCGGGAGCCTTGTGACCATTGTGCGGTTAACAATCGCGAGGGGATTCAAGCACCGTTGCGCGCCAATCTGAGCCACGCCTCAGGCGGGGACGTCGCTGGGCGGCGCGCGGGAAGCGGGCGCCTGAGGGCCAATGGAGGAGATCGAAGCGCGCTCGTCGCGCGGGGAGGACCGTGCCAGACATGCTGCCGCTCCAGATAACGCCACACAAGGCCGGGCAGCCCAACGCGCCGCCCGCGGGTGTCGAAGTTCAACCTGCCCAAATCGGCGGAGCCGGCGGCTCTGCGCCGGGCCTGCCCGCCGGGACGCCATCGGATGTGCCTGCCAATCCGCTCGGAGGTCCGGCCGAGCTCGCATTCTGGCAGCGGTGGGCGAACGACGCCTACGACACAACTGCGCGCGAGGTTGGAAATCTCCTTTCGTTCTGGACCGCAGCACAGGCCGGGCTGATTGTGCTCGCATACTTTGCTGCAACTGCGATTGCGCAACTTCTGGAGCCACGACTGGAGGCCCGCCTCAGGCTTATTCGCAACCAGCCACGATTGCTGCGTGCGCTGATCGTTCCGCTCCGCCGACTCAAATGGATCCTGTTCGCCATCCTTTTGTGGCTCATCGTGATCGCGATGCGGGCCTGGACATGGCCAAGTCGCAGCTACCTGATTGGCATGGCAGCCTCGCTGGCGGCGGTCTGGGTGGTGATCTCGATCCTTTCGCGGCTGATCCGCAACCGTTCGTTGGCCAACCTGTTCGCCATAGCCGCGTGGTCCAGCGTGGCTCTGGTCCTGGTTGGGCTCGCCGATGACGTGGTGCGGCTGCTCGATGCGGCGGCAATTCCGATCGGTCAAACCCGGCTATCGCTGCTGCTGGTGCTCAAGGGAGCCTTGCTGCTCGGCGCATTCGTATGGATCGCCTCGTTCTTGAGCGATCTTCTCGAGCGGCGTCTGGGGAGCACGCTGGAAGTCTCACCGACCGCCATCGTGCTGATCAGCAAGGCCCTGAAGGGGGCAACCTTCACAATTGCCATCCTCGCGGCGCTATCTCTGATCGGCGTCGACCTGACTGCGCTGGCGGTGTTCTCGGGCGCTCTCGGCATCGGTATCGGCATCGGGCTGCAAAAGCTCGCCTCCAACCTGCTTTCGGGAGTGATCATCCTGCTCGACCGCTCGATCAAGCCCGGCGACGTGATTACAGTGGGCGATACATTCGGCTCGATCAGCTCGCTCAATGCCCGCTACGTTTCGGTCGTCGCCCGCAACGGCGTCGAATACCTGGTGCCCAACGAGACGTTCATCACCGAGCCGGTCATAAACTGGTCCTACTCGAACAAGTTCGTGCGCATCGACGTCAATTTCGGGGTGTCTTATGACAGCAACCCTCACGACGTCCGCCGCATTGCCGTGGAAACCGTCAAGAAGGTCCCACGGGTGCAGCCCATGCAGCATCCGGTCTGTCACATCACGGGGTTCGGCGATTCGTCGGTCGACTTCGTTCTGCGGTTCTGGATCGAGGATCCGCAGGACGGTGTGACCAACGTGCGCGGCAACGTCTATCTGGCGCTTTGGGACGCGTTCAAGGAGGCCGATATTGCGATCCCGTTCCCGCACCGAGAAGTCATCATCAAACCGGGTGCTGGAGGGGCAGAACTATTCGGCGGAACACGCGGCCCGGCCATACGGCAGGCGGGCGACGGCGACACGGGCACCTGAAGCACCGACGATGCAAGCTCGTGCCACCTCAGCGGGCACGGGCCTCGAACAGTGCAACGACACCCTCATGGCGCATGTCGACGACGTCGAAACGGCGCGTCAGAGCTTCCTCCAGGTCGCGATACGTATCGCCAGAGTTGGCAAAGATGCCCTTCGCGTTGTAGATCGCCATCAGGCGACGTGCGGCAGCATTCATTGCGATGTCGCGGCCCAGGATGGTCGCGCCGAACACGTGCGCTCCCGGCTCCAGATGGGGCATCAGGTGGTCGAAAACGACCGCCTTCTGCGCGATCGTCCCGGGCAGGCAATGCAGCAGGTAGCACAGCCCGGCCGACGTGAAGGGACCGCCCAAATCCTCAGGCAACGGCTCCAGGACATTTGCCCTTACGGAGCGCGGCTCCATCCACGCGATGCGGCGGGACGCGGCCTGGAGACAATTCGGATTGAGATCGACGAGCGTCACGGACGGCGTGGCGGCTGGCCAATGCGCATGGGCAAGGAAGTATCCCGTGCCCACACCAATATCGACATGCCTGGCGGTGACGTTGCGATCATAAAGGCGCGCGATCTGATGCGTCGGGCAGCGCCAGATCCAACGATTGGAAATGCCATGCACGACGATATCGTAGACGCGCAGCGAAAGCGGCGAATAGACCGCTTGTCCCGCGCGTACCTGTTCCTCCGTTGGCGCCATCACCGGTCCCATGCCGCCTTCGCGCGGTCACGCCCAAAAGTCCCACATCACTCCTGGGGATGAAAGGGGCCAAATCGCGCCGCGCGCGCCCCGATTCGCCATGCGTGGTATAAAGAATCGATTGCTATTTTCCGAATCCAACCGATGAGGGACCCTTGGCGCCTCGCGAAGACACGGTCGAATCTCCCAGCACGGTTCCCTGGCCGCCCATTCTTCTGGTTGCGGTGGTGGCGGCGTCGGCCCTGCTCATCCGCGTCTTTCCGCTGCCCTGGCCAGGGCTCGACGACGTCTATGCGCGTTTCATCGGGCTCGGGATCGGGCTAGCCGGATTTGCACTCATCATCTGGGCGGCGCTGACGATGTGGCGACACAAAACGACTGTGCTGCCGAACCGTGGCGTGAGCGAACTCGTCACTGACGGCCCTTTCCGCTGGCGCCGCAACCCGATCTATCTGGGCGACGCACTCGTGCTGCTCGGCGTCGCGGAAATGACAAAGAACATCTGGTTTGCGATCCTGGTGCCGGTGTTCATGGCACTGGTCACCTTGCTTGCAATCCTGCCGGAGGAGCGGCACCTGGAGGCGAAGTTCGGCGATCGCTGGCGCGCGTACCGCGACGCCACGCGGCGCTGGCTGTAGATCGTGTTCGTGTGGAATGGACTCATGAGCACAATCCAAGTCTTTGAATTGAGCATGTTCTTCACGCTGAGCCGCTGCACACTTCAGCTGAACATGCTCGAGAGGCGCCAAGGTTCGAGACCCTCACGATGAGCACCGATTGGCGGGAAAAAGAGCGGGAGTTCCTGACGAGCCTCAAGGCCGACACCGGCCGCGACCTCGGAGAATGGATGCGCGTCATCGCCGCTCAAAACCTGCCACACCGCAACGACATCATCGACTGGCTGCGCCAGCACGGATTTCCGTTCGCGCGCGCCTCGTGGCTGGAGCGCATCCATCACAATCAGGGCCGACCGATCTACCTCGACCCGGCGGAGCTGACTCCTGCTGCTTCAGCGGTCGAGGCAGAAGCCGAAGGTGCCTTGCAGCGCGTAGCCAGCGGCGGTAGCCGCACCGTGTTCATGGCCGCGCCGGCGACCACTCCTGCACCTACCAGCCCACCGGTTCCGGCACGGGCGATACCGCCGCCGCGCATAGCAGCCGAGATGCCGAAGACCGCTGCTCCCAAAAGCGAAACGGACGGCGATGCATCGGACGATGCTGCCGCAGCAAGCGTGTCGGTCGAACGGCCCGCGCCATCTACCGATGAGACGCCGGCAGCTTCACGGTCTACTGTTTCGCATCACGTATTGGATTCCGGCGCGGCTGTCGCGGCTCCTGCAGGCCGCGGAAAGATGGCTGTCTCGCCGTCCCCGCCGGTCGAAGAGGTACTGTCCAAGGCGAAAGCGTACCGCCCGCTCGCCTTGCATCTCATCCGGTTGATCGACGGTGCGGTGCCAGACTTGAAGCTTGCACCCGGACCTGGGCATCTCCTTCTGTCCACAGTCGGTGAAACGCCGTTCGGGCTCATCGCCATAAGCGGCAAGGACATCCGTCTGGCGCTGCACCTCAGCGCAGAGGTTGCATGTGCGCCCCTGGGGCCGGTCAAGCTGCCGTTGACGCTGTCGCGGGCCGCCCAGGGCATGACGCACATGGCCGTGCTTACCGACGCACGCCAACTCGACGAGGGATTGATTAACTTCGTCCGGCGAGCCGCCGGTGCCTGAGTGCTTGAGGAAAGGCGCTCCGCGCACCATCTATTTGCCTTGATTATCCTGCTCCGTGGGGCGGGACGCGGAGGAGAGGCAATGTCGACGAACGTCAGGCAGTCAGGCAGCCGGGGCTTGGCTCCGCTGGTGCTGGCCGCCTTTGCGGCCGCGGGACTGGTCGTCGAGGCTGCCGCGCAAACCGCTCAGCGGGACGGCATTGCCGAGCTTCTTGCGCGCACCGGCATCGTCTCACGCGCGGACGCCGCAGACGCAAAGGCCGATTCCAAGAACGATGCGACCGGATCCGAGACGTCGGGCGAGGCGACCGTCGCACCTGTGCCAGAGCGCGATCCCCGCGAGGGTGATGCGAGCTACGAACAGGCCAAGCGGCTGATGCAGGCCGTCGATGCGATCCTGCGCGACACCGCCGACCAGCGTTCGCAGGTCGGCAAGCTGCCGCGTCGGGAAGACTTTCTGGTGCCGCCGATCTGGACGGAGACACGCGAGGACCGCGAGGCCAAGGTCCGCAATCTGCTCGACGCCGCGCTTGGCGTCGTGACCGACGTTCCAGTCGTCGAGGTGCAGAAGAAGGTCGAGGGACTGCGCAACAACATCCGCGAACTCGAAGACAGGATTGTCCGACTCAAGGAGAAGCAGCTCACCGCGCCGAAGGATGCGATGCTGCCGGGTGTGCTTACCGACACTGTTTCGAGCCTCGATGGCAACATCAAGGATGCCGAGGCGCGCATACTTGCCAACCGTGGAGAGATCACCACAGCGAAAGGCGAGATCAGCGAAGCCCTCAAGGCTTCGGGCGTGACACTTGGGCCGGAACAGGTCGATCTGCTTCTCGACAGCGTTCTCTCAGGCGACCTCGTGCGCCTCGTCGCCGTGTTCAATGCCGCCAAGGTGATCGACCAGCAGCTATCGAAACTGATGGCCGCATCGGGCGACAACATGAACGCGACGCGCAAGTATTTCGCCATGCACGCGGCGCTGTTCGCCATGCTGGTGCACGCGCAGGACGCGACGATCGAGAAAATCGACACACAGTACATGCCAAAGCTCGACGCGATCCTGAAGGACATCAACGCGGCGCGCGCCAAGACACGTCAGCTGATGAAAGCGGAGAACCGGCCCGACCAGCGCCGGGCACTGGAATCCAATCTGGAAAGCCAGCGGATCGCTGAGGAGGCAGCGAAGGGCTACCGCAAGTATCTCAACCAGCAGCGCGAACAGATCGCGCGGGCACGCAGCCGCGCCGTTCATGACCTGAGGATTGCCGACAACACCTTCGAAACGGTCGAGGCAAGCTTCCAGTTGCGCAACCTGATGCGCGACAGCGCGGCTTCCTTCGAGGCGATCCAGAAGCTCGAGGCGCCAACATTCGACCAGATCTTCAAGAACGAGGAATTGCGCCGCGAGTTCGAGAACCTCACGCGCAAGCTCGACGCTCCGACGAGTTGAGGATGGGCAGCAGCAATGAACAAAAGGTTCGCATCCAGTATCTGAACACGGACCTTCTGCTCGAGTCCGAAAGCGATCTCCACGGGCTTGCTCGCCATTTTGAAGCGGCGGACTGCTATGCCCTCTACCTTTCGGAGGACGGCCATCACGCGGGCTTCGAGAGCGGCCACGCGCCGCTTGATTCAACGCCCGCCCAAACGATTTCCATGCTCATGGACGTTATCGAGCGCCTGGAGGGACAGCATCTGGCAGCCTGGAACGCGTGCACGTCCCGCGAACTCGATGTGGGCTATGCCTGCGGATGCGAGCCATACAGCGCCAACGATCTCATTACATCACAGCTGCTGCGCCGCATGGCAGACGCGGAAATATCACTGGTCATAACGTTATATGGATTGCGACGGGACTGAGAGTGCATGTGAGTGGCGACGACGCCCCGCTAACGGTATGGCTCCTCACTTCCACTCCCAGGTGATGTCGACGTCGCGGACGGAGGCGGCGTTGGCGTTGAGGCCGGGGCTGTCGGGCGCAAGCACTCTACCTGAAGCATCGCGGAACTCGTGGCGGCCTGTTATGACCAGCGTCTTCTTGCCGATCGTACACTCGTAAGGCGATGCGCGCCCGCCGCCGAGCTTGGTCCAGTGACGGCCGAAGCGGGTTGCTCCACAGATCACGTCATCACGCGTGACCTTGGCTTCGCGAACGGCCTTTTCCAGTTCTTCAACGAGGGCTGGCGGTGCGTCGAAATTGTGCATCGCATCGCCGAGCGAAATCGAACCGCCCGCGCGTGCATTGCCCACGGCCAACAGGCCAGCGACGACAGCCAGTATGAAGCGGCCCAGGAAAGCGAGACGATGGTGGCGAGACATCCGATCTGGCATCAGGGATTCCCTGGCTTTGGCGCAATTCGAACCAGTTTGGCGCGCGGCACAGCAAAAGCAAGCAGCCCCCGCATTCACAATAGCCAAGCCGCCGCCAGCCCGAGGAATGCGAAGAAGCCGACCACGTCAGTGACGGTGGTGACGAAGACGCCGGAGGCAGGTGCCGGATCGAGGTCGAAATGATCCATCACAAGCGGGATCAGGATGCCGGCGAGTGCCGCTGCGATCATGTTAACGACCATGGCTGCGGCAATGACGCCGCCCAGCTTGCCGGAGCCGAACCAGACGTAAGCCACCGCCGCCATGATCAGCGACAGGATCATTCCGTTGATGATGCCGACCAGGAACTCACGGCCGATGACGCGCGGGGCGTTGACGCGGCCGAGTTTGTTCGTGGCCAGCGCGCGCACCGTGACGGTCATGGTCTGCGTGCCGGCATTGCCGCCCATCGAAGCGACGATCGGCATCAAGACCGCAAGCGCCACCATCTGCTCGATCGTCGCATCGAACAGCTGAATAACGAAGGAAGCCAGGATCGCGGTGCCGAGATTGACGATCAGCCAGGGTACGCGCGAACGCGCGATCCAGTAGACGCTGTCGGCCAGTGTCTCGTCGCCGACGCCGGCCAGAGCCTTCATATCCTCCTCGGCCTCCTCCTGAATGACATCGACGACGTCGTCCACGGTGACGACGCCGACGAGGCGCTCGTTCTCGTCAACGACCGGCGCGGACATCAGGTCGTGGCGGCGGAACTGCCGGGCGACCTCCTCCTGGTCCTCGGTGGCGAGCACCAGATGGCGCTCGGTGTCCATGATCGCCTCGACGCTGACATCGCGCTTAGTGCGCAGCAATTTCGACAGTTCGACGGCACCCAGAACGCGGTAGCTCGGATCGACGACGAAGATCTCGGAGAAGGTCTCGGGCAAATCCTCAGTGTCACGCATGTAGTCGATCACCTGCCCCACGCTCCAGAACGGCGCGACGGCGACGAAGTCGGCCTGCATGAGGCGACCGGCGGTCTCCTCGGGATACTCGAGGTTCCTCTCCAGGGCGGCGCGTTCGCTGGTCGGCAGCTGCGCCAGGATTTCCTGCTTGTCGGACTCCTCAAGGTTCTCCAACAGGTAGGCGGCGTCGTCGGTATCCAGCTCCTTGACGGCTTCGGCAAGAAGGTCGTTGGGCAGTGCTTCCGACAGCTGGTCGCGGACAGTCTCGTCGAGCTCGGAAAACACCTCGAAGTCGAACTTCTGCCCAAGCGTCTCGATCAGCACGACGCGCTCGTCGGCATCGAGCAGCTCGATGAGATCGGCGAGATCCGGGGTCTTCAGGTCGGCGACGAGTTCGAGCACGCGGTCGCGCTCGCCTGCCTCCAGAGCGTCGCTGACATCGCGGACGAGCGCCACAAGGGCGCCCTCGTCGTCGATCTCGACCTCGCTTTCGAGCTGGTCGGACATTCGCAGAACCCTGCCGCTTGGGACCGGAAACAGCCGGTCCTTTCTTGCCATCACCGCAACATGAACTTGATGAATTGTGCGCGTCTTAACATATTCGCGGGGCGCTTCGCATAGTGCGGCCCGTTTGCAACAGTTTGTCGTGGTCCGGCAGGTAACCCAACAAACGTGATCTCGAAAATGCTATCTGAAGGTCACTAGTTCAGCGGCGCGTGCGTGGAGCCGCAGTCTGGCTCGTTCATGAGCCGGCACCCATTACCTAACAATATTTCGGACCGGAGCTACCATGACGCCAGGTCGATTTGCTGCTTCACTCATCACGTCCGTGGCGTTGCTTGCCTCACCCGTCGTTGCCGGCGCCGCACAGGCCGCGTGTGACGAAAAGACCGCGCTTGGCGTGGAGCGGGTGGTTGAAATCGACACGAAGGACGGTCCACGGCTCGGCCAAGTCCAGTACAAGGATATCGACTTCCTGGAGCCCGGCGAGGTGGTCCTCACGTTCGACGACGGGCCTTCTCCGCAGACGACACCTGCCGTGCTGGAGGCGCTTGCCGCCCATTGTACCAAGGCGACTTTCTTCATGGTCGGCCGCATGGCGGTGGCGAGCCCGGAACTGGTCCGCAAGATCGACGCACTCGGTCACACGGTCGCCTCGCATACCTGGTCGCACAAGAACCTCGGCCGGCAGTCGGAGAGCAACGCGGAACGTGAGATGGAGCTCGGTGTGAGTGCCATTACGGCAGCGCTCGGCAAACCGATCGCGCCATTTTTCCGCTTTCCCTACCTCAGCGATCCGCGCCGGATGATCCGGCACCTTGAAGAGCGCAACCAGGCCATCATGTCGATCGACGTCGACAGCTATGACTGGCGCTCGCGGTCTCGCTCAACGATGCACAACAATGTGCTCTCGCAGTTGTCAGCGCGCGGCAAGGGCATCATCCTGTTCCATGACATCCAGCGGGTCACCGCATCGAGCCTGATGGAACTGCTGGACGAACTCAAGCGCCGCAAATACAAGGTCGTTCATCTCGTGCCCAAGACCACGGCGGCGACGCTCGCCTCCTACGACGAGATGGCCGGCAAGCTGTTGGCCAAGAGCCAGCTGGCGGCAGCGCAGAGGCCGCTGACGACGCGCTCGATGGTCTGGCCGGCGACAGCCGGCGGCAATCCCGATGCGACGGTGACGCGGCCCGATACTCCGCAACACACTCTCCCTGCCAAAGCAGAAGTTTCGGAAGCCACGACGGTGGCGCTTCCCAGGCGCGCGCCCCAACCGAGCGCGGCACGTGCCGCCTCGGCTCGGCCCGCACCGCGCCCGCGTCCGGAGCCGAACCTGTTCGAGTTGATGTTCGGCCCAATTCAGTGACGGGTGCCGGCATGCGTGCGGCGAGACACACGCATGCGAGATGCCTGCGCGACCGGTCGCCCGGTCTATTCTCTTGAAATTACTTGTATTTTCAAGCTTGCGACCCAGCCGCCGAAATTTGCCGGTGTTGCAGGAGGGGCCCGCAAGCTACTCTTTATCAACCAGTGCATGTGGCAAACGGCCCGCCATGCCTTGCCGATTGGCACGAAATGCCTGATTTTGCGTGCAATGCGGTGGTTCGGAGCGCGACAAGCGCTTTGCCCGAATTCGTTGTGGGAATTTCGAGCGGCATGATGCCATGAAACGCCTAGCGGTCTGGAAAAGAGCCATGCCGATTGCCGGTGCCGTGCTGGCAGCGGCGACGATAGCGGTATCACCTGCGGTTCTGGCCGAGATGGCGGAGCGCGCCTCGCCAGGCGAAGCATGCGCGGCCCACGACGGGGGGCTTGGCGTCTCTCGCGTTGTAGAGATCGACGCGAGTTCCGGCCCTCTGTTCGGCGATATCACGGCGCAGGTCAAAGAAGAGAGCTTCCTCAAGCAAAAGGAAGTCGTGCTGACCTTCGACGATGGCCCGATGCCGTGGGTTACCAGTTCCATTCTCGATACGCTCGACAAGTTCTGCACAAAGGCGACGTTCTTCTCCGTCGGTAAAATGGCGATCGCCTACCCTGCAACATTGCGCAAGGTTGTCGAGCGGGGGCATACGCTTGGCGGCCATACCTGGTCGCATCCGCTCAATCTCAAACGGCTGGGGCACGAGGCAGCCATGGCCGAAATCGAGAAGGGCATCGCAGCCATATCGCTGGCCAGCGGCGGAAAGGCAGCGCCGTTCTTCCGGTTCCCTGGCCTCAGCGACAATTCACGAATGCTTGCGGCGCTGCAAAGGCGGGGTATTGCGTCGTTCTCGGTCGATGTGGTGTCCGACGACAGCTACATCTCCAATCCAGCAAAGTTGATAGCGACAACCCTGTCGCGCGTGGAAGCACGCAAGGGCGGCATTCTGCTGTTTCACGACATCAAGCCGGCCACGGCGAAAGCGCTGCCGACGATTCTTGGCGAACTCAAGAAGCGAGGCTACCGCGTCGTCCATATGCTAGCCACGGCCAACGTAAAACCGCTGGCGCAGTTCACTGATGAGTTGCAGCCGGTGCTGGCCAAGAAGGACCCGCCGCAGGGCCAGGCTGCCGCGAAGGCAGCCATGCTGCCGTTCTTCGGCGCGATCGGACCGGAGCGAGTCGAGAGAGCATCCGGTGGAACCCCGGAACCTGCCTTGCGCGGCGTAAAAGTGGATATGGTAGCGCCTGCGCCGCGCGACCGGTCCACTACGGCCAAGGCTTCCGACAAGACGGAACCCGGCAAATCCCCAAACGGTGCGACCGCGTCGCCGAAGTCATCGAGCGACAATGGCGCTGGCGGCCAGAAGACCAATGGCAAAGCCAATCAGGTGCGAGAACACGCCTTACGCAAAACGGACGACGGGCTGGGCGAGACGGTCCACTTCCGCGGCGATGCCACCGGAGACACGTGGTCGGCGCAGATACGTCGCGAGCGTTTGAACCGCACCCTGTACGACTGAGGTCGAGCGGTTTCCCACAATCATAGCGCAGCTGGGTATGACTGGATCGTGTTCCTGTTTCGTGGAAACGCGCACACGATCCAGTCGATTTGTTTCGAGCATGTTCTTCACGCTGAACCGCTGCACACTTCAGCTAAACATGATCACCTGTCCTTGAGCATGTTCTTCACGCTGAACCGCTGCACACTTCAGCTAAACATGATCACCTGTCCTTGAGCATGTTCTTCACGCTGAACCGCTGCACACTTCAGCTAAACATGCCTTGACGATCTTCGATCGCAAGCAGCGTTCTGTCGTTCATTCCGTTCAGCGGCTCGGCAGCAGCGTCTTGACGACCGCTGTCTCGGCCTTGAGCACCTCAAGTCGGCGCCTGGCGTCGGCCGCACCATCGCTGCCATGCGCAAGCCTGATCTTGAAGAACCCGCCCTGCACCGGGCCTTCGACAATCGTGGCGTCCGCTGCAGACAGCACGCGCGAGACGTCGGCGAGGGTTGCGCCGTCCTGGAAGACTATCAGGGCGACGGTGCCGGGTGGCGCGGCTTGCTGCGGGCCGGACGCGGTCTGGTAGCCGCCGGGGGCGTCGGGGCGCGTCAGCATCGTGCCGAGTACGGCCGCCTGGACGAGGACGACCGCTGCGGCAGCGATTGCGGCATAGCGCACGGCGCCGGGTGTAGGGGCTGTGAAGTACTCGCGAATTGCGGTCAGGATGGTGCGGTTCCGAGCGCGCGCCCGTGCCAGTGCGGGCGGCTTCTCCGCGGCGATGGCCTCGAAGATGCTGTCGGTCGAGCGGGCGGACGGGAAGCCCAGCGCCTCGTTGACGCCCACGGTCGCCGCGCGCTCATCGCGCGCCAGTTCGATATGCTCGGCGAAGTCGGGATTGCGCTTCAAATAGGCGTCGACGCGACGCGCATCCTCCGCCCCGATGCGGCCCGTGACGTAGAACGGAACCAGCATCTCGATCTCTTCGCGTTCGCTCAGATTTGTCATCTGCTCGGTCATGGCCAACCTCGATCGATGCCCCTCGCGAGCATCAGCTCAGACAGCTTCTTGCGCGCATAGAACAGGCGTGTCTTCACGGTATTTTCCGGTATGCCGACAATCTCGGCGACCTCGCTCACCGACCTCTCCTGGTAGTAGACGAGATCGACGATCTCGCGGTGCTCGGTGGACAGCACCTCCAGGCAACGGCGCAGTGCGGCAGCCTTGTCCTGCTTCTGGACAGCAACCTCGGGATCGTCGTCGTCATCGGCGATCTCGGCAGCCGCTTCCTCGTCCCAAGACAACTCGCGGCGCTTGCGCAGGCGGCTGATGGCACGGTTCCTGGCAATGGAAAGGAGCCACGTTCCAACCTGCGAGCGGCCCTCGTAACGTCCGGCATTGCGCCAAACCTCCATGAACACTTCGTTGGTCAACTCCTCCGCCTGTGCCTCATCGCGGACGAGCCGCATGAGGAAGCGAAACAGCCGAACCTGGTGGCGGCCGATCAAGGTGCGCAGTGCGAGTTGGTCCAACCCGGCGATGCGTCGTATGAGTTCGGCGTCGTCGGTCGAAGGGGTCATGTGGACCTCACCTGACACCCCGCGCCTGCTTTTTTGTCGCTCAGTGGCGTGAAATGGTTCATGGGCCCGCCACGGGCGTACACATCGCCTGCCCGGATCATGTGAAGTATCAAATATAACAATTGGTTATGAAGCATCGAGCGATCTCCGAGAGCGTCCGTTCAGGTGTGAAGCCCGATCAGGCCAGCATCAGGCTGCCCGTGCGCCCGGTCGTTTGTCGACCTTCCGGATCAGTCATTCTGCGGGGCATGGAAAGGTCAGGCAACCCGCAAGCCGCCTCAAGGGCTTGCCCGCATTGGCACTGTCGCCGACGCATCGGCACGGCAGCAATGACATCGGAGCCGGTACCCGCGATGACCTTCGCGCTCGTGCAGGGTAGCCAAGCCGGACGCCCTCGTGGGTGGGCACTGTGATGCAGCCGCCGGCCCCGTGTGGAGAAATACCCATATAAATCAAACTGGTGCGGTCGAGAGGACTCGAACCTCCACGGGTCGCCCCGCTACCACCTCAAGGTAGTGCGTCTACCAATTCCGCCACGACCGCTTTCGTGTGCGCCGGGGTCTTGGAAGAGCCCTTCGGCGAACCAGTCCCCTCAACGAAGACCGGGCAAGGCCGCTCAGGTAACAGAGCCGCGCGCGGATGGCAAGGGTCAAAACCCGCCGCACCTGGACCGCATCATCGCTGCTCCAGCGAGCCTTGCCGGCCATCACGCGCTCGCCTTCAACGGGACTCTGTATGAGTTCGGAAGACCTCGTCCAGTCAAACCGGTCATCCATCGAAAAAACCGATATTGGCACTCATCTGCTCGTGCAAATGGGACGTTCGATTGTGCAGCGTAATAGCGTGCGATCGCGCCACAGGCTGCTACCATTCATTGGGGGCGCGCATGCCATAGAGCAGGGTGCGCTACATATTTGACCGTCGGTCTCTTTTGACCAGGTTTCGGCTCGGTAGAGGTACTTCGACCGCTGGAGTGCAGGCTGCGATGCTTGGTCGCCAAGCGTCAGCCTGGGACTCAAACGTGAGATCCAGAGCACCAGTCCACTCTAGATCTATAGTTGAAAGTCTGTTTCAAGCCTTCGTCGGAGGCTCGGGCGCTTCCATCTCAGGCGATCAGGCTCAAATTGTTCGAGCGACCAATGACCCAACCCGTCAAATCAACGAAGGCAGATCCCTCCGTCACGTCGGGTCCGATCGGCTGGGCAATCAGCGACGGTCTGGTTGACTACCAGACTGCACTGGCGTTCATGACGGCGCGCGCCGAAGCGATTGCCAATGGGGCAGCGAACGAACTGATCTGGCTCATCGAGCACCCGCCGCTCTACACGGCCGGCACCAGCGCCAGGCCGCAGGATCTGCTCGCGCCGGAACGCTTCCCTGTCTATACGGCCGGGCGCGGCGGCCAATACACCTATCACGGGCCAGGCCAGAGAGTGGTCTACGTCATGCTGGACGTACGCCGTCGTTTCGGAGACGTACGCGCATTCGTCTGCGCGCTGGAACGGATCGTCATCGACACGCTGGCCGCATTCAACATCAAGGGCGAGATCCGCGAGGGCCGCGTCGGCGTGTGGGTTCGCAGACCGGCAAAGGGAGAAGACGTCGAGGACAAAATCTCGGCGATAGGCATCCGGCTGCGCCGCTGGGTCAGCTTCCATGGGCTGAGCATCAACGTCGATCCCGAGTTAGAGCACTTCAGCGGCATCGTGCCATGCGGGATCGCCGAGCATGGTGTGACGAGCTTCGAAGACCTGGGGCAGCTCGCGAGCATGCCGGAGGTCGACATGGCGCTGCGGCGCTCATTCGAAAAGGTTTTTGGGCCGGTCGTGCCGGTCGGCGATCCGCTCGCAAGTGCATGACGACGCGCCACGCGCAAGACGCTGCAATACAAGGCGCTTTTCGACATGAGACAGCCCGGTCCGGGATGAACCGGGCTGTCTCAAACGGCATTGCGCCACAGCCCTTGGATAAACGCCGGCTGTCATTTTCCAGCCGGCGAGGGAGCTGCTCCGGGCCCTAGCGGCGATGGAGCTGTGTCGTCCCGATCATAGTAGATGAAGCCGTCCTCGATGGAGACAACGTCCGAGCCCTCAAGCTCGTAGGTTGCGTTCTCGTCATCGTCGAGGCGGACAATGCACCCTTCGGCGCAGAAGTCGTTCCAGACCTCGTCGGGCTTGAGAACTCGTCTGTCACCATCCTTGCCGGAGATCACCGTGAGCGTGTGCTCCCTGGCGTCCCGGTTCGTAACGGACGCCGCAGAACCATCGGTGGCAAGAAGGAGGGGGGCAATCAATGCGACCGCGAACAATCTCATGGGAACAACGGGCGCACTACTCCAGGACACAGCAGACTCGATCAACGCTTCTTGGCGGCCTTCTTCTTCGCGGTCTTCCTGGCCTTCTTGACGACCTTCTTCGCCGGCTTCTTCACAACCTTCTTGGCCGCCTTCTTCTTGGCGGTAGCGGCCTTGCGGGCGACCGGCTTCTTCTTCGCAGCAACCTTGCGTTTGGCGGCGACCTTCTTGGCGGGCTTCTTCTTCGCCGCCTTCTTTGCAGTCTTGGCTTTCATCGAAACATTCCCTTGCTTGTGATGCCCTCATCGTCGTGACTTCAGTCATTCGACATCCACGGGCGATGCACTCGACGCACGTCGAGTCATGATAACTGTGATGACAAAAGCGCTTTGCGGCAAACAGATTTTTCTGCTGCGTCCTATCGAAGGTTTCGATACATGTGTTCAAGCATGCACTGTTGAAGCACGCATGCGGTGACGCTCGACATGGACATCTCGCTTGCACGAACGTTCCTCATGGTCGCCGAAACGGGCAGCTTCATAGAGGCTGCGCGAAAGATGAACGTGACGCAATCGACGGTGTCCGCGCGCATCAAGGGGCTCGAGGAGCTGCTCGGCAGACCGTTGTTCGAGCGATCAAAAGCGGGCGCGGAGCTGACCGGAGCGGGTCAACAGTTCCAGAAGCATGCGCTGGCGCTCGTGCGCGTGTGGCAGCATGCACAGCTGGAAGTCAGCCTTTCGGATCAGCATCGCGATCACCTTGCCGTCGGTGCGCCGATCAGCCTTTGGGATGGCTTCCTGTTGAAATGGATCTCGTGGCTAAGAGGGAACATTGCCGACATCGGTGTCTCTGCAAGCGCTGGTTTGTCGCAGGTTCTGACGCAGCGCCTGATCGAAGGAACGCTCGATATCGCGGTGATGTATCGCCCCGTGCAGCCGCCAGGACTGACGATCGAGCACCTGTTCGACGAGGAGTTCGTGATGGTGACCAGCCAGCGCGGACCGACGCGGCGCAGCGCCACCGACTATGTGTTCATCGATTGGGGAAGCGACTTCCGCCAGGACCATGCGGCCGCCTACCCTCGACTCATGAACCCCGGACTGACCCTCGATATCGGCTCGATGGGGCTGGAATACCTGCTTGAGAACGGAGCGACCGGATACTTCCCGGAGCGGCTCGTCTCGCGGCTCATTGCACGCGGACGGCTGCGGCGACCGGCGCGTACCCGCAAGTTCGTCTATCCTGTCTACATGGTCTATCCGGAAGCGCGCGACGACGAGGCATTCGAGCCGATCCTCTCCAGCCTGCGCAGGCATTCGGAGAAGCTTGCCTAGTGTGCCGACTCCGACGCTTGGTCCCCTATCGGGTCCTGGCGCATCAGCCCGGAACTCTAGATTTTTGGTTCGTGTTCTGGAACGACTGACGTTTGACGACCTTCGCCCGGGCAACAAACGTCAGATCCAGAACACCAGCAGCCACATTGCGGAAGCTGCTCCAAGGGTCCGGACCAGTCTATTGTTTTGAGTATGGTCTTCACGCTGAACCGATGCACACTTCCGCTAAACGTGCTTCAGCCACCCGTGTACCGGATGGCGATCATCTCAGGCTGTCACGCCGGGCAATCTGGCAGTTACCTCGATCTCGACCTTCATACGGGTGTCGACAAGGCCGGCGACGATCAGGGTCGCGGCGGGGCGCACATCGCCGAAGTGGCGGCCCATGACCGGCAGGCAGGGCTCGAAATCGTCAGCGCTCGGGAAGATGTAGCGAACGCACACGACGTCCGAGAGGTTCGCCCCGGCTTCGGCCAGCGCCTTGGCGATGTTGCGAAAGGCCTGCTCGACCTGCTCGGCCACATCGTCCGAGATCGACATCGTCTCATAGTTGAAGCCGGTCGTACCGGAAACCATGACCCAGCCATCGATGACGACGGCGCGGGAATACCCCATCGTCGTTTCGAAAGGGGAACCGGAGGAGATCAGACGGCGCGACATCGGTGGCTCCAAGGAACGGATGGGCAGACAGGCTTCGGGGCAGACCGGAAGCCTGAGAGCTTGCCAGCAGGCGGGATGGGGGTGCGTTGCGCAGGGCCGCCCCAAGTTCGCAGTGAGTGAAGGCAAGGGCGAAGGACCGCACGATCCTTGTGTGCACCCAGGCGGAACGGTCTCACTATTCGAACTCGATGATGACCGCATCGACAGCGAGGCTATCGCCCACCTTGGCGGCGATCTTCTTGACCTTGCCGTCGCGCTCAGCGCGCAGGATATTCTCCATCTTCATGGCCTCGACGACGGCCAACGGATCGCCCGCCTTCACTTCAGCTCCGTACTCGACGTTGATTGCCTTGACGAGCCCTGGCATCGGGCAAAGAAGATACTTCGACATGTCGGCGGCCGCCTTCTCAGGCATCAGCGCCGCAAGCTCGGCCTCACGCATGGTGTAGACGCGCGCGGGCACATGGATGCCGCGGAAGGACAGGTCGTAGCCGTTCAATATCGGGCGCACCTGGACGCACACATCCTGATCGCGCACGAAGCCGGCCCAGACGACCTCGCCTGGCCACCAGCGCGAGGCAAGTTCGAGCGTGTCCACCGTAGCGCCCGACTCGTCGAGCATCGTCACCTTGATGGGCGTGTCGAGACCGCCTTCCACCAGCACGTGCTGGAGTGTCTTGTCCAAGACAACCACGCGGCGGTTCGAGAACCGTACCGGACGGCCGTCCATCTGATGCGTGATCTCGCGGCGGCGAACGTTGTTCTGGTGATCGATCGCGGCGGCAACCGCGGCGAGCACCTTGAGTTCTTCGCCCTTCGGCTCGCGCGGCTTAAAGCCGTCGGGGAACTCTTCCTTGATGAAGCCCGTCGACAGCTCGCCCTTGCGCCAGCGCGGGTGCTGCATCAGCGCCGTGAGGAAGGGGATATTGTGTTGAATACCGTCGATATAGAAGGCGTCGAGGGCGGTTGCCTGAACATTGATCGCCTCCGCGCGCGTCGGAGCGTGGGTCACGAGCTTGGCGATCATAGGGTCGTAGAACATAGAGATCTCGCCGCCCTCGAACACACCGGTGTCGTTGCGCACGGTCAGGCCGTCCGGGGTCGAGCCCTCGTGTGGTGGCCGATATCGCACGAGGCGGCCTATGGAGGGAAGGAAGCTGCGATAAGGGTCCTCGGCATAGATGCGGCTCTCGACCGCCCAGCCCTTGAGCTTCACGTCCTTCTGCGCGATCGACAGCTTCTCTCCCGCTGCGACGCGGATCATCTGCTCGACAAGATCAATGCCCGTGATGAGTTCGGTGACGGGATGCTCCACCTGCAGACGGGTGTTCATCTCGAGGAAGAAGAAGCTCTTGTCCTGCCCGGCGACGAACTCGACGGTGCCCGCGCTGTCATAGCCGACGGCCCTGGCCAACGCGACGGACTGCTCGCCCATCGCCCGGCGGGTCGCCTCGTCGAGCAGCGGCGACGGCGCCTCCTCGATAACCTTCTGGTTGCGGCGCTGGATGGAACACTCACGCTCGCCCAGGTAGATGATGTTGCCGTGCTTGTCGCCCAGCACCTGGATCTCGATGTGACGCGGGTTCTCGATGAACTTCTCGATAAAGACGCGGTCGTCGCCGAACGACGACTTCGCCTCCGAGCGAGCGAGCTGGAAGCCTTCCTCGCACTCCTTCGCGTCATAGGCGATGCGCATGCCTTTGCCGCCGCCGCCGGCAGAGGCCTTTATCATGACCGGGTAGCCGATTTCGTCTGCGATCTTCATCGCCTGCTTGGGATCGGCGATCTCGCCCAAATAGCCTGGCACGGTCGAGACATTGGCCGAGGCCGCCGCCTTCTTGCTTTCGATCTTGTCGCCCATCGCCGCAATCGCCTTAGGATTGGGACCGATGAAGACGATACCTTCCTTGGCGAGCGCGATGGGGAATGCCTCGCGCTCGGACAGGAAGCCATATCCGGGGTGAACCGCCTCGGCACCGGTCGCCTTGCAGGCGGCGACGATCTTGTCGATCAGGAGGTAGGACTCCGCGGCCGCCGGCGGGCCGATGTGGACAGCTTCATCCGCCATCTCGACATGCAGCGCATCGCGGTCGGCATCCGAAAACACAGCAACCGTCTTGATGCCCATCCGGCGTGCGGTCTTGATGACGCGACAAGCGATCTCGCCACGGTTCGCAATCAGGATCTTCTTGAACATGCCCTGCGGGTGTCCCTTGCAATGGAGTCCTGGCGGGATCTGCCAGACAGCCGTGTTCTAGACGGCCTTTCGACGCCCGTAAACCGGCTCTATCAGCGACAAAAGGCTTAGGGTCCGGACCGGTTGCTGTTAGGACCGCCCTCTCATCAGAGGATGCGGAGACGCCGAATATGGTGGATGCGGAGGGGTCAGGCCCGAGCAATGATGCGCTGGCGTACGAGGTCGATGGCGGCGCGAAGCTCATAGAGGCGATCAGAATAGTGTAGCGGCACCGGAATGGTGCTGACGGCCTCCTCGATACGGTTGACCTCGGCGGTCAATTCGGCGCCGGTGTCGGCAGCCGCTTCACCCTTGCCCAGCCGCTTCTCAAGGGCCTTGAGCTGGGCATACCAGTAAAGCAGTCGCGAGCGAATCCGCCATTCGTAGATCATCGGCCCAAGTTTGACCAACGGCAGCAGGATCGTTGCGATCGGGACGATCATGATGACCATACGCTCGATGAGGCTCGCCAGCCAAAATGGCAGAAATCGCTGAAAGAACGGGGTGCCGGATGCATAAATGCGCTCCGCGTCCTCGGACATCGGGTATTCCGGATCGAAGCCCTGGGGGAACTGCGCGACGCGTTGGAACATGCCACCGGCCGAATGAACCGACTTCAATGCATCGACAAGCGGCCAGGCAAGTGCCGGATGAAGGTCCTTGCGTGCCACGAGAGCAGCCTGGGCGGCTAGCATGGTGACGTCCGAGGACGGCAGGTTTCGGGCCAGATCGATGGCTCCCTCGGGCAGAACGACGCGTGAGAGATAGGGAAAGCGGCGCGTGTAGGCTTCTGCGCGGCTCAGGCTCATGAGCTTGAGCCGGCTGTCCAGCATCAACCTGCTGAGAAGAGGGCTCTCAGGCGCCAGAGTGAAAATGGCGGCATCCGCCTCGCCCTTGTCCAGGGCCTCTGCCGCCGCGTTGGAACCCAAAGCAAGGAGTTTCGAATTGGCTTCTTCGACACCGGCGGCGCGCAGCAGATCCGCGGCAAGCTTGCGCGTGCCGCTGCCCTCCGCTCCGATTGCGATGCGCGAGCCCTTGAGCGCCGACAATTGGCTTATGGACGCCTCAAACCGATGAAAGATCCAGACGGGCTCCAGAAAGATGCGTCCGAAGGACATCACATGTGGTGCGGACCGCTGGTCGGCGATGCCACCCTGCATGAGCGCCAGATCGACGCGATCATTGTCACCCGTCAGGCGGATGAGGTTTTCGACGGAGCCGTTGGATGGAATCACGTCGAGGGTAATGCCACTCTTGGCGAGCTCCGCGCGATAACGGCTGGCAAAGGCATAGTAGGCACCCGTCGTCGAGCCCGTGGTGATGACGATACGGCTTGGCGGTGCAGGCTCGACGAACTGATAGGCAAACCAGAAAGCGGCAAGGATAAGAATGGCCGCAGGCCCGCCAATGAGCAGGGTCTCACGCAACTGCAATCTGGAATGCGGAAACCACATGTCCGTGCCCCCAATTCGATCCAAGCTCGAGTCCGTCGATCCACCGAAACCTGCGCTCGGAACAACGGCGCTTCGGCGCGCCGGTGAACGGAACGGTACGCTGGACGGGTCGAGGGGCGGAGGTATTGCGATCAATGAAGCGACATTGCGGCATCACAGTGCGGCAGCGGGGTGCGCGTGAGCGAAGTGCCCGTCGCGCAGCAATAGTCCGCGGCAAGCGAACGGGCGCGAAACCACACCCGAGACGTTGCTAGAGCCATTGAGACTTGGGGGGCGCTCGATGTTCGCAGGGTCCGGACCGAGGATCGGTCCGTTGTACGGGGGGCGTCTTGTGCGCGATCGGTGCGCGCCGCTATGCGGCGGGCGCGTACCGCGCGATCAGATCCTTGAATGCGGGATGGATGTCGGGGCTTTGGGCGCCCAGAAAGGCCAGTAGCGCCGCCTCGTTCTCGTTCAACTTGCCATCGCGACCTATAAGCTCGGCGAGCCAAGTCGCCTCGCCTTCTGTGATCTGCTCGTTGACGATCATCTCGATGCGCTGGCGCTCAAGGCGGTCGAGAGCACTCTCCTCGCGCGTCAGGCGGCGGTAGCCTTCCAGGGGAGATGCGCCGCCTGAGATTAACTTCTTGACGAGCGCCATCGGCGAAAGATCGGTGTGGTAGTCGAGCCAGGCATCGCGTCGCAGGGCTTCCTCGCGCGAAGGCACGGCATACGACGAGACGGACAACAGTGTGTTGGCGATTGCCTTGACGAACAGATCGGTCCAGGCGGGATTGGATTTTTCGTCGGCGAGCGCGTCGTTGAGCTCGAAGAGAACCTCAGCTTCCGCCCGCGTCACCGCGACGTTTCCGTCGCCGCCAAAGGCATAAAGGATGCGGCGCAGCAGCTCGACCTCGGCCTCGCCTATCGTGCCGGGCTCCAGACTCGTGCCATCGCGCAGAGCGCCCTTGCCGGAATTCACCGCATCGCGAACCTGCGAAAGCGCGAACCGGACGAGGCTTTCCGGAGACCAGCGCGCACGATCGATGACGTTGATGACGAGTTCTAGCTCGGTGCGCGTATCGACGTGGCCGTCGTGACTCACGCGATCGATGAGCCAGCGCGCATTTTCCACGGTGACGTAGCCCATCGGCTCGGCCTGGTTCACGAGGTAGTCGGTGATCGACTCGATGAAGAAGTCGTTCCACGAGCGCTTGAACGACAAACCCGCATCGTTCAACCGGAATAAGGCTTCGGCTTCGTCCGACGAGATGCGGCCATCGGCGTATGTAGCGCTGCGGAGCTTCATGACGTCAGCGTCGGAGATACTGCCGCGCTGGACAATTGCGTCGATCGAAAATCCCTTGAAGTCGGTCATAGCTCCGCCTGCCCTTGCCCGAATAATAGCTGCAACGTAATCCGTTAACCTTACCAATCAGCTAACGCGACGCGGCGTTGCGCGACACAAGGCGCCGCATGGCGGGCAAGCGTTCATGTCCAAGGCCGCTCTTTGGGCATGGGTAGCTCGTTGCGGCGGCTCGCGAAATGGGACGGGCCGCCCTCCGTTGGAGCGGCCCGCCGCCTCGTGAAAGCCCAAGCGGTGGGGATCAACGCCCAACGCGTGGCAGGAACCTCGGTCGGCGCCAGCCGTCGTGCTTCTCGTTGACGATGTGCCAGCTGGCCGACTTCTGCCGGCTGCGCAAATCGCGGTACTCACGGCCCGTCAGCTTGCCATCGGCGAGATACTGGGCGCGCAGGCGGGAGATCTCACGCTGCTCGGCACGCAACTTCAGTCCCTCGCGCCAGGTAATCTGACCGGTCTGACGTCCCTTCTCGATGCGATGGGACTGACTGTGGGACTCATGGTCGATCGGGCGGACAGAGTGCGCGGATGCGGCAGCAGTTGTGGCGGCGAGAATTGCGGCCGTTGCGATCAGGATCTTGAATGTCATCGTTTTCATCTCCGGTTGTAAGTGGCGGATCGTTTCCGCCCGATTGAAACAGGTGTTCGATGACCGCCAATTTCCACCGCCCGGTTTGAACCCGGACTGAACGGCGTTTTAATCGGAGGTTCAGCCTCGCGGCGGGAATGGGGCAGCAAGCAAAGGCAAGCGGAGATTTTGCGTGCGCCGGCATTCCAACTCTGTTTGGCCACTGCAGCGGCGCGGGATTGCGGGGGCAAAAGCGCGTTTCTCCGGTCGAATTTTGCCGAAAGAAGCGGAATGGGGCATGAGGCCCGCTCACTCCGGAGCCTTCAACCGAAGTTTAACCAAAGTGAGCAACCGGACCGAAAGGGCTCGGCGGGTATGCTGGGGATCATCGTTTCATGCAGAAGCCGCAATCCATGTTCCAGTCGCTCGAAATCACGTCCCGGCATTTTCCGCGCATGCGATACCGCTGCCCGTCGTGTGCCGAGATCCACCAGGGGTTTCCCGCACTGGCCTACAACCTGCCCGATGCGATTTTCCAGCTTTCGGCCGAGGATAGAGAACAGCGTGCGGTGGTTTCCTCCGATCTGTGCATTCTCGACGACGAGCGCTACTTCATCCGCTGCGTGCTGGTTGTCGCCGTCAATGGCTACGAGGAGGAATTCGAATACGGGCCGTGGGTAGAGGTGAATGCAGAAGATTTCAGCCGCTACTCGGTCTGGTTCAACCTCGGCGCCTCACCAGGCTGGCGTTCGATCGAAGGACGTCTCGCCAATGCCCTGCCGACCAGTAATCCGACAACGCTCGGTATCCGCTGCATGGTCGAGTTGCCCGACGACGAGGATAATCGGCCGTTTGTGCGGGTATCGGATACATCGCATCCACTGTTCGACGAACAGGCCAACGGAATGGCGATAACTCGGGCGACCGGGCTTATCGCACAGCTCAAGGGCTATGTGCTGATCGTGGACTGAAAGGCGCGCCTCCCCGGCGAATTCCACAATCCTGCCAATGCCGCATTTGACCGATCATGTAGGCTCCGCAACCCTGGCTGTACCGGGGCAAGCTCATGGAGATGCTGATCGTGACTGGATACCACCCCACTCGGCGGCGCATCCTCGGCGCACTCGCCATCGGAGCCGCCGGCGCGCCCGTCGATATTGGCTTGGGTCGCGCCGGGTCGGTGAACCCCACCCCGTCACAACAGATGCCCGGAACATGCGTGCTATTCCCCCAGGCTGTGGAAGGACCCTACTACTTCGATCCGAAGCTGGTGCGCGCCAATATCACCGAGGAGCGGCCGGGGCTGCCGCTCAAGCTTGTACTCAAATTCATGGACAACGGCTCGTGCACCCCGATTGCAGCCGTTCGAGTCGACGTTTGGCATTGCGATGCCGGCGGCGTCTATTCGGGCTATGCGGGCCAGGGCGACGACCGGAGCGCCTCGACCGAGGGGCAGCACTACCTGCGCGGCACGCAATCGACAGACGCGAATGGTCTGGTCGCATTCAACACGATCTATCCAGGGTGGTATCCCGGCCGCACACCGCACATTCACGTCAAGGCGTTCCTCGACGAGAAGACCGTTCTGACCGGGCAGATCTATTTTCCCGATGATATGAGCCTGCGGGTCTACAAGTCGCACGCGCCCTACAACACGCGTCCGGTCCCGGACACGACGAACACGCGCGACTTCATCTTCCGTGAGGGCGAAAAGGATGGCGGCGGCATCATCCTGGCGATGGAGGAGGCGGAGGCCGGCGTCACCGGAACTCTGCTCATCGCAGTCGATCACAGCGGCGAGGCGGCGCGCCGGGCGGGCGGATTCTGGCGGCGGCTGTTCGGCAGCCGGTGAGGTATCCCGCGCCCCTAGAGCAGGCCAGTATTAGATTGAATCAGGCCTGACCATCGTGGCCTGCTCTATCTCATTGTTTGAGAGACTGATTCACGCCTTCGATGGAAGCATGGCTGCTTCCATCTCAGACGATCAGGCTCTAGTGACGCGCTTGGCAACAAACACTGCTGTCGCAACGTCGCGCGAGTTGACGGCCGGCGCATGCAATAAAGCGTGGCGATCCCGGTTCAGGCGCTTTGTGTCTTGCGCCTGACACGCTCCGCGAAGCGGGCGGCATTGACGACCACACGCTCGTGCGTGCCCTCGCCGATCAGCTCCTTGTCGTCCCGGCACGCGACTTTGAAAAAGATCGTGCGGCCCTCGATGCCGGTCACAACGGCTTCCGCCGTGATCTTCATGCCGACGGGCGTTGCCGCGATATGGCTCACGTCCAGGCGAATGCCGAGGCTCTGATGTCCTTCGGGGAGAAGATGCTCCGCGCATGCAAGCGCGGCCGCCTCGATGACGTTGATCATGACGGGTGTCGCCAGGACGGGAATGACGCCGGAGCCGACCTTTTCGGCCGTGTGCTCGGGGCCGACAACCAGCGAGGACGTGCCCTTCTGTCCAGGGGCAATCTTTTCGAGCAAAGCACCGACCTCCGATAGTGAAGCTTCGTGTGATGTGGACGGCCAGAGCGCCTTTCGATCCGGTAGAACCGTATCGGCGCTCGTGTTCCCCGGATTGTCGCATCTTCTTCGGCGAGCCGGCGAAAACTTCGTCGGAAAATGCTCCAGGACAAGGACTACAAGGGAATGTTGTCGTGCTTCTTCCAGGGATTCTCGACGGTCTTGTTGCGCAGCATATTGAGGGCGCGGCAAACCCGCTTGCGGGTGCTGTGCGGCTGGATCACCTCGTCGATGTAGCCGCGCTCGGCCGCAACGAAAGGATTGGCGAAGCGGCGCTGGTACTCGTCGACGCGCAACTGGATCTTTGCCGGGTCGCCAAGCTCCGAACGGTAGATGATCTCCGCTGCGCCCTTGGCACCCATCACCGCGATCTCGGCGGTGGGCCAGGCGTAGTTGACGTCACCACGGATGTGTTTGGACGACATCACGTCGTAGGCGCCGCCATAGGCTTTGCGGGTGATGACCGTAACCTTTGGCACGGTCGCCTCGGCGAAGGCGAACAGCAGCTTGGCGCCATGCTTGATGAGGCCGCCGTACTCCTGCGCGGTCCCAGGCAGGAACCCCGGCACGTCCACCAGCGTGACAATCGGGATCTCGAAGCAGTCGCAAAAGCGCACAAAGCGCGCGGCCTTGCGGGAAGCATCGCTATCGAGCACGCCGGCCAAAACCATCGGCTGATTGGCGACGATGCCGACGGTGTGACCTTCCATGCGAGCGAAGCCGACGACGATGTTCTTTGCGTAGGCTTCCTGGATCTCAAAGAAGTCGGCCTCATCGACCATCTTCAGGATCAGCTCCTTGATATCGTAGGGCTTGTTGGGGTTGTCGGGGATCAGCGTGTCGAGAGAGGCCTCGGCGCGTTCTGAGCTGTCGTGCGTCGGCAGAACCGGCACGCCGTCGAGATTGTTGGATGGCAGGAAGTCCATCAGTCGGCGCATCTGGAGGAGCGCCTCGACGTCGTTCTCATAGGCCTTGTCGGCAATCGAGGACTTGGTGGTGTGAACCTTGGCGCCGCCCAGCTCCTCGGCCGTGACGGTCTCGTTGGTGACGGTCTTCACGACATCAGGGCCGGTGACGAACATGTAGCTCGTGTCCTTCACCATGAAGATGAAGTCGGTCATGGCGGGCGAGTAGACGTCTCCACCAGCGCAGGGTCCCATGATGACGGATATCTGGGGGACGACGCCGGACGCGAGCACGTTGCGCGTGAACACCTCGCCGTAGCCACCCAGCGCATCGACACCTTCCTGAATGCGGGCGCCGCCGGCATCGAAGAGACCGATGATGGGCGCGCGGTTCTTCAGCGCCATGTCCTGTATCTTGGTCATCTTCCTGGCATGTGTCTCGGACAGCGAGCCACCGAACACCGTAAAGTCCTTGGCGATGACGTACACGACGCGGCCGTTGATGGTGCCCCAGCCGGTGACGACGCCGTCGCCGGGCACTTTCGTTTTCTCCATGCCGAAGTCGGTACAGCGGTGCTCGACGAACATGTCAAACTCCTCGAAGGAGCCGTCGTCCATGAGCAGTTCGATGCGCTCGCGCGCGGTCAGCTTGCCGCGCTTGTGCTGGGCGTCGATACGGGCCTGACCGCCTCCGAGGCGGGCGTTCTCACGGCGCTTCTCGAGCTCCTCGATCACATGCTTCATGGGAGTGTCACCTGACGCTTTTGTGGTGGGATTAATAAGGTTGGCGTCAGATAGCACGGGGCGGGGCCTGCGCAAACGGAACGAAAGGTGGACATTTGGGCGAAAAGGATGAGGGCCGGCGGGACGCTGGCCAGGGCGGATTCGCTGGCATTCGCTGGCTCTGACGTGCAAAGCCACGGGCGCAACCGTCAGTCACCGCCGCCGTCACCTCCGGCATCACCTCCGCTGTCACTGCAGCCGTGACTGCCGCCGCCACCACAGCCATCACCGCCGCCATCCGCGCGGTCCCCCCATCCAACCATCGGTGCGCCGCCAGTGCCGGCAATACCGGAGCTGCGTCTGGCGCGGCCCGTGCGGCGAGATCTTCGCGGGGCGCCCAGCACGTTCCAGAAGATCATTATGAAGAGAAAGCCGACAAGGCCGAAGAAGATATAGTTGAGGACTTCGCTGTCGGTGATCATGGTCCACTCCCCTGAACGGAGAATGCCACAGCCACCGCGTCGGGCGAAGCGCGGAAGAAACCGCGGAGGCGCGTGATGTCACGCGGACTTGGCGAACGCATCTGGCTCGATGCGGCGAACGAGATCGAGCGGCGACAACTCCATGGTATCGCTGCCCGGCACATAGCCGGGCGCCACGAGCCAGTCCTGATCGACGAGCCACGGCAGCGTCGCGTGGACGAAGTTGTGAAGTGGGATCTCGACGGCGAGCATACCGCTCCAAGGCCCTTCGAGCCGCACCTCGGCCTCGGCGCGGCTTGCCCAGCAGGGCAGCATCAGCCGGCTGGCATGATGATGCGCCACGAGAAGTGCGGGGCCATTCATGTCCTCGAGCATCCAGACGGAGTTGTTGAGCCGGGTGCGCTGCAGGAATGATTCCACGCCTTCTTGACGTATGCGGGCGATCAAATCGTTCGGGTCGACCTCGCATTCGATGGGATCGGCGGACCAGTCGAGACCGGCAAGCCGGTTCAACTCGGCGAGCTTGGGCAGCACGTCCGCGATGAGTTCGTTGAGCGGGATCATCTTGACACGCGGATTCGTGACGAGCACGTCCGCCCAGCGATGTGCTTCGGACTCGGCAGTCCAGAGCAGCGTCACTTCGCGGCCGGGGTTGTCGGGCGACGCGACGCGTGCCAGCCCCTCCTCTCCGGCAACGGCCCATACGCCCTTCTGGGCAACGGCGCGCCGCACGAACCGGTCGCGTTGGGACAATTCGGGGATACGCATGGCGCCGTGCATGTCGAACCTCGTCGCAGATACGAGAAGCGATCCTATGCCTGCCAACCATAACGTTTGGTTAATGTCGATCCGAACCAAAGGGACCCGATCCTTCGCGCTGGAGGGGTTGCCATTGAAGCGATTCTGGATGTTGTGTCCTGCCTATCTCACTCACAAAGAGCCTCAATCACACCTTCGAGGGAGGCACGAGCGCTTCCATCCCGGCCGTTCGGGATCAAAGTCGCACTGTTCCAATTCGTGCCCGTTCATGAGCATGTTCTTCACGCTGAACCGCTGCGCACTTCAGCTAAACATGTTCTCTTGTTTTGAGCATGTTCTTCACGCTGAACCGCTGCGCACTTCAGCTAAACATGTTCTCTTGTTTTGAGCATGTTC
>JBFWVC010000027.1:0-52410 GCA_050246945.1 Hyphomicrobiaceae bacterium
TTCAATAAACTCAAGCAGTTCCGACACATCGCCATGCGCTTCGACCGCAACCCGCTGAACTATCTAGCGATGATCAAGCTCGCCTCGACACGACTATGGCTCAGGGCTTATGAGTCCGCAGCCTAGATCGTGTTCATGTCGCATGGACGCATGAGCACGATGCAAGTCTTTAGAATTGAGCATGTTTTTCACGCCGAACCGCTGCACACTTCAGCTAAACATGCTCTAACGGTCGAACGCACCAGCGGACAGGCTGAATGAGCTGCTGGCGGCAGCTTTGATGCCGATCTGGAAGACCACACGCCTCAATTGGCGATCTTTTGCCAGGAATTGTTGTCGATGCGATTGACCGCGATGACCGCCTGGGTGCGGCTGTCCACGCCGAGCTTCTGTAGAATGGCGGAAACGTGCGCCTTTATGGTCGCCTCCGATACCCCCAGCTTGTAAGCGATCTGCTTGTTGAGCAGTCCCTCGCCCAACATCATGAGGACGCGCACCTGCTGCGGCGTCAATGAGGATAACCGCGCGATGAGATCTCCCGTCTCCTCGTCACCGGCATTCGAAAGATCGATGTCCGGCGGAGACCATATATTGCCGTCGAGCACGCTGCGCACTGCCATGCGGATCTGCTCCACCGGCTGCGACTTGGGAACGAACCCGGAGGCTCCGCAATCCATGCAGCGGCGGATGGTTACAGGATCATCATTGGCCGAAACGATCACCACCGGGATCTCGGGATGCTGTCCGCGCAGGAACACAAGTCCAGATATACCCTGGACACCGGGCATGGTCAGATCCAGAAGAACGAGATCGACCTCCAAACCCGAAGAAAGCTTCCCGGTCAGCTCGTCGAGCGAGCCCGCCTCGACAATCTCTGAGCTTTCCAGGGATGCTGACAGGGCCTGATTCAGCGCACCGCGGAACAACGGATGATCGTCCACGATCACGATCCGGTAGGACAACATTCGACCTCCTGGTGATCACCCCGCCGCCTGATACAAAACCCGTGAGAAACCAGACAGCCTCGTGCAGAGCACTTTGGGGCTGCCGGGTGACGGAAACCGCACAGCTTGCGGCGCTGCGTCGCAGTTCTGACACAGATGCGAATTTAAGCAAGGGATTGTGCGAGCTTTCAAGTCGGGAATCCGGACATCAGGCGTGTTAAGTTTACCAGCCGAAGGCGCGCCAGCCCGCGCCAGCCCGCGCCGCGCACGGCCGGCGGCTGGAATGCCAGGCGCTGCCGTCCGACGTCCCATTATTGTTGAGCCAATCAGGAGCCCAGATGATCGAGCGGAAAGAGCGAAAGCCCTACTGGCGGCACACAAAGATGCAGATGCTGGCGAGCTTGCTGCCATTCCTGGTTGCGATCATCCTGCTGCCGCTCTACAGCGAGCCGCTCAACTCGGAGCGCTTCCTTGGCTTCCCGATCGGCTACATGATTACCGCGCACGGTATCTTCATTATCGCCCTTGCAACGGTTGCCAGCTTTGTCAACCGTCAGGACGCCATCGACCACTGGCACGGGGCACACGAGGACACGTGAGCCGCGGATATGCCCTGTCGGAGGCGGTTCACTCGGGCAAGATGGCATCCGACCTCGACTAACGCTCGCCGCAAGCCGGGTGTGCGGAACAGGGACCTTCCTTCACCCTGCCAACGCTTTCGACACAATATCCTGCAACCCGCCGCTGGCCGAGACCGATCGAGAACAGCATGACGTTCACACCCCGGACACGCTTCGTCAATCCGCGCCTCGGGACGTACTTCGGCATCTTTGCCAGCGCCTTGGCCGCCGTGTTCTTCTTGGCGGCGATCCTCGAGCAGCTCGGCATTTCGGACACCATCTTGCGGTGGATGATGCTGTTTGGTCCGATTGCGCTGTACGGCTCCATCGGGCTCGCCTCGGCAACCCGCCTGCCGCTCGACTATTTCGCGGCCGGGCGGCGCGTGCCGGCCATCTTCACGGGACTTGCACTTGCAATTTCCGCATTTGGTGCAACGGGACTCGTCGCGCTCACAGGCGTGTTCTTCGTCAGCGGGTTCGACGGCCTTGCGATTACCATCGGTGGGCTTGCCGGGTTCGTGGTCATGGCGATCCTGCTGGCACCATTCCTGCGCAAATTTGGCGCCTATACCGTACCGACGTATGTGGGGCGGCGTTTCGAGAGCCGACTTCTGAGGCTGCTGGCAGCGGCCTTCCTCGCGGTGCCGATGCTACTCCTGATCGCGGCGGAACTGCGCATAGCGGGTGCGGTGGGAGCTTGGATATCGGGCGTTCCGGCCGGTTCGCTGGTGCCGCTGTTCGCCGTGATTGTGCTTGCGACGCTCGTGCCAGGCGGAATGCGCTCGCTGTCCTGGTCGAACGCAGCGCAGGCCATAACAGTGATCCTGGCGTTCCTCGTGCCGGTGGCGCTGGTCGCGGTGCTAGTGACGAAACTGCCGATCCCGCAACTAAGCTACGGACCGATCGTTCGCAGCCTCATCAAAGAGGAAGCCGCCCTCTCACTGCCGGCAGTTGCCGCATCACCATTCAGTTTCGTGTTGCCGCACGAAGGATTCGCGACCATCGCCAAGCGGTTCGCGACTCCGTTCGGCGCCATCGGCCCGGCGGCGTTCGTCGTGACCATGCTGACGGTGATGGCCGGGATTGCCTCGGCTCCCTGGCTGCTGCCGCGCGTGTCAGCTACGCCCGGTGTTCACGAAGCGCGCAAATCGCTCAGCTGGGCGACCTTCATTTTCGGGGTCCTGGTACTTACGATGACTTCCGTCGCGGCATTCATGCGCGCCCCGGTGATGGATCTTGCGCTGGCGAGCGATCCCGTCCAACTACCCGACTGGCTTCAGCAGCTGCGAACAGCGGGCCTCGTCGAGTTGAACACCACTGCAACACGCGTCGCGGTGGAATCGGTGGCATTCAACCGCGACGGCGTGTTTCTCGCCTTGCCTATCGCCACCGGATTGCCCTCTGCGTTCGTGTACCTGGCAGCCGCTTCGGCGATCGCGGCGGCGCTTGCCGGAACGGGGGCTGCCTCCATGGCACTCGGCAACCTACTGTCCGAGGACGTGCTCAACGGCCTGTCGTGGGAACCGCCCAGCGACACGGTGCGACTTATCATGGCCCGGGGGATGCTGGGAGCGGCAATTGGAGGGGGCACGGCTCTTGCCATCGCCGCGCCGACCGATCCACTGGCGCTTCTGCTCTGGGCTGTCACCATCACCGGCGCGACCGCGTTTCCGGTGCTGATCCTGTCGATCTGGTGGAAACGGATCAACGGGTTCGGCGCTCTGGCGGGCATGGTTTCGGGTTTTGTGATCTCATCGGGCGCGATCATTGCCGGGGAGGCGGGGATCTTCAGCACCGCTGGTACGGTGGCTGCGGCGGTCGCTTTGCCCGTTGGTACGATCGCTGCGATGCTCGTGTCGGTGCTGACGCCGCCGCCAAGCCGCCACGCCCTGGAACTCGTGCGCGATATCCGCGTGCCCGGCGGCGAGATCCTCTACGACCGCGAGATGCAGCGACTGCGCCTGAAACAGCGGCGCAACAGCACGGCATGACTGGCTGCAAAAGTCCGACGCATCATTGACTGCGGCACGGCATGCGTGCGCAGGCCTGGGCTTCACCGTGCTTCGACGCCCTCCGCGCAGCCCCGCATATCAGGCAACACAGCTGCCAACGAAATGCAGCGCTACCTCGCGCGTGTGGGGACGCGCGCGATGCTCGACGAGGTAGATCCCCTGCCAAGTCCCCAGCCGCATACGTCCACCCAGAATTGGCACTGTCATAGAGACCGGCATCACCATGGCCTTGATGTGGGCAGGCATGTCGTCCGGCCCCTCACTGTCATGGCGGTATTGCGATCCTTCAGGAGCCAGACGCCGTAATGCGTCGACAAGGTCACGCTGGACGTCAGGATCCGCATTCTCCTGGATAAGAAGGGACGCGGAGGTGTGGCGAAGAAACAGGTGGACGACGCCGTCGACCGCGCCGATCTCGCCCAACCATCGTGCAACATCCGCGGTGAACTCAGTACAGCCGGGGCCGCGCGTCGCAATGCGCAGCTCGCCTGCAGCCTGTGACACTATCGCGCTCGGGCGGTCGCGGGCACCCAACCCATCACTGTGTTGGCCGGCGGCTGATCGACTTATGTTCATGCTTGCTCCCGCGCGACGTCGTACCCAAATTTGCCCGATCCTGATTGCCGGTTCATCCGATCATCAAAGCGGCACGCCGCCGTCGCGCTTGTCCTCCTCCTCGAGCTTCTTCAAGCGATCCCGGAATTTCTTCAACATGCCCTCGAAATAATCGAATGCCTGGTCGAGATCCTTCTCACTCGGCAGCTTGAAGCCCTCCTTGGGCGAGCCTTGCGGGCCGGGCTCGGATGGGTTCGTTCCCTCGGCACGCTTGTCGGGATTAAGTCCCATGACGTCCTCAAGCCGACGGTTCTCCGCCTTGAGCTCGCGGTTCTCCTCCGCCAAGCGGTCAATTGTCTCCTGCAGCTTCTTCTGGTCGTCGGGCATCGCACGGCAAGCCCACTCGCCCTCCTTGCCCGAACATATGGACATTGCGCCAGTCTGCGTGTCCAAACGAATGAACCCTCCTCCGTCCGTGGGGGTCATCGTGTAACGGCCCGAGGCGTCCTCAGCGCAGGCGGTCACATTCGAAAGCCCAAGTCCGGCAACAGCCACGGCGGCGGCAATGACAGGTTGCATCAGTCGCGACATCGCGTTCCTCCTGGAGATCCATGCGCCTGGGGCGGCATTTGACGAGACGGCCAATCCCACAAATAGCAACTCCCGGCCTTATCGGGGGTGCGAATTGGGGCGAATCAGTGCCGCCAACGGCAAGGCGGATTAGGGCCCTGATCTCAAATGGCGGCGGTTCATTCTCCCGACAAGCCCCGTTTTTCGTAGTTTTTTAAAGCCCGACAGCGGGTCCATGGACACTTAACCGAACGTTTACTGCCCGCTGCCAGCTTCACCAACAGTGGTTCTAGCTCGTGTCGCGTCCGAACCGGCGTTTGATCCTGACACGGCAAGTGAACCGGACGGTGGTGGAGCCGTCCGACCTCCCCAGTGGAGCCGCCTGCTCAGGATTGCTGAAGCGAGTGGAAACGGGGAAGAGAATGTCGACGCAATTCGGAGGCGGCGCAGGCGACGACGCAATCGGGCGCCAATCGGACGGCCGCGACGGTCCGTCCACATGCCAAGCAGACGATCTGCGCAGGCTCATCGAACGGATTGCGGATCAGCTGAACGATTCCGACCAGCGCCAGACAGCAACCCTTGCGGAGATGCTGGCCAGAGTGGAAGCCCTGGGTGCCGAAGCACGCCATTACAAATCCAAGGTGCCGCAGGAATTCCTGTCCGCCTTCGAGCGCATCGAGAATGGCGTGTCCCTGCTGGCAGAGCAGATCGCCAGCTCGCATGGCTCCGCCAACGAATTTTGGAGCGATCTGCACACGAACGCCCATCATGAACCACAGCATGGCACCGAAGCCAGCTCCGCTTCCGAAGAGCCTGCCGCTCTTGTAGGTCCCGACTTCGAGCAGCCGGCCGACGTCCAACCGCTTGCAGTCGAAGAGCCGATCCATGCCTTCAAGGCTGCCATGGCTGTCCAGCCGATCGAGGTCGGCCACACCGTCGACACGGTAATGGCGAACGACGACAATGCGTGGGATCAACATTCCGCAGACGCGCTGGCCGCGCACTACGAGCTCGAGTTCGGTGCAATTGCGGAGGACACAGTAGAAGGCGGGCATAACAACCCGATTGACGGCGGCGTGGACATGCTTGCGGCCGTCGCAATGCCCCAGCACCAGAGTTCCGAGTCGTTCCCGCACGATGTGCGCGCCTCACTGCTCGACAGTGAGCGTGACTGGCTTGAAGAGCACTTTGTCGAGATTGCCCGCAGGGTCGAGGAATCGCTGGCCCAGCGGTCGCCCGATATCGCAATGTCCAACCTCGGCGAGCGTTTTGACCAACTGGAGCAGCGTTTTGGCGCGGCCATGCACGACGTCGCCAGCCGCTCGGACGTCGAAGCGCTGCACATGCTGGAAGTCCATATCTCCGAACTCGCCCAGCAGTTCGACGACACGCGCAGCCAGCTCGGCCGGCTCGACAGCATCGAACATTCGCTCGCAGCCGTCATCGATCGTCTGACGGACCCGCGCTTCGATAGCGCGCTGGAGCGTTCCGCAAGCGAGCTGCCAGATCTCGAGCTTTTGGTATCGGCCGCTGTCGAACAGGTCGCCCAGCGCCTGCACAGCGGACAAACTGCAATGCCTGACCTGCGGGGCTTCGCCGAGGATATCGCCGATGCCGCTGCAGAACGCGTGGCGTCACGAATTGCCGACATCGTACCGCATCCCGGCGAAGACACAGGCGCCGACGTCGACACGATAAGGCAGATGCTCGATCAGTTCATCAACGAGCGGCGCGAGGGCGACGAGCAGGCCTCGGCCATGCTCGATACGATGCAGCGGGCGCTCATCCGCGTACTAGACCGGGTCGATGCGCTGGAAAGCTCGTACTCCAAGGCCGCCGGAGATTACGGTCGTTATGCCGCCGAGCCAGCCGGAGGCCGGCCGGTCGAGATGGCCGCGGTGGCGCAGGGGGCATCGGCGGGTCCGGCCTACAAGCAGGCGGTCGCCTTCGGCGCGTCTGAGCACGAGACTGCCGCGCGGCCATTCGTCGAGCCAGCATCGCCTAGCTCGGCTCGCCAGATAGCGCAGCGTCAGCCGAGTTCGCCGGCTTCGATCGAACAGCTGCGTCAGGACTTCATCGCGGAGGCGCGCCGTGCCAAGGACAAAGCGGCAAGCGAGGCGTCTGAAGCGGCTTCTACCGATATCCGCGCGACCGCACCGCGCTCACCCGTCGGCGAGCCTGCCGCCAACGGCGTGAAACTTGGCAAGCCACGCGCAGAATCGGTAACGACGGCTATCGAAGAAGGCGCCAGTATCGTCAGTCGGCTGCGGAAACCTTCACGCAAGCTCCTGGTAAGCGCAATCGTGCTGATGATCGCCATACCCGGCGTGATGATGCTGCTCAAGAAGAGCCAGGCCACGACTCCAGCGCCGGTTGGCATCGAACGCACCAACGCGCCTAGCGACCGTCTTATCGCACCGGTGAGCCCGGCCAAGCAGACCGAGGAGGGTGCTTCCGCCTCTGACAAGCCGGGTTCGGCTGGCGAGCTTTCGAACGGCGCATCGCCGGCTGCCGAGGCCGAAAGCATCCCTCGGTACGGTTCGTCTAGTCCGTCGCCAAAGCTGCCTGGGGCGGAGCAAGGCCCTACAGGCGTCGGCACTTCGCCTGCGAGCAAGGACGAGCAACCGCAGACCCGTCCGAAAACCCAATCCTGGGATTTGAATCAACATGAGCAACGCGATCCGCGCCTTCCAACAGGCTCATTCGCCGATGGCGCGCCGCCTGCCGGCATCACTGTTGCCACGCCGCGGAGGGCGCCGTCGCTGGCGCAGCTCGAGCGCCTGAGCGAGCGGAACGCCGCTGCGCAACTCTCCAGCCAGCTCGGCGAGGCCCAGGTCAACGCCGTTCCGGCAGCCCTGATCCCCGAATTCATGCGCGGCGAGGCAAAGAGCGAGACAGGGCCCGTCGGGCCCAAAATCCAGGCATCAATCAGCGATTCCCACCGTCAGCCGCTGGATCTGCCACCAGCCCAGGTCGGGCCGATTTCGCTGCGAATGGCGGCCGCCAGCGGCAACCCTTCCGCCGAATTCGCCGTTGCAGCCCGATTTGCCGATGGAACTGGTGTCAGCCAAGACCTCGCGGAAGCAATGCGTTGGTATCAGCGATCGGCGTCGCGCGGATTTGCCCAATCTCAATATCGCGTGGCGACGTTCTATGAGCGCGGTCTCGGCGTAAAGCAGGACTATGCGCGCGCCAAGATCTGGTACCAGCGCGCGGCTGAGAACGGAAACGTCAAAGCTATGCACAACCTGGCGGTGCTGAGCGCGGGCCGCACCGCGAAGGTGCCCGACTACAAAATCTCCGCGCAATGGTTCAAGGCCGCAGCCGAGCATGGGCTAGCGGACAGCCAGTTCAATCTGGCCGTACTGTACGAAAGCGGACTAGGCGTGACGCAGGACACCCAAGCTGCCTACTTCTGGTTCGCGCTCGCAGCTCGAAACGGCGACACGGAGGCGCTGCGACGGCAGAACGAGCTGGAACAGAGCATGAAGCCGGCAGAGCTGGACGAAGCGAGGCGGAAGCTCGACAACTGGCGTCCAAAGCAGGCCGACCGGATCACCAACGATCCTCTGGCCGCGAGTGAAGCCTGGAAAGCGCAAGCCGCGGCAGACGGAGCGATTTGATCCGCTGGCGCATGATCGCATTTGCGGCATGCGACGAGGCGACGCGTGGGCACGTCCAATCCGGTTCTTCGATCCGCGCCACCATCGAGGCAGCACATTTCTCAACAGCCCCCGATAGACCTGTTCGAAGACGCACATCGTCGCATTGACCGAAACGATTTGACGGGTGAAAGGTAGGCAAGGGAGAAACGCGTTCCACGAGCGCGCGAGGGTCGCCTGCACGACGTCTCGCACGGCGTTTGCGGGCGGCAGCCGACAAATCGACTTCAGAGCCACGCCCGATGCGGCGTGAATGGAACTTTTCATGGACTTCTACCTGCCCATCGCCGAGATGTCCGCGAACATCTTTATCTTCCTCGGCATGGGCGCTGCGGTCGGATTTTTGTCCGGAATGTTCGGCGTCGGCGGCGGATTTCTCATGACTCCCCTCCTCATCTTCTCGGGCATTCCTGCCGCGGTCGCCGTCGGCACCGAGGCCGCGCAGATCGTTGCCTCTTCGGTCTCCGGCGCAATTGCGCAATATCGGCGCAACAACGTCGACATCAAGATGGGCGTCGTGCTGCTCACCGGCGGCATCATGGGATCAATGATCGGCGTGCAGGTGGTGAAGATCCTGCGTCAGATCGGCCAATTCGAGCTGTTCGTCTCGCTCAGTTACGTCACGTTCCTCGGCATCATTGGAACGTTGATGATGATTGAAGCGCTTAACACGATACGAAAGACTCGCGGTGGCAAGCAGGTCTCCGCGCGACGGCCCGGCCAGCACAGCTGGATTCACGGCCTGCCATTCAAGATGCGCTTTCATCGCTCCAAGCTCTACATCAGCGCCATCCCGCCCCTGCTGATCGGCGCATTCGTGGGCTTCCTGAGCGCCATCATGGGCGTGGGCGGCGGTTTCGTCATGGTGCCCGCAATGATCTATCTGCTGCGCGTGCCAACCAACGTCGTGGTCGGCACGTCGCTGTTCCAGATCGTGTTCGTGACCGCAGCAACGACAATCATGCATGCCAAGCAGAACCAGACAGTCGATATCGTTCTCGCAATGCTGCTCATGATCGGCGGCGTCATCGGCGCCCAGTTCGGTGCAGTGGCCGGGGAGAAGCTCAAAGGTGAACAACTGCGGGCGCTACTGGCAGGCCTAGTTCTGCTCGTCTGCCTCAGAATCGCGTACGGCCTCGTCGTCATGCCGAGTGAGCTCTTCTCCATCGGCAGCGTCCTCGGGGGGCACTGATGATGACAACAGATACATTCACGCGCCCCAAGATGATGGTTGCCATGCTCGCGCTTGGCGTTCTCGCCATCGCCAGCGTTCCGCTCATCTCCACCCGGGCACAGGTAGCCACCACGCCGGCCCCGGCGGCTCGGACCGAGGCGCCGTCTGAACAAAAGGCCGGCCTCGCCTCGGATGGCCGTCCTGCGGAGAGTGTCGAGGCCGACGTCTCGACACGCTCGGTCGCCGTGACATCCAGCTTCACCGGCACTGAGATCATTGTATTCGGGACCGTCGAGCACAGCAGGCAGCCGACGGCGGAGAGCGGCTACTATGACGTTGCCATCATCGTGGACGGAACGCCGACGCCGATCATCGCGAGGCGGAAATCCAACGTGGCTGGCATCTGGATCAACGCCGAATCGCTTCGTTTCGAGAGAGTGCCGAGCTATTACGCAATTGCATCGACCCGACCGGTCGAGGAGATCGCGGATCCGCAGGTACTGGACAAGCACAGGATCGGCTTCGACAGCATCCATATGAAGGTGGACTCAAAGCAGGCGCAGTTCCCACCCGAGGAACTCGCCGAGTTCAGGAGCGCGGTCATCCGGCTGAAGCAGAAAGAACAGCTCTACCAGAAGAGCGACTATGGCGTGGCCTTCATCGGCCGCAGCCTATTCCGCAGCACCATCGCACTTCCGGCAAACGTACCCGTCGGGGCGCTCGTCACGCACACGTATCTGTTCAGGGAAGGCAAGCTGCTCAGCAAAAGCACGAACCGCGTCAACCTGCAACGTGAGGGGCTCGAGCGGTACCTGCACAATTTCGCCTTCGACTATCCGCTGCTGTATGGCATCTTCGCAGTTCTCACGGCGGTCGGCGCAGGTCTTATCGCGTCGACGCTCTTCAAGCGCGGAAGCCACTAGATCGAGTTCATGTCGCATTGACGCATGAACTCGATCCAAGTCTTTAAATTGCGCATGTTCTTCACGCTGAACCGCTGCACACTTCAGCGAAACATGCTGTGGAAGTTCCGATGCAGCACCGCTGCGGGACGGCGACAGGCGCCATGTCGGCGAGCAAGTGTCAGTCAGGGCGCAGCAGCCGTGTCGCGACGGGATAAAGACCTTCCTGGCCGAGGAGCCATACGGCCATGCGCTCTCCTGAAAACATGTTGCCGAACGCCTCGTCGAGAACATTCAGCCCACCGGCGTAGCTGCCGAACGCCGGCAGAACGAGACGCAGACCGTTGCCGATGAAACAGGGTCTACGCAACGTCAGCCCGTTCAGTGTCACCTTTGCCGCAGGATGCAGGTGGCCGGCGATTTCGTGCGTTACGCGGGCCGGACCTGGTTCGTGACGCAAGCAAATGCCCTCAACGGCGATCTCGCTCATGACATGGCCGCCGAGATGTCCGGATTCAACCGGATCGTGGTTTCCAGCAATCCAGATCCATTCGCAATGATCCTGCATCATGCGAAGGCGCGCCAGGTCGTCGACATGCATACGGCTCGGGCCCCGCGCATCGTGAAAGCTGTCGCCCAGGGCAATCACCGTCTCGGCCTGATAGCGGTCGATGACGCGGGCAAGCCGCTCCAGGGTGTCACGCGTATCGTAGGGCGGCAGCATCTGCCCACGGCCAGCAAACGCCGAGCCTTTCTCAAGATGCATGTCGGCAATGATCAAAGCGCGCTCGGCGGGCCAATATAGTGCGCCCGACATGTCGGCGAGCAGCCGCTTGCCACACACGACGACCGGTTGGTCGATGAAGTCGTCGATCCCCAAACGGTCCGGCTTGAGTTGCAGCATCCACCAAGTCTCCCGCAGCGAAACGGCCAGTAGAGGCCAGCCACCTTACATCATTCGCTCAAGTCTCAGCCTCGCGAATCAACGCCTCAGCCTGTTCCCTCAATACATGCTCGCGGGCACTGAGCGCGACCAATTCACGGCCGATCTCAAGCAGTATAGGCACCGAAAGTGGGGATACGTGGGGCAATGCCACGTGGCGCACGCGCCCTTCGATGCGCGAAAGGAATTCTCCCAGGCGCGCAACATCGAGCAGGCCGGTCGCCGCGTCGGCCCAGGCGGCCTCGAGCAGGACGTGTCCGGGATCGTGCCGGCGCAGCACATCGTAAACGAGGTCGGTTGACATGGTCACCTGGCGACCGGTCTTTTCTCGCCCCGGGTACCGCCTCTCGATGAGCCCCGCGATGACGGCCGCGATGCGGAACGTGCGCTTCATCATGCTCGATTCGGCGAGCCACGCATCGAGGTCGTCACCCAGCATGTCGACACTCAGCAACGTTGTCAGTTCGAGGTAACCGTCCGCGATCATTTGCGAGAGATCACGGCCGCACCAGACCGACAAGCCGTAGTCGTTGGCGACGAAGCCATGGGGATGAGCGCCCATACGCTCCATACGGCGCGTCAAGAGCATGCCGAGTGTCTGATGGGCAAGCCGGCCTTCGAAGGGATAGACGACGAGATAGTGCTTCCGGTCGCGCGGAAACGTCTCCACGAGGACCTCGTCGACGCCCGGCAGGACAGAGCGCTGCGCCTGCAGATCCAGCCACTCGGCAACGGGTGCGGGTAGGTTGCTCCATCCAGTTCGGTCGGCAAGCATGCGACGGACGCGCAATGCGAGGTGCGTCGAGAGCGGAAACTTGCCGCCACCGTAGCTCGGGATCATTGGATCGGTCGCCGTTGTCCGCGAGACGAACGCCTCGGTTTCTCGCAATCCCTCGAAGCGGACGATCTCGCCGGCAAAGACGAACGTGTCGCCCGGCTTCAACTGCTCGATGAAATATTCGTCAACCTCGCCGAGCACGCGCCCTCCCGCGAGCACACCGTTGTCCTTGCGAGCGTGGGCACGCGCGCGCCGCGAGCCGACCAGGCGGACGCGGATCACGGGGCTGTCGACGATGGTGCCCACGTTAAGGCGGTACTGCTGTGCGATGCGCGGATGTGAGATGCGCAGCGTGCCGTTCTCGCCCGGCCTGAGCTTGGCGAAGCGATCATAGGACTTGAGCGCATAGCCTCCGGTCGATACGAAATCGACGACGCGATCGAATGTCTCGCGCTTCAGCCCTGCGTATGGCGCAGCAGAACGCACCTCATCGAACAATCCGCCCGGGCTTATCGGCGCCGAGCACGCCATACCAAGGACATGTTGCGCCAGCACATCGAGAGCGCCGGTGCGCGAGAGGACGGCATCCTGCGTGCCTTCGTTGGCCGCTTCCAACGCGGCACGGCATTCCAGAACCTCAAAGCGGTTCGAGGGAACCAGGATTGCGCGCGAGGGTTCTTCGAGGCGGTGGTTGGCCCGGCCGATGCGCTGTGCGAAACGGCTCGCCCCTTTCGGCGCGCCGATATGGATCACCAGGTCCACGTCTCCCCAGTCAATCCCAAGATCCAGCGTTGAGGTGGCGACGACGGCGCGTAACTTGCCAGCCGCCATGGCCGCCTCGACCTTGCGGCGCCTTGCTGCATCGAGCGAGCCATGATGCAACCCGATCGGCAGCAGATCGTCATTGATGCGCCACAGCTCCTGGAACACCAACTCGGCCTGCATACGTGTGTTTACGAAAGCAATCGCAAGGCGATGACGACTGATGGCGGCGTACACTTCTGTCATGACATAGCGCGCCGAATGTCCCGACCAGGGCAACGGCTGACGGGATTCCAGAATTGTCACATGCGGCTTCGCGCCTGCGCCCACGTCAATCACGTCGGCGAGGCGGACTACGCTTTCGGGCGCATCCTGCGGCACCAGGAAGGCACGCAGTTCGCTCGGCCGGGCAACTGTCGCGGAGAGGCCGACCTTCATCAAGCCGCGGCCTGCAATTCGGCCGAGACGGGCAAGATCCAGAGCGAGCAGATCCCCGCGTTTGGAGGCCGCGAGGGCGTGCAACTCGTCGAGAATGATCGTTTCGAGGTCGGCAAACAGGTGGTGCGCGTCGGGATGGCTCAAAAGGAGTGCGACCTGCTCGGGTGTGGTGAGCAGGATGTCGGGCGGCTTCACGCGCTGACGCTGGCGGCGGGCGAGCGAGGTGTCGCCAGTGCGAATCTCGGTGCGAATCCTCAATCCCATTTCCGAGATGGGTGTCGTCAGATTTCGCGCCACGTCTGCGGCCAGAGCCTTCAACGGCGAGACATAGAGAACCTTGAGGCCGGCACCTTTCCGTGGCACGCGCCTGGCTGACAGGCGGATCAGGCTCGGCAGGAAGCCGGCCAGCGTCTTGCCGGCTCCGGTCGGCGCGATCAGGAGCGTCGAGCGGCGCTCCTCGGATGCGGCAAGAAGTGCCAGCTGGTGCTGCCGCGGCTGCCATCCGCGGGAACCGAACCAGTTCGCGAAGGGTTCAGGCAAAGCAGGCGTCTTCTCGGCCTCTTGCTCTGCGGCCGGACATGCCTGCGAGCGCAGGTTCTTTCGTTTGCCTTGCCCGAAAGCCGTCATGGAGCTCCGCTGCAAAAATTCCCGTGCCAGACGGGCCTCCTGGCCCGACGCGCGCTATGCCGCATTATCCTCCGAACCGCCCCCTTTTTGCTGCTTCCAGCGGTCGCCCCGATATCGTCGCGAATAGCAGGATGTGATAAAGCGTTGCCGACGGTGCTCAGGCGGGGATTCCGGCTCTACCGGCCGACCCAAGCGGGCGTAGCGGCGCTTGAACTTGCAAGGAAGACGGCGACATGGATCCAAGGACGATTTTCGGCGGCAATCCGCTGGGCGTGATCATCAGGCTCGCACTCCTGTCGATCGTCGTCGGCGTCGTGCTGTCTGCGCTAGGCATTACCCCGCGCAACTTCATCTACCACATTGAAGTGCTGCTGCGGCGGATTTACGATCTTGGCTTCGAAACATTCGACTGGCTACTGCAATATCTAATTCTCGGCGCAATCGTCGTCATTCCGATCTGGTTCGTGGCGCGGCTGTTTGGCGCTTTCGGCGGTCGCAAGCCAGACTGACCAGGCGCCGGGACAACCGCACAATCGGCGATGGAGCTGTTTCACTTTCCATCATGCCAGCACCGCAGCCGATAACGCGATCCGCTGACCGTCACGCATATTGCCCACCGTTTGACGTCCAGCCAGCCGAGTCGCCAGGGAAATAGTTTGCACCGCCGCCGTTGCTCTGGATCGCGCCGTTCAGGTTCGCAAAATAGCGCGCGCCGGTAAATGTTCCGGACGCCGTGTTTGCATATGCGTAGACGACACCGCCGACAGCGGCTTGCGCAAAGCCTCCCTGCGCCGCCGTTCCCGATGCTGTCCACGTCGCGCCCTGACAGTAGATGTAGCCGTTCGACAGCCCGAGGTAATGCCAACCCGCCGCCGTGCCTGAAATAATCTCTGGCGCGACCGCCTCGATCACGCCGCCCGCCTCGGCGATCAATCGGTGCCCGACCGCCGTCGAGCCGAACTCGTTCTTTCCCGTCGTCTTGATGTAGCCGCCGTTCTTTGCGTTCAGCAGAGCACCCACATTCGCCTGAACCTTGACGCCCTGGACGAAGAGGCGGCAGCCAGCGCCGTCCACGGATATTGAATTGGCGACGACGACATTCGATGGCGTCGTCGTGTCGCCGGAAATCGTGATGTTGCCAGCGCCGACCTGCGGAGACGCGAACGAAACGGCCCCCGCATACGTTCCGGCCGCAACCTCGATCGTCACGGCGTTGCCGCCAAGATCGAGCGTGCCCAATATGACGTCGAGAGCCTTCTGGATTGTGAGGAACGCACCGCCGCTCGAATTCGCGAGGCCGTCGTTGCCGTCGCTTCCATCGGTGCGGACATAGTAGGTGCGGGCGGCGGTCAGCCTTTCGCGCAATGGCGTGTTGGGGAAGGTCACGCCGCCGCTCGTTTTATCGACGACGATCGCCTCCTTCCATGTCGATCCGTCCGGCGACACCTTCACATGGAAATTGTCGTCGCCCGTGAGGCCCGTCTCGACCCGCCCCGACCAGTTCGTCTGGTAGAGCTGCGATACGGTCTTGTTGATGGCCGATTTGTTCAGGATGTGGCGCATGTCGCCGCTGCCCGGCGTCACGTCATCATGAGAGAACAGCACGACATCGGATTTCGCGGCGAGCTTGTTGGTCGCGTCCGCCGTCGCATTGACGCCGACCAAGGGCACAGGGTTGACCGAAGCAACTCCGCCGCCGCTGCCAACCGCCAACCACGCCGCGCCGTTCCAGACCACCAGAGCATCTTCATCGGCGACCCACGCGACCCAGCCTTCGACCATCTTGTAGAAGGTCCAGGCGCTATCCTGGAAGGCAGCGATTTCGCTCTCATGTCCAGTCCATACTCCGCCAGCCCCAGCAGGGACGATATAGCGCTCGCCATTCACCGGCGAAGCGGGCGGCGTCACGAGGTCGCGGTCGATGACGCTCAGTTGGACCAAGGCGTCCAGAGCCCTGATCGCCTCGTTGTGGGTTACATGCTTCTGGGCTTGGGCGGCTGCGATGTAGGGCAGCTCGAGGTTCGGCGTCATATCCACGATGATACTCCTGAACGAATGGTTGCCATTGTCGCGGCAAGCGTCCAGGCGGGGATAAGCGGAGCGTGTACGGAGGCGACGCTTTATGCTGCTTCGGATGCAAGGCGGCTTAGCGGCGCGGCTAAAATGCACGGTGCTTGACGTGCCACTCTTGACATTCCGCATTGGCCGACAAGCGCGCCAGCCAACCTGATGCCAAACTATACGCGACACGCATGTGCCATTTGTCCCGTACCGGGGACGAGGTCCTGTTCATCTGCTATAGGTTCTCACTCTGCCTGCCGATATAGCAAAGCACACAATGCGGAGATATTCGAGACGGTTCCATGGAGACAGATGTGAGAAATGGCGCAACTGCGCAACATCTGGACACCGCACGCCGTCCGCTCTTCAGCACGCGCGGCCTGACAAAGGTATATCGTACCGGCGAGGTGGAGGTTCGCGCACTTAACGGAGTCGATCTCGATCTTTACGAACGCGAGATCCTCGTGCTGCTCGGCCCATCGGGCTCAGGCAAATCGACGTTACTCAACATTCTGGGCGGACTCGATCATCCGACGTCCGGCAGCATCACGTTCAGGGGGGACGAACTCACAAAGTTCGATGACCTCGCACTGACCAACTATCGGCGCCAACATGTCGGCTTCGTCTTCCAGTTCTACAATCTTGTTCCTTCGCTGACCGCGCGGGAGAACGTGGCGCTCGTCACCGAGATTTCCAGGAACTCCATGAGCCCGGAAGACGCGTTGGGGCTCGTTGGACTCGGCGACCGCATGGATCATTTCCCCTCGCAACTATCCGGTGGCGAGCAGCAACGCGTGGCGATCGCACGCGCTATCGCCAAGCGCCCGGAAGTTCTCCTTTGCGATGAGCCGACCGGCGCGCTCGACAGCAAGACTGGCATCATCGTTCTGGAAGCGCTTCTTGCCGTCAGCCGCTCGGTCGACACAACCATGGTGATCATCACTCACAACGCCGCGATACGCCAGATCGCGCACCGCGTCGCGTATTTCGCTGACGGGCGGATCACGGAAGTAAAGATGATCGAGCGCCGCCTCAAGCCTGCCGACATATCGTGGTGAAACATTGAGCGTACTCGACAAAAAGATCCTCAGGGACCTTGGGCGGCTGTGGTCGCAGGCGCTGGCCATCGCGCTTGTGATGGCGGCCGGCGTCGCAACGCTTATCCTGGCGATCGGCGCCTATCAGTCGCTATGGGAAACGCGTGCGGCCTACTACGAGCGGCACAGCTTCGCGGACGTGTTTGCAACCGTTACCCGCGCTCCGCAGTGGCTTGCCGGCCGGATTGAAAGGATCGACGGCGTCGCAGCGGTGGAAACACGCATTTCCAAACCGGCAATTCTCGATGTGGCAGGCTTCGATCCGCCCGCTACCAGCACGGTTCTGTCGCTGCCCGACCACCGCGCAGTGCGGCTCAATCGGACCTATCTGCGTGCCGGCCGATACCCAGAAGCCGGGTCTGCACGAGAGGCCGTCGTCAACGAGGCATTTGCGCTGGCACATGGTCTTTCCATCGGCGCCTCATTCGGTGCCATCCTCAACGGCAAGAAGCGGCAACTGACAATCGTCGGTCTCGTTCTGTCGCCCGAGTTCATCTACGCCATAGGTCCCGGCGACCTCGTTCCCGACGACCGGCGCTATGCGGTGATCTGGATGTCGCAGAAGGCGCTCGAGGAGATCTTCGACCTCGATGGCTCGTTCAATTCCTTATCGATCAAGCTCGCGCGTGATGCTTCCGAGAAGCTCGTCATCGAACAAGTCGACAGCCTGACCGAACGCTATGGCGGCACCGGCGCAACGGGCCGGGACGAGCAGCTCAGCCACGCGTTCCTCGATGCCGAACTCAATCAGCTGCGTGCCCTTGCGCGGGTCATCCCGCCGATCTTTCTTTTTGTGACCGCGTTCCTCATCAACATGACCCTGATGCGGCTCATTGCACTGGAGCGCGAGCAGATCGGATTGCTGAAGGCCCTCGGATACGATCGGCTGACGATCGCCACTCACTACATCAAACTGGTGCTCGTCATTGCCGCCGTCGGAATTACGATTGGCATGATCCTCGGAACGCGTTTCGGCGAGGCGCTGACGCGACTTTACTCGGAGTTCTTCCATTTTCCGTTCCTGGTATTCGCGCACGATCCCTCAATCTATCTGCTGGCTGGCGGCGTATCGCTCGTCGCTGCTGCCGCAGGCGCAGGCCGGGCGGTTCTTTCGGTCGTGGCGCTGGACCCTGTCGTTGCCATGAAGCCGCCAGCGCCACCGCGATACCGGCACATGTGGAGCGAGCGCTTCGGGCTCTACCGGCATTTCAGCCAGATGACGATAATCTCGATCCGTCACATCGTACGCTGGCCAGTCCGCGCCGCGTTCACGATGCTCGGCGTCTCGCTGGCAAGCGCGTTGCTTGTCGTGTCCCTGTTCTCGTTCGATTCCGTCGAGCACATGATCGACGTCAGCTTCTTTCTCGCACAACGGCAGGATGCAACGCTTACTCTTGCCGACAGGAGCAACCAGCGGATCGTGCAGGAGGTGGAGCACCTGCCCGGCGTCATGCGTGTGGAAGCCTTTCGCCGCGTTCCAGTGCGCATGCGCAACGGCCAGTTCGAGAAGCTAATGAGCATCCAGGGCAAGCCGCAGCAACCCGCTCTTGCCCGAGTCATCGACCTGAAACTGAATGCAGTGAGCCTGCCGAAGTCGGGCCTGGTCATCGACGAGCGCGTGGCGCAGGTGCTCCAGCTCCGAAGGGGCGATTTCGTCGAGGTGGAGCTGCTGGGCGGCATGAAGCGAGCCGGCTCCATGCGCAATACTGAGAGCGAGGTCACACCACATGGCCACTCGGACGTTTCAATGCTGCCCAGCAACAAGGTTCGCGTGCCAGTCGTCGATGTCATCCGCTCGTATTTCGGACTGTCGGCTTTCATGGAGATCAACGAACTCAACCGCCTCGTCGGCGAAGGGGCGGTCGTGGATGGTGCGCTGGTCCAGTACGACCGCAAAAAGGAGGAGCAATTCTTCGCGGCTGTAAAGTCGACGCCGAAGATGGCCGGCATCGGCCTGCGCGGCGTTTCGCTCGAGAAGTTCCGCGAGACGCTGGCAAAGAACATCGACATGATGGTCTCAATCTACGTTTCCCTGGCGATCATCGTGGCTGCGGGCGTCGTCTATAACAGCGCCCGGATTCAGCTGTCAGAGCAGGCACGGGAGCTGGCAAGCCTCAGAGTGCTCGGCTTCACTCGGGCGGAAGTCAGCCGCGTGCTTCTCGTGGAACTGGGAATTCTCGTCGCCATCGCACAACCATTGGGCTGGCTGTTGGGCTACGGTTTCTCCTGGCTCACAATCCAAGGCTTTTCGAGCGATCTTTACCGCGTACCACTGATTATCGAAGATTCTACCTATGCCTGGTCGAGCATCGTCGTGGTAGGCGCAGCCATGGTCGCCGCGCTTCTGGTGCGTCGTCGCGTCGACCGACTGGATCTGATATCGGTCCTGAAAACGAGGGAATAGTACGAATGCAGGGGATGCGCTTGTCCAGCCAGATGTCGAGAGCTGCCGCTGCCCTGGTTCTGCTGCTTCTGCTGGCGGCAGTATATTTCGCGCTCCGACCGGCGGCCGTGCCGGTCGACACCACGGCAATTGTCCGCGGGCCACTCAAAGTCACGGTACAGGACGAGGGAAAGACGCGCATCAAGGACGTGTTCGTCGTCTCAGCTCCCATAACAGGTCGTCTCTTGCGCTCGCCACTCGAGGTCGGCGACGCCGTCGAGAAAAACCGAACCGCAGTGGCGGCCATCGAACCAAGCCCGCCGCCGTTTCTCGATCTGCGCAGCCAGGTCGAATTGCAGGGGCAGATCAAGGCCGCACGCGCTGCTGTCGATCTTGCGCGCTCCGAGATCGAACAGACGAGGGCGGAACTCGATTTCGCACAGAAGGAGTACCAGCGCGCCCAGTCACTTTCCACGCGCGACGTGATCTCGGAGCGCACATTGGAGAAGGCGCGCACTGACGTGGAGACGCGCAAGGCGGCACTGGCCAGGTCGGAGGCCAACCTGACGGTTCGCGAGCGGGAGCTGGAGAGTGTCAACGCGCGCACGATCGGGCCGGACGGGTCGCTCGTGAACCAATACGGGCAGACCTGCTGTCTCACCGTCACATCGCCGGTCAGCGGGCGCGTGCTGGAGATCTACAAGAAGAGCGAGCAGATCGTCACCCAGGGAACTCCAGTGGTCGAAATTGGCGATCCGTTGAACCTGGAGGTGGTGGTCGAACTGCTATCGACCGACGCGGTGCGCGTTAAGCCCGGCGCGAGTGCAACCATCACGGCCTGGGGCGGGCCTGATCTTCCGGCGAAAGTGACACGCATCGAGCCCGCAGGGTTCACCAAGGTTTCTGCGCTCGGAATCGAGGAGCAGCGGGTGCGCGTGTTGCTTGATATCGCGTCAGGGTCGGACGCGGCACGTCGCGCTCCGCTCGGGCATGGGTACAGCACCTTCGTACGCATCACCATTCACGAGGTCGCCGATGCACTGCTGGTTCCGCTGGGCGCCTTGTTCCGCCACAAGGATGCCTGGGCGGTTTACGTCGACGACGATGGCAACGCCAAGCTGAAGCTCATCAAGATCGGATATCGCAATGCCACCGCTGCGGAGATCACGTCAGGTTTGAGCGAGGGCGAGCGCGTCATTTTGCATCCGAGCGACCGCGTCAGCGACAGTGTCCGCATTGTCGAACGGTCGGAGGGTCAATAAGGCAGTGCCTTGCCTGAAGCTACATGTCGAGGCACCCTGATGCCTGCGCTCGCGCGCCTGCCGAACAACCAGATCCGGCCAGTCTTGGACCCATTGTCGTTGAGTCCGGACCCCAAGTCTGTCACTCAACGAACCATCAGTAAGCCGCCGCCCGGCCGTCGCTTCGCGGATCGCTTGCGCCCTCTATCAATCCGGCTCGCTCGCCAGAGCGATGGATGACGAGTGCGCCCGCGTGTCCCATCGCTTCCTCGAACGGTCCGACAAGTTCCACATCGTGCCCAGCGCGGCGCATTGCCTCCACGACTTCGGGGTTGAACCGGTTCTCAAGCCGCAGGTTGGTCGTGTCGGCGCCCCAGGTCCGCCCCAACAGCCAGCGAGGGCGGGTTATCGCCTCCTGAAGCTCCTGACCGTGTACGACATAGCGCGTGTAAATCGCAGACTGCGTTTGCGGTTGACCTTCGCCGCCCATCGTTCCGTAGGGCATCACGCGGCCATCGTCGAGCATCGCCATGGCCGGCTGAATCGTATGAAACGGGCGGCGACCAGGCATGAGCACATTATGATGAGCTGCATCGAGCGAAAAACTCGTGCCGCGGTTCTGCCAGACGATTCCGCTAGTCGGCAGAACGACGCCCGACCCAAATTCCCAATAGATGCTCTGAATGAAGCTGACAGCGTTGCCATCCGCGTCGATGGCTCCCAGCCAGACCGTATCGCCAGGAACTGCGGGCTGGGGCCATGCGAGCGCGTGGCTCGGATCTATCGTATTGGCAATCCTCCTGAGATTTGCGGGCTCCAATTGGGCTTGTGGATCGACGCTCATGTAGGACGGGTCGGTCACATCACGGTCGCGAACCATGAATGCGCGCTTGGTGCATTCGACAAGTGTATGCAGATAGGCGAAGCTCTCCGCCGACACGTCAGGCAACTGCTCCGCAAGCCCGATGATCATCAGCGATGCAAGGCCTTGGGTGGGTGGCGGCAGGTTGAAGACGGTGCCATGCCTCAGCTTGACCGATAGCGGGCTTACGCGCAGCGCGTTGTAGCCCTCGAGATCGCCGAGACGAATTGGACTGCCCGCCTCCTCCAGTTCCTTTGCCATGGAGCGTGCAAGATCGCCGCGATAGAAGTCATCGAGACCAGCGCTGGCAAGCCGTTCGAGCGAGGCCGCCAAAGGCACATTCGCAAACCGGCTGCCGACGCGCGGTGCCTTGTCAGCATGCAGGAAAAGCGACGCGAAACCTGGCTGGTGCGCCAACTCCGCCAGTTTAGTCGTGGTATTGTTCGACTGTGTGCCGCTTACCGGGAAGCCCTCGCGCGCATATGAGATGGCATCCGACAACAGCCGGGAAAGCGGCATTCGTCCGCCCTGCGTGCGAGCCTCCTGAAGCGCATGCATCCATCCCCCGACTGCACCTGCGACGGTGAGTGCCGCCATCGGCCCACGTGGGGGGATCACGTCGCATCCGGACGAGCGATAGAACTCCGTGCTGGCCAGCGCCGCTGCGGGCCCGCAAGCATCGATGGCCTTGGGCGGCTTCCCACTTGAACTGATGAGCCAGAAATTATCGCCGCCAAGCCCATTCATATGCGGATAGACCACGGCAATTGCAGCGGCAGCCGCCAGCATCGCTTCAATGGCATTGCCGCCTTCTCGGAGAACTGAGACGCCCGCCTCCGCTGCAAGGTGATGCGGTGCAACGACGATGCCGCGCCGCGAACATGTTGTGTGAAGCATGCGTCCGTCCCTGCGTTCCCCTCGATGCAATGTTGCGAATGGCATCCCGCAAACCAAAACTCAAGTGCAATTGTGAGCCCTTGCGCGCCTATGCAATTGGCGGTCGATGCGCATCAAATTGCATGACGCGAGCTGCGTGCAAACTGTGCCTCGTGTTTCCTATCGACGTCGCGCGCAGCGATATATGTGCAGTACCGAAAGTTGGATGCGGCCTGCTCGCTACTCGCGCAATATGCCTAAACGCGATGCAACTACCAAGATGCCGACAATCGAATGTGCGCGATTTTGCGCGCGAGATGCCGCTGGCATGCCAATTGCGAATACCCCAGGCGCGGGGGCCGTCCTCGTCCGTCAGGGAGTTTTTTTTATGAAGCGACGCGAATTCCTCAGGACTGCTAGTCTGGCGATGGCCGGCTCGGGCGCCGTCATAGCCGCACCAGCGGTCGTGCGAGCGAGCGATACGTTCTCGTTCAAGATGACCAATGCCTATCCTCCCAATGCGCCCTTTTACGTTGCAGGTCCAGGCAGCCCGACGGACTTCTGCAAGAAAGTTGAGATCATGTCGGGCGGCCGCCTGAAGATCCAACACTTCGCTGCCGGTGAGCTGATACCTGCGCTCGAAGGCTTCGATGCCGTTCAGGCGGGTACGGTTGAGATGAATGCGGCCAATGCATACTTCTGGGCCGGAAAAATCTTTGCCGCGCAATATTTCACGACAGTGCCGTTCGGCCTCAACTTCCAGGGCATGAACGCGTGGCTTTACAGCGGCGGGGGACTGGAGCTCTGGCAGGAGCTGTACAAGCCGCTGGGACTGATCGCATTCCCGATGGGAAATACCGGCGTGCAGATGACCGGCTGGTTCCGTAACCCAATTAAGTCGCTTTCGGATTTCAATGGTCTCAAGATGCGTATCCCTGGCCTGGCAGGCAAGGTCTACAAGCAGATTGGAGTGGATGTGAAATTGCTCCCTGGCGGCGAGATCTTCCCGGCACTGGAGCGTGGCGTCATCGACGCAGCCGAGTTCGTGGGGCCGTACCAGGATCGTCGCCTCGGCCTGCAGAACGCAGCGAAGTACTACTACACGACCGGCTGGCACGAGCCCTCAAACGCCACGGAGCTTCTCATCTCGCTCAGCGCATGGGAGAAGCTGCCGAAAGATCTGCAGGAGATCGTCAAGGTGGCGGCAATGGCCTGCAACCTCGAAAGCCACGCGTGGTCTGAGGCAAACAACGCGGATGCCCTTGCCGATCTCGTGAACAATCACGGCGTTAAAACGGATGTCCTGCCGATCGAGATCGTCGCCAAGCTCAAGAGCCTCACGTTCGAGGTTCTGGATGCCGAAGCGGCCAAGGATCCTCGCACCAAGAAAGTGCATGAAGCTTTCATGGCCTTCCGCGCGAAACACCGCTCGTGGGCTGCGATCAGCGAAAAGCCTTATCACGACTATCTCGGCTGACACGGGGGCGGGCGGTGAGTTGGGGCACTATCTCGCGATTGGTCGATCGGCTCGATCTTCTGGTCGATGCATTCGGGCGCTTGATCGCGTGGCTCATGCTCGCCCTCGTGGCGTTGGTGGCCGCCAACGTCCTCGCAAGGTACCTCCTGAGCGTCGGCAACGTTGCTTTGCAGGAACTTGAATGGCACTTGATGGCGGTCCTCGCGCTCATCGGCGTTTCATACGGCATCAACCGGGGCGAGGAAGTGCGTGTCGACATGCTCTACGCGCGCTTCCCACCCCGAAGGAAGGCGATCGTCGATGCGATCGCTGCCGTACTGACGTTTCTGGTCGCAGCCGCAATGTTCAAGCTGTCGCTCGCGTACGTCGGGCAAAGCTATAATCTCGGGGAAGGCTCTCCTGATCCAGGCGGACTTCCCTATCGATACATGCTGAAAGCCTTCCTTCCTATCGGGTTCGCGCTCCTGGCAGCGCAGGGGATCGTCGAGCTGGCGAAGGCCGTTCGGAAGTTCACTCTCGCCGGAAACACGCAACCAGAACGCGCGAGAACCTCGGATGGCAAATGAAACGCTGGCACTCCTGATGATTGTCGGCTTCTTCGCTCTCATCGTTACCGGAATTCCAGTCGCCATAAGCCTTGCCGTTTCGGGTTTCGTGTTCGGCTATCTCGGATTTGGCGCAGGGCTGTTCAACCTGGTGCCCGCGCGTGTGTACGGCGTCGTCACGAATTACACACTTCTGGCGCTTCCGCTCTTCATTTTCATGGGCGTCATGCTGGAGAAGTCGCGTCTGGCGGAGGATCTGCTCGATACGATAGGCCTTGCCATGGGTGGCCTGCGCGGCGGAATGGCGCTGGCGATCGTCCTCGTCGGCGTTCTCATGGGCGCGTCGTCCGGCATCGTCGGCGCGACAGTCGTGACTGCGGGTCTGATCGCGTTGCGCCCTATCATTGCGCGCGGCTACGATCATGGCGTGGCATGCGGCGTCATATGTGCCTCGGGCACGCTCGGCCAGATCATACCGCCAAGCCTTGTTCTGATCCTGCTTGCGGACATCATGGGAGAATCGGTCGGCACACTGTTTGCCGCGGCGCTACTTCCGGGGCTGATGCTCGCATTGCTTTTCGTTGCCTATATCCTGCTGCTCGGGCTCATTGCTCCCACGCGGGTTCCTGCCATTCCGCTTGCCGAGCGACAGGCTTTGTCACGCGCGGAACTGCGGAGGCGCATCATACGCGTCGTGGTGCCACCGCTGGCCCTCGTCTTTGCCGTACTCGGTTCGATCATCGGCGGTGTGGCCGCTCCTACCGAAGCCGCTTCCATGGGAGCTCTCGGCAGCGTCATTCTGGCATTGCTCGCAAACCGCTTGACCTTCAGCATCATGCGAGACGTCGCACGCGCCACGCTGTCAACGAGCGCGATGGTCTTTCTCATATTGATTTGCGCACAGCCATTCGGTCTGGCTTTCCGCGGACTGGGCGGCGAGCATATCGTTCAGGACGTGTTCCGGCAGATGCCGGGCGGCATCGAGGGACAGATCCTGTTCCTCATGGCATTGCTCTTCGTCCTGGGCTTCTTTCTGGAGTGGATCGAGATTTCCTACATCGCCTTGCCGCTGTTCCTGCCGGTGTTTGCCTCGAGCGGCGTCGACATGGTCTGGCTCGCCATCCTGGTCGCCATGAATCTGCAGACGTCGTTCCTCACTCCACCATTCGGGTGGGCCTTGTTCTTCCTGAAGGGGGTGGCACCCCCCGAGGTTACTACGAGCGACATCTACCGCGGCGTCATCCCTTTCATCGGCGTGCAACTCGTCGGGCTGGCGCTGCTTTTCGCTTTCCCGACCATCGCGACGTGGTTGCCAAAGGCAATCGGCTGGTAGCGATACGCCGCTAGCTCGCGGGGCGACGGTCATGTTTCCCGGAATTCTAACCGTTGTTCTGGAATCACGGTGTCTGTTTCCCAGGCGAAGGTCGTCAAACGTCAGTGAATCCAGAACACCAGCTGTCGCTCCGGTTGACCGGCATCCCTTCGGGCATTTCACAACTTCAGTGGGCGCCGGCGTTACAAGAAGCGGTCCAGCAGCCTGCGGCTTCGCTTGTCCAGCCTGGAGAGATCGCGGATCAGGAACTGAATGCCGTGGCTGTCGGCGATGAGTAGGGTCGACGTACCCAGGCGTCGGATGTCTTCCTCGCCCTTGAGGACGAAACTGGTCGGGCCGCGGTTGGTGTCAACCTGCCACGTACTCGGCGTGGCAAAACTCGATACGGAATGCAGGCTTTCGATCTCTGGCACGAACTCGCGGCTGGCCAATTCCTCCTCAATCAGCGCGCGGGTTTCCGCAGGCACATCGGACAGGCGGTCGATCCAAAGCAATTCATGGCCGTCCGAACCCATCAGCGAGATGCCTCGTTCCGGAGCGGCAATGGGCGAGGCGCGGATGGGTGTCACCTCATGCAACGTCGCACTTCCTGGAAGCGCAAGCTCGAGGCGACCGAAAACATTTCTGCTCATGCGGAAATTCGACGCCGTCATGAATGCGCCTCCTCGGCTTTCTGCGGATGCTGGGACGGAGACAGATCGCTTCCGACTGCTGGCCAAGCAGCTCCGACGACAAGATCTTCCGCATCGACATTGCGCACCTGGGCCTGATATAGGCGATGATATGCGCCCTCGCGGGCCATCAACTCCTCGTGGCTGCCCACCTCGACGATGTTGCCGCGGTCCATGACGACCAGGCGGTTCGCGCGGCGCAAGGTCGAAAGCCGATGAGCGATAGCAATCGTCGTTCGGCCCTGAACCAGATTGTCCAAAGCCTTCTGGATCTCTTTCTCGGTTTCGGTGTCCACCGACGAGGTTGCTTCGTCCAGGATAAGAATGCGAGGATCAATCAGCAGTGCACGAGCTATGGAGATGCGCTGGCGCTCGCCGCCAGATAGTCCCTGGCCCCGTTCACCCACCAGCGAATCGTAACCTTGCGGAAGGCGCAGAATGAACTCGTGCGCATGGGCGGCGCGCGCTGCTGCGATGACTTCTTCCCGCGTTGCCGCCGGCCTGCCATACGCGATGTTCTCGGCGACGGTGCCGAAAAACAGGAACGGTTCCTGCAGGACCAACCCGATGTTGCGCCGAAACTCCGCGACCGGCAACGAACGGATGTCTACTCCGTCCAAGCGCACCGAGCCCTCGGTCACGTCATAAAAGCGGCAGATCAGATTCACCACGGTGCTCTTGCCTGATCCGCTGTGGCCGACCAACCCAATCATTTCGCCGGGTTCAATCGCCAGATCCAGGCCGCGGATGACCGAGCGGCTGCCGTAGCGGAAGCCGACATCGCGCAACTCGATAGCGCCTTTTACCCTCGGCAGGTGCACGGGGCTCATGGGCTCCGGGACGCTCGATACGTGATCGAGGATGTCGAAAATTCGCTTGGCACCGGCCGCCGCCTTCTGAGTCACCGACACTATGCGGCTCATGGAATCGAGCCGTGTGTAGAACCGGCCGATATAAGCGAGAAAGGCGGTCAGCACGCCGACGGTTATCTGATTGTCGGCTACCAGCCAGATGCCGAATCCCCAAACGACCAGCAGGCCAATCTCCGTAAGCAGGCTCACAGTCGGTGAAAACAGCGACCAGGTGCGGTTGAGGCGATCGTTGACCTCGAGATTTCGCCGGTTGGCGTCACGAAAGCGCTGCGCTTCACGCTTTTCCTGTGCGAATGCCTTCACCACGCGGATTCCGGGAATGGTGTCCGCCAGAACGTTGGCCACTTCCGCCCAGACACGATCGATCTTTTCGAAGCCCGTGCGCAGCTTCTCGCGCACAATGTGAATGAGCCAGGCAATCACGGGCAGTGGCGCGAGTGTCACCAGCGCCAGCCAAGGATTGATCGAGAAAAGAATGATCGCCGTCATTGCGATCATGAGAACGTCGGTGACGAAATCCAAGAGATGCAGCGACAGGAACAGGTTTATGCGGTCGGTCTCCGAACCGATGCGGGCCATCAGGTCACCGGTACGCTTGCCGCCGAAGTACTCCAGCGAGAGCTGAAGCAGGTGTTCGAAAGTCACCGTTCGCAGATCCGCGCCGATGCGCTCGGATACCAGCGCCAGGATATAGGTCCGCGCCCAGCTCAAACCCCAGGCCAGCACTGCGGCGGCCAACAGTCCGCCGAGGTAGTAGGTCACCAGTCCGACGTCGATCGGCACCCCGTTCTGGAACGGGATCAATATGTTATCCATCAGCGGCATGGTCAAATAGGGAGGAACCAGCGTGGCCGCGGTGGATGCCAGCGCCAAGATCAGCCCGAATAGCAGCTGGCCCTTGTAGGGCCGTGCAAAGCGCCAGAGACGGAAGAGCGTCCAGGTGGACGGCGGCGTAAGAATCTCACGGGCACAAATCGGGCACTCGTCCTGCCTCGGATCTAGAGGTGCCATACATTTGGGGCACAAGCTTTCGACCGGAGGCTCCAGCGACCGCCCGTCCGCGCGGCTGGCGAGCCGGCGTTCGAACCTGTCAACCAGCCGCAGCGCGGCCGCATTGCGCCCAAGGGTGTAGCGCCAACAGGCCAACCGTCCGGCCGTATCGACCAATTCGAGCGTTCCGACGCCGGCGTGATCGTGGTGCCACAGCGCCAGACCGGGCCGAAAGGCCCAATTGCGCCAATCCGTCTCACCAGGCGCCCGGGCCAACAAACGGCGGTCAGTGACCACGATCAGGCCATTTTTGAAGCGCAATCGAGCGTCCAGATCCAGTTCCAGGCAGTATTCGATCTCCTCACGCTCTTCCAATACTTGCGAAAGCTCGGCGTGCCACGATGCCGGGATGAGGGCGGGGAGCGAAGCGGCTGTCTGTGTAGAGAGTGTCATCTTGGTCTGCGTAACCGCGTTGGTTCGGATTGCTTGATCGCCGGCTAAACCCCGGCAACGGTAGAAGCCCGAGATCGCGCTTGGCCGCCCCGGCACTTGCCGGTGCGCGATCAGCGCGGGAAAGGGAGCACGGATTTCTAGAGCCCCTGGCGCTAGAAACAAGTGGCGGATTATACCGCAGCGAATTAGGTAGAATCGCATTCGTTAGTGCGGCGCCCATGTCACACCGGCAGACCATGAAACGCAAAGACATCGAACTGCTCCGTGTCACGTATCTGCGCGGACCCAACATCTGGACCTATCGTCCAGTTATCGAAGCGTGGGTCGACATCGGCGACCTTGAAGATTTCCCCTCGAACACGATTGCGGGCTTTCCCGAGCGGCTGTCGGCCTGGCTGCCTGGCCTTGCGGAACACCGTTGCGGCATCGGAGAACCCGGGGGGTTCCTGCTGCGCCTGCGGGATGGCACCTGGCCGGCCCATATCATGGAACACGTCGCGATCGAGTTGCAGAACCTCGCTGGCGTTCAAGTGGGCTTTGGCAAGGCGCGCCAGACCTCGCACCGCGGCATTTACAAGGTCGCCGTGCGTGCACGCAATGAGCGCGTTGGCCGTGCTGCCATTTCTACTGCCCGCGACATCGTGATGGCGGCAATCGAGGACCGACCCTATGACCTCGATTCCGCGGTTGCCGTCCTGCGTGAGATGGTAGATCGACATGACCTGGGTCCCAGCACGGCCGCGATTGTGGACGCGGCCACCGAGCGCCGGATCCCATGGATCCGGCTCAACGAAGCCAATCTGGTGCAATTCGGCTATGGCGTTCGCCAGCGCCGCATCTGGACGGCGGAGACCGACAAAACCAGCGCCATCGCCGAAGGCATCGCCCGCGACAAGGATCTGACAAAGACCTTGCTCTCGGCCTGCGGAGTGCCGGTGCCCGAGGGGCGTGTCGTGGATAGTGCAGAGGATGCTTGGGAGACAGCCCAGGACATCGGTGTGCCGGTCGTGGTCAAGCCCAGCGACGGCAACCACGCCCGTGGTGTATCGATCGAACTTACCCGGCGCGAGGACATCGAGGCCGCGTATCACGTCGCCGACGCCGAGGGCAACGGCGTGATCGTCGAACGTTTCATACCCGGCAAGGAACACCGCCTGCTGGTGGTCGGCGGGCGCGTGGTGGCTGCGACACATGGGGAGCAACTGTCGGTCGTAGGAGACGGGAAGTCGACAGTCCGTCAATTGATCGACAGCCAGCTCAACAGCGATCCTCGGCGGGGAGAAGCCGAAGAACTTCCGCTCGAGACAATAGTCCTCGACAACGACGGCGTCATCCGCCTTACGTTGTCGCGCCAGGGCCTGGATGGCGATTCAGTACCTGCTACCGGCCGGCGCGTTCTGATAGAGCATAGCGGCAACTTGTGCATCGATTGCACTGACAAGGTCCACCCTGGCGTCGCCGCCACCGCCGCTCTTTCAGCGCGGGTCGTCGGTTTGGACATTGCAGGTATCGACTTGGTGGCGCGGGACATTTCTCGCCCGCTGCCGGAGCAGAACGCGGCCATCGTCGAAGTCAATGCCGGGCCGAGCCTGCTCATGCACCTGAAACCTGCGTTCGGAACGCCGCGGCCAGTGGGCGCGGCGATCGCGGAACACCTTTTTCCGGCGGATTCATCGGCCGATTCAGGTCGAATTCCGCTGGTCGGCATTACAGGCAGCCGCGGTGCGACGTGGGTTGCTCATTTCGTCGCCTGGCTACTGCATCTGGCGGACAAGCATACCGGATTGGCATGTGCCGACGGGCTGTTTCTGGACGGACGATGCGTGGACAAGGGAAATTGCGCGAGCTGGGAAGCAGGCCAGCGTCTCCTGATCAATCGCTCCGTGGAGGCGGCCGTGTTTGAGCATGGCGCTGCGGCGATCCTGCGCGAAGGCTTGGCCTATGATCGCTGCCAGGTCGGAGTAATCACCGACGCGGACGGCGTCGAAGCCCTGGGCGAGTTCTACGTCGAGGATGCGACACAGCTTCGCAATGTCTTGCGGACGCAGGTTGATGTCGTGCTCCCGGAAGGGGTCGCAGTGCTGAATGCTGGAGATTCCGAGCTGATGCCAATGGTGGAATTGTGCGACGGCGAAGTCATGCTCTATGCGGCCGATCCTGCGTCGCCTGATCTGGTCGCACATGTCGCCGACGGCGGTCGCGCTGTGTTCGCGCGCAACGGCCAACTGATCACGACCTCCGGTCGCAATGAAGCCGTCTTGGCAGAGCTTTCTGCGTTTCCTTGCCTCGCCCATCCCACCCTGGCTCTCCCGCTCGAGGGACTGCTCGCAGGTATTGGCGCGGCCTGGGCACTCGGCCTGCCCAACGATCTCATTGTGGCAGGTGCCAAGACATTCTCGCTGGATGGTGCGGCGGCGGAGCTGCCACACGACCAGCGATTTCCGCATGGCCCGCAGCCCGGTGCTGGCCAACAGGCGAACGCCTGACACCAGATGTAATGGGGTGCATGCGACGTCGCCACCCTCCTAAGGAAGACCAGTTGATGGAAGTCTCACGTGTACGGGCCCTGCGCGGCCCCAACTTATGGAGCCGACAGACCGCTATCGAGGCGATTGTTTCGTGCAGCGATGCAGAATGCGTCATCGCGAACGTGCCCGGCTTTGAAATGCGACTTCGCCAGCGATTTCCCCAGATCGGCGTCTTCGATACGTCGGGGCAGCTGGCGGAGATCACCATGGCGCACGCGCTGGCATTCGCGGCGCTCGGCCTGCAGGCACAGGCCGGCTGCCCGGTCACATTCTGCCGCACGACGCCGACGGTCGAACGGGGCAATTACCAGGTCGTTGTCGAATATACCGAGGAAGAAGTGGGCCGGCTGGCATTCGAGCTTGCCCTCGATTTGTGCCGCGCATCGGTCGAGGACACCCCATTCGATCTCGCCGGAGCACTCACCCGGCTGCGGGAACTCGACGAGGACGTGCGCCTCGGGCCGAGTACAGCCGCTATCGTGCGGGCCGCTGTGTTGCGCGGAATTCCCTACCGCAGGCTTACCACGGGCAGCCTGGTGCAGTTCGGCTGGGGCAGCCGCCAGCGACGCATACAGGCCGCGGAAGTCGACTCGACCAGCGCGATCGCCGAGTCGATCGCCCAGGACAAGGAACTCACCAAGCGACTGCTCGACGCCGCCGGTGTACCGGTACCCAAGGGGCGCCCGGTCTCCAGCGCAGAGGATGCATGGGCGGCTGCCTGCGAGATCGGCCTGCCGGTGGTCGTGAAGCCACGGGATGGCAATCAAGGCAAGGGCGTCATCGTAAATGTCGAAACCCGCGAGCAACTTCTGTCTGCATATCGCTCCGCATCGGAATATAGCGACCAGGTGTTGATCGAGCGGTATTTGCCCGGCCACGATTTCCGTATACTCGTGGTGGGCGACAAGGTCGTCGCGGCCGCGCGTCGTGAGCCGCCGCACGTGATCGGAGACGGGGTTCACACCGTCCGCGAACTGTTGGACATGGTCAATTCGGACCCGCGGCGCGGCGCCGGCCATGCTACTTCGCTCACACGCATCCGGCTGGACAACATCGCCCTGGCCCGTCTTGCCGCGCAGCAGTTGACGCCCGATTCGGTGCCGGAGAAGGGCCTACGGGTCATCATGCGCAACAACGCCAACCTGAGCGCCGGCGGTACTGCGACCGACGTCACCGACGACGTCCATCCGGACTTCGCCGCGCGTGCGGTAGCCGCAGCGCAGATGATCGGATTGGACATCGCCGGAGTCGATGTCGTGTGCGACAGTGTGCTGAAGCCGCTGGAAGAACAGGGTGGCGGCATCGTCGAGGTCAACGCCGCGCCCGGCCTGCGCATGCACCTGAGCCCGTCGTACGGCAAGGGCCGCGCGGTGGGCAAGGCCGTGATCGCCGACATGTTCGCCGACGGGGAGGACGGCCGTATCCCGGTCGTGGCGGTGACTGGCACAAACGGAAAGACGACCACCGTCCGCCTCATCGCGCACATACTGGCTACCGACGGTTTGCGCGTCGGTATGACCAGCACGGATGGTGTTTACATCGAGGGCCTGCGCATCGACACGGGCGATTGTAGCGGGCCGCGAAGCGCTCGCAACGTCCTCCTGCATCCCGACGTCGATGCCGCCGTATTCGAAACGGCTCGAGGCGGCCTGCTGCGTGAAGGGCTAGCCTTCGACCGATGCGATGTGGCGGTGGTAACGAACATTGGCACAGGCGACCACCTTGGTCTGAACTACATCATTACCCTCGAGGATTTGGCGGTTCTGAAGCGCGTTATCGTACAGAGCGTTGCCAACGACGGCATGGCGGTGTTGAACGCCGCCGATCCCATCGTCGCCAAGATGGCTCAGGACTGCCCCGGCTCGGTGATCTTCTTCGCCGCCGACAGTCACCACCCGGTCATGGCCACGCACCGCGCCCAAGGCAAGCGCGTGGTCTACGTAGAAGGCAACGCCATCGTCTGTGCCGAAGGCGGGATGCGGCACCGCCTGTCACTTGCGGAGATTCCGATGACGCTCGGCGGCACCGTCCGCTTCCAGGTGGAAAACGCAATGGCTGCGACCGCCGCCGCGTGGGCGCTGGACATCGACTGGGGTGTCATCAGAGCCAGTCTGGCGAGTTTCCTCAACGACGCCGACCGCGCGCCAGGCCGCTTCAATCTGTTCGACTATCGCGGCGCGACGCTGATCGCCGATTACGGTCACAATCCGGACGCCATGGTCGCCCTGGTGCGCGCCGTGAACGCCATGCCCGCGAAACGGCGCTCGGTGGTCATCAGTGGCGCCGGGGATCGGCGGGACGAGGACATTCGCCAGCAGACAGAAATACTCGGCGATGCATTTGACGACGTCATCCTCTACCAAGACCAGTGCCAGCGCGGCCGGGGTGACGGCGAGGTGATGGCACTGCTGCGCGAGGGCCTGGTCAATGCGCGGCGCGCCGCCCGCGTCGATGAAATCCGCGGTGAGTTCATCGCCATCGATAACGCTCTGGCGCGCCTTGCCCCGGGCGATCTGTGCCTCATCCTGGTCGACCAGGTGGAAGAGGCGCTTGCCCACATCGTCAAGCGCATCGAGGAAAGCCGCAGAGCGCCGAGCGGCCGCGTCATGAGGGGCTGATTTCCGGTCAACTTCGGAACCTGCCCTGATACAAGCTCGCTCCATGCGCTTGCTTCGACCGTGTGTCGTGGCTGATGGGCGGTCGTCCGACGCATGCTTGCTCACCCCTCATGGGTCCCCGGCGTAGCCCAGTGCGCGAGAGATGCTTCGGCCGATTTCGATGACGGATCTGGACTGCTTCTCCAGCAACCCGTCCCGCAGTCTGAGACTTGGGCCTGAAATTCCAACAGCAGCGACAGGGCTCCCCCCGGCGTCGAAAATGGCCGTCGCCGAACCCATAACATCCTCGCGCCACTCACCTCGATTGTATGCGATCCCTTCGGCGCGCGCGACCTCTAGCTCCCTTCTCAGCTTCGCGTGGTCCGTCAGAGTTCGTGGTGTGAAGGCACGTAGTTTGGGAATGAGGGACCGCACTGCATCAGGTTGGGCGTAAGCAATCAAGATTTTACCTGTCGCAACACACCAGGCCGGTGCACGCTCGCCGATCTGAGTATACGAGCGCACGATATGTGTTCCCTCGGTCTTGTCGAGGTAGACGACCTCCGCACCTTGAAGCACCGACAGATGAACCGTCTCCCCGGTCGAGGCGGCAAGCCTGGGCATGTATTCGCGCGCGACGCTGACGAAATCGAGCCGGCCGATAATCTGCGACCCAAGCTCCCACAAGCGCAGTGTGGGTCGATATGGTCCCTTGTTGCCTTCTTGGATGACGAAGCCTTGCTCGACCAGAGTGCTGAGCAACCGGTGCGTATTGCTCTTGGTCAATCCGAGTTGTTCGGCAAGCCCGCTCAAAGCGCGCGGTGTAGGGCTTTGCGCCAACGCCGTCAGCAGGCTGATGCCCTTTATGAAGGCCTTATCTGCCATACAATATCCGCTGGTTTCGAGCACAGCGACATTCGGCGAGCGATGCCGCCATGCACAATCGACTTATCGGCTGCGCGCTTCGGCAACCGAACGCGCGTAGTTTGCGATGCGGTCGCGCAAACCCGGCTCGGCAGCGCTTCGCACCAATGCGGCAAGATCTGCATCGCGAAAGCCGGGGTCCAGGCGCTCCGCGACGATCTTGGCCATCCGAGGGTCAAGCGAGGTTGCGATCGTGGACAGGGACTCGACGATCGAATCGAAATTATCAGCTTCAGCGGTCTCCTGCACAAATCCCACCGACAATGCAGTTTCAAGGGGTATTGGACTTGTTGCTGCCAACAAGCGCCGCGCTGTATTGGGTCCCACGCTGCGTGCCAAACGTCCCGTACCCAAGGCAATACCAAACCGCACCCCAGGGAATGAAAAGCGCGTTCCGGGCGCTGCAATTCGACGGCGGCAGGCGACGAAAAGATCGGCGCCCACGCCAAACGCATAGCCTTGCGCCAGCGCAACGGTTTCCTGCGGCAACGCGGCAACCCGCTGAAGAAGCATTTCGATGCGAACCAAGCGCAAGACGAGACTGGCATCGGTTTGCGTGTTCAAGTCGGACAGGTCCAGTCCGCTACAAAAGCCTTTGCCTGCTCCGCGAAAGACGATGGTGTCACAGCTGCACGCATCGATGCGATCGAGTGCGCCGAGCAAATCCTCGACGATTTCAGAATTGAACGCATTGCCTGCTAGTGGCCGCGCAAGTGTCAACTCCACGAGGCGTCCGTGGACCTTGTACGAAACTGTATCCGCCATTGCGACCTTCCCAGCCAGACAGCCAAATTGTTCCATATATTAGAACTAATTTCTATAATATGAAATGTATGCTTTGCGCTTGCGGAATGTTGGGCGTGCGCCTGCGTGCTCGATCATGAAATGAGTGACGACGGTGCACCGCTGGTCGGGCTGAATGCCTTAAGCAGCGCCAGATCGCGCCGCACCGTTCTGGGGGATGTTGTTTGCGGGCTTGGCGGACGTCATAATGATTGACGTGCTTGCCAGCGACACCATGGGGAAACGGCCGCCCTACAATTCGGCTAAATCGAAAACTTCGTGTCGCTCAATCGCACGAAGACCTCGATCGCGCTGAATTCCATGTCATCGAAATTGGAGACGTGCCGCCGCCCCAACCGCAGCTCGCCCAACCTTCTGGCCACTCTGTTGGTGAGGCTCCTGAATTCGCCGCAGGCGCCTTACATCCCAGTGGCCCAGCAACACGCTTAGGATATCACAGCCATGTTGATCGCATTTGCCATACCAAATGCCACTCAGAAAGTCGCTCGACACCGGGCCGCACCTAAGTAACAAGGACATGATCGAGCCGGACCAACAGAGTTTGCAAAAAGGTCGGACGCAAAACGAATTCTCAACCGTCAGTTCGGAAAATGCCACTCATGCCGGAGAAATCGGCCAAAGCAGAAGTATCTAGTTCACGCGCTCAGCGCGATACGACCCTTCGCAAGGGACTCCATGTCCTGGAACTCCTGACGCTAAACGGCGCGTCGAATCTCCGCGACATTGCAACACAAGCCGGCTTGACCAAAGCAAACACGCATCAGCTTCTGCAGACGTTGATCGAGGAAGGCTACGTCCGTCAAGACGAAGCAACGAGCCAATACGACGCCACGTTGAAGCTGTGGGAAGTGGGAACGCAACATTACGAGCGCCTTGATCTTGTAAAGCCTTGCAAGGCGGCAATGGAGCGCCTCAGCCATACCACTCGCGAAACAGTCAACCTCGCCATGCTCGATGGACGCGAGGTCATGTATCTGCACAAGATCGATAGCCTCGAACCCGTGCGATCGTACACGCGCGTCGGCGCGAGGGCTCCGGCCCATTGCGTCGCTACCGGCAAGGCGCTTCTCGCATTCGATCCGGCCGGCGAGGCATTCTGGCGTACTATTTCAATAAAGCCCTACAGCGATACGACCATCGTGGATGCAGATGCCTTCGTCGCCGAAATGCGCACAACCAAACAGCGCGGATGGTCGATCAACCGCGGAGAATGGCAAGGTGCGGTTTGGGGCGTTGCGGCACCGATCATCGGATGGTGCGGCCGGATTCGTATGGCATTGGGCATAGCGGGACCAAGCGACCGCTTGACGCCGCAGCGAATCCAAACTCTCGGACCGCTGGTCGTTGATGCGGCCGAAGAAGCTGCAGCAGCCTTTGGCGGTCCCAGTGGGAAAGCAGGTCAGCGCCTGGCGACAGAGTAGTCCAAGCTCCTGGATTTCGCAGAACTTCCGACACGCCTTCGCGTGCCGTTCCCAGAAGCGCGCGATCTGGGGGACAATAATTGCCGATGAGCGACGGCTTGGCCGCATGAGAATGATGACGGCCAAACGTTCGAGCGGAAACTATCGCGCCTATCAAGTCGGAGAGCGCAAAGCCCGGTCAATCAGCGGTCCGCCAGCAGGCAGAGGCAGCAGCAGGAGAAAGTTGTTGACACTGTCAACAGTCGAAGGGTCGCTCAGCGTGAACTTACGAGACAGAGAATTGTGCCGTTGCTGGATGACCGGAAGACATTCTCGTTGGGTGTTCGATCACAATGGCCTTGTCGCAATGCTGGAACATGCCGCCGAAATTCGACGTACTTCGCCGCCGCATATTCCAAGGCTCTCGCCTCTGCATCATGGCCGGAGAATATCGCCTCGAATATCCGACCTTCTTCATCTGGTTCAACAGATCGGACAACCCAATCGTTCAAATTGACGCCCGCCAAATACACCTCAGCGCACATGTTCAGCTTGATCACGGCCCGCCTCCGAATCCAAACTCAACCTTCAAGATTGAGACAGACGGCCTTGTTCAAGTCAATCGGACTCAGCGCACGACTCCTCCACGCTTGTAGTCCGGCCGTCAGCATGTTGCGCAGGATCCACCACCTATTCAGCTGCCTCGGCCGCAGGCTGCGACCCTTCATAGTGGAACTTGCCATCCAACAAACCTGGGCTGAGGTCGATCACACGCTCCAACTCTGAGACAAAGATCTTCCCGTCGCCCTTCTTGCCCAGTCGAGCCCCGCGGATGATGGCCTCTATCACCTGTTCGCACCGATCTTCGGGGACCGGTATTTCAATTTTCACCTTGGGGAAGACATCAGGAATTTCGGTGCCAGTGAGAGAACCTGTCACGAAATTCGGGTTTGCACCGTAGCCTGCGCACTCTCCCACGGTGTGTTCAACTAGCCCGGCCAATAGCAATTCCTGCTCGACCTGGGCCAATCTGAAGGGTTGAACCATTGCTGTGACCAGGAACATAGCCGCTCGCCTTCTGAAACCCACTTCAGTTGCAAACATACATATGAGAGTAGGACGATACTCTCACGTGGTCCATGCTGGAGTACCAGCTTGTCTGCCCTCAATTCGCACAATTGCTGCACTAAAATTCAGCTTCGACCCTCAAACTGCCGTTCAAAAGTGCACGAGGCAGAAACCGATTTCATGGGCGCGCACCGAACCAGTGGGACTGATTCTGCGTCTTAGCTCGCAAGGGTGTAGCGAGTGAAACCATGGGTGGAGAGGCTGGGCGTCGGCTACCTTGGGGAAGAGCTCAGAGATGTTTTCGTCGCCGCGTTGGCGTTCGACCACGATGCGGATCATCTGCCCGGCAGTACGTGGGCACGAGTCGCCGAGATCCAACTTTGACTAACGGTATCGAAGTCGGCCCCACGGTCGCTAGAAGAATCGTTCGAGCGCCGAACCGCTGCATTCAAACGACAAATCCACATTGGTCGATCGGCGTCCGCGTGTCCATGTTGCGTCCGCGGTTGATGTGATCGTCGATCTCTGCGGCGGCTCCGATCATGCGCCCATAAAGGAATATCGTGAAGGCAGCGTATTCAAGTTCTGCTTCCCGCAGCGTACCGCTTTTGTAGTCCTTCCACAAAAGTGCAAGCAGCAGGGCGGCGATAATGGCATCGACATTGACGCAGAACACGTAGGGCGATGCGCCTACTTCGTAGAGTGCCCTTACCAATTCACGGTAGAAGGCGTGAAACACGTTGTAGGAGCCGGACCGCTCCATTTCCTCGGCGATAAAGCGCTCCCGCGGATCGTAGTTGATGGCTTTGCCGCGGAAGACCGGATGGTGGACACCCGGAAGCGAGCGGCTGGGTCGGCCGAGTTCCCTCAGTTGCGTCTTCTCTATGAGATAGTTCTCTGCATAGCGTAGTGCCATGGCGCTGAGATCGATGCCGTGATCAGGGCTGGTAGGATCGACAAGGCCGGTGTCCTTGAACTGGTCGAGCAAGAAAGCCATGCCTTCGTATCCATTGCCGCCATGGCTGTAGCCAGTATGGGACAGGAATCCGATCATGGCCTTGTTGATCTGCACACGCCCGGGCGTCTGGGGACCATCTGCGGCAACCGCGCCTTTGGCGCCCTGTGCCGAAATCGCACCGGGTCCGTTTGTGATGAGCAAGCTGATCAGCATCTGAAGTGGCTTTGCCTCGGCGGCGCCCGGCCTCTTGCCAGTGATGGCCAAGTAACAAAGGTCTGCCATGGTCCACGATCCAAATCTCTCTGCGCGCGGGATACCGCACAGCATACCGCGCTGATGGGCTTCCTTTGGTATCGTGGCGCCGACCATGACTCCGTAAAGCCGCAGATACCATGGCAGCGTTTCGGCAGTAAGCCGGCTGATCTTCTTACGCAGCAATGGCTCCCATGCGATCGTCGTCGCGATTGCTGCCAGCAGAGCATCGCGAGAGGGGCGCTGGCCAAGTGACTCGAGGAACTTCAAGAACGCCGAGCGGGAGCCGCGGTCTCTTACAGCCTGAAGAATGGCATCCGGTCGCGGATCACTGGCCTCCTCGGGAGAAGCGCGGAACATCGCCCGGGTTTCCTCATCGATTGCAATGCTTGTGAAGTCGAAGGCTTCGTCGCGCGCATCGGTCAAACCCGAGAACGCGAACAGATCGATGAGCCGCCGTGTGCAGGATAGTGCGCGTTCGACACGGTGCGGACCTATGATGGCCGCCGCGGCCGCCATGACCGTGTTGGGGGAGTTGCCTGCCTGGCGCGCCGCATCGGCCGCGTCAAGAGCGGGGTCGCCGACGAGGTTGACCTCGGCCGCCACCGCGATATCGAGCATGGCGCGGTCGTTCTCCGAACCGATCTCGTGCACGAGTGGCAGTGCGAAGTTCGCTTCGAGCGGGACTCGCGCCAGATCGAGCACGCGCATGCCGTGGACCGAGGCCACCTGTGTCGCGGGGTCGAGTTGCGTGGCCCCGGACTTGTCCTTCATGGTCTGGCGTGGAAAGACGGCGCCGATCTGATGCTTCAAAGCGGCGATTTGCTCATGGTATGGCGGGATCGCTTCAACTGTCTCCAGCGTCAGTTCGGCGGGCAGTCTGATGCGCTGGTCGTTGACCATCCACGGCTTCAACGACAGTGAACCACTCGCGGGAAAGTCGGTCGACAGACCGTTGAGCGCCATTACGGCGGTCAATGCGTCGGGGATGTCTGAAATGTTGGTGACCAGAGCGCCCTGTTGCGAGACGAGCCTCGCGGCGTCTTTCGCACCGGAAGTAAATATGCCGTCCGTGCCGAAAGCCTCCAGGAACCACCTTTCCTTGTCCTCGGCACTGTCCCCCGATCCGGCCATGGCGCCTGCGTGTCCAACAGCGCGGGTCAACTTCGACTTCCAGCGGCCCACGACACAGGCAATGACCGGCTTTCCAAAATCGAGACCCCGCTCGTAGTAGCCGCCAGGCTCGACGTATAGGACTGCCGCCCTGGTACGGTCGTCGTTGCGCAAGGCGTGAGCAAAGTCGCGTGCGGAATAGTGAATGTAGATGTCTTTTCCTGACGATATGAGGGTAGTCGTGCCCCAGCCGGCGGTGGCCAGATACTGTGCGATCGTCGTTGTAAAGCTTCCTGAGTTGGAAAAGATCGCAATGGAGCCCTTCTGCAACGTTTCCTCGGGGTTGTCGCCGCCGAGTGCTCCGCCGATGCGCACCTTGTTCCAACTGTCGGCAACGCCGAGACAGTTGCCTCCGAAGATGTCGATCCCGTTGGCCTGGCCGAGTGCCCTTATCTCGCGCGCATCGTGCACTGACACCTTCTCGGTGACGATGACGATCTTGTTGAGGTCCGGATTCACTCGAATGAGTTCGGCGACGCCATCTCGCACACCTGACGGGGGAAGATACACGACACCTACGTTGAAGCGATGTCCTGCGGCAAGTCCCTCGCGGACGTTGTTATAGACGGGGATGTCGCCGCGCGGGGTTTCCAGAACCTGACCCTGTCTGCCGGGAGACGTGCCAAAGACGACATTCCCACCTGAAAACGCGTGACTAATCTTGGTGACACTCTTGGATTCTCCCCCAAGGATATTGAGGACAACGACGCGGTCGTCGCGCGTAGCAATTCCCGCCAGAGAATCGATACCCAGGTAATACGGGAAGCCTGCAATTCCCTGCCGGTACATGATCGTAACGCCCGCCGCTTACGAGTGTTCTTGAATTGCCTCGTGGAGACCGATGGCTTTGGCAACTTTCGCCCGGCCGCCGCTGCTCATCCACGCATCGACCTTGCGTGCGTAGTTAACGACTTCCGAAATTGCACTGTCAAAACCAAAAAAGCGATATGGCAGACCGAGGCTATCGCAGGCTTCGGAAAGAACACCGAACCCGCGAATGACATTGGGGCCTCCGCGACCGACTACAACATACAGAGGTGTCGGGCCATACTTTGCGAAATGCTCTCGCAGTGCGTCGGCCATGGCCCGGAACGTCTCATAGATGTCGGTGTTATTCGATTTCCCACCGATGATAAAGAGCACGTTCGCCTGCTCGAGAAAGTGGCGGTAACAGATGGCCGCAACTTGCTTCATCTTATCATACGGCGGGTTGCCGCCAAAGTCTGATGAAATGATCGCCGCCTCTCCGAGAACCTCGGTAACGAGGCTGTTGGCGCCACCACCAAATGTCGGCGCCAGGATGGTGCCCTTGGCATTGATGACGAATACATCCGACTGCCCCTGGTGGGTTCTCAGCTGGTTGACTTCGTGCTCGAACTCGGAAACGTCGGCGGCAAACAAATGGTCGGGCAAATCGAGGCGTTGCACGCGCGGATCGTCACGGTCGAATTCACATTTGAAGTCGCAGGCGACCGGCGTCAATCGACCGCCAGGCTCGGGCCGCATCCGGATTGGATTAAGTTCGAGCGTCGTCATTCCATAGTGATGTACCAATTCCCACAGCTTGGGAAGCTGCTGAACCAGGGGCGAGATGATCTCTCTGGGCGCGCCGATATCGGTGAGCGCATTTGCGACGACGAACGCCTTGAGACCCGTCAACGCCTCGAAGGGAACGGTGACCACATCGCATTTGTCGAGTTCTTCAATATCGACGCCACCCTTGTGGCTGATGGTGATGGTCGGTGCGCGGTATCGCGTATCGTCGGTGATTGAAAAATAGACTTCGTGCTCGGCTGGAATGCCGGATTCGAAAGTCACGCCGTTGGCTTTTGCGATTGTGTTGCCATGACGATGCTCAACGAAATACAGGCGTTCTTTTTCCGCAAGCGCCGTTTTCAGATCACCAGCCTTGCCAATCAGGCCTGATTTGCCCTTCTTGCCTACACCTCCCCTGAACAATGGCTTGATGAAGATAAGGCCGTGACGCGCGATGAGATCTTGAATCTCGTCTTCGCTGGCACCCGGACCCAATACTTCGGCGGTGGGGAAGGCGACGTGTCGCAGCAGGCGTGCTCCATAAAGCATTCCGGTCAACTGCATCCTCCGGGCCCTCCGCGTTCCCAGTATTCCGACTCTGACGCCTAGCTTCCTGTCGGGCACTAGCGCATCAGCCTGGAACTCTAGATCGTGTTTCTGATTGATGGAAACACGAACACGATCCAGCCGATTGTTTCGAGCAATTTTTCACGCTGAACCGCACGACACCTCAGCTCAGCATGCTCGGCAATTCTTTGGTTGGCGACCTGGATACTACGGTCGATTGACGACCTTAGCCTGGCAATGAATTGTCCTATCCAGTACACCAGGGGCACGGGGAGAGACGAATATAGTAGAACACGGATGACCGTCAGATCATCCGTGTTCTTGGCAGAGCGTGTTCCCGGGCTCTCACTTGGAGAGGTAAAGCGACGAGATTCGCAGAGCGATGTCGCGGAAGGCCTGCTTCAGAGCATCACCGTCGTTGGCGTTGAAGAACATCGATTCGTCACTCGCACACTGGTGCAACGTCTCTACCGACTCACCGTTCTTGGGGAGCTGGAAGCCAATCGTATAGACCGTCACGCCAGCCGCCTTCATGTTGGTGCATAGCTTGCGCGCCTGCACAGTCGACGACCCGTTCGGGGCAGATTTTTCGCTGGCGGCGATGCCATCGTCGTACTGCGTGTTGTATTCACCGTCCGTCATCAGGATCGCGATCTTGCGGAGGCCCTTTTGCCCATAAGGACTCGGGCGGCTTTCCGGCGGCACGCGCTGCGCCCAGTTGGGCGAGAGCATGTACCAAGCCCAAGCAGTGCCCAGATGGCCGGCAGTATTGCCGCTCGCCTTATAGCCATCGATCGCGGCCTTCAGCTTCGCCTTGTTGGTCGACAGCGGGATCACCGAGCCCGACTTGGGCATGCACTCGCCGTCCGTCGAATAGAAGTGTCCGAGCTTGTTCTGGCCATTGGGTGCCGCATCCGTGAAAGCCTCCGGCCCGGTACGCTCAGTTGCGCAATCCGGATCGAGGTAGTAAGTCGTTTTGCCAACCTTCTGCTTCTGCGGCCCGTTGGATACGACTTCCGCCGCCCAGTTGCTGTCGCTGATATTGATCGCCTCGGAGAATGGCACCAGCGCGACACGCGACTTTCCGTTCTCATTGAGGAGAACGATATTGATCAAGTCCTTGGCCGCGTCCTTGAGGTCCGTTAGCTTGCGGCCGGCCATCGATCCCGTGATGTCGAGCATCACCGAGATTTCAACCTCGCCCTTGCCGCCACCACCGCTGGCTATTGCAGCTTCGGCGATCTGCCCCTCGGTTGCCTTGAACACGGGCAACCGGGGGATGCCAACGAGATTCAAGAACGGCGTCTCGACGAAGGACTGTCCCTTCGCAAACATGGACATGTTGTCGGACGCCGCCTGGAATTGCACTGTATCGTCTACTACGTGCAGGCCGCGCGTGTTTTCGGTGTAGTAGCGATTTGCCGCAGCAATCGCCGCAGCGACATTGTCATTGTCGGTTTGCAGCGCGCGCGCCCCCGCAAGCACCGCGGAATCGATTGCTGCGACCGATTCTGTTCTGGCGGACAGCCATCGGCTGAGATCCAATGCACCCGCAACGAACATCAACATGAGCGAGAACGTCAGACCGAACAGCAACGCGACGGTGCCATCGTCTTCCCGTCTCAAGCAGGACATCAGCGATGCGCATCTCGCCCTCATAGGCTCTACGCACTTTTTTAACAATTCAGTCATGACGCATCCTCTTGTCCAAGGTTTCCGCGCCAGTGCGGATACTGACCGGACCATAGACCTGCGTTGACTGCGCAAATGTTAATTACGGCCCCCATCTGAACATTTGGATAGTGAGTATGTAATTTATTGCTCGAATTTTTTGTAAAACCTGATCTGCGAGATTCATCCGGAAGAGGGTCCGTCCTCTGGCTGGGAGACGGATTGCGGTGCGACGGAGCCGAAATTGCGAGGTGCGCCGCTCGGGTGGCCAATCATTCAAATCGGCCTCAACGCCCCTGACCTACCCGATCACGTGGTCGCCTTTGCGGTACGTGGACCAGAAGATCCGGATGGAGCGACCCGGCAAACAAGCCGAAACTGAGTATTGTTTAGAGTATTGACAGGATCTGCACATTTTCGCGCCCAGCTTGCGGTCCGCCTTGGACGGTCCAGAGCCTCGTGGCAGCGATCATAGAGGGCAGCGAAATCCTCGCAATCCGCAACATTTGCGCGAACGCAGTTGCCGTCGCGCCAACTCGCTGGCGCTTCGCGCGGACGGCAAAAGCCACAGGTTTGCACCGGTGATGATTGCGACGTTCGCCGCGCCAACCTCTGATCTCTTGACGTCTTACCTCTGCCCGTGACTGGAGCCCAAGAAAAGATCCTTCAGTCCACTTGGCTGGCAGCGCCAGTACTGTGGTGGGGCGGAGACTTGGGCTCCGAGCTTGGCGGCAGCATGCCATGGCCATCGCGGGTCATAAAGCATCGCGCGGGCAAGCGCGACAGCATCAGCTTTGCCACTCGCGATGACAGCTTCGGCCTGTTCGGCCTCCGTGATGAGCCCCACCGCGATTGTTGGAACACCTGTGGCTGCCTTGATCCGTTCTGCCAGAGGCACCTGATATCCTGGACCAGATGGTATCTTTTGCTTTGGAGAGACCCCACCTGCTGAAACGTGAAGTGCGGCTGCACCGCGCGCTTCAAGTGCCTTGGCCAGTGCGGTGCTGCCATTGATGTCCCAACCGTCCTCGACCCAGTCGGTGGCAGAAATACGCACCCAAACGGGCCGGTCAGCAGGAAATGCCAGCCGCACAACATCGAAAACCTCCAGTGGGAATCGCATGCGGTTCAGAAGACTGCCTCCGTAGGCATCGGTCCGCCGATTGGCGATCGGCGAGAGGAATTGGTGGAGCAGATAGCCGTGCGCCATATGGATCTCGATGCCGTCGAAACCAATGCGTGCGGCACGGACCGCTGCTGCTGCGAAGCAATCGCGAACGCGCGCCAGGCCTGCTTCATCCAGTGCCAGGGGTGCGTGCTCGCCTGCGGCGTGCGAGATCGCGGATGGAGCGACGGTCTGGTAACCGCGTGGCGCATCAGGCGCGATTTGGCGGCCACCGTTCCATGGGGATTCGCTTGAGCCTTTGCGCCCGGCATGGGCGAGCTGCGTTGCGACAGGGATCCGCGAATACTTGCGAATAGCGGCCAATACGCGTGCGAGCGCAGCCTCGTTGGCATCACTATAGAGACCGAGATCGTCGGGAGAGATGCGCCCCTCCGGCGAAACGGCAGTTGCTTCCGTGATGAGCAGCCCAGCTCCGGACAGCGCGAGGTTGCCAAGATGGATCATGTGCCAGTCGGTCGCTGACCCCTGGTCGGCCGAGTACTGGCACATCGGAGCGACGAGGATTCGGTTCTCGAGTTCCAGCGGTCCAATCTTCAGAGGATCGAAAAGTTTCACCATGACAGGTTCCGTTGGCATGCAATTAGAGTGAAGCGCTTCGCAGCGGTCCGGGATATGACGCTGATACAGGTGGAGATCGACAGGGCGAGGGCGAGTGCGAGTGCTTTCCCCGGGGCACGATACCATCGAAAAGGAGGTCGGCAACAGAGGTGCCTGACACGGCACTGTAGATGATGAACGAAACACTCGGCAGGATCAGCATGGCGAGTGCGGCGGACGATGCGACCGATCGTGCGCAAGAGCAGGCGTTGGAACGAACAGATATTCAGCTCCTGCCGGCGCAGAACAACAATGCCCTCACATGGTGCACCTCCCTCCGGCTGCATCACCAGAACCTTTCAGCGCTCGTCGCCCATCAGGCGCCGTAGCCATGGCGATATGAAGAATAGCAGTGCACCTGTTGCGAGAACCAGGGCCCCAAGGCCTGCAAAGAAGCGGCCGAGTTCACCAGCATCGTCCGACTTGAAGTCGGTTCCCAAAATGCCCGCCAACTTGTTGCCGAATGCGGATGCCAGAAACCATACGCCCAGCATCAGACCGACAAAGCGTGGTGGCGCAAGACGTGTCATGGTGGAGAGGCCGACTGGGCTGAGACACAACTCGCCAAGCGTCTGCAAGAAAAACAGCGCGATGAGCCACAGCGGGCTGACACGACCCGCTGCGGTCAGGTGGGCGGCGGGCACCATCAGGAAGAAGGAAAAGCTCAACAAGACAAGCCCAGCGACAAACTTGAAGGGCGTGGCGGGCTGTCGCGGACCGAGCCCGGTCCATAGGGCGGCAAAGGCCGGCGCCAGTACGATGACGAACAGCGGGTTCAGCGCCTGATACCAGGCGGAGGGAATGGTCCAACCCCCAATCTGATTATCGGTGAGGCGGTCGGCAAAAAGCGCGATGGTAAGGCCGGCCTGCTCGAACGCGGACCAGAACACCATGGCGGCGAGGAAGAAGACGAAGATTGCAGCGATGCGCCGTGCATCGAGATCCTCGGCGCGGGCAAAGATCGCAATTGCGGCGAGTGGAAGAGCGATCACAATATAGCGAAACCAGGTAAATTCGGGCCGGTCTGATAGCAGGAGGATGGAAAGCAAAGCGGCGCTTCCCAAGAGCACGCCCGCTCCTCTGCTCCAGTTGCCGTCACGGGCGATGGGTGCCGCGTCTGGGCCCCTGAACTCCCCGTGGCGGCGTGCGAATACGATGACGGCGATCGTCATGCCGACCCCGGCGGCCGCAAATCCCCAATGCCAACTCTTGTTCGGGTCAAAGCCGGCAGTGACCAGCCAGCTCTTGAAAGTGGCACTCTGTGCCAGGAATCCCGTCACCAGAGGCGCGATGAAGGCGCCGATATTTATGCCCATGTAGAAGAGCGAAAAGCCAGCATCGCGGCGCGGGTCTCCGCGATGATAAATGCTGCCAACGAGGACCGAGATGTTCGGCTTGAACAGTCCGGTTCCGAGCGCAATCAGGATCAGACCGATGTAGAAGCTTGCAAGCGTGGGCAAGGCCAACGTGAAATGGCCTGTCGCTATTATGATCCCGCCGATCATGACGGATCGGCGGGCTCCAATAGCATGGTCGGCGATGTAGCCACCGGGAATAGCGAGCAGGTACACGGCCATCGTGTAGTTGCCATAGAATACGGCGGCATCGGCTGTTGCGAACCCAAAGCCTCCGGCCCCGATCGGCGCCACCATGAAAAGGGTTAGCAGCGCGCGCATGCCGTAGTAGGAGAAGCGCTCCCACATCTCGACGAAGAACAGTGTCGCCAGGGCCGGCGGGTGAGACCTATTCGGAATGGCGAACCTCTGATGTGGAAGGGTTGCGGCCGGCGCGGCGGTGCTTCAAATCATGGAACGCCAGATCAGCGCAAATCGCGCGCTGCCTCAACAGTCTTGGCACAGCGTGTCCCCCGTCAGCATCCGCGAGACAGTTTGACGGGAACCGAGAGTGGAGGATTGCGAGATAAGCATAGCCGTCAAGGAGCGCATCTATGGACGCCCCTCGCGCACGGTGATCCAAATAATCGCGCTGACGGCATTGATTTCGTGAACCTATTCGGCCCCTGATTGAATCATTTCGGCTGCAGGCCACGATGGGATCCGCTTGTCTCAGTGCCATTCAAGATGGCCGGCCTGCGTGACCAACACGCGGGGCGACATGCTTTGCCGGCGCGAGCCTTGACCTGCAAGAAAGCCCACACCTGGAACAGCCGCCGGCAGCAGCTCGAAAGACTACTGCCGCAAAATGAATTGCGCATGTCGACTGTTCCCCAGGGAACAGCATTGAACCCGATCCTCATGCAGTCTCACGTGTGTCGAGCAACTTTGCATGAGCGTCTATTCGACCTGATCCATTGCTAGGGTGTAGCTCAATGGTAGAGCTCTGGCCTCCAAATCCAGTGATGTAGGTTCAATTCCTGCCACCCTTGCCAACCCTCACGCCGATCTCCTCGCCAATCAACTCGGTGTAAAGATGGCCGACAGCGTCGGAGCCCGATGAATTGTTAACCAACTAGGGAAATGACCGTTGATCTCATGCAGTCCTCGTTGCGAATCAGTAGCTTTCTAGAAGCTCCGATTCAGAGCGGGGGTCGCCATGGCCATTTTCGTGGATAGCCCGATCAATGTGGAGATCGTTGGCAGTGAAGCCGACGAAATCCAAATTCGAGTTGAGTCAGTTTGCGGCACCTACAAGCGGTTGTTCGGCCCGTTCGCTACGTCCGGTGAAGCCGCAGAGGCTGCTGAGGCGATTGTGCGCGGCATCAACTGCTCTGGCGGGGTCATGTCCGGCAAATTGCCTTTGAAGCAAGTCCCCTCGCCAACCGGGTTGTAATCGTCGGTGCCTGAAACAGACGTCAGCAAACGCGGCAGCACGCTCTAACTTGGCCGGGCGAAATTCGCAAAAAACCTATTGCATACCAGTAGCTTAATCATAAACGGCACTCACATTACGCAGCCCAGTACTGATGACACGGGCAGGTCTGGAGGAAGACCGAATGTGCCACAAGAATTTCTTGAAGGGCGATATCCTTAAATTGCTTGGTACAGGCTTTCCTCGATTGTTGTCATGGCATTCCGAATATGACCTCGAGGCATTTTTCGTGGCTCAAGGATATGATTTAGATGACGTTCAGGACGTGATTGATCACCTGATCACCGAAGGACGGGTTGATTTCGGAAAAGACGTCCAAGATGGCGACCAACTCGTCTGTCTTGCCACAGAGGCGATACCTGAACCAAGCCGTGTTGGACTTGGAGACGAGCCCTGACGGAGGCGACCGTTCCGAACGACTGGCTTTTTCCGACTGCAACGATGGACACAAGTCGCAACCAATTCCTTTCGCCAGAAGACAGCCCATTAAGCCGCATGGCCTCAAGCTTCGTCTGCTGCATCGCACGCGAAGGGCACGCGCGTCAAAGCCGCCATCGATGAAAAACCTGGGCACTATGGAGCCCGACGGCTCTCGTCATTTTTCCGGTGATACCTTCTCAGATTGTCCAGTTGCTTCCGAACTCGGTTCTACAGCCTTCTTGGCTGCACCAAGCGTTTCCGTCGTTGCATTCTTGGCGGAATCCAGAACACCTTCAGTGGCCTGTCTTGCCTTGTCGAGGGCTTCTGTCGTTTGCTCCTTTGCCTTGTCCAACGCTGGCCCGGCATGTTCTTCTGCGCTCTCTAGCGCATCTTTGACTGCCTTTCTCGCCTTCTCGATGGCGTTGATGGCGGCCTCTTTGGCCTTGTCGATTGCTTGCTTCGTCGCTTCAGCAGCTTCATCAATCGCCTTGCTGGCTTTTGAGCTTTGATCATCGACGGCGGGAGGCGCAACTGGTGTAGCGGTTTCCTCAGCAAACGCCGGCGATCCAACGATAAGACTGGCAACGATGACGCTGCACACAATCGATTTCATAGCGGACCTCCTCGCACCTCATGGATGAAGAGAACGCTGAGGAAGCTGTTGGCGCACTTAGACTGCAAAACTCTCAAGCTTGGCTCCCTTTTTGACAGCATCCACCAGCCAGTTCGGCTTGCGACCGCGACCACTCCAAGTCTGCGAGGAGTCTTTCGGATTTCGATACTTGACGGTCGACTTGCTGCGCCCCTTGGCTCTGCGTGCAGTTGGATAAAGATCAGCAATCGTCAAACCCGAACGGTCAAGAATGGCATCGATCTTGGCCTTGACTTCAGCCTTCGCCTCCTCTGCTGCTGCGGCTTTGGCATCCGCGATGCGGGCCTCTAAAGCCTCTATTTCCTTTAGGGTCATTTTTTCTACGGCGGGCGCTCGGGCCATTTCTTTACTCCCTTACAGTTTCTGCGTGTCTCGGTAGCTGAATTTACGTCTAGCAAAATGCCATTGCATCCGTGAATTCCACGTTTGGCTAAAATCGAGCAGACTGACGGAACACGCGAGGCTGGGGAGAAAATCGCTGCGGCGAACGCCCCACCTGCCATGAAGGAAGATCATCGAATGCCGATTTAGCATGTCGCCATGGTTCCGAACATTGCTGTCGGAACTATCTATTAGGCGCCAGACTTCCGATATAGGCAACAACGTTTTCCATGTCGGCCTTTTCGATAATGAAATCCGGCATATCCTTATGGACGGAGCTCAGCCAAACCGTAAGGGCACGACCGTTCATTCCCGGTGTTCGGGCAATCTCAGCGAACGGTGCGGCCTTTGGATTAGGTGACTTCACTTCATTGCCATCTATTGCGTGGCAAGTGGCACAATAAAGGGCTGCGTACTCCCGACCCGCACTTGCATTGCCGATGTCCTGAGCAAGAACGCTGGCCGGGCTGACGAGGACCATTGACGTTGCCAGCACGATGGCACTGAACAGGGCGCAATTCCACGCAACGCCATTCTTGACCCTGATGCTACGATAAAAGGTTTCGGAACCTGTCTTTTGTTGAATCATATCTCACCTCTGAATCAATCTGGTGGGGCTGGCCGCAAGCCCAAAAAATTTGGGGTGTCGGCCCATCGGACGAAAACAGAGAAGCAATGAGCCACGACAGAGCCGCCAAAGTGGCCACCCTCGTGTCTTGCCTGCTTTCGAAGAACGCTCCTTGGGAACTCACTATTCCGAACAAACGTGTCCAACCATCGACGGAATCGTCGGATCGAAATAGGAGGGCGGCGATATTCAGCCTTATTGAATTCCCAGCTACCCTATCCAGTGATCCTTGTTGGGTGGAGAGAACTCCGATATTGTATCAATGCATGAGCAGCTTCCGGGCATGCTCCTTCTATCAATATCCAACTGACAAATTGCAGAGGTGTCGCCATGCTCCGTGCGCTTCTATTCTCGACAACTTGCGCCTTGATCGCATTCGCACCCTTATCGGCACATGCTGGCAAGCGTTATTCCCACAATCTCTGTCGAGCAACGACCATCCAAGGACAGCCCATAACGTTTAAGTGCAGGCTGTCTCAGAAGTGCTGCTACGGTCAGCTGTCGAACCAGAAGTATTGCGTTCCAAAATCGAGCAGTTGTTCGTTGCTGTTCTCCGTCGCCACCCCGCCGCTTTGATAGAGCCGTCACCGGCGATCAGCCGTTTCGTGGCAATGGCTGAAAGGCCTGAACCAAAGTCGCTCGGGCTCGCCAGCCGAAAGTCCGCTGCTGACGAGATCCATTCCGTTGGCTTTTATGAAGCGAGCCGAGAGTTCGGGCCACTCGCGCGTTAGCTCGTCGAGCGAGTGACGTCGAGCTAGAGAGCTTGTGACAAAATCAGTTTGCGCACGACTGGCAAAGCGCAACGCGTTCTGATCCAGCTTGCAGATTGAAAAAGCCCACCGCGGGTTATTGTCGATGCTGGTGTCCGCGGGCCTAACTCCCTTATCAGCAATGCGCTTCAACGTCAGGTGCGAGCCGATGCTCGGCACCGCGGTCGAAGCCAAAAACCTCTTGACGCTTGATTTGCCGCATTCCTTCGTTACGAAGAACACCCATATGTAGATACTCAAGCCAAAGTTGCGGCTTTCCTTGAAATGAAGCCAGGCGAACCTCTCTAAAAGGTGGAGTGCGGACGATGACGTTTAAGCGCTTTCTTGTTCTCAGCATAGCTGTTCTTTTCTGCGCTGTGGCTGGAGTATCGCAGGTAGACGCTCGCGGTGGTGGTGGCCACGGTGGAGGCGGATTTGGCGGCGGTGGTCATCACGGTGGCGGGGGAGGTTACAGCGGCGGGGGGGGCAAGCATTATGGCGGCGGGGGGGGTGGCTACTACGGTGGCGGTAAGCACTACGGCGGTGGTGGCGGAGGCTACTATGGTGGCGGTAAGCACTACGGCGGTGGTGGCAAACATCACGGCGGAAAGCATTATTACAGGGGCGGCGGAGGGTACT
>JBFWVC010000028.1:0-44021 GCA_050246945.1 Hyphomicrobiaceae bacterium
TCTCCTCATCCCTAACCATCGGTCACATTGCGCTCGGAGAGCTAAGTCGGCATCGGGGTCACGATCGACGTTCGCGATCGGCGCGTGTGACGTCGGCTTGTCCTTCGGCAGCAGCCATCAGCCAGTCTAGGCGTCTGCATGGGATCGGATTGCGGACACCTTTCTGAGCGCTATCAAGGTCAGCCTCGGGCCAATAGCAGTCGGCCGTAGAACTCGATGCGGTATCGGGCGGCGCTCCCAAGATGATGTTCAACTCTACGGTTACTGGCATGAAAATTAAGGGCGGCTACGACGACGAAAATGGAACGTATGGCGTCGTGGTCCAATATGGAAATAATTTCGTGTCGCAAGGCACATTGTGAGTGAGTTTCGAAGCTTAAGAGGAAAGCTCTGTCGCGATAGCGATTTTTTCCTTAAATTACGCTAACTCAGCAGTCATCTGTGCGCGTTATGGGACGATCGGCGGACCTAATCGTTCGAAATGACGTGATGGCGGAGATGGGTAATGATCAACGAATAGCGACGTCGCCGGGCACGCCAGCTTGTCCGCTTGAGCCCATCGCGATTCTGCGTCTCGTAGAATACCGTCCCTCTTCCCTTGGAAACCGGATTTCTCCACCCAAAACTTGATTTAGGAATACGCAGCCATCTCGCATCGCGGAATAATGCCGATAGGCATTGACCCCAAATCTTAGGGGGTCAATGGCGTGATAAAGCTCGGTAAATGAGGTCGTGCCAGGCGGAACTGCACCGGGCATCGCCTCCAGCAACTTACGCCGTGATCCCGCGGACAGCGAGCTAATCTGGATTACGTATGCGACGTATTCGTGTGCCACAGATGCCAAATTCTTGCCGCGAACGACACTGCTGACAATACCGTGAGCAATTTCGTGAACAGCAAGACTGCGCCATACTTCTCGCTGTGGCAGCTTACGGTAAACATTGTCTGGCTGCAGCGTGGCGAGACAACCCTTGTACGTTGTCAGTTCTATCCTGTCCTCCTTGGACAGATATTGGCCAAGCACCGCTGCGCCGCAGGGATGACGCACCTTATCAATCAGCGAGATGCGAAGTGTCGTGTTGCGTACGATTCCACAACGGGACAGCAGGTCGGTCGCCATAGTCGCAGCGCGACAAACGTCGGCTACATTACGCGGTTCGCCCGATTGGACGATGACCGTGGTGCCGGGGCATGGCTGGTTTGCTCCATGCGCAATAGCTGCGCCAGCCAACAGCGCAGGTAGAACGACGAATTGGTACCGAATTGCAATCCTTATTCGGACTTCCTGCTTCAGCATGTGTGCTCCACCCGGTGCTTGATCCAATTCTCAGTTGTGGTTGTAACCTGAGTTTATGGGCGCGGATCTGCCAGCCGCTCTATGCAACATGGCTGCTCATATCTTGACTGGCGTCAAGGTAATGCGGTGACAAATCGTTGAGACTTCCATCCTTCGGGATTACGCGTTTAGCGCTAGGCCTGTCTAACAAGCGTGCAATGTGCAGCGGACGTTGTTGCCCGGTAGTATCGACACGCGCAATCAAGCTATCAAACTGGGAGTGGAACAATGACAATCAAGGGTTTTAAGTTGACAGTCGCTGCAATCACCCTCGCTGGCTTCCCGCAAATCGCAGCAGCGGACACGTCTCCGCTCGGCAAGAAGGAGTATGAGTCCAGTTGTGCGTCCTGCCATGGGCCCGCAGGGAAAGGTGACGGACCGCTGTCTGGATACCTTGAGAAAAAGGCGGCCGATCTCACCCAGATTATGAAGAACAACAACGGCGTGTACCCCTTCACGCTCTTGGCGGAGATAGTAGACGGACGCCGGATGGTAGCACTTCACGGTTCAGGCGATATGCCGGTGTGGGGCAACGTCTATAACAAAAAGGCTTCTCAATATTATAGCGACTTTCCCGCACCCTATGATACCGAGGCTTTTGTTAGGGCTCGCGTTCTTGCATTGGTAGAATACATCTATTCGCTGCAGGCCAAGTAAACACGAAGAAGCTGGGTCTGGACAGAAAAGCCTTTTCAATATGTCTGTTCACTACCTTGGCGAGGGCCAGCGGAGTGAATCTACTACTGGAGCGACTGAATCCGCTCACCTTCAACCCGCTCGGCACCACGGTGAATCAAGGAAACCGTTAGCGCCACTCAGCAAGAGGTGGATCGCAATCTTGCCCGATGTGGAATATGCGACGCTGCAGGCGATCTGGCAGCATCGTATGCTATTGGATCAACGAGACAAACCATAAGACGCATTGCCGCGACGATTAACCGACGTCATTGCGCGTCGCATCGGCAATGTTTATCGGTGAACAAATGACCGTCGCAGCCACAGTATACGACGTAATAAACTCCGGGAGTGCGCTTCGTCGCACTCCAGATAGCATCCGACCTGAAGTGCTAGCGTCGCGGGGAGTGCCCCAACTTCCAGTATGCTTGGTCATACCAATCCCACAAGCCATCCAGTCTCTCCCGACCTTCAAAATAGTATTCGGTTGCTGACCAGCATTTCAATTCAGTGCTCTCGTTGTCGAGGGTGTAAGTTCCCTCATTTGTGTCGATCAGCAGCACGACATGTGAAATGTATTGCGTTGCGTGGATACCAATTGCCAAGCGCAATGCGGCTCTTGGTATGCCACCCTGGGACAACCGACGCCTCTTCCCCAGCGCAAAATCTTCACAGTCACCACGTCCGTGAAATGGGAGCCCCCAGACGTCTTCTTCGCCTTGCCACTCGAGATCTGGCATAAGAATGCAGTTTTTGTTTACATAGGTATTCGCGTTCGAAACCTTTTCTCGTACCTCTCTGGTCCAATCAATCTTGGCTTCGCCAGACATCGCGCACTCCTCCGGTCGTGTCTGGCAAAATTCGACATATTGCGTGGGGGGCCGGCCGACTTCCCTAATGGCAAGGTCCAAATTGGTACAGGGAATCGAACGCTCAGCTTCGACCCTGTTGCTTCCCTTCACCGCAGCGAGCGATGCTGCACAGGCAAGTGCCAACCCGGGGATTTGAAGCATGCTGGCCATAGCCCAAAGGCCCTTTTCGTATTCAATTTCTGCTAGCCTATCACCTTGCGCAAGTCGTGCGTGCTCCATGTCTGCCATGGTCGAGAGTTAGCTTCAGCGGTATCGCCTCACACCGACCGCTTTGCCTCGAATAGCTCACTTCGCGAGAGCGTAGATCTACCTCTCCCCGGCAAGCCGACAATGGACAGCCGTAGGCGGTGTGACCGTTAAGGACAGGAATGCCCGCTCGACGTTGGCACTCCCAGACCTTGATCTGAATGCACGCCCACTCGTCGCTATCATTGTATGTAGGAGCAAGCGCGGGCAACGGAGAACATACGATGGAGTTGCAGCCGGCAACGGGCAAACACTACTTGGTCGGGGGCGGTATCGCAGCATTGGCCGCTGCGGTGCTCTTAGTCCGTGACGGCCACGTGGCAGGTGAACGGATCGTGATATTCGAACACCTCGGCAGGGAGGGCGGAAGCCTTGATGGTGCGGGTGACGCCGATACGGGTTACATAACTCGCGGTGGACGGATGTTTGAGCCCAACTTCGTGTGCACATTCGATATTTTGGGCACGATCCCGGCGCCAGACAACCCAGACATCTCGGTCAGAGACGATATCCTTGCCTTCAACCGCATGGTCCCGGGCTGGGCGGACTGCCGCCTCGTCCGCCATGGCATCAAGGCAGAGGATCGGTTGCGTTTGGGTCTCGCAACAACAGACCTCGTAGAGTTGAACCGATTGCTGCTAGCGCCTGAAGGGTGGCTTGAGGGGCGGACTATTGAAAGTTGGTTCGCCCCTGCATTCTTCGACACCAATTTCTGGATCATGTGGGCGACCATGTTTTCGTTCCAGCCGTGGCATTCGCTGGCCGAGATGCGGCGCTACATGCGGCGTTTCCTTCATCTGTTTCCAGGATTGACGCGCATCGCCGGCATCTTACGCACGCGCTATAATCAGTACGATTCGATCGTAGCGCCGATCTCCACGTGGCTTACGGGGCGGGGCGTCGAATTTCGCAAGACCTGTCGCGTCACCGACGTGACCATCGAGGGTGACGCGGCCAGCAGACGTGTGACAGAGCTACAATTTGCTACGGGAGAGAGCATAACGGTCGAGCCGGTGGACAGAGTCTATTTAACGCTCGGCTCGATGACCGACGCAACTGTCGCCGGCCACACCGACGCTCCGCCTCCGACCGAAGATGGGCCGAGTCCCGGTTTCGACTTGTGGCGGCGGCTCGCCAATCGCCACGAGGGTCTCGGCCGACCTGAGGTCTTCTCCGAGCATCCGGAACGGACGTCGTGGACCTCATTCACCGTCACGCTGTCCTCGCCAGGATTCTTCACCTTCATGGAGGATTTCAGCAGCAACCGTACCGGCACCGGCGGCCTGGTCACATTTGTTGACTCGGGATGGCTGATGTCGATCGTCATGTTTCATCAGCCGCATTTCCGTGGTCAGCCCGCCAGTCAGTCGGTGTTCTGGGGCTATGGGCTGTGCGGCGACCGGCTTGGCAATGTGGTTCGCAAGCCGATGGCTCAGGCGACCGGGGCGGAAATTCTGGAGGAACTCGCCCACCAATTGTGTCTCAGTCCAACGCAGCGCGCGGCCTTCTTCGATGGCGCACGGGCGATCCCCTGCCGGATGCCCTTGATTACCAGCCAATTTATGCCGCGCCGGATGGGAGATAGGGCTCGGGTGATTCCGCGCGGAGCCGAGAACTTCGCCGTGATAGGCCAGTTCTGCGAAATGGCGCGCGACTGCGTCTTCACAGTAGAATACTCGGTGCGCTCTGCCTGGGCCGCCGTGCACGGTCTTACGAGCCAGGTACCCGCACCACCACCAGTCGTGCGCAGCGACCGCGACTCCCGTGCGCTATTGCGAGCCGCATGGGTGCTTCTGTCAGGCTAAATGAAATGCCTCAAGAGCCGGCCCCTTTCATCAGTTCCGATGACGGCTTTGGGTCAAGTGCAGGCTTGAGCGGCGTTCATACGACTACCCGAATCCCTCCTATACCGACCTTCGGCGCCTTGGCTGGCGCACGCCGACGCGATAGGTCCGGGACCGACCGTCATCCCGCGTTGCAACGGAACGTCGGTCAGGGCCAATTTTTGGGACGTCGCCGGGGTTCAACGCGCCAATAAGCGTTATTGGTAGCGGTGGGACCAAGTGGGCGCGGCACTATCTCAATCCTCAACGCAATCAAAACCCCAGTTCGGAGATGATGGCCTCAATCCCGAAACGGGCACATTTGTCATCATCTTCTCCGGTCGCACTTCCAGATACCCCGATTGCTCCAAATATAGAGCCCGCGGCCGTGATCGGCACGCCACCTCCAATTGCAACGACTCTATCTATGTGGCGAGCGCCTAAGTTTTCTGGCTTGGCTGTAGCGGCAGTTAGGCTTTCGGTATCGGTTCGGAACGAGACCGAAGTCCAGGCCTTGTTGATTGCAACATCCACCGTGTGTGGACCAGCAAAGCTATCGCGCAGAAGAGCCTGTGGGATCCCCGACCGATCGGTTACCGCGACAGCGACCTGGAACCCTTGCATTCGACACGTTTCAAGTGCAGCTTGCGCGGCCTTGAGAGCCGTTTCCGTCGTCAGTTGCTTGACGACAAAGGTGGCTTCCCGTGCCGTTACGCTACTAGGCGCCATGCTTGCCACCGCAGCGAGCGAGACGAGACCTATCGCCAGGCGACTGCGGCACGGACGAGATAGTGAAAAAAATATACGATGGTCGAGTTTGAGCGACATTGTTTTTCTCCTTCACGATTGAGGTGTCATTGCCGAGCCCCAGTGGGCACGAACTGAATGCAGGTCGTGGGATGTCCTATCGGGTTGAAGGGCTAGCTTTGTCCGCCATTAACGAAGAAAGCCAATATGTACGTCCGCGCGCTGATGCGGCACTACGAGGGAGCGCACTCAGCCTACAGCGGCCAAGTGGTTCTCGCTTCGATTAACGCGCATCGAAACGAACGCTTTCGCTGGCGAATTCTCCTGCGGGCCCGTGCCAGTCGACGTTGATGACATCGCCCGGCGCGACATCATCAAGCTCAATGATTGTCAAAGGTGCAAAGGCGATCAGCGCGCCGATGAAGACCTCGGCCACCACCGCGTCATTCAGTTGGAAAGACATATGCTCGATGACGGACTCCTCGGGCACCGGGGCGCTAGCCCTGTCATGTCGCAGCGGTCTGCGCGACGCGTGGCGTACGAGGATTTCGATACCCGTAGCCTTCGCCAGCCGTTTGGCCCGTACCGTGATCCTGTCGGACATCACTAGCTCCTTTCGCCGGACGGGTGTGTCTTAAAGGTCGGTTCCATAGCCGCCGCGCGACACCTTGATATTGAAGGAGGTGGAATAGACGCCATGGTCGGTCATGACGTAGACCGAAACGGTGGACGTTTTCTCAAATGCAAGGGTCGAAGAGAATGTGCTGCGCGCGCCGCTGAGGCGAACGTAGGCGGCAAGTGGACGCACCGCATCCTGGACGACGACGGCCATCGCCTTTGCGCCCACCAGATCAGATCGCACCTTGATCTGTACACCGAGACCGGGCGTCGCGATGAACGGTGCGTAGAGTTTCAGTTGCCCGCTTGGGATTGATTGCGTCGTGCCGAAAAGGGCGATCAGCACGTCGATCTCCGTGCCCGAGGCGAACGCTCGGGTTACGTTGGGGACGTGGCTTGTTGGTTCAGGGATCGCGGCGACTTGCGTTGCGCCGACCATCAGTAGACCACAGGCGATTGCGCTTTTGATGAACTGTCTGCGCTTCATGGCATTGCCTCCTTCGTCTGAGTACCGCTTCTGACCACAGCGATGAAGCAAGGCTAGCCAACGCCGCCACATGAGTTATTATGAAAGCCTGATTTTTTTCTGGTTTTTATATTGTTGAACCATTTCAATTGATTCCAGACGCATCGGATGGTTTTGCCACGCGCGAGACACGGCGATGAGTGAGGCCAAGAGCACATACGCTTTCGACGAGGCCGCTTCCTTCCGGCTCGGCGCGTCCGAGATTGATCCCTCAACCTGTCGAGTTCACAACGGCAGCGACGTCGTCAAGCTGCCACCGCAGACTATGAGCGTTTTGACCTACCTGGCAGCGCGCCCGATGCAGGTCGTTTCCCGAGACGAGATCGAGAGCATCGTCTGGGAAGGCAGAACGGTCGGATATGACGTGCTCACCGGCACGATGTTCAAGCTGCGCAAGGCCCTGGGGGATGACCACAAGCATCCCAAGGTTATCGAAACGATCCCCAAGCGTGGATATCGTCTGCTCATCGCTCCTGAGCCGCTGGCGGAGCACCGTAATGTGCAGGAGCACGCCCCAACGTCGACGAACTGGTCTCGTGGAAATTCGCCGCCTCCGGTTTCCGACTTCGAGCCGTTCAAGCGGTGGAAGGGTCGAGGCGGCGGCAACACCTATAGGATTTGGGCCTTCACGTCACTTCTGATGCTCGTGCTGGTGGCTATCGCCGTATGGCAAGCTGCTGGCCCCATCAATCCTCCTGTGGGGGGACAAGGACGTGCTCAAAATTCAATTGTCATCCTTCCGTTTACAACGATGAGTGATACGGGAAAGAACGACTACTTTGCTGACGGGCTGACTGACGATCTGACGACATCGCTGGCGAAACAGCGCAATTTGTTTGTAATCGCGCGAGACTCCGCATTCTTCTATAAGGGGCAGAACATCAGCGATGCTGAAATCGGTAAGCGCCTGAAGGTCCGTTATGTCCTGCGCGGATCGATCCAGCGCCAAAGTCGGGACATAAGGATCAATGCCCGCTTGACCGATACCGACTCAGGTCAGCATGTGTGGGCGGACCACTTCGCCGGACAACCAACAGATCTGTTCGCGCTCCAAGACGAACTCGTGGGCAAGATTGTCAATTCCATCACAAGCCGCATTGCGCCGACTGCGGGCCAGTCCGCGCTCGTTGTGAGGACCAAGAGCCTGGAGGCCTACGATGCCTTTCTCGCCGGGCGACAACATTTCTATTTGTACCTCAACAAGCGCGAGAATGAGAATGCGAGAGTGCTGTTTCAGCAGGCACTCCAATTCGATCCGAATTTCGCCCTAGCTCACATCATGCTCGCTTGGACGCATGCATTCGATGCAATGAACGGCTGGAGCAAGAATAGAAACGCATCGCTCGATTCTGCGATGACTGAGGCGGACAAAGGCATTGCGCTCGATAGGAACATCCCATTGGCTTATTTCGTTACTGGGCTGGTGTTTCGAGAACGCAAGGAATACGTCAAGGCACTCGTCGAGGCCGAGAAGGCCATTGCACTTGATCCAAACTATGCAAACGGCCACATCCTAGTAGCGTCGCTGCTCTTTTATGCGGGACGTCCTGACGAAAGTGTCCCACGCATAAAAAAGGCGATGCGGTTGAACCCGCACCACCCGTTTAATTATGCATTCCATCTAGGACAAGCCTACTTCGCGTTGGAACAGTATGACGAAGCGATCAAGGCGCTTGAGGGTGGTATCGCCACGAACCCGGCGTCGGAGCGATTGCACCTTTGGTTGGCGGCCTCCTATGCGCAGGCTGGACGAGCGGACGATGCCGAATGGGAAGCCGAACAGATCCACGTGCTCAATCCCGAGTTCAAACTATCAGGAGTGTCTGAAGCATTTCCCTTCAAGGACCGCAGCATAAGCGAACGCTTCTTGAACGGACTGAGGAAGGCAGGACTGTCGTGACCACACAAACAATGGGCGTATGAAACGATATAGCCCCGTGGATCAACACCCGGCCAGTCTTACATATCAGTCAGAGCATGACACGACCGTTCCGGGCCATGAGAACGCGTCCCTCGGACTTCGCGATGTTGTCCGGCCGATCTTCGGTCGATTGACGCGGTAGGATGGAAAGCTGTCAAAGTGAGCGAAAATCGCCTTGCGCATGATACGCTGCAGCGATATTCGCCACGACGCCCAACGAATCGACGTTCGCAGAAAGCACACCTCCACAGATCGTCGGTGTCTGAGTCCGGCCGGTTGTGGCCCACTGCGTCGATGACCGCAGCGTCTCCGAGTTTCCGCACCTCGGTGTACTGCTACGGTTTCGTCGGCCAGCGCACCAATATGACTGCAGCTGAAGGACAAGCTGACATGCCCAGCGGCTTCGTAATTCGTCGATCCTGAATTGATCGCTCATGCTCTACTTACGGAAGGTTCAGAACTTCCCTCATCTTCAGAGAACCAGCGTAGCTTAAGTGGTTACCGTTGCGATACAGGTAGGAGCCGCGTTGGTAAGGGGAGCAATAGGCCTCATCGCAAATAAGCTGTGAGGGGAACGAAACGCTGACGCCACGTCGCGAGGCTGCGATGCGCCGCAAGGCTTCATCGATGGCGCCCTGCAATGAGTTGTATCGCTGTCGAGGGATGCCACATGCGCGCGTGTCCCGCCCTGCGGCCGTAGCCATTGCGACACAAGTTGTCGGCAGGACATCAAACTCCGGGATTTGTGCCATAATGTGGACCTTGATCCCGCGCGAAAGCAGATAATCGACAGTTCGGCCAAGCGCGATTTCAAATCCCTTCGCGTCGTGGGCCTGTCCGCCGGACCAAGTGAGCGAGGTCAACCCGGGCATGGTCACGTCTGGGCTGTCTTGGACCGCGATATAGCTTCGCCATGCGCCGCCCAGAATAGCGAGCTTCATTCCAGGGTTCTGCTCGATAAATCGGATCACGGCCCCGCGGTATTCCCGACACTCGCGGGCTTCACCAGGCCAACGTCCAGGCCTTTGCACATTGAACAGGAGAGCACATCCGGATTTCGTTACCTGACGCCCCAACAGATTTCTTGCTGTCGCCCATTCCGCTATCGCCGGAACGAAATGATCAGCATTGGAATCCCCGAAGACGGCCACTTCAAAGGAAGTTCCCGGCTTAAACTGGCGACCAAACGCGCAACGCTGATCGGTTCCAAAGATGCGGTCGGTGCCGTCGCAGTGTGGTCGAAGGGGATTGCCGCTCGACATATCCGAATAGATCTGTTCAAGCGGGCCATCGAAACGCGCTGGCAGACCATCGAGAGCCTTAAACAGCGCACCAGCGGCTAGAACGGACGCCAGAACACCAGTCCCAATGGCGACTGTCCGCCAATGGCTCTCGTGGAGCTGATCCCTCGGCTTTCGAAACGGCTGTTCAACATACCGCCAGGAGGCAGACGCTACAATTACGCTCACGGCAAGTGCTGTTGCAGTTTCGCCAACAGAGAGCAGGCGACCGAGGATGTGCTGCGACAGCGACAGAACCGGCCAGTGCCATAAATAGAGCGAATATGAAATGAGGCCGAAAAATACGACAGGTGTAGTTGACAAAGTGCGCGTGACCACGGTCTCGCTGCGCAGTCCTGCAGCGATGACGGCTGCTGTCCCCATAACGGCCGGAATAGCCGCCGCTCCAGGAAAGGGAACTGCTGGATTGAGCAGTAATGCCGACGCCGCAATCAACAGAAAGCCCACCCATGCTGATATGGAGGCCGTCATACCTTTCAGGGAATTCAATGGCGTGATCAGCGCCAGCAGGCAGCCAATGAGTAGCTCCCATGCACGAGCCGTTAGCATGTAGAAGGCATAATCGGCATCGGTTGCCAGCTTCAATTGGGCATGCACGAACGATACCAGAATCAGCGCGATCACGACGACGATGGTCGAACGGCGTGTCAGAAAGACGAAGAGCAACAAAAGGAGCAGCGGCCAAGTCAGATAGAATTGGTCTTCTACCGCGAGCGACCACATGTGCAGGATCGGCTTTTCTTCCGGCGGAGCGGAAAAGTAGCCACCTCTCCGATAGAAGTGAACATTAGCGAGTAATCCGCACGTATAAGCAATCGCGTCCCCCAAGGATCTCAGGGCATCGGGCCTTAACAGGACCACACCAGCGATGAGCACCACAACCAGCATTACAACGGACGCTGGTGCAAGTCGGCGCACGCGGCGAGCCAGAAACCGCACGAACGAGAACTCGCCGCTGGCCATCTCAGTCGCAATGATGCGCGTAATAAGAAATCCGGAAATGACGAAAAATACATCAACGCCGATGAAACCGCCGGGCATCACATGTGGCCAAGCGTGATACAGAATGACCGTCACAATGGCGACAGCCCGCAGGCCATCGACATGTGGCAGATAGTCGAGCTTGGTCGTGCCATGCGCCGATTGTGTCTTCCGTTGGCGCCACGCCCCCGACAGGTTTATCAGCTTGTCAACCCTCTATATTTCGCAAGGGTCAGCCTTTGCGAAGTCCCCCCTGTGCCCTTGGATTAGATAACTCAGACGCCAAGCGCTGACAAGGATTGGATGGCGACACATTTATCGATCAACCCATGGCAATTGATCGGTTGACCGTAGCCAGCCTGACCGGATCTCAGAGAAAGGATCAAACGAAAGACATTCGAACGACGACGCTTGCAACATCAAAGGCAAGCAGTTTAGTTCAGTCCAAAGGATGATCCAAAGCCTCCGCTACGCGAACCGCTCCAGTGTCTCAAAGACCGTGAAGACGGACAGTTCAAGGCCAATGGAGTAGAGGTCGTTAGCAACGTTGTTTCGGTTGCCGAGCCCAAGCGATCTTGGTTCCGGTCATTCAGACCTTGGTTCACGAGGTAGCCACGCAAAACGCTTCTATATCTCCAAGAATCAAAAGGCGGTCAGGTCAAGCCTCGAAGAATTTGGTGGTGACTCCGACTAATGGTCAACCCAATCATCGGGCATCTCGATCTTTGCATCGATGTTGGCGTGTTCCTTAAGGAGATAAAGCAGGTTGCCGCCATCGATCAGCTCAATTGGCTTGCCGTTGGCAAACTGGTGAGCCGCTGATCCATAGCCGCTCGTGGTGACTAGAATGCCTTTATTGGCACCCTCGTTGTGCATGGTGCCAAACAGATCCCGAACCGCACTGACGCCAACAGTGTTCTTGTAGCGCTTAGCCTGAATTACAACCTTTCCGCCAAGTATTGGACGTTGATCGTAGGCCACGCAATCGACACCACCATCGCGGGAGGCCTGTGTAAGCTTTGTCTCGAGGCCCATCTTGGCAAAGAGGTTGGTGATGAGGTTCTCGAAGTCGGCTGGCGTAAGGTCCATTAGGTTGGTGCGGTGGTCGAGCGCCGAGAGGACGTCGCTCTCCTGTATAAAGCGCGGATCGACCATGTCGAATTCCAAGATTGGTTTGACCGGAACGAGTTCGGCAGGGCTGCGCGACACGGCGGCGCTCAGGTTCTTGAGGCAAGCGGCTGGTTCGACATTGCGCAGGTTGAGGGCCATGAATTGATCTCGTGTGGTTCTTAATGACACGAGGCAGGGGGCAACTTCCAACCCTGTCGCTGGATCGACCGTTCTTACAAACATATTAAGAATGACGTTCCCAATGACTTCATCCTGGTCAGCGCGAAAAACTTCGCTGGCGAGGCGTAGCGTTAGTTGGGCAACAAGATCAGCATAAAGGGCTTGCCGGCCCTTGGCCGAGCGCTTTGTCTCTTCAATGACATCTCGCGATTTGACGTAGCGGCATTTTTCAACTGTCGGGATGGCCTCCTCCAGACTGGGGATGCGGTATTCGACGACGACTTGCCGCGAAGCGGGGCTGAACGCGACACGATATTCGTCGTGGAATCCTTCAGGCAATTGCGAATGATCAAGGGCAAGCTGGACGATGCCGGCTACAGCTTCTGAGTCTCCTGACCGGTACGCAGATCTGAACACGTCGACGCCGCGATTGTAGCGGTCGATGTCGATGCATAAGGCGTCGTAGGCATTGGCACGCTTGCGGACAGCTTGACCATATGCGTCCATTTGTTGGCCGTAGGTGTTCTGGAGGTCCAGACATTTTTGAGCGTGTCTGCTTCTGGCGCCGGGGATTAGCCTGGAAAACGGGCCTAATGTGGGTAGCTGAGGTTCACTTGGACGACGAGGCAATGCAAGCGTTGGATCTTTGTCCAACTCTGCCTCGGAGGGGTTCTTGCTCAGCTGTTGCCATGTGAATGTGGGGGAACGTGCGAGGCTCGTCGAAAGAAGCTGCGATATATCCCCAAGGCGTTCCTGGAGTTCCTCGTTGAGCGAGTCACATTCGCGTTGACGCGCTGCTGCGTATTGTTGTTTGTCAAAGCGCTCCTGACGGCGGGCTTCGGCAGCGGCTTCACGAATAGCGCGTTCTTGAGCGCGTGCCTCAGCCTTTGCTGCCCGCTCGGCAGCACGTGCTGCTTGAAGCGTAAGCGAGACGAAACTGCGCGCCATGATCCCCCCTTCTTTGCTGTGTCGTCATAGCAAGTACTGCTCTGGCGAGAGCTTGCCGAGCGATCAAGGCCTACGAACAAGTGGACGGAACTTCGGTGCCGAATCTGGTAGATCTAAATGGGCATTATGTAATGGCAGCATTGTTTTAATTATTTAATAACAAACAGTCATTCCACATTTACGTCGCGAAATGCGACGCGTTATGTTACTTGCCGTCCGCGAATTTGTCGTTCGCATTCCTAGCCGCGCGCCAGAGGGTCGGAAGGTTTTTGGTAAGAGATCCAAACTCTCAGCCTCGCGCCTAGAAAATCGTCCAGCCATAACATTCGAATGAATTCCATCGACGATATTTATTGCGCCGATTCCAAAAGCGGGAAGGAGAATAAATTGTTCTTCTAATTTGATTCAGAGTCTTGGCTGGGTTGAAAGCGGAAAAGAGCATTAGCGCGAACTAATAATTGATCTACATTCAAATAGCCGTTAACTGTTGGTCCAAGGGCAAGTATGAGGGCCAGTTATGTTCGGGGCTAACGCTAATTTGTTAGGGCGACTTTGCGCGCTAGATGAGGTCATTGCGCGTGGCTTCACGTTTAAGCGATTGCATGACGGGGACATTCTTGTCCACCGTACGGGACATGCCTATGGAGTCTGGCAAACTCGGGTCGATGGATACCGCTACGTCCCGACAGGGGAACAAGAACCCACGCATCAGGCGGCTTCAGCAGCCGAAGTCCTCGACATAACGACGCAAATGCTCAAAGACCGGTAGAGATATCGCGCGTCGTGCGCATTCTAAATCGCGGTCAATTCGCGACGAAGCATGCCCTTATCAACGACACGGGGACATAATGGTTGGGCAGAGGCTGGAATCTGGTCGGTTAAATTTTGGTCAAGCGATAAGGATTTTGGCGGTAGCTTTGGATATTGTGAATATTTCAATCGTAAACTAATGAGGATGCTGGGACGATTGAAGAATTAGTTTGAAACAGGGGTGCCTGATGCCTGCATCGGAGCGACGTAGGTTTAGGCGGAAGAAGGGGTTTTGGCGCGCAAAGGTTTCGTTCCCTGGGCGCTCTCCAATTGATTGTGTCGTCAGGGATGTTTCAGAGGGTGGCGCCCTCGTTGAACTCCCCGTGGCGGTAAATGCTGCCGCGAAATTGCGCCTTTATGTCGAAGCGCACGATGTCGATGTTGAATGCGTGGTTCGACATGTCAGTGGCTGCTATGTTGGTGTCGAATTTGTCGGATATTCGGAACGCCAACGCCCCAATCTAGACTTTGGACGACGCCTCGGTGTGGGCGAAGCTTAGACCCCAACATTCAACTTTAGCCAATTGAGCGTTCCATAGATGTAATTGCATCTTTGGTCATGCTAGAGTTGACATCAACCAAATCCAAAAAGCTGTATAGGGAGTAAATAAATGGCCCGAGCCCCTGCCGTAGAAAAAATGAGCCTCAAGGAAATAGAGGCTCTGGAGGTCCGTATTGCGGATGCCAAAGCCGCCGCAGAGGAAGAGGCTAAGGCAGAAGTGAAGGCCAAGATCAATGCTATTCTCGACAATTCTGGCCTGACAATTGCCGACATTTATCCAACAGCACGTCGGGCTAACGGTCGCAGCAAGGTAACCGTGAAATATCGGAATCCGAAGGACCGGTCTCAGACTTGGAGTGGTCGCGGACGGAAGCCGCTCTGGCTGGTCGACGCTGTCAAGAAAGGGGCAAAGCTCGAGAACTTTGCGGTCTAATGCTGTCGAGCGAGTGGCAGCGTTCAAAAAGCGATAAGCCCGCCGACCATCGAGGTGCGACGGGCTATTGTCATCGATAACCTACCCAGCCTAGCCGGGCTTTATAAGGCAAGGCTCTGGAATCCGCGTCCGGACTCCGCCCTCGCATGAAGTGTGATCAGACTGTTTTGTTGGCAGTTCGGTGTAGTGTGGCCGAGTATCTGCAGTTCACAATCCGAACTGTGACCCCGCCTCAACGCGAGGTCGGATTTGACTTCCAGGTGGAGTCATTCCTTCTCCTTCGCTGTTGCTCCTCATAACAACCATCCTCACAACCCTTTAGGGTGCTGTCCGAAATTGCCGCGCCGGCCTAGTAGTCGGATCGGTCGGCAGTTCATCGGCAGCGATGGCCGCCACGAGACGATTTTGCTGGGTCCTACAGCAAAGAGTCAAGCGAGAGCGCATGGAACCGACGGCAGAAGATAGTCCGCCTGCTGGGCGCTCAGTGTCTCGTGGCTTCGGGTGCGCGAACGACGGCGATGTGCTGTCCGAAGAAATTTCATCTGAGGTGGCTGCTCTTGAATTTCTCACTATCAACAAGTGAAACACACCCGTGTCCGCTGCTCGCAGTATAGCAGACGAAGATGAGATCAGGTGGCCTAACGTATTCATGGCGCTGGTTAAACTCGCGCCAATTTAGAGCAGCAGCGGGCATCGCGGGAAAGGCGGGAGGCGTTCGAGCTTGATCGCATAATTCCCTGTAACCGGCTGGCCACAGCGTTGGGTCCTAGTTTTAGTTAAAAAGATTATTGCGGACTCCCCCCCTCTTTCGGGAAGGGGAGATTGTGAGGCGCAGCACGTGGCGTCCAAAAGAGAAATGCGAGGGTGAAATGAAAAGACTGCAAAACGGCTTATTCTTGCTGCTGGTTGTTTTCAGTGGGATCGGGTTGGCTGCGAACAATGCGCGTGCAGCATTCTATATCGTTGAATCAATTGCCGATCGCCAGACGACCAAGAAACAGCAAACTCCCGTATGGTGCTGGGCTGCTGCGATTGAAATGGTACTCGCAAGCGGGAAGGTGATGTGGTCACAAGTTGACATCGTAAATCGCGTCAAAGGATTTCCCAAGTTGGAAACGGCTGGCAGCGGGGAAATCACGCAGATGTTGAACAGCTGGAATTTCGATTACAATGGCAAGATTTGGCGCTCGAAAGCCAAGTACTATCAAGGAGCCTTGCCAGCATCTGTTTTGATTCATGAACTCAAGAACCAGAGGCCGGTAATCGTGACCTACAACACTGGTCCTGCATCCGGTCATGCCGTTGTCGTTTATGCCGCCTTGACCTCAGCTACTTCACCAGAAATCAAGTTGATTTACTATTTTGATCCTTTCACGGGCACGAAGAAAACTGCATTTCCTGACGAGTTTAAAGAGAATATCACGAACTCATGGGCAGTCAGAGTCGTAACGCAGTGAGAATGTTTTGTGAGAGGCAGGTTTGGAGTCATTAGTCGTTATCGGATATGCAGCGGCGAAACTGCGGCAATGACCCAGACTGCCCTATCGGCTTGACGACTTGCAAGGGCAGCTCCTGCCAAAGGGCAGGGTCAATGTCTAGCGGCTCAGTTCACCAGATAAAGTGTTGCGGCTAGCGCAGCCAGCGTGAGGGCAAGCGTGACCCATTCCTGATCTGAAATGTATGGTACATCGCGTCCCTGCTCACGATATTTCATTCGGCCGTAACGCGAGAATAGACCCTAATTTACCTTGAAGGGGTGGTGAGCACCGGAGTGATGATGACAACCAGTTCCGTCTCTCGCTTCGTGGATTTCGCCGATCCCGAAAGTCGTGATGGCGCGCCATGGCGACCGGCGGAGTGTCCGCTCGACGACACATTCACATGTGGCTTCGTCCTGATGAATGTGCCCTTACAGCATGCAGAAGCGGCATGGCTGCCTGCTGCCAAGACGATTGCCGTCGTGATTACCTTTGAAATTATCTGAACTCTCGCCATTTTGACCTCCTATGAAGAACGGTTCCACATTGGTCGCCGCCGGAGCAGAAATGGTTCACGACTGACTGGCTATGGCCCGACGCGGGCGCAGCTCTGCGACCGCAATGTGACCGGTGGTGAGCGATGAGCAGACGTACTCTCGCGTCATGACTGCACTTGAAGGCTAACCGGACACGCGAAGGATCCGCACTGAGGTCTCAGGAATGACCCGTTGCAGACGTTGACGCCCAGTAAGATGTGATTGCTCGCTTGTCAATTTTGGCTGCCAGTCAACTGCCTCCATAGTTGCGACCCGCACCGAATTCTGAGGCGAATTTCCAGAAACAAGCACCGATCACCTTGTAGTGGCTGAGACTTCACACAGTTATTAGCGCCTCGGCCTTGGCTCGATCGAACGCCTTTGGGTCGACCTTGAGATAGGCGATCCTCTCATCCGCGATCACCACAGCTTCGGCGACACCTCGGAGCCCACGCAACCGCGCAGTAAGGGTCTGGATATCGGTGCCGTCACCGACGCGCACGAGGCGCGTAGTCAGATTGCTCGGTTGCGTCATGGTAACGGCAGCAACAAGCCAGATCAAAGCGATCACCGAGGTCAGCGCGAAGACGGACGGGCTTCCTCCGGTCTGATGAGCCCAGCCGCCGACCACACTGCCGGCAAATATTCCGAGGAACTGCAGCGACGAATAAGACAGAGTGTTATCTGAGCGATGAACGCAGGTCTGACGACACCGCAGTGTCGCGGCCAAAGCGCATCCCAACGACGCCACGCAGCCATTGCCTACGCACGAGCGTTCCGGGCGAAGGTTATGCTTATCTCCGATCGTGTCTTCGACACGTTAGATAGCATCTCGTTTATGAGTTTCAGCGATGCCATCATCTCCTGAATTAGGGTTCCGCCGGCGACAAAGTCGATCTCGGCCGCATTGATGGTTCGTATTTGGCAGTTCGATTGGGAGCTCGACATGACGGGTCCTCCGAGCGGGGTTTAAAACATGGATAGAATTGTCCGTCTTCACGGTCTTTGAGACACTGGAGCGGTTCGCGACGACAAGGCAAGCGCAGATCGTCATCAACACGTGGTTAAAGCAATACAATCACTTCCGCCCGCACCATGCTCTCGGCATGCGTGCGCCGGTGCCTGAGACGCTATTAGAGAAACCGCAGTTCGGTGGCCCAGACGCAGGGGGCTAGACACCGATTCAGAACGAGAATATGCCTACGACCGCAAATCACCCTTTGGCAAACTCGACAAGGCGCTTGACGCAGCGGAGTCTAACCGATGGAAGGTTGTGGACATGAAGCAAGACTGGAAGGTCGTGTTCCCTGAATAGTGGATCGCCGGGGACAAACGGAACCCGATCCAAACCAATAAATAGTTGGCTCGCGGTCACACTCCAGTAAGCCGCCAGTTTGCACAAATGACGATTGGGAGGACCTACCCGTGCATACCAAACCCGTACTGGGGATCCTTCTCGCACTACTTGCTGCTGTTTCGCTGGCCAGAGTGCCAGCCGCTGTCGCACAGGACGCACAAACCGTAGCGCAGCCTGCCACCTTTAAGACCGAACAGCTGGATCAAATGCTCGCGCCGATCGCGCTTTTTCCCGACGAGCTCGTGGCGAATATCCTGATGGCGTCGACTTACCCTTTGGATGTCGTACAGGCGGCGCGCTGGCGGAAGGAACCTGCGAACGCCAAACTCAAAGGTGATGCTCTCACGAAGGCTCTTGACGGCAAGAACTGGGATCCGAGCGTCAAGGCGCTTACGATGTTCCCCGACGTACTCAACATGATGAGCGAGAAGCTGGAATGGACGCAGACGCTCGGTGACGCCTTCCTTGCACAGCAAGGCGATGTCTTTGCGCGCATTCAGTTTCTGCGTCAAAAGGCCGAGCAAGCGGGAAACCTTAAGACGAACAAGCAGCAGAAGGTGAAGAAACAGGCGGATCCGAAAACCCAGACCGAATACATCGTCATCGAGGCAGCCCAGCCCGACATTGTCTATGTTCCTGTCTACCAGCCAACCGTCGTCTACGGCTCGTGGTGGTATCCCGCCTACCCGCCATATTACTGGAACTGGTACCCCGGCGCGACCTTTGTGCGCGGCTTCTTCTGGGGTGCCGGCTTCGCGATCGCCAATAATATCTGGGGCTGGAACCGCTGCGACTGGAACCACCGTAAAATCGATATCGACGTCAATCGCTACAACAAGATCAACGTCAACCGGGCGAAGATCTCCAGCAACACCTGGCAGCACAATCCTCAACATCGTGGGCCTGTGCCCTACCGCGACAAGGCCACGCGGGAAAAGTATGGCAAGGACCGCGGCCTGCGGGACAAGAAAGAGGACTTCTCCGGCTTCGACAAGAATCGGGGCAAAGTTGGTGGTGTCGACCAAGTGAAGCGTGATCTTAAACAAAGCGCCGACGGCAAGTTGAAGGACAAGTCTGCCGGCGCAGACCGCGCCAAGGACAAGCTCGGGGACCGCGAGCGTTCAGGCGCGAAGGGCAAAGCGCGCGACCGCGATACCTCCAAAGCCAAGACGGCCAGCGGCAAAGCCAATTCGCACTCTAAACAGGTCAGGACTAATTCCTCCAGGCCTTCCAAATCGGCGATGGACGTCAAGCCGAGAGCGCAAGTGACGAAGCATGTCAATCGCGGCCACGCGAGTCGCAGTTCCGCAGTATCGCACCAACGCGGAGGTGGAGGAGGCGGTCGCGGCGGCGGAGGACGAGGACGAAGGTAGCCACGTTCGGGCTCAAGACGGCCCATGCCCTTCTCGACTGCTTTTCCGTGCCCTAATTGACACTGGCAAACGGAGCAACAACGATGTTTTCGATATCGCCATCGACCGTTCGAAAGTGCCTTCAAGCCATGACGTTGAGCCTCGTCCTCGCACTTTCCACTCTCGTCCTCGGCAACCGGGTCTCCGCCGATGAACAGCCGTCCTACGCGACGCCTCAAGCAGCCGTGCAGGCGCTTGTCGATGCGCTCCATTCCGAGGACCCCGCGCCGGCCGTCGTGACAATTCTGGGTCCCGATGGCGGGGATATCGTGGATTCGGGTGATCCTGTTGACGACGAAGCGCGACGTGCTCGGTTCCTCGCCGCCTACGACGAGGCCCATCAGATCGAGCAAGACGGGGATGCCAAGGCCACGCTCGTGATTGGCAAGGACGAGTTCCCATTCCCGATCCCGATCGTTGCCGAAAATGGCAAATGGCATTGGGACACGGCTGCCGGCGTGGATGAAATACTGACGCGTCGGATCGGCGAGAATGAATTGTCTGCCATCGAGGTGATGCGCGTGTATGTGGCCGCGCAACTGGAATATGCCGAAACAGAACGCGACGGCAAAGGCATTCAGTATGCGCGGCGGCTGATGAGCAACAAGGGCCGCAAGGATGGTCTATACTGGCCTACAGGGGAGGGCGAGAAACATAGCCCCATTGGCCCGCTCATCGCTGAAGCTCAAAGCGAAGGATATAAGCGCCGCGTCGACGGCGAGGACCAGCACCCTGCCTATCACGGATATGTCTACCGGATGCTCTATGCGCAAGGAGCTAATGCGGCGGATGGTGCGCGTGACTATGTCGTCAACGACCGGATGATTGGTGGCTTTGCACTCATCGCTACACCTGCCGAGTATGGCAAGTCGGGTGTCATGACATTCATCGTCAACCAGGATGGGATCGTTTACGAAAAGGACCTGGGGCCAGCGACGGCCGCAGAAGCAGAGCGCATCAAGCTCTTCGACCCAGACGCCAGTTGGCGAAAGGTCGATGAGTGATCATGGCATTGTGGCATGGAGTGCCCCTCCCCCCCATCGGAATCCGCGAGACTGTCTTGGCGTCCTAACGCTAAGCCATCAAGTCGCTGTTCCCGGTCAGCCCTCATGGGAAACATCGAGCACCAGAGATTTCCACCGAACAAATTACGCCGCAGCGATCTTTGGGCGCCCATCGGAACACCCGTGTGACTTGGACAACCCACCACGGCTGATCGTCATGACTCGCCTTATGACGCTGTTGGCCCAAGGCGTCGGCGCACCCACAATTCACGGTCGGTCGATCCCAGTTGCGGAAGTCGGTGGATTCCGTGTGGAAGAACCAGCAGGGCTGGGTGGTCAAGTCCGCTGTTGAGGTCGCTTGGGACGTCGGCAATTCGATGCGATTCATGCCCCGCGGCCTCAGTCCCGCTGCAAGCTAAGCGAGACAGCTGCTGCGCCTCGAAAGCAGACGATCCCCAAATGTTGCGATTGACCCGAAGCCGGCTCGGTCCCCTTCTCGGAGTCACCGAGCAGACTCTCGCATTACGTAGAGATTGCGGACGTCGGCGCGGTGCCGAGACAGGCTGCCAAGCGCCGCCGTTACGTCGGCAGCACCACCTCCCCCAGGCGGACATCGCGCGCTCTGGCTTCGTCTAAGTCCAGTGCGCGACCAATGTTCCCGACACACGATATTGCGCAGAGCGACCCGTTAGAAGATCTCGCGGTGCCTGTAGACTACAAACGAAGCCGCGATGTCTCTTCACCTTGCGACTGGGCGCAGTGACCGCCGCAGCTGAAGAATTGTCGATTGAGGATTGATATCTACCGGCAATGAATGAGGCCGCGTTGTGTCCGCATGGTGATGCCTCATCTTGCCCCGCGCCGACTCAATGGCCTTGATCAAGGCGTCACCGGACCATTTATCTGGACCGGGCACCGTTGCAAACAAGTGGTGTTCTAGCGCAGAAATCTCCCGCGACAAAGCCGGGTCTCTCGCCCATGTCGTTAAGGCCTTGATCGTGCCACTCGGCGCTGCCGGCTCAAACCGAGAGAGCCAGACGAGAAGCGCGCGATAAGTCGAGCGTGTGTCACCTTGTCTTGCAAAGCGGCGCAACTCCTCAAATGCAAAGGTTTCCGACTGTCGGTAGACTTGGTGTCGGTGCCGCAGGTAGCGCGTCAGGCTTCGCAGGACGGGCGGCACCGACCAGATCACAGCCGCCAGCGCGGCCACCGCTGAGAGCACCGCGAACCAGTGCTCCAATATGAAGAGCACGATCTTTCGTGGAGCGGAAAGCCCACCGTATTCTGATGTGTCCTTACCCGCGGCGGGACCGCCAGCCACACTGAACGACTGAGAGCTGGCTTGCGTGTGATCGATTTTTTGATCCTTGACATTCCACCAGGCAATCTCGACTGCCGGCAAATTTACCGTGCCGGCGGTTTGCAGCATGTAGGTGGCACTGTCGGTGCGGGTGGAGGTCAGCACGTCCGCGCGTTGGTCGAACTGATCGTTCAACAGCGGCTTACTCGGATAGATCCTCGTACCGGCGATCGACGCAAAAGGCGTCAGCGGCAACAGCATCGCCGGCGTCCCCTCGGCCTTGATGGTCACGACGCGAGTTATGGCATCGCCGACTTTCAGCGAGTCCGACGACGGGTGGATTTCCTGCTGCAGGCTAAGCGCGGTTGCGGAAACAAAAGGATCGAGATCTCGTGCCGCTTCGGGTATCACTGCTTGGAAATTCACCGCAGGCATCTGCACTGTCGCCTCGCGCGTATGCGGCGGATCATCCGCGAAAGTGACTGTGACAGTCTGGCCCGACGCGGCGGCGTAAGTGCCGGCCTCCTGCGGATAGATCAGAAACTCGTAATGGATGCCGGCATAGCTCACATCTCCCTGCCGGTCGGACATATTGAGGGTCGACCCAATGCGGGTGATCGCGTTACGGATCTGGAATTCGGGCATGACCGGAGGCTTGGTCATGTAATTGGGTGCTAGCACCTCGACGACCAGAGTGGCGGGCTGTCCGACAACCACCTGTGCGGGGGTGAGCGTGGTTCGCACGACGGGCTGGGGCGCAGCCGTCTGCGCCGCCACCGGTGCGGCCGCAATTAAAAGGACGATGGCCGCAAGCGCACTTCTCATTTTGGCGCGCCCGTCGTTGCCGGCTTCGAACCGGGTTCCACTTGAATGGCGAATTTCAACTTGAGAAAGTCCGCCGGCGTGGTCTGCACCTCGCGCATCCAAGCTTCGGCAGCACCGGGCGTGGTCAGGTCCTGCGGCTTCACCAGCATACGCTTGCCGCCCTTCTGCTGCTTGTCGAACTTCATCCCGTCGGGCGTTTTGTAGATAGGCTGATCTGGATCGCTCTGCTCCTCCTTCCTCCGCTTTGCCTCGGCCGCCTCGTAAGCCTTGCGCACAATCGCTAGATTGGCGTTCGCTGCGGCATTATCCGGCTGCTGCGCGAGGACCTCGTGATACAACTTGATCGCCGTTTCGTAGGCGTGGTTCTGCGCCTCGGCATTGGCGAGCGCAAAGCGTCCGTCAATCGTATCAATCTTGCGAAATGCATCTCTCGCCGCAATGAAATCATAGGCACGGTAGGCGGCGATGCCACGCCACATTGGGTCGGCGAAGAGTTGCGCGGCGCGATGGTAGTCGCCGCGATCGAATGCGATGCGGCCCTGCTGGTCCGGTGTCAGCCATAAGTTCGCAAAGCGCCATGAGGCGCCGGCAGTCTGAGCGTGCCCGGACGCCGGCAGCAGAAGAATCAGTAGCAGGGCCCATTGCACCGTTACACCCCGCCTGAACCAAAGCAGACTGAGAAGCGCAATTGGTAGTAGCAGCCAGAAGCCTTCATCTAGCCAGCGGGCCCCGATCTTATCTGCTTCGGCACTCTGAAAATGAGTGTTGATGCGCCGTGTGACCGCCTCAATGTCGCTTGAGTCCACCGTAACCCGAACGTTGTCGATAGGGCTGTGAGCCTTGTCGGCCGGTACGACCGCGAGCATCAGTAATCCGTTCCTTCCGGCCGCACGCCCCAGGTCAGCCGCATTAGCGGTGCCTAGATCATCGGACACGATGAGAATAGTGCCCGCATAGAGTTCGTCGGCTAGTGACTTGGATGCGAGTTCAACGGCCGCGACCGGGACTTTGCCCGGCACCGGCATCAGAGCTGGGTTTAGCGAATCAAGGAAAGGCTCGATCACACGTCGGTCATCGGTCAGCGGCATCACGAGATGGGCCGAGCCGGCAAAGGCGATCAGGCCGGTGCGTGCATTGCCCCGTGCGGCCAGAATATCGAGGATTTTCTGCTTACTGCGTTCGAGGCGCGACGGTGCGATGTCCGTGCCGCCCATCGAGGCGGAGACATCGAGTGCAATCATCAGTGGCGCCTTGTCTTCGACGAAGGGCGGCAGTTCGCGCCGCCAGGCCGGGCCGGCCAATGCGACGATAGCCAGCGCGAGGGCCGATGCGACAAGCCAAGCCGGGCGGATGTGCCAGCGTTGTGCCGGCGTCACTGTCATGTGTTTCAGCAGATTGGGTGCGATCGCTCCGGTCCACTGCATTTCGTTTCGATCGCGCCTGAGAAGCATGAACAGGATGAGCGCGATTGGGATGAGGCCCACAAGCCACCAAGGCCGCAGTAAATGAAAATTTGTGATAGCTTCTTCAAGCATGGCGGGTCCGCCTCGCAGAATAGCCTCGCAGTAAAAGCAATAACCACGTGGCAATGCCAAGGAGCGCCGCCGCGCCCAGCGGCCACTGGAACAACGGAAGCTTCGGCCTCCAGGTTTCGGTCAGAAGCTTCACCGGCGCCAGCTTGTCGATGTCAGCATAGATGCCTTCAAGCTGCTCGCCATTCTCTGCCCGGAAGAAGCTGCCGTGTGTAGTCGACGCGACGGTGTTCAGCGTTGGGAAGTCCACGCGGTTTTCGCCGGTCGCGTTCGGATCGCCGACGCCGATTGTGTAGATGACAAGACCGCGCTGTTGAGCAATGTCGGCGGCATGCGCCGGCGGCACACGGCTCGCAGTGTCGTTGCCATCGGTCAGCAGGATCAGCAACTTCTGCTGGGCCTTGCTTGACTCGAATGCCTTGATCGTCAGTCCGATGGCATCGCCGATCGCCGTCTGCTGCCCGGCCATGCCGACCTTCGTCTGGTCCAGCAGCGTTCGAATGGTGGAAAGGTCCTGCGTGAACGGGCACTGGATATAGGCCTTGGTGCCGAACAGGATCAGTCCGATGCGGTCGCCCTTTCGTCGCGCGATGAAGGCATCGACAACCTGCTTCACTCCATCAATGCGACGTAACATTTCCTTGTTGGCGGCCTTAAAGTCGGTCTGGTCCATCGATCCGGAAATGTCGATCGCCAGCATCATGTCGCGTGCCGAGATATCGTGGGCAATCGGCTTGCCGACACGTTGCGGCTGCGCGAGTGCCGCCACGACGAGAACCCAGATGATTGTGGCCACGATGATCTGCAGTGGCAACCTGCGGACGATGACAGCACCTTTCCGGGGGGTCTGGCCCGTGGCTTCGGCAACCCGCGCGAAAAACGGAATCTGAACTGATGCACGCTGTTCGCGATAGGGCGGTAACAGCCACCACGCGAGCAGCGGCAGAGGGAGCGCGGCGAAAGCCCAGGGCCATGCGAATTCGATCATGACCCACGCTCCCTGCTATGCAATTTGATCCAGGAGCGTACGGCGTTGATCAATTCTCCGGTTTCGAAGTCAGGCGTCGGCCGGTAGGCCGAGATTTCGAGCGCGCGCCCTGGCCCTTCCGAAAACGCACGTCCGCCGTCGTTTCGATCGAGGAAGGAGAGCCAGGCAGCCCCTGTTAGAGGAGCGACCAGTTCCCGCGGAAATGCTGCGACAGCAGTACGGCGCACCAGGGCGGCCAGAGCGGCTGAAAGCTCTGCCGGCGTCGATGTCGCTGCGCCGGCTTCGATACGCATGAGCTCGGACAGTGCTTCACGGCGATAACGGTTGACGCGCCAGCGACGGAGGACCCACAGCGCAGCAAAGATCAGGCCGACCACGACGACCGCCAGCACTATTCGCGACGGCCAGGTCTGCGGCCAAAGCGTGACCTCGGCTGGCAACGGAATGTCGACCAGCCCGGCGAGTGGATCGGTTGGGCGACTGTCAGCCAAGGGCGGCTCCGGGTGCAGTGGGGCTTGCATTGCGATTTTGCTGCAGCGGCACTTGCCCCATCAGCTTCTGAATTTGTTTGATAGTGTCCTCGGCGGCGCTCAGAGGTAACACCGGCACGCCAAGCTCCCGCGTCCAGGCGAATACGCTACGAAGCCGCGCTTCAGTCACCTGCTGGATGTTTTTGCGCACGCTTTCGCGGCCAACCTCGAGAACAATCTGTAATTCGCCATCGGTCACGGTCATGCGAGCGCTGGCCGGAAGCTCACTTTGCAGCGGATCATGCACCAGCAGCGCGATCATGCTGTTATGCCTTGCCATATCCGCGACGAGGCGCCGTGTCGTTTCGTCGGCACCGTCGAAATCGCTGATGACGATCACCGTCGCATCATGCAGGGCGAGCCGCCGCACACGTTCCAGCACGCGATTGAGCATTGCTGGCGCCGAGACGATACCGCGCCCGACACCGAGCGCCTGATTTTGCGCGACAATGTAGCTCAGCAATTGCAAAACGGTGCGGCGCGCACGTTGCGGACGGACTTCCGCCATGTCCCTGTCATTGAAGACAAGACCGCCGGTGCGGTCGCCGACTGCAAGGATGCGCCAGGCTCCGATCGCGCCAGCTTGGGCCGCCGTGACGGATTTCATGGTGAGGGAGCTGCCAAAGAACATCGATAAGCGCTGGTCGATCACTAGCAGCCCCTGCCGGTCGCGTTCCTCGTTGAACACCCGCACATGCGGCTTCTGCAGCCGCGCGGTCACTTTCCAGTCGATCGAACGCACATCATCGCCAGGGCGATAATCCCGGATTTCCTCGAAGTTGAGACCGCGTCCGCGCATGCGTGAGGCATAACGGCCGGCCAGCAGGCTGTGGACGGGCTGATGCGGCAGAAAGGAGACGTGCCGGCCGCGTTGCTCCAGCGCGATCAACTCTTGAAGATCCACGTAGACGCCGGGAACCGCTCCGGCGTTTGCTCCGGCCATTGCAGCCTCCTCAGACACACGCAACCAACGAGACAATCTTGTCGAGGACCTGGTCCACGGTTACGCCATCGGCAATCGCCTCGTAACTCAGGATCAACCGATGCCGCAGGCAGTCGTGCATCACGGCGCGGACATGGTCGGGCGTCACAAAGGTCTCGCCGTCGAGCCAAGCTCTCACCCGTGAGCAGCGGTCGAGTGCCAAGCTGCCACGCGGGCTTGCGCCAATCTGAATCCACTTCCCGAGCGGATCACCATAGCGGCTTGGAAACCGCGTGGAGAAGATAACGTCAACCATGTATTTTTGCGCCGCATCAGAGACGAAAATACCATCAATTTCGCGGCGCGCATCGAAAATGGATTGCTGTGAAATGGGAGCCGGCTTCTCAGCCTTGTCCTCAGGCTTCTGCGCGTTTTCCTCGCGGTTGAGCTTAATGATCTCTCCCTCGACCGCCTCGTCGGGATAGTTGATGAGGATCTGCATTAGAAAGCGGTCGAGTTGCGCTTCCGGCAAAGGATAGGTGCCCTCCTGCTCGATTGGATTTTCGGTTGCCAGCACCATGAACAAGTCGGGTAACTTGTAGGTCTTGCCACCGACGGTTACCTGACGCTCTTCCATCGCCTCCAGAAGCGCCGACTGCACCTTGGCGGGCGCGCGATTGATCTCGTCAGCCAGGAGCAAATTTGTGAAGATCGGACCCTTCTGGAAATTGAATTGCCCTCCCTTGTCGGTCTGAATGTAGATTTCCGCACCCGTTACGTCGGAGGGAAGCAAATCCGGCGTGAACTGCACACGCGAAAGGTCGGCAGCGAGATTCTTCGCCAACGATTTTACAGTACGTGTTTTTGCAAGGCCTGGCAGGCTCTCAAGCAGGAGATTGCCATTCGCGAGCAGGCCGACCACCATGCTTTCGATCAGATGATCCTGACCAAGAACTGATTTGCCGATCCGGCTTTTCAATTCAAGAATAGCATTTCGCGGACCACTCATTGGCCAGACCCTCCAGCAACCCAGCGGTAATATGGATTTCGACCGTCCTCGCGCATCACTCGCGTGATGTTCTGCGCCCAAAGTTCTCTTTCGCCGCGTTGAACGTTGATAGCCGCAGCATAGAAAGTCGACAGAAGTTCATTCTCGACTGCGACCGACGCCCGAAAGGCCTCATCGGCATCTTCAAGTGGGGGATGCGTTGCGAGCGCCAACAACTTTGGCAAGACACGCTGCAACTCGTCAGGGCGCGTCCAACTTGAATATTCGATGCGGGGCCGATCGTCCGTTACAGCCGGCGCGTTGCCCGCATAACGCTCGAGGCCCGCGCGATCTGTGACCCATGTGGCAAGAAGTGCTGCCGGGCTGGCGATGCCGACTTCCGTCAGTGCACTCGCCACGTCCGGCTGATTGAAACGTTCGGATATTCTTGAAACATCGAGTTTGAGCGGTGCGTCTGAACCGATCAGCAACATTTCATGAATGTCTGTCGTCCAGAGTGACGCATGGGGGAAGACGTCTAGAAAGCTCCGAACCAGCGATCTCGTGTCCTCGTCGTTCTGGGTGCCCAGCGGAAGCCACTGAGCCATAATCCCCCCCGACCGAAGGCGCTCACGGGCGAGGCTGTAGAAATCAACCGAGTAGAGATTGACCACCCCCGCCGCCGCCGGTGGCGGCGGCTCAAGAGTAATCACATCATATTTCTCCCGACTTTTCAGTAACTCACGACGCCCGTCGCGCAATCGGATGTCGAGCCGCGGATCGGAGGTGGCGTCAAAATTGCCTTTGAAGTTCGGCGCCGCCCTGAGAACCGCGGGAAGCAGTTCAGCCACGACTCGCTTTTCCAGAGGGTAGCGCAACGCGGCGCCCGCGGTGATGCCAGTGCCGAGCCCAATGACTAGCACCGAGCGGGGCTCACCCGAATGCACGATCAATGGTAGAAGGGCCTGTAGGCGCATGTATCGCAGCGAGGGCATCGCATCGCCTGAGTTCGATACTCCCTGGACGTAAAGTCGTCGAAAGGTTGTCGTCCCGCCCGACTGCTCTATTACAGCAACCGTACCTCCCTGACTCTCTTCGTAAGTCACGAGCGATCCTCGCCGCGACTGGGCCAGAAGGCTTCCGAGGTGATTGGCTGGAGTGGCTATCGCGAAGACGACCGTTGCCACGGCTATCGCTGCCATCGCTGGTGCGGCTGGCCGCCACCTTGCCGAGTATGATGTCCGGCTTCCAGCAACCATCGCAACCATTCCAATGATGACGGCTCCAAGTGCTAGTGTTGCCATGGTCCCTACCAGTCCAAGCCCGGGCACAAGAAGGAACCCAGTCACCGCCGCGCCGGCAATGCCGCCAATCGTATTGAGGCCGATGGCGGCCCCCACGTCGCGTCCAATGTGGTTCTCTTGCGCCACAAGCCGCATCGCGACAGGAAAAGCAGCGCCAAGCAAGATGGTTGGAAGGAGGACTACCCAGACCGCAGCAACAACGAACCGGGCGCTCATCCCTGCAAGTTCGTTGCCGGTCCAATTCAGCACAACAGCTTCAAGCAAAGTTTGTGCAACGGCGATCCAGCTTCCCAGTAAGGTGAGCGCGGCAAGGCCGACGAGCCCGGCACCTGCAATTAATAGTGCAAAGGCATTCCACGGATTACGGATCCGGTCAGCATAACGCGCAAATAGATACGCACCTAGCGCCAGCCCGACAAGGTAAGTTGCCAACACGATGGAAAAGGCAAATACGCGGGTACTTATAAACTGGACAATCGCCTGCGACCACACGACCTCGTACCCAAGCGCGAGCCCGCCTGCAATCGCATAGAGGATCAGCACTTGGCGTCCGCTGTCGCGCTCCGAACGTGGCGGAACAGGCTGAACGGACACCCCCCGACTGCGATGCTTCCTCAGTAGCAGGGCTCCAACCGCCGCTGCAATATTCGCAGTAGCCGCAACGATGGCCGCTCCTTGCAACCCTACACTCGGAATGAGGACGAAAGTCGCCCCCAACGCACCGACGATGGCCCCTGCGGTATTCGCAGCGTAGAGACGACCTGTGACTTTACCGATCTCGGAGTCGCGCGGAGCAAGCGCACGCACGAGAACCGGAAGAGTTCCTCCCATTAAGAATGGAGGGATCGCCACAATTGCAAGAAGCATCGGCCAGGCGAGCCAAGCCTGCTGATCCTCAAGGGAGGCAAACACGGGAGCAATTCGCGCAAGAGTCCATGTTACGGCGAACCCAGATGCGGCGACGCCTAGTTCCAAGGCCGCGTATGACCGCAGGTGTCGCGTTAACCTATCGGCGAGCCGTCCGATCAGTAATCCGCCAAACCCCAGACCGGCAAAGAATGCGCTGATTGCAATTGTAATCGCACGGACATCTATACCAACAACAATTGACAGCTGCTTTGCCCAAAGCACCTGATACACAAGCGCGGCCGCGCCAGAAATGAACAGCAGACCAGACGCAATCCTTCTCGCGTCCACAAGTGTCTCTTTGCGGCTCCCCGTTTCTTGAGCCGTTAGGCCCGCGCGTGAGCGACTAGACATAAGCGGTCCAGCATAGTCCGACATTCATCGCCGGAATTTGGCATGGTACCGCCGGCCGCTGCGAGCGCGGCCGGCGGTACCATCTAGCAGAGACTGCCATTATTACTACTTCTTCTCATTCTGCTTTTGCTGAAGCTCCATCTTGAGCTTTTCGACCGCCTGGTCGATTGAGAAGCTAGCCGATGACTGGCTTGGCGGATAATCGGTAAAGGTCTTCAGGAATTCCGTCCCGCGCCGGATACCCTCGAAGATCAGGTATACGTTGTCCACATTCCACTTGTCATAGGTGGAAGTCGGACCGATGTCGCCGCGCTCGTAAGGGTCCATGCGCAGGTTGTAGATCTTGGGCGTGCGCAGGCAGGTGAATGGCTGGCGCCAAATCTGGAACCCACCCCGCGCGGTCTGCTCGCAGAAAACGATTTTCCAGGCCGTGGGTTGAGTAGCGCCAGGCAGGGTCACATCGTAACGCATCGCGACGAGCTCGCCGTCGTCGTCGAAGTAAAAGTAATCATCACGCGCAGACTTGTCGGTTTGACCGGTCAGCATTGGCAGCTGGTTGTAGCCGTCCAAGTGGACCTTGAAGGTTTTGTCGCCAACCTGGGTGCCCTTTAGCAAGCGATCTTTGATGGTGGTATCTCCGACCGCTGCCATTAAAGTCGGGAACCAGTCCAGCCCCGAGAACATTCCATTGGCGACCGACCCAGGTTTGATGTGGCCAGGCCAGCGCACCAGCGCCGGTACGCGAAAGGCGCCCTCCCAGTTCGAGTCCTTCTCGCTGCGGAACGGCGAACTGGCAGCGTCGGGCCAAGTGAAGAAGTTCGGCCCGTTGTCGGTGGTGAAGACTACAATAGTGTTTTCGGCAATACCCAGCTCGTCAAGCGACTTCATAAGTTTGCCGACGTTCTGGTCCATCTCCCACATGCCGTCGGCGTACTCATTGCCCCGGCCCAGGCCCGCCTTGCCGCGGTACGACTCACGAACGTGAGTAAAGATGTGCATGCGCGTGAAGTTCATCCACGTAAAGAATGGACGCTTGGCCTTAACTTGGCGCGTCATGAAATCGATCGCCGCATCCGTGGTCTCGTCGTCGATCGTTTGCATGCGCTTTGCGGTTAACGGGCCGGTGTCTTCAATCTTCCCGTCAGCCGACGACTTGATTACGCCTCGCGGGTTGTAGGACTTGAGGAACGCGGGGTTGTTGCTCATCCAGTATGGGCGCTCCGGCTCCTCCTCGGCGTTCAGGTGGTAGAGGTTGCCGAAGAACTCGTCAAAGCCATGTTTCGTGGGCAGGAAGCGGTCCTGGTCACCCAGGTGGTTCTTGCCGAATTGACCTGTCGCGTAACCGAGAGGCTTAAGAGCCTGCGAGATAGTGATGTCACGATCTTGGAGGCCGAGATCAGCGCCTGGTACCCCGACCTTTGTCAGACCGGTTCGGAACGCGGACTGCCCTGTGATAAACGTTGCGCGCCCCGCGGTGCAGCTGTTCTCCGCGTAGTAGTCAGTGAACATCAAGCCTTCCTTGGCAATCCGGTCGATATTTGGCGTCTTGTAGCCGACCAAACCATGCGTATAGGCGCTTACGTTAGATTGCCCCACGTCATCGCCGAAGATGACGAGGATATTCGGCTTTTCCGCCGGCTGCTGCGCTTGCGCGGGCGCAGAGATGAAAAGCGGCCCACAGGTCACAGCAATCGCAGCGACCAGTGTTAAGCTGTCCCGACGCCTCCTCGGCGCATTCGACGGAAAGCACACCTGGGACCCATTAGCAGCGAAACAGCTAATGCCATTTGTGGCAAGCTCGACTTTCATCTGGCACTCCTAAATATATGCGTAACACTTATCGGGTTCTAAAAAGACTTGGCGGTTTACCGGACGCTCGTAGGATCGGCACGGCCCATCATGTTTGCTACTTGCCTTGGTTCGTTGAACGTCCTAAATTTATAATCTAGAACCTACGTATGTTTCCGCCAAGTTGAAAAGCACCTTCGCGTCTGTGATTCTTCAAATTTCAGCGTCTTGATCTACGTCAGTTGCCTTGGGCCTCCACGATGTAGAGTGATCGATCGTTCCTCGATCCAGGGCGAGATGATCGATGGCCAGGAGATCATGTGGGCCTGGCATGATCCCGAAGCGCTACTCGTTGCGCGCGATCGTCGTCCGCGATCCACCAACCTCGGCCTGCCGGATTGCGCGCGAAGCGTCGACGTCCATGAAGATCCCGAACGTCAGATCGGTCGGCAAATTGTCGGCGTGGGTAAAGATCGAGCGCGCGGAGTGCTCGCGGACTTTGTCCTCGAGCACAAGACCTTCGGCAAGCCAGATTGAGCCGCGTTCCAGCCGGCCCATCATCGCCGCGCCCTCCGTCGTCGAAGTTCACGGCGGCAACGGAATCAAATGCGTTGCTGCCCTGAACGAGAGAGTTGCAACGCCGAACCGCAGTCTGGCTCCCACAAGATCAGGTGGTTTTGTCTCCACGCTCTTCGTGTACGAGACTGTGGTACTTCTTCTTGATCTCGGCGATGTCAACGCTTGGCTCTGGGAACTTCATGTCAAGCGCTTCGAGCGTATCGACCACGATCTGCGAAATGGCGAGATTGCGGAACCATTTATGGTTTGATGGAATGACAAACCACGGCGCGCGGTGCGTGCTGCATTTGCTCAACGCGGCTTCAAAAGCGTCGGTGTAGGCATCCCAATACCCGCGTTCGGCGTAATCGGCATCGCTGATCTTCCAGTGGCGCGTGGGATCATCGATCCTCTGCTTGAAGCGGGCAAGTTGCTCGTCCGCATCGATATGGAGGTAGAATTTGAGGATGTGGGTGCCATTCTCAAACAGCATCTTCTCGAAATCGTTGATCAAGTCATAGCGTTTCGACCACACCTTCTCCGGAACCAAGTTGTGGACGCGAACGACAAGCACATCCTCGTAGTGCGAGCGATTGAATATCGCCACTTGGCCTTTGGCCGGCGTTGACTTGTGACAACGCCACAGGAAATCGTGTGACGCCTCCTCCTTCGAGGGAACTTTGAAGCTGGCGACGGGGCAGCCCTGAGGGTTCATCGCACCCAGAACGTGTTTGATCGTACCGTCCTTCCCGGCAGCGTCGCGGCCCTGAAGGCAGATGAGCAGGGATCGCTTGCCTTCCGCGTACATCAGGTACTGAAGGTCGCGGAGCTTTTCGCAATACGTATCGATTTCGGGCAGCGCACGCTCGTGGGATTCGTGCTTATCTTTGAACCCGGCGTCGATCTTGCCGAGTTCGACCTTGCTGCCTGGCTCGACGCGGAATCGTTCAAGGTAGTTCATAACCCATCTCCCATTTACTTCGCCGAGCCTTGGGCTGCGAGCGCGGGGTTACGGCGCGTCAGAAGCCGCGTGCACCAACGCGGCTAACTGGTAACTCGCAGTGTAGAGCGCCATATTGAACACGTCGACGAACAGCATCCTGTCCCCCGTCATCAACCTTGAGACATTTTGAAGCGAATCGGGAGTGGAGGATTTTGAGATCATCGTAGCCGCCAAGGAGCGCAGATGAGATCAAAATCCGGGCCGCAGTCGTCGGCCGAGCAACATGTCCGCGAGATCCGTCGGCAGACGCGCATGTCTCAAACTCCGCGCAAGGCGTCGAAGGGCCCCCGCAACTGCGAGGGCCCTTCGAGCGTCAGAGCTGCGGTTGCTGAGGGCGCATATCTTCCTTCTTGATTCCAGCGACGGAGACAGGCTTCTTCATCGCATCGCGTCGGAAAGGCTCTCCGAGTTCTTGGTTGAGAACGACTTCAATGAAGGTGGTCACTCTATCCTCCATCTGTTCCTTGATGGCGTTGCGAAGTACTTCGGTTAACGCCTGAGGGTTATCCACCTTGACGCCCTTAACGCCACAGGCCTCGGCTACTTTGGCATAGTCGACGCCAACATTGAGTTCTGTGCCGACAAAATTGTCGTCGAACCAAAGTGTCGTGTTCCGCTTTTCCGCACCCCATTGGTAGTTGCGAAAAATCACCATAGTGATCGGCTCCCAATCGTTGCGGCCACAAGCTGTCATCTCGTTCATCGAAATTCCGAAGGCGCCGTCACCGGCAAAGCCAATGCATGGCACATCAGGGCATCCAATCTTCGCGCCAAGGATAGCGGGAAGACCATATCCGCAAGGTCCAAACAGACCGGGGGCGAGGTACTTGCGGCCATTTTCGAAAGCCGGATATGCATTCCCAATGGCGCAGTTGTTTCCGATATCCGTAGAGATTATGGCGTTGACGGGAACAGCCGCCTGAATTGCTCGCCACGCTTGGCGAGGGCTCATTCGGTTGGGATCGCGATCGCGAGCACGCTTGTTCCAGGTGATGCCTGAATCGTCGCCTTCGTGATCCATTGATGACAATTCTTGTGCCCAGCGAGATTTGGATTGAGCAATCATGCCTTCGCGGTCTTTGCGACCAGCGTCTCCCGCTGTCGCAGACAGTTTCGCGAGGATTTGTTCGGCTACCTTCTTAGCGTCGCCCTGGATGCCAACGGCGATGCGTTTGGTCAGGCCAATTCGGTCGGCATTGATATCAACCTGGATAATTTTGGCTCCCATTGGCCAGTATTCGGTCTGATAGGCTGGCAGCGAAGAAAACGGGTTCAATCGCGTCCCCAGGGCAAGGATCACGTCGGCTTTTGAGATCATCTCCATCCCAGCCTTTGAACCATTGTAGCCGAGCGGACCACAATAAAGCGGATGCGGTCCGGGGAAGGCATCATTGTGCTGGTAGTTGCAGCAAACCGGCGCAGAAAGTCGCTCTGCGAGCTTGGCCGCAGTGGGAATTGCCCCTGCCAGCACCGCGCCAGCACCGTTAAGAAGAACAGGGAATTCCGCCTCCGAGAGCAACCTTGCAGCTTCAGCGATAGCGGCAGGATCGCCTGGCGGATGCTCAATCCGAACGATTTGCGGAAGGTCGATATCGATTTCCTTAGTCCACATGTCGCGCGGGATGTTGATCTGAGCCGGCGCCGAACCGCGGAAAGCCCGCAGGATGACGCGATTTAAAACTTCCGCTACCCGCGACGGATCGCGCACTTCTTCTTGATAGCAGACGCAATCTTCGAACAATGCCATTTGCTTCATTTCCTGAAAGCCACCTTGACCGATGGTCTTGTTGGACGCCTGAGGTGTGACCAGCAGCATCGGCGTATGATTCCAGTACGCTGTGATAATTGGTGTAACCATGTTCGTGATGCCGGGACCGTTCTGTGCAATGGCCATCGACATCTTGCCGGTTGCACGCGTATAGCCGTCGGCACTCATACCGGCGTTGACCTCGTGAGCACAGTCCCAAAACTTGATTCCGGCGTCAGGAAAAAGGTCTGAGATTGGCATCATCGCCGATCCGATGATGCCAAAAGCATGCTCGATGCCATGCATCTGCAGGACCTTCACGAATGCTTCTTCGGTCGTCATCTTCATAGGTGGAACTCCTTTTGTATTTCAGCTCGGACTTTCACGGTAAGAGCTGCTAAAGCCTGCGATCGGTCAGGATCATGTCGCTTGCCTTTTCACCGATCATGATGCATGGGGCGTTGGTGTTGCCGCTCACAACCGAGGGCATGATGGAAGCGTCCGCGATACGCAGGCCCCTGAGACCGCGCACGCGCAAACGCTCGTCAACGACGGCGAGTGGATCCGTTCCCATTCTGCAAGTGGATGTGGGATGGTAGATCGATTGCCCCAGGTTGCGGGCGGCACTTAAGAGTTCATCGTATGTCTGGGGATCGCCCGAGGGCATGTGTTCGCGCACGATGAACGGCTGCAGCGCCTTGGTCTTGGTCATCGCTCTTGCAAACTTGACAGCCCGCACCGCGCAGTCCTGATCGCCTCTCGTTGAGAGATAATTCGGAACGATCTTTGGATGGTCGGCTGCGTCAGGCGTCGCAATGTGGACATGCCCCCGGCTCTCGGGGCGCAACTGGCAAACCGAAGACGTGATCCCAGAGAACGGGTGCATTACGATGCCCGGCTTGTCCGCACTCAACGGCTGGAAGTGGAACTGGATGTCGGGAGTCTCGAGGACGTCCATCGTTCTCGCAAAGATGCAAACCTGGCTTGCACCCATGCTCATTGGCCCAGTGCGGGTCATGACATATTGGATGCCAATGCGCATGCGCCGGAAGAAGTTGTTAATCGCGTCATTGAGCGTCGGTACGTTGACCTCATACACCAACCGAATCTGGAGATGATCCTGGAGTGACTCACCTACTCCGCGCATTTCATGCTGCACGTCGATACCGGCGGCCCTCAAGATTTCACCATTGCCCACCCCTGAAAGTTCGAGGATTTGCGGTGACCCGATAGCACCGGCAGAAAGGATCAGTTCGCCGCCGACTTTCAGGCCGGCCGACTGTGCGACGCCGCTGCGCAAAAAATAAACGCCATTGATGCGATTGGGTTCATCATCGGCAAATGTCAGCCGCTGCGTATGAGCATGGGTGACGATGTCGAGGTTCTTCCTATTGCGAACCGGGTGCAGGAACGCCCGGGAACTCGAACAACGAAAGCCGTTGCGCGCAGTTTGAGGGAAATAGTCGACACCCTCTTGAACGGCACCGTTGACGTCGTTTGTGCGCGGAACTCCCATTTCTACGGCAGCATTTATGAAGGCTTCGGAAATATCACTCGTGGCACGAGTGGTGATAACGGAAAGGCCGCCGCCGGTACCATGGTATTCCGTCTCTCCGCGCTCATAGCTTTCCGAACGTTTGAACAGCGGGAGTACATCATCGTATGCCCAGCCTCTGTTTCCGAGCTGAGCCCAGGTATCGTAGTCCTGGCGCTGACCACGGATGTAGAGCATGCCATTGATCGAACTCGAACCGCCGAGCGTTTTTCCGCGCGGCCAGTCGATAGAGCGCCCATTAAGGCCAGGGTCAGGCTCGGTCTTGTAGCACCAGTCCGTCTTTGGATTATGCAACGTCTTGAAGTACCCAACGGGAACATGTATCCAGGGATTGAGGTCCCAGCCACCCGCTTCCAGGATCAGAACACGCACATTGGGATCGGCAGAAAGCCGGTTTGCCAGCACACAGCCCGCAGAACCAGCTCCGACGATAATGTAGTCGTACTCAATGTCGCCCTTGCTCACCTTGGATCTCCTGGGGTGCCGCCAGCCTAATTGCTCATGCGCTTGCAGGCACCTCAAAGAGGCTGTTCGCGCTTGTTGTTCGGTTTCTGCCGCAGACGCAGTGGTCCAAGCCGCTGAGAGTCTCTCACGCTCTCCTGCAACGACCATCCAAACCAACAGTAAAATGGCGACGTAGGGTCTGACGAACCTAGCCCGCTCCTACGACAACGCCATCGTACGTCATCACATTTTGTCAGGTTTTGCTGGTGGGACATACGGGAGGCGCGCCTTGGCCTTGGTGTCGGCGGCTCCGGCGTTGCGAATGTAGCGTTCGTTGTCGTCAACCCGGACGACGTTGACCCAGCTGGGGTTACCACCTGTCGTCTTATGGATCATTAGCCGACGCTCCTGATCCTTGCGGATTACAGAGCGCAGTTCTTCGGGATCCCAGCCTTCGAAGGCAATCCGGCGCAGTTCTTTAAGTCGATCGACTTGCGCAGGATTCGCAATCTCGTTTTTGAGTTCCTTGGGGTCGCTGGCAACGTCATAGAGAAGCTCATCAACGCCTTCGAGGTACATGTACTTCCACGAGCCCATCTTTACCATACGGCTGGGTCCTGTAGATCCGTCTGCTGCAAACTCGGAGATAATTGTATCGCTTAGCGCTGAGGGGTCACCTTCGAGCGCGGGAAGGAGTGACTTTCCATCTATCTCCTCGCCGACGTAGTCCGTGAATCGGCCTCCACTCGCAAGATCGAGCATCGTCGGCATCAGATCGACGAGCGAAGTGTTCTGTTGGACGCGAGACGGCGTGAAACGCTTCGGCGCATGCACGATGAAGGGCACGCGGCAGGCCCACTCAAAAAAGTGCTGCTTGTACCACATGCCGCGTTCACCCATCATGTCGCCGTGGTCCGCGGTCAATATGATAACAGTGTTGCCGGCAAGGCCGCACTTTTCCAAGGTCGACCGCAGCATCGCGACCTTGTCATCGATAAATGAGATCATCCCATAGTAACCGTGGCGCGCGTTGCGCTTGTGCTCCTCGGTCACGGTGAACTGATGGCGACCCTGGCAATAGTGGAGGTTCCGGCTCAGATGATCTTTTTGGTCTAGCGGGATCTCAGGCACGCTGGGCACTTCGATATCATCGTGATTGTAACGATCCCAGTACTCCTGAGAGATGACAAACGGCGAGTGGGGTTGCGTGAATGACACGGTCAGCGCCCACGGCTTTCCATCGGAACTGCGTGCGAGATCGTAAATCGCCTGCACGCCGTGGTAGGCAACCTCGTCGTCGTAATCCATCTGCAGGGTGCGGACACACGGTCCGCTTTCGATGACCGGCGCCATGGTCAACCCGGTCGGCCGGTATTCGCGACCTTGCGACCAGTCGACCGTCCAAGCGAAGTTCGCTGGATAGATTTCGGTGGTGTGCCGTTTGTCGTAGCCGTGCAATTGGTCGGCACCGACAAAGTGCATCTTTCCGCACATTTCGACTCGGTAACCGAGTGATCTCAAGTAGTGAGCGAAGGTAGGTATCGCGGAATGGAACTCGCTCGCGTTGTCGTACATGCCGATGCTGAATGGCAGGCGTCCGGCATGCATGGAAGCTCGTGAAGGCCCGCACATAGGCAGATTGCAGTAGCAATTGTCGAAGATGACTCCTTCTTCCGCTAGACGGGTCATCGCCGGCGCCTTGACAGTCTTATTGCCGCTGAAGGGCATAGCCGGCCCAGCCATCTGGTCGGCCTGAATGAACAGAAAATTCGGTTGCTCGGAAGGCATGGGATGACTCCGTAGGATTAGTCGCAAGGCGTGAGCGGCGAGGTGCAAACGGCAGCACAGCGCACCGCCGCCGAGGATCAGAGAGCGTGCTTTATTCGACGCGCAGGCCGAGCTTCTTTAATGACTCGTCGAAAGCTCTGTACTGCTTTCCGACAAATTTTTTGGTATCTTCGGGGCTACGGATGTCGACGACGTTTCCTAGGTCCGTGGTCCGCTTAGCCCACTCATCATTGCTCTTCAGGCTTTCGAGGAGCCCCGTCCACTTTGCAACGATATTGTCGGGAAGGCCGGGAGGGCCGTAGACAGCCGACCAGCCGATGATTTCCTCCATTCCCGGATAGCCGAGTTCTGAAACCGTCGGAATGTCCTTCGCCGCCGCGAAACGTTTTGGCGTGGTAATGGCAAGTGCCTTTAACTGTCCAGCTTCGATCGCGTTGATTACGCCTGACAAGTTCTGCCACATGAAGTCGACTTTTCCACCAACGATGGCGGCGTTGGCAGCCCCGCCCCCCTTGAAGGGAACATGCGTCAAGTTATTGAGGCCAACGCCCATCTCATCGGCCATGACGGCGGTCGCGATATGGAGCAGCGTCCCAACACCTGCCGACGCGAAAGTCATCTCCTCACCAGCTTTCACCTTTGCTTCAAAATCCTTGAAGCTCGCCATTGGGCTGTTTCCAGGGACAACCAACACGAAGGGATTGGTTTCCGTCAGGCCGATGAAGGTGAAGTCGTCCCACTTATATGGGATCGTCTTGTTCATTGCCGGCACGCCCATCTGACTCCCAACACGGGCGGCAAGCATCGTGTAGCCGTCCGGCGGCGAGTTGACCACGAACGTCGATCCGATGACGCCGGCAGCTCCAGTCTTATTCACTGCAACAACAGGCTGGCCAAGTTTCTCACCGGCGGGCCCGACAAGAAGACGCGCTGACACGTCGGCTGCGCCACCCGCACCAAATGGCACAACCAGCGTTATCGAGCGGCTTGGATAGTTGTCCGCGACCACCGGCAAAGACACGAATGCAGCACAAGCCGCGGCAGCAACCATTCTGAGCTGTATACGCATTTGTTTCCTCCAACTGTCTCGCTGCAGTTTTCGGCGAGCATCGCTCTCCCTAGCACTGATGACGCACCGGATCAACAGTTAATTACCGTTTGCAATAAATTAAAAAAAGCGCTATATAGCGGTAAATTGGCTGATGTGTCTGGATAAATTGATGTCGGCAGAAAATATGGATCAGTTGGGCGGCCAGTCGTCAACAGCGGCCCTAAGGCGCAAGAATCGTGAGACCCTCATCAACTTGATCGGTCAACAGGGCGTCTTGACTCGTGGCCAATTGGCCGAAGAGACGGGCCTGACAACCGCGGCCATTTCCCGGATCACCCGGGAGATGCTCGACGCAGGACTATTGATCGAGAATCCTAGCGATGAACCGCCAGGCAGGGTTGGCCGGCGAGAAACGCTGTTGTCGATTAATCCGACAGGTGCATTTGTCCTGGCTGTGTCGCTGACAGCGAACCGCCGCAGCGTTACCCTCGCCAACGCACTGGGTGGTCCCGTGTCCACATTTGACTGCGATGATCTCGATCCGAGTTCGCCGCTTGAGTTTCTTGGAAGCCTGGCGGCGCGCGCAAAATCCCTCATTTATGATGCTGACTTCAATCGCAGTCGGCTGCTTGGTGTTGGCGTCGCGGCGGCAATATCAAGCGGCGGCGGTAAGGCGGGACGTACCGATCTAGTGACGTCAAATCCGCTCGGTTGGCGCGATGTCCCTGTGAGAGCCATTCTTACGGAGGCACTTCAGTTGCCTGTCCGTGTCGAGCATCGCGCAACCGCAATTTTGCGGGCTGAACTGAAGCCGAGGATTGCGCCCGGTGACATATATCTTGTCAACGTCGCCCTCGGCATCGGAGTCAGCGCTTATCTTGATGGTCGCCTCATCGCATCTGGTTCGCCGGGCTTCGGTACACTGTCCCATTTCAGTTTGCCCAATGAGGCGACGCCTTGCGATTGCGGCCGCTGTGGCTGCCTTGAAGTAACCGCAAGCGGTCGTGCGATTCTGCAAAAACTCGATTACGCCAGCCCGTCCTTGGCGCAACAAGCTTCGAGACTGAATCAGGCAGTGCTCGCCGCAGACTCGAAAAACCCAGCAGCAACTGAAGCATTTCGTGAAGCGGGACGCCGACTCGGCTCAGGCATCGATGCTGTCATCGCTCTTTTCAACCCCCACACAGTCATCCTCAGTGGCGAGATCGGCCGCCAATCCGACTATTTCGCCGGATTGATTGAGGGGTTGGAAGCGGCAGGTCGAAGCAACGCTTCAACGATAGTTGAGCGTAGCACGATCAAGTCAGCAGACGCTGCGATCAGCGTCGCGCTGCAAGAGTTTGTCTTTACCGGAGAACTCAACTTCAAAAAGTTAAAAGCCGCGTAACTCGAAGAGCAATAAAAAAACGCACAACGAGAATGGTAGGAAGACCATGGTATTTCAAAATAGAGATTTTTTGGCAGGTCTCATATTTCTGCTAATAGGCGCAGTGCTACTAGTATTCCTCATTCCCGCTGGCATTGATGAGCCCCAAAAAGTTAAGTTTGCAGTCATGTCACCGTCATACTATCCGCGCATCATTGGAATTGTCATGGCGTTTATCGGCCTGACTATTACAATCGGCGCCATAATCTCAAAAACGCCAGCTTCACATTTCTCCGATATGGATGCGCAGTCGGTTGCAAAAGTGGTGGCAGTATTCATTGCCTTTCTTTTGACCGCTTATGCGTTGCCGTATGCAGGCTTCGTTCTGACATGCACTTTGTGCCTCGTCTTCTTGATGACGCTCGCTGGGGAACGAAATCCGCTAATCCTCGCTCCTGTAGCGCTTCTCCTGCCAATTTGCCTGTACCTGTTCTTTACAAAGATCGCAAATGTCCCAATTCCCGGCGGCATTCTTGAAACATATCTGCAAAGGGTTTGAGACATGCTGGAAACACTGACAAACGCGATTGCACTCTTCGCCACATTTGAAAACGTTTTCGTCCTTTTCGTTGGCGTGATCGTTGGAACGATTGCGGGTGCCATTCCTGGAATGACGACGCCCATGGCCGTAGCACTCACGCTCCCCTTCACGTTCGCAATGCAGCCCGTCGCAGGCATTCTTCTCCTTCTCGGAGTTTATAAGGGCGGGCTCTACGGTGGCTCGATCACGGCAATCCTCATAAATGCGCCTGGCACGCCTGCAGCTTCTTGCACCGCCCTCGACGGCTATCCGATGGCCAAGCGCGGGGAAGCCCGGCGCGCCCTCGATATGGCCCTGTATGCCTCTTGTGTGGCCGACTTCGTCTCGAACCTAGCGCTGATCTTGCTCGCCGGAGTATTGGCCAGTTTTGCTTTGCAGTTCGGACCCGCCGAGGTGTTCACACTAATCGTGTTTTCCTTGACAATTATTTCCGGCGTTTCTGGGGATCAGTTACTCAAGGGCTACGGCTCCGCCTGTTTGGGATTGATCCTGGCAACGGTCGGACTTGATTTAGTGTATGGCACTAACCGGTTCGTATTTGGCAATCTCGATCTGATGAATGGATTTGCCTTTATTCCTGTTCTAATCGGTCTGTTCGCGCTACCTGAAATCATCAACTTCTTCGTCCAAAAAGCGACGCGTCACGAGCAAAGCGCGCTCGCTGGAATCGGCGCCACGTTTGCCGACTTCAAGAATTGCCTCAAAACGATCATTCGTGGAAGTATCATCGGGGTTATTCTGGGCGCCATTCCTGGTATTGGTGGTGCACCGGCGGCTTTTCTTTCCTATTCTGAAGCGAGGCGGACTTCCAAGAACAGGGCGAACTTCGGAAAGGGTGCGTTGGAAGGCGTTGCTGCTGCCGAGTCCGGGAACAACGGCGTTGCCGGTGCCACGCTGATCCCCCTACTGGCGCTGGGCATTCCAGGTGATATCATAACCGCCATTATTCTCGGCGCCTTCATGGTGCACGGACTGCGACCCGGTCCTCTCATGTTTCAGGAAAATGTCGATTTGATTTACGCCCTCTTCATCGGGATCATGCTCAGTTCACTTTACCTCTTTATTGTTGGCAAAGCATCGATTCGCTTGATGAGCAAAATTGCGGACATCCCGCAACGCATCCTGTTTCCCATCGTGTTCGTGTTTTGCATATTTGGGGCATATGCCGTAAACAACTCGATGTTTGACGTAATGGTAATGATTATCATGGGGTTTGTTGGCTTCGCCATGCTCATGCTTGGAATACCAGCGGCGCCATTCCTAATCGCATTCATCCTAGGACCAATGCTGGAAGACAATTTCAGGCAAGCCATGCTGATCTCAAAAGGTGATCTTGGTGTCTTCTTCTCAACAACGATCTGCTGGTTCTTCTGGGCATTAACGACCCTGGTCGTCAGCCTCACGATTTGGACGCATGTCAAAGGCAGGGACAGCGCTATTGCTGATGCATTGAAGAACTAGCCACCTTTCTCATTGTGGGTGAGGCCATCAGGGCTCCGAATCGACCAAAGTGCTTCTGCGACAAAGACTAGGCCGCGTACTCATAACGGATTCCCAAATCAGGGAGAACGTGATTCAAACTCTACAAAGGAGATTGGATCATGGCCAGATACGACCTCACCGACTTCGAGTGGCGCGTCATCGAACCGTTGCT
>JBFWVC010000029.1:0-31482 GCA_050246945.1 Hyphomicrobiaceae bacterium
CAGCAACGGTTCGATGACGCGCCACTCGAAGTCGGTGAGGTCGTATCTGGCCATGATCCAATCTCCTTTGTAGAGTTTGAATCACGTTCTCCCTGATTTGGGAATCCGTTATGAGTACGCGGCCTAGCATTCTCTTTGTTTGTGTTCTGGATTCACGATCGTTTGACGACCTTCGCCCCGGAATCAAACGTTCGATCCAGAACACTACCAGACGCTGGCGCTCGGAACAGGGCATGTCGAAGGGGACCACTGGACAGGCGAACCTCATCAGGATCACTCCTTTAAGCAAGCGGCGTTGCTGGGGTCCGAACCCCGGGCCGTCAATCGGCGACTGAAGAACCGTGCACCTGTCGAAGCGCGGCGATGTCGAATTTCACCATCTGGAGCATTGCCTTTGTGACACGTGCGGCGCGGTTGCGGTCGGGATCGGCAATCATTTCTCCAAGGCAGCGCGGCGTCACCTGCCACGAGACGCCGTAGCGATCCTTCAACCAGCCACATTGGACCGGGGTTCCTCCGCCTTCGATAAACCCGCTCCACACCGAGTCGATTTCTTCCTGCGTATCGCAGATCAGCATGAGCGAAATCGCGTCGTTGAAATCGTGGTGTGGGCCTGCGGAAATGGCCATGACCGGTGATCCAGCGAGCGTGAATTCCACCACTGTTACCGATCCGGGAGGACCGGAAGGAGTTTCGGCAGGCAATCGCGCAACCCGGTTGATCGAGGATCCCGGGATCACCTTGACGTAGTGCCGCACGGCTTCTTCGACGTTCTCGGAATACCAGATGTGGGGAGCGAAACTCACGGTCATGGCAGGCTCCCCATTCAGCTCTTCTCGGCGATTGCTTTGAGGTTGTGCAGCCCCTCGTCGAAATCGCGGGCAACCATCCTGTCGCAGTCGATGAATATGGACATGATGCGCGCCGGCAGCGACTGGCTGCCGCTCATCGCCCACGTCACGAGGGTGGCGTTGTCGCCGGGAGAGAGCGTGAATTCGACGCGATTGTCGGCGGCGATGGGCTTCGTCATCCGCAATCGCATGGCGATGCGTGAGGCTTCGCTCTCGAGGATGCGGAGCGATCCCGAGCCGGACTTCGTACCGTCAAATTCAAATGTGGCGCCGGGTCCGCGTTCCGGTCCGCTGTATCGGATCTGACTGCCAACGTCGCGCAGCGCGTAGGGGTTCCATGTGTTCATCTGGCGCAGATCGTCGATCAGGGCATGGATGCGTTCCCGCGGGGCTGCAATGAGCAGGGAGCGGGCAGCGGTGAAGTCACGTGGACGCCGGCCCGCAATGACGAAAACAATACCGACGAAGAGCGCGATGAGAAGAACGATGCCGGTCAGAATTTCCATTGCGTGAACTCACCGTTGAACTCGCATGCACCATCGAATGCCTGGGCAGGCCGAGGCAGCGTGACGCACGCTCAGTTGCCCTTGCAGTGCGCCCGGTGGCTTGAACGTCTGGCCGTTGCGATATAAGTTGATATCAACTTAAATGAGGCGGTGTCAATGCGAAACGATCTTCCGCTCGCGGTTACGCACGAAGTGCGCGACCGGTGCCTGTGCCTGCAGACGCATCGCGCAGCGCGCGTGCTGGCGCGGAAGTTCGATGAGGCGTTCCGGCGATTCGGCCTCACCAACGGGCAGTTCTCGCTGATGGTGTCCCTCAACCGGCCCGGCACGCCACGGATCGGCGAAGTCGCCCAATTCCTGGCGATGGACCGCACGACGCTGACAGCGAATTTGAAGCCGCTAGAGCGGCGCGGCTTGATCAGGGTAAGCGTGGACGCGCAAGACCGTCGCAGCCGCCGGCTGGAACTGACGGAGCGCGGACGCGACCTGCTCGTCGCGGCCGTTCCGGTGTGGCGGGCGGTCCATGACGAGGTCGACCGCGCACTCGGCAAATCCGTGCCGGGGCGTCTGGGTGACGGGTTGCGCGCGCTGGTGGAGGGGGCCCGAACTTGAGGTCTGGTACGGTCTGCGCGTGCACCCGCACGAGTTCACGTAGCAACACGTCGTGGGCTCGTCGTCCTGGGCCGATCGTTATTGGGTCCTGCCCTGGCCCGGTCGGTCTCGGAGTTGTGTTGCGGCTGAGCCGTGCGCGGCGTCAGCCTCCGCCCACCGCGTTGCCGCTTTCGTCGATATAGGCGATGCGGATCATGTTGGTCGTGCCGGGCGAGCCAAACGGCACGCCCGCCGTCACCAGAATGCCGTCGCCCGGCTTCACAAAGCCATGTTCCATGGCAAGCTTGCAGGCCTTGTTGACCATGTCCTGAACGCGGTCAGGATCGCTCGTCATGATCGCATGGATGCCCCACACAATGGTGAGGCGCTGGGCGGTTGCGTGAACCGGGGTCAAGCCGATCACCGGCAGACCGGGGCGTTCGCGGGCAACCCGCAGTGCGGTCGATCCGGTTGCGGTGAAGCAAACGATTGCTGAAAGCTTGATGCTGTCGGCGACCGTGTGCGCGGCTGCGGCGATGGCGTCGTGCGCAGTTGGCTGTGGCTGGATCGACGTGGCGTGAACGAGCGAGGAGTAGCTCGGGTCGTTCTCCACCTGGATGGCGATCCGATCCATCATCTGGATCGCCTCGACGGGGTATTGACCGACGGCGCTTTCAGCCGAGAGCATGACGGCGTCGGCGCCATCGAACACGGCGGTTGCAACGTCGGAGACCTCGGCGCGCGTTGGCATCGGCGACGTAATCATGCTTTCAAGCATCTGAGTCGCGACGACGACGGGTTTGCCGGCAGCACGCGCCATACGCGTGATGCGCTTCTGCAGACCAGGCACGCGCTCGATCGGCATTTCGACACCGAGATCGCCGCGCGCGACCATGAAGCCGTCAGCGGCGGCTATGATTGCGTCCAGGTCTTCGATTGCCGACGGCTTTTCCACCTTGACCATGACCGCGGTGTCGGTGGTGATAAGCTTTCTTGCATCCTCGACGTCCTGGCCGCGCTGCACAAAGCTCAACGCGATCCAGTCGGCGCCAAGATCGAGAGCGCAGTTCAGGTCAGCGTGATCCTTCTCGGTCAAAGGACCAACCGGAAGGATGGTATCGGGGAGCGAAATGCCTTTGCGGCTGGCGAGCGGTCCGCCGACGATCACTTCAGCGGCAATGCGGTTGTCGTCCGCCTCGATGATACGCATCCTGAGCTTGCCATCGTCTAGAAGCAACGTGTGGCCCGGCTCGACCGCCTGGAAGATCTGGGGATGCGGCAGGAACACACGCTCCGACGTTCCCGCGCTTTCAGTCCTGTCGAACGTGAAGACGGTGCCATCGGAGACGATCACGCGACCGCCGCCGAACTCCCCCAATCGGAACTTCGGTCCCTGCAGATCCGCCAGCACGCCGATGGGGCAAGAGTATTTCTTGCTCAAGGAGCGCACGTTGAAAATGAGTGTACGCGCCAGATCGTGCGAGGAGTGGCTCATGTTGACGCGAAACACGTCAACACCAGCCAGGAACAATCGCTCCATCATCTCCGGAGACGAGGAGGCAGGTCCCAGTGTGGCGATCAACTTAACGCGTCGGTTGCGTCGCATCGGTTTTATTCGTCCCCTCGTCTGGGTCGGTCAGGCGGATCGTCCATTCCTTGGCATCGCCCGTGTCGACCTCGAAAAATCCAGTTCGCTTATAGCCGCGATCGCCGCAATCCTGAACACCTCTTATTGCGAACGATTTGTCGTTGGTGCACATGTAGTTGGTGCCAACCCATTCGCCGCCGCGGTCATAGTCTACAGCATGGACGTAGATGAATCGGCTCGGGACATCGCCCTTGAGCAGGGTTTCGCACGTTTGCGATGCAATATTCCACCAGCCTTCGGTGGCCCAGCCTTCCTTGTCCTGATAGCCGATGGCGACGCCAACGCGGCTTTCGGTGGAGTTGCAGAGCTTGAGGTCGGCGCGAGCGGAATCCGCCAAGAAAGAAGACGCGACAATCAAGGCGGCTAGCGCCCATCCCGTCCGTGCTCTGCCGGCACGTTTCCGCAATCGCGGTGCTATTCGCAACGACAACGTCGGGAGTGGGCAGGTCTCGGTGGCAAATGTCACGCGTTTCTCCGGTTGTCGCGCTGCGTTACCCGCAGTCCGGGCGGGTCGACGCGCGGCTCGGCTGTCTCGGTCCACCCGGCAGGTCAGGGTTCGACCAGGATGACACGGAAATCGTTGACGTTGGTCTGGGTCGGGCCGCATTCGACAAGATCTCCGATGGTTCGGAAAAATCTCGTCGAGTCGTTGTTGGCCAGCAACTTGGCAGCACTGAGATCGGCTGCAGCCGCTCGGGACAAAGTGTCGGACAGGACGATGGCCCCGGCGGGGTCGGTGGCGCTGCCGGCGCCTCCGTCGATGCCATCGGTATCGCCTGCAAGTGCTGAAATACCGCTGGCCCCGTCAAGCGCAATAGCAAGGCCGAGCGCGTATTCCTGGTTGGGGCCGCCGGTGCCGTCGCCGGTCACGGTGACAGTCAGTTCGCCGCCCGACATGATGGCTACGCGTTCGCCGCGCGCCTTGGCTTCAAGCGCCAGCCGCGCCTGCTGCGCGCCGACGTCGCGGGCTTCGCCCTCGAGGGCATCGCCGAGAGAGACAACCTTGAAACCCGCAGCCTGCGCGACGGCAGCGGCGGCTGTAATCGACTGGCTCGGAGCGGCGACGATCTCGAAGCGGGCGCGTGCGAGACGGGGATCGTCCGGCTTCAGCGTCTCGTTGGCGGGGTCGGCGAGAACAGCAGCGATTTCGGCCGGTATGTCGATCTTGTAGCGGGCGATCACCTCGCGAGCCTCGGCCAGCGTGGTCGGATCACCGATGGTCGGCCCGGAGCCGATTGCCGCTGGGTCGTCGCCCGGAATGTCGGAGATCGCAAGGGTGAGAAGTCCGGAACCGCCAGCGGCCGCGGCGAGCTTGCCGCCTTTGATCGCGGAGAGATGCTTGCGGATGCAATTCATCTCCGTGATGCGGGCGCCGGAACGCAGGAGTTGCTTGGTCAGGGCCTGCTTGGCGTCGAAGGTAATGCCGGGTGCGGGAGCCGACCAGAGAGCTGAGGCGCCGCCCGACATGAGCGCCAGTACGAGATCGTTCGGTCTGGCGGATGCGGCGAGCTTCAATGCGCGCTGCGCGGTCTCAACACTCATCTTGTCGGGGACCGGGTGGCCTGCTTCGACCACCTCGATGATCTCGGTGGGCAGCCCAAATCCGTGCCGGGTTGTAACGAAACCGCCGATGCGATCGGCCTGGCCAAGCGACTTGTAATGACGCTCGGTCGCCTGGGCCATGGCTGCGGAGGCCTTTCCGGCGCCGACAATGACGATGCGGCCGCCTTCCGGGACGGGCGGCAGGTGGGGGGGAACGCATGTGGCGGGGTGGGCGGCGGATACTGACGTCTCGAACAGCTTCAACAGAAGGGCGCGGGCTTCGGCAGGCGACTGGGGCATTGACTTGTCCTTCTGTTTGTTGGGCCTGTCGGTGAGGCAGGCGAGCCGAGGCTCGATCATTTCCGCGCGCCGGGCCGGCGCCGGCGAGGTCCACCCCGCGTGTTTGCGAAATCGTCCGGTCCGCGTCAAGCGTGGCCGTTGTGCAGGAGTGACTGCGGCGCAGTTGCCGGTATTCAGCCCGGTGCGGCGCGACTATAGTCCGGCGCCATGCAGGAGAGAACCAGTTCCATGGCAAGCTTGCGCATATCCGCGTCCGAGGCTGCGAGCCACCGCGTGTTGGCCGGGAGGGCCGACGCGGGGCTCATTGTGATCTGCGACCATGCCGAGAATACACTGCCGAACGAATATGGCTCACTGGGCCTGCCTGAAAGCGAACTGCGGCGGCACATCGCCTACGACATCGGTGCCAAAGGCGTCGTCGAACGGCTCGCGAAATTGCTCGACGTGCCGGCGGTTCTTTCGCGCTTCTCGCGGCTGCTGATCGACCCCAACCGCGGAGTGGACGACCCGACGCTGATCATGCGGCTGTCGGACGGGGCCATCATTCCGGGGAATCGTACGCTCACGTCCGAGGAGCGCGAAAAGAGGATCGCACAATGGTATCGCCCGTATCATTCGGCGATAGACCGGGTGATCGACGAGGCTCGCGCTCACCATCCCCACCCTGTTCTGCTGTCCGTTCACTCATTCACAGAGGTGTGGCGGGGCAACATCCGGCCCTGGCAGGTCGGCATCCTGTGGGACGCCGACGACCGCGTCGCGGGGCCGCTGATCGATACGCTGGTCGCGGAGGGCGACCTGCTGGTGGGCGACAACCAGCCCTATACCGGCAAGCTCAAGGGCGACTGCATGTGGTCGCATGGCACGCAGCGCGGTTTGCCGCATGCCTTGATCGAGCTGCGTCAGGATCTGATCCGCGACGATGCAGGTCAAGACCTATGGGCACAACGGATCGCACGCGTGATGGCCAAGATCCGCAACCGGCGCGGTCTGGCGATGAAGATCGGCGACGATCACCAGAAAGAGGCGCCGCCGGCCCGGCCGCTGCCCGGGGCGCACGGTCCGATCTGATATGTGCAGCGATAGCCGACAACTTCGCGTCCAGGCTCGGGTTCAGGACGGTTCTTCGACAGCTAGGCTCCTCGCATTTCGCTGATGAACATGTATGCGCAGGGCGGTGCGCTCCTTTCGGGCGCAGAGCATGTCGACGGGGTCGCATCGCGCGCGCATGAACTTATATAATGGGACATGTTCCATGGTATCGCGGGGGCGGCGCCGGCACGTCCATTCGTGTTATTTCACCGTCCAACGCACTGAGCCATCTGCCGCAAGGGAGCTTCGAATGACAGACATCGACGACAAGACGCGCATCGAGCTTGAGGCCGCGGCCTTCCGGCGGCTCGTCTCGCATTTGCGCCAGCGCACCGATGTCCAGAACATCGACATGATGAATCTCGCGGGCTTTTGCCGGAATTGTCTCGCCAACTGGTACATGGACGCGGCCAAGGAGAAGGGCATCGCGCTCGACAAGATGGGTGCACGCGAAATCATTTACGGCGAGCCCTACGCCGAATGGCAGTCGAAGTACCAGAAGGAGGCGGGCGCGGACAAGCTGGCGGCCTTCGAGGTCAACCGGCCGAAGGACCATTGAGCGACAGGCAGCTGTGGAGCCAGTGCATTCCAGGTGGGGCGGGCGCGCGGCAGCAGAACATTGAGGGGGCAGGGCCGCGATGTGCTTTTCCGCACCGGCGAGCTTCGCCGCGGCCGCCGTCACCGGGATGATCGGGATCGCGTGCGTCGCCAAGTCAGGACGACTGCGAGAGATGCCTCTGGCAGCGATGCCGCTGTTGTTCGCCGCGCAGCAGATTGTGGAAGGCGTCTTGTGGCTGACGCTGCCTGTCGCGCCCGACGGTGCGGAGGCGTCACTGCTCACCTTGGTTTTCCTTCTCTACGCAAAGGTGCTCTGGCCGGTCTATGCGCCGTTGTCGGTCGCCTTGCTGGAGGCTGATGCATGGCGGCGCCGGCTGATGTGGGCGATCGTGGTGAGCGGTGCAGCGGTGGGTGGATACTTCCTGCCGTCGATTATCAGGCAGGATCACAGCGCGTCGATCCTTGGTGGCCACATCGCCTACGCGGGGCCGGAGCTGGTTCCGTCATGGATCGCGGTCAGCTATTTTCTTTCCACGTGTGTGGCGCTGCTCCTGTCGTCGGTTGGCGCGATCAGAGTGCTGGGACTGCTGGTAACCGTCGGTGCGGCGATCACATACGCGTTCTATTGGGACGCCTTCACTTCGGTCTGGTGTTTCTTTGCGGCCGCGGCAAGCATCGTTCTCTATAGCCACTTCGCCGCGCAGGCCCGCTCGCGCACGATGGCCAGCGCATAGCCACACAATGCATCTGGACAAGGCTCCGGAATGAGCTTGCGCACGCAAATCGAGCGATGCCCAAGCCGCCGATCATCCGCCGTTTTTCCCGCCGGCCGTGGTCCCTTCGCGAGGTGAGAAGGATTTCTGCATATCGTTTTGAACCGGCCAGCGTGTCGCTGCGTCTCATGGGCAGAGCGGGTGCGATGAGCGCCTGCCGTGGTTCTCAACACAGGAGTTCGCATCCATGCAGAAGAAGCTTCTCGCCGCCGTCGCCGCCGCTGTAACCGTGTCTGGGATGTCCGCTGCGGCATCCGCCTGTCCGTCCGGCTACAAGTCGGTTTGGATCCAGGGCAACCATGTCTGTATGCTCGACGCGTCGGCGTCGAACAACCTTGCCTCGCCCGACGGCGGCGGCGTCTACAAGCAGCTGAAGGTCAAGAAGCTGAAGACGTTCAAAAGGCGCTAGCGCGACGATCGAGGAATCCGCTTCATACTTTTTGGTTGGGTGGCGAGGCGGATTTCTCGATCTCAATCACACTATGTCATCGATATTTCTAGTGCCATCAGAAACGCGAAATTCATTCGCTGCGTGCTGCAGAATGAGACCAATTTCGTGATCACGACAATCGACCGCCGTCATGCTTCGTGGAAGCACGCACGCGATCCATTCGATCAATTGAAGCACGATTTTCATGCTGAAGCCGTGCGCACTTCAGTTCAACATGCTGTGGGGCAAGATGAAATCTTGGCGGCAGGTGGGGCGAGATCCCACCTGCCGTCACCGCAATTTCGGAAAGCCTTCGCAGCTTTACGGCATCGGTGTGGTCGCCTCAGTCCTTGTGTCAGTGCATGCAGCCCATCATTGGAAGAATGTAGTTGGCCTTGTCCTTCTGCTCGTCGGTGAGCTTATCGTAGAGCTTGTCGATGGCCGACTTCATGTCGTTCATCATTACGAGATGCACTTCCATGCCCTTGATGCGCGCTGCCAGGCGGTCGGCAGGTGTCTTTGCCGACATCATATCCTTCATCACCTCAGGGCGCGTTTCGTGCATCGCGTCGACGTTTTTGCGCATGGCTTCCGCGAAGTCGTTGAACGCGCCTTCCTGTTCCTTGTTGATGCCAAGTTCAGCCTTGATGAAGGCAAGGCGCCCGGCCGCAAATGCCGGTCCGCCCATCGGGCACATGCCGCTCATCATGGGGCCGCCCATCATCGGATAACCCATGGGTCCACGTTCCATCGGTCCTTCCCGATTCATCATACCGGGGCCATACATCATGCCTGGGCCATACATCATGCCGGGGCGGTGCATGCCGTGCATACCTGGACCGTACATGCCTGGACCGTACATGCCTGGGCCGTAACCGCCCGGGCCTTGCATCATCGGCCCATAGCCCATGGGAGCCTGAGGCGCAGCCTGCTCTTGCGGCGTGGAGGGAGCCGTCTGCACGCCCTGCTGTGACATCATGCCGGGCTGCTGCATTTGTCCGCGCATCATCCCTGGGCCGCCTTGCGGACCCGGGCGCATCATGCCTGGGCCGGGCTGCATAGGCATGTTGCCTTGCCAACCCGGACCGCCGGGTTTCATGGGCATGCCCTGCTGCGGCATGCCCGGCTGCATCTGGGGCTGCGCCATTTGTCCTGGTTGAGCGGGGGCCACCGGGGCGGCAGGAGCCTGTTGAGCGATGGCGGCTGAAGTTGAAACGAGAAGAGCCGTAAAAAGCGCGATCGGTCGGGGGGCGACGGCTGTAATCCTCATCGCGGACGTTCCTTCCTGAAGTTATGTATTCGTTAGAAAACAAATGCGTGCGAGTGCTTGCAAGCATGACCGTTTAACCCGGTGTGGCTTAATTCTATACCCCTTCGACCTGCGGCACGCCGTCACTTTAGCGTGCATAAAGCTCTGGATGAGATGCCTCGGCGACTTGAAGGTTGCGCGCGCTTGGAGCTAGCGTCACAGCTTGACGAGAGGATCGGGAACTGGTCCGACACGCGGGTTGGAGATTTCGCAAGTTCCTGAGAAAATTCAGATTTTCGGTAACGCGGGGGTGTTCATGACGACGCTGCAGGCATCGGCGCAAAATCAGTTGCGCCAGTTCGTCGAGCAAATCGAGCGGCTCGAAGAAGAGAAGAAGGCGATTGCAGGCGATATCCGCGACAAGTTCGCCGAGGCGAAGGCACTTGGGTTCGATGTCAAGGCACTGCGGCAGATCGTGCGTTTGCGCAAGAAGTCGCAGACGGAGCGGCAGGAAGAAGAGAGCATCCTCGAGGTCTACATGCATGCGCTGGGCATGCTGGTGGAGGCTCCGTCGGACGCGGCGGTCGACGCATTCATGGCGGCGGAGTAAGCCGTGCAATTTGGGCAGGCGGCTCGGCACGTTCTCAAACCGCCGTGCGTTTGCCCAGGAGGCGAGGAAAAGCGCAGCGGATGGTCCGCCGCGCTTTCTATTGCTCATGATCGCATGATGTGTTCTGGGTGGGCGCCCCGGTCCCATTCGGCGCTAGGCCGGGACGCCCCACGGTGAAGAAGGGCTGGGCCCACTCCGCCGTTTGAGGTGCGTCGCCGGCAGTACAAGCAGCTTTACCTGCTCGATTGCCGGCGCCGAATTTCGAAATCACGGTGCCTCCGCGCAGGCTGACTGACGCAGACCCCGTTCGACAAGTGCAAACGCGGCATCATCCGGCGACGCCGCGCGTTCGTGCCTTCGTCGGGCTGCCGTCGGGTGCCTCACGGGCCGCCCTGCGACCGACCTCCAATTCAATTGATAGTCTAAAGTGCCGGGGCGATAAGGTCCAATTGGTTGCTTGTCGCAACGTCATTTGAAAAACTGATCAGGATACGATAGCCATATTGCATTGAGGGCTGGCACGGTTCCCTGGGTGCATCAGCCGTAGGATAGATTGATTTTTTTGAGGCCGCGGCGCTGCGCGTGGAGAGCGGCTGCTATCGCCTCAGGGGCTGATCGTGACGCACGTTACTTTCAAACAGCTTCGATATTTCGATGCGTTGGCCCGGGTGCAGCACTTCGGCAGGGCGGCTGAGTTGTGCTCTGTGACGCAGCCCGCACTTTCCATGCAAATCCGCGAGCTGGAGCAGAACCTGGGACTGGATCTCGTCGAGCGCACGCGATCGGGTGTGCAGCTCACTGAAAAGGGTGGCGAAATCGCCAAACGCGCCGCTCGCATCCTGGGGGATGTGCGCTCGCTCATCGAATATGCGCAGCATAGCGACCAGCTGCTCGTCGGCTCATTGCGGCTCGGCGTCATTCCCTCGATCGCACCTTACCTGCTGCCGCCACTCTTGCCACTCATCAAGCAATCCTATCAGGAACTCGAGCTGCATGTGCGCGAAACGCAGACGGCCAACCTGATCGCCGAACTGGTGGCGGGAAAGATCGACGTCATGCTTCTGGCGTTGCCGGTCGATCACCCCGACATCGAGACGCTCGAGTTGTTCAAGGATCGCTTCATACTGGCGCTACCCAAGCTTAGAAAGCTGTCGGGCGGGGTGCGGGCGGACAAGGAGATGATCATGGGCGAGCGGCTCTTGCTGCTCGAGGAAGGGCATTGCCTGCGGGACCAAGCTTTGAGCTATTGCAGTCTCACTCAGGTTGATTCCGTCAACACGTTCGGTGCATCCAGTCTCTCGACAATCGTAGAAATGGTGGCGGCCGGCTTCGGCATCACGCTGCTGCCGGAGGTCTGCCTGCCAATCGAGACTCGAGGTCGCTCTCTCGATCTCGTGCCGTTCGTCGAGCCCGAGCCTTACCGCACAATCGGGCTCGCATGGCGCAACACCAGCCCGCGGCGGCGGGATTTCGTCGAACTGGGGCGATTGCTCGTCGAAGCGCGCCCAAAGCCAGGTGATACGCTTGCACACAGGGCTGGGGCGGGGACGAGATCACGCAAGGCGCGCCAGCGGGTCAAGTCATGATCCCGGTTCCTGCGACTTCCCATTGCGATCGAGGGGAGTTCGCGCGGTGCATGGCCGCGTGGTGCAGCAAACAGTTCAACGGGTGCTGGTCCGGACGCGGCGCGAGGCCAGAGCTCCCGTATCCTCTCCATGCACGTTGAGGGCCGAAAGGTCCACGGCGTTGCCCTGGAACTGTTGAGCCCACATCATCGCGACGACCTGCGGGCCCGGGCGCAGCTTGAGCGGTAGACGATCCTTATCGTCGCCGAGCATTTCCAGAGTCTGTGCGACGTCAGGATGCTCCATCTTTGCCAGCACCGGGTCGTCGGCCGACGGTGTTTCGGTCAGCAACGGCGCAACAGGAAACGGCCGGTAGGACATCTCGTCGGGATGTTCCTCATCGAACTCAGGTGCGCCGGCCCAACCCGTGGACCAGCCCGAGCGCTCGATATCGCTGATGCTGCGCGGTGGCTCGCTTGCGCCCATGGCGTTCGGGTCGATCGCGGCGACGCGGGGGCCTTCCGGCGTCTTCTGTTCGGCACCCCTGGACAGGTCAGGCAAAGGTGCCGCACCTCCGGTCAAGCTTGCTGGTGCGGGCGGGCTTTGCCGATTGGCCGGAGCAGGAGGCTTGATGAGAGCCGGCGCGGGAGACCATGCCGCCAGCGAGAACAAAGATGCCAGCCGCTTGCGGTCTGCGTTGGATACGGCCCGTTCCGGCTGCGGTGGGCGCGCCACCGGGCGGGGTTCTGAAACGAGCTCAGGGCCGGGCTGCGGGTTGAGGGAGGCGATCTGGCGTTCTTCCGGTGCGCGCGGAGGCCCGGCGGGTGGGGCCTTAGCTGCGGCAGCGCGAGACGCAGCCGCCGGGCGCGCGGTGGCTGGACCGGCATCGGCGACCAGCGTCGGCCGCTTGGGCGAATTGCGCAGATCGAAGAAGGCGGCGACTTGTTGTGCGAGCTCCCCGAAACGGCTGCGCGCAACTGTGTAGTCAGCGCGGGTCAGAGGACGGCCGTCAGAGGGGATGTGCTTGGAATTGCCGTCAGGGAACAGCAGCGCGAGTTCGTAGCGGGGCATGCGCGGCCAGTGGCGCACCCGACCGGTATCCAAGTGCACGAACGGAACGCCGGACGTCGGGTAATAGCCGACGCCTCCGCGCTCATGGACGAGCCCGGAGTAGCGAAGCTGTTTGAGCTGTATGTCAGGGAAATGGATGTCGGCCGCCTTGCCGAGAATGTGGCGGCTGTTCTTGGCCTGTCCGCCGCCGCCGGTGCGCAGTGCCTCGTTGGTCTTCGATGAGCGATAGCCAGAGATGACGTGGATCGGCTCTTTCGATCCCAGCTCAGTGTGGACCTCCCAAATGAGGTCGATCAGTTCCGGGTCCATGGTGGTCGACTCGTCGCGCCGCCAATCGCGCAACATCCAGTCGATCTTTTTCATGGCCGCAGGATCGCGCTTGCCGTTGCGCATGTACGTTACGGTCAAGTTTTCCTTGGTGTGGATGTTGTAGAAGGAGAGGGTGCGGTCGGCGTCGGTGCGGGCGACAAGCCGGCTCGTGCCGATGCCAGCAATGGCAACAGCCGCGGCAAGGCCCGCGAGCAATACTCGAGCGCTCAGAAGCACGACTTTTCCCCGTCCCGATACGCAGCCAGCGAACTTCCAGCCAGGCCCTGTTCACCGGGCTGCGGAGGCGAGCCTCCGGGTAGGCGTGCTGCGCAAGACTTGCTTAGGGTTAAACCCTAGTCCCTTAAAAAAGGAGTAAGCCCCTCAATAGGGGCCAAATTGCGGTACTTCAGCTTGTTTTTTCGAGCAAAACCACCGGCGGCAAATGTCCGTGCATCGCCGGAGGTTGGGCTCGCAAACGGAAAAAGGGCCGCCCGTCAGGTGGGCAGCCCTTGATATTCATACGACGCCTCAACCTGGCGCACGATTTCGGGCCACAGATCAGAAGCCGCCGAACAGGTTCTGGAAGAAGTCACCCATGGCGTTGGAGTTCTGGTTCTGCTGCACGACCTGCGGGCGGACGTATTCGACGGGCAGCAGATGGTCGCGGTGACGCGGAATGCGGTCCCACTGGCCGGCCAGCGCCAGCCGGATGCGCTTCTCGTGCAGGTAGACATCGGGCCGTGAGTGCAGCTCGCCGGCGTCATCGACCCATGCGGTGAAATAGGTGACGTGGACCGGGATCTTGCTCTCAAGTGCGATGTTGTTGTTCTCCGGTCCGTTGCGCAGCATCGATTGAACCTGCTCCGCGCTCCAGCCCTTGTCTTGCTTGAGCACGATCTCAGCCAGACGCATCGGATTGCGAACGCGCATGCAGCCATGGCTGAAAGTGCGAGTGGACTCGTTGAACAGGTTCTTGGTCGGCGTGTCGTGCATGTAGACTTGATGCTTGTTGGGGAACAGGAATTTCACCTCGCCCAGCACGTTACCGTCGCCTGGGGGCTGGTAGACGTGGTAGTTGCGGATATCGGCGCGGCTCCAGTCCACGCTCAGGGGATCGACGTCGCGTCCGTTGTATTGCAGGCGCAGGCCGCGGCGATCGAGCGAGCCGCCGCGGGCCAGTGTCGGCAACAGCTCCTTGACCTTGATCGATTCGGGCACGCCCCAGAACGGGTGAAGGACCACCGTTTCCATCTCATGGGAGAATACGGGGGTCTGCTTGTCGGTCTGGCCGGAAATGATGCGCTCCTCGAAGATGACGTTGCCATCCTTGACAACGCGCACGAGGAACTCCGGCAGGTTGACCCAAACATAGGTGCTCCCGAGGTCCTCAGGCATCCAGCGCCATTCTTCCATGTTGGCGATCAGGAGACCCTCGTCGACGGTGCGCTTGCCGCCGTTGAGTGAGGCGCGCGTGTTACGGCCGACGAGGCCATCCTGCGTCATGCCGTTTTCGCGCTGGTAGGCCTTCACGGCTGCCTCGAGAGCGGAATCGTAAAACTCCGGATCGGGGGCGGCGCCGTCACTGGCGGTTGCCGGCAGATCGACCTTGAGGCGGTGGCGCAAAATGGCGACGTCGGGATGTCTCTTGCCGGGTGCGAGAAGCGGGCCTGAGGCCGGAACGATGACAGGCTCTTCGGCCTTCTTCTGAGTGCGCAGCTCGACAAGCTTCTTGCGCAGACGCTGGAAGCCCTCGTGATGGGGATTGAGGCCCGCGAGGTAGCCGCCGGGATCGTCGGTGGCAACGAGGCTTTCAAGCACCTTCACGGGCGACAGGATGGGCGGGTCGCGGTCGAGATAGGAACTCATCTTGCGAGGATCAGGGATCCGGCCGCCGCGCGCATATCGGGCGTACTTGAGGGCGGCTAGCGAAACCTTCGTCTCGGCGTCGACGAGTGCGTCACGCGTCGGCTCGGTGCCGAGGTCGACTTGCGGGAGATCGAAATCGGTCGCCTCCAGACCCCAATCGTCGGCTCGGCGAAGCTCGTCGATAATTGCCTTGGCCTTGTCGTTGAGACCGGCCTCGCTGACCCAGAGAGGCTGGTTGGAGCGGGCGATGTAGAATTGTGCCAGCGCGTCCCGGTCGCTCTTGTCGCCTTCGCCCATGCCCTTTTGCGGTGCTGCAAGCCGGTCGCGAACACCGATCGCCAGCCCTTCACGCATGGTGAGCAATTGTTGTGGCGGATCAGGCTCCAAGGCTGCGACAGGCGAGACTGTTGTCAGGCTGGCGAAGAGCGCTATCGCTGCAATCCGTGATCGACGCATTCCAGGCTCCATAAGATTTTGCGCAACGCTAGTTGGTGTTCGCCTTGATTTCCAGTCGGCATATGTCACGATCCATTGTGTACGCCAAGCATGGGCAAAAAGTGTTGCCGGTTTGCAAAAACTCCGGCGTACCAAATCGGTGGCGGTTTTTTTCCAGCTTTCGCGACCGGCTGATACGTTTGCGGAATTTTTGACGATTGATCTTGCTCTCCGTGCAGGAGATCGCAATGAGTTATGTGGATTGGCTCATCAAGGGTCCGAAGATTGGCGGCTGCAGTTGCAGCTACGGCTGCCCCTGCGAATTCAATGCATTACCAACCCGGGGCTGGTGCGAGGGGTTGGAAGCTCACCTGATCGAGGAGGGGCATTTCGGCGATGTGCGGCTCGATGGGCTGATCGTGGGCGCTCGCTATCGTTGGCCCGGAGCGGTGCATGAAGGACTTGGCACAGTTCAGGGCTTCATGGACGAGCGTGCGAATGCGGAGCAGCGCGAGGCGCTGGGCCGGATTCTCGGCGGCCAGGAGCAGGAACCGACAACCGTTTTCAACATTTACGGGTCAACGGTTGAAACCGAACTGGAGCCAATTTTCGCGGCACTCACGTTCAATTGCGATTTCGAGACGCGGCATGCATCGTTCGAGGTTCCGGGAATTGTCGAATTCGAGACGTCACCAATCCGCAACCCAGTGACGGGTGCCCCTCACCATGCGCAGATTGTGCTGCCCGACGGCTTCGAGTTCACGGCCGCCGAAGCGGTGAGCGCACGCTTCTGTGCCGAAGGCGACATCGCGATGAAGCACGTCGGCGTCTACGGGGCGCTGACCTACGTTGCCTACGGGCCTTACGGAATCATCCGAGAGCAATCGCGCCTGCCGACGATGGCCAGTTGCAAGTGAAACCGGCGATTGCCCGAACCTTCATGGAGGTGAAGCATGACGCCCTGGGAAATCGAGGCGAGCGAGTTCGTCAATTGCAATTGCGCCTACGGGTGCCCGTGTCAGTTCAATGCGGCGCCGACGCATGGGCATTGCAATGCGGTAGCAGCTGTGGCGATCAGCAAGGGCTACTTCGGCGACGTTCGTCTCGATGATCTCAAATTCATCGGCGTGATGTCGTGGCCGGGGGCGATCCACGAGGGCAGGGGCAAGGCGCACATCATCATCGACGAGCGTGCGACGGATGCGCAACGCGCAGCTCTGCTCACGATCCTGTCGGGTCAGGAGACCGAGCCCGGAAAAACGATATGGAACGTGTTCGCGGCGACGCTGGAGGAAATTTTCGAGCCTGAGTTCCGGGAAATCGAAATCGACATCGACGTGGACCGCCGCATCTCGCGAGTCCATGTCGACGGTCTCATCGAGGGTGCCGGGAGGCCGATCATAAATCCCATCACGGGGCAGGAGCATCGGGTGCGCATCGATCTGCCCGACGGATTCGAGTACTCGCTTGCCGAAATGGGAAGCGGCACTTCGCGCGTGAGCGGCCCGATAAAGTTCGATCTCAGCGATTCCTACGGTCAGTTCAATCACATCCACCTGTGCCAGAGCGGCATCGTGCAATGATCGCAGGGGCGGCGATGTCTTCCTCCTCCACCTATACCCAGCCATTGATCGAGAGGGCACTACGGCGAGACCGGTTGATCGTGGTGGCCGGGCTCGTGCTGATCGCAGCGCTGGCGTGGGCTTATCTGCTGGCTGGCGCGGGAACTGGGATGAGCGTTTCGGCAATGTCGACATGGGCCTTCCCGCCGCCGCGGCCGAACATGGCGATGAGCGGCCCTTGGCATGGGAGCTACTGGATCCTCATGGTGACGATGTGGTTCGTCATGATGGTCGCGATGATGATCCCGTCGGCCGCGCCGATGATCCTCCTGCATGCGCGCGTGACGCGGCATACCTCGCAGAAGGCGGGTAGATTCGATGCACCCGTGCCATCGGCAGCATTCACAGCAGGATATCTTGCGGCGTGGCTGTTCTTCAGCGTGGCGGCAACTGCGCTGCAGTGGAGCCTGGAGCGGGCCGGGCTGGTTGACGGCATGATGATGTGGTCGACCGAGCCCGTCTTGACGGGTGTGCTGCTGATCGCTGCAGGCGCCTATCAATTCACGCCGCTGAAGAATGCATGCCTCGCGCAGTGCCGCTCGCCTGTTGCCGTGCTCTCGGAGATCTGGCGACCCGGCGCCGCCGGTGCCTTTGTCATGGGCGTGCGACATGGAACCTATTGCCTGGGATGCTGCTGGGCGCTGATGCTGCTGCTGTTTGCAGGAGGCATCATGAATGTGGTGTGGATCGCGGGGCTGGCGATACTTGTGCTCGTTGAGAAACTCATTTCTCGCGGCCCGTGGTTCCCGCGGATCGCGGGCGGAGTGCTGATCGCAGCGGGTTTTGCAACTGCGCTCCTTGCCTGAGACGCTGCATGAGATGACGGCCTCAGGTGCGCGCCGCCAAGAGACCGGCTGAAACGGCGACCGCAACTTTTCAGGTATTGCATGCAGATGAAATGCAAGCGCGCCCGCGGCACGAGACCGACGGGCGCGTGAGTGGTGGGCTTGTGGAGCCACTTGTGGACCAGTTAGGTGGGGCGGCGAGTATCGAAAAATCCGCGTTGTCGAACCTTCAGGTCTTCTTGTCGAATTTGGTAAAGTTGAATCTTATCCACGGCGGGATCACTTCCATCTCAAGTGCTCCCGCCGAACCGCTACGCACATCAACTCATCATGATCTAGAGCAGGTCAGTATTAGATTGCATCAGGCCTGACCATCGTGGCCTGCTCTATCTCTTTGTTTGAGAGACTGATTCACGCCTTCGATGGAATCAGGGATGCTTCCATCTCAGACGATCAGGCTCTAGCTGGCGCGCGGCTCGAGGCCATATTCCTGCATCTTGCGATAGAGTGTGGAACGTCCGATCTTCAAGCGCTTTGCTACCTCGGTCATGTGTCCGCGATAGCGACCGAGGGCGAGACGGATCATGTCGGCCTCGATCTCGTCGAGCGGGCGGATGTCGCCATCGGACGTCACCGCGGGAATGCCAAGGGCTGTCGATCCGTCGCCAGGCCGAACCTCGATGGTCGTGGGGATACGATCTTCGGCGCCGAGCAGAGCCGGTCCGGTGAACGTCGGCATCTTGGGGGCGGGGGCGGGGGCTGCGGGGATCTCGGCCTTGAAGCCCTCGACGTGCGCGGCGATCTGCGGGAACTCGTTGATCGTGAGCTCGGACCCATCGGCCAGAACAACAGCGCGGAACACGGCGTTCTCGAGTTGGCGGACGTTGCCCGGCCAGGCGTAGGCCTCAAGAAGCTGCTGCGCCTCGGATGTGATTCCGGTGAAGCGCTTGCCCTCTTCGGCGGCGAAGCGTGTGAGGAAGTGCCGCGCCAGATCGGCAACGTCGCCCAGGCGTTCTCTCAACGGCGGCACCCAGATCGGGAAGACGTTGAGACGATAGTAGAGATCCTCGCGGAACTTGCCTTCCTTGACCAGCTGGATCATGTCGCGATTGGTCGCGGAAATGAGGCGGAAGTTGACCTTCACCGGCTTCTTGGCGCCGACGGGATCGATCTCACCCTCCTGCAACGCACGCAGGAGCTTGACCTGGGCGTCGAGGGGAAGTTCGCCGACCTCGTCGAGGAACAGCGTTCCGCCGTCTGCTTCCTGGAACTTGCCGATGCGTTTTTCAGTGGCGCCGGTGAACGAGCCCTTCTCGTGGCCGAATAAAATCGACTCGACGAGGTTTTCGGGGATGGCGCCGCAGTTGACCGTGATGAAGGGCTTGCCGGCTCGCTCGGATTCGCCCTGGATGGCGCGCGCGATGAGCTCCTTGCCGACGCCCGACTCGCCCTCGATGAGGACTGGAATGTTGGACGAAGCAGCGCGCAGGCCGAGCGAGATCACACGCTGCATGGCCTCTTCGCGGATGATGAGATCCGAGAAGGTGAGAGTGCCTTCCTGGCGCTTCTTGATGCGGGTGATCTCTCCGGCCAGCGCCTCGATCTTCAAGGCGGAGCGTATGGAAACCTCGAGGCGCTCGGGGCTTGCTGGCTTGACGACGAAGTCGACTGCGCCGGCGCGCATCGCGTTGATGGCGGTATCGATCGAGCCGTGTGCGGTCTGCACGATGATGGGCGGAAGCCCCGGCTTGCCGCCTAGATGATCGAGCACGCCCATTCCATCGATGCCGGGCATGACGAGATCGAGCAGCACAAGGGATATATTGGAGCGGTCCGGGCCCTCGAGCATCTCGATGGCACTCTCGCCGGAACTCAGGGTCTTCGTCTCGAAGCCCATCCGCTTGATGGTTTCCTCGAGAATTCGGCGCTGGGCCGGATCGTCATCGACGACAAGAACACGCTTGGCCATGTGGCACTCAACTCTTCGACGCTACAGAACTAAATTCCGCCGGCAGGCACATCCCGTGTTTCCAAACCGGACCCGCGGTGAACGGCGAAAGACTCAACACCCCTGAGACTGCCCGAGTTCGGTAAACAACAGGTTTCCGGATAGACCAAGTCGGCGCGATTTTGCACAAAGTGTGCATTTTTGGGATGCGCGCACCGGATTTGCGCGACTTTGCATAGCCGCGAGCGGGAGAGCGGACCTGACCGCGCCTTGAAATTTCGCTTCCGCGCCGTCACATTGCGCCCGACCTGCCTACAAATCCTTACCCGTCTGGGGCGGCACGACGAACCGGCCCGGCGGCTCACATGATCGAGGGACCACGAAATGACGTCTGCCGCATCCGCCGATCTCGGCATCATGCCCGAGTGGGATCTATCCGATCTATACGCTTCTCCCGATGCGTCGGAGGTCAAACACGACCTGGAAAAGGGCGCGGCCGATGCCAAGGCGCTCAAAGAGAAATACCAGGGGCACCTGGTCGAGATCGGCGGCGATGGCGCAAAGCTCGCAGAGGCGGTCAAGTCCTACGAGACGTTGTCGGACCTGCTCGGAAAACTCGGCTCGTATGCGGGGCTCCTCTATGCCGCCAACCAGACGGACCCGCAGCGCTCCAAGTTCTATGGCGACGTTTCGGAGAAGCTCACGGCGATCTCTTCGGACCTGCTGTTCTTCGAACTGGAGCTCAACAAGATCGAGGATGACGTTCTCGCCGCGGCGCTCAGGCATCCGGAACTTGCCCGCTACAAGCCGTGGTTCGACGATCTGAGGAAGGAGAAGCCCTATCAGCTGGAGGAGAAGATCGAGCAGCTCTTCCATGAAAAGGGCCAGACGGGACGAGGCGCGTGGAACCGACTCTTCAACGAGACGATGAGCGGACTTCGCTTCGCCGTCACCGGCTACGACGAGCCGCTGACGCTGGAACCGACATTGAACCTGATGTCGGATCCCAAGCCGGACAAGCGGCAGGCCGGCGCGGAAGCATTGGCGAAGGTGTTCAAGGATAACGTGCGCTTGTTCACCCTCATCACCAATACGCTTGCCAAGGACAAGGAAATCTCGGACCGCTGGCGCGGCTTCAAGGATGTCGCCGATAGCCGGCATCTGGCCAACCGAGTCGAGGCGCCGGTGGTGGATGCACTGGTGAAGTCGGTGCGAGCTGCCTATCCGCGCCTGTCGCATCGCTACTATGCGATGAAGGCGAAGTGGCTCGGAATGGACAAGCTTGCGCACTGGGATCGCAATGCGCCGCTGCCCGAGAAGCCCGATCGCACGATCGCGTGGGCGGAAGCGCAGGAAATGGTGCTCAACGCCTATGCCGGCTTCGCGCCTGAGATGGCTTCGATCGCAAAGCCATTCTTCGACAAGAACTGGATCGACGCTCCCGTGCGACCCGGAAAGGCGCCCGGTGCGTTCTCGGCCTCCACGGTTCCCTCGGTGCATCCCTACGTGATGATGAATTATCTCGGCAAGCCGCGCGACGTGATGACCTTGGCGCACGAACTGGGGCACGGCGTGCATCAAGTTCTGGCGGCCAAACAGGGACCGTTGCTGGCGCCGACACCGCTGACGCTTGCCGAGACCGCCTCGGTGTTCGGCGAAATGCTCACCTTCCAGGCGCTCTTGAAGGATACCAAGGACCAGCGCGAGAAGAAGGCCATGATCGCCGGCAAGGTCGAGGACATGATCAATACGGTCGTGCGGCAGATCGCGTTCTACACCTTCGAGCGCAGGGTTCACGAAGAGCGTCGTCTGGGAGAGCTGACGAGCGATCGGTTGGACGAGATCTGGCTCGAGGTGCAGCGCGAGAGCCTCGGCCCCGCGTTCGATTTCAAGCCTGGCTACGAAGTGTTCTGGACTTACATTCCGCACTTCATCCATTCGCCGTTCTACGTCTACGCATATGCGTTCGGCGATTGTCTCGTGAACTCGCTCTATGGGCTTTATCGCGAGGCGCATCCGGGCTTCGTCGAGAAGTATTTCGAGATGTTGAAGGCGGGTGGATCGAAGCACCACTCGGAGCTGCTGGCTCCCTTCGGCCTCGACGCGCGCGATCCAGAGTTCTGGAACAAGGGTCTGAAGGTTCTCGAAGGCATGATCGACGAGCTGGAGCGGATGGAGGAAGTGGGGTAGGGCTTACTGCGTTGTCTGACCCAGGTTGCGAAGGGGCTCGCCAACGCGAGCGGTTTGCCAGTCGAAGTCCGGCTCACACTCTTTGTGTCTGCCGGTTCATGTCCTCGCTGCGCTCGGACGATCGGACGCAGCGCCGGGTCGCGGTCGCGGCTTCATGGGCCAGCTTTTGGCGCGCATTTGCGTTCGGCGTTCGCCGACTGCGCCGATGAACCGGGGCAGACGAAGCGACAAACCGACTTGAGGCAGCAATGTTCGATCGACTGAAGAAGCTATTTGAAAATGACGCCGCGCCGACGTATGCGCTGGCGCCCGGCGACCTGCATTTGGCGGTCGCGGCGTTGCTGGTCGAGGCGGCGCGAATGGACCAGGACTTCGGCGCCGAGGAGCGCGCCATGATCGCACGCGTTCTTTCCGAGCGATTTGACTTGTCGGAGGGCGAGGTCGAAAGCCTGATCGGGCGGGCCAGCGACGAAATGCAAGACAACGTCCAATACTTCCCATACACGCACCACATCAACACGATGATGAGCGCCGATGAAAAGGTGGAAGTGATCGAGATGCTGTGGCGGGTCGCATATGCCGACGGGCGGCTTGATCCCTACGAGGATCGCCTGATCCGGCAGATCGCCGGGCTCATCTATGTCGAGGACCACGACCGGATGGCGGCGCGCAAGCGCGTGCTGGGGTCGTGATCGGGACGTTCGTCACGTCGGTTTCATCTGTACGGCTTGACGACGGTCGTGTTCTCGCGCATCAACGCGCGCAGCCAGCCACGCGCAAAAGGCCTCTGCCAACACAGCGCAGATAGATCAACAAACTCCGCATCAGGAGTTCTATATGCATGTTTGATCTTAGCGCTCGTTGCGTCGCGCGTGCCTTGAAATTTGTGCTCTCCTGCCTTTGCAAATCCCGTACGACACCACCTCCATGGTGTTATACGAAACGTATAACACGTCTCTGAAGTCACCAACATGAAGCTGTAACTCAAGAAAATCGGTAATTCGACCGGGCTCATACTGCCGAAAGAGTTGCTCAACCGGCTCGGGTTGCAGGAGGGTGACGAACTGGTGGTGAGTGAGGGACCACAGGGTTCGCTCTCCATCACGCGCCATACGGACGACGATGAGGAGACCATGCGCATCGCGCGCGAGGTCATGAAGGAGTACCACAACACCCTTAGGACGCTTTCCAAGTGAGGCAGCCGCGCTGGGTCACGCTGGAGCAAGCAGTGCGAATCCACGCAGAACAACTGGCCCGCTTCGGAGGGCCGGACGGCATCCGTGATCGCGGTATGGTCGAAAGCGCCATGGGGCGGCCGCAGAACAAGTGTGCCTATGGTGAAACCGACCTCGCGGCGTTGGCGGCCGCATATGCGTACGGCATCGCGCCCAATCACCCGTTCGTCGATGGCAACAAGCGCGCAGCCTTCATGGTGATGATGGTGTTCCTGCGCAAGAACGGCATAGCGTTTGCGCCGTCCGAACCGATGGCGACTGCGGCATTGCTCGGGTTGGCATCGGGCGAGATCGAGGAAGAAGGCCTTGCGCGCTGGATCAGGGACAACTGGCCGAACGGCTAGAGCAGGTCAGTATTAGATTGGATCAGGCCTGACCATCGTGGCCTGCTCTATCTCTTTTTGTTTGAGAGACTGATTCCCGCCTTCGATGGAAGCATGGCTGCTTCCATCTCAGACGATCAGGCTCTAGATCATGTTCATGGCGCATGGACGCATGAACACGATCCAAGTCTTTGAATTGAGCATGGTCTTCACACTGAGCCGCTGCCCACTTCAGCTGAACATTCTCTAGTGCGCGCGGTTGACGGCGCGCATCTCGGCAACGCGCCCGAAAGTGGTGAGCATGGTGCCGAGTGCGAACAGCGCCACCACAATCATCTGCCACAGGTCTTCCAACGGCTCCTTTTCGATGACCATGTTTGCGACATTTGCGTCCGCCTTTGCATAGCGTTGCTGAAGTTCGACCTTCGCCTGCTGCGCGGCCTCGACGTCTTCAGGTGCGGCGTTTCCCGCCTTCAACAACGCGATGCGCGTGTCGAGTACCGTTTCGGCGAGGATCTGTCCGTTTTGTTGTTGAACGAACGCTGATTTGTTCCACTCGATCTGTTGCTGCAAGGGCTCCAGATAAAAGATCTGCACCGCCGTTGCGCCGAGCACGAGGATGATGCCGATGAGTTCGGCAGCATGATGGAAGCGAAGACCCATGTCGGCCGCCTCTGTTGCAGAACGCGTCCTGTAGCGTTCTACTCCGCCGCGCTCTTGGCCTCGTATCCAAGCAGCGCATTGAGTTCGTGGATGAGTTTGGCGGCGGCCTCGGTGATGTTGGTGCCGGGGCCGAATACGGCCTTGGCGCCCGAAGCGAACAGTTCGTCGTAGTCCGACGGCGGGATCACCCCGCCGACGACGATCATAATGTCGCCGCGTCCTTCCTTCTCGAGCGCGGCGCGCAATTCGGGCACCAGCGTCAGGTGGCTTGCGGCAAGAGACGAGACGCCGATGATGTGCACGTCGTTCTCGACCGCCTGGCGGGCCGCCTCGTCGGGTGTTGCGAAGAGCGGCCCGATGTCGACGTCGAATCCCAGGTCGGCGAATGCGGAAGCGATGACCTTCTGGCCACGATCGTGGCCGTCCTGCCCCATCTTGGCGATCAGGATGCGCGGACGACGGCCGTCGTCCTTCTCGAATTGCTCGACGAGCCGTATGACGTTGCCAACGTCCTTGTTCATATTGCCTGCCTCTGACCTGTACACGCCGGCGACCGTGCGGATTTCGGCCTGATGGCGCGTGAATACTTTTTCGAGCGCATCGGATATCTCACCAACGGTCGCCTTGACGCGCGCGGCCTTCACTGCGAGGTCGAGCAAGTTGGCGTTGCCCTTGGCGCCTTCGGTCAGCGCGCTCAACGCAGCTTCGACGTCCGTTTCGTTGCGTTCGGCGCGCAGACGCTCAAGCTTGGCGATCTGCTGTTCGCGAACGGAGCGGTTGTCGACTTTCAGTACCTCGATCTCGGCGTCGTCTTTCACGCGGAACTTGTTGACGCCAACGATGGTCTGGCGGCCAGAATCGATGCGCGCCTGGGTGCGCGCGGCTGCTTCCTCGATGCGCATCTTGGGAATGCCCGCCGCAATTGCTTTCGCCATGCCGCCGAGCTTCTCCACCTCCCCGATGTGGGCGAGAGCCTTAACCGCCAGGTCGTGCGTCAAGCGCTCGATGAAGAACGAGCCGCCCCACGGATCAGCGACGCGGCAGGTTCCGCTTTCCTGCTGGATGAAGAGCTGGGTGTTGCGGGCGATTCGCGCGGAGAAGTCGGTGGGAAGCGCAATGGCCTCGTCGAGTGCGTTTGTGTGCAGCGACTGCGTATGGCCTTGCGTTGCGGCAAACGCCTCGATGGCGGTGCGAGTGACGTTGTTGAAGACGTCTTGCGCGGTCAACGACCAGCCGGAGGTCTGGGAATGAGTGCGCAAGGACAGCGAGCGGGCGTCCTTCGGTTCGAACTCCTTCTTCACAAGATTGGCCCAGAGCAGACGGGCGGCCCGCATCTTGGCAATCTCCATGTAGAAGTTCATGCCGATGGCCCAGAAGAAAGAAAGGCGCGGGGCGAACTTGTCGATATCGAGGCCCGCGGCGACGCCGGCGCGCGCATACTCGATGCCATCGGCGATGGTGTAGGCGAGTTCAAGATCCGCCGTCGCGCCCGCCTCCTGCATATGGTAGCCGGAGATCGAGATCGAATTGAACTTCGGCATGTGCGCAGACGTGAAGCCGAAGATGTCGGAGATGATCCGCATCGAGGGGGCGGGTGGATAGATGTAGGTGTTGCGGACCATGAACTCTTTCAGGATATCGTTCTGGATGGTTCCTGAAAGCTTGTCGTGCGGGACGCCCTGCTCCTCGCCCGCGACGATGAAGAGCGCGAGAACGGGAAGCACGGCGCCGTTCATGGTCATTGAAACGCTCATCTGCTCGAGCGGGATGCCGGAGAAGAGCGTGCGCATGTCGTAGATGCTGTCGATCGCGACACCGGCCATGCCGACGTCGCCCTTCACGCGCTGATGGTCGGAATCGTAACCGCGATGGGTGGCGAGGTCGAAGGCGACGGACAGCCCTTTTTGACCGGCGGCGATGTTGCGACGATAGAAGGCGTTGGAATCCTCGGCGGTGGAGAAGCCCGCATACTGGCGGATGGTCCACGGCTGGGTGACGTACATCGCCGGGTAGGGGCCGCGCAGATAGGGGGCGATGCCGGGGTAGGTGTCGAGGAAGTCGAGCCTGGCGGTGTCGGCGCCCACATAGACGGGCTTGACTTCAATGCCCTCCGGCGTGGTCCAGATCGTTGTGGCCGGTGCCGATGACGGCGGGGCAGCAGCCGGCGCGCCGTCCAGGGCGAGGTTTGAAAAGTCAGGAATTCGGGTCATAGGCACTCGCAGTCGGAGCCAATCGGCCCCGGTCTCATCTCGAACCATAACTGCGGTGCATCATAAACCCTTGAGGCGGCCGGGCAACCGCTGCGAAAGGCAAGTTTCCGGGATTATTGGAGGGCGCCGTCGAGGACCTGCAGGCGTAGCGGCATACACTGGTCCAGGCTTTCCATTCGGCCGGTGAGTGGGGACGGTGCCCGGTTGGGAACAGATGCCGGCTGGCGGTCTTGCTGACCCAATTGCTATTGGGTCCGGACCCTAGCCATTGCCGCCGCCGCGGGGCTTTGCACCTGGCGATCCCGGAGTTCGGCCGGTGGTGGTTTCGCGTTTGGGGTCGGTTTGCTCGAGGTTCCGCAGGTTTTCGCGCAAAGCGATGGTGGACATGTAGGCTGTTTGCCACATCGGCTCATCGCCGATGGGAGCGATCGCATCAGCCGCAAACACGGCTGCGATGAAGATGAGCAGGTAGAGCAGCTTGGACATCGAGCTTGCCCGGCTGGAGCCGGTCTCCAAACCAATTTTGGCGAAGAATAGCGGGCCGACGTGAAGGCACGGTTTGCATTTTACGTATCATTCGCCCGGGGTTGGAAAGGGTCCGTTAACGGTCGGGGCATCAGGAGCCGAATTTGGCGGCCGATGCAGGGGCACCGGCCGAGGCAGGGGAGGGAGGCAGGGGAAAAAGCATGCGGGAAGCGAGAGTGATGCCGATGTGCCAGGAATGCCGCCTCAGAGTTGCAGCGCGAACAAGGCCGCCAGAAGCGAGGCCGTGATTGCGACAGGCAGACCGATGGCTGCCGATACGATGACGTTGGCGTTGAGGATCTGGACAAGGTCCTGGACCATGGGGCCGAGGCCGAACATGGTGAGTGTCGCAATGGCAGCAACCGCGAATGCCAGGGCTAGTTGATTGGTGAACGACATGGGGTAGCTCCATCAGATTTGCGTAATCGGGTCGGTGCCCGTTCGATCTGAGGAGAGTTTGTCGCAGGCAAGCAGCGGTGGCAGTTCCCCGGGTGACAGGGGTGGACGAATACCTCGCCCTTGGCGAAGGCGGGTACGCGCACGATCCACCTCATGGTTTTGAGCATGTATTTCACGCCGAACCGCCGCGCACATCGGCTAAGCATGCTCGATCAAACGACCAAACCGTCGCGGAGGCATGCGGGGCGGCAGGGCTGCTCAAGCGGTCAGTTCGTGCTGCAGTTCGGTCAAGACCTCGACGGCGTTTTGCCCGGCATGCAGGAAATGATCGACGCCGGCGGCACGCAACTGTGCCTCCAGTTCGCCGGGACGGCCGGCCAGCAGCACGCGCTCGGCGCCTGCCTCGATCAGCGATTTCACGGTCTTGGACGCCAATTCGGCGTAGATCGCATCCGACGAGCACACGCATGCTGTGCGTGAGCCGGAAGCCTTGAAGGCGCGCACGGCGTCTTCCGCGGATGCGTAGCCGTCACTTACGAGGCTTGCTATTCCCGCGACGGCCAGCTGGTTTTTCACCCATGTGGTGCGCGCGGTATGGTCGGCGATCGTGCCGAGGCTTGCCAGGAAAACGGTCGGTGTGTGGCCGGTGCGCTGGCTGAAATGATCGGCGGCATCGCGCATATCCTCAAATGGGGCGGACAGGCGATGGGGGGCAAGCGGTGCTGCAAGACCTTCGCCGGATAGCGCAGGTGCCTCCGGCCAGGGAGTGACAGCAACACCATCGTCGCCGAGCAGTGGAAAAGCTGACGTGCCGGTGAGCTGTTGCCTGCCGGTGGCGATGGCGGTGTCGCGCGTGGCGGCAGTGGCGGCGATTTCGCGCTGAATGGTACCGCTCTCAAGGCTCTTCAGGATGCCACCCTCTTTCTCGAGGATTTGGAAGCGTTCCCAGGCGTTGGCGGCAAGGTCGGTGGTGAGGGACTCGACGTACCAGGAGCCGCCGGCCGGATCGGCGACGCGACCGAGGGAGGATTCCTCCTGGGCGACGATCTGGGTGTTGCGGGCGATGCGGTATGCAAACGCATCTGGCCGACCGAGCGCCCATGTATAGGGCAATACGGTAACGGCATCGGCACCGCCGAAGGCAGCGCCAAGCGTTGCGGCCGTGGTGCGCAGCATGTTGGTCCAGGGGTCGCGTTTGGTCATCATGCGGGCCGAGGACGAAACGGCAAGTCGCACGCCCGAGGCAGCCTCGCCCGCGCCCGAGGCTTGGGCGATGCGGGAAATGACGCGACGGGCAGCGCGCAGCTTTGCCACCACAAGGAAGATGTCGGTATCGGCGGCGAGCGAGATGGTGATCTGTGACAGCGCTTCTGCAACCGTGACGCCGGCAGCTTCAAAGGCGCGCAGGTAGGCGACGAGTGAGGACGCCATCACAGCCAGTTCCTGGCCTTCGCTGCCGCCGGCCTCATGCGCGACGCGGCCGTCGACACGAATCGTGCGTGCCTTGGGGAATTGGCGACGAAGCTCGCTGGCTAGCGCTACTGCCTTGGCGACCCCCTCTGCGGCGGGCTTCATCGCATGTCCGGTGGCGGCAAGCGTGCCGATGGGATCGAGATCGAAGCGGACCTGCACCTTGTCCGCCGGAGCCGCGAGGATGGCGATGGCTTCTTCAAGGTGGCGTGCCGCGGTGTCGGCGGCCAGTCCGGCGTCGAGCGTGATGGGCGCAAATTCGAGATAAATGCCGGCCAGAATGCGTGCCATGTCGGCACCGCTGGTCACGGGTATGCCGACTTGTCCAGGGGCTTCAATCCTGAGCACAACGCCGTTGGCGCCGCCTTCCAGCTCTGCCAGCACACTCTTGTTCGCGGCATCGGGATGCGGTGCGACGACGACCTGTTCGATGCTCCAGCCCAGACCGTCGGCTGTGGAATGCAGCCCACGCACAAATGGAGACGCCCCCGGAATTGCTGATTCCGTGCCGGCAATTGCGTCGTCACGAGTATAGAGCGGCTCAATTCTCAGAGCATCGGACGTGCGCGAGACCATCCGTTTTTCGAAATCGCCACCCTTCAGCGCCTTCTCAACCAGTTTGAGCCACATGTCCCGGTGCGGCTTGTCAAAATCGGCGGCGAGCGGCGTGGTCGTGGTTTGGGACATGTGTCAACTTCCGGTGGGAATTTCGTATTGCGGACTAAGGTGTTTTCGATTGCCGAGGGTCAGTAGCGCCCGGTCCGATGTCTATATTCTCGGTCCGGCACCGGAAAGAAGTCAATTCGAACTCGTTAGACCATGGATTGATGCCGCCCACAGGGTGGGCGACAAACGGTGCGCGCGTGGTTTGCATTCATTGGGGGTCCATGCCAAGACCCTTCGTGCGGGGAGCGACGCGAGTCGGCAGCGCACGGGCATGCCGGCCGCTGAGTGGTGAATTCCGGGTTTCATGCCCGGCCGAACGGGGGTGAGCGATGAGCCAGTCGAAGATCCAGGACGGCAAGATCTTTCTGGGCACCAGCACCAAGCCCGAATATCTAGAACTGAGATTTGCCAACCGGCACGGCCTCATCACGGGCGCCACGGGTACCGGCAAGACCGTCTCCCTGCAGGTCATGGCGGAAGGGTTCTCGGCGGCCGGCGTGCCGGTGTTTGCAGCAGACATCAAGGGTGATCTGTCGGGCATAGCCGCTGTCGGCGAACTCAAGGACTTCATCAAGAAGCGCAATGAGTTGATCGGCCTCGATCAATACGAGAACCGGGCGTTCCCGACCATGTTGTGGGATGTGTTCGGCGAAACCGGCCATCCCGTGCGTGCGACCGTTCTCGACATGGGCCCCTTGCTGTTGTCGCGGCTGTTGGAACTCAACGAGGTACAGGAAGGTGTCTTGAACGTCGCCTTCCGGGTGGCAGCGGACGAGAAGCTGCCGGTCGTCGACCTCAAGGATCTGCGTTCGCTCATCAACAACGTCGGTGAGCGCTCGAAGGAGTTGACGACGACCTACGGCAACGTCGCCACGACGTCGGTCGGCGCCATCCAGCGGCGGCTTCTGGTTCTCGAGGAGCAGGGCGCTGACAAGTTCTTCGGCGAACCGGCACTCGATATCACCGATTTCATGCGTATTGCGCCGGATGGGCGCGGCGTGATTTCGCTGCTGACCGCCGACAAGCTGATGCAGTCGCCACGGCTCTATTCGACGTTCCTGTTGTGGCTGCTCACCAAGCTGTGGCAGTCGCTTCCCGAAGTGGGCGATCTGCCCAAGCCCAAGCTCGTGTTCTTCTTCGACGAGGCGCACCTTCTTTTCGATGAAGCACCCAAAGCGCTCATGGAGCGCATCGAGCAGGTGGCGCGCCTGATCCGCTCGAAGGGTGTCGGCGTCTATTTCATCACGCAAAATCCACTGGACGTGCCGGACACCGTGTCCTCGCAGTTGGGCAACCGCATCCAGCATGCGCTGCGGGCTTTCACGCCCAAGGAGCAGAAGGCGATCAAGGCCGCGGCGGAAACGTTCCGGGCCAATCCCAATCTCGATACCGAGGCGGTCATCAAGGAGCTGAAGGTCGGCGAGGCGTTGGTTTCGATGCTCGAGAACAAGGGTGAGCCATCGATCGTGCAGCGGACCATGATGCGCCCGCCCGAGGGACGCATCGGGCCGCTCGACGAGGCGGAGCGTCAAGGCGTGATCGAGTACAGCCCGGTATTCGGCAAGTACGAAGATGTCGTCGATCGGGAGACGGCACACGAAATGCTGGCGAAACGGACCGAAAGCGCGGCGGCGGCTACGGAGAACCCGGGCTCCAACTGGTCCGACGTGATTTTCGGCGGCACCGATCCGCTGACGGGGCGCAAGACGCAGGGCATGGGCACGATGGTGGCGAAAGAGTTCCAGCGTTCGGTATCGCGTTCGCTTGGCACGATCATCAAGAACATCATCTTGAAGTCGCTCGGTTTGAAGCGCTAGTGTGGCGTCGCGCCTTAATTGACCTGTCCGCGCGGCGAGCTTCTCGTCAATTAAGGCGCGCTGAACGCCACACTAAGTCAATGGTTTTTCTAGTGTGATGACCGACAAGTCCGCTTCATACTTTTCGGCCGGGTTGCGAGGCGGACTTCTCGATCCCAATCACACTAGAACTCTGAAATTGCTAGTGTCGTTCAGATCGCGAAATTCGTTCCGAGGTTGCCGCAGAATGTGAC
>JBFWVC010000030.1:0-30723 GCA_050246945.1 Hyphomicrobiaceae bacterium
TTCGATCACGCTCCACTGCGCGTCGCTCAACCAAAACCTGTTCGCCATGATTCAAGCTCCAATGTTTCGGACCTTGAATCACTGTTCGAAAGAAAATCAAAGACCTGATTGGGTTCGGACCCTAGAGTGATCAGGTTGGATTGGGCAATTTTGGCTTCGCGTCGCCTGTAGGCGGCAGAAGGGGAGGCATGCCTTCCGACGTTCTGAGGGTATCCAAATAAGCAATGATGTCTTGCATCTCGGCGTTTGTGAGATGCATGTCGGGCATCGGGGGATGTGGCGCAACGAGGGCCCCGATAATTCGCTCGGCTGTTTGCCCTGGCTTGTTGGCAATACTTGGAAAAGATGGCGGCCCGACCGGCGCCGTTTCATTGCCTTCCGCATTGACGATATGGCATGCCTTGCAGAATTTTTGCGAGAGTTCCAAGCCATTCTCGGCCGATGGACGCCTCAATTCCTCGGCCATCGAAGTCGTAGACGGCAACCCCAGCAGCAATAGGCACGTGAGAGTCGCAAGACAAATAATGAGTTGCTTACTTCGACTCTTGGTCAGCATGGCACCTTGCCGCCTCTTTTTGGTCCACATGCGCAATTGATAGGCCAAACTGGATCGTCGTCGCCCACGCGCAATATAACGACATTGCCGCACGGTCAGTATCATTACTGAATTCCATTGGCACGTTGCAACTCGCGAACGTAATCCACGACGAGCGCGACTTGGTCTTTCGATACGCCGGAGACAGGCGGCATGTCGCCGAACCGCCAGTGGTGTGCCTTGACACCGAACTCCACGGCGCGCTCGAAGCTGATGTCCGCGTGATGGTGGGGTTCGTAGATGCGATGGACGAGCGGCGGCCCTTGATCGCTTCCCGCCGCGTTGGAACCGTGGCACTTCTGGCAATTTGCAGCAAAAATCTTCTGACCCTCCGTAGCTGCTGCAGAAAGATGCACTGGAAGTGCAACATGCAGTGGAAGATCAGGCTTTGGTGACCGCAAAATGGCGTAGGAGGCCAGGGCCCCGATGGCCGTAGCCACAGCCAGCAACAGCCAGCGATTAGCAATCATACTTTCCCGCATCGCCGACCTCCGTCAGCGAGTTCTTCAAGGATCGGGCAAGCGGCACTCGCATCGCCAGGACACGCATCGATGACGTCGTGCAGGGTATCGCGCAAAGCATTGAGTTCTTGGATCTTGTGATCGATCTCCTCCAGATGCTCCTGCGCGATTCGCTTGACCTGGGCACTCGCTCGATTCTTGTCTTCCTGCAAATCTAATAGACTGCGGCAAGTCTCAATCGAGAAACCGAGATTTCTCGCTCGTTGCAGGAATCTCAATCGACTGAGGTCAGAATCACCGTAGTCGCGGTAGCCGTTTTCGCGGCGTGCCGGCTCAATCAGTCCGATGTCTTCGTAATACCGAATAGTCTTTACAGGGAGGCCGCAGTGTGCGGATGCATCGCCAATATTCATGGCATCCTCCATCGTGATCATTGCAATATATCATGAAGGTTCCAGCCGCTGGAAGGTCAAGATCCAACCCTCGTGGCTCGAACTCGGGCCGCGTCCCACGGCGACAAGCGCGTCAGCTGGAACAGCAATCCATTGCAGGATCGGGCCGAGACCGATGCCCGCACCTCGGTTAGCTGGCATCAGCTCCGATTAGGAGCACGTTCGCCACACGTGCAGTTTTAGCCATTCGCCTAATGACGTGCCCGCAAGGCCGATGGCAATTGCCATTATCGCGACGCGTGCGAACCTTTCCTGCGGCCAGAATCGCCAGCCAGCGGTCCCGGTCGTAGCGATCAAGGCCACGGCCGAAATCAGGCCGAAGTACCGGAAAGGAAATCCCCGACGCTCGGTCATGTCGCCCGTGACCAACATATGCCCGAGCCGCCCTGCCGGATCTTTTCACAATCGTACGGTCCGCAGGCGAAGTGAATTCCCGATCACGGAGACAGAGCTGAGGCTCATGGCTCCAGCAGCGATGATCGGTGAAAGCAGCAGACCGAACACCGGGTAGAGGATGCCAGCAGCAATGGGAACGCCGACGGCATTGTACGCAAATGCGAAGAACAGGTTCTGCTTGATGTTTTGCATGGTCGCCTGGGCAAGCCGTCGCGCGCGAACAATTCCACGCAGGTCGCCTTTCACCAGCGTGATGCCGGCGCTCTCGATGGCCACATCCGCGCCGGTCCCCATCGCTATGCCGACATCGGCCTGCGCCAGTGCGGGTGCGTCGTTGACGCCGTCGCCTGCCATCGCCACTCTTGCTCCGGCCTCCTGGAATTCACGAACGATCCTGGACTTGTCCTCTGGCAGTACGTCGGCGCGGACATCATCGAGCCCCAATCGCTTGGCCACCGCCAACGCGGTTCGCTGAGTGTCTCCCGTTACCATGATTATCTTGAAGCCTTCGCGATGCAGCGCCTCGATTGCCTCATTTGTCGTGGCCTTGATCGGGTCGGCGACGGCGACCAGCCCCGCAGGCTTGTCGTCGATGGCAACGAACATGGCGGTCTTGCCTTCGGATCGCAGCGCGTCCGCTTCAGTACCGAGCTGAATGGCGTCGATGCCGAGTAGCTGCATCATGCGAAGATTGCCTAGTGCTACCGAGCGCTGACCAATGGTTCCTTTGACGCCTTTGCCTGTCTCGGCTGAAAAGTCGCTTGCCGATTCCAGCCGGATTCCGCGCTCTCTCGCACCTTCCACGATTGCCTCGGCCAGCGGATGCTCGCTGCCGCGCTCAAGGCTCGCTGCCAGCTGTAGCACCTCGCTTTCGTCAAAGTCGTTCAGGGCGATAACATCGGTCAGTTTCGGCTTGCCGATGGTCAGCGTTCCGGTCTTGTCGACTATGAGGGTATCGACGTCGGCAAAGCGTTCAAGCATTTCTGCATTCTTGATGAGTACACCAGCTTGTGCTCCTCGGCCCGTGGCGACCATGATCGACATCGGCGTTGCCAGCCCCAATGCGCAAGGACACGCGATGATCAGAACCGATACGGCAGCAATGAAGGCATAAGCGAGTGGCGGCTGAGGGCCGAGAAGGGCCCAGGCGACGAATGCAGTGATCGCAACAAGGACAACGGCAGGAACAAAGTAGCTTGCCACGATGTCGGCCAGCTTCTGGATGGGCGCTCGGCTCCTTTGTGCCTGGGCGACCATGGCGACAATCTGCGAAAGCATCGTTTCGCTGCCAACCCGCTCTGCCTTCATGATGAAGCTGCCCGAGCCGTTGAGCGTGCCGCCGGAAACAGAATCTCCGGCAGCCTTTTCGACCGGCACCGGCTCGCCTGTCAGCATCGACTCGTCGATGGAGGAACGTCCCTCGACGACACTGCCATCGACGGGGACCGAGTCGCCAGGGCGTACACGCAATCGATCACCAATCTCGATTTGATCGAGCGGCACCTCTTCCTCGGTGCCGTCCGCATTGACGCGACGAGCCGACTTCGGGGCGAGATCGAGCAGCGCCCGGATTGCACCGCCGGTACGTTCGCGGGCCCTCAGTTCCAGAACCTGACCAAGCAGAACGAGAACGACAATCACGGCTGCCGCTTCGAAATATACCGCGACCGCGCCTTCAGGTCCGCGGAAGGCTTCAGGAAAAGCACTGGGCGCGATGGTGGCGACGACGCTGTAGAGATAGGCGGCACCGACGCCGATGCCGATCAGGGTCCACATGTTGGGACTGCGATTGATGAAGGACTGCCAGCACCGGATGAAGAAGGGCCATGCGCACCAGAGTACAACGGGTGTCGCCAATGCCAGCTCGGCCCAGTCGGATACGCGCTCTCCGAGCCATGACCTGATGGGCAAACCAAGATGCGTCCCCATTGCCACAACGAGGAGTGGTAGGGTCAGGGCCGCACCGACGAACATGCGACGGCGGAAATCGACGAGTTCCGGATTCGGGCCCTCGTCAGCAGCGGGAACACCCATCGGCTCCAGAGCCATGCCGCAGATAGGACACGTACCAGGCGCATCGCGCACGATCTCAGGATGCATCGGGCAGGTGTAGAGCGTGCCTTCAGGCATCTCCTCGGGTTGAGGTGGACCCTTGGCGTATCTGTTCGGATCTGCTGAAAACTTCTCCTTGCAACCGGCCGAGCAGAAGTAGACGTCCTGGCCCTTATGTTCCAGGACATGCTTGGCAGTCGCGATGTTGACGGTCATACCGCAGACAGGGTCAATGGCAGATGCTCCATGGTCGGTAGCCGCAGCGACCTGGGCGTGATGGTTGTGCCTTGGGTTCCGATTCTCGGGTCTGCCATCCTGATGATTGTGATCATGGGCAGAATGATCGTGCTCACAGCATGACTTCGACATGACCAATCCTTTCCGCGAGCGCGTTTGGCGCTGCGACCTGGTTCATTATCTTTCCCGGCGGCCTTCAGGACTCGATTGCGTCGCGCCTGCGGCGATACTCGTCCTCGTCAATCTCGTCGCGCGCGAAGCGCTCATCCAGAAGTGCGCGCGCATCCTTGAGGCGGCCTGGTGTGTTGTCCGAGCGACGCGTGTCCATCACCCACCATACGACGAACGCGATGAGTGCAAGCGGTAGCCCGAACATGAACAATGGCCCTAACCACATGCCGCCACCCATTCCGTTGAAGAAGCCATCACCGTACATCTGTACACCTCCAGAGCCGTGGCTTCGCGGACGATGCCGGCTGAACCGCAGCTACGATGTTTCGTGCAATGTGGGGTTTCCAGTAACTGGAGGGTCAAGACCGATAACTAAACTTCGCGGCGTGCATCACAACGAGGTTGCAATTCCACTGCGTGCGTCCCTACATTCACTTTTAGCGATATGCTTCTCTCGCGCCCGTTGCGCTCATCAGTCGTTTTTCCGGCTGATGCATAAGGATGATCGGGTTCAAACACGATACCGACGGCGCGTTCTGCCGACCACTGCCGAAATGTTGCGAGTATCGAGAATGCCTTGTTTGCGCGACATTGCCGGGATCTTGATGCTCTTGGTGGCATCGCTCAGCACGTTGGCGATCACCCCTGCAAATGCCCACTGGGGTCGTCAGAATTCAGATCCTGTACGTATCGAGCGCGTGGTTGCGAAGGAGGCAGCAGGCGCGATGACAGATCTCGTTCGCGTTCATCGCCAACGCAGAAGACATACTCACAGGGCAACGCCAGGAATTTCTGAAACACCGCACGCCCCTGGCGGTCACGTTCATACGGCCAGTTCGACAGGTTCGGGTCTTAGCCGTGACGAATACCGCATTGACTGCAGTTGCGCTCATTGCAGTGGCACATGTGCTCATTCGAAGGGCTGTGCGGCGTCATGTGCCAATGGGCATGGATGTATCGTTGCCAGCATCTTTGTCATGAGGGTTCCGCAGTTCTGCTATGAATTTATTGACGGCCAACAAGTTGTAGACGGTCGCGACCCGTCTCCCGAACCCAAACCACCCCAGACCTGATCATCCTGCTGCCAAGCGAGGCAGGATTGTGCGTCGCCCCTCATTTGGATTGCCGGGGTCGATTGGCACACGTTCTTCCGTAAATTGAACTGCGCAGTTTCAGCGAATGCCACGCAGGTGGCAGTGCGACTGCTTCGGCCACTGACGGCAAGAGCCGTCGGGCGGCCGCAACGGAGATTTAGCCATGAACATTTCGAAGAAACTTGTCGCTTCCCTACTGGTGACCAGCATTGCCCTTGGTGGAACCGCCTATGCGCATCAGAGCCAAGGCAGCCAGATGGGACCTGGCATGATGGGCCCAGGTGGTCAGATGGGACCCGGCATGATGGGCCCAGGTGGTCAGATGGGACCTGGCATGATGGGCCAGGGTGGTCAAATGGGACCCGGCATGATGGGCCCAGGTGGTCAGATGGGACCCGGCATGATGGGCCCAGGTGGTCAGATGGGTCCGGGCATGATGGGCCAGGGTGGTCAGATGGGACCCGGCATGATGGGCCAGGGTGGTCAGATGGGACCCGGCATGATGGGCCCAGGTGGTCAGATGGGTCCGGGCATGATGGGCCAGGGTGGTCAAATGGGACCCGGCATGATGGGCCCAGGTGGTCAGATGGGTCCGGGCATGATGGGCCAGGGTGGTCAAATGGGACCTGGCATGATGGGTCGATGATGCAGTGCTGCATGATAGACAGATCAAGGTCACGGATTGCCGCGTTGCGGTGCTCAACGAAGTCAGGCCCTGCTTGGACAAGCTCCGTGGCACGCTGAGCGATAAGCAGAAAAGTAGGCCGTCGACGTGCTCATCGGCGTCGGCTGTCTGATGTAATGCCGACACGTCGTAAGCGGGGCTGCAAATTGACTACCTGAGGTTTGCGGCCCCGATCACCAAACCAATGTTGGGCAAAACCAATGTTGGGCATATGCCGCGGTACAGTCGCAACTGAGAATCGTGATTGAGTGAAGCGCATGCCAATCGCTGACACCTCCGATGAGCCGAATGCGGCCGACGAAAAGCTGGCCAAGAAGAAATATCGGCAGGAGCTGCATGATTTGCAGGTCGAGCTCGTAAAACTCCAGAAGCACTTCATCCATTGCGAAGACAAGATTCTCGTCTTAATTGAAGGCCGTGATGCGGCAGGCAAGGATGGCATCATAAAGCGGATCGGTCAGCACCTGAGCCCACGTGAGACTCGCGTCGTGGCTCTCGGAAAGCCAACCGAGCGAGATATGGGTAGCTGGTACTTCCAACGCTACGTCGCTCATCTTCCCACGCCCCAAGAATTCGTTCTGTTTAATCGCAGTTGGTATAACCGCGCTGGCGTCGAGCGCGTCATGGGCTTTTGCAGCGCAACCGAATACGAAGAGTTCATGTCGACGGTTCTCGAATTCGAGCACATGCTGGTCACATCCGGAATAAGACTGCTCAAGTACTATCTCGACATCAGTCGCGATGAGCAGAAGCGGAGATTGAAGGACCGCCGTACCGATCCCCTTAAGCAATGGAAGATCAGTCCAATTGATGCAAAGGCGATCGAACTATGGGGTGATTACAGCAAGGCGCGCAACGAAATGCTGGCGCGAACGCACAATGCGGTGACGCCCTGGACGATCGTGCGTGCGGACGACAAGCGGAAGGCTCGGCTGAATCTGATCCGAAATTTGCTTATGCGACTGCACTATGCCAACAAACGATCTGACATTCTCGTGCCCGATACTCGGATTGTCTTCGAATACGATCGATCATGCGCAACCAACGGACTGCTGTGCGACTGAGCGATTTGAGTGCCAGTGCGTAGTTGGTGGTGCTCGATGCCACCGTCAACGTGTGGGTCACCCATGGGTTAGTCGATTTTGACTTTAGCTTCCAACTACTGGAAGCCATAGGCTACGACCATCATCAGTCCTTCCGCTTCTTCATCGACAAACGTCTGTAGCTGCGCGCGTGCGGCCAATCTGACTGATGAGGCGTGCGTTGCAGGCATTCAGTTGTTGCGCGATAGATCCGAGTTCATTTTCCGTTAATGGCCCCATGAGCGGACAAGAGCCATGCTGTCTCTCATCTACAGCATCTATGTGCTCGCTCGCCCGCTCTGCTCGGAGCTGGCGCGGGTGCCAGGGACAACAGTCTGGTCGCGGGTGGTCAAAAACGAGACGGCGGGGCGACTCCCGGGCGTTCTTGGTTTCGCGCTCGGGGCGCCGATCACCTTCATCAATGCACGCTACCAGCTGTCGGAGCTTATGCGCGCTCCGGCCGCCAAAGGCGCCAAGTGCCTCCTAGTCGCCATAAAAGCAAATGGCATCGTTGACATCGATTTCACCGGTGCACAGGAGTTCCGACAGGTGATTGATGACATGCGTGACCGCAAGATCGATGTCGCGCTTGCGCGCCTGGAATCCGAGCGCGCGAACGACACTACGCGGCGCACAGGATTGTTCGACACGCTAGGCCGTGATCACCTCTTCCGTTCGGTCGAGGACGCTGCCGGCGCGTTCGGTCGTCGCGCTGAGCCTGACAACTGAGCAGGGCTCATAAACAGTACTCTTGCCGACCTGATGCATCGGCCATGAGCGGACCATTCCTGCGAGAATTCAGCGGTCAGCGCCAGTGTACGGATCGCTCCGCCCCTGCCAAGTGCTTACGCTGGTGCTCGGTCTCGAAGTCGATCAAGCGGCGGACGGCGACGGCGAGTGCGCCCTCAAGCGGCAACCACGCCAGCGCGTAGGCCCACACGAGAAGTGCGTATTTCCAGCCGATTGGCGTGATGAACATCCCGTATACGGCGACGAGAGTGCCCAGGATCTGCGTTGCCTCACACGTGAGGAACAACTTGAGGCTCGGCCACGGCGGCTGCCAGAACCAGCTCTGGTTGCGCGTCACGTAGATAGTGAGATGTCCGGCCACCAGGAGCTTCAGAAAGATCACCGTCTGCAGTATCTCGCGCGGCAGCTTCAACACCTCGTCGACGTACCACAACAAAATGAAGGTCTCGATAACGCCGATGACGCCGAGGCAGGTGGCGATGGTCAGAACGCGGCGCATGTTCCAACGCACGGGTTTCGGTGCGCCAAGCGCATTGTCATAAGCGATCATCATGATCGGGAAGTCATTGAGGATCGCAAGCAGAACGATCATGATCGCGGTGACCGGATAGAAGTCGAACACCAGGATCGACAGGGTCATGAACAGCAAGACACGGATGGTCTCTGCGATCCGGAAGGTCGCATAGCTGGTCATGCGCTCGAAGATCTTGCGCGCCTCCTCGATCGCGGTCTTGATCACCGACAGACCCGGCCCTGTTAGCACAACATCGGCCGCCGCCCGCGCAGCGTCGGTGGCACCGCTTACCGCAATGCCGGCGTCGGCCTGTTTCAATGCCGGCGCATCGTTGACGCCATCGCCCGTCATCGCGACGATGTGTCCTTCCCTCTGCAGAGCCTCGACGATCTTGAATTTGTGTTCGGGCAGAACACGAGCGACGCCATCAGCTGCATCGATGCGATTGGAGATCTCGCCATCACGGGCGTGGTCGAACAGCTTGCCGGCCGACTGGATGTTGTCGCCGAGCCCAAGCTTTCTGGCGATCTGGCGGGCGATGGCTTCGTGATCGCCGGTGATCATCTTGACTTGGAGGCCCATGTCGCGCGCAGCAGCTATGGTCGGCTGGGCATCATCGCGCGGTGGATCGAAAATCGGGATGATACCGAGGAACTGCCAACCCTTGCCGCGACTCTTGCGCGCGACACCGAGCGAGCGATAGCCGTCCGCTGCCAACTCTTCAACCTGCTTCTCGATCATGGCGCGAGCATCGGCTGCAGGGGCGACAAGCTCCAGGATCACCTGCGGCGCCCCCTTCGAGACGAGAAGCGTCTCACCGGAGCGCTCCACCGTGGCTTGCGTGCGCTTGGAGATCGGATCGAACGGCGTGAACGACCGCAGCTCGTAGCCGTCCGCTGAACCACCCTTTGCGGCCGAGGCCAGGACTGCCTTGTCGATGGCATCGGGATCGTTGTGGTTGCTGGCAAGGCTGGCAGCAAGCATCAACTCACTCACATCAATGCCCGGTACTGCAAGCGGCGCTTCAACCGTAAGCTCATTGCGTGTCAGAGTACCCGTCTTGTCGGCGCATAGAACATCGACTCCCGCCAACTCCTCGATGGCAACGAGCCGCGAGACGATTGCCTTCATGCGCGCCAAGCCCTCGGCTCCGACCGCCATCGTAACCGACAACACGGCCGGCAGGGCGACAGGGATCGAGGCGACCGTCAAGATGAGCGCGAACTCCAGCGTCTTCAGGAAGGGCGTGTGACGGAAGATCGATGCGATCACGATGACCACGACGAGAGCGATCGTGGCCAGAATGAGGAAGTTGCCGATGCTCAGCACCGCGCGCTGGAAATGCGAGCGCTTCTCAGCCGATTGCACCAGTTCTGCGGTCTTGCCGAAATAGGTCTTCATGCCCGTCGCGGTGACGATGCCTGTCATCTCGCCAAGCTTGATGATCGAGCCCGAATAAGCAGTCTCGCCAATCCTCTTTTCAACGGGCAGCGATTCGCCGGTCAGGGCCGATTCATCGGCGCTCAAATATTCACCCTTGGCAAGCCGGACGTCGGCCGGAGTGACGTTGCCGAGCCGCAGGAGCACGACGTCCCCAGGCACGAGGTCGCGCGCGGGGATCGTCTGCCATCTGCCGTCACGGAGGACACGAGCGGTCAGGGCGAGCCGCTGCTTCAGGAGTTCGATGGCATTACCGGCCTTGGTTTCCTGCCAGTAGGCGACGGCGGCGTTGACGATCAGCATTGTCACAATGATGGCGAAATCCGCCCAGTCGCCGACGAAGGCCGACAACACGGCTGCCGCTTCGATCATCCACGGGATCGGCCCCCAGAAATACCCGACGAGTCTCTCGAGAAGACTGACGCGCTTCTCTTCGATCGCATTGGGACCATATTGCTCGAGACGATCGGCAGCGACTTTGCCGGAGAGACCCGCTTCCAGTTCCGTGTTCGGCTCCGATGGCTTGCTGGTTCCTTGTAAGGCGGTCGCCATTGCAGAGGTGGATTCCTGCACCTCCTGTGCATCGTTCATGCTGCAGACTCCTTCTCGGAAATCCAATCGCACGCTTGCGCCAAGGCGATCGCCGGATCAGACGCAGCTGCTGCGAGGCACCGTCTCAAGTTCACGACGAGTTGTGCGCGATCCAGGTTCCGATTCCGGGCCACACCTCTCTCAAGGTCCGCGAACCCATGAAGAGACCGATGTGCCCGCCCGGCACGAGGCGCTTCTCGATTCTCGACGGCGGTGTCCCCACGAGGTGCTCGGCCGCGAACACCTGCTCCTTGGTGGTGATATCGTCCGCCTCGCCAGCGAGAAGGTAGAGCGGCGCCGTGATGTCCCCAAGAGAAAGCCTCTTTCCGAGGCCCACGAACTCGCCCCTTGCAAATCGGTTCTTCTGAAAGAGATCACCTATCGCCTGCAGGTAGTAGCGTCCGGGAAGATCGATCGGGTTCTCGTACCAGCGCTCGAACTGCTCGGTGCGTGCGATGTAGCACTTGTCTTCGATGTGCTCGTAGAGATCGATGAACTTGCCAAGATAGTTCTCGCCAGGATGCATGTTCTTCCATCCAGCGAGCATGAATTGACCGAGCATGCGGCCGCCGCCGGACGCCACCATCTCCTCGTAGAAGCTGAGCGGCAGCTCGTGCGCCAGACGCTTGATCGCGCCATGGCCGGCGTCCGTGTCGATCGGGGAGCCGGCCAGTACGAGGGTGGCGACCCTTTCCGGGAAGCGGCACGCGTACATCGCCGACATCCAGCCACCCTGGCACAGTCCGACGAGGGCCACTCGCCCCCCGAGGTCGTCGACCGCGACGTTGATCTCGGCCAGATACTTGTCGATGTCGAAATCGCGCATGGCCTCGGTGGCGCTTTTCCAATCCGTCACGAGAACCTGCTCGAGACCGGTAGCGAGCAGCGTCTCGACCAAGCTCTGGCCCTTGGCGTAGTCAGCGATGGCCGAGCTGTGGCCGGCGTATGGCGCATCGACCAGGATGGGCACACCGCCCGCAACACGCCGGCTTGTCGAGAAGTCCCTGAGGCGCATGGTGTCGAGATCGAGCTGGATGCGGTTCTTAGTGGCCCACTCCGGCTCGGGCGGTCGCTCGATGCGCTCGGCCTCCGCCAGATAGCGCATATTGTCTGAGAACAGCTTCAGGCCATCCGCTTCCATTTCGATGGCCGCGGCCATGGGCCAGAACCACGGCACACTATGCTCCTGAATTGGGATCTTCGTGGATTGCTTGATCATCCGACAACCCGATTGTGTGCGATTTCGTTTGCTTTGGCCTCAGCTGAAGCACCCAGTGCAAGAACACGCGTGTGCGTCGCCACCATGAGTTCCTCGTCGGTAGGGATGACGAACACAGAAACGGAAGCATCCTCCATGCTGATGCGGTGAGCGTTTGCCGTATTGGCATTGACATCGAGGTGCACACCAAGCCAGGCGAGACGCTCGCACACGGCCTTGCGTATGGGTGCCGCGCGCTCGCCGATGCCGGCTGTGAAGACGATGGCATCGAGCCCGCCGAGCGCTGCGGCAAGCCCTCCCATCTCGATTGCAACGCGATGGACGAACAGCTCGATCGCCTCCCGCGCAAATGCCGACTGGCTGGCCAGCAGCTCCCGCATATCTCCGGAAATGCCGGAAACGCCCTTTAATCCGCTGTCGTGGTAGAGCATGTGCTCCACCTCGTCGACGCTCATGCCATGCTCGCGGATGAGCCAGATCATCAGGCCGGCATCGAGCTCTCCAGGCCGCGTCGCCATGACGAGACCGCTCAAGGGGCTGAAGCCCATGGTCGTGGCGATGCTCTTTCCAGCTTTCAGAGCACACAGGCTCGCACCGCTCCCCAGATGCGCGACGATGGTACGCCCAGCGCCGGCCCTCGCATCGAGCCCGGGAAGGCGATTCGCGATGTATTCGTAAGAGAGCCCATGAAAGCCATACCGGTGCGCGCCCGCGTCGGACAGCTGTCGCGGCAGGCCGTAACGCATAGCTACTTTGGGCAGCGTGCGGTGGAACGCCGTGTCGAAGCAGGCGACCTGCGGTAGGTGCGGGTGCAGTCTGCCGAGACACGCGATCGGCTCCAGGTTGCGCGGCTGATGCAGCGGCGCCAGCGGCACCAGCGCCTTCAGCTTCTCCAAGACCTCCGGCGTCACGATAACGGGCCCGGAGTGCTCGAGGCCACCGATCGCGACGCGATGGCCGATTGCCGCAAGCCTCGTCTCGCCCAAATGCGCCTCCAGCCATTTGGTCAGCTCGGCGATCAGTGCTTGCGTGTCGGGCGCGTCGTGCGGGCGCCAGCTGCGGTCAACCAGGCTGGAGCCATCGGGATGCCTGGCCCACAGCCGCGGCTTGGCGCCCATGCCTTCCAGTTCACCGTTGAATCGCAGCCCCAGTTCCGAGCCGTAGACAGCGAACTTCACGCTGGACGAACCGGCATTGACGACGAGAATACTCCTGGCTCTATCGGGCATTGGGCTGACCTCAGTGTGCGATCGTCGGCTTGCCGTCCTCTCCCTTTCGCCGCGCGTGGGCGACGAGAACGGCCACGGCCGCGGACGCGAGCCGGCTCTTGGCGCTGTCGGCTCGGCTGGTCAAGATGATCGGGACGCGCGCGCCAAGAACGATACCGGCCGCTTCGGCGTCGCCCAGATACTCGAGCTGCTTGGCTAGCATGTTGCCAGACTCGAGGTCGGGGACGACGAGAATGTCCGCCTGCCCCGCCACCGGTGAATGGATATGCTTGATCTCGGCGGCCTTGAGATTGACGGCATTGTCGAAGGCAAGCGGGCCATCGATAACAGCCCCCGCAATCTGGCCGCGATCGGCCATCTTGCACAACGCTGCCGCATCGATTGTAGAGGCGATGGCCGGTGTCACCGTCTCGACGGCCGACAGAACAGCGACCTTGGGCGTCTCAACGCCCAGCACCTTCGCCAGGTCGATGGCGTTCTGCACGATGTCTACCTTATCCGCGAGCTTGGGATAGATGTTGATCGCGGCATCGGTGATCAGCAGCATGCGCGGATAAGTAGGCACGTCGAGTACGAATGTGTGGCTGATGCGGCGGACCGTGCGCAATCCCGCATCGTCGCTCATCACCGCATGCATGAGATGGTCGGTGTGCAGGCTGCCCTTCATCAGCGCCTCGGCCTTCCCCGCCCGGCACAATCGCACGCCTTCGGTCGCTGCTGCCGCGTCGTCGGCAACGTCGACAATCGCAAACGGTCCGATTTCGAGATTGCAGGTTTTTGCCAGCGCCAGCAGATCATTTCTGGGGCCGATCAGGACAGGCGAGATCAGACCCAACTCTGCCGCCTCGATCGCACCGGCGAGTGCGACATCACTCAGCGGGTACACGACCGCGACTGTCACCGGAGGCAATGCCCTGGCGTGGGCGATAATTGCTTCGAAGACGTGGTGGTAGCGAGACATCTCCGATCTCATGTTTTGCACGCAACAGAAGTATGTGTTCGACGGTAGGGCTCGACGAATCCATGAGAATCTATGTCTCGTGGCGTCGACACCTTGGGCAGCTATGAGGCCTTGGCTGAGACGATCAGGTTGTTGCCGACCATCAGGGCCGGGACCCATACTGCTGCAACCGCGCAACGGGAAATCACGATGTCGGTACGTGCGACATCGATAGTTGCGCCGCGTTTGAGTCAATCGCTATTCAGCCGCCTCGGCCGTAGTCATGCCTCAAGGACGCCGCGTCGATTTCGCCACGCGCGTAGCGCTCGTCGAGTATCTCACACGGGTTCTTGCTGTTTCTGGGCCCCACATTGGCGGCGGGGTCATAGTGCGACACGACAATCGCGAGCCACACCAACAACCCCATCAGCAAGATCCAAATGACCGGTGCGAACCACACGCCACCAAGTCCGACGTCGAGGCCCCAATACATCCAACCATTGTGAATGTTCGGCCTCCCGTTGCTCGCCCCAGTTATTTGGCCTCGCATCACCCAATTTTCAACTTGGCCGTCCGATATGCAGACTGAATGCCGCACCGCCGGTCCGTGGAGTCCGTCGGCATTGTCATTGGTGGGTTGCGCCGAGAAGCTCACTGACTGGTAGAAGCTGGGTAGGTCGTAGGTCGACATAGGGTCGATCGCAATGCCAGGTGTTTGTCGGCTCTGGGGTGCAGCCGCCGTCGCGCCCTGCAACTGATCACTTCAGATACGGGATGCCGGTCGGTTCGCATGGCCGATGGTCGATGGCCCCCGACTGCGGACATGGTTGGCAGCCCAAGCACATCGGAAAACGAGGGATCAGTTGACGGCAGCTTATGGGATTCCTCGATTGGCCAAGCGATCGCGAGTTGGAAGTATCTGAACTCCGGTTCTCGAACGCGGCTTTGGCACGCAAGAAAGAACCTTGCCAGCAATCTGCGGCCTGCAAGCCTTTATTGAAATGGAACCCCAGCGGAACCCCAGAACAAATGCCACGAGCTTGATTTCATGATAACTATATGATTTTACTGGTGACCCTGACAGGATTCGAACCTGTGACCCTCAGATTAGGAATCGAGTGAAAATTTACTCGTTTCTGGAGCTATTCTGACTTTCTACAGGGTTCGACTGGGATGCAGCCTCAATTAGTTGGCTGCAGAGTCAGAACGCGATTGCAGTCGCCATACCCTGATAAGCTGACCTTGGATGATGCAAGTCTTGGAGGCGGCTCAGGGTCATGAGTGAACGTCGCTCGCAACGTCACGTAGCGCCTGCTTCACCCCGAGCAGCGGAAGTCCATCGCTAGATCGCTGACGGAAGCGAAGGGCCAGGAGCTGCCGAACGCATCTTCACGTACAGTGCGCCGCAAAACGGTTGCGTCATACCCGTTGCCGAAGTTGCACGCAGAGATGGGGGCGGCTTCTCGTAATTGCCGCTGGTCCAGCTTATTGTATCCACGACGCATCTGTCGGAACACGGTGCACAACCGGAATGGAATGAAGAATGTTCGAATCCATCCTGCTGACGGCGACACGGGTTCTCACATTCGCTGGACAACGACCATTGACGAATGCGAGCGGCTTCTTCTTTGAGCGCGATAACAGGCTCTATCTCGTAACCAGCCGGCATGTCGTGTTCGATGAGCCAAGCAAGCATTTCCCTGACCGCATCGAGATCGAATTCCATGACGATGCAGAAAACTTGTCTGCGTCAATTCACTTTTCGATCCTGCTCTACCGTGACGGCAAGGCGGCCTGGCGTCAAGGTCTGGACTCTTCAGGCGAGATTGACGTGGCTGTTATTGAATTGGACAGGTCCGCACTGCCAAAGTCAGCCATTTTCAGGGCGTTCTCCCCAGGGCACATTTATGGTCCGCAAGACGAAGTTGAGATCGGGAGTTCCCTGCTCGTGGTGGGCTTCCCGCTAGGCTTTCACGACACGCTGCATCATATGCCTGTCGTGCGCCACGCCGCGCTGGCGTCATCATTCGGATTGCGCTTTCAAGGGGAGGGCTACTTTCTTACGGATGCCCGCACACACAGCGGTACCAGTGGTGCGCCAGTTGTGATCAAGTGTTCCCAGCTCGACAAGGTGGGCATTGGGCTGCCGTGGAAGCTACTCGGAGTTCATTCCGCTCGCCTGGACGTTGGAACACGCAATATCAAGATTGACGAGGCTCTCGGCCTCAACTGCGCCTGGTATGCCGACATTCTGATGACACTGACGAAGACCTGACCCGGCAACGGCAACTCCCCATGCTAGGTGAGTGCGCGTGGCCGGTAAGGTGCGAGTCGAGGGCGCAAAACTTGGAATGCGCGACGCATGTGCGCTTCACAGTAAGGGGCGCCATCGCTTCGGTGCTTGCCGCAGAAGTGAAAATCCTGCTGTTGCGGGTCGCCGATCGGCCAGCGGCAATCCGCGGGCATAAGCGTCTCGACCGACTTTCGCTCGTTGACCGGTATGTCAAGGTCATCGTTCTGCGGCAGTATCGGGGGATGTTTTTTGCTCATCATAATGCAGCATACACTAAAGCGAAGCGACAAACGTGCGACTACTTGGAGCAGCGACGATCGGCCCAAGCGCAGCGGAACGCACTGTTCGACTGTCGCCAATTGCGTGTCATCGCGTTGGTGAGAGCAGGCAGACAGAAGGCTCGCGCTCCGTTCAGCTCAATGGCGTGTTTCAGTGCCGAAAGTTGCATCGTTGAAATGCGAGCGTTCCAAATCATCGAGGAATGCATTCAATTCGCGTGCATTCATGTGGCGGACGTCGTACCACCGCCCGAGGCTCTCCACGATGATGCAATCGCACATGGTCGGCGTGGGCTCATCCTTGAGAAAGGATGCCTGGGCCTCGGTTATGGAAATGGCCTTGTGATATCTCATAGAACAACGTTAGCACGCCGCGACTACACCGTCGATGCGCTGGTCAACACGCCGTAGGAAGACGATATCGTGTGGCAAACTCATCTGGCGCTGCGCCCTTGTGTAGACACATAGTAGTCTCTATATGATGCGCATCGAAATTGCTGGACGCACTGTCCGCTATGCACTGACCAAGTCAGGCGCGCGTTCATAAAACCCCGCACATATCGAAAAAAAGCAGGATGACCGCGCGCATCAAGGCGGGCGGTCATCCGTGAGCATTCGTAGCCAAATTAAGGAAATCTCATGGATAAGGGTACCGTAAAGTTCTTCAATCATCAGAAGGGCTTCGGCTTCATCGCACCTGACAACGGAGGCAAGGACGTCTTCGTTCATGCTTCCGCCCTGGAACGCGCCGGCGTGCACAATCTGGCAGAAGGGCAAAAGGTCAGCTATACGACCGAAGAGGATCGGCGCTCCGGCAAGATCGCAGTTGCGTTGATCGAGCTGGCTTGAGCGTCGTGCTGGCCAGCGTGCCGGCGAGCCTCAACTCATAGAGAGCCACCCCGACAAGGGGTGGCTCTTATTGCGCATGAACCGTCTCGAATTCGCGGTGCGGTTCTCCGGAATTCTACGCCCGCAGGAGGCGAACATGGCAGTCCATCGCTACAAAATCGGGCAGGCTTTGAATTTTTCACCAGGACGCATGGGGCATATGCAGGCAGACCGCACATGCAAGGTCACGCGACTATTGCCGGCCGATGAAAGCGGCATTCCTCAATATCGCATTCAATGCACCTCAGAGCCCGTTGAACGTGTTGCCAACGAGAATTCGCTCTCGCGCAAGGCTTGAAAGGCGCCGTGTCGGTTCGCCCTGACGGAGGGGCCAGCGTGACTAATTGATAATTTAAGCCTTAATAACCCCATTTGGCCGCGCTACCACTTCGGTGAGAAGGGCTCGGCTTTAATGTCAATCGCATTCGTCGTCCGCCGTCGAATTTCGACCCGTCACACGACAAATCATGTTAGTTTGAAAAACTTCGTCGATGCGCGGTAGCAGAAACGGCGTTCTTCTGACCAACTGCTGGTCTCAGCCGACATAATAGAATAGCGAAGAGCCGCACAGACCTGCCCCTGATGCTGGGCAGCAAAAGCAGTCGCTGGTCCAAGCGACTGGACTCGGGCCACAGCCCAGAAAGATCAATATGTCCGACGCCTTGACCTGCGCGCGAACGGCGCGCGGAACGAAACGCCTTTGTCCGTCTTGCGAGAGGCCGTTCTACGATCTTGAACGCGCGAATGTCGCATGCCCTTACTGTGGTGAGGCAGTTAGGCCAGTCAACCGAGACAAGCCCGACGCAACCGTTGGCAAGCAACAACGCAACCGCGTGAAGTGGGCGACTTCAGCGCCAATTGAACCAACCGAAACGCACGAGCGGCCTGCTAACGATCATTGAGCGAGGATGCGAGTGTCCGACCGAACAACTGCATTCAGGAGACCCAAATGGTACGGTTTACTCTCGCTAGGATAGCCACCGTTTGGTTTTTGGTCGTCGGTACTATGTATTGTTGCGCGGGCCCTGTTCTCAGCAGACCTGCGGATGGCAATTTGCCGGCGAATGCCGTGTCACGCAGCTACGGTGCGGGGTGGACTTGCGCGAAAGGATTTAGACGTCAAGACGACCAATGCGACGCCATTAAGCTTCCTTCGAATGCCTACTTCACCAGATCATCGTATGGCACGGGGTGGGATTGCAGGCATGGTTACTATGTCGATGGAAATCACTGCGAGCCCATAGCCGTGCCTGAGAACGGTTACCTCGACGGAACGCAATTCATCGATGGCTGGCAGTGCAACCGCGGGTACACCAAAATGGATGACAAATGCATTGCAGTGGTTGTTCCGAAAAACGCATTTCTCTCCGATTCTTCCTATGGCACTGGCTGGGAATGCGAGCACGGTTATCGCCAGACCCGGTCCGGCTGCGTTTTGATCGTGATCCCGGCAAATGCCTACCCCGATACGAAAAGCTATGGCCCTGGATGGCGATGCAACAGAGGCTACATGCAAGCCAATGATTCGTGCGTCCCGATCCGCATTCCCCGAAATGCATACCTCGTTGCGGATGGGGATGATTGGAAATGTGATCGCGGATATCATAAGAACGGGTACACTTGCGATGCGGTGGTGCTGCCGGAAAACGCATACTTGAGACGATCAGGCGACGACTGGGCCTGCCAAAGGCCCTACCGGCTTCTCGGCGACAAGTGCATCGAGCCCTAGCAAAGGCGGGGCACGGCTCGTCGACACTGGCCGGAACTCCCACATTGTCATTAGAGGGTGGTCGGATACGTCAGTGAAGCGGGGATCTGCTTGTGCAATCGGCCGGAACAGTTGGCAACGTAGAGTGAGGCGCACCGGGAAAGAGCGTGCGCACGCGCAAAAGCCAATCCGTGCGCTCGCTTCTTGAAAGACAGCCTGGGCAGTCTTCTGCTGCCGCCTCCGACGACCCACCAGCCATCCTTGCCTTGCGTCAGGGTTATTGTATCGGTTTTCATCTTTGCCTCCAGCATCGCTTTCCTGAGGTTCGCAGAATGACGAGCGCTAGTTTGCGGTAACACCTAAAACCACTAGCACAATCATCGAAAAGGCCGAGGCGGTTGCGAGTGCCCAACCAAGCAAGATCAAACGTTGCATTTGAGCGTTTGAAGGGTCCGCAATGGCATAATTTGACATCGGTTATTCCTGACAAATGTTTTGCGCGACCCCATTGAAGGACTTCGTCGATCAAGCCATGCAGAGCCGATCGATCAAAATCTATTAGCGTAGGCGCGGATCAAGTGAGCGCTGCTGGCCGTGAAGGAGTGGCACAGCTTTCCTGGCTCAAAGAATGTTGCTGAACCGGATTGCAACAAGCGCAGAGGCTATACGCGAACCTTCTTAGGCGCGACGATCATCCACGATCGCTCCAAGCCATCCAAAAACCAACCTACGCGCTCTTGGTCATAATGTCGACGGCAATTCCTTTTGGCGCTCATCACGTTTGATTGCTTCGTCTGGCTCGGCAAAGCCTCGTTGTTTGACGATGCGGCTCGGGCGGATCGGTGACCGAGGATTTGTTAACGACTTTGCGTTAGTTTGCCGTGTTACCCGCAGAGGCTGGTAGCAGGAAATCGGCGACGACGGCGCCTGCGGAGAAAATATGACAGCTTTCCTGATTTGGCTTGCTGTGGCGGCTCTTGTTGTCGCCAGCTTGGCATTTATCCTGCGCCGCACGCATGCGTCACAAGAGCGTCGCGCAGCAGACTTCGCAACAAAGCGTGCGCGATTCACCCGCGCGCCAGTTGCTCCTGAAGTCGGCGACACATTCGAGCGCCGTCCCAAGGTCGCCTTCGGTCGTCGTTGATACCTTGTCGATCGCGATGCGCTGGCGGATCAGGCGCAATGGTACTCATCGTCCTGGTCAAATCGCTGCGACAGCGCGTGAATGCGTACTGAGCCGTCAATCGTTCCGGGGAACGCGAACGTCTGATCCTATCAAGCGCGCTCGACCACCTCTTCCCCTAATGCTGCGACTGCTCAGGGCCGCTTAGGGTCATCCTGAGACCTCGGCGCAGATCCTTCGCGTGTCCGGTTAGCCTTCAAGTGCAGTCATGACGCGAGAGTACGTCTGCTCATCGCTCACCACCGGTCACATTGCGGTCGCAGAGCTGCGCCCGCGTCGGGCCATAGCCAGTCAGTCGTGAACCATTTCTGCTCCGGCGGCGACCAATGTGGAACCGTTCTTCATAGGAGGTCAAAATGGCGAGAGTTCAGATAATTTCAAAGGTAATCACGACGGCAATCGTCTTGGCAGCAGGCAGCCATGCCGCTTCTGCATGCTGTAAGGGCACATTCATCAGGACGAAGCCACATGTGAATGTGTCGTCGAGCGGACACTCCGCCGGTCGCCATGGCGCGCCATCACGACTTTCGGGATCGGCGAAATCCACGAAGCGAGAGACGGAACTGGTTGTCATCATCACTCCGGTGCTCACCACCCCTTCAAGGTAAATTAGGGTCTACCCTGTCGTTACACGCTTGAAGCCCTCGAATTCCCGTCACAAATGGGTTGATTTCAGCTCAATGTTACACAATATGTAACAGTCAAACCCATTTGTGACGAGAGGATCTCATGAAACGGAGGATCGGCTACGCGCGCGTCAGCACGGAAGACCAAAACCTGGCGATCCAGAAGCGGGCGTTGGAGAAGGACGGCTGTGCCATCGTATTCGAGGAAAAACGGACGGGCACCAAACGTGACGATCGCAAGCAGCTTGAATTAGCTCTCAAGGTACTCTCGCCGTGCGACACCCTGGTTGTGACACGTTTGGACCGCCTCGGCCGTTCACTCCGCGACCTGGCCAACATCGTGCACGAGATCGAGGCTGCGGGCGCGAACCTGCGTGTCATCGAACAGAGTGTCGATACCGGCACTTCGGCTGGTCGCGCATTCTTCGGCATGCTGGCTGTGTTCGCGCAATTCGAAACTGATGTGCGTCGCGAGCGACAGGCCGAAGGCATCGCTCAGGCCAAGAAAGCCGGCGTCTATACTGGTGGCAAACCACGGATCGACAGAAACCGCGTGAGGAACTTGATCGCCGAAGGCCATGGACCAGCCGAGGTAGCGCGCAAACTCAAGGTTTCAAGAATGTCCGTCTATCGCATTATGCAGGAAGAGGCTGATCGATGACGACGCCGGTCTAGCGCCTCAGAGGATCTGTCCTTCGCAGCCATTCCCACGTGCGTTCAGCCCAGATTTGCCCCAGTTGCTCGTCCGCGCGCTCCAGCGCGAAGTATGTCTTCCAATGCATGCATTTCGGTTTCGGCGGGAACGGCTCGTCCAACGATCCCTCGTATCCAAGCCGCTTGCGCAGCGCATGACGCCTGTCCGCCGCACGACCAATCGCGTTCTCATATTGGCTTTCGTACTTGAGGTTGTGGCAGCGTCGGCAGCGGAAGTACGTCCCGCCATAGAGAATGCGACAGCGTCGGCGGCAGGAGAGACAGACGAACCACTTTCTGCGGCCGCCAAAGTTGGTCGCGGTCTCGACCACGGGAACATCCTCCTGGACGTCCTGCCATTCCCCGCCCCGTTCCAGGGTACGATAGATCAGGCGAGCAAAGTCGGGACGGCAGTCGATCCTGATTGAGCCGGCTTCTTTGCCTCGGCTTGACCATGTCACCGTTGACCACCGCCCGACTTGCAGGAGCCCTTCCCTCACCAGCCATGCTATGTCCACAGCGAGATACTCGTGGCACTTGCTTACATGCCACCCATAGCTGGGTGATCGCCCCGATCCCCTTCCGCCCAATGTTTTGTCCCTCCGATTTTCCCGAAATCAATTGGCAACTTGTGCCGATAGGCGCAATGCAACTCGGTTTTCCAAACCCTGTTTGCCAAACGAACCCATGCTATTTGGCTTCGATCGCCGGTACCTCTGAGGCAATCGGTTCTGGGCTACTTTCGATTGTCTGAAGTCGCCATTCCCGGGCTTCGCAGAACACTCGCAGGGCCTTGTAGAGTTGGTTGTCCAACGTCGTCTGGTACCGTGCCATGACTTCCATCTGGTCCAATGGCAGAACGAGACCGCGTTCACGAAGCTGCTCGGCCAGCCGCAACAGTTGCGGTCTTTTCTTCGCCCTGCTGATCTCGCGATGGCACCATGAAGGCAACTCTACTAAATACCCGCTCAGCCTATATTCCAGCGTAACCTGCTCTTCCTCAGCATCTCGCTGGATCTGAGCCCAGACCCGTGGTGCGGTTTTTTCGACTTCTTTCAGGCTGCGTTCCGTCAGCGACGAGATCTCCTCCGTGACAGCAAGACACCACTCTGTCTGTTCCTCGTCATAGGGATCCAGGTTGTCATCGGTGATGTCGTCACGCTCCCCGTAGTCGTGTAAGCGCCGAAGTTGTTCGACGATTTCTGACTGCCGCCGCTGGATGGCGATTGCTGCAGTCTCAGCGCGTTCGAGCCGACGTTGACGCCAGATTGCCATGACAATCCGCTCGGCAAGTGCCAGCTCGATGGCGCCAATCGGCCGCAATGCATCGAACAGGTCGGATTGGAGCTGCGCGATCTCGCTTGAATCTTCGCCGTCGAGTAGGAATCTTTGGCCGCGAAGGCCGTGCCGAATGGCATTCCGGCTTGCAGCTTCTTTGCCGACCTTCGATTTTGGGCCAGTGCTCTTTGACGCATTCACACGATTGGCGAGTGTGCGCTGAGCGCTCATGAAGGGCTCCGTCGATAGTGCAAATCTCCTCCGAAATTGTAGCTGATATCGGCCCTACAATCAGCTGTGCGGAGATGAGCATGTGTTGCTTAAGGCTACTCCCGTTGCACCGACACCGTCTTCCTCGACGGATAGCAAACAGGCACGCCGACTGGCGAGAACCCAAGAATATTCTTTCCGACTCAGCAAAGTTTGGAAATCTGCAATAGGTCTGCTTATGCGAAGGCCGAAAAATCTCAGTTGCGGAAGTCGGTGGCTTCCGTGTGGAAGACCCAGCAGGGCTGGGTGGTCAAGTCCGCTGTTGAGGTCGCTTCGGACGTCGGCAATTCGATGCGATTCATGCCGCGCAGCCTTCGTCCCGCTGCAAGCTAAGCGAGACAACTGCTGCGCCTCGAAAGCAGACGTTCCCCAAACGTTACGATTGACCCGGAGCCGCCGTTGCCCCGATGCACGTCACTGGCGTCACATAAGAGCCCAAAGGGGAACATTGGTCGTGATGCGCCGCAAGAGTTTGGCGCTGAAGCCGCGGTGGCCTGTCATAGCAACTCCGCACCCGAAACCACTTCTGTTCCGGTTTGTGCGACAGGCCAGAATAGGAATTCATTCTGTCGGTAGGTCAGACGGTGCAGGGGAGTTCCGCCGAAAGGGCAACAGCACAATTATGCATTTCGAGGCGCACCTTCCATTTCCATCAGCGCAATTATTGGCGTAACATCAACACGTCGCACAATTGGTGTACAGGTCAATTGTCGACATTGGGGGGGCACGTAGATGAGTGCCCAATATGCAAAGCAATTTCCAAAGAGATCAATCGCATGCACGTCGTTGGCGAGCTCTGCGCTGTCATATCGACGTGGCCGATTTCTTAGGCGCTCCTCTGTTCCAATTATTCCAAACGATCAGGGCTCATATTCGGAACTAGTCATATTCCGATATGAATCGGCGGACCGTGCGAGTTGACTTCCGCCAGGGAGAAAGCGTTTTGCTGCAAAAATGGAGGAGAGTGATGCATCATATAATTGATGGCTTTGGGTGCGCGATCGCAGCCGCGGCAATGGCTGTGATCGGGGCAACCGGGGCAATGGCCCAAGACAAGAAGCCCAACATCGTCATTATCTGGGGCGACGACGTCGGCCAATCGGATGTCAGCGCCTACTCGCACGGACTGATGGGTTTCAGGACACCCAATATCGACCGTGTGGCCAAGGAAGGCGTGATGTTTACCGACTATTATGCTGAGCAGAGCTGCACGGCCGGCCGAGCTTCGTTTATCACGGGTCAGTCAGGCCTTCGCACCGGTATGACCAAAGTCGGCCTGCCCGGCGCCGCGCTGGGACTACAGAAGCAAGACCCGACCATCGCCGAAATGCTCAAGCCGCTCGGTTACGCTACCGGTCAGTTTGGCAAGAATCATCTTGGCGACCGCAACGAATTTCTGCCGACAGTTCACGGTTTCGACGAGTTTTATGGCAACCTCTACCATCTGAACGCAGAGGAAGAGCCGGAACTACCCGACTACCCGAAGGATCCGGCTTTCAAACAGAAGTACGGACCGCGTGGCGTGCTCGACTGCAAAGCGTCCGACAAAGACGACGAGACGATCGATCCGCGCTTCGGCAAGGTCGGCAAGCAGGTCTGCAAGGACACCGGCCCGCTGACCAAGAAGCGGATGGTGACCGTCGACGACGATATCGCGAACCGGGCGGCGGATTTCATCAAGCGGCAGACGGATGCAAAGAAGCCGTTCTTCGTTTGGGTAAACTTCACCCACATGCATTTCCGCACGCATACCAAGCCGGAGAGCATCGGACAGGCGGGCCGGTGGCAAAGCCCGTACCACGACACCATGATCGACCACGACAAGAATGTCGGCACGGTTCTCAAGGCACTCGACGACGCGGGCATCGCTGACAACACTTTTGTCATGTACTCGACCGACAACGGTCCGCACATGAACAGCTGGCCAGACGCAGCAATGACCCCGTTCCGCAATGAAAAGAACTCGAATTGGGAAGGCGCCTATCGGGTTCCAGCGATGGTGCGCTGGCCGGGCAAGATCAAGCCGGGGCAGGTATCCAACGACATCGTGGGCCATCACGACTGGCTGCCGACCCTTTTGGCCATAGCTGGCGACACACAGGTCAAGGAGAAGCTGGCTAAGGGTTATAAAGTCGGTGACATGACCTACAAGGTCCACCTCGACGGCGACAACCTAGTGCCGTACCTGACCGGACAGGCAGACAAGAGCCCCCGTGAATCCTTCATATACATCAACGACGACCAGCAGGTGACAGGCCTGCGCTATGACAACTGGAAGCTCGTGTTCATGGAGCAGCGAGTCCGGGGCACCCTGCAAATCTGGGCCGAGCCCTTCGTCACCTTGCGAATCCCGAAAATCTTCAATCTGCGGACCGATCCCTATGAGCGAGCGGATGTCACATCGAATACCTATTACGACTGGCTTCTCGATCACGTCTTTCTGTTAGTGCCCGCGCAAGACTATGTAGGCCGGTTCCTGGCATCGTTTAAGGAGTATCCGCAGCGGCAGAAAGCGGCCAGCTTCAACCTGGATGAAGTCATGGAGAAACTGAAGGAGGGCGCGAGCAGCAAGTAAGCTCCACCGGCCGCACCCTGCGGCTGGTCGGTGTCGCGTGAATGGCCGGTGACAAGCAAGGAATGGTGCCTACCACTGGACGAGCGACACCAGGCATCGAAAGCGGACCTCGATGCTCCGCGTGCGGAGCCTCAGTCTAATGGAGCCAAGACGTCGTTGAGATGAGAGAAGAGGGGGGACAGCGTCCCTGTCCCCTCAACCCCGTGTCATCTCGCGCGGTTTGGCTCCGCCTTCATCATGAGCGAGAGGAGAACCACCTTGATGTTGCGCTTTGTCCTTTTGGTCCTCGTGAGCACACTCATTTTGCTACGCCCAAGCTTCGCAGCAGACGCTCTGCCGTCCTGGAATCATGGACATGCGAAAAAAGAAATTTTGGAATTTGTGGAAAAGGTCACACGCGAAGGCGACCCCGCCTATGTGCCTCCTGCCGAGCGTGTTGCCACCTTTGATAATGACGGCACGCTCTGGGCCGAGCAACCGATGTATTTCCAGCTCGCGTTCGCGTTGGACCGCGTCCAGGCGTTGGCGCCACAGCATCCCGAGTGGAAGGACAAGGAGCCATTTGCATCGCTTCTTAGAGGCGATCTCAAAGGGGTGATGGCCGGCGGCGAGCATGCGATCGTGGAAATCGTCATGGCGTCCCATGCCGGAATGACATCGGAAGAGTTCGAGAAGATTGCCAAGGAATGGGTCGACACTGCAAAGCATCCCAAGACGGGACGCCTCTACAAGGACATGGTCTACCAGCCCATGCTCGAGTTACTGACGTATTTGCGCTCGAAGGGCTTCAAGACATTCATTGTCTCAGGCGGCGGAATTGAATTCATGCGCCCATGGACCGAAGCGACCTACGGCATTCCGCCGGAGCAGGTTGTCGGCTCCAGCATCAAGACAAAATTCGAGATGCGTGATGGCAAGCCCGTTCTGGTCCGGCTGCCCGAAATCAATTTTATCGATGACAAGACCGGCAAGCCTGTTGGTATCCAAATGCATATCGGTCGCCGGCCCATTGCCGCCTTCGGGAACTCCGACGGCGACCTTCAGATGCTACAGTGGACTTGTGGCGCCAAGGGCGCTCGCTTCTGCCTCATCGTCCACCACACAGACGCTGAGCGCGAGTGGGCTTACGATCGCGACTCGTCGGTGGGGCATCTTGATAAGGCGCTCGGCGAAGCCAAAACGAATGGCTGGACGGTCGTCGACATGAAGGCCGACTGGAAAGTGGTTTTTCCCTGAACAGTCGAAAACACCATTGTAGGATCGTTTGCTAGTGCGCGATTAGCCAAACTCACCGGCCAGTCACTGAGAGGGGCATCGAAGCCGAGAACAAGAAGGCATCGCCCTCAAGGCGGTTCTTCACATTGAACTCCTTCAAATACCGGAAGCTCGTGCTGATGGGAATCTGCCCGCACATCAGTGTGTAATTGATATTGGGACCGAGAGCCGTCACCCGGCCTTCGAAAGGCCCCAAGGCCGCGCCGGCACCACTATCGCCCGAGACCTGCTGGTAATGGTAGCCAACAAGGCCAACGCCGAACGTTTTGGACAAATTCTGCGTGATGGCCCACTCAAGGTGGAACTCCGTGCCGGTCTTATAGTCCGTGTCCGGGTTCTCGACGTTAAAGGTGAACCCGGCGGCAGCGGAAATCTCCAGGCCGCGATTGGTATCGAGCCAAGTGACTGCCGCATTGGTGTCGAACGCCCAACGATTGAACCCGATGTTCGCGAGGTTACCCTGTTTCCAAAAGCCAATCGGTGTATTGACCAGGACGCCCACATTCCAATGCCAATTGCCGTCGTGCCAACCCAGGGTGGCTCCGGGCACGGGATCGCCAAAGGCAATGTCGTCATCCTGTCGACTCCTGCCGACACCGACTGCAGGCAAAGTGAGTCCTGCGCTTACGTCCTTCCAGCCTATCGGCACCATGAGGCTCAATGCGAAGTTGCCGCCAAGCACTTTGCGGGGAGCAACCCAAATTCCAATGGGTATGTCGTAGAACACGTCGGCGGAGATGCCACCCGTAACATCGATGCCGCCGATGTTGAGTGGAACGGAGGAATCCCCCTTGTAGTAGTATTTGAGATCTTGGACGTAGGTTCCGGGCGGCGGAAGGAAGCCGGCCATCGTTGTTCGTGAGCCGAGCAGATAGAACCCAGCGGCGCCTTCAGCAGCTTTGAGCTCCGTCGTCGGTAAATTGATAGCGAGAGCGAGACCTGCACCCACCCAAAGAGCAACGGTCCTTTTCATATGCACCCCACGTATCGAAATAGACATAAAAACAGCGAATCATAAGAATGAGCGTCAGGGTAACGCACCGAGCTCTTGGTAGATGTGCCGCGGTAGACACACTCATGGGCAACAACCGCTCCCGGACTGCCTCGCGAAAAAAATGGCGAATCATCAGTCGATGACGACATTGGTGACGGCAGCAACGGGTCACCCCCCTCGATCGGCCGATCTTCGGTTGACTGACGCGCCAGGATGGAAAGCAGTCAAGGTGTGCGGAAAATCGCCTTGCGCATGATGCGCCGCAGCGATATTCGCCACGATGCCCAACGAATTGACGTTCGTAGAAAGCACCCCTCGACAGATCTTCGGTGTCTTCGTGCGGCCGGTTGTGGCCCATAGCGGACGCCACTCAACCGGAATGCGAGTTTAATGAGCCATCGCCGTTGGGAGGGGAAGCACGCCGGCCTACCGACTGAGCTAGAGCAACCGAGTGGCCGGCGTGGATTGTAGTCACGGCTGGATCAGGTCAGTCAGCCCGCTTGCGCCCGGTGACCATGGCTTTCACCAAGTTCTCACGATGCTCGAAGCTGGCGGCGAGCACACCCAGCACATGCAGCACTACGAGCGCGACGGTCGTATTGGCAAACGCACCGTGCACTTCCTCCAAGACCTTCGAGCCCCAATAGGCGTCGGTGGTCATCAAGTAGCCCGTTATGCACGTGCCGACGAGCATGAGCATGAGCGCGACGACCATCAGCCCACCGGCGGGATTGTGCCCGACGTAGCGACGTGCCCTGAGAAGCAGCACGTCGCGCAGATAGCCAAGAGCCTCGCGCGGCGAGCGCACGAAGTCGGCGAAGCGCGCGTGGCGGGTGCCAACGAAGCCCCACACGATGCGCAGCGTTAGTAGGCCGGCGATGGCGTAGCCGGCGGCGATGTGCACCCGCTCGATCTCGTCGCCGGTCACGTAGGCGGTTGCGAACAACACCACCAGCGACCAGTGAAACACGCGGACGAACGGGTCCCAGACTTTGACGGTTGCCGGCGGCGTCGCGCCGCCGGCTTCAGTCATGACGATGTCATGGTCGATGATCATGGGACACCCGTTACAGCGTGCCGACGATGTTGCCGTTGGTCGGATCAACGAACAGCTCGACGTGGTTGCCGGCCTTGTCGATGGCATAGAATTCGCCGCAAGCGTTCTTCAGCTTGCCCTTGCGCACCGTGTAACCAAGCGCCAAAAGCTTGCCCCGCAGGGCCTCGACGGCCAACCACTTGTCCTGGCCGGCGTCGGTGCAGGGGCGCCCGAGGCTGCCGGCGTAAGCCAGCGATCCGGTTCCCAAGACGGCCGCCACGGCGGCAATTGCAATGAGCCTTTTCATGATAACTCTCCCTTGACGGTCATACCCGCCACCTGTTGCGTCGGGCGATGGCGCAAAGACTGGCGGAAATCCGCTGACCGGGAGCTGTTGATCCATGTCAGCGATTTGTCAGGTCGCTTGCGACATGGTGCGCTGGTGAAAAACCGCCGAAATACCATGACCTTGCGCGCTGGCGCGGCCGTGCTCGTCTATCTGTCCCGCTACACGCACCGCGTGGCGATATCGAACAGCCGTCTCATCCGCGCCGACGATCGAAGCGTGATGTTCAAGTGGAAGGACTATCGGTTCGAGGGACGCTAGCGCATGAAGACCATGACGCTCGACACCCACGAGTTCATTAGGCGCTTCCTCATTCACGTGCTGCCGAAAGGCCTGCACCGCATCCGCCACTACGGGCTCTTGGCCAATACCGAGCGCGCGCAGAACCTCGCCCGCATGAGCGAGATGCTCGCTGTGAGCGTGCCGCCGTCGGCCAAGGACAGCGATGACGCCGGCGTTTCCGAGGCAACGGCAGTTCTTGCCCGGCCATGCCCATGCTGCGGGTCGCGCATGCGCATCATCGAGACCTTCGATGGCATCTGCCCGCCACGCCGCCCGGTGACATCAGTTGCGATCAGGATCGACACGTCATGAACCCGGCCCACTCGTCCGTCCTCATCAACGGCCCTGCGCAGAGCGGGTCCCCGGCCGGCAGCGACGCCGCGCGGCCAAATGCACGCACGGCGCCAAGACAACCATCCTCGCTGTCCGCCCGGCGGGGGCTCGCGGTCCTCAACCGGCGTTCGCCGCACCCCTCCCGGCACCTGTGCAACGGTCTGCCAACCGGCTCGCAAAGCCCGACGACACTGCGGCCCACGCTCAAATCCCCATAGCGCGCGGCAACGTCACGCCACCATTCTCGCGGGTTCCTTCCCTGACGCCTTTCGAACGCCGGCCCCTCCTCATGGCGACAAGCCTCGTCATGTCCCGGCATCCGAAACGCTTCACAGGAGATGTCATCTGTTTATGCCGACGTGTCCAGCCCCTCGGTCTGGACCACTGATTTGCGGTTTCTCTAGTAGGGTTTCGGGCACCTGTAAGCGCCGGAGCAAATCCCTCACTGAGGCGGCCTAGTCGTTCCGTTGCGTCGGAGTAAATTTCCCGCAGTTGAGAAGCCCTGTGCCTGCGTCGGCAGAGGGAGGCCGGTGAGGAGGCCGCCCGCTCGAAGGCCGAGCCGGCGGCGCTCAGCCGTCGGTTGCGTTTGATCAGGCCGACACTCGTTGAATGACGACCGGCACAGGCCGACAGACGGTGTTGCACACGGGAGAGTGCTGCTGGGCATAAGTCAGCAGGGCGTCGAGCTCCTCGTCGGAGCAATCGGCTTTCACCTTCATCTTGATGTTGATCTGCTCGTAGCCGGCAGGGACGCTGT
>JBFWVC010000031.1:0-22908 GCA_050246945.1 Hyphomicrobiaceae bacterium
TTTGCCGCCTCAAGGACTGGCGGCGTGTCGCAACCCGTTACGACAAGCTCGCCCGCAACTTCCACGCCGCAGCCGTAATCGCAGCAATCATAATCTGGTGGGCATGATTGAGTCTGGAGCCTAGAGCCATTCAAGCTTTGATAGCGTTCGTGTTTCAATCGAGCATGAGCACGATCTAGAGTGGGCCAAACGCGGCCCATCCATTATGCCTCACTCGAACCCGGTCTAGCCTTCCGGTTTTGGCGCCGGCGCGGTGAACCCACCTTGTTCGACCATGCGCTGGAAGAGGCCGCCGGCGGCAGCGAGCTCCGCGAAGCGCCCGCGTTCCACGATCCGGCCCTGATCCAGCACCAGGATCTCGTGGGCATCCGCTACTGTCGACAGCCGATGCGCGATGATGAAGGTCGTGCGGTTCTTGCGCAGCGCGTCGAGTGCGCGTTTGATTCGCGCCTCTGTTGCCGCGTCGAGCGCGCTCGTCGCCTCGTCGAGGATCAGGATCGGAGCATCCTTGAGTATGGCCCGCGCCAGGGCGATGCGCTGCCGCTCGCCGCCGGAAAGCGCTGCTCCCCGCTCGCCGATCATCGTCGCATAGCCCTCTGGCTTGCGCATGATGAAGTCGTGAGCTTCCGCCAGCCGCGACGCCTGCTCGACCTCTGCGTCGCTGGCATCCGGCCGGCCGACCCGGATGTTTTCCGCAATCGAACGATTGAAGAGACCCGCGTCCTGGAACACGACCGCGATGTTGGCCCTGAGCGTGTGCTGGGTCACGTCGGCGATGTCGTGGCCATCGATGAAGATGCGGCCCTGGTCGGGTGCTCTCAGCCGCTGCAGCAGCGCCATCGTCGTGGACTTGCCCGATCCTGTCGGTCCAACCAGCGCGATCGTCTCCCCTGGACGGGCGCGAAACTTCAAATCGGCGACGCCCTGGCCGCTGCCGGGAAACGAGAACGAGACGACCTCGTAGGCGACGTCGCCCGTCACGTTGTGCAATTCCATCGCGCCTGGCTTGTCGGCTATCGCAGGCTGCTCGTCGACGAGAGAGAAGTATCGGTCGAGCGCCGGCGCGGCCTGCTGGACCCGCACCACGAAGCCCGAGATCTGGTCGAGCTTGCCAATCAGCAGGTTTGCGAAAGCGACGAAGCTGACGATCTCGCCGACCGTGAGCTCGCCCTTGACGGCAAGCATAGCGCCAATGGCGAAGATAGATACCATGGCGATCGTCGCCGCCGCCTTCTGCAGGATTGTCAGGATGCCCCACCAGGTCAATACGGGGTATTGGGCGTTGAGCAGGTTGCCCATCACCGCCTTCAGCGCCTCGCTTTCCGCCGCCAGCCGCGTGTAGCTCTGCACGACTGTCACGTTGCCGAGCACGTCGACGACGCGGCCGGTGACATCGCTGTGGTAGCTCTCGACCTTCATCTGGTCGGTGCGCGTGCGCCCGACGACGTAGAGATTGAGCAGAGTGTAGATGAACGCCAGCATGACGAGGATCACCGTCATCCTCAGATCTATGCTGATTGCTGTCGGTATGAGGAACAGAACTCCCGCGACTGCGGTCATCTGCTCGCGCATCGCGCCGAGCCATACCCAGAACAGCTCGTCAGTGCCTCGCAGGATCGTGTTGGTGACAGCTCCCGAGCCGCGCTCGGCGTGATAGCCGAGCGGCAGGGCAATCGCCCTCTCGAAGGCATCCGCCATTGCAGCCAGGCGCCGCCGGTGTGCCAGGCGATCCGCGTAGATCGCGACGACAACGCCGGCCAGGATGCCTGCGAGCCCGAGCACCGCCCAAAGCCCGATCAGGCCGAATGCGCTTTCATTCTTGGACAAGGCATCGACAACCCATCCGAACAGGACAGGCTCGGCCAGCTGCACCACGGCGAGAGCGACCGACGCCAGCGCAAGCAGGACGGCGAGCTGGCGCTCTGCGCCCAGCATCGCGACGGCGCGCTGATAGAGGGTGAAGATTTTCAGTCTCAAGGCGGCTGGCCGGCTTTCCTGTTGAGCCGTGCGGCACGCGCGCTGAACGCGGAACGCTCGGCAATCTGGCGATCGGGTTTAGGGTTTATCAGGTTTGCCGTGGAAGCGGCACATGCCCGATCGTGTCAGTGCCGCTGAGGAATTCGGGCAGCAAGACCGCGCAGCGCCCCCCGAACGGGGTGGAAAGAGAACCGCACAACATGGCGGCCGGGTGGCAGGCGAACCGCTCGGAACAGGACATTGGCACGCAGGAGCTGGGCACGCGCGCCGTCGATGGTGACCTCCCACCAAGGGTGCCACAGATCGTTGAGCACGAGGTAGCCGCCGTCAGGCCCGCTGGCCTCCACCACGGTTTTTGTATTCGTCGAGGCGAGAATTCGGGCTGTTCCTGGTCTGCGCGCAGCTCCCGATTGTTGCGGCGGTTCTTCCAGCAGCACGATCTGCGTGAAATCACCATCGAGCCCGCCGCGGGCGAGCAGATCGGCAAAGTCGGCCTTCTTGGCCGATGGAACATATAGGACGCGCGGCAGGGCCTCCGGGTTTTCGTAGATCCATGCCTCTTTCGTGCGAGCGACGAGCGGAAGATCTCCCTCCGACAGACGCTTGTCGATGCTCTCGATCGGGGCGCCGGCGGCGATGAGCCGCAGTCCGAGCAGATTGGCCAGAGCCGAGCGGTAGGAGGGGAAGAGTGGCGTGAATTTTCGGTCTCCGGGGCTTCCGGAAGTGTCGCCGGCGCCAACCGCCGTGGAGTAGATCGCTGAGCGGACCGGGTTGTAGCCCAGCGTGTTCTCCAGCCTGTGCGTGAGGCTTGCGTTCGGCCAGTGGAAGCCGAGCCCGATCAGCTCGACCCGGTCGCGTCGCGTATCAGTCGTTGTTTCTGCAATTTTCCGCTTCAGGAAGGCAATTGTCTCGTTCTTCGTATGAGGGTCCAGGACCTCGTAATGCTTTGGCGGCAAAGCCGTGGCGCCACCAGGTCCGTTACTCCAGGCAAGGTCGCCGACGGTGAACGCAATCAGCATCAGCACGGCAGCGACCGGTCGAAGTGGCTCCAGCCTGCGTGCCAGGAACAGCGCCCCCCCTCCCGCAGCAACGATCGATAGAGCAACGAGGTAGGGTGGCAGTGCCTGTTCGACGCGGCCAAAGCGCACCGCAAAGAAAAGCGTCGCCGCAAACGCGCCAATAGGGACGAGCGCGGTCAACGCCATCTGCCACCGGCGCGGCTGCCAGAGCGGCTCGGCGAACAGACGGTGTGCGGCGTATCCGGCCACAACCGCGGCGAAATATCCGACCAGGAACGTCGCATCCGCCGGTCTGCGGTAGAAATCGACACCGGGCAGCCAGTCGTGCATCAGCGCGAAACCCGGCGTGTACCAGCCGAGCGCATAGACCAGTGTGGCTGCGAGCGCGATCGTGAAAAAGCGAATTTCGGATCGCCAGAGCGTGCCCGTCGCGAGGCCGAGTATGAGTAGCAGTACCGGTATAGCGCCGATATAGAGCTGACCCATGTTCTGCGCGATGAAGAGGTCCGTATCGGTCCACGTAAAGCTGGGCGGCCCCCAGTAGTCCTCCATCCGCCCCGATGAGCCAAACACGTCCGGTGCGAAGGCAGTGACAAGCAGGGCAGGATGCAGCGATCCGCGCCCGGCACCGATGAGGTCGATCGCCGGGCGATTGGAATCCTCCGCCGCAAGCGCCGTCATCAGGATCGGCAACGCGATCAGCATGGCACCCGCGACGCCGCCCGCAAAAAGGGGAGGCAGACTCGCGCGCATGCGTCGGACTATGCTTCGGCCGCCGTTCGGGAGCACGCCGCCGCCTCCGAGCCAGAATGCGATCACGTAGGCGAGGAGGAGATAGACCGAGATGAGGGCGACCTGATCTCGACCGAGCACGAGGAAGGCCGCGACGACGCCGGCGGCCAGGCCATGAAGCCATGACGACCGCTTGAGGGCGCGCTCCAGCAGAAGTATCACGATTGGCAGCATGGCAAGGCTCAGCACCTGCCCCGTGTGTTGGATGCGCCATGCCATTGAGGCACCAAAACCGAACGCCAGAGCCGCCAACACTGCGCCGGCCCAGTGCCATTCGCGGTCACGAAACCATCCCGCCACGGCAAACATGCCAGCCAGGATGACGAAGAGCACGGTCGTGTCGACCGCGTGCGACGTCGGGCTGGGAGACAAGGCCGCAAGAGCCAGGAATGGAGGCGAATATAGCATCGCCTGCGGATCGGCGATCTGCGCATGTCCAGAGAAGACAAACGGCGCCCACGCCGGGCTCTCGCCACGCCATAGGCTCTGTGCCATGAACTGGATCTGCGGCAGGAAATGCGCCTTGGCGTCCCACGGTATAGTCACGCGGCCCGAAAGCCATGGCCATCCGAGCACCACCCAGCACAGCGCGATGACCCCGAGCACGGGCACGAGGGGCCAGCGTCGGTCCGTCGCATCGACAAGCATTCCCGGTCGCATTGGCACGCGTCGCTCCTTGGCCGTCCGCCCCGCCAACCCACCGCCGGAGATCGCCGGAGCCGCGGCTGTATAGCACCTCATGGCGCGCATGACATGCCCAGGTGGTTGCTGCAAGTCGATCGTCCTGGCTTTACTTGTGGTGATGGGCGTTCCCGGCTTGTCCGTGCTTTCCTGCGACGAACAGGCACCCGTGCGGCCGTGGTACTTGCCCTTGCCGCGCCACGGTCTTTCGCTTACCTGCACAGCGGTTGGCCCATGATCGCTTCCGCCGGGTCCAATGCAGCCGGGATTAGCATGACGAAGAGTGAGAATTTTGACTTTGCGGGTCTCCCGGCCGCTTACGCCGATAGTTTGCGCATCATTCGGGACGCGCCCTCGGCGCGACCGTTCGTCGTTGCGCAGCTCGGCCAGTCCCTCGACGGCCGCATAGCGCTGCCGAACGGCGAGAGCCGCTGGATCAACAACGCAGCCGCGCTGGACCACTTGCATCGTATTCGCGCCATCGTCGACGCGGTGGTCGTCGGTATCGGTACGGCAATTGCCGACGATCCGATGCTTAACGTTCGCCGTGTCAGCGGACGCAACCCCGCGCGTGTCGTCATCGATCCGCGTGGCCGATTGAAGCCCGATGCCCGCGTGCTCGCAAACGACGATACCTCTTGCTACGTCGTCACCCGCCCCGATGTCCGCCCGCCTCCGGGAGCGCTCCATGTGCCAATCGATGGCAGTCCGCAGGCATTCTCGCCCGTCGCCGTCGTCGAAGCCCTCTTTGCTCGTGGCATGAGGCGGCTGCTGATCGAAGGCGGGGCGCAAACCGTTTCCGGCTTCATCGATGCGAACGCCGTTGACAGGCTTCATATTCTCGTCGCGCCATGCCTGCTAGGTTCCGGCAAGACGGGCCTCAATCTGGCGCCGCTGCCCGATCTGAAGCATGCGATGCGCCCGCCTGCCCAGGTCCATGTTCTCGATGGTGGCGATGTGCTATTTGATTGCGACATGAGAACGCGACAGGAGGTGTGAGCGATGCGACAACACGATGCGAGTGAGCGCGGAGCCTCATCGAGCGCGTCTCCGGGTCGGCTGGTCGAGGTCTACAGCCCGACCGCGCGTCACTTCCACTGGACCGTCGTGGCGTTGCTCGCTTTGCAGATTCCCATTGGTTTCGCGATGGTCTATCGCGGCGACACCCTCAACATCTGGGACAGCATCACCAACGCGCTTTATTCGAGCCACAAACTGATAGGCATGATCATCCTGCTCGTGGTGATATTGCGTTTAGGGTATCGCCTCGTCTACGGAGCGCCCCCGGAAGAGCCCACGCTGGAGCCATGGCACAGGTTCGCCAGCGCCATCAATCACTGGGGTCTATATGTCTTGCTGATCCTCGTCCCTGTTCTGGGCTGGCTCGGTGTGTCGTACTATCCCGCGCTGGACATCTTCGGCGTCATCAAGTTGCCTGGGCTCGTTGCCGCCAACCAGAAGACGGCCGAAATCGTCTTCGAGTACCACGAGCTTGCTGCATTTCTCCTCATCATCCTGGCGGGCGTCCACCTCGCCGCCGTGCTCTACCACTATCTCCTTCGCAAGGATAACGTGCTTGCACGCATGATCCCCGGGCTGATGCGCTAGGCATGTTTAGCTGAAGTGCGCAGCGGTTCAGCTTGAAAAACATGCCAAAGACAAGCAAGCATGTTTAGCTGAAGTGCGCAGCGGTTCAGCGTGAAAAACATGCCAAAGACAAGCAAGCATGTTTGGCTGAAGCGTGCAGCGGTTCAGCGTGAATAACATGCTGAAATTGGCGAACTGGATCGACTATTTGCTTTTGAGTTCTACGCCGGCATCGCGAGCGTATCGGTGTGGCCGATTTCCGCGCCCGTATGTGCTGTCGCTCGCCATTGCGCGATCGTCTTGTGATCGACCGCAGCTGTCTCCGCGACGGCGGCTGCGTGCCCACCGGCGAGTTCCGCGATCAGCTGAGCATCGCGCGGGCTCGTCAGCGTCCACGGGCTGTCGCCCTCCTGCACGCTGTAGCCGCCGATACGGAACTGGTCGGCAAGGTGCGCTGGCGCCGTGGGGCCGGCGGATGGGCCGAAGCCCTTGTCGGACATCTGGTGGCGGTTGAAGGCGGCCGTCATCTCGTTGTCTGCTGGCCGCCGCGGTGTCCAATGCTGGATGCCGTTGTAGGTCAGTACGGTATAGAAGACCGCACGCCGCGCGATCACCGCGCGTGCCAGCCGGCGTATGAACTCAGGGGATGCGAGATCGAAAAAGGCCGCGGCCGTCACCAGGTCCGGCGCTTCTCCCAGCACCGGTCCGAGTTCTGCATTGAGGTCGTAGCGCACGAAGTGCACGTTGATGCTGCGCCTCTTCAGGGAAAGTTCGAGGCGATCGTCTCCGTCTGCCTTGGCGCTGTCTGCCCAGCAGGTAAGTGCGGTACGCGCCGCTGCGAGGAGCGCGGGGTCATAGTCGACCAGCGTCCAGCTCTGTTTCGATGGAAGCGTTTCCGCAAGGGCACGCAGGTTGGAACCGCTTCCGCAACCCAGATCGACGACCGAGATCGCATCGCGCAACGCGAATCGTGCTGCCAGCGCTGCGGCCAGATCCGCATTGCGCGCACGATGGTCGGCTGGCTCGCGAAGCGCCAGCCAGGCAGGATCGAAGCCGCTCATGTGCGAATTCCGACAATGGCAGCGGCGACGCGCCGCGCGGTCTCGTTCCAGGTGGGCAAGGTCCTTCCCGCTTCCCAGGATGCCTTGCGCATGGTCTTGCGCAGCTTGTTATCGCCAAGCACGGTCGCAAGTGCGCGCGCGAGCGCGGTGGCGTCTCCCGGCGGCACTTTGATGGCGGCGGCGTCCGGCACGGTCTCGGCCGCGGCCCCACCAGTCGTGCATACGATAGCAAGCCCGCTCGCCATCGCTTCCGCCAGCACCATGCCGTATCCTTCGTAGTGCGACGGCAGCACGAACAGGTCGGCGGATTCATAGAAGCGCGCCAATGTTGTGGGAACGACGGTGCCTGCAAGCGTGACGCGGTTCTCCAGCCCTGCGGTTTCGATCTGCGATCGCAACGCTGCGACGGTTTGTGGGGCGCGATCGAGCGCACCGGCGATGGTCAGCCGCCAGTTGGGGTCACCAAGCATGGCGAGTGCCGAGATGAGAACGTCGAAGCCCTTGCGCGGAGTGATTGCCCCGACCGAGAGCAGCTGCATCGGCATGCCGGTTCCGGTGGCGCGCGGTGCCGGATCGGTCCCTGGCTCCGCAACAGTGATGATGCTGGAGGAGACGCCATAGTCGGCGATCAGCGTCCGCCGCGTGACATCCGACGTGACGACGATGTGCCGCGCCAGCGCCAGCGCCTTCGTCTCGGACGATTTCAACATCGCGCGCCGATCCTCGGAAAGACCCGCTTCCAGCGCCAGCGGATGATGTACGAGAGCGATGATGCGGCGATCGATCCGCTCTATCAGATCGGCCGGCATCGCACCGTAGGCAAGCCCGTCGATCAGCAGGCGCGCATCGTGCGGTGTTTGCGACAGCAGCCGCTGCGTCTCCGCGAGGTCCCCGGCGCTCGGGTTGGGATAGCTTGCGGGCAGCGCAAGATGTCTCGCCGCCAGTCCATAGGACGGAAAAAGGTCCATCAGCCGCCGGTCGTAGGCGTAACCGCCCGTCGGGCTCTCGATGTCGCCCGGGATGGCAAAAACGACCTCGGCAAGGGAATCAGGCACGGACGGGTCCTTCGAACCAGGCGCGGGCGAGATCGGTTTCCGACAGCGTCACGCGGATCTTGGCAAGACCGCGGCCGTCCTCTCCGAGCGCACCGGAGTTGGCGGCTTCCACCATCTTGTCGAACACGTAGCGGCAGAGGAACTCTGTCGTCGTCAGCTTGCCCTTGAACTGAGGCAGCTCGTCGAGGTTCTGGTAGGCGAGGGGCTTAAGCGTCTTGTTGAGCACGTCGAGCGCCGCGCCGATGTCGACGACGACGTTCTTCGCGGTCATCTCCTCGCGCATGAACGCGACGTCGACGACGAACGTCGCACCATGCATGTTCTGCGCAGGACCGAAGAAGGGATCAGGCAGCGAATGGGCGATCATGATGCGGTCGCGGACTTCGACGGCGAACATGCGATTGTCATCTCCTGAATGTTCCTGGGGCATGCGCTGGCGAGCATGCCCCGTGCTCGGCGCTCTCTATAGACGTGTGATCGCGGCATCGCCAAGGCGGAAAACGGTGGAATGCTGGTGCCATCGCGTCGCCTGGCCGCGAGCGGCGGCTTCCCCCCTGGAGTTTTGATCGCCAAACTTCCCTACTGTCGCCGCGATTCGCCCCGACCATGGCCGCGGGGTGGAGGCGGTGCGGTCCCGGCGCGGCGACACAGCCGAGCGATCGGTCCGGGAAGGCCGGCAGTGGCGTGTCAAAACCGACCGGGGGACGGCAAACATGACGACCTTGAGAACCCGCAAGCCACGTGTCGGCCCGTGCACTCGGGTGCGCGTGGCGCTCGCTGCGTCCCTGGCGGCGCTCACATCATGCACCATCGTTCCCGCACCGGTCTGGGCAGCCGACCCTCCGGCACCCGTGCGCAAGCAAGATGATCACAGCGCTTCGCCAGGAGTGGTTGCGATCCCCGCGACCAACCCGGTCCGACTTGCCGCGGCGGCCCAGTCGGATGCAACACCTGCAACAGCCGCCGCGGGCGAATCCGCCACTCCCCTTGCTCACGCCCTGCGCGTTCTGCTCGATGAGAAGGCTCCCGAAAGGCTGCAGGACGCTCCCAAGTCTTGGGACAAGGACCGAATTGCTGCCGAGACGGAAGCGCTGGCCGAGGAGCATGAAGCGCTCCGGCAGTTCTACGCCGCTCGCAAGGACGAGCCGGTCTGGATGTCTTCCGATGGCATGACCGAGAAGGGTCGCGCGCTGCTGGCAGCCATCGGCGGGGGTGCGGCATTCGGTCTTGATCTGGACTTGATACCGCTCCCCGCCATGGTTCCACTGCCCGTGCAGGCGCTTCGAGCCGGCACGGCGCAGGCGTCGGACGAGACGCCGCCGGATGCGGCATCTCTTGCCCGCCATGAACTCGGGCTGTCACGTGCCGCGCTCGTTTATGCGCGCCATGCGCGCGGCGGCCGCATCCCCAAGCCTGCGGAGATGCTCAACTCCAATCTCGACCGCAAGCCTCAGCTCGTCTCACCCGCCGTGGCGATGGCCGAACTTGCCGAGGCTACCGACATCGCCGCCGCATTGGCCAGGCTTCATCCCGTCCACCCGCAGTTCGAGAAGCTGCGTCAGGCCTTTCTCGCCGAGACCGGCAGCGATGGCAGGGGCAAGCTGAACGCCAAGGCCAAGCGGTTGCGCGCCAACATGGAGTTCTGGCGCTGGATGTGGGACGACCTGGGCGACTTGTACGTCTTCAACAACATCCCCGAGTTCATGCAGACCGTCGTTCGCAAGGGCGAAGTGGTCCGCAGCGCGAAGATCGTCGTCGGTGAGATCGGCAAGCAGTCCTCGGTCTTCTCGCGACCGTTGAAGGAGGTCGTGCTGCGGCCGCGCTGGCGGGTGCCTGAGAGCATCATGGTCCACGAATTGTGGCCGAGCTTGCGCAAGGGTGGCGGTCTCATGCGCCAGCATGGCCTGGAGATCACCACCAAGTCGGGAGAGCCGCGCGACTGGCGCGAGATTGACTGGATGAGGGAGGACATTCGCAATTACCTTGTCTGGCAGCCGCCGGGCCCCAAGAGTTCTCTCGGCTTCGTCAAGTTCTCCTTCCCGAGCCAGCACACGATCTTCATGCACGACACGCCCGACAAATGGATGTTCGGCCGCGCTCAGCGCACCTTGAGCCACGGCTGCCTGCGCGTGAAAGACCCCATGCAGCTCGCAGAGATCGTGCTTGGCTACGATCGCGGCTGGGATCGAGACAAGATCAAGCAGCTCATCGCTTCGGGCCCACTCGACAATAACGTCGAGATGACGAAGCACATCCCCATCCACGTCGCCTACTTCACCGCCTGGGCCGATGACGACGGCAAAGTGCGTTTCTTCCACGACATCTACGGCCACGAAAAGCGCGTCACACTGGCACTGGACGGCGAATGGAAGAAGATCAACAAGGGACGCAACCATCTTCTGAAGCCCGTGCCGAGCTTCGGTGGCGACGCGGTTGCCGGTTCCGGCGCGCCCGCGCCCGCCTCGCGCAAAGGCAAGAAGCCCGAAAGCGTCGCCGACATGATCTCCGACGCCTTGGGGCTATAGGGTCCGGACCCTAATACCTGATAACCGGCGCCAGTCCCGCGGAGTCGCCGGCCAGCACTTGCGGCAATCGCTTGACCGCATCGGCAAACGCGATCTCCTCGGCCACCAGCGGATCAAGAACCGGCTGATTGGCCAGCAGCCGCAGCGCCGCTTCCATCCGGCGCCGGTAGGTCCACCTCGGGCGGCGCGTCGGTGCTACCTGTCCGACCTGCGAGGAAATCAGCCGTAGCCGACGTGAATGGAACGCCCCCCCGAGTGCGACCTCAATCTCCTTTTCGCCGTACCAGGACAACTCGACCACGGTCGCTTCCATCCCGGCGCACCCGATAGCGGTGGCGAGCCCAGCGGCACTTGCGCTGGTATGGAAAACCACGTCGGCATCGCCGGGGGCGGTACCGGGTGCGGCGAACGATGCTCCCATTGCTTCAACGATGTCCCGGCGTTGTTCGGCCAAGTCCAACACGCTCACTTGAGTGCCCGGAAGGCGGGCGGCGATGAATGCGACCAGCAACCCGACCACGCCGGCACCCACCACGACGATCCGGTCGCCAGGACCGGTGCCCGCGTCCCAGTGCGCGTTGAGCGCGGTCTCCATGTTGGCCGCCAGTGTCGCCCGCCTGGCTGGGACACCTTCGGGCACCGGCACGAGCATATCGACGGGGGCAACGAACATGTCCTGATGCGGGTGCAGGCAGAAAACCGTCTGACCAATGAGCGCTTCGGGACCGTCCTCCACAATCCCTGTCGCGCAATAGCCGTATTTCACGGGGAAAGGGAACGCGCCCTCCTGGAGAGGTGCCCGCATACGTTGCCATTCGCTTTCCGGAACCTGCCCATTGAGGATGAGGCGTTCCGTCCCGCGACTGATGCCGGAAAACAGAGTACGAACGCGGGCCTCGTTGGGCTGCGGCGGTCGCAACGGTGCCGTGCGCTGCTCCACGACGCCGCTTTTTGCGTACCAGAGCGCGCGGGCGACGTGCATCTTGCCGGTGGATCGGCGCGTCGTCATGCTGAAATCCTCCGCGTGGGGAAAACGCTCCGCCGGCTTCGGTTCGGGATCAAATCGTCCATGAGCAACACGTTCAACTCGTCCTCCATGTCGCCCAGCGTCGCTGGCGCGGAGAGCTTTACGTCACCCACCGGCCTTCAGGCAATTGCTACGCTGACGTGGCGCCGCCGTATGGTCATCGCACTTAACGTGGTGACTTACCTCGTACTGGCCGCACTGGCATTCCGGATTGGCTCCTGGAATGGTTGGACCCTTGTCGATGCCGTCATGTTCGCCTGCTTCCTGCTCGGCACGCCTTGGGCGGTGCTGGGGTTCTGGAATGCGCTCATCGGCCTGTGGCTGCTGCACGGCTCCAGGGATGCCATTGCCGAAGTCGCGCCCTATGCTGCGGCCGGTGCCAACGCCAGCCCTCTCGCCATCAAGACCGCGATCCTGCTGACGCTGCGCAACGAGGAGCCCGAACGCGCTCTGAAGCGCATCGCGACCGTCAAGGAGAGCATCGACCGCACCGGCGAGGGCAACGCTTTCAGCTATTTCATCCTGAGCGACACGAATGATGCGGGCGTCGCCGAGGCGGAAGAAGCGGGCGTCGCACGCTGGCGCGCTGCGACGGGCTCCGGTGACCGCATCGTCTATCGCCGCCGCACCGACAACAAGGGCTTCAAGGCCGGCAACGTCCGCGATTTCTGCGAGCGCTGGGGCAAGGACTTCGAACTGATGTTGCCGCTCGACGCCGACAGCCTCATGTCAGGGGATCTCATTGTGCGCATGGCGCGCATGATGCAGGCGCACCCGAGGCTCGGCATCCTCCAGTCGCTCGTCGTCGGCATGCCGTCGACGTCTGCGTTCGCGCGCATCTTTCAGTTCGGCATGCGTCACGGCATGCGCTCCTACACGATGGGCCAGGCTTGGTGGACCGGCGACTGCGGTCCATTCTGGGGACACAATGCGTTCGTGCGCATCGCGCCGTTCATGGAGGATTGCGACCTGCCGATGCTACCCGGCAAGCCGCCGCTCGGCGGGCATGTGCTCTCCCACGATCAGGTCGAGGCGACCTTCATGCGCAAGGCCGGATACGAGGTGCGGGTGCTTCCCACCGAAGGCGGCTCGTGGGAAGAAAATCCGCCGACCATGCTCGACTTCGCCAAGCGCGATGTGCGTTGGTGCCAGGGCAACATGCAGTATGTGAAGCTGCTCGACTATCCGGGCCTGCTGCCCATGAGCCGCTTCCAGTTGCTCTGGGCGATCCTCATGTTCGTCGGTATTCCCGCCTGGACGCTGATGATCGCACTCCTTCCCTTTGCGGCCGTGCATGCGCAATCGGCTCCGGACTTCCCAGCAACGCTCGCGGCCGGTCTCTACATCACGTTCTTCGTCATGTACCTGATGCCGAAGATTGCGGGGCTCATCGACGCCGTAATGACCCAGGGCGGCATGACGGCCTATGGCGGTGCGCTCCGCTTCTTCGCCAGCGCGCTCATCGAGCTCGTCTTTTCCTTCCTGCAGGGTGCGGTCTCCACGATCCGCACGTCGATCTTCATGATCGGCCTGTTGTTCGGCAAGTCGGTCGTGTGGGGCGGCCAGCAGCGAGACGCAGTCGGCATCTCGTTTGCGACGGCGCTGGAGAACTTGTGGCCACAGACCCTGTTCGGTCTCGTCGTTTGCGGCGCTCTATATGTCATCTCGCCCGCAGTGCTGCTCTGGAGCCTGCCACTGACCGCGGGCTATCTGCTGGCGATCCCGTTCGCGATGCTCACCGCCTCGCCGAACCTGGGCCGCTGGATGAAACGGGCCGGCCTGTGCGGCATACCGGAAGACTTTCAGACACCGCGCGAAATTGCAGCCGTGCAGGCCAATCCGTGAGGCCGAAATGAGTGCGCCACGCTGCTCCACCATTGACCTCCTGAGGGCTGACCCGCGCTTTGCGTCGCTGAAGCGCTCTCTCGACGTTTATTATGGCGATACTGACCGCGAGATTGCGATGGATGCGCTCTACGGCCGCTTCCTTGCGAAAAGCTCACTCGCCTTCGATATCGGCAGCCACGTCGGCGATCGCATCGCTTCCTTCCGCCGCCTCGGCGCCCGCGTCGTGGCGCTGGAGCCGCAACCCGACTGCATGGCTGTGCTCGACGTTCTGTACTGTTGCGATGGGGCCGTAACACTCGTCAACAGCGCTTGCGGACCGCAGCCAGGTGAACTGACCCTCCATGTCAATACCGCAAATCCCACGGTGACAACCGCATCTCCTGCCTTCATCGAGGCCGCTGACGGGGCAGGAGGCTGGGAAGGCCAGGTTTGGGATCGCGAGATGAGTGTGCCGGTCACGACGCTCGACGCAATCATTGCCCGGCACGGCATGCCGGATTTCGTCAAGATCGACGTCGAGGGCTTCGAGGCTGACGTCCTTGCCGGGCTCTCCTTGCCTGTTCCTGCGTTGTCCTTCGAGTTCACCACGATCCAGCGCGACGTCGCCTACGATTGCCTCGACCGGCTAGAACAGCTTGGCAACTTTGCCTTCGACATTGCCTTGGGCGAGAGCCAGAGCCTCTCGTATGGCCGCTGGGTGTCGGCAGAAGCGATGCGACGGCACATCGAGAGCCTGCCGCACGAAGCGAATTCGGGAGACGTCTATGCGGTTCTGGTCTGAATGCACGCGTGCCTTCGCTGTTGCTTTGCTGGTTGCCTTGTCGCTTTCGGGGCTTCCCGCTTGCGACGCCGCCGCAGGAGCGCTCGCCGTGGCAGTCGAGAACAAATCCGAGCACGTGTTGTGCGCCGAGAAGGACAACGTCACGCTCGCCTTTGCATCACCCCAAGTGCAGCATTTCCGCATCGAGGCCGCACACCCGAGTTACATTAACGCCATCGCCGCGGACAGCTTCGAGCCGGATTGGACAGCCTGCGAGTTCAAGAGCGACGCGCTCGCGCCGTCGCGCCCGCCGCAGCGTGAGACGCTCTACGAGGACATCGAGTTGTGGATCGTCGCGCACCGCTACGAGAGTTTCTGGCGTGATGCCGGCGCGCGCGTCGTTGTCGGCGACAAGGTGCACGAGGGCATCCATCTTCTCCAGGTCTGGGTGATCCGGCCGATGGGCGGCGAGGAGGTCATGGTACTCTATCCGCAGGACGGCTATTGGCGCATGCGGCCCAAGGCACCTGCTGGTCGTGCGCCGACCGCATTCGGCTCGTCGTTCCTGATCGGCCCCCTCGGCGAAGACAAAGGCCGCCCCGTCGTCGACATCGCCGAAGTCGATTTCGATCCGGGCGCCCGCACATTCACGCTGAGATATAAGGACGGAAACCGCGCCCAGGTGGCGCTTGGTCCGCTCGATGAGGAGCGTCATCGACTCGAGGTGACGTTCGCCAAGCCGATTGCCGGCAGGCCGTTCGCCGCCATCCGCTCCATGTACGTCACGCGCTTCAACAACGACGTTGCGGACGTGGCCGTTCTGGAGCAGGGCACGAAGGCCTGGACCGAAAGCCCGGTAATGGAATTCAGGGGCGCTGCAAAGGCGACCGAGCTTTGGGCTGGCCGAATTGCACCTTCGCGCCACAACACGTCGTCGCCGGACATGGTGCTGAAGGATTTCCATGATGGCGACGCGATGCCGTCCGGCTGGCGCGATCCCTCCAAGCCGCCCCGATGAGGCGCCGCCGCGCCACGCACTACCAGCGCAGGAACGACATCGCGCCGACAGCGGTCGTCTCGCCAGCGTCTTCGAATAGTCGGGCCAATGCGGCAGCGTCGATCCTGTCGCCTGCCATGACCGCCGGCCGGTGAATGCCACTGGCGATGAACAGGGCATCGACACCGAAGTTCCTCGCGCCCTCAAGGTCGGTGCGCATTGCATCGCCGATCACTAGAATCCGATGGTGATCAATATGGCGGCCGCGGATCCGCTCGGCCGTTTCGTGCGCGGCGCGGTAGGCGGTCGCGTGCGGTTTTCCCGCCCAGAACACTGGTCCGCCCATCTCCTGGTAAAGATCGGCAATGGCGCCCGCGCACAGGTAGTGTCTGCCGCCGACGTCCACGACGAGATCGGGATTGGCACACACGAACGGCAGATTGCGCGCCAGTGCGACCTCGAGCCGCGCGCGGTAGTCCTCGGCTGTCTCGTTGATGTCGTCGTTGAGACCGCTGCACAGGATGCCGTCGGCTTCCTCGATTGGGGCAGATGACCAAGGCAGTCTTTTGAACAGTGCCGCATCGCGTTCCACCGGCCCGATCCAGTGCAGCTGTTCGAAGCCCTTCGCGTCGATGTATGAAAGTGCGATGTCGCCGGACGAGACGATGCAGTCCCAAGCGCCGCGCGGGACCTTCTTGTCGGCAAGCATTTCCGCCACCCGCGCGTTGGGAACCGGTGCGTTGGAGACCAGGATCACAGTGCCGCCGCTCGCCCGGAAACGCTCCAGCGCGTCAGTGGCTTCGGCATATGCGGTTACGCCGTCGTGCAGCACGCCCCAGACGTCCGAGAAAAGCACATCGTAGAGCGCCAGTAGCGAACGGCCATTCTGGAAGATCGGTGGCGCCGCTTGTCGATGCTGCGGAAGGTTTTTCATGTCCATCTACTGTAAATCGCCTTCGTCGTGTCTGAATGATTGCATGCTGAATGGGCACGCATTCCTTCTTGCGAAACCGAGCCGGCGGGCCGGAAGCGTGTCGACACTACACTAGCTGTTCCCGTCCGGCTGCAATTTGATCAATCGCACGACGCGGTGCGCTTCTGCACACGATCATCGCGGGGAGGGACGGGTATATGGCGCCAAGCCGTGCAAGGCCCGGCAGCGCGGAGCGTTCGGCATCATTGCAAGGACCGAGCTGCTGCTGGAACGCGATCGAACGCGATCTGAGGCGCCCAGAGGCGCTGACCTGGCGGGCGCTGGCGGCTGTGTGCGGCGGCGCTTTGACGATCGCGCTGGTCGGGAATTGGCTGATCGCGCAGGCGCCGGCGGTGCAGGAGTTGGGACGCCGCGTCAGTAAACTCGACGACGAGCAGATCGGACGTGTGACGCGCATCGAGCGGCGTCTGGAGGTGCAGGCGCCAGGGTGGGGCGCGGTGATTGTTTTGAAATCAAAACAATTGACTGCTTTTGCAAAAGTCGGATTTTCGAACGTTTAGTGTTGAGTGCCGTTCCTGCTACGTTCTGAATCTTCCGATATAACCCATTGATTTCATTGGTGCCGGCTGAGGGACTCGAACACCCGACCCCCTGATTACAAAAGAGTGTGTCCTGCTCGCTCTAGCTCATCGCAGCGCTGCTCAGAGCATATGTAACTTTAGATATATCCACGACATTTTCGTCTTCACCTGAAGCCATGCGGCGCTATCGCGAGCTAGGATGCGCATGCTGTTATCGCACCAGGATCGCACCCATAAGCGGATGAGGGCTAGGCATGCCGAGGGCATCACGGAATGTTCTTTCCACGGATCGAGAGGTGAAGGCCGCTTCGCCCGTCGGTGAGCGAACAGATTTTCGCGTGCGGGGCGCGCCAGGTCTCCAGCTGCGTGTCACGGAAAGGGGGACCAAGAGTTGGGCTCTTGCATACAAGAGCCCCGCCACCGGCAAGTGGGCAAAGGTCTCGCTGGGCCGATATCCCGCGGTCACCCTTGCTGAAGCAAGGGATCGAGCGCTCGATTTCAGCGCACAAATACGCAAGGGTCGATGTCCAATCCACGACAGGCGCCATGATTCCATCGTGGAGAGCTTTGAGGTATTGGCGCTGCGCTACATGAGGGAACACCAGGTTCGGAACGCCCGCGCAGGCCGCGTCAGCAGCTCAACGAAAGAAGCCCAACGGCAGTTGGGCAAAGATATTTTGCCACAACTTGGCCGTTTGCGTGCTGATGCCGTGACACGACGGCACGTCATGCAGGTGGTCGAAGCCATCGCCGATCGGGGCTCTTTTGTTGCGGCGGACCGTGCGCTGGGACTCATCAGGGCGATCTACAACTGGGGGTGCGGCACAGGGTATATCGATGCCGATCCAACGCGGGGCTTGAAGAAGCGCAACGCAGGCCGGTCCAGATCACGAGTGCTCAATTCGGCGGAACTGGGAAGGTTCTGGGTTGCGATTGAGATGCTTCCGCACATCACACCAATGATGCGTGATGTGTTCCGACTTCAATTGCTGACCGCAGCCCGCGTGGGCGAGGTTGCTGGTGCCCAACGTTCTGAACTCAATTTCGACAGCGCTATATGGACCATCCCTGCCATTCGAACGAAAGCGCAGCGCGAACATGTCCTTCCATTGTCACGACCCGCTGCAGCAGTCTTTCGTGCGGCCATCGATAGAGCTGACCTTGAGGGGCAGCGGCGAGCCGAGCGTCACGGACTACCATACGTTCAATCGCCATGGGTATTTCCCTCTCCGACCACGAACGGCCCAATCGATGCTCATGCTGCGACGCGCTGCATCATCCGCAACCGGAATGAGCTTTCTGGCTTTGGAATCGTCGAGCATTTCAGCTGTCATGACCTGCGACGAACCGTGGCCACGGGACTAGGCGAGATGGGTGTTGCTGAAGAGGTTATCGGGCGAATCTTAAGTCACGCACCTAGATCTGTAGCAGGCAAGCACTACAACCACGCGCGCCTTCTCCAGCCTATGCGGTCCGCGTTGGCTGATTGGGCCGTGCGCCTGGAAGAGACTGTGTCAAGAGCGTCAGAACTTAGCGATGTAGTTGAACTTGAACTGGGTTGAGAGTCATGTCTGACAACAAGCACTCTACTGCAACTCCGGACCTGGAAGATGATGATCTGGAATTATTAACCCTTGATGATGTGATCGACGGCATCGTCAATCAAGCTGACCAATGCCTGGGCGATGATGAAGGGCCATTATACCCGAAAGCTCGCGCTAATTTCGCAGAAGAATACCCAAACGCCACCGCCGAACAGCTGGACGAACATGTCGCTCGCTACATAGCTTGGTGTGAACGTATCGACCGGGAAGATGTTGGCGACCGAGGGGAGGATGGCTGCGTCATCGCGCCGGATGCCTTACTTAAGAACTTTGGCTGCAGACATCCAACGTTTCGATCTGCGCTTCGAGAGCTTGAATACATCCACGCCAGCTTAGTTGAAAGTGAAAGTGGGGGACGCGAGGCTATAATTTGCGCGCTCCGGATTACTCTCAAGCTTATCGAACGATTGCCTCTATTTGTCGAAGACCGAGACAAGCTCTTCGAGCCCCTCCGTCTTCTGCAAACGGGCCTCACAGCACTCGATCGAGGAAGCGTGATACCCGCACTCAATCCGGCCAAACGTGGCAAGGGGCGCCCTCCAGAGTCAATACGCGCAGAAGAGTTTAGGATCAGATGCGTAATGGCTGTCGTGGCATGGTCGCAGCCCGGCCTCGATGATAGTGAGCCAAAGGCGATCCGGCGGGTCTACAGAAGCGCCAAAGACACAGCCGAGTGGATAGGCATAACCGGAAAAGCAAAGTGTGGAGGCTTCTCCCCCACGACAATCGAAAATTGGCTTACTCGACACAACGCTGCTTGCACGCGTTATCAGAGTGGCAAGTGCACCTTCGAAGAAATGCCTCGCGAAATCATAGCGAGAGGCACTCTAGATTACGTCATTCTAACGCGCCGCGAGGTTGCCCCCCGAAACGTTCGAGCAGCTTCAGGAGTTGAATCAACTTCGTAACGAAATGAGCGCCCAAACCAATCGGAACGGCGGCACGCAGGACGAGCCTGCTCGCCCAGATTTGGTGGCTAGAATTGAGGAGCTGACCAAGCTCCTGGAACCGGCCATGCGACGGGACAAGCTTAAGCGGTATGCCAATAGCTTATTGATGTCGCTGCAGAAAAACAACATCGATCGACAGCTCTCCGTGCTTATGAACCAATAACTCTTCCGCTTCCTGCTTCTGCAAAAAATGGATCTTTTTTTGCGGAAGCGCGGCCTCCATCGTGCGCCTTATTGATTTGTCATGCCTTGGCGCAGAATAGGAGGAGTTCGATGCGAAATCATTCGAACGTCGGAGATGCCGGCTCGCTGGTGGATGACGGGTTCATCCTGCTAACTGAGTTACGCACGGTCGTGCCCCTTCACCCCCAGCACATACGCAAACTTGCCCGCCGTGGGGAGTTCCCCGCACCTGTCCTGATCGGTGGTCGCACTGCGTTTCGCCGACGCGATGTCCGCAATTGGTGCCGGGCGCAAGGGGCAGCAACCCAAGACGCACCAGAATAGCCACTACTACGGAAGGACCGTGGCGTGGCGCCTGCAGACTTTTCAATGTCCTGGCTTGGTCCCGGGACAAACGTGGGACGGATCTGGGACGAGCCCCATGAATTCGCCGATTTCAATTACACAACAGCGCATCGACACCGACCGCACAGGACGAGGACAAACGTTGGACGCGGACCAGACCGTCCGAGCGTTCGCGCGATGGCTGACCGAAATTAGTGCGACAGACGGCATAACGAGACGCGGCCTGATCCTGCTCTTTGACGAGTTCTGCCACCTCGAATTGGCGGCAGGCGTCAAGCTCCTCACCGAGCACCAACTGCTTCGACGCAGACGCGCTGCCGGCATAGAGCGCTATCGACTGCCCGTCGGGCGGCGTGAATGGCGCTACCGCCTTCGGGCTGCTGCAGTGATCGGCCTTGGCGAGCGAAAGGGAGCCGCGTGATGAGCAGGTTGTTTTTTGTCATCCCCTAAAAAGGAGCAACATGGACAAGAATTCTATTGAGCTGGAGGCGATCCGCGGTAGCGGCAGTGCCCGATACAGAGTGTGGTGGCGCGGACAGATCCTGCTACAGCTTTCCCGAGATCCAGAGCACGACGCAGCCCGTGCGCTGCTAGCGCTGGGCGTCACTGGCTCACTTACGACCTTCTGGCCCGGATCGAAAATTCCGGCGATGCGTCTCGTCATCGAGACAGCAGCCTGCCGAACAACAAAAGAGGGAAACGCCCGGCCTCGGATTGCACGTTGGGAACAGTTCCCGACTTCCAATCGTCGGGCACATCAGCAATCGTATCCGGTGGAGCGCCAGAGTGCCAAACGCAATGTCGCTAGTGTCACCCAAGCCGAAATTTGAAAAAGGCGCTCAGAGCCGCAACCGGACTTGTAGAACGCAAGGTCAAGAATAACACTGGAACGTTCTGCCCAGAATATGATTGTGGAACAGGCTCAGAAAATGACTGATGCATTCGGGCTACTTCCAAACTCCGTAGCTCTCGATATGAGGCTGTCGGCCGGCGCATTGGCGTTGCTGGCATATCGTGTGACCCGGACTGGCCAGTTTGCGCTCAACCTTAATGCAGCCGCCCGCGGTCTTCCGATGCGCGGGGGACCACTGCCCGAGGGACGCACAATAGGCCGCACGCGGTTCAAGAAGCTGATCGCTGAACTGGTTGTCGCTGGCTACCTCCATAGGAAGCAACCACCCAGCCGTGGCCGCAACTCGTTCGAATACGCCACCGAAACATTGGAGTTGCCGAGCGGGCATTATCGCGTTTGCTACGAGCGATGGCATGATGGCACGTGGTCAGAGGCGGCCATAGCCGCCCTAATTTACATCCGTGCGCATAACTGTGCTGTCTCACTCGCTTCGATCCGTGGGCGATTCAATTGGTCACGTGGCATGGCCAGTCGCGCTGTGAAAGAACTGATTGCCGCAGGTGCCGCTGTCATGCCGAAGGGGCGCAACGGTGGCTATGCGGATGCCGAGAAGGCAATTGTTCAAAATCGATCCCACGATAAAGCATCCAACGATACGCCATCCTACGATAGGCCATCCCACACACATAGGGATCGTCTTGCACGAAAGGATCGCATTCCACTCAGGGAACAGTCTGCACAGATGACAGGAAATTACCCGTTTCGGCCTTCAGCCGATAACGGGCCATCCCTTCTTAGTGAAATCGCAGAGGCAGCCTGGTTGTCTGATCGTTTGCTGGGATGGGCCAACGCCGCCGACGACCAGACGGTGGCCGACATTCTGAGAAATGTCTCTGACGAGGCCCTGGCAGACTGCGACGCGGTGATGTCAGACAGCGAGCTTCTATTTGCAGCAGATGAAACTGCCGGCCATCGCATCCACAGGGATATTCTTACCCCCCAGGGAGCTTACGCGCTCCGCGTCCTCTCTGCCACTCTGGTGGACGCCTACTCAGAGACACCCGAGCGCGCCATTGCCGAGGTGCTGCACGCCATCAAGACCAGGATCGGCAACAAGCCCGACGCGTGGCTGAATAGCCTAAAGCTTATTGGAATGCGCATAGTCCGGCACAGCTGCGACGGTGGGACCGACCTATTCTCTCGGGCGGACGAAATGCTGGCCGTACTGCAGGAAGCGGATGGCGCACGCATCCTTTGCCCCAAGCTTGCCCAGAGGCCGCGCGCATTGGCTGCTTTCGTCAACCAGTTTGACGACCGTGAGGGAGCGATCGCATCAATCCGTACCAACCTGCGAAGCGCAATGGTCACTGGCAAGGCGCCGGGCAGCGTGAAAACTTGCGAATATTTTCGTTCGGCAATCGAGAGCGACGCCAAGGCGGTTGCAATGGCCCATGCTGGCATCCGCCCCGGCGATGTCCTAGGCTGCCATCGCACAAAGGACTTTTGAGAGATGAAACTTATCAAGCAAGTAACGAGTCCCGGCGGGCGAATTGCAGATTACTCCCACCTGCTTTTTGGCAGGGTACAAGTAGCGCAGTCGTTTCAACGGTCGATTATCTTTGTGAGCACCCAGCGGTGGGGTGCAATGCGGTTTGACGACCTTGATCGCGTCCACCGCGCTGCCGCATTCATGGGTACCGCGGACCTGCAGACAAGGCCCGACAAGCGGACAACTGGAGCGCGTCACCGCCGGAAAGGCGGCGTTTCATGAGACTAAATCTTGGCGGTCCCAACCCGGCAAAATCTGAATCTGTCTGCTTGGCACGAACGCGAGCAGGTGGTCAGTGTCACGCACCTGCGCGCAAAATCGACAGCTGCCGGATGCACGGTGGTTTGAGCACGGGACCAACGACCGCGAGCGGGAAGCAGCGTTCACTCACGGCGCTGCGAACCGGTCACGAAAAGTGGCGGGCGCGACACCAGGGCAGGATGCTCTATGAGGTCTAGGCTCCAGACTCAATCATGCCCACCAGATTATGATTGCTGCGATTACGGCTGCGGCGTGGAAGTTGCGGGCGAGCTTGTCGTAACGGGTTGCGACACGCCGCCAGTCCTTGAGGCGGCAAAAG
>JBFWVC010000032.1:0-21922 GCA_050246945.1 Hyphomicrobiaceae bacterium
CGGTTCGCAAATCCATGTGCAGCAAAGTCCACAGTGATGGGTTTTTATGAACTGCTACCGCTGCATCTGAGTCCATCTTGTGAGGTGACTGACATGCTCGAAGAGCTAAAAGGCTTTCCCGACACTGTCGTTGCGTTTGCCTGCAAGGGCCACGTGACGAAGGAGGATTATGATAGGATCCTCGTGCCCGCTGTCGAGAAGGCATTCGAGAGACATAAGAATATCCGGCTCTACTATCAGATCGGCGACGACTTCAAGGGTATCGATCCGAGCGCCATGTGGACGGATTTCAAGACCGGTGTGGAGCATTGGATGCGATGGGATCGTATCGCTGTCGTGACCGACGTGGATTGGATCCGGAATACAATGTGGGCATTCAGCTTCCTCATGCCGGGCCATATGAGGATTGTTCCGCTCAGCAAGGCGAGCGAGGCTCGAGACTGGGTCACGGCCACATAGCTCAAATAGCCTGACCTACATGGTGCAAAAGTGTCAAAATGAGTGAGCGGCTATGCACGAATTCCGAAATCTATGCGCCACGTAGCGCGCACCAAGCAGACTGAAGAAGGCGTGGGGCCGTGCCGATTTCAGAGATTTGACCGTGGAGCGCAGCATCGAGATTGGTATCGACGACGGCGAACTTGATGCTCGACGAGCCCGCATTGATCACAAGGATATGGCGGTCTTTGCTCATGGTTGAGGAGCTTTCTGGAGCCAGGACGTGCCGATGTCGTCGCCCGACGTCAACGCCCTGCGCAACAGGACAGCAACAGCCGCAGATGCCAATCGCGCCTTTTTGCACTGTCGGCTCGGCTTGTCAGGATGATTGGCACGCGTGCACCGAGCACGACACCTGCGGCTTCGGCGCCAACCAGGTACTCGAGCTGTTTGGCGAGCATATTGCCCGCCTCCAGGTCCGGAACCACCAGCACGTCGGCGCGACCTGCGACCGGCGAATGGATGTGCTTGATCCGCGCTGCCTTGAGGTTAACCGCATTGTCGAAAGCAAGGGGTCCGTCGACGATCGCGCCGGTGATCTGTTCGCGATCCGTCATCTTGCAGAGGGCGGCTGCTTCGATCGTCGACCTGATCCTGGGGGTCACCGTCTCGACCGCCGATAGAATTGCAACGCGGGGCGTTCCCATGCCGATGGCATGGGCCAGGTCGATGGCGTTCTGGACGATGTCCCGCTTGGTTTCAAGATCCGGATAGATGTTGATCGCCGCATCGGTGATAAGCAGGTGTTTGGGGTAACGCGGCACGTCGAAAACGAAGACGTGACTGATGCGCCGCTCGGTCTTCAGGTTGGGCGTACCCGAGATAACAGCTTCCATCAGGATGTCGGTATGAAGATCGCCCTTCATCAGGGCACCTACATCACCGCTTGCCGCGAGCGCAACGGCACGCTCTGCGGATGCGACGCCGGTATCTGCTTCGGCAATTTCGAAGGACTTATGTGAAACATGTGCCGCTGCAGCGGCCGCGCGAATCGACGCTGGAGGGCCTATAAGGACTGGCTCTATCAGACCCGCCTCCGCAGCATCCATTGCTCCAGCAAGAGATACGGCATCGACTGGGAAGACGACAGCCGTTCGGAGCGGCGGCAATGTCTTGGCTTGTTCGATCAGGGCAAGGTGTCGCGAGCGTGCTGGATCGCTAGGCGCCGCGGTGTCGGCGGTTGCCGAGTGTTCCCCGTTCGAGCGGTCGTTCCGCTCGATTGGCTTCCCCCCCTTTGGGAAGTGTCGCGTTGTGACGTTGGTCTGGAACGGTTGGAACCTTTCTGGGCCCACTGCATTCGCCCGGATTAAGTGACTGAGGAGAGTTAGGGTTTTGGACGACGTCCTGTCGTTCGCATCAAGCTTCGCTTCCGTCGGGACCAAATCGCGTACCTATCGCGGCAAAGACGAGGCCGAGCCCCGCGAACACCAGGTTGAGGCCGACATAGAGCCCGAGAATCCAGCCCGCGGTGCCGGGCCAGTTGCTGAGCACTAGCGCCGCCAGGCCGAAATCAACCAAGGCACTGGTCGCGAACCACAGCCAGCTGCCGGTGTGCGGGCGGGCCGAAATTGCGATGGCAATCATGCCGAGACCATGAGCGATGAAATAGGCAACGAGCATCATCGTCAGCGTTAACACGCCGGCAGCCGGATTGAGAGCAATGACAGCGCCGAGCACCGCTGTCAGAATCCCTAGCAGCAGCCCGGTCCAGAAATCGTGCTTGTCGCGGGTGGCGAGACGTGATGCGACCATGTAAACGCCAGCAACAGACAGCAGCCAGCCAATCAGCACGTCAGTGGCAATTGACGCGACTTGAGGAACAACAACCGCTGCGACTCCAAGGGCTATCAGCACAAGGCCCTCCACGACGTATGACTTCCAGTGATGATGCATGCCGTGGCGCATTTTCCGTTCGATATCGTGAGCCACTTTTTCGGCAGTGTGGTCCAGTCCGTACGACATTGTCGGGATCCTTTCTTCACTTCGAGCTTTCGCGAGCCGTGAGTGTCATCCCGACTTTGGAAGGATGAGCGTCTTGGCGCGCGCCTGGTCGAGGGCCTCATTGCCGCCAGGAAGCGCATTGCGCGTGAGGATGTAGGCCGTGATGGCCATGACCTCATCGCCCGGAAGCGATCCCGTATTGGTTGCGGGCATCTTCGTGTGCTCGAAGTTGAACAGCGCTTCGACGCTTTGCCCGCTCCAGTGCTGCCAGAACGGCGTACCCACCAGTGCCGGGCCGATGGCACCGGTGAGGTCCGGGCGATGACACTCGGCACAGTGGTTGTTGAACAGCTGATGCCCCTGGTCGGCTTGTGCAGCTGCGTAACAGCTCGTATCGGCGGCCAAGGCAGGCTCAGTACCTGCCAGCACAGCGGCTGCTATTGCAGCGAGGTGTGTCCCCTTGATCATCTCAATTCTCCAGAATGCGTGGCCTGCTCTGATGTTCGGACCAAGATCGTGAAACCGGGGCAACGTTCGCGCTAGGCGGCGTTGTCCACAACCTCAAGCGAACTCGCCTTCACGCGCTCCAGGATGTCGCGGGCGTTGGTCACTTCGTCGGCATTGCCGTGCGCGATCACCACATACTTGTCGGCCCGGATCGCCGTTTCGAAGCGAATGATGCGGTCCTTCGGCATGCCGATGCTGGCAAGAGCAGCGCCGAGTGCCGAGATCCCGCCGACGACCGCAGCGCCCTCCAGTGCGCCGACCAGGATGGCGACGAAAGGACCGCCGATTGCGAGCGGGCCGATCCCAGGGACCCAGAAGAAGGCTGCGCCAAATAGCATGCCCCAGAGACCACCCCAAAGGGCGCCGCCGCTGCCCCAGTACTTGATGCGGTCACCCGTCGTGTAGAAGCCTACGGGGTGCTCCTCGGTTTGATAGCCCTTGGCGACGATCGATAGCTTCTTCATGTCGAAGCCGGAGCGCTGCAACTCGCGTACAGCGTTCTCTGCTGAGGAATGATTGTCGAAGATGGCAACGATGGCGTTTTCGCTGGCGTGGAGATCAGTCATGGCATGCGCTCCTATCTGGCGGTACTGGCAGCCGCGGCCACGATGTGTGGCGCAGCGGTTGCCGAACAAGGAGCAGGCCGCGTGCCAAACCCTTAAGTTCTTGAGGTGCAAACGCAATCACATGCGGAGTCGCTTCCATTGCCCGTTGCGTGGTGCAAATGAACCGCCCGCAGACGGCTGCTATCCACCGCGGCAACGCTGCCAAATCTCCCTGGCCAGCATTGCGAGCACGAAAAGCAGCAAGAGCGCGGAACATATCAGAAGCAAGCGGTGTACGCGCGAGCCGCTCCACCCCATGAGTTGCGCATCGAGCCCGCCCTCGAATACCCGGACGGCTGCCAGCCAGAAGCCGACCCAACAGACCGCCCCGCCAGTATTCGCGACAAGGAAACGCGGCCAATTCATTCCGATGGTGCCTGCACCAATGCCGCCCAACTGCCTGAGAATTGGGAAGAAGCGCGCGGCCGCGACAAGGGGCATGCCATGTCTGCGCAACCTCGCTTCCGCATGGTCGAGCTTGTCCCGGCTCACGCCGAAACATGCAACCAACTGCACCACGGCATCGCGCCCGGCATTGCGACCTATCGCATAGCCGATGTTGTCGCCGACGATCGCGCCGGCGATGGCGGCCGCCGCGACGTGCAAGAGATTCAGCCTGCCCGCAGACGTCAATGCGGCTGCTGTGATGAGAGCTGTTTCGCCGGGCACCGGCAGGCCGCCGGCTTCGAACATGATGATGGCGAAGAGGACAAGGACGCCGAAATCTTGGAGATAGGCCGGCAGATGTTGAGATAGGGATGTCCAGATGTACATAGCGGCCCGTTCTCGCGATTCCGGCTGGCGGCTTCGACCCTGAGTTCGAAGTAGCCAACGCTCCTAATCTGTTGTCCGCTGCTTCTCCCGCAGTAATCCGTATTTCTGCACCCTGTAGCGCAATGTTTCGCGCGTCGTTCCAAGCGCCCGCGCCGTTGCCATCACGTTGTAGTCGTTCCGTTTCAATGCTGTCTCGATGATGAACCTGTCCACGTCGTCGAGTGCCATCGAGCCATCCAGCGGCAGATGTACCCAGTCCGTATCGGCATCATTCGACTCGAGAGCCGGTCCATCCCGATCGTTGCGCAGCTGCAGCCACTCCAGAGGAAGCTCGCTGCCTGTCGAAAGCAGCACGGCGCGCTCAATGACGTTTCTGAGTTCACGCACGTTACCAGGCCAGCCATAGGCGGTGAGCACCGACCAGATCTTCTCTGGCACGTGTCGGACCTTCTTGTTCGCCAACACGTTGAATTCCTGAATCATCGAAAAGACCATGTCCTCGATATCTTCTGGTCGCTGGCGCAGGGCGGGCAGACTGATCTCGAAGACCGACAGCCGGTGATAAAGGTCCTGGCGAAATCGGCTCTTGCGCATCTCCTCGCCCAGGTCGCGATTGGTCGCGGCTATGATCTGCACATCGGTACGGATCTCTTTTTCCCCGCCGACGCGCCGTATAACCTTGTCTTCGACAGCCTTGAGCAGCTTCGGTTGCAGGGATATGTCCATCTCGGCGATTTCATCTAGAAACAACGTCCCGCCCGAGGCCTGCTCAAGTAGGCCGAGGTGGCGTCCCTTGGCCCCGGTGAAGGCGCCTGCCTCATGTCCAAAGAGCTCCGACTCCAGGAGTTCGCGCGGCAGTGCGGCGCAGTTGACCTCGACAAATGGAGCAGCCGCTCGTGGCGATGTGTGATGCAGGATCCGAGCGGTCAATCCTTTGCCGGTGCCTGTCTCGCCACCGATGATCACTCCGGAAAACGGGAGTCCGGCCAATCGATGCAGCATGTCGCGCACGCCTTGGGCCGCCGCGCTCTTTCCTTGAAACGATTGAGGCTGATACTTCCGGCTGGTCGTTCTGGCCTCTCGCGCGAGGCGCTGTTGCGCCCGGGAGCTACGGGCGGCGCCCGCGACGATCAGATCGAGCCGCTCCATGTCGGCTGGCTTGGTCAGGAAATCGAAAGCGCCGAGCCGCATTGCGCGCACCGCGTCAGGCGCTTCGCCATATCCGGTCAGGAAAATCCACTCGCCGACGTGACTGTGCGACTTTCGTACGCGCTCAAGCAGATCTAGTCCGCTGCCATCGGGAAGATTGAGATCGGATATGACAAGCAAGGGTTCACTCTCGGCGCTGCCCAGCCGTTCCTCCGCTTCGCCGATCGACGCGGCCAGCGATGCATCCCAGTGGTTACGCCTGAAATGACGAACAAGCTCGGTGCCAAGCAGGGCCTCGTCCTCGATGATCAGCATTTGGTCAAGCATGGTTTCCATCGCAGGGGATCGAGATTTCAACGACGGCGCCGCTTGCCGGCGCATTCGACAGCTTCATTTCGCCTCCCATTTGGTCCACTAGGCGGCGCACGGTCGCGAGGCCGAGTCCGGACCCGCCTGGACGGCGCGTCATGAACATGCGCGGACCGGTCAAGAGTACGTATTCGGGAAAGCCTGGGCCTGTATCGCGAATTGCAAGTGACAAGCGATCGGCTTTTCGCCGCGCGCTGACCTCCACCACCCCGGAATGCTCACCGATCGCTTGTGTGGCATTGAGAATGAGGTTGAACAGTATCTGGCGAAATGCATCTCGCGGCACATCGCAGTTGAGGTGATCATCCGCGTCCACTTCGATCTTTATGCCAGCGGCTGTCTGATAGCGCGCAAGAGCAGCGGTCTCGTTTGTTTCCTTTCTGATATCGATCCGTGTCGCCGCTTCAGGCGTCCGCCTGGCCTGGTCGAGAAGTTGGTTGAGAAGCCGTGACATGCGCTGGAGTTCCGATATCATGGGGCCGAACCTTGCTTTGATGGAAGCATCGGCACCACGGCGGTCGGAGCTGCAGTCCGCACTCAAGTTTTTCAATCCAAGTTCCAGCCCGGCGAGCGGGTTGCGCAGTTCGTGAGCTATGCGTGCCGAGGTCTCGCCGACCGCCGCCAGCCGATCGGCTTCCGAGAGCTCCCGACCCTGGCGTAGCAATGTGTGCGTTGCAGCACGCACCTGTTCCTCGAGCTGCGCCTGGCGTTGGTTGTTTTCGGCTTCCGCCTTCGCAAGGCGCTCGACAAGCCCGTTATAGCTCAGCAGGACCGGCCTCAGATCGAAGTCTGCGCCGTCGACCGGAGTTGGAACGAAGGACCCGTTTGCAAGTTGCTCCATGAGAAAGGAGACCCTACTGAGAGAACCCAGAATCTGTCGGCGCAGGATGGCCAACGCCAGAATTGCGAGCGCCGGAAGTCCCAGGAATGTGCCGATCGCGATGCGATATTCGGCCTGCCAGTCTCCGCGCATTTTTTGAATGAGCGCGGACTGCGCCTTGGTCTCCTCCAGGATGACGGTGCGGACCTCCGCAAGTGATGCCAGGAGTGCTGCATGAGGATCGTCGGCAAACCCGTCTAGCGCATCCCGCGCTGTTTTGAGACGCGTCGGGCTTTCTGCTGCCAGGTGGTGATCCTGGCTGATCAGGAGCGAAAGCTTCCGGCGGATGGCCTCGATTTCCAAGGCAGTTGGCACGCGCCGCTCGGCCTCGTGATTGATGAACAGCTGCTGTGTATCGCGCGCGGCTTCGTTCAGCAATTCCAGGTGGCGAATATGCTCCGCCGCAGGCTCAATGCGCTGCAGTGCCTGGTGTGAATTGACCACGAGCAACAGCGAGGCGACGAGTGCTGCCGCGCCCGCGATCCCAGCGACAATCATAAGCGGTCTGACGAAGGTCGATCGCAATGCGGCCATACCTCATGATCCCCACTCTGATGCCATGCTGTGTCCCCGAAGTTGGGCGCCCGCCTTTTCGCGTCGTTGCGGCAGCGCCTTGATGTGTCACTTCGCACGTCGCAACTCGGAAGCCGCAAATCGCATGCCGAGCCGGGCACGCCTGCAATTGCGGCGTATTTTCCCCTTCAGCATCTAGTGTGGGGATCGAGTTGGTTGATTTCAACCACCGGTGCAGCTGCGATGTGCCCAGCGATCGGCACCGCCAATTCCACCGCAGCGTCGGTGGATTTGCGCCAGAAGGATCCCGCAGGTTGTCGGCAGTCCTCGCAATCGCATCGCACTTCTATCGAAACGACAGAACGCTAAGCGGGCGAATCCCGATCGAGTGAGCGCTTGAACGCGGTTGGCGACCGTTGAGCACCTGAAATTGACCGGACAAAAATCCAGTCAATTTCTTTTCGCCGTCTCCTGCATGAGGACGTTCGGAGAAGATCTATGTCTGCTTCAAGGGCAATACCCGCTCAACCTGACATCGTCAGCGCCCCCCTGCACATCGCCGATCGCGAGGGGAGTGATTTGCGCTATTGGTTTGGCGCAACATTGTGCGGCGCACCCTCCGAATAGACCCGTTAGGTCACTAATGGCCCGACGCGGACTTGGTTCTCAGGCTGCGATGCGACCGGTGGTGAGGGCGCTGCAGTCATAGTTTGGGCGTGCGACATGGCTCTTGGTGACCCAAAGCATGCATCGTGCCGGCGCTCAACACCTGTGTGACAAATGTGCCGGACACTGGCGCGATCACTGTGTACATCGCAACAATCCAGTCCGTCCGGCTTGACCGATAGGGTAGACGGTTTTTGCGACCAACTCTCGCGCCGCGGCTGCGGTTTGAATACCAGTTCTAGGCGCGCTGCGGAGTGCGAAGACACCACCATGCCCAACCCAACAGGGTGAATACGAAAAACGGGTATGCGAAAAAGGGAAGAGGCTCAGTTACCGGCGTAAGGTTTCGACCTGCAAATACTTGAAGCGCTATAGCCGCGAAGAGCAATGCCCCAAAGAAACCGAGCGCGCGCACGGGCAATGGCATGACATTAGGCGTGCTGATAAGTACCAATGCCGCGGCCCACATTGCCGCTCCCGCGGCAAATGACGGACCGCTGGACTCGAGCGACATAGCTGAACCTGAGACTACCAAGGTCTGACCAGCAATAAAGACTAGAAAGCCTGCGGCGAGGACGTCTTGTCCGTGCCGAATGAAGTGGACGGCAAGCAGGGCCGCCCCGATTGCGAGAGCGGTCTCATCGACTCACCACGCCAACCCTCGCAGTGAGGTTGAAGTGGCAAAACTGCCGGCCAAGCCAAGCAGTGCGCCAATGATGAGGCACAAGGGGGCAATAAGAGATGGGCGTTCGTTGGACATGATCATCTCCCTGGCAGCCCTCTTCGACGCTTGCGCATCCCGACGGCCACGGTCTGTATCGAACTCACCGCGTCGGCGATCGTCAATCTGGGGCGCAACCTGGGAGAGATTGCCGGGAACGAGCTTGATGCTCGGACCCCGCCCCGGTGCTTGGCTATGCCCAGAATGCATCCCAATTGTAGAGATCGAAGAAGTGTTCCTTGCCCGACACGATGCGACCATCCATCACTTGGAAGACGATGCAGCAGTGCGTGTCGAGCGTTCTGCCCTCACGTGTACCCGTGTTGCGATGGACGCCGACGACACGACCATTGGCATCCGCGGTGACGTACTGAAGCTCGGCCTTGAATGTGCCATTGGTGCCACCGCCGTAGGTGCCGAAGTGGGCAAAAACGTTGTCACGGCCCTTACGCAGGCCGGCAATGGGGGACTTTCCTGGCGTTTCCCATGTGCTGTTGGCGTCGAAGATCTGCGTGAGCAGTGCCATGTCAGCGGTGTTGAAGGCGTGATATCCGCGGCGGACGACGTCGGCGAATTGCTCTGCGGACATGTTGCTCTCCTTCGTGGTGCTCGACTGCGCGAGGGACTCGTTTGGCAGTAGGCCGGTCGCAGATGCTACTGCCGCGACGGTCGCCTTGCACGTCAACAGGGAACGTCGCCGCCTCATCTCCGACAACACCCGCGACGCCAGTTCCAAATCCCGTGACCTCGGCGGATGGAAAGGGAGTATGCACTTGGCGCCACCTGCCGAACAGCAGAATTGAGGCCGGCTTCAGCCCATTGCCACGGCGCTTCTTAGACTCAGCTCTGAAGTCGCCAAGGCAAAAGCATTACACCACGAGAAGCTACGAGCAGCATCCAGCCAACTCGCGAGGCGCCTCCTGTACGGATCGGCAAAGGCACGACCGGCGTACGACGACGCGACGGGCCATATAGCTGCCGACTTGCTGCAGCGCAGCGCAACGCCAAGGTGGGCCATTACCGACCGACCTGTGACACGGACCATCAGTTGCGATGTGCTTTCCGCGCATGCCGAGTCGGTCGTCGTCGCGACGAAATCCGTTGCGGTGCAGCACTCGCGCGGTGAATTTCTGCGTCTGGCGACTGCTTTCTGCGTTATCGCGTCGGTCATCACGCGATCAGCAGATCGTAAGTTCTGACCCAAATCGGCTCTGAGCATTTGCGTCATACGTCGCATTCAATCGAACGATCCGCAGAGTTTGCAAACTTCAGTTGACCGTTAACCCGAGCATGAGCAGCGCCGACAATCGGGCTGCCTCCTTTCTAGCTATTGGTTCGCACCTGTCGCGCCGGACAAATTTCCCAGACACATGCTTCGTAACGAACTTGTTGTTACCGAGGGAAGCGCTTGTGCCGCGTCAACAACGGTAACGTAGACCGCGCTGCAAAGGTTCGACCTCGTTGTTGATCTGAACATGACCTTCGTGCCCGACAGGTGAGATGTCAGCCCGCTGTTCCGTAGGGAACAGAATGCCTTTCTCAAATCGATAACTTTTTTGATGCTCCCATTGGCCGATCTAGTTTTCTCGCCGGTGCTGGACCCAAAGGTAGTGCTGCTCGAGACCGCCGCCGCCGCGGTGCCGGAGAATTCTATTTTGCGCGCTTCTGGAAAGGCGTGCCACTGGAAAGGAATGGTCTCATGAAACCTCATAAAGCTGGCGTGCTCCTGATCGCAATTTCCATGTCTTGTTTTATAGGGCTTCCCCGATCTGATGTTGCATCGGCAGCAACCTATATTATAGCTGAGGAGATGCGAGGACATGCGGTTGCCCAAGACAAGAAAAAGGCTCATGAGAACGCGATTCGCGCCTGGGCAAACGCCGTTGCTCGAAAATTTGGTCTGAAAGCCGAGGGGTGGTCAAGGGCGCGCGGTCGTCGAATTGCCTGCAAACCGGTCAGCGGTTCGCGAAACAAGAAATCTTTTTGGAAGTGCAAGGCGATGGGGCGACCTATACGCATAGTAGCTGCACGACTTTATGTCATAGACACTTCCGGTTTCGGTCCAAGCCGACAGTTTGCTCAGCAGGAAGCGATCCGCCAATGGGAGTTCGTGGCGCGTAACACCTTTGGAGCAAGATATGCGTTGTGGCAATTGGCGGTGACAAGGTCGCCGCAATGCAACGGAGGCAATGGGGTTTGGAGATGCAATGCGCGCGCGCTCCCGCAATCTATATGACGATTTGCGAACATCGATTTGCGGAAAACGTGTCAGGCGCTCGACGTATTAAGCTACTGCAAGCGCTCTCACGTATCAATACGCTTGTTGCTCGCGAAAGCTAGGGGCCAGCGCGTGTCTCAACTGTTCGAACCACGTTGGCAAAATTTGAAAGAGACCTCGGGACCATGAGTGACAACGATACCTCTGAAAGCCTTTCTTCCAATCTAATCGAGGTCAGGTCCCAAAAGCGCACGCGGTTGATAGAGCTGGGCATCGACCCTTATCCGGCCAGTTTCAAACGGTCCACGACGACGGCTCAAATCATCGCCCGGCATCAGGATCTACCCAACGATACGGTAACGGACGACCGCGTTATCATTGCAGGCCGCATTTACGCTGCCCGCAACTCCGGCATGTTTATCGATTTGCGTGACGCTGAGGGGAAAATCCAGGTCTTCACCCACAAGAATGTGACGGGGAAGGATAGCCTCGCGTTGATAGAGCTTGTCGATCTTGGCGACTTGATTGGCGTGGAGGGCATTGTACGGCGCACAAAGCGCGGCGAATTGACCGTTAACGCCGAACGCATATCCATGCTCTGCAAGACATTGAGGCCGATGCCAGAGAAGTGGCACGGGTTGACCGATGTCGAAAATCGCTATCGCAAGCGATATCTGGACGTGATGGTCAATGAAGAGACACGTACTCGGTTGCGGGCGAGGAGCCACATCCTCGCAGGAATTCGAGACTTCATGGCTGCCGACGGATTTATCGAGGTCGAAACGCCAATGTTGCATCCAGTCTACGGCGGCGCCACAGCTCAGCCGTTCGTGACCCATCACAATGCGCTTGACCAGGACATGTACCTCCGCATTGCCCCTGAGCTCTTTCTCAAACGCGTTCTAGTGTCCGGACTCTCAGATCGTGTATTCGAGGTAAACCGCAATTTTCGGAACGAGAGACTGTCGACGCGCCACAATCCCGAGTTCACTATGCTCGAGGCTTACTGGTCTTATGCCGACTACACGGACGCGATGATTTTGACGGAGCGCATGTTCGCGCATCTTGCCACCATGATTCACGGCTCCACGAGCTTTGCATTTGGCAGTCACGAGCTGTCCTTCGCGGCCCCGTTCAGCCGGCTACCAATGCCTCAGGCTGTGACGGACAAAACCAACGTCGACTTCCTGTCGATCAATGGCGACGAGGACGCGCGCAAGGCGGCACGGGGGCTAGGACTCCAGGTTGACCCAGGCCTGTCCTGGGGTGAGACGCTATCCCTTGTTTTCGAGGAATTCGTTGAGGCCGACCTCGTCCAGCCTGTGCATGTAACGCACTATCCGAAGGACATCTCGCCGTTCGCCAAGCAGATGTCCGACGACAGTCGCTTGGTCGAACGATTTGAGACCTATTGCAACGGCTGGGAGATTTGCAACGCATTCTCCGAACTCAATGACCCCGTCGAGCAGCGTCGCCGAATGATTGATCAGGTCGAACGAGCTCAAGAGCGCGGCGAAATGGGCCGACGCCTTGACCTCGATTTTCTTGAAGCTATGGACCACGGCATGCCTCCCGCCGCTGGGTTGGGCATTGGCGTGGATCGACTAATTATGCTTCTGACCAACGCGAGTTCGATCCGCGAGGTCATAATGTTTCCCACGCTGAAACAGACGTGAGGGGATAAGCTGCCGCCGACTATGTCAATCTCGCTCGGAGCGATGGTTCGCATTGCGCCCGAGCAGTACTCGGAGACGGTGTGTGCTCGAGCACCGGCTGTCGGTTGGCGACCCCTCAGGCAGCAGCGCCTTCTTTATTCCTCGGGCATCAGGCCCAAATCCCGCGCCGATCCTCTTTGAAGCAGGCTCAACCGTCGGAGTCACGTCGGCATCACCGTCGAATGTTGAGAACGCTAGCTTTTTCACGCCTCGTCACGGTTTGATCACCTCCCCGTCACGGCTTCTATGACGGTGTCGTTGCGCGCTGCCTTGAGACTTTGCTCATTCCGGTGCCGCCAGCAGGCGAACCCGGGTGGTTCGTTGAGAGCCAGGACGAAAACAGAGCAAAGGACTTAGTCATGAACACATATTACCCCTCGGCGCGCTTGACCGTGAGTGCGGTCGTGGCAGTCGGCTTGTTGAGTTCCAGTGTTGCAGTTTTGGGCTCGGTCGTGGGGCCACGGGCCGCTGAAGCAAAGAGCGTGCTCAACGGCAACATCAGGATTAGCAGACAAAGGCTAATGAAGAAGTGCTTTAGGTCAAAGGGGTATTTCGAAGCTAATAAAAAGGGCTACTCATGCAGCGTCAGGCATGAAGACGGCAGCGCTACCCTTATCGTCTGCAAAAATACCGGAAAATGCGTAGGACAGACCGACTATCCGGAGAACGCAATTCCGAGTCCCGTTCCAACTCGGCAACCGCGTGCAACGCTTCCAAATTACAAGCTCCCTGAATCGTTCGCTAAGCCCCGACAGGGCATCGCACCATTGCGTCGCTAGCAATGAGGTGATCACGCGATTGCTTAAACACTGGAGATGGATCTCGTATTTAAGGAAAACGTCATGAACAAGATATTTACACTGTCCGCAACATGTGCGCTCGCCGCCTTTATTGGTGTCGCCGCACCGACACGAACTGAGGCATTTGGGCTGGATGACCTCGGCTTTGACGCCGGCGGCAAGAGAGTCTGCTTCACGGCATCATGCGCGACCAAAGCTGTCAAGGAGCCGCGCGTACGCAAGGTGGAGCGGCGGTCCAGAAGTGTTGACCACCGACAGAATGCGGATCGACCCAAGAATGTGCGTAAGAGAACGAGAGTTCACGTGCAAAATCGGTTTGAGTGCCAATACGGCACAGACTATTTGCTCAAGCTTGGCTACTCGTCTATCGATCCGTTCGATTGCACAGGTCGCGAATACCAATACTCGGCCCTGCGCGGAACCGTGCTCTACCGCGCCAAGCTGAACGCAATGTCGGGAAGACTGAACGTCGAACTGGTCGGACCTGCAAACTAGGTCTGAGGACCGCACGTCTTGAAACGACGTACCGCGAGGTCCGGACCAGCTTCCGTAGCGCCCGCAGATAGATCGCGACCGGCGTCATGTCCGAGGGTTGGACTCGTGTGTCCTCAGGCCTCCCTTCAACCGTCGCATCTCTAGTTACAGCAACGCGTTATCCGCAGACAGGATTCAAGGAGTATTGATAATGAGAAGCTCAATAGCAAAGTTCTCGATAGCAGCAGTTTCGATCGGGTTCATAACGATCTCTACTGCTACTGCCTCGCCCTACGTGATCGTTCAGCCACTCGCCACAGGAATTGGATTCGGCGAATTGCAGTTTTACGCGCGAAGGAATGCGGTTGCGGCCTGGCAGGACGCGGTTCGTAAGGCCTATGGCGACAAGTTCGCAAGTTTCGGAGGCGCGCGGTCGAGAAAATTGACATGCGCACGATTGGGATCAAGCCAGAAATATCGTCATCGGCAGGCTGTCATCGGCACGCGTGGCGATCCCAACGCAGCGTGGTCTTGCACGGCGCGAGCCCAACCGGTCAACACAACTGGTCCAGCTCCCAGGCCGAAGGCCAATGCAATCGGCATCGGATACGGTATCACGACAACGTCGGCACGAGGGCTTGCCATTCGCGCATGGGCAAAGATTGTTAAGGCGCAATACGGGTCTGCCTACAGCAATTTCAACACAGCGATTTCGAAAAACGTGTCGTGTGACATGACCCCCAAAATTGGGCGGAGGGCGACATCCAGATTGCAAAGATCGCGCAAGGTCCTCATCGGCTACGAAGGTAACCCAAGTGCGCCATGGACATGTAGAGCACGAGGACTGCCATATCGCCGGAGCTGATGGGTACCATGAAAGGAGCGGCAGCATCGAGAGCCAATGCTGCTGCTCCCGACTCTTAGCGCAGCAATTTGGCGAAAGCCGCCAACACGGCACGGCTATGCAGATTCCCCTCTCACTTGCGGAGCAGCACCTGCGTCAGGCGACCGTCCTCGAGAAAAAAAGCGTAGGCATATTGACCTGCTCGCACTTTAAAGCAATGCCCCCGACCTTCCTTCCACCAACCAGGCGTTAGGCATAGGCGATCATTTTCGATTCTCCACGTTCCACGATCTGTTTCGATTTGCGTGCCGATCAGTCCCCATCTCCAAATTTCTATGTCAAGCTGCCCGCCTGCCAACAACTTCATCACAACCGGCATGTTGTGGTCTCTCAAGTAAAGCTCGCCACCGGGAAGAATCTCTGCCAGGCGTTTGTCATCGAGTGTCGCCCCGACCTCGGAGGGGATCGGTACCAAGCGGTTCGAGTGTGAAGCGGCTCTGTCTCTGACGACCCAAGGCAGGCTGGTGCCGTTCGATTTCGTTGCAGTGAAGGCTGTCGCATCATGATAGATCCCGATGCAATGTTCCTTGCCGCGCAAAAACCATCCGAACGTCATGCAGAATTGATCTCCATCTGACCGCCAAGTCCCATAGTCCTTGATCAACTTTTGTCGTAGAGAAATATTCTGGAGCCACTCCAGATCTAGCTTTCCGTCGGGCTGGATTCGGATTGTGACTGGTTCAGAGGCAAGCGTGCGGATATCGATCCGCGCCCCACCAAGAGCAGCCCGGTGTTGACCTTCGGTGACGACACCAAGTTTGTCGCCGAACTGGGCAGCGTTGGCATCGGTCTCGACCGAATGGGACCACCATGCGAGCGCTGAAACGGCGCAAAGAGCTATGGCGCCAAGCACGACCAATGTGGCTCTGCGCTGCTGAGTCCACCAAAGCGTGCCATGAGGTGACCCCGGCTGATTGGCGCTCGAGATGTGATCGTGAATCGGGCTGTCAATTGACAGCGCCGTTTCCTGCTCCCAATTTTCCGTTGTTCCATGCGGCCGGCTAGGCACCGAAGATTTTGCTGGAGCATCGTTGGTTTGCTCAACATTTGGTGGACTCACAGGCCCGCTGATAGCTGGTTGCGCGTTCTCGCCCTCTGCACCTGACACACCATTCCTGATGATATCTCGCAACCGAATGGTTTCGGCGTCAGGATCAGTGGCGAGTTCGGATTCCAGAAGCGCGGACAGCTCATCAAAGCAACGCAGCGCCTCCGCTTTCCGACCAAGCCCAACCAGCGCCTGCATCAGTTGCCGCCAGACATCCTCGCGGAATGGATCGAGGGCCTTGGCCCGGTGTGCGACACTTAGAGCTTCTTCAAACCGACCTATTCCGATCAGTTGCGCTGCCAGGATTATGCGTGCTTCTACAGCCAAAGAGCCCAACCGTGATCGCTCCGAGGCCAGCCACTCCTCCCATTCCGGTTCAGGAATGCTTAACGCTTCGAGAAGTTCTTCGGAACAAAGCAAATCCACCTCTTGAAGCGATTCGAGCGTGCTATCGGTATAGAGCGTTTCAAGACGCGCAACATCCGTCTCGACCAGTTCTGGATTTATGCTAACTCGCTCATCAGTAGTGATGACCAAAGCGTCCCCGATGGATCTCCGAAGCCGTGAAAGGGCTTGGCGGAGGTTCTGGCGAGCTTGTGTTTGGAAATGAGATCCCCAAAGGAGGGTCATCAAGCGGTCGCGCGATTGAGGTGCGTCGGAGTTGAGCGCAAGATAAGCCAGCAGCGCCTTGAGTTTTCGCCCGCTCAGACATGGCGCCGATGATGGGCCGGTGAGAGAAAAGTTGCCGAGCAGTTGGAGCCGGATGCCGTCAGACATCTTTGACTACCTCCTTGACGTTGACCTAGAGCATCACCAACTTTGGCCACAACGGCTGTTTAAGAGGCCCTGAATGCGGCGCAGCGACTGATTGTCCGACGCTGTTTGGAGTTCTTGGCACTTGGTTCAGCCATGAAGTTCGCTTCGCACTGAAGATATTGCTGCACATTTAGGACACGTCAGCTGTTCCAAAGGGAACAGCATGTAACCAAGAGCCGCATAAGCATCGTCCTATCAAGTTGGGTGGTCCTGGACCTTGCTATCGACGTGGTAGTCGACTCGATGCAATCCTATGCGCGCACAGGAAGACGAGCTGGAGATCGAGGTATTGCGCAATCAGGCAAATTTGATGGAGGAGATTAGCTCGGCATTAAGTTCGATGACGCCATCGAGATCGCCGAGAAGATCGACATTTGACGCACGAACCCAATAAGCAGACGTACTTGGCGGCGCGTTTTGCGCCGCCAAATGAGGGTAGCCGACGTCGGCTTGTGGGATCGACCGACCGTGAATTCTGGGTGCGCCGACGCCTTGGGCCATTTGCTGCCGAATGCATATTTTCCGTCGGTGCGCCGCACAAGCGGGCATCACCCATTGCAGACGTCGCGCCTCATGGGATCGGGGGCGTGGTGCGTAGCTGACTACTTCTGTTAATTGTGGCATCGCGTCTGCGATCAGGACTCAATCTTCTCGACGATCTCGATGGCGTCATCGAACTTAATGCCGAGGTATCGGACCGTGCTTTCGATCTTCGAGTGGCCGAGCAGAAGCTGCACCGCTCTCAGGTTTCCGGTGCGGCGATAGATGAGCACCGCCTTGGTACGGCGCAGCGAGCGCGTCCCAAACTTCGCCGGATCTAGCCCGATGCTGGCCACCCATTCCTGAACGAGGCGCCCGTACTGCCGGGTCGTCAAACCGGCGCGATTTCCTCGCCCCGCGAACAAAAACTGACCGAGCTTCCGCCCAGTCAGCCTAAGGTAGTCGTCGATCGCCATTCGCGTCTGGTCCGTCAACTCGAACCGCACGGGCCTGCCAGTCTTCTTCTGGCGAATCGTCGCGCGGTCCATTGAGTAACCGCTTGGTGCCACGTCATCGACGCGAACAGCGACGACATCGCAACCACGCGGCTTGCTGTCGATGGCGAGATTGAAGAGAGCGAGATCCCTTTTCTTGCCCTCGATCTGCAGCTTGGTCCGGATCGACCAGACGTGGCTCGGCCGCAGGGGCGGCTTGGCGCCGACGAGCTTACCTTTGTTCCAAGGGACGCGCGCAGGCTTGGCAGCGGGTTCAGTCGCAACGATTGGGGTTATTGGGGTCTTCCATGGTCTGTCTCCTTGTTTGAGAGACAAACCAGAATGCGCCTCGTTCGACCTAACCTGCTGTTCTCATGACCGGTTTCGGTCTGCTTCTTCCATCGATTGGTTACCGCCCGTCGAATCTGACCCTGAACTGCCCTGAGCAGTTGCAGCAGCCGTCGCACACCATCTAACGCCGTGCAGAGTGAAGCAGTCACTGATGGACCGCGCTCGATCTCGATGTTGGGATTGGAGGAGAGCGTCAATTTACCTCTGTGAGCGGAGGTAGCAGGGAGCCGTGCGGCCGCGAACCCAGGCAGATCGAAGCAATCAGCCGGAAGTTGCCGTAGCTACTCGTTAGCCGGTGCGTGGGAGGTTGAGTCCTTGCCCTAGTCATGGGCATCGGCCGAGCTCATGTAGCATTGCGCGTCCGGGCATTCTGCTCGCAGTCGACCGACTTGCGCCCTGATGAATTCGTTTGCCGTAGGTCTGCTCGTTCGCTCCGTTCAATTCTAGCTAATGTTTGGCTCCGAGAAGGATCGAAGGCGTTTATTCGAGCAAGGTCAGGAGCTATGAGTTTTGCCAGATTTGTCGTGCCCATAGGAGGATGCCCGCTGAAATGGCTTCAATCAGCATTGGAGGTACGCCGCCTGCAACCTGCCCTTCGAAGCCAAGGCTGATCACGCGGCCGATCAATGCCAAAATGAAAAGCGTTGCTGCACTTGCTGCAAAGTGTGGATCACGCTTCCAAGCCGCGATGCCGGCAAACAGGCCGATGGCGAGAAAGAAGCTGGCGAAGTCTGCACGTATGCTTGCGAAACCCAGGTCATTTAAAGTCGACAAAGCGAATATCTTGTTCATGGTGTCGGTATGAAACCAAAAACCCAGCCCACTTACTAGCATGAAAGCTGCAATCAAGCCGACGAGTATGCGGGCAACGTTTTCCATGTTTTTTTCACCTTGTATTTGATGCGGCGAACATAAGTCTCAGCGCATAAATCCCCGACCACCACCCACCATCGCGCGTGCATAGGCGGGTCGAGACTTCAGGTTGGCAACCCACGCCTGGATCGATCGGCGCCCATCGAGCAAGCCGAGGTCTTGAGCCCACGCAATCAACGAGCCGTTCAAGATGTCGGCCGCCGTCAGCCGATCGCCCAGAAGGAATGGCCGCTCCGTGAGATGCTTCTCCATGTATGACGCAACATTGTCGAGTGGCGTCAGGACAGGCCCTAAGCCGATGGATGGAATGCCCCGCTCCTCCGCTTTTTTTGCGCGCAACTGTTCCAATATGGCGGGCTCCAGCGTCCCTGCAGAAAACGCCATCCAGGTGCAATAGCTGGCCCTGCTCTCTTTGTCGGTCACAAGGGGCGCGAGCCCTGCGTCGGCAAACCGATCTGCAAGATACAAACAGATCCCCAGAGATTCCAAGACGATCGTCTCATCGATCTCCAACGCGGGCACCTTTCCCAGCGGATGGATTTTCAGGTAGTCACTGCTCTTGTGCGCGCCCCGCCAAAGGTTGAGGGCGTTGAGTTCGTAGGGAACGCCAATTTCTTCCAGAATCCATCGCACCCTGACGGCACGTGTGCCGGAGGCAAAATGCAGCCGAATAAGTTTGGCATCAGCTTGTGCGTTTGTAAGCGACATTGCCCGTGCTCTTCTCTGTGATATTTGCGGCGTGTGCGTCGCCCGTTCATTGACGACTGCCAGCGAGAATGATATCCGCGACTTCCTGGGGATTCTCGACAGCCGAGAAGTGGCCCGAGTTGGGTAGCGTGAACATGCGCGCATTTTTCAAAGACGCCTTCGTGCGCTCCCGATCGGGGATGCGAGACCAGTCGTTGTCGCCATAAATAAGCGTCACCGGGGCCTTGACCGACGAGTAGAACTCTCGGGCTTTTGGCCACGAACGCCATTCCAGGAAAACCTTACGGGCGCCACGCCTGTAATTTGGCTGCCGGCTGACGGCCGAGAACTCGGTAAGAAGATCGGGAGGCAGTTTTCGAGGATCCGCAAAGCCGCCACTCAGAATTTTTCCAAGAACGAAGCGATCTTCTAGGGCTCCGGCTATCGGGCCAAAAACTGGGAGCCCCAAGCCGCCAACGATGAGGTTGGCAAACCAGTTGCCCCGACGAACACCGTCACCGAACCTCGTGTCATAATCGTAGGTATTGAGGGGGAAGACTGCACGAATTCGCTCGGGAACCTCAGCCGCGACCGTCAGCGCAAGCACAGCGCCGATGGATTCGCCGACAATGGTCACGTCGCGGAGATCAAGCGCCGTTAGGAAGCCGACGACTCCTCGACGGAAATAGGGCTCGTCCAACGGAGCCGACGGATCGATGGTGGAGTATCCGAAGCCGGGAAGGTCGACAGCGTAAACCGTGTATCTCTCAGCCAAGAGAGGCGCCAAGTCGCGGAAGTACTCAAGTTGTGCGCGAAGGGTATGGAGGAGGACGAGGGGCGGCCCTTCGCCGATCTTCACATACCGCAGCCTCAGCTTGTCCGCCACGTCTAGCGTCTTGGCTTCCCAGCCAGGTATCGTGAGCATTTTCTTCTTCCTTTGGTTCTGATGACTGAATTCAGCTTGGCCTTATTGTGTAAGAGCGCGACATCCGGGCGCGGCACTGCCGTGCCCGGATGTCAAGAGGTCGAGGCGACACTTGAACTCGTCACCCGTCGCCTCGTCTTCGATGTGTTGATCGAAGACACGCGGAGCGAACTGGCTTTGTTGACCGAACAGCAATTCGGCAAAATCGGAGTAGGCCTGAGCCTCGCCACCGAGCAGTAACAAAGCCAGTGCAACCGCTGCCGCGGTCCGCATCAGTTACCGTCTTGGTGCCAGACACCATTCACGGGGCCAGTCGGGTGGATGTAGGCGCCGGAGCCTAGGGCCTTGTCGAGTTCGTCTCCGGCTGAAGCCGTGTGGGCTCCGGCGGCAAGCGTGAGGGCGGCGGTCACTGCGATCATGAGAGCGTGCATCGTATTTCTCCTTTGCTCGTGAGGTTTCAAGAACCAAGTACTTTGGAGGCGGGTTGATCACCTCGTCAGTCCAATTAGATGATGTTTGTCATCTACTCTTATGGATGTCATACATAATCTAAATAGTCAATCATGGCACTGCCGTCTCACGCATATGTGAATAGGCGCGGCGTAGCAGCACGATCTCCCGTTCCCATGACGGGGCGCACGTGCCCATTGAATCAACAAAAGATTACGCATATAATCCAAAATGATGATATAGGACGACAAGCTCGGAAAGGTAAAAGAATCATGCGCATGTCCCGTGAAGCAATGGCAGGGCATCATCAGAAGATCGTGGCGGTTGCCGCACGTATGCTAAGAGAGCGCGGCATCAAGGGGACGAGTGTCGCCGATCTCATGCAGGCGGCCGGGCTCACGCACGGCGGCTTCTACCGGCATTTCGAATCCAAGGATGCGCTCGTAGCAGAAGCGGTACAGTCCATTCACGATGTGCTCGTGAAGAGGTTGGAGACGAAGGCGGATAAGACGAGCGAGGCAGAAGCCGTCGAGGACTATGTAATGAAGTATCTTACGCGCGACCACGTCACCAAACCGGCACTCGGCTGTCCAATGGCCGCGTTCGGCGTCGAAGCGGCACGTGAGACTGCGGAGGTCCGAAGGGCGTTTGCCAATGGGACGCAGAGAATGATTGACAAGCTCTCGGCGGGATTTTCGGGGACGCCGAGTCAGCGACGGAGCAAAGCTATCCAGATGTTTGCGTCGTTGGTCGGCACGGTCGTCATTGCGCGCGCCGTCGGCGATGGCGCCTTGAGCGAGGAAGTACTCGCTGCCAGCCGCGAAGTACTCGGCGCCTCTACGGGTCCCAAACGATAGTCGGTCGATACCGCTGAGATTGGCTGCGCCGCCTTCAAACGGGACGGCGAAAAATGACGTTTGCGTTGACGCTGCCAAAGCCGAAGCCATTCGATACGGCGTGCTGCATCTTCATCGCCCGGGCCTGTCCGCCGACAAGGTCGAGCCCGTCGGCAGCCGCGTCCGGGTTCTCCAGATTGAGGGTCGGCGGCGCAATCTGGTCGCGCA
>JBFWVC010000033.1:0-19102 GCA_050246945.1 Hyphomicrobiaceae bacterium
TCGCATGGGCGTCTGCCGGGGGTGTTTGGTTTGTGCACAGCGGCGCGCATCACGTTGACGCCTCCACTGGTTGGTTCTCCTGGGCGACGCGCTCCAGCAACTTGCGCCAGAGCACGAGGGTTCCCGCCGCGCAGACATCGATCGGTGTTCTGCTGTCGCGAAACAGCCATACCCGCGCCTCGTTGAAGGCGTAAACCGGATCCAGATCGTCGCGCTCGCTCAGCGGCTTGATCTGGCTGGTCAGGTTGTCGAGGATCAGCGGATTGGTGCCAGGCGTGGCGGAATAGGCCAGCACCATGTGCGGGATCCGGCCCGGCAGCACCTTGGCATACAGGAGCCGCAGACGGCGCCTGTCGATGCCGGCCGCGCGCAGGGTGAAATACTTGGCGATGGCGAAATCCTCGCAATCGCCCGCATCGCGGGTGATGAACTCGCGCGGCGTCGCCCAGTGGTCCACCTCGTCGCAGCCCAGGCCGTCGCTCTCGTAGCGGGCGCCGTTGAAAAAGACGTTCACCTCGCCGAGCAGCCGGTTGACGTGCACCGTCTCAGACAGATCGCAGGCGCGCCCGAGGGCGACAAGCTCGGCCCAGCGCTCCAGCCGGGCGCGTAAGGGGTCATGGGTTATGGACATGCTTCCGCTCCAGATCATGCGCACCAGTCGCCGCCGGACGGGCCGGCATTGACGGGTGTGCAGGGCAGGGTGAACAGCGCGCCGGCGCGGGATTCGATACCGCGCGCCGGTGCCGGGCGACCACGCCAGGCGGGGGTGCCCACCAGATGCACGACGTGGCCGTGAATCTCAGCGGACAGCCCGGTGCGTTCCTGGATGGCGGACACCAGAGCGGGATCGCCGGTCAATGCTGGGTGGAGGTAGATGGTGGCTGTCATGGGGGTGCTCCCGCTTGGTTTTCACAAACAATAGTAAAGCTACTAATTAAAGTCAATAGCAACGCTGCTAATTTGTCCGCAACTGTGGAGAACGCCTGGGCTAGGCGGTGAGTTGGGCTATATGCTCGCGTAGATGAAGAGGCGATGGATGGCCCGTCATCGATAGGCCCCTCGATGCCGAGCGCCGGACGACCTTCAAGCAGCTGGTGATCGAAGGGGGGGCAGCGCTACCCGCGACCGCTCAAAGAGCGCCGTCTAGAACCCATCATAAACATCGACCGTGGCGCAACCCTCTGTGGCGTTGTTGTGTTCCAAGGGCGCATGGTCTGATCGGGTTGCCGGACCATCACGGCGGTTTCTTGGGGGACCGATCCCCGCGTCAGCGCGCGGAGAGCTTTTTATTCAGATAATCCAGCACCAACTGCGCCTGCTCACAGTCCTTGGTGTGCGTCGAGTCGAGTTCTTTCTCGAATGCGCTGCCGGCATTTTGAACGGTGGCGCACTCGACGATAACCTCGGTCGCATCGCCCGCCTGGTAAAGCGTGAAGCGAGATTGACTGTAAACGTTAAAATCATAGCGCGTGCCGAGCAGCGCGGAGGCCATCACGCTGTCGAGCTTTTTTTGGAAGGTCAACTGGTTCGGCGTTTGCTTTGCCAGCGTTGCACCGGCGTTCGCCGATAACGCGATAATCGCCTCGGCAACCTCAGCCACTCCCATCCCGGGAAAGCGCCCCTGTGGTTTGCCGCTGGGCGTGTTGTATTTTACAGGGCTCGCGCAGCCGGCCAACAGAGTGGTGAGCGTGAGCGTCGCGACGATGTTTCTCATTGACATTTGGTTCCTGCCTCCCTGTGATGATCAGTCCCGGGTGCTCGTGCGCGCCTTTGCCATCCCTATGCCTCCCAGTTCGTCTTGATCCAAGCCCAGTCGATTCCATTTCAGCAATGCGAGAAATGGTGGACTTCCCGCGCTCGTCGGCGGCTCGATAATGGCTGAGCAGAGCCTTTTCGTCCGGTTTCAGATCATCATCGTCCAGGCACAGCAGCCAAGCGGCCGAGCGCCGGACCAGGCCAGCCAACTCCTTAGCAACTTCCGGCGACATGGCGCGGTGCCCAATTTCGTAGTTACCCAGGCGGGAAACGCTGAACCTGTCGCCTGAAGCCGCAGCGAGCTCGTCCAGAGTTCTGAAGCCAGCAGCAATTCGTGCCCCCCTGAGCCGCCGACCAGACTCCTTTTTCATGCTCATGGCCAAATTATCGGCACATTCCGGGGCGTTTTCATGCTCCCCAGCGCCGGTTTCCAACCATAGGGGGTCCACGTCACAGGCGGTGGCGATGCGACACGTGAAGCGCGAGCCCTGGCACTTATCGATTACCTCCATCCGCGAGACAGCCGCGGCTGTCGCGCCGATCTTTGCCGCGAGGTCTACCTGCGTGAGGCCCTTGTGAAGGCGCGCCTGCCGTACTCGTTCGCCGTAAGTCCTGCCGCTCGTCATCATTCCACCATTATGAGGCTTTGCGGTCATTTACTTGATGGAGTTCAAACGCCGCAAAGCGGACTGTTGAATCCTGCTGGCTCGGTGACATTAAAAACATCATCTCGATGGTCTTGGCGATGGCCGGGGGCAGCTTTCCGCTGAAAATATCCGGCCAAAATTCAGTAGGTGGGACTCCGAGAACCGCCGCAAACTTGAACGCTGCTTCAATATTCAATGGGATTCGTCCGTTGAGGTACTGACCAACCGCTGTGTTGTTATCCCACCCAAGGCTTAGTGCCACCGATGCTTGAGTGACGCCAAGTTCCTTTTTTTTAGCATCCCAAATCGCCTTCAAGCGATGCGCTCGCGCCTTCTCTTCATCCGACAGCAGTCGGCGATTCTTCTTCGGGTTCATTGGCTTATCAGTCATGTGAGTATTGCCGCAGGACGGGCAACACCACACAAGCAGCAGCGCTATTGACACAAAATAGTAGCATTGCTACCATTCGAAGATGGACATACGCAAATACCTCCAAGAACGTGAGATGACCCAGGCCGAATTCGCGGCGTCGCTAGGGGTGACCCAAAGCATGGTCGGGCATTGGATCAGTGGCCGTCACCGCGTTACCGCCGAACGCGCCGCCCAAATTGAGCACGTCACAGGCGGAGCTATATCGCGGGCCGAACTGCGTCCTGATGTCTTATGGGCGGCCGCCTGACGCTTTTTATTTACCCCGAATTCATGGGGGAAAGTAGAGGAAAGTAGAGGAAACAAATCGTGCAATTAACGCTGAACTTTGAGGCCGGTTTGGTCACGGACTACGCGAGTTGCCGCGAATACACGGCCGCGCGCATCCATCAGCAGCCGCGGCCACAGAAGCTGATCGCCGCCGATATGGATCTGTCGCCCTCGCAACTTTCCCGCAAGTGCGCCCAGTCCCCCGACGACAGCGCGCGCTTCACCCTCGACGACCTGGAGCGGTACATCACGGTTACCGGCGACACCAAGCCGGTGCTCTATCTGGTCGAGAAATACCTTGCCCAGGCCGATCCGGCGGAGATTCGCCGCCAGATTCAGGCCCTGGAAGACCGCCTGCGCGAGCGCAGCGCGGCATGACGATCAATGACCCCTCCCATCCGAGACAGAGCTCTGCTGGCTGCGGACTGCCGCCCGGACGTTCCCTACAACGATCCCGGGCGGGGATGGGAGGGGCCTCCCTTTTGGAGTGGAGGGCGGCATGGACGATGCGCAGCGCCGGCAACTGATCGTGGATTGCGAGCAGCGCGCGCGCCGCCTGACCGAGTGGGAAGGCGAGTTGATCCACAACCTGCGCGTGCGGCTGGAACACGGATTGCCATTGACCGAAAAACAGGACGCCGCCCTGGAGCGGACCTGGGAGCGCGTCACCGCCGATGGCTGACACCGATGCATTGCGCGCCCGGCTCGACGACTGCCAGCGGCTCTACAAGCGGCTGACCATGCGGGAGCACGAGCTGGTCTACGGCCTGGTGATGCGTCGGCAGCACGGCATGGAAGTTACGGAACAGGAACTGGCCGCGCTGGAGAGAACCTGGCAGCGGATAGGAGCCGGCGATAACGGCCGGCAAGATTAAGAGCGGGTTGGCGCAGCGGCAGCGCGTCGGGCTCATATCCCGAAGGTCGCAGGTTCGAGTCCTGCATCCGCTTCCACAAATCGAGACAAGAAGATCGGTGATGCGACATGAGCTTTGAAGCCGCCGCCTGGGCTATCAACCAGCAGACCCGATCGCAGACGGCGAAGCTGGTTTTGATCGCCCTCAGCAACTGCCACAACCGCGACACCGGGCAGTGCAATCCCGGCAATGCCTACCTTATGACGGTAGCGCAATGTGGCGCCCGAGCGGTGAATTACGCGATCGCCGAGCTCGAAGAAATGGGGCTGATACAGGCCGAACGCGAGCGCGGCAAGCGTACCAATTACCGTTTGCTGCTCGCGAGAAGTAGCGCACTGAGTGCGCCGGTCAAGCGGAAAAGTAGCGCAGACAGTGCGCTACTCTGGGCGCCAAAAAGTAGCGCACTCAATGCGCTACTCGATGCAGACGATGAAGAAAATGCTGTACAAACAGACACCAAAAGTAGCGCACTAAATGCGCTAGCGCACTCAGTGCGCCAGCGCACTAAATGCGGGGGAGTAGCGCACTCAGTGCGGGGGAGTAGCGCACTTTGCGACAATCCCTTCTCTATTGAATCAGTAAAGAACCAGGAAGGAACCTACCAACAACAACACCAACAGCGCGTGTGCGCGGGCGATGTGGAGTCGTCTCCGCAGCCGGTCGAGGCCGCCCATCCGAACACGGTAAAACCGGGCACTCCCGACTGGCTCCGCGACGACCTCGACGCCTCGCTCGCCAAGAGCGCCGCGGCTAACCCGGGCGCCGACCCCGATCCCGCGTTTCGCATGGCCGACACCTGGACGCCATCGCCAAAGCTCGCCGAGCGTTGTCAGGCGTCCGGCATCCCGCCCGAGCTCGACCCGGGCCTGCTGGTCGAGTTCCGGTCGTACTGGTCCGCCGAGTCGACAGCCCTGCGCCACAGCCAGTGGGAGCACAAGCTCCTGCGCCAGATGCTCTACGCCTACCGCAACCAGCAAACCCAATCCGCACCGACACCCGGAGGATCCCATGCAACGGGCCGATACCCTCGTGCTGCAAGCGCCGCCGACATCGACTTTGCCGACACCAGCTGGCTCGACGAGCAAACCATCGAGCGATGCCGCAGCGCTGTTGGTCAACGCGGCGTTTGAGCGCATGACCTGCGTGTGCACCGCCTGGAAGCAGGCCGCCGTCGGCGACCCGCCCGTCTGGGCCGCGAACTACAAGCGCGAGCTGCTCGAATCCCTGGTTCGCGTGGGGGTGCGCACCGCCGACGAAATCGACAACGGCGTGCGCATGCTCAAGGCGCGACGGTCGGATTTTCTGCCCAATCCGGATCATTTCGCCGAGCTCTGCTTCGACCACCGCCGTCTCGGCATCCCCGCCACCGATGCCGCGTTCCGCATGGCGTGCGACTGGCCCCGGCTGGCGCGCGCCGAAAAACACCCCGCGGTGCTGGCCACGCTCGACGCCGTGGGCGCCGCGCGCTTCCGCCGCCTCGATACCGAAGCCGCCGACAAAGCCTTCGCCCGCGCCTGGCGCAAAACCGTCCAGCGCGTGATGGCCGAAGGTCTGGGCTGGCTGCGCCCCATCCCCGCCGGCGAGCTCGCCGACGACATCAGCGCAGCCCCGGTGCCGCGCGCCGAGGGGCGCGAGCGCATGGCGGGACTGCGCGCGGAATTGTTTGGAGTGGCGGGGTGATGACGCTGGTTAAACATCGCATCGCCGTGGCGGAGCGAAAAGTTGGCGGGCTGCCATCCAACGTGGCGCTGCTCAGCGTCGAGGCTGTCGGATTGGATGCCGTGCTGTTCACCTTCGCCCCGTTCCGGATTCTGGCCCGCGGACCGCGCAAGGGCGCGCGGCGATTCCTGCCCGGCCAGCGCATCCAGTGCGTGGTCACCGACGCCGAAGCCCAGGCCGAGCAGGAGCGGTTCGAGATCGAGTCCGGCCTGTGCAGCCAGTGTGGCGGCGACGGCCGCGAGGTATGCGGTTGGGATTCTGTGAGCGGGCGGCACTACCGGACGTGCCAGCGCTGCGGCGGCGTCCGGGCGCACCTCGCGCGGGAGCAGGAGCCGCTGGGAGCGGAGTTCGAGGCGGTGTGGGATGCCAACCGGGAGACGCTTTATGAGCCGTGAGCGCGATACGAACGCAGCGCAGGTCATTCTCCGACGCGGACTGGCGTCGCTGGCAGCAGGAGCCTCCAATGTCTGATTCCCGGGAATCCCCCGGCTTCAGCCGGGGGGGAGCAGCCAACGATAAAACCGAAAAAGAGCCCGACTTCGAGGCCCTGCGCGTCGAGCGTAACCGCATCACCCGTGAGTTCCTGATGCGCCTGGCCGCGGAGAATGGAATTCCGGTTGATTCGATGTGCAGTAACTATCCCTGGAACGCTTGTTATTGCGCCTGCTCGGCAGGAGGCCCATGCGAGCACAGGTGGGACGGAGATGGTGCCGAGTTTGATGAGGGGCGTGGCTGGACGGCAACGTGTTCCCGCTGCGCTGGCGCGGCCATTGGCCACTGTATGAGTATTGGGCTATGAAAAACAGCATGAAATACATCCGAGACACCTACGGAGTGCCGGCACGTCGAGGCGCGCGGGTGGAATATCAATCGGACAAAGTTGTCCGGCAGCCGCGGCGAGGCACGATCACATCCGCTGACGGCGCGTATCTACGCATCCGGTTCGATGGCGATCGGCGCACCTATCCGGCACCGTTCCACCCCAAGTGGGGCATCACATATTTGGATCAAGAGCCTCTCGGCACCGAGTTCGAGGCGGTATGGGACGCGAACACGGGGGAGCTGTACGAGCCATGAACGGCATAATCTCGCAGGCCGGTGTGGGAGCCGTGCGCCGGGTCGTGGACGCCCACATGCGGCTGTACTACCGAAAACCGCTGGCCGACATGGCCATCGCCGACGTGCCGGGATGCTGGCACGACCGCACGGCCAGCGCACACCCAGGGGCATCGCTGCACGGGTGTCTGTTCTGCAGCGGCGCGTTCATCGCCCAATACCGCTACCTCGACCGTCCCCGCGATCCCATCACCGGGCGCTTCGCGAGCCCCTACCGATCCTGGCGCGTGCTGCGCGCCGCGGAGCTGTCATGAGCGCGCCCAATCACCAACCCCGCCGCTCCTGGACCAGCGCCGAGGAAGCGGAGTTGCGCGCCCGCTACCCACACGAGCCAACCGCCGCGCTCGCGCGGGCGCTCGACCGGACTGTCAAGAGCCTGTATCAGCGCGCCCAGGCGCTCGGGCTCCGCAAGAGCGAACACTACCTCACCAGCGCCGCCGCGGGCCGGTTGCAGCCTGGCTGCGACAACCCGGGCCGCGCGCATCAGTTCCGCCCCGGCCATGTGCCCGCCAACAAGGGCCTGCGCCATCCGCCCGGCTGGGCGCCCGGGCGCATGGCCGCGTCGCAATTCAAGCCCGGACACATTGCCGGTAAGGCCGCCCAGTTGTTGCTGCCCGTCGGCGCCGAAGTGATCGACCCCGAAGGCTACCGCAAGCGCAAGGTGCGTGACGACGCGCCACCGAACCAGGCCCGCAAGAACTGGGCGTTCGTGCACGTGCTGGTGTGGGAGGCCGCGCACGGGCCGGTGCCGCCCGCCCATGTCGTCATGTTCCGCAACGGCAACAAGGCGGACATCCATCTCGGCAACCTAGAACTGATTACCCGCGCCGATCTGATGCGCCGCAACAGCATTCACCGTTACCCGCCGGAGCTCAAAAGCACCATCCGAGCGGTTTCGCAACTCGCCAAAAAAATTCGCCACGCCGAGGAGGCCATCGCATGAGCAATACCATCACCGATCTGCGCAAACACCTGTTCGCCGCGCTCGACGGGCTGGCCGACACCGCCAACCAGCTGGCGATCGATCGCGCCAAAGCCATCGCCGATGTGGCCCGGGAGATAATCGCCAGCGCCAAGGTCGAGGTGGATTTTCTGCGGGTGACCGACAGCCCGGTCGGCACCGGGTTCATCGATGCCCCGGACACGCCGCGCATCGGCAGCGCGCGCCAGCCGCAGAATCCGCCGCCCCGAGCGGCAGCCTGGAGCAAGCCATGACCGATCTGTCGAGACCTTCCCCCTTCGCCAGCCAGATCGGCGGCGATCATTATGCGCGCTGGGGATGTCAGCCGTTCGAGTTCGCCCTGCGCAACGGGTTGAACCCCGCCCAGACCAAGATCATCAAGTATGTGATGCGGCACGACACCAAGGGCGGCGCCGAGGATATCCGCAAGGCAATTCACGTGTGCGATCTGTGGATAACCCTCACCGCCGACCTGCCCAATCTGCTACCGATCGTGACGCCGGCCGAGCTCGCGCTGCTGGAAATCCCGTATCTCTCATTCGCTGATTTCTGCCGCCGCAATCCCTCTCTCGGCGAGCGGGAGCGCGACATCGTGGCGCTTGCCTGCGCGGCCGGCGATCTGGACCGCATCCGCCGTGTGCGCTATGCCCTCACCGGCCTGTTGGCCAGCGCCTATCCGGCATGGAGCGCGCTGTGATCGCCCGGCTGTTGCAGCGCATCGCCGCCAACCGGCCGACGCGCGAGATCGATTCCGACGGGGAGCCCTACCTGCGCCGTGTCTACCTCGCCCACTGTGGTGGTTGGCGGATTTACCTGCACAAATTCGTGGGGTCGGACGGCGAGCGCTGGTTGCACGACCACCCGTTCAGCGGGTTGTCGCTGATTCTGTCGGGCGGCTACGTTGAAGAAGTCGCCCGCGAATTCGATTACCCCGGCGTACTGGTCGAGAGTCGCGCGCGACGCTGGATCAACTGGATCCCCGCGCGCCGCTTCCACCGCATCTCAGGCGTTGAGCCGGGCACCTGGACATTGCTGATTCACGCCCCGCACCGCAAGGGCTGGGGGTTTTTGCACTGGCTCCCCGACGGCGATGGCGTGATGTATGTCAACCCGTTCGACCAGGCCGACTCCAACGGCACGCACTGGTGGCGGAAACCGGGCATCCAGACACTGGCGGAACTGGAGGAAGACGCGTGAGCTACCAAATTCGCCCCGCGATTCTCGACACCATCGCCATCAGCGCGCCACCCTGCGACGAGTGCGCCCAGGCGCGCAAGTGCCGGGCCGAAAAGCTCGCCTGCTGCGCGTTCTCCGCCTACTCGCCGATGCAGGCGGTCGGCCCTGGCTACCGCGCCCGTGTCGCAGCGCGCTGGGAGCATCGCAACCCGAGCCGGGCGTGGATGGCCTTTGTCGATGGCGAGGCAACCATCACGCGCGGCAAGGGCCGACCGCCCTGTCCGCAGTGCATGGGGGTGGATGCGTGAGCCAGCAGGAGCGCCCAGACCTGTCCCCGGACTTTCGCAGGCTGCTCGCCAACTGGCGCGCCCTGCGCGAGATGGAATGCTCCGTCGAGGAGATACGCCACGGACTGAGTTATCCCGAGGGTGGCTTTGAGCGCTGGTTATTGCGCGAGCGCGCGGACCAGCAGAACGCTACTCCGGCGGCGCCATGACCACCGCAGCGCCTGCCCCCCGCGCCCGCCGCGCCAACCGCGAGGACATCGCGCAGCGCGCGGTGCTGAATTGGTTGCGCCTCACCTACCACCCGGTGTGGGAGCTGACGTTTCACGTCCCCAACGGTGGACGGCGCGGCGCGGTCGAGGCCGCCATCCTCAAGGGACTGGGGGTGAGGGCTGGCGTGCCGGATCTGGTGTCGCTGTACCCCTGGGGCGGCTATCACGGGATCACCATCGAAATGAAAGCGGAAAAGCCACACGCATCGCCGGTGAGCGATGATCAGAGCTGGTGGCTGGAGCAATCCGCCGCGCGCGGCTACTTCGCCCGGGCCTGCAAAGGCTACGAAGAGGCCATTGCGGCCTACACCGAGCTGCTGGGCAATCCCGCCCAACACCGCGCGCCCTGCCAGTGCCCGCCGCCCGGCGGTTTCCGCCCCAAACCCACCCGGAGGCGCGCGCGTGGCTAGTCCGGAATCGTTGTTGCTGCGCCTCAACATCGCAAGCCCGGGGATGGTGGGCGGGGGTGGAGCCTTCGGCACCCTCACCCGGCAGGATATTTCCGCCGCGCTGGGCATGGGCGGATTGGCCGATCACCTCTACTGGCTGGCGCAGGTCATGTACTGCGACGACAACAGCAACCGGTCACGGCTCGCCAAGGTCGCGTGGTTCGAGTTCGCCCAGGTCGCCAAATCACAGGGCTGGCAGCGCAGCCACTACCAGCGCGGCCGACAACTGTTCCGCGCCTGTGCCGTGGTGGCGCTGTTCGAGTTTCTGGGAGAGGCCGGGCGGCGCTGCCCGGCCTGTCAGGGCACCGGTCTCGCGCCCAAGCGCAAACGCGAACCCGCGGCCGGAACCAGCGCGCCGGCTGCGCCGCCGGCGCCCGGCAACTGCGCGCGCTGCAACGGCTGGGAAAGGGTGGATCTGCTGCCGTCCGAGCGGCTGGTGTTGCTCAATCAGGCGCTGAGCACCATCGGCGACGAAATGGCGTCATCGAGTTGGTACGAGATCTGGCACAGCCGCTATTGCGAAGCGCTGATGATGGTCCAGGGCTGGCACGTCGAGCTGCAAAGACACGTGCGGCGGTATACCAAAAACGCGGAGAACGTGGCGTGACGTGTTAGCCGCGACACGTTGAAAACGCGGCATCACTACGAGGATCGACGATGCAAGACCAGGGGAAAACGATAGATCTTGCGATTGAGACATTCCGCGCCATCAGCCACTGGGGGCTCGATCTGATGCGCGCAGGAAATACGCGCAGCGTTCTGGGAAAAAGATCGCTCTTCTTCACGCCTGAGAATGAGAGACGGGCCGACATAAATAAGAAGCGCAAGAACCGAGTGAGGGCAAAGCTCGCTAAGGCGAGCCGGAAACGCAACCGCATACCCTAAAAGGATTGAAGACGCTGGCGGGCCTCGGCTCGACCAATTTGTTGGGCACTGAACTGGAGAGGATGAACGATGGCATTTTACATGGTGGAGATAACGACCTACGCGGTTGTAATGGCAGATGACGAATCGCACGCCCACAGCGTTGCCGATGATTTCAAGCGAGAGATTTGCAGCGACGACTGGAACCCGCGCATTGAAGTGGATGGCGCGGTCGTGAAGGTCGAAGACCTGCGCCACGGATGGGACGGCGAGTGCATCCCCTACGGTGGTGACGGCAACACCACGCTGGCCGCGCTGCTGGTGCCGAACGCCGATGTAACCGGCGCTGGCGTGTTCAGGGCTGGCGGGCAAGATGCTGCACAACACTTGAATTCAGCCGACGCCGAAGGCGGTCGGCCTGCAATGAAGGGTTGTGCTTCACCCATCCGAAGCACGCGACTGTAGGAACGCCATGACCACGATTTACAAGTACAAGTTGCAGCCCGGCCGCACCGTGCTGGAACTGCCGGACGGCGCCAAGGTTTTGACTGTGCAGATGCAAGGCGACGATGCGTGCCTGTGGGCGATGGTGGAGCCGCATCTCCCGGTGGGGCGACGCTTCTTTGACGTGTACGGCACCGGCCACGGCATGCCGGCCGACCCCGGCGACTACGTGGCGACGTTCCAACAGCGCAACGAGTGGGGCACGCTGGTGTGGCACGTATTCGATGCCACGCCCACCGCGTGAAGCCCAACGATGAGGTAAGGGGCTGTCCGCACAACGAACAGGAGACAGAGCGATGACCACAGAGATACTACAAACCGAAATCGAAGCCGCTGGCGGGCAGTCCCGCGCAGGCGAAGCCGGAGCGAACTTGACCGCCGGGTTGGGCGGATTACTTGCCACGAAGCACACAGGAACGAAAATCAGCGCGCACGGCATTCTCGGGCGGATCAGGGACGGCCGGTATTACAAGGAGTTGAATTTCGGGTGCGGCGATATGCTGCGGCATCTTGAAGAGATGGCCGAACGGTTTTACTCCGGCGACCCAAAGGCGGTGGATGAATTTTTGCAACTGTACGACCTAGACGAGCGACGGCCCGAGACGCCCAACTGTAATTAGACACCCAATCCGGACGCTTCCATGATCGCGCACACACCCACTTGCAGAACCCGGAAGAATCGGGTACTCTTTTTCCCATCGTGGGGGAGTTTGCCACATGCCTTGTCCGGCATGGGTTCGGCGCTTCGCCCGCAGCGGATAACCGGCCCTTGCGCCGGTTTTTTTGTGCCCGCCGTTCGCCGGCGGGAAATTCCTCTTGGCACCCTCCCGCCACCCGTCGGGCTGGGTGCTTTTGTGTCCCCGGATCCACGGGGACACCTTTTTACACACTGGCCCGCCTGGATGCTCACATGGTGATGCTCCGCAAGGTGGTTTTTGATCGTGGGGCGGTGCGCCCATCGCGACAGGAGCGCAGCGTGCGAGATGTCTTGAACACCGCGATCGAGAATATCGGCGTTTGGCTTAGCACCCTGGGGGGTGGCGTTGCGCTGGCCGCCGGCATAGCGCCCTGGGTGGTGGAGAACCATATCTTGATTTCCGCCGTGGTGGGGGTGTGTGGTCTCTTGGTCGGCGTGTGCGGGCTGCGCATCCAGATCCGCCGCGATGCGCGCGAAGCGGCCGCGGTTGCGGCTGCCGAAGCGCGTGAACGCGAGGCCCATGCACTGCGCCTGGCGGCGCACCAAACGCGCATGCAGATTCTGCAGGCCGGCTTGCCCATCCCGCGCGCGGATGACGAAGACCATGAGCATTGACAGCATCATCGACGGCGTTCTCAGCCGCGAGTCGAGTGCTTACACGAACGACCCGGCCGACAGAGGCGGGCCGACCAAGTACGGCATCACCCAGGCGACGCTGGCGCGGGATCGCGGCGTGCTGGTGACGCCAGAGGATGTCGAGCGGCTGACCGAAGCCGCGGCGCGCGGGATCTACTTTCGCCGATATGTGACGCAGCCCGGCTTCGGGAAAGTCGCCGACATCGACGAGCGCATCGGTGAGGAAGTCATCGATGCGGGCGTGCTGTGTGGGCAGGGCCGCGCCGCGACCTGGCTGCAAGTTGCGCTGAATGCGCTCAATCGGGAGGCGCTGGATTTCCCGGACCTCACCGAGGATGGCGACATCGGCCCGGCTACACTGGAGGCGCTGTCAGCGTATCTGGCCAAGCGCGGGGATGTCGGCAGGACAGTGCTGCTCCGGGTATTGAACGCGCTACAGGGCGCGTATCTGGTTGAAATCGGTCGTCACCGACAGCAGAACGAAAGGTTCATGTTCGGCTGGTTCCTGAATCGGGTGGCGCCGTGAACAAGCCCTTCTGGCTGGATGTGGCCGAGGTGCTCGATGCGCTGCGGGTTTTCCCGCGGTTGATTTTGTTCAGCGCATTTTGTTTCACGGCCTGGTACGCGTGGTACGCCTTATCACTGGCGGTGAGCGTCATCGACGCCGCCGCCGACCCATCGCTGGCCAGCGGCATCGTGGGCGGCGCCATCGGCATCACGGTGCCGTTTGTGGGGTCGATGTTCGCAAAGGTCGCCGACATCTACATGAACACCGGGCGCGAATGGAGCCGGCGCCCGCCGAGCGAGCCGCAATCCGGAACGCTCACCACCACCCAGAGGGTGACGCCATGACCGCGATGAAGCACGGCGCGCGGAGGCTCGAACAATGACCGATCCCGCTCAGGAGACCTGCGAGCAGCTGGCGGCTATCGGGTCCTGGCGTCGTCGCGAGCGCGCATCCCGCGTGCAGATTTTTGCCGACGGCAGCTGGCGCACCGCCATGACCATCACGCCGGCGCAAGAGGCGGACACGCTCGACACGCTGCGGCGCGTCACCGCGTTGTTGCCGCGCCTGCGGTTGCGCATCGCCAGTAATCACCCGCCGGGCACGTCATGATCTATGTGCGCCTCGCCGTGCTCGCTGCGATGCTCGGGCTGGGTTGGGGGTTGTATTCCCAGATCCGCGCCAATGGCGTGATCAGCGCGCAACTGGTGTCCGAGCAGGTCGGCGCGGCGCTCAATGCCGAGAAAGCCAAGGCCACGATCACCGCGCTAAAAACCGATAGGGAGCTACGCGATGCGATCAGCACCAGCCTGCAAACGGCCCGCAACCGGACGGACGCGAACAGCGCGCGTCAGGCTGCGGCCATCAATACCGTCTACCGCGAGCCAGCGGTGGCGCCCTGGGCGACCACGGTGCCGCCTGATCGCATACGCGCTGCTGCTGCCGCTGCTCTTGATTGCCTGTGGCAGCACGGCCCCGAAGGCGCCGCCGGCGCCGGAGGTTGTGCGCGTGTTACCGCCGGCGGAGCTGATGCAGGATTGCCCGCGTCCGGCGGTGGACATGAGTAACAACGGCGCGCTGTTGCAATCGCTGATGAGTTGTCACGGCCAGATCATCAAGTGCAACCTGGATCGCGCCGCATTGCGGCAATGGGCTGGGCCTCCCCAGTGATCCCGACCAGAGGCGAACACGCATCTATGATCCTGTGGGGGTATGGCGGGCAGTGACGGCCGACAATCGTTGCCCCAGTTCAGCAAAGCGCAACTGGCGCAGCTTTTCGGGTTGCACCGCAACACGGTGTCGGCGCGCCTGCGTAATGCCGTGCCCGATGGGTACACGCACAAGACCAACGCGACCTACTGCCTGCCGACCGTAGCACATCTGCTGATCGACGCGGACTCGCTCATGGCGAGCAGTCCCGCGTTAGGGCCGGACGACATGCCGCCGGACATGGCCAAGGATTACTGGGATGCGCAGCTCAAGGAGCAGCAATTCCGCCAGCGCGATGGCGAGCTGTGGCGCGACGCCGAAGTGCTCGATGTGTTCGCCGCGGTGTTCAAACCGCTCGCCAACAAGGTGCGCTCGATTTCGGATGCGGTCGAGCGCCGCGCGGCGCTGACGCCAAAGCAAGTCATCGCGGTACAGGATGCCTGCGATGGCGCGTTGCGTGAAATGTACGACGAGGTGAAAAAGGTCGTGGGCGGTATCGCGCTCGATGCGGAACCTGCCGATCCATGAGTGCGTACCGATCCCTCGGCGATATCGTGCTCGATGCGGCCCGGGTGCTGCTGCCTCCGGATCGTTTGTCGGTGAGCGACGCCGCCGCCAAATATCGCTACCTGAACAACCCGGGCGCCTACGTCGGACCCTGGCGCAACGAGACCGTGCCCTATCTGCGCGAGCCGATGGACACGCTGGCGAGCCGGCAGTATCGCGAGTGGGTATATGTCAAGCCGGCCCAGTCGGGCGGCACGGAATGCGCGCTGAATCTGATTCTGCAAACGATCCTGCTGAACCCGGCCGATATTCGGTTCTACGAAAAGACCGAAAGCGCCGCGCGGGATTTCTCGAAAGACAAGCTGGCGAAGCTGTTTCGGTATTGCCCCGAGGCGAAGTCAGAACTGCTGACCGGCAAGAAAGGCGACACGACGCATACCAAGTATTTCCGGGCCGGCACGCATCTGCGGCTGAGCTGGCCATCGGAAAACGAGCTGGCGGGACATTCCACCGGCATCAATTTCCTGACGGACTACGACCGCATGCCGCAGGACGTGGGCGGCGAGGGTTCGCCGTTCTCGCTGGCGCGCATGCGCAGCACCAGCTTCGGCAGTTTTGCGATGACGGCGGCGGACAGTTCGCCCAGTTTCCCGATCCAGGATGCGAGCTGGCGCTGCCCGCGCGAGACGCCTCACATGGGGCCGCCCTGCGGCGGGATCATCTCGCTCTACAACGAGGGCGACCGCCGCCGCTGGTACTGGCCGTGCCCGGACTGCGGCGCATACTATGAGCCGTCGTTTCGGCTGCTGGTCCCGGGCGATCATCCCGAACCGGCGGATGCCGCGCGCGGGGTGGTGATGGCCTGCCCGAGCTGCGGCCTGGCCACGCCCCCCACTGCCAAGCACGAGATGAATCTGGCGGGCGTATGGCTGCGCGAGGCCGATCTGGTCGCGCTGTCCGGTGGTGCGGCCTTCGTCGACAAGGCCGCGACCCGCAAGAAAGCCTGGCGCGTCGCGCTCGACAAGCCCGAGGCATACAACACCCGGGCGAGCTTTTGGCTCAAGGGCCCGGCGGCCGCTTTCCAGGGCTGGGAAGCCATGATGGCGAAGTGGCTGAGCGCGCAGCGCATCTATGCCGCCACCGGCGACGACGGTGCGCTCAAGGGCACGATCAACACGGACCAGTGCGAGGCGTACAGCCCGCCGCGCAGCACCACGGACCGCTCGGCGGATGAGCTGGCCGAACGTGCCGAGGCGCTGGGCGAGCGCGTCGTGCCGACTGCGGTGCATTGCCTGCTGGCGACTGTCGATGTGCAGAGGAACCGGTTCGAGGTACAGGTCCAGGGCGTGGCGCCGGGTGGCGATTTGTTCGTCGTCGATCGCTTCGCGCTGCGCAAGTCGACGCGCATCGATGCCGAGGGGCATCCCTGGCCAGTGCGCCCGGCATCGCACGAAGAAGACTGGAATTTGATTACCGAGCACGTCGTCGAGCGCACGTATCCGCTCGGGGACGGCAGCGGCCGGCGAATGGCGATCCGCGCGGTCGGGATCGATTCCGGGGGTGAAGCGGGCGCCACCGAAAAAGCCTACGCGTATTACCGCAAACTGCGCCATGCAGGACTGCACACCCGCGTTCGACTGCTCAAGGGCGGCTCGACCCCGAACGCGCCCAGGGTGCGGCTGTCGCACCCGGACAGCAACCGGAAGGATCGCAATGCCGGCGCACGGGGAGAAGTGCCCGTGCTGCTGCTCAATGTGAATATGCTGAAAGATGCGCTCGATGCGCGCCTCGATGTGCAGAAAGCCGGAGACGGGATGGTCCACTTCCCCGACTGGCTGCCGCTCGATTTTTTCGCGGAGCTGTGCGCCGAGACCCGCACGAAAAAAGGCTGGGCGAAAATCGCCGGCCGCAAGAACGAATCGACCGACCTGATCGTTTACGCGCTGGCGCTGATGATCGACCTCAAGCTGGAAACCATGCCCTGGGGCAAACCCTTCCGCTGGGCTGCGCCCTGGGACATGAATTCGCTGGTCATCGCACCCGCGCCGGCGGGTGATACCAAAGCCGGCGATGATAAGCGAACCAAGAAACAGACGATGGCCGAGTGGGCCAAGCGGATGGGTTGACCCGCCGCGGCACACCGGACTCACCCGCTGCGGCGGGTTTTTATGCCCCAGTTTGATCCCGCGAGGTACCGATGCCACTGACCCCAGACGAACAGGCACGCCTGACCAGCCTGGTGGCGGCGCGTGATGCGATTTTGATGGGCCAGCGCGTGGGCAGCTTTCGTGATTCCGACGGCATGCAGACGAACTATGCCGACATGACCGATGCCGACAAGCGCCGCCTGTTTGCGGAAATCGACCGGCTGCAAGCGCTGGCGACCACGCAGCGGCCACGCGGGCCGGCGAGGGCAATGTGGTGAGCGCCGTGCCGATCACTGCCGCCGACGAAGTAAAGGCCCTGGTCGGGCCGCGCGGCGAAGTGCTGCGCCGGTTCAGCACCACGGGCGCGGGGGTGAGCGCGTTCAACGCCACGCGCCCGTCTGGCACCGAGCTGATGCGGTTTGCGCCCAGCCTGGCATCCGCCGATGGTGATCTGCTGCCCGAGAAACGCGAGCTCGACGCCCAGGCGCGCGACAACGTGCGCAATGACGGCTATCTGTCGGGTGCTAGGCAGGTCCACGTCGACAACGTGGTGGGCAATCAATTCCGGCTGAACGCGCGCCCGAACTGGCGCCTGTTGAGCCGCATCAACCCGGCGCTCGATGAAGCCTGGGCCGAGGAATTCGCGGCCACGGCCGAGGCGCGCTTCAACAACTGGGCGGAGGACGAAACCAACAACTGGCCCGATGCGCAGCGCATGCAGAACTTCACCGGGCTGGTGCGCATGGTCGCCATGCAGTTGTTCGATGTGGGCGAATTTCTCGCCACCGCGGAATGGCTGAACCGTGGCCCGTACCGCACCGCCCTGCAGGTGATCGATCTGGATCGGCTGTGCAATCCCATGGGACAGAGCGACGGCCCCACGCTGCGCCGGGGGGTGATCCTGGGCCGACGGGGCGAGCCGACCGCGTATTCAATCCGCGTCAGCCACCCGGACGATACCCTGGGTTACACCACCAACCAGTTCCTCACCAAGATCGTCTCGCGCTTTCGGCCCTGGGGGCGGCCGCAGGTCATCCACCTGTTTTCACGCGAGCGCCCGGACCAGAACCGCGGCGTAAGCCGGTTGGTGGCGGTGCTGCGCAACATCGACACGACCCGGCGCTATTCGGACCTGGTATTGCAGAATCTGGCGGTTGGCGCGATGTACGCCGCGACCCTCGAAAGCGACCTCGACCGCGAAATGGCGATGAGCTACATCGGGGTCGAAAACCCCGATGGCACAACCAGCGAAGTGAACTACTACGACTGGATGATGGGGCAGATCGCGACCTACAGCGAGAACGCCCGGCTGCGCATCGATGGCGTGAAAGTGCCCTATCTGCCCATCGGCACCAGCCTGAAGATGAACACCGCGCAGAACTCGGGCGGCATCGGGTCGGACTTTGAAGACAGCCTGATCCGCAAGGTCTCCGCCGGCATCGGCATGAGCAAAGAACGGTTCATGCGCGATTGGAGCAAGACCAACTATTCCAGCAGCCGCGCCGGATCGCTCGAAGACTGGAAATACTTCCTGTCGGTGCGGCGGTTCGGCCCGCATCGCTTCGCGTGCATGGTGTACCAGCTCGTGCTGGAAGAGATGTGGTATCGCAAGGAACTGCCGCTGCCGCGCGGCGCGCCGGATTTCTGGGAAATGCCGGCAGCCTACGCGGCTTGCACCTGGCGCGGTGCCGGGCGCGGCCAGATCGACCCGGTGAAAGAAACCACCGCGAGCGTGATGAAAAACGAGGCGGGGCTGTCGACGCTGGAACGCGAAGTATCGGAGTTGAACGGCGAAGACTGGCGCGACGTGATCGACCAGCGCGCCCGCGAACGCAAATACGCCGCCGACAAGGGGCTGCCGGCGATGAGCCTGTCGATCTCCGCGACCAGCGCCGACAACGATCCCGAGAACGATCCGATCAACCCGAACGATCCCAACAACGCCAACGGAAACGATGACGGCGTGAGCGGGATCACCACGCGAGTCACTATGAACTCTATCCCGGCCGCGAAACCGCGCGTGCGGGTGACCGGGGGGCC
>JBFWVC010000034.1:0-18638 GCA_050246945.1 Hyphomicrobiaceae bacterium
CCCCGGTGTAGCCTCCCATTTTGTGTCTTAATGCGTAAATTAATCTTTAATAAATCGTTAATGAGCCGCGCAATTCTTCCCCACTGAATTGCGCGGCGCTCTCCACACGAACCATTCACACGCCCTCCGCGCGTCGCTGATTCATTTCGTATCGAGCAAATGCACGTTGAATCAGAACGACATATTCCGGGTGACTAATTTTGCGAGTGTTGCGCAACTTCGCAATTTCTCGCGTAGCCGCTGCCCATTCCTCATCAATAATTGCAAGATCGATGTTTGACAGTGATGTTGTCTTTGCGCTCCCCATGCACTCAGTCTAGCACTAGAAAAACGATCCCGCTACACGTACAGCGTAGCGGGATCGTTGAGTGAAGCCTACGCTCACCCGTCGCTCATCTTTGTGCGTGCGTGGCGCTCCACCTTGATTCGGTGGTAGTAAGCTGCCCGACGCTGAGTCTTGGCGAACAGTCGTTCGTCAATTTCGTTGTTGTCGGTGTCGAATACATACGTCGTGTATCCGAGTTGCTTTGAATACACGGTGCTGATGTAGATGGTGGTTCCATCGTTGCGCCGAATGTCAGTTGCTAGTACGTCAAAGTTGCGGGTGTCGTCAGCCATACCGTCATCTTAGCCGATGACGTCCCGTAGTGTCAACATACGGTTCACTTTGCACACCAGGCCCGCTGTGCGTGACACTTTGCGTTCCTAGTGATAGCGCGAGTGAACTTAACGATGCATATAGAGCAACGTTAGCAACAATACCCCAGTTAAGATTTTGAATTCCGATGTGTGGACCAAATGCACCAAGTATTCCAATAGTTGCACTGATTGCTGCCCTTATCGCGCGCTCGCTTGCGTCTTTCCACCAACCGAGGGTCCACACGACGTTTCCTCTCTCAACCTCATCAGCGCATCCTTAAGAGTTTTGAACTTCCAATGGTTTATTTGCTGATTGTCATTGTTAATGTAGCTCACACCGAAATACCAACCTTTGAACCACACAAATCCTAGAAATCGCTTCTCATCATAAACTCCTCTTACCTCGTCAACCCAACACGACATGTCACTCAAATAGAGTGGCGAAGATTCAACTCTGAGAGTCACCACGGTTGCAGACATTCATCACATACATTGATAGGTGGTTCAACAGGATTGTGACGACAAAGAATGCAGTAGCGTGTGCGTTGGCTCCATAGTCTACGCACGATCAGATATGCTGTCCATAATCCCATTAAAATGACAAACACAAACAGATAAATTTCAAATTCCCAAGGCCAACTTAGTAAACTGGCCGACAATACCATCCACACTTAAACCACGCATCTTCTGAAAAGTTTTAGTAGCAAAATCTGTCTTAGGCCCGAACATACCATCTACAACAAGTCGAGTAGGAATGAGAACATTCAAGCGTTCTTGTACGCGTTTGACTTCATCATTCCAACATCCCATCTTGAGATTACGAAACACCCACAAATTCCACAGATGGTCGTCATCACACAATACCGATGCTACTACGGAAAGGTGTAGATGTGTCTTGTGTGCGTTGAGTCCAGTATATTTTACCCACTTGTACCCATAAGTATGTGGATAGTTGCGATAGATTTGTGCATTAAAGATAATGTATTTAACGCGAGGATCACCAGAATACACTAGCGCTTTGGCGAGATCGTCACAGTTGAACCCACCTTTGGGATCATGATCGATGTCAATTGCCGTAACGATATCTTTGTACCAAGGGTTGTGATCCGATCCGCTTCCCAATTTCGCGTGTGCAGCATCACCGTAAATGCCATCACTTGCTTTGTCGCGATGTGGAGCGAACTTGTTTACCTGATCGCGTATGACAAGTAGTGAATGTGCAGGTCTAGCCACGTGTTCCACCTTATGCGATAATTGATGTAGTAACATGACTGCGAGAAAATCGTCAGGATCTACATCATCTATGATTAGTCGACATGAATCACAAAGACATTGCCAATCCACAATGCAACCTTTTGTGAAGTCACAATGCATTGCTTTGTGAAGTTACAATGCATTGCTTTGTGATATTATAAAGCATTGCTTTGTGAAGTTATAAATACTTTATGTTAGATAGTATGTACGACTCGTTAATGACTCACCTTGTGCATTGACATATGCATTATCTTGATAACGCAAACCTTTGCGTACATACACTCCCATGTTCGGATACGGATGATTGGCTTTAGTGCGCGTTGCACATAAACTTTTAAGCTGTTCGTGAATACCTTGTGATGAATCACGCAAGACTAGTCGTTCGTTATTTGTAGTAATGAGATGACAGTCAACGAATGATGCACCGTACTTGCCGACTTTGAATTCATATTGAATGATGAGGAAAGTTACGCCAACTAGGCGTTCTTTTTGATTGCCAGGAAGAATTCCGAAACCTGTAAACTCTTCATACTGAAGGTCTATAAATACACCTTGCTCATAAAGTTTGTATGCAGCATCCGTGAAAGATGTGATGTCTCTTAGTTGGTGAGGTTGAAACACTTTCAAACTTCCTTTTTGCGGGGAGCGTTACGATCTTGCAATTGATCATGAGCCAGTGGCGATCATGTGTTAGGCTCATTTACCAAGTGATTGTAACCGAAAACACATCGTCATGACAACTACGGGAGTCGATACCATGGCCGATACGGTTATCGTCAATACTGATGATGCATCAGATGACGATACGGTGGTAGAGACTGATGAGGCATCGTCTGAAACTGTTGTGAACGAACTTGTTGATGAAGCTATTGACAGGGTTGACGATGTAGTAGACGTTCTCGCCGAAGTAGCAGCTGAGGAAGCTGTAGATGAGGCGGTCGAAGAAATTGTCGAGGAAGCCGCTGCAATCATCACCGAAGCGCAGTTCGCTGCGCTTCATTCGCGTATTGATAATCTAGAACATGAAATGCAAACCCTACGGGAACTTGCGACGACACCGCAAGAAATCGTTGTCGTGCCACCGGAAGAGGTCATTGAGGAACTTTCTGATGACGGAATGGTTCCTCCTGATACTGATGATGGCGACACTACAGATGCTGGGATTAGTGATGATTCTGCTGATGTCGCGCCCGTCGTAGAAGACGACGAAACACCCAATCGCAAGCTAGGATGGCGTGCGTACGTACTCGGCGGGAGTGGTGGAACGCGTGGCCGCTCCCGCCGGTGAAACTCCACTTATCGATCTGACTAAAGGTACGTTTACAACTAATGACACTGACGCTCCCCCGCGTAGAACGCGAAACGCCCGAACCACCTCTCCGCCCAAGAAACGCGCCCCATTACCGGCGTGGAAAGATGGTGTTATTTCCGCTTGGGCGACAAATCTTTATACAACTGCCGGAAAAATGGTCGCTGCGTACGATGAGAATTACGGTGTTGTCTTACAGGGGATCGCAGTCCCCGCAGGCCAAGCGTGGGAAAACCTTGCGAAAGACTCTCCTACACTCCGAAGGATCATCCACTCGTTAATGACAACAACTAAGACGAGTGAACTTATCATGGCGCACATGCCACTCATTATCCTGGTAATGCATAAGCATGGACCAGTGAAACAGAAAATTGATGAGTTGAGCGACCAGCTGGCAGAGGAAATGAGTAGTGCCGGATAACTCACCGGATACCGCTAGATGGCGAAACACAGACACAGAATCGATTGCTCCTGTAGTGGAGTGGTCGGATTTTGTGTCTGCATTCACATGGAATCAAGGCGAGCATATCGCCATGATCGGCCCTACCGGTTCCGGTAAGACAACACTTGCATTGCACTTGTTGGATATTCGCACCTACATCACAGTACTTGCCACCAAGCCTAAAGATTCTACACTTGATAACTTGCTGAAAAGTGGTTATCGAAAGATGGAAGTATGGAAAGACTATGATCCGGTCCGGGTACCAAAACGCCTCATCTGGCCCGACGCCACCGATCTCTACTCTGCCGTTCGGCAACAGCGAGCCTTCCGTACCGCAATGCACCATATGTACCGACAGGGTGGATGGTGTATTTACATTGACGAACTGTGGTTCATTGTCCATCACCTTAAACTTGAACTTGAGGTCAAAACCTTTCTGCAACAATCACGCTCAATCAATATATCACTTGTTGCTCTTACTCAGCGGCCCGCTCATGTTCCGCTAGAAGTTTATGATCAGTCAACACATTTGTTTTTCTGGCTTGATAATGATGAACGAAACTTGAAACGGCTTTCGGGTATTTCGTGGAAGAATGCAAAAGACGTACAGCGATTGATTGCAGGACTAGAGCGACACCAAGTGCTCTACATTAATACGCGAACAGGGGAGATGATGCGTGTAACCCCGCCGCCACCAAAGGAAGTCACGTAATGCATATTCATGTTGGAGCGCTTGACTTTTTCATCACAGCAGCGTATGTGATTGTTTTTGCTTACATTTGGCGAGCAATCTCAAGTTATTGGGCAGACCGCCCTCTCGGCCAGGCTATGGCTTTCATCTTCTGAAAGGTTGACTAATGGTTAATCGTACTCATCCCGCAGCCGGGCCGAATATGCGCGGTAGTGATACCGCCGGTGGAACGGGACAGTCTCAGTCCCGTAACGGCCGTGGTGGCATGATTCCGTTCGTTCGTGCATCCGCCGAGCACTCCGAGCCTGTCGGTTACGACGTTTCTACCGTGATGACTACCAGCGTGCAGACGCTTCCTGACATCACGGTTCCGGCTTACGGCTTCCTCCGTTCCATCCTGCTTGTTGTCACTTCCACGGCTGGAACTGGCGCAACTAGCGCCACAGCTCTTGAAGACAACCCGTTCAATGCGCTGCAGAACATTGTTCTACAGGAGCCGAACGGCGCGCAGATTTGCAGCTTCCCGTCCGGTTATGACCTGTACCTCGCCAACAAGTTTGGCGGTTACCGGTACAGCAACGACGCGCGAAACTCGCCCAACTACTCTGTCACTCTCGGTAGCAGCGCCGGATTCTCGTTTGTTCTTCGTATTCCTGTTGAGGTTTGCAACAGGGACGCGCTTGGTTCTCTGCCTAATCAGAACAGTGGCGCTCAGTTCCGCGTCAAGCTGAACCTCAACAACATTGCTTCCGTGTTCGGCGGAACTGTTCCCAACGGGCCTACGGTTCGTATTCGCGCTTACATGGAAGCGTGGGATCAGCCGGAGGATTCCACGGATGGCGTGTCGAATCAGACTACGCCCCCTGCGGTGAACACTACTCAGTACTGGTCGCGCCAGGACTTCCCGGTGAATGCCGGTACTGCGAACATTCGGCTTACGCGTATGGGCAACTACCTGCGCAACCTTATTTTCGTTTACCGGAACGCTGCCGGTTCGCGTAGTTCTTCCTCGCAGGATGCACAGTTCCCGGACCCTGCCACGCTGTACTACGACACTCGCCCGCTGGACACGCTGTCGCGTGCACAGTGGCTTGAGCGTCAGATGGAACGTTACGGCTACGTCGCAGCACTCGGTCGCACCAACTCTGCCGCCGGTACTGCTATCGCTGCGGACAGCGGTAATGGGCGTGACAACTCCGTGTGGCCGTACGATTTCTGCCATGAGTTTGACGGAAGTGTGGGTATGGAGAACCGTTCACTTTGGCTTCCCACATGGTCGTCTACCCGATTTGAGGTTGGCGGCGCTTGGGGCGCTAGCGGTACTCTCACGGTGCTCACCAATGATGTCACCATCGCAGATAATGTGTGGGCAGGTGGCGCGTAAATGTCGCGGTCGACCATGAGTGCACATCACGTCGCAGCTCTTATCGCTGTTGGTGCAGTGCTGTTTCTCATTGCCGTAGAGCGCGGTTTTCGCGGTCTTAAGATTGATATCACCTGAAAGGTGCGTTGTGGATAACAAGTGGATTTTCTTTCTGCTCGGAGTGGGTTTCGCTGTTTTCCTGCTCCCCATTATTCAGGCGTGGTTCGCCAATCGGAGCAGGTCTGAGTAATGGCCCTCGAAAGAATTTTTGACATCGGTATTCTCATTGTGGTGGTGGCGATTATTGTCGCGCTTGTCACTCACAAGGAGACTGCCAATATTGTCAACGCGCTGGGCGATAGTTTCAGCAACAGTATTCGTGCGGCACTCGGAAAGTAGGTAACTTATGTTTGAGTGGTCGCGCATGAGTAAGACGCGGCGCGAAAAGGCCGCTACGCACGCGGCCCCTCCGCCCAATCCGTCCGCATTTACGGTACCTTCGCCGCGCGGCCGGACAGGGCCATATGTTGCCGCAAACTTCACATATTCGGAAAACCCCGCTTATCCGAATTATGATGAGGCGACCGGCGGGCGGGTTGAGTGGCGGACGGAGGTTGTCGACGGACAGCCTTATCCCTCGGGTACTTACCCGCCCGCCGGTTATGCGCCGGAAGAATGGAACGGATACTACAGGGAAAATTGGCAAGACTCGCAGCGTAACGAGCATCTTGTCAATGGCGAGGAAGGTCAACCGCTTATCGGACAGCGGTATCATCCTGCGCTTAATCCGTATTGGTATCGAATTCCCAACAGCAGGCCGCAGCGAACGCCGCATGAATACGATTTTCGTCGGCCGTTCGATCAGCAGAACAAGTTGGGTAAGCGTAATCTCACGGGGGAGCACTATTCGGCTGCTAATATCGGGATGACCGCTAATCCGTCAGAATCGCTCAAGGGTATGTCAGCGCAAAAGCGGCGTCGTACTACTCACCGATTTGAGCCAACCGAGTTTGGCGAGAATGTTGTCATGAGTAGTTCGTCTAGTGGTTCGCCTGGCACTTATTACCCGGGCGATCAGTTCGGTAATAGTTACGCGCTGTAAATATGACTCAGCCCAACACAAATACGTTCAGTGATGTCATTGCTACAGTGAAAGATGCGCCGCGTTGGCTCATCATCACAGTTGTCATCGCTGGCGGGCTTTTGGCATATTGGCTTGTCAGTGGTAAGGAAACTGTAGACACGACTGCGCAGGACTATGGCGACTGGCGTTCACGAGCAATTGAGATGCTCGTTGAACGTGGTTACTACAGAGCGTCGGCAGAACGCGCTGTTGACGCTTATCTTAATGGCGGTTTCATGGGGCCGGAAGACATTTCCCTCATGACAATTGTCATTCGTGCAATGGGAGCTCCCGCGCGTGGAACAGCTGAAAGCGGGACAGATTCATTACCAGACATTTCAAGTTACCCTATAGACACCGGTGGCGATATTTCGTCATATTGGTACGTGCAAGCGGCGCCCGCGGGATGGTCTTCTACATTCAACGGTATTGCACAACAGTTTTACGGAGACACATCCAGAGCCGTAATGTTGCAGGAAATCAATCCAGGATTGTCAACAACGACTTATGGGAAAATTCCTATGGGTTCCCGAGTGAAAGTACCACGAACATGATGAGCATTAACAATACTAACGGACCGACTCTCAACACTGTTTACGAGCAGAATCGACTGCTTGCCGAGCGACTCTCAATCATCGAAAAGGACATCGCAGAAACCAAGGAAGTTTTTCTAAAGATTTGGGCATTTATCGAGACTATGAAGGACAACCCCATGCTTGCTGCGATGACTGGCGGACTGGCAAAGCCAAAGGGATAAGCGTGGACAATATTGCTGATTTCTTTGATACGATCAGCGATCGTAACACATGGCTTCGTATTGCATTTGTTCTTATTGGCGCTGTACTGCTTTACATGGCGCTGACACGATTTGAACTTGTAAGGTGGCGTGCATGAGTAGCCCGGAACCTGTTATCCCTTCCGCACAGGTTCGCATCTTCCCTCCCGCAGGGATTTCGCTGATTCTTGCGGCTGGGACGGTGTGGGCTGGTCGTACGGTGAGAGATGAGCCCATTACCGAAGGGCTTGTCGTAGCAGGTTCTTTCATCGTTATTTCTACAGCTATTGTCAACCAAGTTAGTAGAGGTTTTGCAGCAGCGTTTGCAGCACTTATTTTCATTGCTGCATTTCTTGCATATGGACTAGATATTCTGCGATCTATTGGCGTAGCAAGTCAGGAAGGTTAGAAGTGGAAGACCTGCGCATTCTTCCGTTGGCTATGTTTTTTGCTGGCGCGTTGCTGATTTATTCAGGTTTCACCAACCAAGCGCCGAGTGATGTAGTTCGTAATGCGCTACGCCGCAATCCAAATAATGCGCAAGAAGATTTGTATTCTGCTGATAGAAACCCTATTTATGCGGGGGTTCCTATCAGCACATACTCACGCCCTGTCGCATATGCGGACCGGGGGTATTTTTACTAATGTTTGATGTATTCGATGACATCGGAGATGCATTCGATGCTGTCAGCAATTTCTTTTCTTTGATGCTTGACCCGAACACATATACACGTATTTTCTTTGTGGTATTTGGCGCAGTGCTGATTTTCGGAGCTGTGAGTTATGGCAGGTAACAAGGACGAACTTGTTGGTTCAGATGATCAGGTAAATATTCTTACAGATCCTAAGCCAAAGCGTACTTATCAGGATGTGTGGAACGCTGCTTATCGTGGTCTAGTTCCGCACGGAATGAATGCGTATCCAAAGAATGGCGGCGGTGCACCGGCGCTCCCTGACGGTGGACCGGACGCAGAACCTTTCAGCGAAACCGAACCTGACAATTTTGAACCTGAAATTCCAGAACCAATCGAAACTCAGCCTGTTGTTATTATTGACGACCTGTCGCGTGTACGCGGTAGTTCAGAACTTCATTTCCATTCATATCAGGTACAAGTTGGTCCTGTAGGCACGACACTTGTTGTAAATAAGGATGTCACGCGTACAAGAGTTGTGTTGCTGAACATCGGGCCTGGTGTTATTTACCTTGGTTCCACTGAAAGCGTTGGAACGAGTGGCGCTGTTCTGCTGCCTAGCGCAACTAGCGGTGTAGTGCATGAGCGCGAGATTTTCACTACTCAGGAAATCTGGGCTATGCAAGGTAGTGGCGAATCGTCGAATGCGATTCTTCACGTCATCGTTGAATATACAAAGGAGTTTTAGCGCATGAGTATTAATGTTGTTGACATTCTCGTTATTCTGCTTCTTATTCTACTGGTTGTTTTTCTTTGGCAGAAGGTTGCGGCTAACAGCTAATGACTTCCGTAAAGAAGAATGAGCCAAAGGTTGAACTTTCTCTTGTCGAATCATTGACAAAGGAAGCTGTAGATGTGCTGATGGAACTTTTGGATGCGTTGGAAACACAGGCCAACGAAAACCCTGGCGAACACAACGTTGAACCGTCGCAGAATGTTCGTAAGGCCATCATTGCTCTACACCCAAACGCTCTGTGAGAATTTCACAAGGTTTTGTACTGCCGCGCTGTCGTGTATGTAATATACGAATAGCGCGGCGGTACAACATGTGCAATGTTTGTGACACATTGTACTCTACAGACGAGATGAAACAACTCGACTGGTTTTTTGACATATTCTACGGAAACCCTGATGCGACGACGCCGCCTAAATAAACTTACACATTATCGTTGGAAGTTAGATGAAACAGCACGTGTAGCTCTAAATGTTAACGGCGACGGAGTTGTTCAGCTATCGCCAGGGGGCGCACGTGAGCGATGGACTATCAATTTCATTACTGTTAGTACAAGTGGCATTCCTAACACTAGTATTAACGTACCAACCATGATTATGTATCGTGCATCTGCGGTTCCTGGTAACCAACTAGGCGGAACTACCAACGCTTTGTTGGACACGACGACTGATGTGTTTGAGTTGAACATGAACGAACCAATTGTGTTCGTCATTACCGGTGGTTTGGTGGGGGCTGTTACAACAGTCCATATCGAGGGTATTCGTCACGTATGGGGCAACTAGATGCCGTTTCAGAACGATATTGTAACCGGGGCTGGTAAGCTACTAGTCCCGGGTATTCGTTCGCCGAACTACCAACCGGGTATTGCTGGCTGGTCCATTAATCGTGACGGAACAGCCGAATTCGCAAGCGGCACGTTCCGTGGTCCGGTGGTTATTCAAGATCCGGCAACGGGTCTCGCACTGGCTAGTATCGGAATCAATGGCAACGGCTCGTTCACCAATTTGAATGTCTCTGGTGATATCATCATCGGCAACACATCACTACTCGATGCGTTGGTGAATACCGGTGGCCGTGTCGTTGGCTATTGGGATACCGTTGGCGCGCTGCCTGCACCCGGTAATGGTGTCATGACGAACACCGCCTACGTGAATTCACTCATGTATGGCGACCGGTTGTATAAGATTGAGGCACGACCGATGCGCTGTAATAACAGCGGCGGTTCAACCTCACTCGATACACAATGGGTGTATAAAGTCACGAACCGGCCGGGTGTCACCGTGACTTTCGGTGGCACGCGACAGACGGTCAACCCAACAGAAACATTGTATCAGCGTGCATTCTTCGCAGACACGTTGGCAAACGGTACCGCCACATTTCAAATGCAGTCACAAGGTGGTAGCGGAAACCTGACATATCAAAACGTCGGCGGTTGGGGTCTGATTGTTTATGACCTCGGACCGCTTTCATTCATTTTTGGGGGTTTGGGTGGGGGAGCAGGCGCGGCCGGGGGAGTCATCCAACGAACTACTCTTTATCCTGCGACTGCCTCACGTTCCTATGACGGTAATAGCAATCCCATCTCGCCGCCAGATCGTGATAATAACATATATTTGGGTAGTTTCCCCGACCGTCCGTGGGGAAATGAACGTTCTATCTTCATTTTTGATGGTGCACAGATTCGATCTGACTTGAGTGGTGCAACCATTCAAGATGCACGACTCTTTATGTACTGCATTAAAGCTGAGGAAAGCAACGGCACACTCAACTACTCACTAGCCACAGATACCACGCCACCCGCTACATTGAATCCGGGTCTGTTCAGCGCGGATTTCGGCTACGATGATGACTGGCCGGTGCCAGGATGGAATTCTGTGTCCATGCTCGATTCGTCCAGTAACGGAACGGCACTTGCACAGATTCAAGGTGGCGACAACGCGATAGTCTTGCACCCGACATTGTTCGGGTTGGCCGCTACCGGTTTCGCTGGTTTCGGTGCAGGCGCAGGAACACGACCGTACCTATCCATTACGTACACTAAGTAGTCACACAAGAGATGCAAAGTTCTTTACTGACTCTGTTGAAATAGAGAAAATGATGTGGCAAGAGATCACAAACGGCAGCTTTGACCTCGTTACGAAACTTGTAAGCTATACCACTAATGACACTCAAGTTCCGTTCATCGTTCTCCGCAAAGAAAAACAGATGGGTGCTCTGGTTGAAACTTTCGACGGGTACCCAAGCTGTACGTTGCGAGCACTGCACCAATGTAATATGCAAGGAACGCGCTTGTGTAAGATACAACTTCATTGTATCCATCATTTTCAGCAAGTTGCAGAAGAAATACAATTCGTCGATAATGACGGTCCATCCACCGACTGTGTATATGTGATCGAATGCAAGTTTAAATGCAGGTTTTTGGTACAACTTTAGTGCGTTCATCACTCTAGCTTCCGGCCAGATAACACGCTTCGGAAACGAGTGTGCAGACAAATCAATAGGCCAATCAGTGAACATTGTATATCCGCCAAATTTTACCAATCTATCCATTTCAGCATCATAAGGTTTGGTAGCCATCACGGCATGATATGTGCGCGCACGGATTAGTTCGCGGAGCAGGCGTGTCTTGCCTGATCCGGTCGCCCCGACGATCACAAGATGCTCACCCTGACGCCAAGTTTTACTGAACTTTGCTTGAAAGTTTTCCCAACGGATAGTTTTAATTTCATTCATGGTTTCAATCGTTATCGTTTCGTGACCTGATGCGGTCCGGTTGGCGGTACGGTTGACATGTCGTTGCAGCAACGGCAACGGCCCGTTACCAACATCATCTGTGGCGGACAGATGAACCTAACGTTGGCTACGGGCCGTGCCACCCATCTAAGAGAGGCACTACAATGGTAGCACCCGAGAGCCTGTCGGGCACAGACAATGTCCGATCTCTTGCCGATCGAATTAGTGAGGACTACGCGGAAGCGTGGATGCCAGAGGAAGGCGACTCGCTGATCGGGCATATCTCCGAGATTTCTGTCGGTAATTCTGAGTACGGTCCTTACCCCATTGTTACGGTTCTCACCGCTAACGGTGACCGTTGGGCTATTCACGCTTTCCACACGGTGTTGCATGACGCAATCGTGGAAGCGCAGCCGGACATTGGCGAGGAAGTTGCTGTGAAGTACATGGGGCGTATTCTTCCTCGTGAGAAGCGTGCGCTCAAACTGACCGGCAAGGCGCTAGAAGACATGATGAAGGAAAACGGTTATGAGGGTTACCGTTTCATCGTGAACCGTGCGCCCGCGAATATTTGGGGGCAGTTCCGTAAGAAGTCCGAAAAGGACTGAACCTTCACTGACGCTGTAAAATAACCGCCCCGCACGGGATCGTTAACCTTTAACACGGGGTTAACGATCCCGTTTGGCGTCTTTGGGGGTTTATCGTGCCTACGGACGATGACCCGAATGAGGAACGAGACCGGCTAGATCCCGACGATTCTCTCGATATGCCAGCAAGTTTCGAGGGACATCGGTCGTTGTGGGAAAGTGTGGTCGTTGCCAGGTTTGGCGGCGCAAGTCGTTATGAACAGGCAGAGCTAGCTGCTGCTACATATACGGGTTTTATTGACCGTAGTGTAGACCGTGATACTAGACAAGCTGCACGTGACGATGCACTAGCCGGTTTCTCCTATTTCGGTGTTGGTTTTGATTGGAACGCTTGGCGTTCAGAGATGGGTTATTAACTTTGTCATCTCGCGCTGAACGATACCAACATTTATCAGATATCTTCGCTAGCGGTCAAGCTAGTGATGATACCGACCCATTTGTCAATGTGCACGAAGCGCGTAAGACTCGTGAAGGTCGAGCGCGCTTACGTAGCATGGGCAAAACGCGCGACAAAAACTCACTGGACATGTCATCCCGACCGTTTGTCGGATGGGATGGTGAAGGAATCACCTACGTAGACGGCACACCACAGTCTTATGTGCTGTTCGGTGCGTCTACCGGTGACTATGTGATTGGTGAGGATCTCAGGACTAAACAGTGTCTTGACCTCATGCTGAAAGTGAAATTCAAGAATCCTCATGCCATCATGGTTGGATTTATGATCAGCTATGATGCTGAAATGATTATGAAAGATTTCACGCCTGCACATCTTACACGGATTCATAAGCATACGGTGGTTCGATGGGGTAACTATCGTGTGGAATTCATTCCGAAAAAATGGTTGCAAGTCAGTGGTACCTATGCAGGCAGAAAGTTGACGTGCAGGATTTGGGATGTGTGGTCATTCTTCACATCATCCTTTGTCAAAGCACTAGAACAGTATTTGCCTGACGATGTGACGCAAGATGAGCTAGACATGATTATTACCGGTAAAGGTCAGCGTGGCAAGTTCACTGTAGAGAAGTTGCGCAGTGAGGTTGTCCCTTACTGGCAGAAAGAACTTGTGCTATTGGTGCGGCTCATGGAACGACTACGCGAGTTGCTTCACAAAGTGCAGATTTATCCAAAGATGTGGCATGGTCCGGCCGCTATTGCAAACTTTCTCAATAAGCGTGCCAAAACTGATAAGTACATGAATCGCAATCTACCCGATGGAGTGTTAGATGCATCTCAATTTGCGTATGCCGCGGGGAGGGTCGAACAGTATAAGGTGGGGCGGGCGCAACAGCGCGTATATAAGTATGATCTCAATTCCGCCTATCCGGCAGCTATGGTTGAACTTCCCGCACTTACGGGTGAGTGGAGGTTCCGCCAGGCAGATCATATCGCCGACATTCAAATGTTCGGCATGTATTACGTTGAGTATACCTCATTGCATGCTGTGGGTAGTCTTTTCCCGCAAGCGCTATTTCATCGAACTAAAGATGGATACATCACATTCCCTCGTCTAACCAATGGTTGGTATTGGGGACCGGAAGCTATACAGGCAATCAAGTTGAACAGTCTCATTCCCGATCAGCCGGTATGTCGTATTCGTGCCGCATGGGAAATGGATTGCAGTAATGTCAAGTATCCATTTGAATGGGTGCAAGACATGTATGATGAACGAGTTGGAATGAAAAAGAGAAAGGAACAGTCACAGCTTGCACTGAAACTTGGGTTGAATTCATTGTATGGTAAGACTGCACAACGAACAGGATATGATAGATTCAAGAAAATTCCAGAATGGCATCAGTATGAATGGTCTGGATATATCACATCACGGACCCGTGCCCGTATGTTTGAGGCGGCATGTCTAGCTGCCGAACGCGGCGCACTCATCGGTATTGAAACCGATGCAGTATTTTCCACAGTTCCTCTACCCGAGTTGAAAGTAGGAGAAAATCTCGGTGAATGGGGATTTGAAGTATTTGATGATTGTGTATATCTCCAAACAGGAGTGTATTGGCTACTAGAAGATGGTAAGTGGAAACCGAAGTTTCGTGGAATGGACAAAGATACTCTCACACTTGATATGGCATTAGAGTATCTTGATTCTACTTCCATGAATGTTAGACATATTGACGATTATGAAAAGCAAGCAATGACCGGCATGACTCGTACTCGTTTTGTCGGATCGAAAGCTGCATTGCATGTCAACAAACTTGAAAACTGGCGTGTATGGAAAACAGATCCTGTTCAGCTTAGCATCGGTAAGTCATTTAAACGAATCCATGTTCCCGCGTTGTGTCACACTTGTAATGCGGGGGAATTTTTCGCATCAGAAACGATGCATGATATGGCTGTGACACTGTCCGGAATGGGTGGTAGTCATGCAAGTAAATTACCATGGCGTGAAGTTGACGGGGAAGCATCATTGTGGGATCACCCGGAAGAGACCGAGGCCGATCCTAGTTTTATTCCATAATTGGCACCTTTCCAAGTACAGGAAGGGGAGGCATAGAGTGCGTATTTCAGTCCAGCTAGAGTGTGGTTGTGCAACAGTTTATCCGTCACCAATTCCTTTGTTCGGCGACAAGTTACTATGTCCTATCCACGGGCCAACTATCCGAGTGCCATCACCGGAATGGTTTCTCCGTTGCCAAGATTGTCGGTACAGCAAAGGTTTCGGTGAGGCGCCAATGACAGCCGAAGTGAAAGCGTCTGCACATTCAACGCGACGTGGTCATACGGTGAAGGTGTGGCGTCGAATCGGTAGCCGTGTGGATAGGGAATTCGTCGTGCCCTCTCAACCTCGGGAACCATTACCAATCATGGCAGCGGACGTGCCGCCTTTCTGATGTTGTGGCTGTGCAAGTCGGTGTGCTACACTCTGTGCAGTTCTCAACACCGATCATCTTTGGAAGGAAGTTTCGATCATGACGAACGCTTTTGACCTTGCGTCCCTCGCACAGTCCGGCGAGCCTACCGAGGCTCTGCCTACGCGCTCGCGGCGTCGGACCACCAACCCGTTTGCAGCCATCGTCGCCAAGGTCGCGCACGAAAAGCTGAACTGGTCGTACCCTCCGGTTTCCGCTGTTGCGGAGAACGGTGAGCGCTCCGCTGCCGATCAGATGGAGTCCGGTATCCGGCAGGCTGGCAACGCGCTTGACCGGAACGACAAGGCTGCCGGTGGTACCGGTTGGAAGACGATTCTTCGTAAGACGCCGAACGACGATGGCACCATGATTAGTATCTCGTTCACGGTGGTTCGCCGGGATGGCGATGCGGGAATGGTGATGGAGCCTGCCGTTGCCGAGTCGGTGGAGCAGGACCAGGGTTCAGCTCCGCGTAGTCGTCGCAACCGATAACGAATCTATGCCGGGGAGTGCATACTCCGGCAATATAGCCAGTGGCCTTATTACATCGCTTCCCCCTAGCGAGTGATAAGGCCACTGGCCTTTAGAACGGGCGGGTCATTGTGGAAGATACCGATAAGGACGAAATTCTGACTTGCCAACTATGCAGTAAAAACCCTGCGGTAGTCATCGTTAATGTCAGTGTTGACAATGCGATAGCAGTCACATATCTCACAATGCTATGTGCAAATTGCTATGTAACCCTCTCCAAAACTAGACCTGATGTGAAGTTAACATGACTGACAACTGGCAGTTAGAAGACAAGGTCAACGAATTGGTAGCACGTATCAATTCGTTGACTAAAGTCGTTACAGAGTTATTGTTCTCTATCGAGCACAATAAGAAGCCACTTGGTATGCAGGGTGATATCAATACCGTTCGTGCCAAGATGGAACTAGTAGCACAAGAGATTCGTGAATTGGATTTGTCGCCGCGGCCTACTAAACCTTACCGGCCACGGATTATCACACGAGATGAAGAAGAAACAGGATGAACATCTATATCATTGGTAATTCTATGAGTAAGGTTCAGTCCGAGGAACTGGCTATGCTTTGTGATTTGTTCGATCACAAGGCACGCACGTACTACACACCGAACAGTCTGCGCAACGAGTTTGAGCATGTCGACTCTGCTAACTTTGTTGTGGTATTCGAGGTGAGCGCGGAAGCGGGAGTGCTCATCGGATACGCACGTGCCCGTGGCATTCACATCATCGGTGCTACCGATCAGGCTGTACTCATTCCCGATATCGAAATGTGCAAGAGTGTTGCAGCTATCTTCGCTAAGGTGGGAAAGTAGCATGAGTCTTATCGATGTTTTTCGTGGGCCCAAATGTCAGATGTGTGGTCGTCGCAAGTCTGATGTGTTCCTTCGTGCAAAGCTGGCGATGGTGTTGTGTGGCAACTGTGCCAAGGGTGTTCGGATGGCGTCCGGGAAACGCTGATGCGTAAAAAGGGAGTTGTCACTCATATACCTGTGCATGGTACAGCACATAGTTATGAATACTACGGTTGCCATTGTGATGACTGTACTAAGGAGGCATACCGCATTAAAAATAGACGCGTGAGACGATCTCGTCACAATAGAGATATTCCTAGTTACGTTCAACATGGTAAAGTTTCGACCTACAACAATTGGGGTTGTCACTGCGACGAATGTAAGGCAGCCAATACTGAATACTCACGAGAGTATAAGCGGCGATGAAAAAGCGATTGTGGATTCAGCCCAACAAGGCTGCAATCTTCTATGGAGAGCTCGACGGGCAGTGGCGTGCCAAGTGGCGTGAAACCAACTGTCAAGGAACATGGTGTGGATTCGGGCAGTCATGTAAGAAACCACACCAGGAAAAGGACGAAGCGATACAATGCGCTCTACACCGTTGGTTGACTTTTTCGACATCTCGCGAAATGAAGATGGTACCTATAAAGTAACCTGTTATCTATGTCAAGCTACTGATGTTAGTGGCGGTGAAATCATCGCACTCGGAGCCAAACTTTTCCATACCGTTCAAGAGCATAGGTTACAAAATGACAGAGAGCGCTTCCGTGAATCCATTCACGAGACTCAATCCCGATCAGGTGGCGAAGATTCTCACAGCGACGATGGACGCGTTCCGAGAGGTGACGAAGCTAGCGGGTGAGGTACCGATCAATTACAGCATCGATGCACGGTGGCGTTCGCTGACGCTGCAACTGTTCGTGCATGACACGTCCGCTGTGAGCGGTGTGGAGCGCAAGTCTGACAGCAACGGTGGCAGTGAAGTTTACAACTCCGGTGAGCTAGAGTATCGACGTACGTTGGAGTACTAGGGTAGACTAGGTGTCATGACCACTCCGCGCATCCCGACCGTAGCCGGTAACTTTGTTGTGCCGCTCACCTTTCAGTATCCTTCGTACCGGCTTAACGACTGCCGGTCTCAAATCACCTTGTGTGACTGCCATCTGCTGTACTGGCAGCATGGGAACCTCGTTCCTGTGTGTGATCCGGGTATGGGTGACGGATCGTTCGGTGGTTATGTCTGCCCGATGTCCGATGAGTGGTGGGAGATTATCAATGACGATGAATTCCACGGGAGTGCATGATGGCTGGCCCGTTCACTCACGATGAACTTCCGGGCGTAAGTGTTTACTGTTCCGGTGCTGGCTCATTCTCAGTGTATGAGGATGAAGTTTATGACCGGGAGATTTATTGGTGTGTCACGGCCTACGCTAAGCGGCAACGACAAGTGTGGCAGAAAACTAACGCTACAATTAATCGGCAGGTTGAACTTATCTTTGACTACCTGTTGAATGACAACACTCATGGCAATCCTGACGAATGGGATGTGCCGCTACTTAAGGAAATCGACATGCCTAAGCTGTCTGATTGGTTTGCTGACCGGCCGAAGGAATCTCACAAGTGCGATGACTGTAAGGGTGCAGGCTGCTCATCGTGTGGTGGTTTTGGATGGGATTTCAACGATGACGCTTGCCTGTTGAGTGCTACCGGGAACCACAACTCTTGTCCGAAGAATGCGAAGTGCAAGTGATGGCAAATCTCTACACAAAGATTACACGTGAAACTGTCATGAATCATGTGTTAGTAGGCCGGGTTACTAGGCCAGCTACTACAAATCTTGAAATTTATTGTGTACTCTGTGGACTTGGTTTCAACTCACATGACTCTATCGGCATTGCAATGGCTGATGCTGACGATGTGACCAAGGGTTTGTGCACATTCCATTTCGAAGCCAATCAATGTCAGGACACAGACTAATGGCGAATGCCAGCGAATTATTCGCTGGCATTTCGCATATTCTCTATTAAAATATTAAGACACAAAATGGGAGGCTACACCGGGG
>JBFWVC010000035.1:0-17603 GCA_050246945.1 Hyphomicrobiaceae bacterium
GAGCCTTGCCCGTCTCAGCTAAAACCTTCGTGATCGCAGCCGTCAATGACGTCTTGCCGTGGTCAACGTGACCTATCGTGCCGATGTTGCAGTGCGGCTTCGTCCGCTCGAATTTTGCCTTGGCCATGGCGGCTCTCCTCTCGTCTCGTCGTCACGCTGCGGCGCTGCCACACGCGTGCCATTCCTCAATTTTCGCCAGGCGGCCCCGCACGCGGTCGGCTTGCGCCTGACCGTGGGGACCGTCCGGTCAGGCGTACTTCGCCCTTACCTCGTCAGCCACGTTGCGTGGCACTTCTGCGTAATGGGCGAACACCATCGAGTACTGCGCGCGACCGGTAGACATCGAGCGCAGCGTGTTGATGTAGCCGAACATGTTGGCCAGCGGCACGTAGGCCTTGATGACCACAGCGTTGCCGCGCAGATCCTGGGAGCGGATCTGGCCGCGCCGCGAGTTGATGTCGCCGATGATACCGCCGACGAAGTCCTGGGGCGTCACGACCTCGACATTCATGACGGGCTCGAGCAGCTTTATGCCGCCCTTGTCGCACGCCTCCTTGAGGGCCGCACGCGCGGCGATCTCGAAGGCAATGGCGGACGAGTCGACCTCGTGGAAGGCGCCGTCGTACAGCGTCACCTTCATATCGACGAGCGGGAAGCCGATCAGGACGCCACTGTCCCAGACCGAACGGATACCCTTTTCGACACCAGGGATGTATTCCCTCGGGACGGCACCGCCGACGATCTCGGAGACGAACTCGTTGCCCTTTCCGATCTCGTTGGGCTCGACGCGGAACTTGACGCGGGCGAACTGGCCCGTGCCGCCGGTCTGCTTCTTGTGCGTATAATCGACCTCGGTCGGACGCGCGAGCGTCTCGCGATAGGCCACCTGCGGCGCACCGACGTCAGCCTCGACCTTGTGGGTGCGCTTCAGGATATCGACCTTGATGTCGAGGTGAAGCTCGCCCATGCCCTTCAAAATGGTCTCGCCCGACTCCTGATCGACGGAAACCGAGAAGGAGGGATCCTCGAGCGCCATCTCATTCAAGGCCAGCGCCATCTTCTCCTGGTCGGCCTTGGTCTTCGGCTCGATCTTCATCTCGATGACGGGCTCGGGGAACTCCATCTTCTCGAGGATCACAGGCTTGTTGGGATCGCAAAGCGTCTCGCCCGTGCGGGTGTCCTTGAGACCCTGCAGCGCAATGATGTCGCCGGCGAAGGCCTCCTTGATCTCTTTGCGCTCGTCAGCATGCATGATGTACATGCGACCGACGCGCTCCTTCTTGTCGCGCGAGGTGTTGGCAAGGCTCGTGCCCTGCTCGACCTTGCCCGAATATATGCGGCAGAAGGTGATCGAGCCAACGTGCTCGAAGTTCATGATCTTGAAGGCGATCATGGCAAGCGGCTCGCTATCGGACGGGCGGCGCAGAAGTTCGTCACCTGTCTTGGGGTCGATGCCCGGATAGGCTTCACGATCGACTGGCGAGGGCAGGAGATCGACAACCGCGTCGAGAAGCGGCTGCACGCCCTTGTTCTTGAACGCCGAGCCGCACAGCATCGGGTAGAACTTGTTCGCGATGGTGCCCTTGCGGAGGAGCTTGCGCAGCGTATCCGCGTCAGGCTCGGTGCCCTCCAGATACGCTTCCATTGCGGCGTCGTCCATTTCGACCGCCGCCTCGATCATGGCCGCACGATATTCGTTGGCCCTGTCGACCAAATCCGCCGGGATATCGACGTGACGGAACGTGGCACCTTTGTCGTCGCCGTCCCAGATGATGCCGCGCATCTCGATCAGATCGACGACACCAATGAAGTCGGACTCCTGGCCGATCGGAAGCTGGATCGGAACAGGCGTAGCGCCCAGCTTGTCCTTGATGTCCTGGACGCACATGTAGAAGTCGGCACCCGTCTTATCCATCTTGTTGGCGAAGACGATGCGCGGAACCTTGTACTTGTCGCCCTGGCGCCAGACGGTTTCGGTCTGCGGCTCGACGCCCGCGTTCGAGTCGAGAACCGTGACGGCGCCGTCGAGCACGCGCAAGGAACGCTCAACCTCGATAGTGAAGTCGACGTGGCCTGGCGTGTCGATGATGTTTAGGCGGCGCTTGTTGCCGTCGCGACCAGGCCAGAAGCAGGTTGTCGCAGCTGACGTAATCGTGATGCCGCGCTCAGCCTCCTGCTCCATGAAGTCCATGGTGGCAGCGCCGTCATGCACCTCGCCAATCTTATGGGAGATGCCGGTGTAAAACAGGATGCGCTCAGTGGCAGTCGTCTTGCCCGCGTCGATGTGGGCCATGATGCCAAAGTTGCGGTAGTCCTGAATAGGGTATTCGCGAGCCATTGCTCTTGCTCCGGTCGGTCCGTTACCAGCGGTAATGCGAGAAGGCGCGGTTCGCCTCCGCCATCTTGTGCGTGTCCTCGCGCTTCTTCACCGCCGTGCCGCGGTTGTTGGCAGCATCGAGCAACTCGCCCGACAGCCGCTCGATCATGGTGTTCTCGTTGCGGTTACGCGCCGCCGTGATGAGCCAGCGGATGGCGAGCGCCTGACGGCGCTCGGAGCGGACCTCGACGGGCACCTGATAGGTGGCGCCGCCGACGCGGCGGGAGCGAACCTCGACAGCCGGCATGACATTCTCCAGTGCCTGATGGAACATCTGCACCGGGTCAGACTTGGCCTTGTCCTCCATGCGCGACAGCGCACCGTAGACGATATTCTCTGCGGCCGACTTCTTGCCATCGCGCATCACCGCATTCATGAACTTGGTGATAATCAAATCACCGAACTTCGGATCGGGATGCACTTCGCGCTTCTGAGCACTGTGACGACGGGACATGATCGCAGTCCTTCGAGTCTTTCCGGGGCCGCAGCCCCCAGATCGTTAAGAACGCCGAACCAGCAGCGGCCCCACGGCCGCGCCATTCGGAGATGGCCACCAGAGCCGATTACTTCGGACGCTTGGCGCCGTACTTGGAGCGGCGCTGCTTGCGGCCATTGACGCCCTGCGTATCGAGGACGCCACGGACGATGTGATAGCGGACGCCGGGCAAGTCCTTGACGCGGCCACCGCGGATCAGGACCACGGAGTGCTCCTGGAGGTTGTGACCCTCGCCCGGGATGTAGCCAATGACCTCGTAGCCATTCGTCAGGCGGATCTTCGCAACCTTGCGGAGCGCCGAGTTGGGCTTCTTGGGAGTCGTCGTGTAAACGCGGGTGCATACGCCGCGTTTCTGCGGGCAAGCCTCCATGTGACGCGACTTCTCGCGGTAGGTCTTCGGGTGCCGGGGCTTCCGGATCAGCTGTTGAATCGTCGGCATACGCCTTGTCCATCCCTCGAGCGTGCGCGAAAAATCGCGTACGCCAAGCCGAAACTGCCGAAACCCGCTTGCGGCGGGCACCCGGCACGAAAAAACCAGAGGATCGTCCGGCCTGTCGGCCAGAGATCATGGTCCAGAAATGTCCTCTGCTTTTGAACGATAGCGTCTAGGCCCGGGCGCACATCATGGGGCGCGGAATCGGCCTACCGCCTACCGTGAGAGTGGGGGAAGCTATATACACACGTTTCTACATGGTCAACAGGCGGCCCCGTCCGAACAAGCAATTTTTTTGCAACGCAATGCCGCAGGCGATTGTCAGCAGGGCTCCAAGACAGTATGCCGCGGCCGGCATGGCGATGGATGCGCTCGAAGATTGTCGCAGACAGGCGCCCGAGGAGTGCCGGCCTAGGGCAGATTCCATTCACACGGAACCGCACACCGTCTTTGCAGCGCACTGCCCGATGGCGCTCATTCGACATCTGCGTGTTCGAGGTTGCAACGACAAAGGCCGCGGGTTGCGCCCGCGGCCTTTGCGCACTTCGAATTGTAACGTCGAGGCGTTGGCTCCGTAAGCGGCGCGGCTTACTCCGCTGCCTCCTCGGAGGTACGGCGGCGGCGGCGCGGACCGTCGCCTTCGTCTGGACCGGCCAGCGCCTTATCGGCATCGGCCTTGGCCTGCTCCTTGGCGATGAGCTCGTCGCGGCGCGCTGCGATCTTGCGCAGACGGCGCAGCATGCCGCCTGTGCCGGCCGGGATCAGACGGCCGACGATGACGTTCTCCTTGAGACCTTCGAGCGTGTCGACCTTGCCGTTGACGGCGGCGTCGGTGAGGACACGCGTCGTCTCCTGGAAGGAGGCGGCGGAGATGAACGAGCGCGTCTGCAGCGACGCCTTGGTGATGCCCAGCAGGACCGGCGTCGCCGTAGCAATGCGCTTGCCCTCCTTCTCGATGGCGAAGTTTTTCGCATCGAACTCCAGGCGATCGACCTGCTCACCCTTGATGAGGTCGGTGTCGCCCGGATCGACGATCTCGACCTTCTGCAGCATCTGGCGAACGATCACCTCGATGTGCTTGTCGTTGATGGTCACGCCCTGGAGGCGGTAGACGTCCTGGATCTCATTGATGAGATAGGCCGCCAGTTCCTCCACGCCCTTGATGGCCAGAATGTCGTGCGGCGCAGGGTGGCCGTCATAGACATAGTCGCCACGCTCCACGTGATCGCCGTGCTGGACCGCAAGAGACTTGCCGCGCGGGATCAGGTACTCGACGGGATCCGTGTTCTCATCGTCGGGCTTGATCGTGATGCGCTGCTTGTTCTTGTAGTCTTTGCCAAACTCGATCGTGCCGGACACCTCGGCGATGATAGCGTGGTCCTTCGGACGGCGTGCCTCGAACAGTTCGGCGACACGCGGCAGACCGCCGGTGATGTCACCCGACTTGGCGGATGCCATCGGGATGCGGGCCAGCACGTCGCCAGCCTTCACCTTGGCGCCGATGTCGACGGAGAGAATGGCTTCCGCCGGCAACAGGTAGCGGGCATCGCCGCCACGCTCCACCGCAATCGGCTTGCCCTTGGCGTCCTTGATGACGACGGCGGGCTTCAGCTCGGCGCCACGCGGGGTGGCGCGCCAGTCGATGACGACGCGGTTGGTCGAGCCCTTGACCTCGTCGGTCTGCTCACGCACCGAGACGCCCTCGATGAGATCCTCAAATGCAGCGGTTCCGTCGACCTCCGTGAGGATGGGTCGCGTGTAGGGATCCCACTGAGCGAGCTTGGTGCCACGCTTGACCTTGTCGCCCTCGTCCACATGCAGGCGGCCGCCGTAAGGAACCTTGTGGTTTGCCAGCTCCTTGCCGCCCTGGTCGACGATGACGATCGACATGTTGCGGCCCATCGCGGTGAGACGGCCCTGGCTGTCCTTGACCATGGCACGGTTGCGAATCTTCACCGTGCCGTTGAAGTTCGACTCGATGAAAGATGTATCGACCACCTGCGCGGTGCCGCCGATGTGGAACGTGCGCATGGTCAGCTGCGTGCCCGGCTCGCCAATCGACTGAGCCGCGATCACGCCGACGGCCTCGCCGATATTGACGCGCGTGCCGCGCGCCAGGTCGCGGCCATAGCAGGCTGCGCAAACGCCGGTGACGGTCTCACAAGTGAGCACCGAGCGGATGCGTATCTCCTGCACCTCGGCCTTGGCGATGGCGTCGGCGTGGCGCTCCTCAATCAACTCGCCGGATTTGACGATGACCTCGCCGGTGGCGGGATCGAGTACGTCCTCCTGAGCGGTACGGCCGAGCACGCGCGCAGCGAGGGAGACGATGACCTGGCCGGCATCGACCACCGCCTGGACCTTGATGCCGGCATCAGTGCCGCAATCCTCTTCCGAGATGATCGCGTCCTGGGCGACGTCGACCAGACGCCGGGTGAGATACCCGGAGTTGGCGGTCTTCAACGCGGTGTCGGCAAGACCCTTGCGGGCGCCGTGAGTCGAGTTGAAGTACTCGAGAACCGAAAGGCCTTCCTTGAAGTTCGACTTGATCGGCGTCTCGATGATCTCGCCGGATGGCTTCGTCATCAGGCCGCGCATGGCCGCCAGCTGACGCATCTGCGTGGGCGAGCCGCGCGCGCCGGAGTGGCTCATCATGTAGACGGAGTTGATGGGCTTGTCGCGACCCGTCTTGGGATCCTTCTGCACGGTCGAGATGCGATCCATCATCTCCTTGGAGATCTGATCAGTGCACTTCGACCAGGCGTCGACCACCTTGTTGTACTTCTCGAGCTGCGTGATGAGGCCATCGTTGTATTGCTGCTCGAACTCGGCCACCTGCTTGTCCGTCTCCTCGACGATCGCGTGCTTGGTGTCGGGAATGAGCATGTCGTCCTTGCCGAACGAGATGCCGGCCTTGAAGGCGTGATAGAAGCCAAGCGCCATGATCCGGTCGCAGAATATGACCGTCTCCTTCTGACCGCAGTTGCGGTACACGGCGTCGATCATGCCGGAGATGGCCTTCTTGGTGAGCAACTGGTTGACGAGGTCGAACTTGACACCCGGCACACGCGGCAGCAGCTCTCCCAGCAGCATGCGGCCCGGCGTCGTCTCGTAAACGCGGGATAGCTCGTTGCCTTCCTCGCCCAGCGTCGAGACCCGGCCCTTGATCTTGGCGTGCAGCGTCACGGCGCCGGCCTCGAGCGCGTGGTGGATCTCGGGCACCGAGGAGAACAGCATGCCCTCGCCCGGCTCGCCCTCGTGCACCATCGAGAGGTAATAGAGCCCGAGCACGATGTCCTGGCTCGGCACGATGATCGGCGAGCCGTTGGCAGGATGCAGGATGTTGTTGGTCGACATCATGAGGACACGCGCTTCAAGCTGCGCCTCAAGCGAGAGCGGCACGTGCACGGCCATCTGGTCGCCGTCGAAGTCGGCATTGAAAGCGGCGCAGACCAACGGGTGAAGCTGGATCGCCTTGCCCTCGATGAGCACCGGCTCGAACGCCTGGATGCCCAGCCGATGCAGCGTAGGCGCACGGTTCAGAAGCACAGGATGCTCGCGGATCACTTCATCGAGCACGTCCCAGACCTCGGGCCGTTCCTTCTCGACGAGCTTCTTGGACTGCTTGACGGTGGCCGCCTGGCCGAGCGTCTGCAAACGCGCGTAGATGAATGGCTTGAACAGCTCGAGCGCCATTTTCTTGGGCAGGCCGCACTGGTGCAGCTTCAGCTCGGGACCGACCACGATAACCGAGCGTCCCGAGTAGTCGACACGCTTGCCGAGCAGGTTCTGGCGGAAGCGGCCCTGCTTGCCCTTCAGCATGTCGGCGAGCGACTTCAGCGGCCGCTTGTTGGCGCCGGTGATGACGCGACCGCGGCGGCCGTTGTCGAACAGTGCGTCGACGGCCTCCTGAAGCATGCGCTTCTCGTTGCGAATAATGATGTCGGGTGCGCGCAGCTCCATCAGCCGCTTCAGACGATTGTTGCGGTTGATGACGCGGCGATAGAGATCGTTGAGGTCGGACGTGGCGAAGCGTCCGCCATCAAGTGGCACAAGCGGACGCAGCTCGGGCGGAATCACCGGCACGTGCGTCAGGATCATCCACTCGGGTCGGTTGCCCGACTCCAGGAACGCCTCAATCACCTTCAGGCGCTTGCCGAGCTTCTTCGGCTTCAGATCCGTGGTCGACTCGGCGATCTCCTGACGCAGGTCGTCGCGAATCTGCGCGAGATCCATTCCGGACAGCAGCTCGCGAATCGCTTCGGCGCCGATGCCGGCTGTGAAGCTGTCGGGGCCAAACTCGTCGAGCGCCTGGTTGTACTGCTCTTCCGAAAGCAGCTGCCTGTCCTTGAACGGCGTGATGCCCGGCTCGATGACGATATAGTTCTCGAAGTAGAGAACGCGCTCAAGGTCCTTCAACGCCATGTCGAGGAGCAGGCCGATGCGCGAGGGCAGCGACTTGAGGAACCAGATGTGGGCAACGGGCGCTGCCAGCTCGATGTGGCCCATGCGTTCGCGGCGCACCTTGGCGAGCGTCACCTCGACGCCGCACTTCTCGCAGATCAGCCCCTTGTACTTCATGCGCTTGTACTTGCCGCACAAGCACTCGTAGTCCTTGATCGGTCCGAAAATGCGCGCGCAGAACAGGCCGTCACGCTCCGGCTTGAAGGTGCGGTAGTTGATCGTTTCGGGTTTCTTGATCTCGCCGTAGGACCACGACAGGATGTCCTCCGGCGATGCGATCGAGATCTTGATCTGATCGAACGACGGCAGGGGGGCCTGCTGCTTGAAAATATTGTTAATCTCGTTCATCGGCTCTCACTCCTCGCGGGGCTCGCGGCCTGCCCCGCTCGTTGAAGGCTCAAAGACCCGTGGCGGCTGTCGGGTCTCTCCCGGCCCCTGCATCGGGGCCATGATTTGTCGTGTCTCGTTCCGGCGCGATGCCAATGCTTCGCAGCCCGGAGTGGATCAGGGCGCCGGTGCAAAGGGCCGGCGCCCATCGTGCTATTCGGCTGCGGGCGGCAACGCCTTGCGCTCATCCTCGGTCTGCTCTGCATCGAGCAGAGGCGCCTCGGAGTTGATCAGCTCGACGTTGAGGCCCAGCGCACGCATTTCCTTGACGAGCACGTTGAAGCTCTCCGGCACACCAGCCTCGAAGGCGTCGTCGCCCCTGACGATCGCCTCGTAGACCTTGGTGCGGCCGGCGACGTCGTCGGACTTTACGGTGAGCATTTCCTGCAACGTGTAGGCAGCGCCATAGGCTTCCAGCGCCCAGACCTCCATTTCGCCGAAACGCTGGCCGCCAAACTGCGCCTTGCCGCCCAGCGGCTGCTGGGTGACGAGCGAATAGGGGCCGATGGAGCGGGCGTGGATCTTGTCATCGACAAGGTGGTGCAGCTTCAGGATGTACTTGTAGCCGACAGTTACCTTGCGATCGAACGCCTCGCCGGTGCGACCGTCGAAGAGCGTCACCTGGCCGGTGGAGTCGAAGCCCGCCAACTGCAGAAGCTCGACGATGTCGGCTTCATGCGCACCATCGAAGACGGGAGTCGCAATCGGCACGCCCTTCTTCAGGTTCTCGGCGACGACAGCGATGTCGTCGTCCTTGGCGCTGCTGGGGATCTCGCCGGAGTCGTAGACCTTGTCCATGATCTCCCGCAGCGCCTTGCCCTCGCCGGACTCGCGCCACTTCTCGAGCGCTTCGTCGACGAGGCGACCGAGACCGCGGCAGGCCCAGCCCAGATGGGTTTCCAGGATCTGGCCCACATTCATGCGCGAGGGCACGCCGAGCGGGTTCAGCACCACGTCAACGGGAGTGCCGTCGGTGAGGAACGGCATGTCCTCCTGCGGCACGATCATCGACACGACACCCTTGTTGCCGTGACGGCCGGCCATCTTGTCGCCAGGCTGAATCTTGCGCTTAACGGCGACGAAGACCTTCACCATCTTCATCACGCCGGGAGGCAGTTCGTCACCACGCTGCAGTTTCTCGACCTTGTCGGCGAAGCGGTTGGAGAGGCTTTTCTTTGCATCCTCGTACTGCTTGCCGATGGCCTCGACTTCGGCCTGGGCCTTCTCGTCGGCGAGTCCGATCTCCCACCACTGCGAGCGCGGGATGTCGTCGAGGATCGCGTCGTCGATCCTGGTGCCCTTGCGTGCGCCCTTCGGCCCCTTGGCGACCTCTTTGCCCATCAGCACGTCCTTGAGACGCGCGTAGACGTTGCGGTCAAGGATCTGCAGCTCGTCGTCGCGGTCCTTGGCGAGACGCTCGATCTCCTCGCGCTCGATGGCCATGGCGCGCTCGTCCTTGTCGACGCCGTGGCGGTTGAAGACGCGGACCTCGACGATGGTGCCGGAGACGCCCGGCGGAAGACGCAGCGACGTATCGCGGACGTCCGACGCCTTCTCACCGAAGATGGCGCGCAGGAGCTTCTCTTCCGGCGTCATCGGGCTCTCGCCCTTCGGTGTGATCTTGCCGACGAGGATGTCGCCGGGATGCACCTCGGCGCCGATGTAGACAATGCCGGCCTCGTCGAGATTCTTCAGCGCCTCTTCCGAGACGTTGGGAATGTCGCGCGTGATCTCCTCAGGCCCCAACTTGGTATCGCGGGCCATCACCTCGAATTCCTCGATGTGGATCGAGGTGAACACGTCGTCGGAGACGACGCGCTCGGACATCAGGATGGAATCCTCGAAGTTGTAGCCCATCCACGGCATGAACGCGACGAGCACATTCTTGCCGAGCGCCAGATCGCCCAGGTCAGTGGAGGGACCGTCGGCGATGATCTCTCCGGCCGTCACACTGTCGCCCACCTTAACCAGCGGACGCTGATTGATGCAGGTGTTCTGGTTGGAGCGCTGGAACTTGCGCAGGCGATAGATGTCGACGCCCGGCTTGGAGGCGTCCGTCTCCTCGGTGGCGCGGATGACGATACGGGTCGCATCGACCTGGTCGATGATGCCCGTGCGACGTGCCGCGATCGCGGCGCCGGAATCGCGCGCGACCACCTCTTCCATGCCGGTGCCGACCAGCGGCGCCTCGGCGCGGATGAGCGGCACGGCCTGGCGCTGCATGTTGGAGCCCATCAGCGCCCGGTTGGCGTCGTCGTTCTCGAGGAACGGGATCAGCGCGGCGGCAACCGAGACGAGCTGCTTGGGCGACACGTCGATGTAGTCGACGCGGTCCTGGGGCACCAGCATCACGTCGCCCTGATAGCGGCAGGTGACGAGATCGTCCGTCAGGCGCGCCTTTTCGTCGATTTCGGCGTTGGCCTGGGCAACGTGGTGGCGCATCTCCTCCATAGCGGAGAGATAGACAACATCGTCCGTCACCTTACCTTCCCGCACCTTGCGGTAGGGGCTCTCGATGAAGCCATACTTGTTGACGCGGGCGAAGGTGGCCAGCGAGTTGATGAGGCCGATGTTGGGGCCTTCGGGCGTCTCGATCGGGCAGATCCGGCCGTAGTGCGTGGGATGGACGTCGCGAACCTCGAAGCCTGCGCGCTCACGCGTCAGACCGCCCGGGCCAAGCGCCGAGAGGCGACGCTTGTGGGTGATCTCGGAGAGCGGGTTGGTCTGGTCCATGAACTGCGAGAGCTGCGAGGAGCCGAAGAATTCGCGCACCGCGGCGGCCGCAGGCTTGGCGTTGATGAGGTCCTGCGGCATCACGGTATCGATGTCGACGGACGACATGCGCTCCTTGATGGCGCGCTCCATGCGCAGCAGGCCGACGCGGTACTGATTCTCCATCAGTTCGCCGACCGAGCGTACGCGGCGGTTGCCCAGGTGGTCGATGTCGTCGATGTCGCCACGGCCGTCGCGCAGATCGACGAGCGTCTTGATGACGGCGAGGATGTCCTCCTTGCGCAGGGTGCGCATTGTATCGGGCGCATCCAGCTCCAGGCGCATGTTCATCTTGACTCGGCCGACGGCGGAGAGGTCGTAGCGCTCGGAGTCGAAGAACAGGCCGTGGAACAGCGCGGTCGCCGCCTCGATCGTCGGTGGCTCGCCCGGGCGCATAACCCGGTAGATGTCCATCAACGCTTCTTCGGTGTTGGCGTTCTTGTCTACGTTCAGCGTGTTGCGGATGAACGGCCCGATGTTGACATGGTCGATGTCGAGGATCGGGAACTCCTTGATCTTCTGATCCTTGAGTTCGGCGAGCAACTTGGAATCGAGTTCGGCGCCAGCCTCGGCATAGATCTGGCCGGTCGACATGTCGACGATGTCCTCGGCGAGGTACTTGCCCGCGAGGTCATCAGAGGAGATCAGCAGTTCCTTGAGGCCGCCTTCGGCCAACTCGCGCGCCTTGCGGGCGGTGAGCTTCTCGCCCGCCTTGATAATGACGTCGCCGGACTTGGCGTCGCGCAGATCGGCCGCCGGTGTCACGCCGCGCATCTTCTCGGGCACGAACGGCATCTTCCAGCCGTGCTTGGAATCCTTGATCTGGATCTTCTTGTAGAAGGTGTCGAGGATCTCCTCGTCGTTGAGACCCAGCGCGTAGAGAAGCGTCGTCACCGGCAGCTTGCGGCGGCGGTCGATGCGGACGTAGACGATGTCCTTGGCGTCGAACTCGAAGTCGAGCCACGAGCCGCGGTAGGGGATGATGCGGGCGGCGAAGAGGAGCTTGCCGGAGGCGTGCGTGCGGCCACGGTCGTGGTCGAAGAACACGCCCGGCGAACGGTGCATCTGGGAAACGATGACACGCTCGGTGCCGTTGATGATGAAGGTGCCATTCGAGGTCATGAGCGGCATGTCGCCCATGTAGACATCCTGCTCCTTGACGTCCTTGACCGACTTGGAGCCAGTCTCCTCGTTGATATCGAACACAATAAGGCGCAGCTTGACCTTGAGCGGCGCGCAGTACGTCATGTCGCGCTGCATGCACTCGTCGACGTCGTACTTAGGCGCCTCGAACTCGTAGCCGACGAACTCCAACGTTGCCTTGCCGGCGAAGTCGGAGATCGGGAATACCGATTTGAAAACGGCCTGGATGCCCTGATCGTCGGGACGGCCACCGGGAGGCTCCTTGACCATCAGGAAGTCGTCGTAGGAAGATTTCTGGACCTCGATAAGGTTGGGCATTTCTGCCACCTCACGGATCGATCCGAATTTCTTACGGATGCGCTTGCGGCCGTTAAACATCTCAGCCATGTCCGCTCCTTCGCTTCGGCGCCGGTGACGATCCCGCGCCCATTTTTCCAGTCAGTCCCCGGGGGCCGCCATCCCCCCCGCCTGAAACGGCTCACCGGAAGATCCCTTCGGCCGCAATTGCAGCCGGAGATCCTCCGGGGAACCGTTGTTGCCCGCTGCCGCGGGCGGAGAGCGGGGAGCAGAGAGTGGGAACTGGGAGTTGGGACGGCGACACGGCATTGCGCGCACTCGATCCCAATTCCCTGCTCCCGATCCCTCTACTCCCTCGTCATCACTTCAGCTCGACGGTCGCGCCCTGATCCTCGAGCTGCTTCTTGATCTTCATCGCCTCGTCCTTGGGGATGCCTTCCTTCACGGCCTTGCCGCCAGCCTCGACGAGATCCTTCGCCTCTTTCAGGCCGAGACCGGTGAGGGCGCGGACTTCCTTGATGACGTTGATCTTCTTCTCACCGCCCGCCTTCAGGATGACAGTGAACTCGGTCTGCTCCTCAACCGGAGCAGCAGCAGCGCCTGGCGCAGCAGCGACGGCAACAGCAGCGGCGGCCGAAACGCCCCACGTCTCTTCAAGCAACTTGGCGAGCTCAGCGGCCTCCAGGACGGTGAGCTTCGAGAGATCGTCAACGATCTTTGCGAGATCGGTCATATCGTATGTTCCTTCGGTTTGAACCTGTTTCAGTACCTGTTGCAGCGTTGGTTACAGCTGCGTTCGTCTCGTGATGCAGCGCGCATCTCGCTGCGCCGCATCGCCCATGCAAGCGGATCAGGCTGCCTCGCCCTGGCTGGCCTTCGCCTGGATGACGCGTGCGAGCTTTGCTCCCGGCTCCTTGACCGTGCGGGCGATCTTCGTCGCCGGCGCGTTGAGGAGGCCGATCAGCTTGGCCCTGAGTTCATCCAGTGACGGCAGCTCTGCGAGTGCCTTGACTGCGTTCGCATCAAGGACCGTCGATCCCATCGCACCGCCGAGGACGACAAGCTTGTCGACCCCCTTGGCGTATTCGACGGTGATCTTGGCTGCTGCGATCGGGTCCTTCGAGTAGGCCAGAATGGTCGGGCCAGTCAGAAGGGGCTCGATGCCCGCAGCGTCCGTCTCCTTGATCGCGAGCTTCGCCAGCCGGTTCTTGACCACCTTCACGGATCCGCCTGCGTCACGGACGCGCTTGCGGAATTCCGCGGATTGGGCGGCCACCATGCCGGTGTTGTGGGCGACGACGACCACGCCGGTGTCCTTCAACACCTCGTGGAGCGATGTCACGAGCTCACGTTTCGCGGCTCTTTCCACTTACGCTCTCTCCCAGTCACGCAAGCATGCCATGCGGCATACCTGCGGGTTGCACCTTGCCGACTCTTTCAAGCCCGCGAGCGGGCCGTTCCAAGTGCGGCGCTTCAGACCTGTCCTCCGCGCGCCCTCGATAAAGAGAAGCGGCACGGGTGCGACCCAGAAGGCTCAAACCGCGCGCGGCACCCCTGGAAGGGATGTCATCGAACGGGTTGTCTCCCGTCTCATGCAGGCCCTCATCGAGCGGCTTAGGCGTTGGGAAGCGAACTCCCCGCAGCACCTGCAATCTCGGACAGGTTCCGCCCAGGCCGCCATCTGGCGGCCGGAGCGTATCCCGGGCGAGCCCGGGAATTCTCATTCGCCACGCCCCGCGGCGCAGCGGATCTCAAACGACCGGACCGCTCGAGACCGTGGCAGCATCGACCTTCACGCCCGGTCCCATCGTGGACGTGATGGAGACGCGCTTCAGGTAGGTGCCCTTAGCGCCCGACGGCCTGGCCTTCACGACCGCCTCAACGAACGCCTTGATGTTTTCGACCAATGCCGCATCAGCGAACGAGGCTTTGCCAACGCCGGCGTGAATGATGCCGGCCTTCTCGACGCGGAACTCGACCGAGCCGCCCTTGGCGCCCTTGACGGCGGTGGCGACGTCCATCGTGACCGTCCCGACGCGCGGGTTCGGCATCAGGCCGCGGGGGCCAAGCACCTTACCGAGACGGCCGACGAGGCCCATCATGTCGGGGGTGGCGATGCAGCGGTCGAAGTTGATGTTGCCGCCCTGGACCTGCTCGACCAGATCCTCCGCACCGACCACGTCGGCACCGGCCGCCTTGGCTTCCTCGGCCTTGGCGCCTCGCGCAAAGACCGCGACGCGCGCGGTGCGGCCAGAGCCGTTTGGCAGCAGGCAGACGCCGCGAACCATCTGGTCGGCGTGCTTGGGATCGACGCCGAGGTTCAGCGCGACCTCGATCGTCTCGTCGAACTTGGCCTTGGCGCGGGACTTGACCAGCTTAACAGCCTCCTCGATCGCGTAGACCTTGTTGCGGTCGATCCCCTGGTTGATGGCAGCCATGCGCTTGCCGCCGGCAAGACGGGTGGCCTTGATCTGCTCGGGAGTGACGTTTGCCATGTTCTTACTCCACCACCCGGATGCCCATCGAACGCGCGGAGCCGGCGATTGTGCGCGCGGCCTGTTCGGCATCGTCCGTGTTCAGGTCCTTCATCTTCAGCTTCGCGATCTCGCGCACCTGCTCCATCGTCACCGAGCCGGCAACGGCGCGGCCGGGCTCCTTGGAGCCGGACGCGAGCTTGGCGGCCTTCTTCAGGAAGAAGGAGGCGGGCGGCGTCTTCATCTCGAAGGTGAACGAGCGATCGGAGAAGACCGTGATCTTCACCGGAATCGGCGTGCCTTCCTCGATGTCCTTCGACTTCGCGTTGAAGGCCTTGCAAAACTCCATGATGTTGACGCCACGCTGGCCGAGCGCGGGGCCGATCGGCGGGGAGGGGTTGGCCTTCCCTGCCGGCACCTGGAGGTTGATGTAACCGTCTATTTTCTTCGCCATGGTATCCCCTTGGAACACGAGACGGGAAAAACCCGCCCCAGGGTTAGCGGTCAAAGGTCGCCGGCCACCTTGTCGCCAGCTTCCTCCCGCACACTGCAACCCAACGAAAAGGCTCGTGCAATTTCCACGCTTGCCTCTTTCGCTCGGGCTCGCCGGCGCGGCGGAGGCTGTGGACCCGCAACGGGTTCCGCCCCAGCTCGCCGGACGATCTGAAGCACACGCGAACACTTGTGCGCGCATGCGCTACTCAACTCACTGCTCCCGAGTCACCCGGGAGACTGTCCGCATGATCCCGGGCCGCGTCGCCATTGAGCGCCTGCACCCCGTCTCAGGCATGCGGATCAGACGGCAACTTTCTCCACCTGGCCAAACTCAAGCTCGACCGGAGTCGGTCGGCCGAAGATCGAGACCGCGACCTTCAGTCGGGCGCGCTCCTCGTCGACTTCCTCGACGTGGCCCTGGAAGGAGGCGAATGGACCGTCGGCGACCTTGACCTGCTCGCCGATCTCGAAGGTGATCGATGGCTTCGGCCGTTCGACGCCGTCCTTGACCTGGTTGAGGATGCGCATCGCCTCATCCTCGGAAATCGCGATCGGCTTGTTGTCGGCGCCGAGGAAGCCGGTGACCTTCGGCGTGTTCTTGATCAACAGGAACGCCGGGTCCGTCATCTCCATCTTGACGAGCACGTATCCAGGCAGGAACTTCCGCTCCGCCTGAATCTTGCGGCCGCGCTTGACCTCAACCACCTCCTCGGTCGGAACCATCACCTCTTCAAAGAGATCGCCAAGTCCCGCCGCCTTCGCGCGCTCCTTGATGGCATCGGCCACTTTGCGCTCGAAGTTGGTATAGGCGTGCACAATGTACCAGCGCTTCGCCATGTCCCGTCTCTTCTTCCACCATTGAATGAGACAGCGCCCGCCGGGCGCCACACGTTTCCGGCCTACCGGCCGATCTGAAGTACCAGGCTCACGAGCCAGCCCATCAGCTGATCGGCAAGCAGGAAGAAGATCGATGCCAGCGCGACCATGATCATGACCATCACTGTGGTGATCCAAACTTCCTTCCAGGTCGGCCATGTAACCTTGGCGGTTTCAGTCCGCACTTCCTGGATGAACTCGAATGGGTTCTTGGACATCAAACACCTAAATCCGGCGGGGCAATCCTCATGCACTCAGGCAGCTATGGGGCAAGCCCGCGCCCAACACACAAACCAAAACGCCAGATCCGCTGCCCTCGCTGGCGAATCCGGCTCGTCACATCAGATGGCAGGGGTGGAGGGTCTCGAACCCCCAACCTTCGGTTTTGGAGACCGACGCTCTGCCAATTGAGCTACACCCCTATTGCGCCCACTGGCGCGCGCTTCCAGTCTCTCGGGGAGGGCAGCTTTAGCGGAACTTTCCCGATTTGTCACGCATCAAACCGCGTTTCCGCTTGCGTGTGACATTTTGGTCGCAACAGCCGCTGAAATCCCCGAAAAGACGTTCAAACCTCGATGTGCTCAACCACGACCGCAGTGCCGTAGGCCAGCACCTCAGTCACGGCAGAAGCCATCTCGTTGGCGTCGTAACGCATGGCGACGATGGCGTTGGCCCCCATCCTTTCACCCTGCGCGATCAACAGATCGAACGCCTCCTGCCGGGCCTGCTCGGCAAGCTTGGTATACAGTGTGATATTGCCGCCAAACAGGATCTGGATCGCAGCGCCGATGTTGCCGACAACCGAGCGCGAGCGAACCGACAGCCCGCGCGCGACACCCAGGTGACGGACGATCCGGTATCCCGGCAGGTCATTTGTAGTCACCACGATCATGGCTCACCTGCCGGTTTGCTGCTGACGAACGATGTGGGCGAAATCCACGAAGCTGCGGAAGGCGGGAACAACCTCTTCTTCCGCCAGATCAGTCATCGATACGGCAGCAGGTGGAACTCCACCGCTTGGGCCTTGCCATTCCGTCACCCTGTCGTGCCGGCGCCAGGTCAGCCATCTGCCAAACCTCTCTACGTCTTGAGGCGTGTCATGCGATCGGGAAGCGGGGTCCAACCCTTGGCTCTCGATCTTGGCGACGACGCCGGCGCCAATCTGAAGTGGGGCCCGCCCCACTTCAAGCTCTTCAGTTTTGTCGGCGCCTCAGCGTCGAGGATGCCCCGAAGGGGTGCACTTATTCCTCGATCTTGGCGACGACGCCGGCGCCAATCTGAAGTGGGGCCCGCCCCACTTCAAGCTCTTCAGTTTTGTCGGCGCCTCAGCGTCGAGGATGCCCCGAAGGGGTGCACTTATTCCTCGATCTTGGCGACGACGCCGGCGCC
>JBFWVC010000035.1:17613-17753 GCA_050246945.1 Hyphomicrobiaceae bacterium
GACGCCGGCGCCAATCTGAAGTGGGGCCCGCCCCACTTCAAGCTCTTCAGTTTTGTCGGCGCCTCAGCGTCGAGGATGCCCCGAAGGGGTGCACTTATTCCTCGATCTTGGCGACGACGCCGGCGCCGATCTGAAGTGGG
>JBFWVC010000036.1:0-15752 GCA_050246945.1 Hyphomicrobiaceae bacterium
GCAACGGTTCGATGACGCGCCACTCGAAGTCGGTGAGGTCGTATCTGGCCATGATCCAATCTCCTTTGTAGAGTTTGAATCACGTTCTCCCTGATTTGGGAATCCGTTATGAGTACGCGGCCTAGTGTTCTTGATCTGACGTTTGTTGCTCGGGCAAAGGTCGTCAAACGTCAGTCAATCCAGAACACAAACCAAAAAATCTGGGGTTCCGGGGTGACGCGCAGGTACCCGGTTGGGAACCAAGCGTCAGAGTCGGAACGCTAGTGTTCAGGATCTGACGTTTGTTGCTCGGGCAAAGGTCGTCAAACGTCAGTCAATCCAGAACACCAGCAGCTTCTCAGAAGCGCGAAGCAAACGTGATCTTGAAGAGATCGAGATTGGCGCCCACATTCTGATTGCCTGCAGGAAGCGTCGTGAACGAATCGCTGCCGAAAGCCATATGGTCGAATTCGGCCCGCAAAGAGATATCCTTGTTCCATGCCCACTCGACGCCCGCACCGGCCGTCCAGCCGTTGAGGAACTTTCGGTCCTCGATATTGGTCGCTGCGTTTGTGATTCCAAGGTCGCCGAAGGCATAGCCGCCGGTGGCGTATATAAGCCAACGCCCCGACGCGTAACCGATCTTGCCGCGCACGGTTCCGTAGTCATAGAGTCGTGACGCAAGAGGTGACCCACCCGCACCATTGCCGTCGTACCAGGTGTAGTAGGCTTCACCGGCCACACCCAGCACGAGGTTGCCGAATTGTCGGTCGTAGTCCGCTTCGCCGCCGAGCCGCCATCCTTTGGCATCCTTCAGGAAGTCGGCTCCATTTCCCTTAAACCGCAGTGTTTCATAGCCGAAATAGGGCACGGCGCTGAATCCGGTCCAGTCGACTCCAGCGAGTTCGTCGTCCGTCGCGATGTGCAGATCGAGCGCGGAAGCCGGCGCGCAAGCCGCGGCAAAGGCAGCCAGGCCGGACACGAGACCGGCGAGCTTAGATCTTCTCATTTGTAGTTTCCCCGTTGCTTCCCGTTCTTCAGGTCTCACGCTACCCTTACGCGCTCATTACGGGGGGGCGCCGGTGCTGTAAGCTGCGACCTTTTGGAAAGATTTGGGACGCTTTCGTGGCTGTAATGATCGCGTAAGTTGCGCAATCGACGCTCCGGGGAGATCAGGTTCTCTTCACCGGGGGGTTGACATGAGAAGTGTTCAAATCCGACTTGGATTGGCGGCCTTGGCCATCGCTGGAATGGCAGTCCAGGCCGTTCCGACGCCCGCAGCGGCTGCCACCAACAAACTTGTCTATGCTGTGCTGCGGGATGGTTCCCCCGTTGGGCGCCACTCCCTCACCTTCACGCGCAATGGAACCACCACCGACGTCGACATTTCGACTCGTGTTGCCGTGAAGATGGCCTTCATCACAGTCTACCGCTTCGAACACGATGGCCACGAAACCTGGCGTGGCAATAATCTTGTCGCGATGCGATCGCAGACGAACGACGACGGCACCCATCACCGAGTCGAGGTCTCATCTCAGGGGGACCACTTGCAAGTCGCGGCGGACGGCAATAGGGGCACCGCTCCTGCGTCGATCCTGCCGGCGAGCCTTTGGGAGCCTGGTGTTGTGCGCCAATCCGAGCTTCTCAACACGTTGGATGGGAAGCGCATGCGCGTTGCGGTCAAGGATATGGGGCAGGAAGCCGTGAAGATAGAGGGCCAGCGCACGGCTGCGCACCATTACAAGATGTCAGGTGGTCTCGACCGGGATCTCTGGTTCGGACCGGACAATACGCTTGTGCGGATGCAGTTCGCCGCCAAGGATGGCTCAACGATCGTCTACGAGCTGCAATGAATGCGGCATTGGAAATGGTCCGTTCGCGTTTGTTACGAAGTCGGGGCCGTAAGCGCTGCGTAACGCGGCGCGCCGACACTCCAGATCGAAGCAATCCTTAAGGGTATCATACCATGAGCATCATTCACGTGCCGCGCGGGCATCCAATGCGCGCGTGTACCGAGGCGTTCATTGCCGAAACCTATGCCGCCCACTACGGCGCATCCTCGATTCTTCTGCCGCCCTTGCTTCAAGCGACGCTCGATCCATCCGGTAGGCACGTATGTGCATGCGGAATGAGGTTCGACAGCGATGGGTTCTTGTCGGAAGCATATCTGGATCACTCCGTAGAGCGTGTGTTGAGCGATCATTCGGAACGAAAGGTCAACCGGAAGGCGATCTTCGAAGTGGCAAGTCTGGCAAGCCGCTCCCCGCGCGCCTCGTTCTCGTTCCTCCTTGATATCATCACGTATGGCGAGCGGGCGGGCTTTGAGTGGGCACTGTTCACCGCAACTGAACGCCTGCGCAGCCTGCTCGCATGTCTGAACCTGGAACTTGTTCATATCGCAGACGCCCGGCCCGAACGGCTACGCTCGCAGGCCGACTGGGGCACCTACTACGAGCATGCACCACAGGTTTGCGCTGTGAGCCGGCAAGCCGTCGCGCACTATTTCATGAAACGGAAGCGGAGTTTCCAGCATGCATGAGATCATCGAAGCTGTCCGTCGCTTTGATCGAGTTTACGACGGCGCGACGTTCATCAGCGATGGTCGAGCAACGCTCACGCGAGCAGGCTTCGCCGCCCGCGCCTATTCCGTCGCTTCGGCTTTGTGTCCCCTCCCCGAGCGGATTGGGATTCTTGCGGAGAATGGCATCGACTGGGCCGTGGCCCAGATCGGCGGCTGGATCGCGGGCAAGGTCGTGGTACCGCTGCCTCTCTTCTTTAGCACAGAGCAGCTTGGCCACATTGTGCGCGACGCGGGTCTCACTCACGCCGTGACGACTGTCTCCACGGCAAAGCTCGCAGCTGAACTGGGTCTGACCAGCACGAACACATTCCACGCAGACCGCAAGCCTGCATTTGAATCCCGTCCGGGCGCCGGCCAGATTGTCTACACCTCGGGCAGCACAGGAAGACCGAAAGGCGTCCGTCTCGGTCTCGACCAGATCGACGCGTCCGCCCGGATGCTGGCGCAGGCGTCACATGCGGGAAAGTCGGACACCTACCTCTCCATCCTCCCATTGCCGCTGCTTCTCGAAACGATTGGCGCCATCTGCGTTCCCCTTGTCTCTGGGGCCAGTGTACGCTTCGAAGCGCTTCTGTCGGCCACCGTTCTCAAGGGCCATGTCGCACACATCAACGAGGCGATTGAAAGACACAAGCCGACTTCCACCATTCTTGTTCCTGAGCTGTTGTCGGCATGGATTGCCGATCTCGAGCGGCGCGGTGTCAAGCCAGCAGACAGCTTGCGCTTCGTGGCTGTCGGCGGCGCGCCGGTGCCGGAAGACGTTTCCCGGCGGGCCTGGTCGCTCGGCATTCCAGTCTACGAAGGATATGGCCTCTCGGAATGCTGCTCCGTCGTTTGTCTGAACCGCTCCGGCGAACGCAAGCCCGGCACTGTCGGCCGTCCGCTCAAGGAACTGAATGTGGTGATCGACAACGGCGAGATCGTCGTCGACGGACCAACAGTCATGCAGGGATATCTCAACGGCGCAGCGCATTCGGGTCCTTATCGCACGGGTGACCTGGGTGAGATCGATGGCGATGGATATATCAGGGTGCATGGTCGTGTTGACAACCAGATCGCGACGAGCCTCGGACGTAGCATCTGTCCGGAATGGATCGAGACGATGCTTATTGGAGACCCGCGCTTTGCGTCTGTTGCCGTGACCCTCAATGCCGCTTCACTTCCCACAGTCGTGATCATCCCGACATCCAAGGGTGCGGCATGGCTTTCGCATGCGTCTTCGAGTGAGGTTCTGCGAGCGATCGCAGAACGATGCGACAAGGCGCCTGCCTATGCACTTCCGAAGGCATTCGTCACATTCTCCCGGGAAGAGGCGATCTCCCGCGGACTGTTGACCGGCAATGGTCGCTTCAATCGAAAGGCATTGCGAGCGGCGGCGGCCAACGCTCAAACGCCGACTAAGCGGCATGCCAACCACCCAATCCTGCAACCGGAGAACATGCAATGAGCTTCTACGACAGGCTTCAGACGGCCACGCACAATGAGCGCGACGCATTCCTATCCATACCGCTGATCGGCGAGGCGACACGGAATGGCGTCAGCAAGGACATGTATGTCGCCTTCCTCACGCAAGCCTACCATCACGTCAAGCATACGTTTCCGCTTTTGGCGCTCGCCGCGTCCTTGACCACGGACGAGCCCTATCAGGACGCCCTGGTCGAATACATGGAAGAAGAACGCGGCCACGAAAAGTGGATACTCGACGACATCAGCGCGATGGGTGGCGACGCATCCGCGGTTCGCTTCGGCGATCCAGGCCCGGCCTGCCGCGTCATGGTCGGATACACCTACTATGCGATCGAGCACATCAGTCCCTATGCCATGCTAGGCAGTGTCCATGTCCTGGAAGGTATGTCGACCCTGCTTGCCGACCGGGCGGCAGGCTCGATAGCCAAATCGTTGGCGGTCGGCGGCGACAAGGGCTTCTCGTATTTGAAGTCGCACGGCGCACTCGACATCGAGCACGTCGCATTCTTCAAGAAGCTTGCGGACAACATCGACGATCCTGCAGCCCAGAGCGTGATCATCGACACATCGCGGATCATCTATGCCCTTTATGGCAATATCTTCCGCGAGCTGGCCGCGGGCAGACCGGATTTGCGGCATGCAGCTTGAACGCAAAGTCGCTCTCGTCACCGGTGCCGGTTCCGGCATCGGGCGCGAACTTGCGATCGAGGCGGCACGCAGGGGCATGATGGTTGTCCTCTGCGGTCGCCGCGCAGATGCTCTCAACGAGACGCTGCAATTGATCGGAGCGCGGCGGGGGCATGTGGCGCTGCCCGGCGATATCACTGACCCTGCCATCCGCAGCGCGCTGGCGCGATATATTGGTCGCTGGTGGGGCCGTCTCGATGTTCTCGTCAACAACGCCGGCATCGTGACCGTCGGGCCGCTCGCGATGATGGGCGACGACGATCTCAATCGGCTCGTCGATACCAACATCGTCGCGCCAATGGCATTGATTCGCGAACTGCTGCCGCTTTTGAAACGTGCGGCCCCCTCGCGCATAGTCAATGTCGGCTCGATCTTTGGCGACATTGCATATCCGCTGTTTGCTCCCTACTCGGCGTCGAAGTTCGCGTTGCGCGGCTTGTCAATAGCATTGAGAAGAGAGCTCAAGCCGTTCAGCATCGGCGTTACATATGCGGCCCCGCGCGCAACCAAAACCGATGCCGCCAGCGCGTTCGGCCGCCTGATTGAGCCCATGAAGATGCGAATCGATTCTCCCGAAAAGGTTGCCAGGGAGATCTGGCAGGGCGTTGCGCGCGATGCGGACAGCATCTACGCGAAGGGGCCGGAACGACTATTTGTTCTGGTGCAGCGGCTGCTTCCCAAGCTCGTCGATCGCTCGATCGAGGCGCAGTTGGCAGACCAGCGCATTCGTCGGATGCTCGTGGGGCATGTGCAAAATTCGTCTCCTGACCGCCCCCTTTCGCTGAGCGCGGCTCGTCAGCAGTAGTCCTTTTTTGGGTAAAGCCCCGTTCCAACGGCCAGCGGGTGAGCCGCACATGATCGCTTCGGGTTGTTCACTACGATGTCAGTCAGCTGCTGCACCGCAATTCACATCGGCAGCAATCAATGTCTCAGGATGGTATCCGCGCTCGGATTTCTCTGCCCAGCCGGTATCTGTCGCCGCAGTGGCAGCATCGGCCATCGCGCTACTCACACTCGGGGCTTCGCATTTGCCCTTGGCGCTTCTGAACAGACGCGGGTTGCCGGCCGCCCAGCGATCGGACGGTGCCGGCGCCTACTGCACGGTCGGATGAGTGGGCTGGCCTGTGCGCCAGTCGAACTCCACTTCCTTGTCCGGCCGCAGGGTTCGGTAAGGCTGCGATGTCGTGACGCCGTTGCCGGTACGGCGTTTGAACTGAACGGTACGGATCATCTCGCGTATGCGCGGCGCGATCTCGCTGCGGAAGCGGGTGCCGTTGAAAACGCCATAGTGGCCGACGCCCGGCTGGACATAGTGATAATGCTCGTCAAAGGGCACGTTCTTGCATAGGTCGTGCGCGGCTTCGGTTTGTCCTAGTCCGCAGATATCATCGCGCTCACCTTCCACGGTCATGATCGCGGTCTTCGTCATGGCTCCGCAGTCGACGGTCTCGCCGCGGAACTTCATCTCGCCCTTCGGCAACTCATGATTCTGGAAGGCGGACCTGACAGTCTGGAGGTAGAACTCTGCCGGCAGATCCATCACCGCAAGGTATTCCTCGTAGAAGTCCTTGTGCGCCTTGACCGAGTCACAGTCGCCTTTGATCAGGTTTTCGAAAAGCGTTTTGTGTGCATCGGTGTGCCGCTCGAGGTTCATTGTCATGAAGCCGGTAAGCTGGATGAAACCCGGATAAACTCTGCGCATGAAGCCGGGGTTGGGGAATGGCACGTGGTGGATGACGTTGTTTGCAAACCACTCGATCGGGCGCTGTTCGGCCAGCCGATTGACCTTCGTGGGGTTGCGCCGCGTATCGATCGGCCCGCCCATAAGCGTCAGCGTTGCGGGCTGACAGGGATCGTCGTGGGCCGCCATCACCGCGGCGGCAGCGAGTGCTGGAACACTCGGCTGGCACACGGCCATGACGTTGGTATTGGGCCCGAGGAACCGGATCATCTCGATCAGGTAGTCGATGAAGTCATCGAGACCGAATTCGCCGTGGTAAAGCGGCACGTCCCGCGCATCGACCCAGTCGGTGACATAGACATTGTGCTCCTTGATCATTTCCTTGACAGTGCCGCGCAGCAAAGTCGCGTAGTGACCTGACATGGGAGCGATGATGAGCAGCTTGGGGTCATAGCGCTTTCCAACGACGGCTTCGGAACGGTCGAAGTGGACGAGGTTGCAAAACGGCTTGCTCCAGACAGTTTCCTCCTGGACCGGGACCTTGAGACCATGGACCGTCGTACTCGTGATACCCCATTCCGGCTTGCCGTAGCGTCGTGTGACGCCTTCGAAGACCTCGCACATGGCAGACACGTGCTTGGCGATGGTCCTGCTCGCAAATTGGCTGAAGGGAAGCTCAGCCTGTTGCTTGAGCGTTTTGCAGGCGAGCCGCATCGGCTGGATCATCAGGTGCGCCAGCTCATAGGCCATATACTGCATCGCTTTTCGATCCCCTCGCTGAAGGTGCCATCGACTTCATATTGCGCTGCAAAAATGCACAACGGCAGCGCAGCATATCGAGGGGGAGCGGGTCAAGGCCGAAGTTTAGGCAATTGCCTAGCGTTTGTCCGATTTTGGCAGCTTCTATTTTAGGCAATATCCTGCGCGAAACGCGAAGCTTGAGCTTGGCGATTTGAAGCCGGGCATTCTGCTGTCCGGCAACGTGCGCCAAGCAAATGTCGATAAGCACGGGACTCGATCAAACCCCGAGCCAGGCATGCATACTCAGCGGGCCGCGTTCGCCTCCGGAATGACCGATCCAAGGTAATCCACCAGGATCCGCTTGTCCTTCTTGTCCATGCTCTCCACAAGCTTCTGGTAGGTCTGATCGGCATTGGGCGGCAACGTATGTGCGATGCCGCGGTGGCAGTCGATACACGTCTTGCCCGAGGTCAACGCCTCCTGATGGATGCGGGAGGCGCGTGGTTCCTGCACCGAATAATCCATGTAGTCGAACTTGTGGCAATTGCGGCACTCGCGACTGTCGGTCGACTTCATGCGGCGCCACTCGTTCGTGGCGAGCTGGAGCCTCTTGGAGTTGAACTTCTCCTTGGTCGAAACGCTGCCGAGCAAGTGATGATAGAGCTCGTTGGAAGCGCGGATCTTCCGCACGATCTTGTGACCCCACTCCTTCGGAACATGGCAGTCCGGGCACGAGGCGCGCACGCCCGACTTGTTGGAGTAGTGGACGGTGCTGCGATATTCGGTAAAGACGTTGTCCTTCATCTCATGGCAGGAGATGCAGAATGATTCGGTGTTGGTAAGCTCGAGCGCCCAGTGAAAACCGCCCCAGAAGACGATGCCTGCGACGAAGCCAAGCGTTACGAGCGTGCCCAAGGCAATTGCGTGTGATGGTCTCCAGAACCATCTCCATGCTCGCGCAATGCGGCCACCTCCATCTCCACCACCACCTCCATCGCCAGATGCACGATCCGCACTTGCATACCGGTCCGTCATGTCGCGTCTCCCTCCGGTTTGATCGCGCGGGTTCATTTCACCTGCGTGGCGTTCTCGAACGTATTGCCGACGAGCGGCCGCGCATCGGCCTGCGGCACATGGCATTGCTGGCAGAAATAGCGGGTGCCAGCAATCTTATCGAGCCGTATGCCTTGGCGATCCACGTAGTGGGTCTCCGACACCTTTGGCGCTTTGAACTTTGCATTGCCAGGCCAGTCGTGGCAGTTCATGCAGGCATTGTTCGTCGGCGTGATCTGGTAGTTGTCGATCTTGTGCGGGATCAGGGGCGGCTGTTGCCGGTATGCACGCGAAAAGCCGCCATCGGCGAAGGACTGGCGCTCCACCTCGGGTGCGGGATTGATCTGATCGAGAACCTCACCGCCACCGAGGCTGCGAAGCGTTACGCCCTTGTCTTGCGCGACGCCGATTCCGGCCACAAAGGCTCCGGCCGAAAGCGATAGCGCGACGATGAGAGCATTGCGTCCAATCCATCCTGTCATCTTCTTTCTCCACAGGCGTTTGCCGCGCGTTGCTCACGCGACCTTTTCCAACGGTTGCGGGCATGCGGAATGTTCTTCCGGCGGCGGCCGACCATCGATCCGGAGGTCAAAGCGGTGCGTGAAGGCGAACACTCGTTCCGGACAGGCATCGATGCACCGGCCGCACGACGTGCAATCCCGGTTTGCTATGATTGGCGAGGCATCTCCCTTTGCTTTGAGTGCAGGCGAGATCACGTGCATCTCCGGGCAAACCGCATAACAATCCATGCAGTCGTCGCAGCGTTCCCGGCCCCGCGCGGTGACGCGCAGCAGGCCGGCCGTGTTGAGCAGCCCGTAGAACGCGCCGACAGGACACAGATGACCGCACCAGCCATTTCGCGCGACGAATAGATCGAACAGGAAGATCATCGCGAGGAGTGACAATCCCCACGAAATCCCGAACAGGAGATTGCGATAGATCGTGGTAATCGGATTGACGAGTTCGAACGCGATCGTTCCGGTCAACGCTGACGCGGCCAGAACGCCGGCCAGGAACCAGTAGCGCGCGGACGGCTTCAACGCCCAACCCTTGCCGATATCAAGTTTTCGCCTCAGCCATGCGGCCAGATCCGTCACCGGGTTGACCGGGCACACCCACGAGCAGTAGACGCGTCCGCCAACCAGCATGTATGTCGCAAGCACGATGCCGGCCCCGACCAGCGCCAGAGTTTCTGGTACGTGACGAGCGACCAGGCTCTGGAGAATGATAAGCGGATCGCTCAACGGCAGCACGTCCAGCGTCATCGATGACGCCAATGTTCCCTTGGCGATCCACACGCCGAGCCACGGTCCGCCCGCGAACAAAAGGAAGACCCCGAGTTGGGTCGCACGCCGTAGGATCAACCAGCGGTTTGCCAGCCAGAAGCCTCGTCGTTCGCGCGCCGCCGCTCCGGGATTGCGATTGGCACTCATTGCGGCACCTTTGGTATCGTCGAGAGCGTTGGTGGCTCCGGCATCCGGTCGGGCAGATCAATCATGCCGGGGACGAGTTCCTTGCCCTGCTTCTGCTTCTCCTCCCAGCCGCGCAAGTAGTGCTTGTCCTGCGCGCCGTGCGCCAGAGCTACCGGGAGCACGCGTATCGCAGTCTCTTCGAGCACGCAGGCCTTTTCACACTTGCCGCAACCGGTGCACGCGTCCGCATGTATGACCGGCTCGAAGATTGCGTGCTTTGTCGTGCGCGCATTGTGTGTCATCTGCAGCGTGATCGCCTTGTCGATGAGCGGACACACCCGATAGCAGACATCGCAGCGCAGCCCCTGCATGTTGAGGCAGGTATCCCTTCCGGTGAGAACCGCCTGCCCCATGCGCGCTTTTTCGATATTCACAAGCGAATGCTCGAGTGCCCCGGTCGGGCAGGCCTTTACGCACGGGATGTGATCGCACATTTCGCACGGCACGGACCGGGCGATGAAATAGGGCGTCCCTATGGCGGGACCGTCACCGACCTCCGCCAGTTTGAGCGTGTCGTAGGGACAGGCGCGAACACAAAGCCCGCAGCGCACGCACGCGGCCTGGAAGTCGTGCTCGGCAAGCGCCCCGGGCGGACGCAATGTCGCCGCGGGAAGCGAACGCGACAGCCCGCTGATGCCGGCGAGAAACGTGGTTATCGCGGCAGCGCCGACGCAGTAGCCTCCGATCTCCTTCAGCGCCCGCCGGCGCTTTGGATCGAATGTGCCTTTCGCGTCCTTTCCGGTCGCCGCCACCGCTAACATCTCCTTCGTTCGCGGCTCGCTTGGCGCTCTCGCACCAACCAACCCCAAATGCCTTGCCGCCGCGCCAAAGCATGCTTAGCTGAAGTGTGCATCGGTTCAGCGTGGAAGACATGCTCGAAACAATGGACGGGATCGTGTGCATGCTTCCACGAGACATGAACACGATCTAGGCCGCTACGACCTTGCACGCGCACTTCTTGAAATCCGTCTCTTTCGAAATCGGACAGGTAGCGTCGAGCGTGAGCTTGTTGACGAGCTGTGATTCATCGAAGAACGGGATGAACACGAGTCCTTTCGGCACCTTGTTTCGCCCACGCGTTTCGATGCGCGTGACCACCTCGCCGCGTCTTGTTACGACTTTGACCGTTTGGCCGCGATGCAACTTGCGCTCCTGCGCGTCGTCTGGATGCATGAACAGGACGGCATGCGTTACCGACCGGTGCAGTTCCGGCACGCGCCTCGTCATGGAGCCGGAATGCCAATGCTCCAGAACGCGTCCTGTGGACAGCCAAAGGTCGTACTCCTTGTCGGGGCTCTCTGCGGCCGGCTCGTAGGGACAAAAGATGATCGCAGCCCGCCCGTCCGGCTTGCCGTAGAACTTGATGTCCTCCCCCGCCTTCACGTAGGGATCATAACCTTCGCGGAAGCGCCACAGCGTCTCTTTTTCACCTACGACCGGCCACCGCAGGCCTCGTGCCTTGTGATAGAGGTCGAAAGGTGCCAGATCGTGCGCTTTGCCCCGTCCGAACGAGGCATATTCCTCGAATAGCCCCTTCTGCGCATAGAAGCCGAACGCCTTGCTTTCATCGTTGTCGAACCCCTCGGCTGTGTCGCTCACGGGGAATTTGTTGACCTCTCCATTGGCGTAGAGGACGTCGAAAAGCGTCTTGCCCTTGTATTCCGGTTTCTTCGCAATCAGTTCTTCGGGCCAGACCTCCTCGACCTTGAAGTGTTTGGCGAACTCCATGGTCTGCCACAGGTCCGAACGCGCCTCGCCCGGCGCCTTGACCTGCTGTCGCCAGAACTGCGTGCGCCGCTCTGCGTTGCCGTAGGCACCTTCCTTCTCCATCCACATTGCGGTTGGCAGAATGAGATCGGCGGACAGTGCCGTCACGGTCGGATAGGGATCGGAGACGGCAACGAACGTGTCCGGGTTGCGATACCCGGGATAGCCTTCTTCGTTCATGTTCGGGGCGGTCTGCATGTTGTTGGTGCACTGGACCCAGTAGGCGCGCAGCTTCGAGTCCTTGAGCATCCGGTTCTGCAGAACGGCATGGTAGCCCGGCTTGTCGGGGATTGTGCCTTCGGGCAGCTTCCACAACGCTTCCGTCTTGGCGCGGTGTTCCGGCTTCATCACGACCATGTCTGCGGGAAGACGATGGGCGAAAGTGCCGACCTCGCGCGCCGTGCCGCAGGCCGAAGGCTGCCCCGTCAGTGAGAATGGACCGTTGCCAGGTTCCGAGATTTTTCCCACCAGCAGATGCACGTTGTAGACGAGGTTGTTCACCCACGTGCCGCGCGTATGCTGATTGAACCCCATCGTCCAGTAGGAGACGACCTTCTTCTTGGGGTCTGCATACAACTCGGCAAGCCGCTGCAACCTGTCAGCGGGAACGCCGGACAGCTTGGCAGTGTATTCGAGTGTGTAGGTCGAGACCGCCTTGGCATACTCATCGAAACTGATCGGACTCATGCCGCCGGCCTTGCCTGCGTTTTCCTGCCCTTGCTCGAGCGGGTGGTTGGGACGCAGCCCATAGCCGATGTTCAGGTTTGTCGTATGGAAGGATACGTGCTTGTCCACGAAATCCTTGTTGACCTTGCCGGAGGTGATGATGTGGTTGGCGATGTAGTTGAGGATCGCGAGATCCGTTTGCGGCGTGAAGATCATCGGGTTGTCGGCGAGTTCGAAGCAGCGGTGCTCGAAGGTCGACAGCACATGCACCTCGCAGCCATTGTGCGTCAGTCTGCGGTCGGTGAGCCGCGACCAGAGTATAGGGTGCATCTCCGCCATGTTCGAGCCCCACAGCACGAAGGCGTCCGCGTGCTCCAGGTCGTCATAGCATCCCATCGGCTCGTCGATGCCGAACGTGCGCATGAACCCTGCAACTGCAGAAGCCATGCAGTGACGTGCGTTCGGATCGAGGTTGTTGGAGCGGAACCCTGCCTTCATCAGCTTGGCGGCCGCATAACCCTCCCAGACCGTCCATTGTCCGGAGCCGAACATGCCAACGGCTGTCGGGCCATGCTCCTTGAGCGTCGCCTTCCATTTGTCGGCCATGATCTTGAAGGCGTCGTCCCACGAGATCGGAGCGAAGTCGCCGTTCTTGTCGAACTTGCCGTTCTTCATCCTTAAAAGCGGTGTCGTGAGACGATCCTCGCCATACATGATCTTGGAGAGGAAGTAGCCCTTGATGCAATTTAGGCCGCGATTGACAGGCGCATCGGGATCGCCTTGTGTCGCAACGATGCGATCGGCTTTCGTGCCCACGAGGATACCGCACCCAGTTCCGCAGAAGCGACACACGCCTTTGTCCCAGCGAATGCCATCGCCGCTGCCCTGGGCCGTCGCCTGCACGGACGGCAATCCTGCCGCTGCGACTGTCGCGGCTACCGCGCTGGCCTTGATCATGTCGCGACGGGAAAGATCGCCAGCTGACACGGACTTCTTGTCATTGCCGTTCATGTGATCCTCCTCGATCATGCGGCCTCAGCAGATTTGCTGGCCGGCTCGAAATGGTGGTACACCAGCGCCGCCGCGACGACGCCCTCAATTCGATGAACTGATGCCAGCTGATCGACCGCGGAGGACGTCGGTGTGTCTTCGAGCGTCACGACGATGCGACCGCCCTCCGCCACCTGGTGAACTTCGACTCCATCGAGAAATGCAAGCGCCTGGCTCACTTCTTCGATCCTCGAGGGCATTGCGTGGACAAGGACACCGCAGATATTCATGCCGACATCTCCTCAGACGCGGTTTCTGGTACGCCGATGGTGATGGCTCTGACGGGACAGCACATGACACATGCGCCGCATCCGGTGCATTGATCTGACATGACCATTGGCTTGGAGCGACCGCCCGCTAGCGGGCGGAATCTGATTGCGTCGTATTCGCATGGATCCTGGCAGACGCGGCAGGAAACGCCGCTTCGCTCAATGCAGTTTTTTGCGATGCGTGCTTGAAGCTGCCAGGGCTCGTGATCCCGCGAGCGCGAGAAGCAGTCACGTGTGCACGCGTCACGGCAGGAAGAACAGAATGTGCAATGCCCACGTGTGAAATCGAGCACCGGATAGCCGGCACGTCCGGCGACGATGATGTTGGTAGGGCAGGCGTCGATGCAATCGCCGCACAGGCTGCACATTTCGATGAAGTGGTCTTCCGGATGGCTCCATGGCGGCCGAAGTTGTGCCCCGTCGCCGCGAAGGCGACTGAACAGCGCGCGCCTTGAACCTTGAGCGAACGTCATGGCTGCCCGTTCCGCATGCGGTATGAACATCTCAGCCATCAATGGCTCCGCGAGGCGAGACGCGGACCATCATTCTGGCGGAGCAATACGGTGAGGCAGTATGTGGAAAGGCGAGTGGGGAGGCCTTAACAAAAGTCAAGACGGGGCACCGGCCGGCGCCGCGTCGCTAGAACGGTTGCGCAGGCATTCGAGAAAGGACGATCTCGGCGTGTCGGACCATCAAAGTCAATTGTAATGAGCTTGGTTCCATAAGTTGGCCATCTGAAAATTTGCCCGCTGCCGGTATCCATGCGCCGTGACGGCACAAGGCAGCGACCGCATCGATCTCCTATGGAATCGGGAAATGTGCAGGCAGGACCCAGGTTGTTCGTCCGCGCGCCGGCCCGGGCCCATTCTGAGGCAGCCGTCAGCCATCCCAAATGACAGCATTTCTTCTTGCCCCGGTGCTTTGAGGGAACTCGCAGCCGTTCCTCGTCGTTTGGCAGTCGAGGACGAAACCGAAATTGATATCGGCCCTGGCATCGGAGCGCTGTTCCCGACCACCTCTTGGGAACTGGAGGGGAACGTCGCTCAGCATGTCGAACGTAGGCACCTGATGTCGATGACGCGGTTCGCGAATGAAATGGAAAATCTGGAAGGCAACTCTTGTCGCAAGCTCGCAAGCACAAGGTGACACGCGCCGCTCGATATCTGCGTGGCGCCATGCTCTTGACGGCGCTCACCCTGCCGCTGCTGACCTTGGCTCTTTTCGGGTCTGTATGGCTCTGGCAGAACGGCTTGGTGCTGCACTGGGCCGCATCGGCGCTTGCCGTCACGGCGATTGTCTTCGGCGTGGAACGATGGCTCTTGCGAGACGCCTTCTCCCAGGCCCAGAACGCAACCGCTCCTGAAGACGAACCTATCCGATTTCCCTCGGATCGCGAGAACGCTGCCTGGAGATCGGTTCTCAATCTTGCAGAGACCACGGATGCCGACGCAATTGACAGCCGCGACGCTCTGATCGATTTGGGCAAGCGAACTGTGGAAACTGTCGCCCGCCAGATACACCCGGAGCACAAGGATCCCATGCTCAAGTTCACACTACCCGAATTGCTGGCTCTGATAGAGCGGGTCAGCGCCGAACTCGGTCCGTTCGTGCGCGAGACGATTCCGCTGGGCGACAGATTGACGGTGGGCCAGTTCCTGGCGATCTACCGCTGGCGCGGCCTGCTCGATGTCGCCGACAAGGCATACGACATATGGCGGATCATTAGGATTATGAACCCCGCAACCGCGGTGGCACAGGAGCTGAGGGAAAAGTTCACGCGCCAACTCTACGATTGGGGGCGCAAGGAATTGGCGCGGCGGCTCACCACGGCATATGTGCGCGAAGTGGGCCGAGGCGCGATCGATCTTTACAGCGGTCGCCTGCGCGACCAACGTCCGGCTCCGGCGCAGCAGAACTCGGTGATTGCATCAACACCCGCCGGCGACACCCGAATTGATCCCCTGACGCATGCGGAGCCCGTCCCCCGCCAGACCAAGCCCTGGAGATTTTCTGGAGCGCGCCGCATGCTGGCACAAGCGTCCAATGCCGCCCGGCTGCTGTTTCGCCGCCAACGAGATGATACGATCCGCTAGAGCCTGATCGTCTGAGATGGAAGCAGCCATGCTTCCATCGAAGGCGTGAATCAGTCTCTCAAACAAAGAGATAGAGCAAGGCCACGATGGTCAGGCCTGATTCAATCTGATCCTGACCTGCTCTAGCTGTGATACCTCAAGAGGTTGTACCCGTTCAAACCGATGCGGCTGATGGGTGGCATTCCGCCGAGGCTAGCATGGGGACGGTGCCAGTTGTATCGGTGCAGCCACCTGGACATTTCGTTG
>JBFWVC010000037.1:0-14072 GCA_050246945.1 Hyphomicrobiaceae bacterium
GCGCCGGATCCCGATCCGGACGATGACGACATCGACGAAGACACCGACGACGACGACGAATGACCGACCTCAACGCCATCCGCGCCCGCGCGCGCGCCGACCTGCACGCCCATGCGGCGGTGGCGGCATCGTATCTGCCGCCCGGCGGCGGCCCCAGTGTGCCCGTCACCGTGCGGGTACAGCAGGGCGCCCGGCTGGTGCGGCAGGGCGGCGGCAACTTCGAGACCGTGGAGATCGATGACGATGCGGTCACTCTGGTGTTTGCGCGCAGCGAGCTCGCGAGTCCGGAGATTGGCGCTGTGGTGACCGTTACCGAAACCGCCGAGCAATTCCGGTTGGCGCGGCTGGTGGGCGTGACCGTGATCGAGACACGCGCCATCGTGGAGCGTGTCTGATGGCGTTCGCGGTCTCGACCAAAGGGTTGAGCGGCTACCGCGATCTGCTGACGGCCATGCCGCAACAGACCCGGCAGGCCGCCCGCTTGGCGATCAATACCAGTGCCAAGCGCGGTCGTGCGGAAGGCTCGCGGCGGATTCGGGGACAGGTACGGTTCACCGCCGGCTACCTGAACCAGCCCGGGCGGTTCTATCTGTCGCGGCTGGCCAGCAACACGGACCCCACGGCCGTCATCGCCGCCCGCACCGAACCGACCTCTCTGGCCCGGTTCGCGAGTCAGGCTACCCGTAGCGGCAAGCCGGCCGGGCTGCGGATCGGCATCAAGCAGAGCGGCGGGCGCCCGGTGCTGCGCTCGGCGTTCTTCATCAATCTCAACAACGGTAACCGGGGCGTTGCGGTGCGCACGGCAGTGCTGAACCAGCTCAACCTGCGCCGGGTGGGTGCGGTTGGCCGGGCCAGCAAGCGGGGCTACACCCTGCTCTATGGCCCCAGCGTCGACCAGGTGTTTCGCACGGTGCGCGAGGACATGCTGCCGGAACTCTCCAGCTTCACGAACACGGAGTTTCTGCGGCAATTCGCCCGGCTCAGCAAGGGGAGAACACGCTGATGTCCAATCGGCTCGACATATTGGTGGCGCTCACCGGCCACCTGGAGGGCATCGCGCCAGCGGAATACACCCACGATCTGGCCGGGCGCGTGCATCGCGGCAAGCCCGCGTTCGGGCTTGAGAAGGCGGGCGAATACTTCGTCACCATCCTGGAGCCGGACGACAAGCGCGATTTATCGCCGTCCGGCCATTACCCGGATCGGCGCGTGCTGCGCTGGGAGTTGTTGCTGTTCGGCGTTTCCGGCCCGCCCACGGACCCAAAGCACCCCACCGACGACGCCTACTCCCTGCTCGACGATCTGCGCCGGCGCATCGCCTGGATCAACGCCAATACCAGCGGCGGGCAGCCGGGACGTGTTGTGCGCGTGCTCGGTGGCCTGGTGGATGGACGCATCACCAGCGGTGCGGGCGTCGTGCTGCCGCCGGACCCACAGCAGTCGCGCCCGCGCGCCGTGTGCGTGCTGCCGATCGAAATCCCGCTCGCCGAGCGGATTGAATAAGGAGCAGGACATGAGCAAAGCACGCGGATCGGACGCGCCAGACGACGCGACCGACGTGGAAACCCTGAAAGGCGACCTGAACTGCTGGGAGCCGGATCCCGACACCCAGGAATACAGGTTGCACACCTACGCCGCCGGCGACCCCGTGCCGGCCCACCTGACCCAGAAGCAACGCGAGAATCTCGCCGCGCAGGGTGTTATCTGAACTGATCCTTCCCGCGACCACCGTCGCACATCCACGAGGAGCCTGACATGGCCCAGAGTATCTATACCATCGACGATCTGGTGATCCCCCGCGGGATCGTGTACTTCAACCCCTTCAATGCGGCGGGCGCCCCGACCGGCGAGATCGACCTGGGCGAGACGGGCGGCGCGAGCATCAGCCCATCGACCACCAACCTCCAATACTTCAGCTCCCGCAGCAAGCTGCGGCAGGAAACCCGCAACATACCCACGTCAATCTCCCGCGAGTTCTCGCTCACCATCGACAGCATGAACATGAACAACATGTCTCTGTTCGCCATTGCGGATCTGAGCGTGATCACGCAAGTGGCCACCCCGGTGACCGATGCGCCCTTCACGGCATTGCAAGGGCGCTGGTACCAGCTCGGCGGCAACACGCCGGCGCGCAATGTCACTGCCGTGGTGGTGACCGGCACCGGTGGCACCCCGACCTACGTGCTTAACACCGACTATGTGCTGGATGCGGCCAACGGGCGCATCCAGATCGTGGCCGGCGGCGGCATCGCGGACAACACGGCGATCCTTGTTGACTACACGCCGGCTGCCGAGACCCGCAACCGCGCCAGCGGCGGCACCGAGGCGAAGCGCGGCGAACTGCGCGTGATCAGCGACAACGCCGAAGGCCGCAACAAGGACTGGTGGTTCCCCAGCGTGATCATGCAGCCGAACGGCGAAATGCCGGTGATCGCCGCGGACGATGCCTGGGCGCAAATGGCGTTCACCATCGGCATCCAGAAAAAGTCCAGCCTCGCTGCGCTCTACATCGACGACCGGGCGGTGGGCTGATGGCTGGACTGGCAGCGCTCGACGTACCTACCCGCACCGTGCGCGTCGGCGATGCCGGCGTGACACTGCGCGGGCTCTCATTCGAGGAGATCGGCGACTTGATGCTGGAGCACGGGGGTGCCTTCGGCCGCATCGAAAGCGCTTTGGGTGCGGGTGGCCTGGTGGACCCCGCCACGGAGACAAGCGGGCTCATGGAGCTATTGCAACTCGCCCCCGGGCTGATCGAGCGCGCCATTGCCATGGCCTCCGATGAGCCCGACCAGGCGGACAAGGTGCGTCGGTTGGGCGCCGGCTTCCTCCAGGAAGCGGCGCTGGCCGTGTGGGAGCTGACCACGGAGCCCGCCGGCGGGGGAAAGAAGTTCATCTCGCGCTTGGTGCAGCTCTTCAGCGCCGCGCGAGAAAACCTACCAGCCGCAAGCCCGGTGGCAACCGCAAGGCACTGACCCCGCCGGCGCACTGGTATGTGCGCCTCGCCCGCGACGTGACCCTGCTGCGCGCCAACGGACATCCCGATGTGGGCCGCTACACACCCTGGAAGATCAGCGTGGAAGCGGCGCTCGTCCGCGAATACCTGTCCGCGCAGCAGGCCCACCTTGCGGCGCTGGTGAGTGCCGCCATCGGCGCCTGTCAGGACAAGAAGAGTGCCCGCAGCTTTGGCGAACTGATCGCCGACCTCATGAACCCCGAATCCTGAGCCGAGGCTCCCATGGCAAAAGTCAGCCGATCCGATGTCGAGCTGGTCCTGACCGCGCGTGACGAGGTAACTCGCACGCTCGCGGAAGTGTCCGCGCTGCTCGACAAGCTGAGCGCGGATGCGCAGGACAGCGGCAGCGCCATGGCCAACATGGATGCCCGCGCCGAACGGTTGCGCGGCACCCTGGAGGGTCTGCGCGACGCTCAGGGCGATCTGATCGCCAAGGGCCGACTGGTAGAGCAGTTCAAGCGCGAGGAACAGCAACTCTCGCGGCTCAATGAGCGGTTCCGCCAGGCAGCGGCGGAGGTACGGCGGCTGCGGGATGAGCAGCGTGCCCAGGCGGGGGTGCCGGTCGGCGACAGGGCGAACCTGGCGGCGCCGCTGGCGAGCGCCCAGGCGGATGCACAGCGCGCCAACCGGGCGTTCCGGGAGATGCGCGATCAGGTGCGGCGCACGTCGGAGGAACTGAACCGGCAGGGGGTGGCGACCAATGATCTGGCGGCATCACAGCGCCGCCTGGTGGCCGAAGCGCAGCGGTTGCGTGCCGCGCAGGACCAGACAGCCGCCGCGTTGGCCAGAACGGGCAATGCCGGGCGCTCTGCCGCCGCTGGCATGCGCCTCTTCTCCGAGGACTCCCGCAAATCTCTGGGGCTGGTCCAACGGTTGCGCGGTGAAATCATCGCGCTGGCGGCGGGCTATGTGGGGCTGTTCGGTGCCGCACGGCAGGTCGGCGCCCTGTTTTCCGCAGCGCAGGACCAGGCGCGGATCGAAAGCGGCTTGCGGGTGGCATTCGACGGCGATGAAGCCAAGGTGCGGGGCGAGCTGGATTTTCTGCGCCAGACATCGGATCGCCTGGCGGTGTCCTTTCTGGATCTCGGAAAATCGTATTCACAGTTTCTGGCGGCAGTGCCGGAAGGCACGTTCACGCTGGATGAATCCCGGCAGGTATACGTCGGTGTAGCCACCGCAGGCCGGGTATTGCGGCTGTCGAACGATCAGATGGAGCGGAGCTTCCGCGCGATCATCCAGATCGTCTCCAAGGGCACGGTCCAAATGGAAGAACTCCGGGGCCAGCTCGGGGATAACCTTCCGGGAGCGTTGCTGCTGTTCGCCAAGGCGAACGGCGTCGCCATCGAATCGCTCGAAAAGCTGGTCGAACAGCGCCAGATCACGTCGGCTTCTCTCATTCCATTCGGGGAGGAACTGGAACGGAAATTCGGCAAGGATTTGGCCAAGGTGTTGGCCGAGCCGGTTGTCGCCCTCGACATCCTGCGGGTGGCCTGGGAACGCACGCTCCTTGAGATGGGCGAGGACACCGAGGTCATCGACAGCCTGGCCGATGCGTTCCGCGCGTTGACCGAAGCCCTCGATGACCCCGGCTTCCGCGCCGGGCTGGAGAGCATCGCCAACGGGTTTGCTGCGTTGGTGCGCATGGTGCCGCCGCTGATCGAGAACATCGGCGCCATCGGCAAGGCGTTCGCGGCTCTGGCGTTGACGCGGGTTGCGGTGGGCATCCTGGGTGTCGTCGTGCGCATGCGCACGCTGATCCAGACGGTCGGGCTGCTCGGTGCGGTCGCCAGTGCCGGTGCCGGTCCGCTGGGGTGGGCGATTGGGCTGGGTACGCTCTTCCTCCTTTGGGGCGACGGCGCCGCCGCTGCAACGCCGAAGATCAAGGACCTCCGCCGGGAACTGGAAGCGCTGCGCGACGCGCGTGAGGGAGTCAATGGGGGTGGGCTGCGCCTTGAGATCGCGGCCGTCGATGAGCAGATCGCTGCGGTCGAAAAGCGCATCAAGAGCCTGCAACAGGGGCTTGACGAGGGTTTCTCCGGCTTCACCGGCGTCGATCTTGGACAAGGGCTTGACGAGCAATTCGAGCTGCTCGATCTGCTGGTCCAGAAACACGACGAACTGAGCCGCCAACAACTTCCGCCGCAGGTTGTGATTCCCACCGCTTCCAACGCGGCCGGCACCGCCCCGGGGAAAGCCACCCCGATCGACCCGAAGCTCATGGAGGATCTGGCCGACGCGATCAAAAAGGCCAATGACCGCATTGCCGAGCTCAACGCCGACACCCTGGTGCAGAAGCTCGCGCTGATCACCCGGAAATACGCCGAACAGGCCGCCGCCGCGCGCCTCACCGCCGACACCGCGGACGATGCGCTGGTATCTCAGGCGATTGCCGCCGAGCAGCGGGTGCTGCGCCTCGAAACGGAAAAGAAACTCACGGAGGAACTGAAAAAACTACAGCAGGATGTGGATCGCCAGGGCGATCGCGGTCTGGCCGGCCAGCTATCCGATCTGCGCGCGCAATACCAGGGCCTGATCGACGGCCTGTCGGAATTGGGCCGCACGGATCTGGCCGCGCAGGCCACCGGGCTGGTAGAACAGCGCATCGGGGGTGAGATTGCCGCCGTGAAGGACCGCCTGCAACAGGAACTCACCCAGTTGCGCGCCGACGAAGAGGGCGATCTGGATGCCCGTCTGGAACTGGTGCGCCAGAAGTATCAGGCCACCATCGAGGCGCTCAACGGCGTGGATTTGCAGGGCGCCGCGCTCGCCCAGCAGCTCATGGACCGCCGGCTGGACGCGGCCCGCAAGGCGTTTTCCGAGGAGCGGATACAGGAAGCCCAGGCCGAGATCGACAAGGCGCTGGAACTGCGCAACGCCATCATCCAGCGCATCGAGGCCCAGCGCGAACTCGGCAACCTCACCGCCCGCGAGGCGGGCGATCAACTGCGCACCGAACTGGCCGACCTGGACCCGCGCTTGCAGGGCCTGATCGACAAGGCGCGCGAGCTGGTGCAGACGCTGCGCGGCGAGGGTCTGATCAGCGACACCGACGCCCAGATCGCGCTGGAAAACCTGCGCGCGATCGAGATGGGTATGGACAGCCTGAAAACCCAGGCCCAGGAATTCGCAGGCCAGATCCGAGAAGCAATCGCCACCGGCATGACGGATGCCATCACCGATTTCGTGACCGGCGTCAGCAGCGCCGGCGATGCCATTCGCAAGTTTTTTGCGGATTTCCTGCGCATGATCGCCCAGGCCATCATCCAGCAGCAGATTTTAAACGCGCTGCAAGGAGGCGCAGGCGGCGGCGGTGGAGTTATCCAGAGCTTTGCCAATTGGGCGTTTGGCACCAACCACGGCGGCGGCATGGCCGGCACCGGCCCCAAGCGCATGATCAATCCGCTGGCGCTGTTGGGCGGCGTGCCGACCTTCCACAGCGGCGGGCTGGTGGGCAATAACGAGGTGTTGTCGCTGCTGCGCACCAATGAGGAGGTATTGACCCGCAATGATCCGCGCCACGTGCTCAATGGCGGTGCCGCCGGCGGCGGTCCGCGGATGCACGTCTACAACTTCTTCGACCGTGCCGAGTTCCTGCGCGCGGTCGCCGACACCCCCGCCGGAGACGACTTCGTGATCAACACCATCAACCGCAACCGCTCGCGCGTGAGGTAGCCGGCCCATGGCCTATATCGAAACTACCATCCCGGGGGTGGGCAATGTGGCCGCCCATGGCCGCGAGGGCCACAAGAACTTTTTCTGGCGGATCCGCCAGCTCGCCACGGGCCGCGCCTGGGTGGTGCAGACCGCCTACGCCGGCACGGGCAACGGCGTCATCACCGCCACCGACAGCGCGGTGGGGGCGGCTACCCAGACCTGGACCCTCACCTGCACGAATGCCACAACCCCGGGCGCCGAGGTCTGGTCGGTGTCCGGATCGGTATCCGGCGCGCAGGCCGCCGCGACCACCGGCGTCGCCTACGATAACGGCATCGTGCAGTTCACCATCAATGCCGGCGCCACCAACTTCGCGGTCAGCGATCAGTTCACCCTGTCCGCCACAGCGTCCCCGCTACCCACCGCCCAGCGCTGGACGATCAACCAGGAGAGCTACGCCACGGCGGACTGGGAAATCTCCCTGCAGGGGCCGAACATCTCCGGATTCGATGATGTGTTCGTGGGCTTCTCCACCCGCCAGAGCGTGCCCTCGGACTACTACAACCTGGTGTTGCGCGGGGCGATCGGCTATGTGTCGAGCAGCGGTTGGACCGCCCAGCCCAACTCGCTGTTCATGACCAACCCGATGAGGCAGTTCGACATCGACTGCGGCATCAGCATCACCGATATCAAGATCGCGTTCTGGGTGGAGATCGAAGGCAATACCGATGTGGGCTACACCGGCCTGTACCTGCCCAGCATGACGCCCAACGAATACAGCTTTCCCATGCTGGTGAGTGCAAGCGTGGGCGGCATCAGCGCGCTGCGCTATTCCGATACCTCGCGCCAGATGGGGATCAAGGCGAACAATTGGATTTATTTCATCGACGGCACCTGGAAGACGCCGGAACCCTGGCCGTGGTTTGCCGACTTCACCAGTCCGAATCTGGGCGCGACCGCCACCGAGCCCACCAAGGATTCCGCGCTGGTCGACCAGCGCCAGTGCCTGCCGATCCACCTGATGGACGCGAGCAACGGTCTCTACGGCACCGTGCAGGATATTTTCTGGATCTCGGGCTTTGCGCTCGCGGTGAACGACCTCATCGATGACGGGGCCGGCAACACCTACCGGGTAGTGCGCAACATCCACCGCACCGGGTTCTTCGACTACCTCGCCTTCCGCCGCGCCTAGGAGCACAGCATGGCCTATCAGACCGGTACGGCGAGTGACTTTGCCGAGCTGCGCACCGAGCTATTCAACTTCTGCCAATTGCAGGGCTACACGCTGATCGGCGGGCAGATGCTGCAAAAGGGCGATGTCTATGCGCAGATCGAGGCCAGCACCACCGCCCATCTGCGCATGCGCGGCGGCACCGGGCAGGACGGCAGCGGCAACCCCACCGGTGCGCCGCATGCTCTATGGACCAGAATGCTCGGTACCCTGCCCAATGGACTCGTGGTGACATGGCCGATCACCTACCACTTCCACTACCGCGCCGGCCCGGATGCGGTGTTCGTGGCCATCGAGCACAACAATGGCTTCAGCCAGCATCTGCTGTTCGGCGAGATGTCCAAGGCCGCCAACTTCGTGGGCGGCGGGTACTACAGCGCAAGCTGGGGGGATGGGTCTTTTTTTTCCGCCGGCGTCACTCGCATCCAAATTACCAAAGGGGGCGTAAATGTCGAAGTGCTCCCGTTTCAGGGTCTTGGCTCAGACATCAGCGGCGCCCGATTCGCGGGCAGTTATGTGCATGCCGAGACCGGCGGGCGAACCTGGTGGGAGCAGAGCAGTGGCATCGCCAATACGCTGTATGCCGGCGAAAGCCTCTACGAGCTCCGCGCGCGTAGCCTGAACCCGTGGAACAACGGCATGAACCTGGTGCCCTGGTATCTGTTCGGCCTGGCCACCAGCGCCAACCTGATCGTGCTCGGCGAGTTGCCGCAGATCCGTTTCTGCCGCATGCGCCATTACAACATCGCCGATGTGATCACCATCGGGGCGGATAAATGGAAGCTCTACCCGGTGTTGCTCAAGAATGCAGCGCAGCCGGATCCCGGGGCAGGACAATTCCACTCCGGCGACTACGGCATTGCCGTGGCCTACGACGGGCCCTGAGCATGGCGACTCTTACTGGCGGTGCCTTTGTGGTTGGCGCGCCGCACACGGCGGATGACAACCCGCACCTGGCGCGGCAGGTGTATCGCTATGTGCAGGATTTCTGGCGTGGGGCCACCCGCGAGATGCGCCAGCAGGTGCCTGTGTTCGATGGCTCGCGCACGCACGCGCCCTTTGCCGGCGGCGTGGTGCGCCCCGGACAGGAGCGCCCCGGGCTGCTGCACGACTTCTACTTTCGGATCCACCTGATCCCGCGCACGGTGAGCCTGGGCAATGTGATCGTGCCCAAGACCGAGACGGTATTCTTCTGGAATGCGTTTCTCTCGGATGTCACCCTCACCGCCATCAACGGGACCGCTACCGAGGGCCTGAGCCTGGCAGGTCCCGCGCCGGTGACGGTGGCGCCGCCGCTGGCGATGTTCGAGTACACCCTGACGGCGATTCCCGAGGGTCCGGCCAGCATCGATGCCACCTACGGCTTTGTGGTGGACGGCATCACCTATGACCTGCGCATCCTGGGGGTGCGCTTTTCGTTGTTTCCGGTGGACCCGAACCAGGATGAGCCGCTGGAGGAGACCCTGGAGTGGCGCACGGCCATCATCGAGGCGCCGGACGGCACCGAGCAGGCGATTGGCCAGCGCGGGCTGCCGAGGCGCACGTTCAGCTATGCCCTGGCCGCCGATGGCGTGGACCGCCAAGCCCTGGAGAACCTGCTGTGGAGCAGCCAGTGGCGCTCGCTCTCGATACCGATCTGGACGGATTCCGCGGCATTGGCCGCGCCTGTGGCTCCCGGCGCCACGGTGCTGTCGCTCGCTGGTGATGCGCTGTTCGCGTTCGCGGATGGGGGTGTCGCCATGCTCTGGGCGAGCCCCACCCAGCATGAGGTGGTGGATATCCTCACCTGGGTACCGGGCACCCTGACCACGGCCCGCGACATCGCCGGCACCTGGCCGGCCGGCACGGAGGTATTCCCCGGCACGTTCGGCCATCTGCAGGCGGACTGGGAGCAGTCCCGGCCATCGAGCGTGATCGACAGCGCCCGTGCGGTGATCGATCTGGATCCGACACGCGACAACCCCAACCTGCCGGTGGCGGCTGCGGCTGAAACCCTGGACGGATTCGAGGTCTACACGGCGGAGCCGAACTGGCGCGACGCCCCCAGCGCCGGCTGGAGCGCGTTTCGCGACACTTTCGACCCTGGCATAGGGGCCTTTGCCAAGTGGCCCAGACAGACCTACAGCGCCTTCCGGCGCGATTTCGCGTGGTTGCTGGAGGGTCGGCAGGCGATTCAGGACTTTCGCGCCTTTCTGGCCCGCCGCGCGGGCGCCCGGGTGCCGGTGTACATGCCGAGTTGGCAGGATGACCTCACCCTGGTGCAGGACATCGGCCCCAGCGACGTGGCCGCCCGCTTCGCCCGCGTCGAGCCCGCCGCGCTGATCGGCGCGCACCCCAGCCGGCGCGCCATCGCCCTGCTGCTGATGGACGGGTCGGTGGTGGTGCGCGGCATCTCGACCCCGGTGGATAACGGCGACGGCACCCTGAGCCTGAACCTATCCACCGCCACCGGGCAACTGGTGCTCACCAGCGATGTGCAGATGACGTGCTTCGCGCCGTTGTGGCGGATGAGCGACTCGGTGGTCCTGACGTGGCACACGAACGAGGTGGTGGAGTGCGGCATCCGCTTCCGCGCTATCAACCCCGGGAGTTGAGCGATGACGACCGTAGCCCGCGAGACCAGCGCCTTTGCCGGCGAGCCCATCTGGCTGTTCGACTTCGTCATCGGCACCCAGCACTACCGCTACACCACCGCCGAGACCGCGCAGACCTATAACTTCCAGACCTGGCAGCCGGCGGCCATCGAGCGCGCCCGCAAGCAGATCAGCGACCGCCTGGACGATGCCCGCATGGACATCACCTGCGACCGCGAGCTGGATATCGTGCTGCGCCTGCGCGCGCCGCCGCTGCCCACCCCGTGCCGGGTGGTGATCTACAAAAGCCACCGCGGCGAGACGGACTGGATTCAGGACTGGGCTGGCATCGTCACCCGCACCAGCCTGGGCGAGGCCGAGGCCACGCTGCGCTGCAGCGCGGAGATTGCGCTCAACAATGTGCAGTCGCACCGGCTCTACTTCTCGACCACCTGCCCCTACGTGGTTTATGACGAGTTCTGCCAGGTGGACCGCCAGCTATTTCGGACGGTGGGCACGGTGAGCGCCATCTCCGGGCTGGATGTGACCATCCCCGAGGTCGATGCGCTGGCCGACGGGCGCTTCACCGGCGGCATGCTGGAGTGGAACCACCCCACCGACGGCGCGATGGAGCGGCGCTGGATCGCCAGCCACGCCGGCGCCGTGCTGGCGCTGGTGGAGCGCACCGGATCGCTGGCGGTGGGCATGAATGTGTCGGTCTATTGGGGGTGCGACCGCAGCAAGGACAGCGCCTTCGGCTGCCTCGGCTTCAACAACGTCATCAACTTCGGCGGCGAGCCTTACATCCCTCCCGACAACCCCTTCAACGGCAAGACCCTGTTCTGAGGTAGATATGCCAAACCTTATCGTCTCCATGATCCTGCTGTACGTGGCCGGGCTGTTGATGCCCCGGCCCAAGAGCCAGGCTCCTGCGCCCGGCGAGCCGGGCAATATCGCCATCGCCAAGGAGGGATCGCCGATCGCGGTGGTGTTCGGCCGGCCGGTGATCAAGGCCCAAAACACCGTCTGGTACGGCGATCTGCGCGCCGACCCCATACGCAAGGAAGGCGGCAAGAAATGACCCGGGTGATGCATCAGGACCTGCGCGCGATCGGCTACTGCACCAAGGGCACCCGCGAATTCTTCGCCCGCCACGGGCTGTGTTATCGCACCTTCGTGTTCGACGGCATTCCGGCCGAGACCCTGGAGCGCACCGGCGATGCGATGGCCCTGGAATTGGTGGCCGAGGCCCGCCGCCGCGAGGCACGGGCCGCTGCCGCGGCGGAGGGCTGACCCGTGGGAGCAGGTGGCGGCAAGCAGACCGTCGGCTATCGTTACCACATCGGCTTTCGTGTGGTGCTCAGCCACGGGCCGGTCGATGGTTTTCGCGGCATCCGCTACGACGGCCGCGAGGTGTGGAGCGGCAACATCGGGGCCTCCGGCCCGATCGACGTGGATCTGCCGGACCTGATGGGGGGCGAGAGCCGCGAGGGCGGCATCTCGGGGCGCTTCTCGGTGGCCTTCGGAGATTCCACCCAGGGGGTGAGCAGCTACCTGCAGGATAAACTGGGGGGCAATGTGCCGGCGTTCCGCCGGCGCCTGTCGGTGATCGCGGAGCAGATCTACTACGGCACGAACCCCTACCTGAAAGAGTTCAGTTGGATCCCGCAGCGCGCCAATGCGCGCGAAGTGAGCTGGTACGACGCCAAGGCCGAGATCGGCGACGGCCACATGAACCCGGCGCACATGATCGTCGACGCCATCACCAGCCAGGCATTCGGCGCTGGGCTGCCGCTGTCGGTGATCGACAACGCGTCATTCACCGCGTCCGCCGATACCCTTTTCACCGAGGGTTTCGGCCTGAGCCTGCTGTGGACCTTCGCATCCGAGCCGGAGGCGGTGCCCAAGTTCGTGCAGCTGGTGCTCGACCATATCGGCGGGGTTCTGTTCCCGGATCCGGCCACGGGGCTCATCCGCCTGGAATTGCTGCGCGGTGGCTACAGCATACCGGCCCTGCCGCTGTTCGACGACAGCAACTGCACCATTACCGAATACGGCGACGTGCAGATCGGGGACACCATCAACGAGGTGGTGGTGACGTACACCGACCCGGACACGGGCGAACCGCGCACCATCAGTGGCCAGAACATTGGTAACGTCAACGCCCAGGGCCGGGTGGTGAGCGCTGCCATCGACTACCCCGGCATCATGGACGATGCCCTCGCCGCCCGGGTGCTGGACCGCGACCTGCGCGCACTCTCCACGCCGTTGGCCACTGCGGTGCTGGAGGTGAACCGCACCGGTTGGGACCTCTATCCCGGCAAGGTCATCCGGGTGAGCAGCGCCAAGCTCGGCATCAGCGAAGGCGTTTTCCGGGTGGTCGAGCTCGACGAGACCGGCATCGCCGATGTGCCCACCATCTCCGCGCGTGTGGTGCAGGACGTGTTCGGGCTTTCCTCCGGCAGCTACGTCGTGCGGCAGCCCACGCAATGGGTCGACCCGGTGCAGCCGGTCGCGGACCTGTCGCTGGTGCTACTGCGCGAGGTGCCCTATTACCACCTGGTGCGCAACTCGGTGCGGATCGAGGATCTACAGCCCGATTACGGGTTCGTCGCCGCATTTTCCAAGCGCGACGATCAGAGCTGGTACAGCTTTGCGACCTACTACAGCCCGGACAACACCACCTACACCGCGCTGCCGTCGGACGGCACCTTCAGCCCGGTGCTGACGCTCGCCGCCGCCATCGGCCCCATGGACACCAATGTGGCGTTCTCGGCCATGGTGGACAAGCAGCTGGTGAGCATCGGCAACTACGGCGTGCTGATCGAAGGCGCGGTCGAGGAGATGGTGGAGATCACCGCCTGGGACCCGGTGGCCGCCACCGCCACCCTCAAGCGCTCGGTGATGGACAGCGTGCCCCGCGGCTTCGGGGTTGGCGCCCAACTGGTGATCACCAGCTTCCCCGGCGGCTACGACAGCACCGAGCGCACCGACGGCGAGACGGCCTGGTACAAGCTGACCCCGCGCAACCGCGACGGCGCGCTCGCCGCGGCCAGCGCCACCGCCCGCAGCATCACCCTCGCCAACCGCGCCAGCCGTCCTTATCCGCCGGGCAACGTGCGGATCAACGGGGCCTATTTCCCGGTCAATATCGCGGGCGCCTTCACGATCGACTGGGCGCACCGCGACCGCCTGCAGCAGACCGCCGGGCTGACGCCTTGGACCAGCGGCAATATCGGCCCCGAGCCGGGCACCACCTACACCCTGCGCCTCTATGGCCAGGCCGGGACCCTGCTGCGCACCGAGACGGGCCTGACGGGCAATACCTACAGTTGGGCCAACGAGGTGGCGGACTCGGGGATTATCGGGGCCGGCGAAGATGAGTACTGGAACAACGTTATCGCGTTGTTGCACATGGACGGCACGAACGGTTCCACAACGTTCACCGACCAGAAAGGCCACACGTTCACGGCCACCGGCAACGCGCAGATCAGCACCGCGCAGAGCAAATTCGGCGGGGCCAGTGCGCTGTTCGATGGCACCGGGGATCTGGTGTCGTCGGCCGATCATGCCGACTGGGCGCTGGGCGCCGGCGACT
>JBFWVC010000038.1:0-12538 GCA_050246945.1 Hyphomicrobiaceae bacterium
ATTCGTCACATTCTGCGGCAACCTCGGAACGAATTTCGCGATCTGAACGACACTAGCAATTTCAGAGTTCTAGTGTGATTGGGATCGAGAAGTCCGCCTCGCAACCCGGCCGAGACGTATGAAGCGGACTTCTCGATCATCACACTTGGGACGGGACCCATTGTTGTTGGGTCCGGACCCTAGGAATTCCGCGATACCTCGTCTAAGACTGCCGCGCCGCATCTTACGCTGCGACGCGAGCCGAAATCACAAGAAGCCGCCATGACATCACCCGCGCCCAAACCAAAACCCGGCATTCTTGAGATCGAGGCCTACGTGCCCGGCGAGAGCAAGCTGCCATCCGGGATCAAACCGGCCAAGTTGTCCTCAAACGAGACACCGCTCGGGCCTTCGCCCAAGGCCATCGAAGCCTACAAGGCAGGGGCAGGCGATCTGGAGCGCTATCCCGACGGTCAGGCAACGGCGTTGCGCTCGGCCATCGCGCAGCGCTACGGGCTCGATGCCAACCGGATCGTGTGCGGTGCGGGTTCAGACGAGATCCTCACCATGCTGGCGCACGCCTATCTGGGGCCGGGCGACGAAGCGATCTACACCGAGCACGGGTTTCTCGTTTACCGGATAGCCATTCTGGCCAATGGTGCGAGCCCGGTGGTGGCTCCGGAACGGGAGCTCAAAACCGATGTCGATGCAATCCTGGCGCTCGTTACGCCCAAGACGCGGATGGTTTTCCTTGCCAATCCGAACAACCCTACCGGTACCTACATTCCGATAGACGAGGTGCGGCGCCTGCGGGCCGGGTTGCGCTCCGACATCCTGCTGGTACTCGATGGCGCCTATGCGGAGTATGTGCAGCGCAACGACTATGAAGCAGGCATGGAACTGGTCTCGACCACCAACAATACGGTGATGACGCGGACCTTCTCCAAGATCCACGGGCTGGCGTCGCTGCGCATCGGCTGGGGCTATTGTCCGGCCAAAGTGGCGGACGTTCTTAATCGCATCCGGGGGCCGTTCAACCTGTCAAGTGCTGCCATCGCGGCGGGTACGGCGGCGATTGGCGATGTGGCGCACATGGAAAAGGCGGTTGCACACAATTCGAAGTGGCTGCCGTGGCTGGAAGAAGAGATCGGCAAGTTCGGTCTCACCGTGACGCCATCGGTCGCCAACTTCATTCTCATACATTTTCAGCGCGAAACCGGTCGCACGGCCAAGGATGCGGATCAGTTCCTGAAGTCCAAGGGTATCATCTTGCGCATGGTCGGAAGCTACGGGCTCGGGCATTGCCTGCGCATGACGGTCGGAACCGAGGAGGAGAACCGCCGCGTCGTGGCTGCGCTTGCAGAGTTCACGGGAGCGAGGGTCTGATGGCGGATGCCAACCAGCCAATGTTCAAGCGCCTTGCTCTGATCGGCATCGGTCTCATCGGCTCCTCGATCAGCCACGCTGCGCGCCGGCATGGCGGACTGGTGGGCGAGATTACCGGCTCATCGGCAACCGCACGGACGCGGGAGGTCGCATTGAACCTGGGCCTCGTCGATCGGGCTTACGCAACCGCGGCTGAAGCTGTCGCGGGAGCCGATCTCGTGATCGTCTGCACGCCGGTCGGCGTCTGCGGGCGGATCGCCAGCGAGATCGGGCCGCATCTCGAACCGGGAGCGATCGTGTCGGACGTCGGCTCGGTCAAGGCATCGATCGTTGCCGACATGGCGCCGCACCTGCCGAGCCACGTTCATTTCGTTCCCGGCCATCCTATCGCCGGTACGGAGCGGTCGGGACCGGAAGCCGGATTCGCCGAGCTGTTCGACAACCGCTGGTGCATCCTTACGCCTCCGGAGGGCACTTCGAGCGAAGCGGCAGAGAGGCTGGCAGGGTTCTGGCGGGCCCTGGGCTCCAACGTCGAGGTTATGACGCCCGAGCATCACGATCTGGTGCTGGCGATCACGTCGCACCTGCCGCATCTCATCGCCTTCAACATCGTCAACACGGCAGAGCACCTGAAGCGCGTCACCGATTCAGAGGTGATCAAGTTTTCGGCCGGTGGCTTCCGCGACTTCACGCGCATTGCGGCTTCCGACCCGATCATGTGGCGCGATGTGTTCCTCAACAACAAGGACGCGGTCCTGCACATGCTCAAACGCTTCGGCGAGGATCTTTCCGTGCTGGAGGAGGCGATACGGGCGGGCGACGGCAATACACTCTACAGGCTGTTCGACGAGGCCCGCGTTATCCGCCGTGGTATCGTGGAGGCCGGGCAGGACACGGCGTCGGCTGACTTTGGTCGCGCGCTGCCTGGGACCTCGGCAAAACACTGAGCCTGATGCGCTTGCCCGCTTGGATCTCTGACTGAAGATGACCGCCTTGGCGCACGATCTATGGGTATTCGGCTATGGCTCGCTGATGTGGCGACCGGGCTTTGCCCATGTCGAGAATGTGCGTGCGCGGCTGACGGGCTATTCGCGCCGGTTCTGTGTCGCAAGCGTCCATCATCGCGGCTCCGCAGCGCGCCCGGGGCTCGTGCTCGGGCTCGACCGGGGCGGGGTATGCGAAGGGGTTGCCTATCGTGTTGCGGCAAGCGATGCGCTTTCCGTGCTGGGCTATTTGCGGGCGCGCGAACAAGTCAACGGTGTCTATCGCGAAGCACTGCTGCCGGTCGAGATCGAGGGTGAAGAGGCGCAGTCGGTCCGGGCGGTCACTTATCTGGTGGAGCGTGCACACCCGAGCTATGCAGGGCATCTTCCCCTAAAAGCCCAGGCGCGACTGATCCGCGGAGCGCGCGGCCTGTCAGGCGTCAATCTCGATTACGTCATCAATACGATGAGCCACTTGGCCGAAATCGGTATCCGGGAGCGCGAGTTGGAACGGCTCATGGTGGAACTCGGCGGTTTCTTTGCCCGCGATGCCGGCGGTGGGCACGTTTCACCGCGGGCCGAAGTACTGCGGCGCGTGGCGCTGCGCCAGGGGATTGCCGAGGGATGGGTTAGGCGGATGCGCCCCGATGCGCGACGGCGCTTCGGCTACCGGCAGAAGATCGGCTCGGGAGGCCTGAATACGCGGGTCATGCGGGTCGGCTAAACAGGTCAGGGGCCGACCCATGTTCTGTCCCAACTGCATCTCGCCTGCGACGAGCGGCGGAGATGTGGCGCGCGGGTCCCGGTGTCAGTGCTGGGTCAGCGAGGCGTATGCGTCGGTCGTGTCGTAGTGGCCGCACTGCAGATCGAAAGCGATACGTTTGGCCTCGCGTTCGCTGTCGGCGAGAAGGTGCACGTGTACCTCATTGGCGCCCAAGTTGGCGCCGCGGTGCCGGATATCTGCGAGGTTGAGGGTCGGCGAGTTCGCAGGCAGCACGCCGATGTCGAGGATCGTGCGCTGGCCCGTTTCGTCGCGATTGACCAGAATGATGTTGCCGGAGCTCAGTGCCGGGCAATCGAGCAAGGTATAGATCGTGTGGACATAGCGCTGGCCGGATGCTCCGGTCCAGAACTGAAACCGCTGCATCAGCTCGGTGGTCTCGTTGTCGCTGTCGCTCGTGCGTTCGTTGGTGGTGACCATGCGCGACCTCGCCCGGCTGGCGCGGGCCTCTGCGAAATTGATGATACGCGCACTCATGACTGCTCTACCCCAAATACCACTCATCAACCGAACTCGACGCCCCCGTTCCACGCGTCCGTGTGGCGCCTACTTTACGGGCCGCAGTGTGCCCAAAAGTTCTAGCTGAATTATGGCTTTGGCGTAGGCATCTGCAGACATGGTCAATAACGCGTAAATGTTTGTTTCATCGGCACTTCCCGTTATGCCTTCGAACGTCTTAACGGAGTGTTGCGTGCGCGGGAACGATTGAAGAGAGATGCGGAGCGGAGATACTTGGTGTTGCGCTCACGCATCTGCGGTCAGCGACGTGGGCACGACAGTGCGCGGAGCAGCCGCTGTCGAACGTGGTCGCGTAGACCGCAATTGCCGACACATGCAGTGCAGAAATGGCGTCACTGCAACCAAGGTATGCTCACGCTCCACTGCGATGCAAACACGCGGCGATTCATTTTCTTTCGCATATCCTGGATAGCGAAGCTCTGCGCACTCGGGCCGAGCATGTTCCGGTCTCGGCAGATCAGACGATGCGATGGCCACAAATAGACATGCATCGACGACGTGCCGGAGAGGCGCAGTCAATCACCCGCATTTGGAGAAGCCGCAGTCGCGACACACCCAGCAGCCCTCCTTGCGATCGAGATGCGGGGAGGAACAGCGCGGACAAAAGCGTGTCGGGCGCGGGCGAGTGCCAGCCTCGAATTCGCCGGGTGGAGGTGCAGGTTCGGAACGGCCGGCTGCGCCGCTAGCAGCAGCGGTATCGTGCGGCGCGGTCTGTGCACGACGGCCAGCCGCGGCCGAGGCCGTACCAGGCGGCAACTGCTCGATCTCGATCTCCCCGGCGTGCTCGCCCCCGACATCCAGCGTGCAGGCATTGCTTCCGAGAAAGCCGATCTCGATCATGTGGCGCTCGATGACGTCGCCGATCGCCGCAAGCAGGCTCGGCACGTATCGGCCTCCCATCCATTGCCCGCCCTGTGGATCGAAGACAGCCTTCAATTCCTCGGCGACGAAGGCGACATCGCCGCCACGCCGGAAGACGGCGGAGATCATGCGTGTAAGTGCAACGGTCCAGGCGTAGTGCTCGAGGTTGCGCGTGTTGATGAAGATCTCGAAGGGACGCCGGCGGCCGTCGCGCTCGATATCATTCAAGGTGACGTAAATGGCGTGATCGCTGGCGGGCCACTTGAGCTTGTAGGTGTAGCCGGCAAGCACGGTATCGCGCTCGAGCGGCTTCGACATGTAGACGACGTCGCCGACCGTGGAGCGCCGGCCCGACTGCACGATCCCCCCCGCTCCGGTGGCGGCCGGCACGGGCGGCCGCGCGTGCTCCCCGGCTGCGGTTTGTCCGACACGCGTCGCGTCGGCGGCCTGCTCCAACGGCGACCCGACCGTTTCCTCAGCGCCGGTGCCGCTGCAGCAGGGAGCTTCGGACTCCAGCACCGCGCCGCGGATTGATGACGGCCGGTAGGTGGTGCAACCCTTGAGGCTGAGGGAATCGGCTTCCAGGTAGACCGCCTCGAAATCGGCGAAGCTCATGTCGGCGGGCACGTTGATCGTTTTGGAGATGGCGCCGTCGACGTGACGCTGGATCGCAGCCTGCATGGCAAGGTGGGCCGACGGGCTCAGGTCCCCGGCGCGGACGAAGGCACCGGGCAGCGGTCCGTCTCCAGGGTGGCGGCTGCGGTAGAGGCTGTAGGCATAATCCTCGACAGCCTCTTCGTGGCGGGAGCCGTCGGGGTGCAACACATGGCGGTGGTAGCGGAAGTCGAACACGGGCTCGATGCCGCTGGAGACGTTGCCGGCGAGCAGCGAGATAGTGCCGGTCGGCGCGACCGAGGTGAGGCAGCCGTTTCGCAAACCGTGTCTCGCAACGAGGGTGCGCGTCTCATCCTCCAGGGCGCGGACATTAGGTGCGGCCAGGATGGCGTGGCGGTCGTAGAGCGGGAAGGTGCCTTTCTCGGCGGCGAGTTCGGCGCTGGCACGGTAGGCGCTGTTCTGGATGAGCCGCATCCAGTCTTCGGCTGTGCGCACGCCTACTTCGCTGTCATAGCGAAGGCCGAGGAAGATCAGCGCATCGGCAAGACCGGTGACGCCGAGGCCTATGCGGCGCTTGTCGCGCGCCTGCTGGCGCTGCTGCGGCAAGGGATAGCGCGAGATCTCGATGATGTTGTCGAGGAAACGTACTGCTGCGGCGACGCGGCTTTCCAGACGCCGCACGTCGATGGCGGCATTGGGACCGAAAGGGTCGGTGACGAGTGCTGCCAGATTGATGGAGCCCAGCAGGCAGGCGCCATACGGAGGCAGGGGCTGTTCGCCGCACGGGTTTGTGGCCGCAATCGTCTCGCAGTAGGCGAGGTTATTGGTGGCGTTGACGCGGTCGATGAAGATCACGCCCGGTTCGGCATAATCGTAGGTGGCGCGCATCATGTGGCGCCAGAGCGTCCGTGCCTCAAGCGTGCGGTAGACCTTGCCGTCGAACACGAGATCCCATTCGGCGCCGGTGCGGACGGCTTCCAGGAAGCGGTCGCTCGCCAGAACCGACAGATTGAAATTGCTGAGGTGGCCTGCGGTGGCCTTGGCATCAATGAACGCTTCGATATCGGGATGATCCGCCCGCATGGTCGCCATCATGGCGCCGCGACGTGCGCCGGCCGACATGATCGTGCGGCACATGGCGTCCCACACTTCCATGAAACTGACCGGTCCTGACGCATCCGCGCCGATCGAGCGGACGAGAGCACCTCTGGGCCGCAACGTGGAAAAGTCCATGCCGACGCCGCCGCCGGCCTGCATCGTCAGCGCAGCTTCCTTGACGCTGTCGAAGATGCCGCCGAGGTCGTCGGGTATGGCGCCCATGACGAAACAGTTGAACAAGGTAACGTCGCGGCCGGTGCCGGCACCGGCCAGAATGCGGCCTGCCGGCAGAAAGCCCAGATCGGCCATCGCCTCGCCGAACAGCTTCGTCCAGCGGGCCCGCACGCGCTTACCACCCTTCTCTGCCGTCGCAGCGGCACCTGCGACACGCTCCAAAGTTTCGCTCAACGAAGCCTCACCCGAGCCGTCCGGTCGGGCCAAGCGGTACTTGGAACGCCAGATCTCCTCGGCGATCGGTGCTTTGAAAAGGGCATTTTCGGGTGCTGCGGACATGGCGTTTTTGACCGATGGAGGGCCTTGAAGACAAGGCTAGTGTGATGATCGAGAAGTCCGCTTCATACGTTTCGGCCGGGCTACGAGGCGGCCTTCTCGATCCCAATCACACTAGAACTCTGAAATTGCTAGTGTCGTCAGAAACGCGAAATTCGTTCCGAGGGTGCCGCAGAATGTGATGAATTTCGCGATCACGACACTAGATGCTGGTTGGCAGGATATGGGTATCGGGCCCGTCAGTCAACAAATGTTCCTAAAAAGATCGTTAAATGTTCTCATTCCTTCGCGTGCTTTCGTTCTCGATGTCGGCAGGTGCCGAAAGCGCATGGCGACATGGAAAATGCGCGGGCGAAGATCGGCTTGCGGCGAGGGAACGAGCTTTCGGGGTGGTGCAGCAAGCGGATCTACTGCGGCGGCTGCCGGACAGCGCCTGGATCGTGTTCTTGTTTCAGGGAACCACGTACTCGGTCCGGTCTATCGCTTTGAGCATGTTCTTCATGCCGAACCGCTGCGCACTTCAGCTCAAATTGTTCCAGGGACGTGGTTTCCTCGTGTTGAGAGAAAGACGCACCTGCCGTCAGACTGACTGCGGACTTGCGCCTTCGATGGGCGCCGAAGGCAGGCGGGGATTGTTAGCGCGTGCCTCGGCGACGAGGCGGGTGGTTGCCGTCTCGATCCGCTCCTGAAGGACGTGACGGAAAGCTGCCCGCGGCAGATCGGGCGGGATCGGCTCCAGGAACTCGACGATAATGGTGCCGGGGTAGCGCTCGAGCTTGCGGCGCGGCCAGAAGAGACCGGAGTTGAGCGCCAACGGCACGCACGGCAGGTCCAGACCCTCGTAGAGCGCGACGACGCCCGGTTTGTAGTCTGGCGGGGCTCCGGGTGCGCGGCGGGTCCCTTCGGGGAAGATGACGACCTCGCGGCCGGCCGCAGCGCGGTCCCGTGCATCGCGGATCAGCCGCTTGAGCGCGGAAGGCCCGCGGTCGCGTCGCACGAAGATGTGGCGGAACTTGTGGCTGAACCAGCCGTAGAACGGTATCCAGCCAAGCTCGGCTTTCATCACCACGGCCGGATCGCGAAACAACGTGATGAGCGCGAACGTGTCCCAAGCCGATTGATGCTTGGCGGCGATGAGGACCGGTGGGGCGGGCAAATTCTCCTGGCCGCGCACTTCCAGGCGCGTTCCAACGATCAGCCGCAGCCAGAACAGAGAGGCGTATGCGTGTGCCTTCAGTCCCAACATGGCCCACCGGCGCGGGCCCAACAACAGCGGCGATCCGACCACGAGGAAGACCGCGGTGTTGAGGTAGAAAACGATGGCGAAGACGATCGATCTCAGCATGCGGGGGGCGCTCACGTCCGCGCTCGCGGATTGGGTTGGCCCCGTGTTACGGCGATGGCACTCGAATGCCAAGGACCGATTGTGCGCTCGGTTGCCAGACGCAAGGCGGCAGGAAGGAATTTCAGGTACTCGGAGAGCAACAGCCGTGCGGTGCCGACATGCAGCCACCAAGCCTCCTCCGGGAAACCGCGCGGCACGACCGGGTGGGGAGTGACCCGGACACCAGGCATGGCGAGGGCGAACTCCGCTACGGAGCGCGGCATGTGGAAATTCGATGTGACGAGGATGATGCTGTCGTAGCCTTGCTTGTCGATCCATTTTCGCGTCTCGCGCGCGTTGCCTCGCGTGTCGAGCGCCTTGGTGTCGACGTCCACGCAACAGTCGAGTCGTTCGGCCGGCAGGTGGGTGATGCGGAGTAGATCGCCGCGCGTGACGTGGGGGTGCACACCAGAGATCAAGAGACGCTTGCCGCGCCCCTCCTGGAGCAGATGCGCGCCCTCGGCGATGCGGAACTCGGCTCCGGTAAGGACGACGATGGCATCAGCAGAGGGATCGGCAACTTGGGTGCGCCGGGTGGCAACGCCGGCAAAGACGAAGAAGCCGAGCACGATCAGCGCGGCGGCAATGGCGCTTAGCGTGACCAAAGCTTTGGCAATCTTTTTCATAACCCTACGACGTTTGCCGTCCTGTCTGTCGATTCGGTTGCGGGTCGCAGCCCGAACGCGGGAGCGCCGCGGCGCACCGCCCTGTTCTCCGATGGACGCGGCGTTGCCGATGTGTGGAATGCATCGGTCGCAACGTGTCCCGATTTTGACCGAACTCTGAGAAATGTAGCTGATTTGCACCCGGGTCTGACAAGCGCTCCAACAGACTTTTGCTCAGCTTGCTTTAGAATTGGTGCAGCAGAACAACTGATTGTGTCCTGACATTCATCAGGCGTCTCAACAATTGTGCGTGGCGAGCGTGACAAGTGCGGCGCGGTGCAGCCCGCTTCAGTCTCTCGTGTTCAAAATGCGGTAGACGCCAAGCCGCGAGGTGATCATGCACAGGGCAGCGATGATCACGACGACAATCATCAAGAGCACGTAGCCGGCGGCGTCGAGCGTTCCAGCACCGATCAGGCGATGTACCTCAGCCATGGTGACGGCGCCACCGCCGAGCAGACTGACCACCCACGGTATGGCTAGGAAAACTGCCATCGCGGAGACCGCGCCGAGTAGGCCTGCCCGAATCCCCAAACGCAGGAAATGCTTTTCAAACTCGCGGGCGATAAATTTGTCCGTGGCGCCGACGAAATGCAGTACCTCAACGATCTCACGGTTGGACGCCATCGAACTTTTTGTGGCCGAGATGATGATGGCTGTCGTAGCGGCGCCCACCAGAAGCAATATCGCCAGGCCGCCGAGGGCGAACGACCGGGTCACTGTGCGGATCTGGTTTTGCCACTGCCGATGATCGTCGAGCGATACGCCCTGGAAGCTTGCCGCAAGTTTCGTGCGGACGTTGTCGAGGTCGGGTGGCGCCGAGCGGTCAAGTTCGATCGCGATCAGCCGCGGGACAGGCAGCGCCTTCCAGGCATCCGACGTCCCGAGCCAGGGTTCCAGCAGAGCGCCGGACTGCTCGAGGGAGAGTACGTTGACCGATGCGAAGCCACTTTCGCGGCGCAGGAAGGTTGCTACGTCGGATGCGGTCTTGTCGGCATCAATGCCATCGCGCGGCTCGACCTGGATGGTCACCTCGCTGGCAATGTCCTTCATCCAGGCGGTGGCCGACTGGTTCATCATGTACCACGCTCCTGCGGTCAGGCAGGCGAGAAAGCACATGATTGAAATGACGAGCGTCAGCGAACTGCCGGCCACAGACTCGGGCGGAACGATGGGGGCGTGTGAGCGCTTCTGGTCGTATGCGGCGGGAGGGCTCGGACCATCGTGTGGGCCGCGGAGATCGGGCGCAGGCAGGGTCTGGAAGTGGCTGGCGGCGTTCTGCGTCGCAGGGCCCGTCACGACGTCGTCATAGGCATCGAATCGGGTGGACTGGCCATGCTGGCGTGGCATCGGCCTGCCGGTCGGTCTGTCAGACGATGCGGACATGGCCCTCGTGAAGCTCCAGGCGGGGCGCCTTGAACTGGCGCATCAGTTGATGGTCGTGGGTGGCGATCAGCACCGAGGTGCCGAGGCGGTTCAGTTCGATGAACAGGCGCAGTAGGCGGCGTGCCATCTGCGGATCGACGTTGCCGGTCGGCTCGTCCGCGAGCAGCAGCTCAGGTTTGCCGATCACGGCGCGGGCAATTGCGGCGCGCTGCTTCTCGCCACCCGACAGGATCGAGGGATAGGCGTGCATGCGATGGCCGAGACCAACCCATTGTAGCAGGTCGGTGACGTCCTCGCGGTAATCGCTGATGCGCTTGCCGACGACACGCAAGGGTAGCGCCACGTTCTCCCAGGTGGTCAGGTGATCGAGCAGCCGGAAATCCTGGAATACGATGCCGATGCGCCGTCTCAGTTGCGCGCGCCGCTGCGTTGTCACACGGCTGATATCCTGATTGAACATCTGTATCTCGCCGTCGGTGGGATGGAGAGACATGAAAAGAAGACGCAACAGGGATGTCTTGCCGGCACCGGATGGACCCGTCAAAAAGTGGAACGACCCTGGCCGCAGGTGGAAGCTGACACTGGAGAGAATCTCCGGGCCGGTGTCGTATCTGAGTGCTACGTTGTTGAGCCGGATCACGGGCGATGTCGCATTTGAATGCTGGTGTTTCTGTCAGGCGGCGCCTATATCGGCAAGGTGCCACGGGCGATCAATCGGCCAGGATTGTGGCGGGCTCGTGGGGCGGACGATCTCCAGGTGGACAAAGCGGTTTTGGCCACGGCGAGGTCCGGTCGACGAGCGTGGCTCGGCACCGGGCGGCGGAAGCGGCCGGATCATTCGATGCCGGTGTTGCCGGCGATTGGCAAGGGCCGGTACCAATTACGCCTTGGATAAAGGGTTGCATAAGGGCCGAACTCCGACGCCGGCTTGCCAAGCGTCGGCGAGCGAGAGGACGTGGGTAGGCTGAATGTCGGATGTCTTGAACCAGAACGAGGCCGTAGATGTTGTGTTCACGGCCGATACGATCGCAACCCGGCTCGAAGCGTTGGCGCGAGAGATCGCGGCTCTCGATCTGGAGCCACTTCTCGTGGTGGCCGTATTGAAGGGCAGTTTCGTATTCGCCGCCGACCTCATTCGTGCGCTGAACCGCGCCGGACTGGAGCCGGAGGTCGATTTCATTACCTTATCCAGCTACCGCAAGAACCGCGTGTCGCGCGGCTCGGTCGATATCTTGCGTGACGTCGAGATGGACGTTGCGGGACGCAACGTGCTGCTGGTCGACGATGTCCTGGATTCCGGCAGGACGCTGGCCTTTGCCAAGGACCTGCTTTCGGCACGTGGCGCCAAATCAATCCTTACCTGCGTTCTGCTGAACAAGAAGACGCCGCGCGCGGTCGATGTTGCCGCCGATTTCAGGGCCTTCGACTGCGGGGAAGAGTTCATGGTCGGCTACGGCATGGATGTTGCGCATCGCTATCGCGAGTTGCCGTTCGTCGGGAGGATCGTCGCACGGACACCGTAACCAGCATGCCGTAAGCCAGGATGCTGTAACAGTCACGCTGTTTTGGGGACGCCAACCGGTTTCGGCCTCAATGGGCTGGCGTTCGATGGTTTGCCGCAACGTCCACGCCGCACGGGTTTTGGCTTTCTTTGGCCGGGGATGGCCGGCAAGATCTGCAGGCACAAGTCGAGGCGAGGCACATGTCACGCATTCTTCTGGCGGATGACGATGCTGCGCTACGCACCCTGGTGCAGAGGGCGCTAGCTGGCGATGGTCACGAGGTTGTCGCGGTGGAGGATGGGCTGGACGCAGTCAGCGCACTGTCATCGCGCACGTTCGATCTGGTGGTGAGCGATCTCGATATGCCGGGTCTGGACGGCATGGGGCTCGCGGCAAAGGTCACGTCGGGCACCATGGCGGGGACGTCAGGCGTCAAGATACTGCTGATCTCGGGTCTTGCAGAAGAGCTGCAACGCGCACAGGGTTTTCCGCGAGAGCGTGTTGCCACGCTGCAGAAGCCGTTCACGCTCGACAAGCTGCGTGAAAGCGTGCGCAAACTGCTCCATGGTTGAGCGCCGGATCAGCTAGTGTCGTGATCGCGAAATTCGTCACATTCTGCGGCAACCTCAGAACGAATTTCGCGGACTGAACGACACTAGCAATTTCAGAGTTCTAGTGTGATTCAGATCGAGAAGTCCGCCTCGCAACCCGGCCGAAAGTATGAAGCGGACTTCTCGATCATCACACTAGGGTCCGAACCCAATCAGGTCTTTGATTTTCTTTCGAACAGTGATTCAAGGTCCGAAACATTGGAGCTTGAATCATGGCGAACAGGTTTTGGTTGAGCGACGCGCAGTGGAGCGTGATCG
>JBFWVC010000039.1:0-10728 GCA_050246945.1 Hyphomicrobiaceae bacterium
GGTTCGATCACGCTCCACTGCGCGTCGCTCAACCAAAACCTGTTCGCCATGATTCAAGCTCCAATGTTTCGGACCTTGAATCACTGTTCGAAAGAAAATCAAAGACCTGATTGGGTTCGGACCCTAGGGGATTTTTGACGCAATACGCACGGGCGTGCGGGCCACATGGGGTACGACGAGTATTGCGACAGCGACCGCAACGGCATCCGGTACGGTCCGCGGTCTGGGAGCACACATGCCAAGCCCCCGCGGGTTCTGCCACAGCAAGCGGAGCAATAGATGCCGAGGTTACGACAGCGAGCGTGCCTGGAGCATGGTCTGAGGCTCGATATCAATTTGATGGTCAGACAGGGCGTCATCCGTCCCGGAGCAGCGCGCGGTGCCCATGAACTGCGATGGACCTGGACGGCGACCGGCGAAATCGTGGCCAAGGCGGTCATCAACTCCAACCTGAGCGGTCCCGAGGTAGGCTGGCTCCGCATCCGTCTTGGGGATGTCGATCAGTGGATCACACTTCGCGGCCAACTGCGGCCGTTTGGTGGGCGGCAATGGTATTTCGAATGCCCTAAAACGCATCGTCGCTGCTCCGTCATGTGGCGGCCGCCTGGCGCGACACGCTTCTATAGTCGTCATGCCTGGCGCGGGCAGGTGGCCTATGCTTCCCAATTCGAAAGCTCCACAGACCGCGCCCACCGGGGACAGGCGCGGATCAAGGCCCGGCTGATCGGCGACCATGATCCAGCCCTGTGGGATCTGCCGCCCAAGCCCAAGTGGATGCGCTGGAGCACCTACGACCGCCTCGAAGAGCGGTTCGACCACTATGAGTGGATTCTCGATGACCATCTGATGGGTCTTGTTGCCCGCCTGATGGCGCTGGACGCCAAGCGAGGTTAGGCAAGAGATTTCGATTGGATTTCAGGATCGCCCTCTGATCCGTCTGTTCTATCCTCTCATGCTGGCGCGGGGAGCGAGTGCTGCTCGATGAAACCAGAATGCCTCACTGGAGCACGCGCGCGAGCATCAGCGCGCTCGTCAAAGCAAGGCAGGCAGCTGTTAGCCCGAGCCCGCTTCGCCTCCGATGCTAACCGGCTTGCCAAGGCAATCTTTTCCTCGCCATGCCGTGCTGCCCGCGACACACAAATACTCATTGTCGACGAACGACGTAATTCAATTAAAGCTCGGATTTTACGAGTTATAATTCTAATGCGCTCATTCGCACGGCCAAACTCGGCATACGCTGAGTCTTAGGCGACGCCGCGGCTATGTCACATTCTTAGCCGACTACAATACTAGGTCGACGCCAGTTCGCTCGGCCTGGGGGAAGAGTTACAGGAAGTGGAGCGTCCAAATGAGAAAGTTGCGCCGGGGGATTATCGGAATGACCGTGTTGGCTGGCGTAGGTCTCGCCTCTACCGCTGCAAGGGCCGACGGGATGGGTGGGCCTGAGCTAGCCTACTATGATCTGCCACCAATCTGGTCCGGCCTCTATGGTGGCGTGCACCTGGGCTACGCTGATGCGGGTTATGACGATGGTTTTCTCGGTGGCATTCAGCTTGGCTACAATTGGCAAGCGAACGCGATCGTCTATGGCGTGGAGGGCGACATTTCGCTGACGGGAGCCCACTCGATTGACTGGCTGGCGTCGGCGCGCGGTCGACTGGGCTATTTGATCCAGCCCAGTCTAATGCTCTATGGCACTGCAGGTGTGGGAGGCGACGGTGACGCTGGCTTCGTCTACGGACTGGGGATCGAGGGCAAGCTGACCCACGCTACGACGGGTCGAATCGAGTATCTGGAGTACGAAAGCGACGGCGGGGTCGGCGTTATCCGCGCGGGTCTGAACTTCAAGCTTGGTCCTTGAAGGCCGAGCGCTTGTTCGCTGCGCACCCGTAGTCGGCCGCACCTGCGAACTCACAGAAGCATCTCATGAGGGCGCATCAGCGATCGCCATGATCGTGGACTCCGCCCAGGTGACACAGTCAGTCCTTCATAAACCCGCGAACCACCCGATTCAGAGGACGAACCAGCTGGTGGCGAAGGCAGCGAGCCACGCTGCGCTCTCGCGATGCGCTGGATTGTGAAATAGGCCAACAGGGCTGCTTGACGGCGGACAACTTATAGACGGCGTGGTTGCCATTCCTTCCTGCTCCGATGTCCGAGATGTTCCAGAACCGACCGATGTGAGAGACGGACGATCTGTCGGGGTGTGCTTCCTGTGCACGTCAACTTGGTCGGTGTCGTCGCGAGAATCGCTGCGGCGCGGCACGCGCGCGGCAGATTTGGGCCTTCGGTGACTGCTTTCGATCCTACCACGACAGTAGAGTGTCAATCGCCGGATCGTGAGTTTTGACCCACTTCGGACTCAGTGCCGGTGGGCAACAAATGTGTTGCATCAAGTGTCGGCTGACGCCCCAACATGCTGTACCGCACAGATTTGTGCAGTCGAACAATGCGGCACTGACCTCTTGCAGTCTAAGAACCGGTGTGGAGGCGCTCGAGAAATTCCAGTCCCTGCTCGGTTGCGACGACGCAAAGACCTAGCTCGGCATCAAGTCGCCGCTCGATGAAATGTCGATCGATAGCATCCTCCCAAATGGTAAGTCGTGGACAGGATGTACGCCACACTTCGAGAGCTTCCGCGTAAGATCGTGGCTCCTTTGCGACCCATGCGATGAGATTCCTGATTAATCGATCGAGCGATTTCGTCATGTCTATGCTCCGAAAAAGGGGTTGAAGGAAAGAGCCGCATTTGCCTCATCTTCAAAACCTGATGCAATCAATTCAACTGCGTTTTGTGTAGTTATTGGAAGCTAGCAATTTCTAGGCCCGCACGCTCGGCGGCCTTGCAACTGCGATTGCGAACGGAACAGCAAGCGCAAGAGCGTCAATAGCAAGACCTGCGGTTCACGGGCTAAGCTGCATCTTTCGCATGACCGATCGTTCTGTGAAGCAGCGGCATGGTGTACGTTGTTGCTGTCCCGACGACACAGGTCTCTCCATCCGCATTACGGATGATCGTTGCGAGCCTGCAGATCGGCTTGTCGTCCCTCACGTGCTCGATTGCCACGCTCGCGGTGATCGTTTCCCCAACCCGCACGGCTCTTACGAAACGCCAGTTCGTCTCGAGAAACACGGTGCCAGGTCCCGGGAGGTCCTCCGCGACAACCGCGTTCAAGAGACCGGTCGTCACGCCGCCTTGCACGATCAGGCCGCCGAACGGTGACTGGTCTGCCAACTCGCGATCGTAGTGGATCGGGTTCTTGTCGCCCGTCATCGCGGTGAACATTTCGACATCGCACATCGTGGTGGTGCGGCATCGTTCCGCGCGAGCCCCCAATTCGGGCCGACCGGCGATCGTTTGTGTCCACGGTGAATTGTTCGACATCATGGTTCTCCTATGCTGCAAGGGGTGGCACCAGAGACAAGCCCACCAAGTGATTGGCTTCTGCTTTCATGGCGGCACTCAATTCCGCGTGGAGCACCTTCACTTCTTCGAGGCTCCACCTGAATGAGGCGATCGAGTCCGTGATTTGGAACAGGGTACAGGACAGAGCATCGCGTTCCGCCTGGTAGCCGCCAAGCGCTTCCGGTCGCCCATCGATAACCGCGGAGGCCAGGAGTTCGGCGTCCCGCAAAGCATCCGTGATACCGTGGGCGGTGATCGGATCCTTGAAGTAGCCGGCATCACCGACCAGTGCCCAGCCGGAGCCGTATGATTGGCGCATGTGGCCTGGGACACCGGCGAAGCCGCGCAAGCGCCCGACAAGTCGGGCTCGAGCAACATTCTGGCGCAATGTTCGTGAATTCGCCTCGAGTACGTCAGCGAAGGCTCGTTCGACGTTGCCGCGAAATGTTGTCCTGAACGCTGATCCGGGTACGGACGCGAACACGCAATGCTGGCCGTGATTTGTCGGGATGACGCCGGCAGCGGCATTCTCGACGAAATGCCAGTGGGAACCGTCCTGCTCGAGTCCTTCGAAATACCCGTAGACGTAGCTGGAGGTGCTTGAAGCCTGCAAAAGCGTTCTGGCTTGAACTAGCTTTGCGACCGTGGATTGCCGTCCGTCGGCTCCGATCACGATATCGCACTCGACAACGACTGGATTGCCTTTGCCGTTCCGTAGCCGCACCCCAGTGATGCGCGCGCCGGCGCCACGCTCAAGGTCTGCGAGCAAGACGCCATGACGAACTTCGGCACCGGCTGCGCGTGCTGCATCGACGAGTATCCGGTCCAGAACCGCACGCCGCGGCGCACACAAATACTCTACGCCATGCTCCGGCTTGATCCTAAGGCGGATCTCCTCATCACCATAGTGGAACGTGGTGGTGCGGATCGCCGGCGTTGCCTCGGCCATTACGGCCGGGAATAGACCCCAGCGGCTCAGCTGGAGCACCCCGGCGCGCATAAGGGCGTGCGTCGACATCGTGTCAGTGCCGTAGGCCTGACGGTCGACGAGGAGAACGTCGAGGCCAGCGCGCGCCAGCAGCATGGCCGTGGCGGCCCCGGCGCACCGGGCTCCGACGACCACAACGTCATAGCGTGGACGTAAAATACTAGGCGCATCCATGTCTTTTCTCCTTCAGGCGGCCGCACGCTGCGAGCCGAGGTACGTGTGCAGGTGTTCGGCGAGATCGGCTGCATCGTCACCCGCACCGTCGATGAATGACGATTTGCGCCGGCGCATGAACGGCAGACCTATTACGTACAGGCCAGGCGAATCGACAATGCCGCCGTCATGCCGGATGCGCCCCTTGCGATCGAGGACGGGCACGTCGAGCCACCCGTACTCAGGCCTATAGCCAGTCGCCCAAATCACGGTGCTGATGGTGCGGTCATTTAGGTCGAGGCCGAGCGGCGTCCCTGCTGGTATCTCAGTTGGCTCTGGGCGTCCGGTGTTGGGGAGCATCTCCTCCTGGCCGGTCATGCGTGTCCAGTCGTCGATGCTTGCAAGCAGGCGATTCATTTTGAGATCCGCCAGCGAGCAGTGGTTTTCTAGCGAGCCCGAAAACTGCGCCTTGCCGTCGCGCAGGCTAACGAGCCGGCCAACGATTTCGACTCCCGCCTTGCTGAGTGTGTTGAGATCGATGGTGATGCGTTCCGGTGTCCCGATCAGCTGCAGCGAAGGCAGCCGCCGCGCACGATCAAGGTCCTCGATGGCGTCGTAGCGCACGTCCATCATGCCGGTGACGTTCATCCACCACAGGATATCGCTTCCTCGGTAGACGCGCGGCATGCGGACGTGCTCGCCGACCGAAAGCACGACGCGGCGACCGGAAGCATGGATCTCGCGGGCCAGCTGCATGCCGCTCGCCGAGGCGCCAACGATCATCACGCCTCCCACCCGCAATGCGTCCGGGTTGCGATACTCCATCGGGGTGTGGCTCGCGAGGTGTCGGGGCAGCCCGGCTGCGAGCGCTGGGATCGTTGCAGCATTGCAGGCCCCGCTGGCAAGCACGAGCGTACGGCAGCGCCAGAGTCCGCGGTCGGTCGTCACCTCGTATCCGGTATGGATGCGATGAACCCTTTTCACACTTGTACTGCATTGGACAGGAGTGCCTGAGGTCTCGGCATAACGTTCGAGATAGCCGACGACCTCGGGCATCGTCATGTAGCCGTCGGGGTTGTCGCCCTCGTAGGCATAACCGGGCAGACGACTTTGCCAGTTCGGGGTGAGTAGGCGGAGCGAGTCCCACCGCTCCGACCGCCATGAGTTCGCCACCTCTCCGCGCTCGAGAACCACGTGGTCGATCGAGCGGGCGGTCAGATGCTTGCTCATGGCCAGTCCGGATTGGCCGGCACCGATGATAATGGTGGTCGCGAATCTCACGACACTCGCTCCTTCTTCAAGCCGCTGCTGTCAGTTGACAGTGACGAAGACGTTCGTGGGGTTGGTGATGATGTCGAATACCGCCGACCGCTTCTGCGATTGGGCAACTACAGCCTTGATGTCGTCCTCGCTCGCATCGGCGCGAATGTCGAAATGAACGCGGATGGCGCCGAAGCCGTTGCGAACTTCATCGTCGATGCCGAGGATGCCCTGAAGGTCCATGTCGGCTTCGAGTGTCGCCTTGACCGAATGGAGTTGGATGCCGCGCCGCTGAGCAACCGCTGCGACGCCCGCCGTGAGGCAGCTCGCAAGACCGGAAAGGACGAGTTCGACCGGTGTGGGCGCGTTGTCCTCGGAGGCGAAGACCTGCGGATGGTCGGCTTCAACAGAAAATGTCCGGTTGCGGGATTGCTCGGCCCCGAGCCCGAAGAAATTGCCGATTTCGGAGCGGCTGTGCGTTCCGTTCAGCCACTCGCAGCTTGCGCGCCACTTGAATTGTGCCGCTTCCGGCGCCTGCTCCAAAGCCTCGCGCGCGCCGAGCAGTGCGGTCACGTTGACGCCGTTGTCTACTGTGGTGATCGTCGTGATGTTCGGGTTCATTGTTCGAGTCTCCTGTGCTGTGGATTTGCTGCCGTGTTGGAGTACTGACAGGATTGCCAGCCTCCGAAGTGTGGATCTCAGTTTGATTTTCACTCTTCTGCGCTCGCAAAGTTCATTCAGTGCGGAGCAGGATGATCGTCTTGGGATTGCGGGCCTTCGGCCACTTGTTTCTAGTTCGATGTGTATGGTCCGGGGTTGGCCCGGTGATCTCGAATGATCTTGGGCCGCTGACTGTGCAGCATGCAGTAGTGGCTGCTCCCAGTGCAGGTGTGCTGAGTTACGACCGCTGGGTTTCGGGGCGGAACCTTGAGACGCCCCCCGAGCACCGTTCGTACTGTCACGCCTCCGCCGCTGACAGGGCGTGTTGTGGTTGCGAATGATGTACTCTTGCCTGCGCCTTTAGCGTGGGCGAGCGGCGAGTGCAGCGTCAATACGGCAATTGCCGCGAAGACGAGGCGAACATGCTTCGTGGTGGTCATGATGTGATCTCCGTACTTGATGGACTCGAGTAAATGGATTCCGGATGCTGTCCGCGGGTCTTCCACGCGGGGGGATGCTAATGCCGACAATGATGGTATGGGTCCGCACGCCCAGGCCTTTGGCATGCAAAGGCATGTGGCTTACGGTGGTCGCGCACGATTGGCGGAGGTCGTTTCGACCCGCCGCCGGAGTCTGTCGTGGCAATCAGAGACGCCCTTTTGCTTACTCCCTTGGCGTACGCCACCTGCGGAGACAGCGACAATGACGCGAGTATCGCGACAGCGAAGTGAAGTTGTTTTGGCGTGGTCATTACGTTCCTTGCTCCTCACATCTCGATTGCATTCAAGGCAGTCATGATTGTTCCAAACTTTCTTCAGTGGCTCTTGGATACGCGACTGCCGTACTTCGTTCTTCGCCCCAGCGGACATTCGCTGTGACTGAGGGGACAAGGTAGGAGCCATGGAAAAAGCCAGCTCTGAAGACCCGGCGCGCATCGATCGCCTCAGGCAGCATCAGCGCTGAGACTCCGAATTGGAGAGGCATGGACGAGCCGTGGCGCCCCGAAGGCGGGCCCGACATGAAGCAGTATCGTCAGAACAGCGTGCCAGAATGCGAAAACACCGCCGATGCATCGGCGGTGTTCGTAGATATTCGCATTGCTCTAAGTCTGCCAATTACGACGTGACCGCGGCGGCTCGGAAGCAGGAAGGTGGACTTCCGAAGCGGGCGCGAAATGCACGATTGAAGTAACTCAAGTCGTTGAAGCCGACATCGAACGCGACAGTGCTGATTTTGTCGGTACTTTCGGCGCGTCCAAGCTTGCGCCGGGCCAGCAAGAGACGTTCCTCCAGGACAAAGTCGGCAAATGTGCGTCCGGACGCGGCGAACATGCGCTGCACCTGCTTGGGATGGCACCCGAAGCGTGCGGCCACGGACCCAACAGACAGACCGGGATCCGTCAGATGCTCGATGATGTATTTCCTTATGAGCTCGAATTTCGCCGATGAGGAGAGGCCTTCTCCATGCCTGCGCAAGGCATCGCCGCCCTCGAGAAGCAGGGCCAGCATCTCCAGAGTGTGCTGCGCCAAGCGCTGTTGCGCCACGACGTCGAGCGAGCTGCCGGTACCACCGAGAAGCGAGATGTAGACGGCAATCGTTTGACGCACGGCTGGGCTGTGGTCGAGCCTGATCGCCATGCGCTCTTCGGCCCAGGGGCACACGCTCAACAACTCGTGCCGCGGAATGCGGATCGTCGAGAACGAAGCATTGCGCGCCACACGGACGCCACCCTCTTCGCACATGTGGCCGAGCAACATCTGGGACGAGTGCAGCTCGACTGGCCTACCCAGTTGCGTAATCTCGGCAGACCCTCCCGTGGTGAAGAAAAATAGGAAGTCGTCACATTGATCCTCGGTGAGCCGCCGACTGCGGTGATAGTGGGCCGTGCCGCTCTCCGCCACCGCCAATCTCAGGCCTGCAACCGCACTGTAGGAAACGCGGGAGTCGAATAACTCTCGGCAGGTCGGCTCGGGATCGACCCGACCGAACCGGTTCCAGAGCTCGTCTCGCCAGGCGTCGTACGCCGATCCGCGCGGTACACCCGAATAGCCGACCGTCAAGGCGGATTGGCTTTCCGTTCGCGTGAGCGGGCTCTCGGCGGCGTTAGCGTTGACGGATTGCATGTTCGCTTTCCAATCGTCTCAGTCAAACGAGGACATGAATTTCCGGGCGATGATGGTAGCGATCAGAGCTTCAGCTCTTCCAGCACGGAGCCGCGGGTCGGAGGATGGAAGACGATGCGGGCGGCCCGCTGCAATGTCAGCGACACATTACGATTAGCCGGTAGGAACAGGAGCATACGGGCAAGCGGGCAGTAGCCGAGAATGACGAGAAGAAGCGTCCCCGCGGTCTGTATCCAAATCATCGGCGTCAGCACCGGGATGAAGCTAACAGCCATCCAGATCGCATACGCCACCCGCACCTGGGTCGGGAAATGAGAGATGCTGCGGTATCGAGCTAGCCATATCAGGGCCTGCACGCCAGCGATCGCCATGGCCGCATGTCGCGCCGAGGTGTATTCGGCTAGACCTGCGATCAATAGCAATGCGATCGCCGTCCAAATCCACCAGGTCATTTGTTTGTATTTCAAATGAAATCCCCAGCCTGAGCCTGCGGCAACAACCGGAACGTCTGCGGGGACAGCGCTTTGAATGGACATGGTTCTTTCGTTCCTCTTGTCGAATCCCAACGGCCACACCTCTTGTGGCCGCTTGTGCTGCCACGGACCAATTGGCTGGGCTCATGCATTGGAGTTGCTTGCTCGCGATTGACGCGAGGCATCGACATTAGGTTATATCCGACAGTGGCGGAGGGTCTTTGTCCGAACGGCCTGACGTCTTGACAGCAAGTCCGGGGACCGCAGGAGCAACCGGGGCATGGGCCAGGACGACGCCCTCTCTAGCGTTCTGAAGTCCGTTCGCCTGACGGGTAGCGTCCACTTCTGCTTCATGCCTACGGGAGACTGGCGGGTCGATGCGCCCCAGTCGATGGGCATGGACACCCACACGCTGCGGTTCGTTCCCTTTCACATCCTCGTTCACGGGCATTGCTGGTTGAAGCTTCATGGGGTCCCTACCGAGCTCGCGCCGGGCGATATCATCGCCTTTCCCCGTGGCACGGCGCACCAGCTTGGGGCCGGCAGCGGCGGACGCCATCTAAGCCCGCTTGCCGATCTGCCTCCACCACCACCGATGGGAGTTCCGCTGCTGAAGTACGGCGATGCGCCGACACAGGTGCGCATGATGTGTGGCTATCTGGAGTGCGAAGCGCTCGATTTCCGGCCGATCCGGGACGTGCTGCCCGAACTTCTGATGGTCCGGACGAGCGAGGACCTCGGAGCGGCATGGCTTGGCGCCTCGATCGCGCAGATCGTCGCCGAGGTCGACGGACCGAGCGCCGGCGGCCGCACAGTCCTCGAACGCCTTACGGAAATGATGTTCCTGGAGCTGCTACGTCGGGAGATCGCGCGGCACGAGCTGTCCGCTCATGGATGGATGACTGCTGTTGCCGATTCGAAAATCGGCAAGTGCCTGAGCAGGATTCATGAGAGTCCGATGATGGATTGGACGATCGAGGATCTGGCCAGCCTCGCTGGCACCTCACGCAGCGTTCTGATCGAACGGTTTCAGAGGTTGCTTGGCGTTTCACCCATCGAATACGTCCGCGACTGGCGCCTCCACCTCGCATCGCTGCAGTTGCTGAACAGCAATAGGTCTATCGCAGAAATCGCCTATGATACCGGGTACTCGTCGGAGACGGCGTTCAATCGCGCTTTCAAGCGCACCTACGGCGAGCCTCCAGCCTCGTGGCGCAAGGCACGGAGTTGAGGTTTCAAATCAAGTCGCCAGTCATCTGCACCGTCGCCCCCGCCATTGCATCACCGTGCTACTGCGATCGAATTCTGAGCAAACGCCGATGCGTTAATAGAGATACGCCGATGTCCAGGCTAGCTTGGGGTCGAGATTCGCGTCAGGCATTGGACGCTAGGCTGACGAAATGGAATCGAAAGCGGCCTCCCATGGCCGAATTCTGCCGCGCGCATGATGCGCCGCAGCGATTTTCGCGTCGACGCTCACTACGTCGATGTGCGTAGAAAGCACAGCCCGACTGACCGTCCGTCTCTGGTATCGGTCGGTATTGGCCCGAGGCTGACCTTGATAGCGCTCAGAAAGGTGTCCGCAATCCGATCCCATGCAGACGCCTTGACTGGCTGATGGCTGCTGCCGAAGGACAAGCCGACGTCACACGCGCCGATCGCGAA
>JBFWVC010000040.1:0-9001 GCA_050246945.1 Hyphomicrobiaceae bacterium
TCAATAAACTCAAGCAGTTCCGACACATCGCCATGCGCTTCGACCGCAACCCGCTGAACTATCTAGCGATGATCAAGCTCGCCTCGACACGACTATGGCTCAGGGCTTATGAGTCCGCAGCCTAGTACTCTGAAATTGCTAGTGTCGTCAGAAACGCGAAATTCGTTCCGAGGTTGCCGCAGAATGTGACGAATTTCGCGATCACGACACTAGGGTGACGCACCCGGCCGTATCTCAGCGCGATCCCGTGTACGGCGACTTCTCTGCATTTATGAAGTAATGTCATGCGCGGTGCGCGGTGCGCGGAGTGGTTTTGCCGCTTCAACCGCCGGGCGTCAGGTGTTTGGGAGCTGCGACTTCAATTGGCGATCGGACTGATCATCCTTCTGGCAGTGCTCGGACTCGCAATGCTGCCGCAGATGTGGGTCAAACGTGTGCTTGAAGAGAATTCACGGGAACGCACGGATTTCCCCGGCACTGGTGGAGCATTTGCGCGGCACCTGCTCGACGAGATGAAGCTCGGTGACGTCAAGGTCGAGGAGACGAAGGTTGGCGATCACTACGATCCACAGGCCAAGGCGGTGCGTCTGCTGCCGCAACACATGAACGGCAGATCGCTCGCGGCGGTGGTCGTGGCGGCGCACGAGGTGGGTCATGCGATGCAGGACGCCACCGGCTACAAGCCGCTGCAGACGCGTACGCGACTTGCAACGCAGGCGCGTAACGTCGAGCGGATCGGGTCCATTGTGCTACTCTCTGCCCCCGTGGTGATGGCGCTTGTCAAGGCGCCGGCGCTGGTGCTCGTGCAGATCGGCGCGGGCCTTCTCATTCTCGCATCGACGATCCTAATGCACCTGACGACGCTTCCGGTGGAGTTCGACGCGAGCTTCCGGCGCGCACTGCCGGTGCTCGAGGCGGGGGGGTACATCGGACCGGACGACATGGCGGCGGCGCGGCGAATCCTGAAGGCGGCGGCGCTTACGTACGTCGCGGCAGCGGCTATGAGCCTGCTCGACGTGATGCGTTGGTTCCGCGTTCTGCGACCTTAAGCGAATGTGATCGGCATTGGTGCGCGATGGCCTTCTACTTTCCGGATACGCCTGATTTGCCGCTGCCGCCCGGCCACCGGTTTCCGGCAACCAAGTACCGACTGCTGCGCGAGCGCTGCATCGGCGAGGGATTGTTCGCGCAGACGGGATTGCGCGCTTCGCCAGCGATCAGTCCGCGAGATCTGGAGCGTGCCCATTGGGAGACGTACATACGGAATGTCTTGAGCGGGGCGCTCGGTGAAGAGGCGATGCGGCGGATCGGGATACCATGGAGCGAGATATTGGTCGCGCGCTCGTTGGCAACGGTGGGCGGATCTCTCGCGGCTGCGCGCGATGCGTTGAGCGAAGGAGTTGCGGGGCAGCTGGCGGGCGGGACGCATCACGCGCATCGCGATTTCGGATCGGGCTATTGCGTTTTTAACGATCTGGCGGTCGCTGCGCTGGTGCTTGTTGCCGGTGGGAGCGTTCGGCGCGTCAGTATTCTTGATTGCGATGTGCACCAAGGCGACGGGACGGCGGCGATACTGAAGGGCGTCGATGCCATACAGACGATCTCGATACATGGCGAGAAGAACTTCCCGTTCCGGAAATTTGCCTCCGATCTCGATATTGCGCTGCCGGACGACACCGGGGATATTGCCTATCTGGCAGCGTTGGAGACCGCGCTCACGACCGTGTACAACTTCGCACCGGACATTCTGCTTTACCTGTCGGGAGCGGATGTGCTCGCTGCTGACAGGTTGGGGCGGCTTGCGTTGACGCCCGAGGGGCTCGCCAAGCGCGACGAAGCGGTATTCACGTTCGCGAGGTCGCGCGGGCTGCCGGTGTCGATCGCGATCGGCGGCGGGTATGCCGAGCCGATCTCGATTACGGTCGATGCCTACATGGCGACGTTCAGAACGGCACGGGCGGTTTACGGGTTCTGATCTGCGATGGTGTCATTCGCAGACGTACGTGCGGCGTGCTGGCGTCCGAGCGAGAAGCTCAGATAGAGCCAGCAGAGGGCGGCGGGGACGGCGGCCAGCGCGACCAACGCGCCAGAGAGGCCTAACCCTTTGCCCAGAGCGTTGAAAATCCAGCCTGACGCCGCATCGCCGCCGCGATAGACGACCGTATCGATGAAGTTCTGCGCCTTATATTTCTCTTCGGGATCGACGACCGTATAGAGCACTTTGACCGCGGGGCTGGCGAAGGCGAATGCAACGGCGCGCTCCACGGCCATGATGGACACGATGACAAAGAGCGTCGGTGAAATGGCGAGGCCGACGAGTCCCATCGCGGACCATGCGGGCAGTGTGGCAGCGGCGATGCCGATGCCGAAGCGCTCGATGAGGCGGCCGGTGGCGAACACCTGCAACATGATCGTCAAGACGGAGACCACGAGGTCGAGGCGCGCCAGCAACTCGACCCGGGCCGTGCGGTCGGTGAGCGTTTCGCCGACAATGTGCGACTGCTCCAGGTAGAAGAATGTGGAGACGAGATTGCCAAGGAGAACCCACAGCGCAATGCGGAAGAGATAGGGCGATTGCCACACGCGTATTGCGCCGGCGAGGATGCCTTTGCCGACGGGACTGTCCGGATTCTCGCCATCCGCGCGTCCGGGCACGATGCGGCGCAGAATGATGGCGGCTGCCAGTGCCAGTGCAAGCAGCAGAGCCGAGACGAGCAACAGGTTGTCGGGTCCCAGCATGCGCACGAACGTCTGCGTGATGATGGGACCGGCGAGCGCGCCAGCCGATCCTCCGGCGGCGATGAACCCATAAAGCCGCTTCGCCTGCGCGGAGGCATAGAGGTCGGACATCACGATCCAGAACAGCGAGACGACAAAGAGGTTGAAGACGCTGGCCCAGACGAAAAACACGCTGGCGAGCGTCTTGGTGCGACCGTCGCCGGAGAGGAGCACCCAGAAGGCGACAAGGTTGAGTATGAAGAAGCCGTAGACGACAGGGACAATCAGCCGTTTAGGAAAGTGGGAGCTGACCCAGCCGAAGACAGGAACGGCGGCGAGCATGACGAAGAAGACGGCGACGAACAGCACCTGCAAATGCTCGCGCCCGACGGCAACGCCCATTTCGTCGCGAACGGGCCTGATGATGTAGTAGGCTGCGAGGACGAGGAAGAAATAGACGAACGAGAGCAGCAGGGCTGCAATCTCATGGCGCTCCACGTGTACGATGCGGGCGAGGAGGCGATGCAGGGCACCAGCGTTCGTCGCCCCGTGGCCATATCGGTGCGTGCCGCTGCTTGGACGTTCATCGTCACGTGTCACCCGATCCCCCTTAAGTACACCGCGCCCGGCCGGTCGGGCCGACCACCGCTCGCTCGCGTCGAAACATGCACGTAGCGTTTTATGGGTGCCGTGAATAGTTACCTGTCACAAAGTCTGGAGAATGGCCGTGGCATTGGGTGGGAATGCCTGCGCGCGTGGCACAGGAGGGGAAGCGATTGCTCTTGCCGCAGCTATCGGCTCGGCGGCGAAGTGGATCCAGGGAAACCGGCCTCGGCCGGGCCATTGCCGGGTCGATGGCATTGCAGAAGGCATTGCACATGCGCCGGGCGGCTGCCCGCATCCTCGGATTATGAGTGGATCGGGTCAGCGCGCGATTGCTCGGCACCCATTGGGCTCGCCGGAATGGTTCGGGTCAGCGACTTGGCCAGCCCGACGGTTTGGAACTCTGTGCCGTCGTCGAGCACGATGGGTATCAGGCGGAAGGGCCGATAGCCATTTTTCTGGCAAAGCGGAAGGCCTGTCAGGGTAGTCACGATGCGCGCTTCGGTGAGACCGGTGCGCCGGATGTCATCTTCCAGGCATGCTATGAGCCAAGTGGCAAGACCGATACGAGCGAAGAAGGGATCGACGTAGATTGCTGCGATCTCGGCGTGGGTACCGCCAAGCGGCCCGACCGAGCGAGGCTCGTCCATTTGAAGACCGGTGACCGCAGAGCCATCATCGGTTCGCCAGCGCCAGCCGCCAGTGGCAATGATGTCGCCACGATGCTCGAGTACGAAGAGCCGGCCATCGCTCAGCAAATCGGCAGGCATGGTGCCGGCCTCTGCGATGTAGCGGTCTATCAGGCAGCGCGCGTAGTGGCGCTTTGCGTGAATGCGCAACGCGGCGGACTGGAAGTCCAGGATGCGTTCCTGATCTTGCGGATTGGCGCGGCGCAGCGTGACTTCCGAGAGGCACTCTGGGCGGTGCTGTCGGGCAGCAATAATGCCGGTCATGTGCATCGTCATGGCGCAGTACTCCAAACGGGCGAAGCGGAACTGCCTGTCTGTCGCAATAAACGCCTGAACGGTTCATTCGGTTGCGTGTGGGGAAGGCGTATGTGGAGGCGCCGCGGAAATATCCGAGCAAGGCGAGGCTACTAACGCTCAGCGCATGTTCCGGTACTGAATGCCCGTCGAAGTCGAGGGGATCGGGTTGGGTGTAGCGACCGAGTGAGGGATCGTAATGGCGGAGCCAATTGTAATGCAAGCCGGTTCATCAACGGTGCCGCCGTATCACGCCCCCATCACTCGTCCATCTTGAGTGCGTTGATGAAGGCTTCCTGGGGGATTTCGACCTTGCCGAATTGGCGCATTTTCTTCTTGCCCGCCTTCTGCTTTTCGAGAAGCTTGCGCTTGCGGGTGATGTCGCCACCGTAGCACTTGGCCAGCACGTCCTTGCGCAATGCCCGGATCGTCTCGCGGGCGATGATGCGGCCGCCGATCGCGGCCTGGATCGGGATCACGAACATATGCTGCGGGATAAGGTCCTTCAGCTTCTCGCACATGACGCGGCCACGGGATTCAGCGCGGCTGCGGTGAACGATGATCGAGAGCGCATCGACGGGCTCGGCGTTGACGAGGATCTGCAGCTTGACGAGGTCTTCCTCCTCGTAGCCCAGGATCTGGTAATCGAACGACGCATAGCCGCGGCTGATGGATTTCAAGCGGTCGTAGAAGTCGAACACAACCTCGTTCAAGGGCAGCTCGTAGACGAGCATGGCGCGGCTGCCGGCATAAGTAAGGTTCTTCTGGCGGCCGCGGCGATCCTGGCACAGCTTCAGGACGGCGCCGAGATATTCGTCGGGCACCATGATCGTCGCGTTGATCCAAGGCTCCTCGATGCGGTCGATGCGGGTCGGGTCCGGCATGTCGGCCGGATTGTGCATCTCGATCATCGTGCCGTCGTTCAGGTAGATGTGGTAGACGACGGACGGTGCGGTGGTGATGAGGTCGAGGTTGAATTCGCGTTCCAGCCGCTCGGTGATGATCTCCAGGTGCAGAAGGCCGAGGAATCCGCAGCGGAAGCCGAAGCCCAGGGCTGCCGAGCTTTCGGTTTCGAATGAGAAGCTGGCGTCGTTGAGGCGCAGCTTGGCCATCGCGTCGCGCAGATCCTCGAAGTCGGCGGCATCGACGGGGAAGAGGCCGCAGAACACCACGGGTTGCGCAGGCTTGAAACCCGGCAGCGGTTCGGGCGTGGGGTGCCTGTCGTCGGTCACGGTATCGCCAACGCGGGTGTCGGCCACCTCCTTGATGGCGGCGGTGAAGAAACCGATTTCGCCCGGTCCCAGTTCGCCCAGCATCTCCTGCTTGGGGCGGAACACGCCGACGCGCTCGATCGGGTGGACAGCGCCCGTCGACATGAGGCGGACCTTCTGACCCTTCTTCAAGACGCCGTCGATGACGCGGACGAGGACAACGACGCCGAGGTAGGCGTCGTACCAGCTGTCGACGAGCATCGCCTTCAGCGGCTTGTTGCGGTCACCCTTGGGGGGCGGCAGGCGCTTCACGATCGCTTCAAGGACGGCGGCGACGTTGAGGCCCGTCTTGGCGGAGATGGGCACGGCGTCAGACGCATCAAGGCCGATCACGTCCTCGATCTGGGCTTTGACGCGGTCGGCGTCGGCGGCGGGAAGATCCACCTTGTTCAGAACCGGCAGGATCTCGAGATTGTTGTCGAGCGCGGTATAAACGTTTGCCAGCGTCTGCGCTTCGACGCCCTGAGAGGCGTCCACAACCAGGATGGCGCCTTCGCAGGCGGCCAGCGAGCGCGAAACCTCGTAGGCGAAATCGACGTGGCCTGGCGTGTCCATCAGATTGAGCTGATAGGTGTTGCCGTCCTCGGCCTTGTAATCCAGGCGCACGGTCTGGGCCTTGATGGTGATGCCGCGCTCGCGCTCGATGTCCATCGAGTCGAGCAGCTGCTCCTTCATCTCACGTTCCGTAACGTTGCCGCAAAGCTGGATCAGCCTGTCGGACAAGGTCGACTTGCCGTGGTCGATGTGGGCGATAATCGAGAAATTTCGGATCAGGGATGTGTCGGTCATGCGCGGCTCTTAGCACTGGCCGTGAGCGCGGGAAAGAGCGGTTTTTCCGGCCGGTCGAAGGGGTCGCACCGGCGGCCAGCACGTCACGGCGGTTGCCGTTCCGTTCCTGTGCCCCGGGTGCCTGTCGGGCGTTGGTTCTAAGGCGAATGTTGAAGTATCCGAACATTGAAACTGCGGTCATTTCCCTTGACGCGGTTCCAGGCAATGCCCACAAGGTCCATAGAAGACTTCTGACCCGCAAAAGGGAGAACAGTCTCATGGCAGCCGACTATGGAACCCAACAAATGAGAGAAATGAACGAGGAAGCGCGCCGGGCGGTAAATTCAGCGTTCGATGCGCTCAACGACTGGCGGAACGACATGGCAGCAGCGAGCGAGCGCTATTCCTCCAAGGTATTCGACCAGATGACCGAGGCGACCCGCGCGATGGGTTGGCCCGACGAGGTGGTCAACGCGACGCGCATGCAGCTGCAGAACGCTTCGCGCATGCAACTGCAGATGATGGATCAGGTGATGGATGCCTGGAAGGCGCAGCTGCGCAATCCGGGCGCGACATTGCAGATGCCGCAGATGCCCAACATTCCCGGCATGCCCGATTTCAGCAAGGGCGTAGGTGATCTGGGTGGCATGGCTGCCGCACCGTTCCAGTTCTGGATGCAGGCTGCGGAGATGTGGCAGAAGAACTGGGCATCGGCGATGTCGCTTTGGATGAAGGGACCATCGGGACTTTCTGAGATGATGGAGCAGATGCGCCGCGACATGGGCGGGCGCTGAGACTTTCGAATGCTGCTCTGGTACCGCGCGCGGTTGAAGTGCCCAATAGCGCTAACGCTCGGGCGGTCCGAGGCGTGAGCGATCGAAGACTGCTGCCGCCGCCGGGTCGCATGGCCCGGCGGTCGTTCAAAGGGGTGGATCGCGCCAGGTTGCGCCGGTGGCATCCAACACAACCACTCCTGCTGTCTGGCGCAAGCGGTAGCGGCAGCCGAGCTGGCTGCGGCGAACAGTCCTGACCGTCCGATCCGGTCTCATTCTCCCCTATTGCCAAAATTGAGCCCTCTTGGACGGCATCATGACGAGAGCGTCTTGACGCTTCGCTCTTCGACGGCAAACTCCCGCCCGCCGTGCCCTTCCCAACCCAACGAGAGGTTTCGATGCGCTACGTCCTTTGCTGTATCTCTGCTGCGGCGCTTTCCGCCCTGACGCTCGGGACGCCTGCTCTCGCGGTGGCACCCACCGGCTTCAAGGAGAACCCGCGGGACTGCAGGAACACGATGGAATTCGAGACGTGGCTCGAGGGATTCAAGAAGGAGGCGGTCGCCGCGGGCATCTCGAAGAGCACAATCCATAAGGCATTGAACGGGATAGAATTCGATCCGAATATCATCAGGCGCGATCGCAGGCAGGGGTTCTTTGCACAGAGTTTCATCTCGTTCCAGAAGAAGCTCGCGACCGACTCGCGCGTCGTCGCCGGACGCAAAAAGATCGCCGCCAACAAGGATGCGTTTACGCGAGCGGAGAAGGAGTTCGGCGTACCTGCGGAGGTCATCACAGGCTTCTGGGCGCTGGAGAGCGACTTCGGCAAGGGCATGGGCGAGCTTTCCGTGCTGCGATCGCTCGTCACACTGGCCTACGACTGCCGCCGTGGTGAGATGTTCACCGAAGAACTGAAGGCCGCACTCAAGATCATCGACCGGGGCGACCTGGAACCTTCGGAGATGATCGGTTCATGGGCCGGCGAGCTCGGCCAGACGCAGTTCCTGCCGACGCGCTATGTCGAGTATGCGATCGACTATGACGGTGACAAGCACTCCAACCTTTTCAAGTCCGACGCCGACATCATCGGTTCGACCGCCAACTACATGAAGCATCTTGGGTGGAAGGGGGGCGAACCGTGGATCGAGGAGGTCGTCGTGACGGGCGAACTGCCGTGGCAGGAGGCAGACCTTGCGATCAAGCATCCGCGCGCCCAGTGGGCCAAATGGGGCGTGAAGCGGATCAACGATGCACCGTTGCCGGCCGACAAGCTCAAGGCCTCGCTGCTTTTGCCGATGGGACGGCACGGCCCGGCGTTCCTGGCTTACGAGAATTTCGGCGTCTACCTCGAGTGGAACCAGTCGCTGAACTACGCAACGACGGCGGCCTATCTGGCGGCACGTATCGCGGGGGCACCGAAGATGCGGGAGGGTCGCGGCGACATTCCGGTTCTCAACGGGGACGAAACAAAAGAACTGCAGCATCTACTGACGCGGCGCGGCTTCGATGTCGGTCCCATCGACGGACTGGTGGGCGAAAAAACGCGGGCCGCGATCAAGCAGATGCAGATCAAGTACAAGCTGCCAGCGGACAGCTATCCAACGCCGGAACTGCTCAACCGGTTGCGCGGCAGCTAGAGCAGGTCAGTATTAGATTGAATCAGGCCTGACCATCGTGGCCTGCTCTATCTCTTTGTTTGAGAGACTGATTCACGTCTTCGATGGAAGCATGGCTGCTTCCATCTCAGACGATCAGGCTCTAGGCCGCGTACTCATAACGGATTCCCAAATCAGGGAGAACGTGATTCAAACTCTACAAAGGAGATTGGATCATGGCCAGATACGACCTCACCGACTTCGAGTGGCGCGTCATCGAACCGTTGCTG
>JBFWVC010000041.1:0-8042 GCA_050246945.1 Hyphomicrobiaceae bacterium
CCTCAAGGACTGGCGGCGTGTCGCAACCCGTTACGACAAGCTCGCCCGCAACTTCCACGCCGCAGCCGTAATCGCAGCAATCATAATCTGGTGGGCATGATTGAGTCTGGAGCCTAGAGCAGGTCAGTAATAGATTGAAACAGGCCTGACCATCGTGGTCTGCGCTATCTCTTTGTTTGAGAGACTGATTCACGCCTTCGATGGAAGCATGGCTGCTTCCATCTCAGACGATCAGGCTCTAGCCACATGAAAAACGCCACCCGGGCGGGCCGGGTGGTGCAAGAAATCGGGACATTCGTCCCTGCTTCAGGCGGCGCGCTTCATGCGCCGATGTGCAGACTTGCGCGAAACCGCCAGCTCGACCGGCGCTGCCGCAGCCTCGGGCTTCGCCTTAGACGTTGTGCGGCGTTCGTCGCCGGCGCGGCGGCAAACGGTTGTCTCCACCGCTTTGGGCGAAAATGCCTGCTCGATCGCCTTGACCAGACGCTCGCGACGCGTGCCGTTGCGGGCCATGAACATCAGGTCCACCGCGGCAAAGTCCCGATCCGGCCAAGTGCGGATGCTGGCGTGGCCCGAATCGAACACGACGACGCCGGATACGCCACCATTGCTGGCGAACCGGTGCAAATGGCAATGAAGAATTGTCGCACCTGCCACCTCGACGCACCGCTTCAACGTCCGCTCGATGTGCTTCAGGTCATCGAGATTCCGGGCGCCGAACAGGTCCAGTATGAGATGGGTTCCTGCGAACTTCACGCTATCACGATCACTGAGGATCTCACTTCGCTCCTCGTACGCATACGCGTGAACCGTTTCGTTATGATCTTCCTTTTGGGCGGTGCTTGAACGAGTCAAGTCCATCCCCAATTGGAAGAGGGCGTCATCAAAGGCCATGTGACCCTCCCCAACCAGCAGATAGATGTGACCGCGCTCCTTACCTTTGGGGTCTAGGAAAACCTTACCTTCAGGGCAGGTGGACGAACGGAAAACCCCATATGAGGCAGACACCCCCCCTATGCAAGAAAAAATCGTGGCGAGGGCCAAAAAAATTTCGTCTGATTTTCACGCGTTGTTAACGCGCACCGCTTCGCGGGTAGACGAACGGGGCAAGTGCGCGCCCCGCGATAGCCCGAGTCCGGTGCGAGCGGGTCAGCGGAAAAGCTTGTCGAGGAACTTCTTCGCCTTCTGGCTTTCCTTGGTGTCCTTGCCAAACAGTTCGTCCACCACCTCGTCCGAGTTTTTTCCCTTCAGGCGCTTGCCGATCTGCTCAACCGCCTGGACCGCCTGGTTGGCGTCGATCTTGGAGAGATCGGGCGCAATGTCGGGCCTTTCCCAAGGGCCGACAATGCGGATCGGGACGTGCAATCCGGCAATACCTTCGTTGCCGCCCTGGCCGGAGAGATCGGCGACCAGCCTGGGATTGAGCGTGTAGTCGACGCGCCGATCGGGAAGCATGACGCTGCCGTTGCCAGTGATGCGGAGGAGCGGGCTCAGCATCGTCAAGTCCTGATTGGTCGCAACGCCGTTAATGATGTCGAAGCTCGCAGAAAGCTGGCTGAAGTCGGTCTTTTCCGAGGGCGAGGCCGACAAGCCGTTCAGGCGGCCTTGCTGGAGGCCGCGCATGGCCTTGCCGATATTGAAGCCTCTTACCGCGCCATCGGTGAATTCGAAGTTCGCCTTGCCGTTCAGTGCGGAGACGAGTTGGCGCTGCGTGGCGCCGCGGCTGGTCGTGGACAGAGTCAGCTTGCCTTTGCCCGTGAGCCAATCCACCGACGCTGCGTCTTTCAAGAGCGGCTCGGCCGCCACGCCATCAACGACGACACTGGCAGCAATCGCGGGTGCCGATGCGCTGGCATTGACCTCGATCTGGCCACGACCGGTGCCGCCATAGAGGTCGACGCGGTCGAAATGGGCCCTGGCTATCGCGTCCTTCAGTGCCAGAGTGAGGTTCGATTGGTCGATCTTGACGTCGCGAACGATGAGGCGGCCGATCGAGAGCTTGGCGTCGGCGTCGACGAGGCTCAACAAGGATGCGTCGATAGGCTCGTCGCTCCAGCCGTTGCGGGCGGTGAAGCCTTTGACGCGCGGGCCGGACTGCTGGCGCTCCAACAGGTCCTCGATACTTTTCGGCGGGGCCTCCGCAGGCGCCGTGCCCTGCCGCGCGGGAATGCTCGTGCTGTCGACGCCGGGAGACGTCGAATGCGGGCGGTGCGCCGGGGCACCAGAACCACTGCCAATGTATGTATTCAGGTTGAGTTCGGTGATTTTCAGATCCGCCTTCACGTACGGGCGGGCGCCGGACGTGATGCCGTCAATGCTGCCGGTAACGCGCGTCTGATCGAGGCTGATGTCGGCATTTGTGAGCTGGAAGGCGCCTTGGCGGGTCTTCAGCCGGCCTGTCAGGTTCAAGGGACCGAAGCCCTCGTTCTCAGGGAGCCGGCTGCCGAGCCAAAGAGTCAGAGCGCGCAGGGAGTCGGATCGGGCGGCAATGGTGCCATCGAGACTGGCGCCCGATCGGAGGTCGATCGCGCCTGTGTAGTCTGCTTTCAGCGGCGCAGAGGACACCTGGAGTGCAATCTTGGCCGGGGTTTCGGTCAGCACCTCATATAGACTCGTGAGCGTGCCTTCAAAACGGATCGTCTGGCCTTGCCACTCCAGGTCGCCCTTGGCCGTCATCGGGCTGGAGATCGTGCGGGCGTTCATCGCGATATTGAGGGCGCTGGCGGTGTGGGCTGCGCCGTTGCGTGCGTCGTAATAGACGAAACTGCCATCGATGACGCGCACGTCATGGAGAACGACGTCCTTGAGGGTGGAGAGCCGTTCCTGGCCGGCCTGGCCACTGACGGGCGCCGGTGCCGTGGCCTGGGTGATAACCAGCTGTGCATCTGGCGGTGCGTCGGAGAGCGTGGCGCCTGCTTGGCCAGCCTCGGCGACGCGGACCGGGCCAGAGTGGCGGCGAAGGGCTGCCATATCCCAGCTCCGGCGGCCGGCCTTGTCAACGCGAAGGTCGAAGCTGGGCCGCCTCAGCACGAGGCGTCGGACTTCGACGCGGCGCGAAAGCAACGGCCAGAGTCTCACCGAAACGTCCAGTCTCTCCATGGCAACTGTCGGCGGCCCGTCCATGCCCGGCGGCGGCGACAAGGATACATCCTTCAGGCTGACACCCAGAGAGGGGTAGATTGTGAAACTCGACGGGCCGCGGATCGAGAGGTCGCGGCCGGTGCGTTCCTTGACCAGGGCAATAGCCCGCTCGCGGATCAGATCGGTCGGCGGCGCGAGGAGGACAAATGCGGCGCCAGCGGCGGCAACGACGCCGAGGCCGATCAAAGTCGTGAGAAGCACGCCACCCAGACTCGAGCGCGGGCGAGGCCGCGGCTGACGACCGCCCGTCGAAGAGACCGGCGGACGACCATGTGCGCCCGCATGGTGATGGGCGGGATGCTGGGATTGATTGCCAGGATAGTGCGAAGGCTGGCCTGATTGGGATGGCGGACGTGGATGGCGCTGGGCAATGCGCTGACCCGGCGGGGGAGCGTAGCGCTCCTCGATCGGGCGGACCTGATTGAGCGGTGGGGGCGGCGGCGGTGGTCTGCGCGGGGGCTGGTCGTTGGTCATTCAAGCCTCTGCGGTCGTCGTCTCTGTCGGCAGCAACATCCTGCCGGCGGGTTTCTCGCCGTTCAGGCGATACGCGGCAACAGTGGCATGGGCGGGACCGGGTCCTCGATAGGCAAACGCTCGGGCGAAAAGCTCTTCACGGTGCCAAATCCGGACTGAGAATATCAGATCAATCAAGCCACATGGCAGTGTCGTTCAGACTACACGCTAGTGTCGTGATCGCGAAATTCGTCACATTCTGCGGCAACCTCGGAACGAATTTCGCGTTTCTGACGACACTAGCAATTTCAGAGTACTAGTGTGATTGGGATCGAGAAGTCCGCCTCGCAACCCGGCCGAAACGTATGAAGCGGACTTCTCGATAATCACACTAGCGCGGAATTGTGTCGCTGGTGGGTATAAGTTTTCAACACCGCTGCGCCCCTGGCGGCATGTTTTCGAGGGATATCGGGCCGAGGTGCAGCCGTCAGGCGAGCTTGGCCGCCGCAGCCGGATCAGCCTATCGACGGCGGCGCAAATCGACGAGGCAGCTGGTGCCGTCGGCGCCATGCTCGATGACGACTTCCTCGCTGGCATTCCAGTAGCGTTCGAGCGTGCGGCCTTCGCCGATGTCGGCACGCATCACGGAGTATCCGCCGAGCCTGTGAATATCGTCCACGAGAGCGCTCGTCTTGTTGCACCAGTGTGGCCGAACCGGGGCATCTGCATCGTAGGCTCCGGCCAGTGGATCCCTCGCCGGTCCGCTGCCTCCCGTCATGTCGGTTATGATGGCAGGCGCGATACCTTCAGTCGCCGATTGGGCATGGCTTTCCGAAACCTTCCCGCTTGCAAAAAGAGAAGCGAACAGCACGACAATTGCGGCGTGGCGCGCCGGCTTCAACGCATGCTTCACGTAGTTCCCCCATGTATTCCCGCAGTCCCCCCTCGCCGGTCGCATCGAGCACGCGGTGGTACTATCACCGTGGCACAGGCCGCATCGGCGAGACGTCCGGCCGTCTGCGAGAGCAACCGAACCAAATCGTCATCGACCTCAAATGTGGCCACCGGCCGGCGGCATAGGGGCAGCGCGACAAATACGTGAGCGGTGTGGTTGATCTGCAACCGTGGGTGCGCGCGCCGTAGCGCAGGCCGTCCATAGGCCTCTTGCAGGCTGCCCGATCCAGCCCATTGTTTTGGGCATGTTCGTCACGCTGAACCGCATCGCACTTCAGCTAAACATGTACTAGTGTGATGATCGAGAAGTCCGCTTCATACTTTTCGGCCGGGTTGCGAGGCGGACTTCTCAATCATCACACTAGAACTCTGAAATTGCTTGTGTCGTTCAGATCGCGAAATTGGTTCCGAGATTGCCGCAGAATGTGACGAATTTCGCGATCACGACACTAGGCTGACGGCTCGACGCCGATGCTCTGGTTCGAGCTGAAGCGCTCACCCCAAGGAAAACCAGGGGGGAAGACAGCAGCGATCTCGCGACGCTGTTCTACAGTGAGCTTGAGGCTTTCTGCGGCGACGTTGGCCTGCAAATGCTCGGCTGTGCGGGTGCCGGGGATGGCGATGACGTGCTCGCCAGCCGACAGGACCCAGGCGAGGGCGACCTCGACGGGCGACCGCCCCAGCCGCTCGCACATCGCCTTGTAAGCGTTCAGCGCAGCGTTGTTCTGCGAGTACGCGGGTTCTTGGAAGCGCGGCATGGTACGGCGGAAATCGCCAGTGGTGAAGTTGGCGGGATCAGGCGTCAGTCCGGTCAGCATACCGCGCCCCAAGGGCGAGAAGGCGACGAAGGCGGTACGCAGGTCGGCACAGACCCGGAGAAGACTGCGCTCGACATCGCGCGTCCATAGCGAATACTCGCTCTGAACGGCTGCGATGCGGTGCACCTTGTCAGCCTGTCGCAGCGTCTCCGGCGAGACCTCGCTCAAGCCGATGCCGCCGATCTTGCCTTCTCGCTTCAGCTCGACGAGCGTTTCCATCACCTCCTCGATCGGGCGATGCGGGTCGCGGCGACCGAGGTAAAACATCTCCACGTGGTCACGTCCAAGACGTTTCAACGATTTTTCCAGCGCACTGCGAAGGTAAGCGGCACTGTTGTCGATGCGGCGCTCACCGGTGGCGGGAAGGAAGCGAATGCCGGCCTTGGTTGCGACGACGATGCGCGCCCTGGACTGTTTCAGGAAACGGCCGATCAGCTCCTCGCTCAGTCCCATGCCGTAGATGTCACCGGTGTCGAAATGGTTGACACCCAGATCGACGGCGCGGGCGAACAGACGCATAGTCTCGGCCTCGGTCGACGGGCCATATGTGCCCGAAATGCCCATGGCACCAAGACTCACACTTGAGACGAGTGGGCCGAAAATGCCCAGGCGCCGCATCTCCATCACGATCCTCCCGCAGAGCCGCCAGGCGACGACGTCTTTTGCGTCTTGCACCTGCCGCCCAGCCGGTCTCTAGTCTTTCGATCCAGACACGAAGACGCAAGAGCAAGGCGAGGGAACATGAACCTTTTTCCAATGCTGGTCGCGCGATCCGAGACGAAGTCACCGATCAGGATAGCGCAGGTCGGCGCTGGCAAATTCGGCACCATGTTCCTGTCGCAAGCGCGGTTGACGCCCGGAATGCACATCGCGGGGATTGCCGATCTCGACCCGGGGCGTGCGCGGAAGCGGCTCGCTGAAGCCGGGTGGGAGCCAGAACGCCACGGCGCGCGCGATCTGGATCAGGCCATCGCAAAGGGGTCAACATTGGTGAGTGATGATGCCTTGGCGCTCATCCGCGATCCACGCATAGAGATTGTGATCGAGGCGACCGGCGACCCATCAACGGGCGTGCGCCTCGCGCGCGAGGCTTTCCGACATGGCAAGTCGGTGGTCATGGTCAACGTCGAGGCCGACGCGCTGGTTGGGCCATTGCTGGCGGAGGAAGCGCGCAAGGCGGGTGTGGTCTATTCTTTGGCCTGGGGCGATCAGCCGGCACTTGTCGTCGAACACGTGGACTGGGCACGCGCATGCGGCTTCGAGGTCGTGGCAGCGGGCAAGGGCACGCGTTATCTGCCCAGCTATCATGCTTCGACACCGGAGACCGTGTGGGACATCATCTCGGGCTATCTCAAGGTCGAGCGGGACAAGGTGAACCTGCAGATGTTCAACTCGTTCATCGACGGCACAAAGTCCGCGATCGAGATGACGGCAGTCTGCAACGCCTGCAATCTGGTGCCGCAAGACGGCGGCCTGACGTTTCCTCCGGCCACGCGCTTCGAGCTTGCGGAGCTTCTGAAACCCAAGAGCGACGGCGGCCTGCTGGAAAGAACGGGCGTGACCGAGGTTGTTTCATCGCTTTATCGCGACGGTCGCGACGTTCCATATCATCTCGCGATGGGGACGTTTGTCGTCATCACCTCGGAGAGTACTTACGCGCGGCGCTGCTTCAGTGAGTACAACACGCTGCCCGACAAGAGCGGCACGTACGCCGCGCTGTATCGACCGACCCACATGATCGGGCTTGAACTCGGCGTGTCGGTTGCGTCGGTGGCCTTGCGCAAGGAGCCGACCGGAACGGCACGCGTCTGGAACTCTGACGTCGCAGCAATCGCGAAACGGGAGCTGAAAGCCGGTGAGATGCTTGATGGTGAAGGCGGTTATACCGTGTGGGGCCGCCAGATGCCAGCTTGCGCGTCGTATGCTGCGAACGCGCTGCCGATGGGGCTTGCGCATCGTGTGAGATTGGTTCGCGATGTGGCGGAAGGTGCTGTAATCCGGCAGGATGACGTTGCGCTCGATTCAGACAATGCCGCGGTGGCGGCACGTCAAGAGCTGGTGGCGCGCTTCGCATGATTGGTGCGCGGGCGGCAGACTTTATCGAGACTGGAGCCTTATGATGAATGCCATTCGAGGACTTGCTGTGGCGCTGCTTATCGTGATTTCTGGCGCCAGCATGAGACCATCGCCTGGGCTGGCCCAACAGGGGTTCGACTGCGCCCATGGGCCCGACAGCTACAGGGTGCGCAATGTTCCTTCTTGGGACCGACTGAATGTCCGCTCGGGTTCCGGCGCGGGTAATACGATCGTCGGTTCGATCCCCGCAACCGGCTCCGGCATCAAATGCAAAGGGCCTTGCCGGGGAAATTGGTGCCGCATCGACTGGCGGGGAACGGTCGGCTGGGTCAACATGCGCTATCTCGGAGAGTAGTGGGGCGATGGCGATTGGTGTTCTTTCGCTATGGCCGAAGCCGCTAGTGTGATGATCGAGACGTCCGCTTCATACTTTTCGGCCGGGTTTCGAGGCGGACTTCTCGATCTCAATCACACTAGGCTGCGTACTCATAACGGATTCCCAAATCAGGGAGAACGTGATTCAAACTCTACAAAGGAGATTGGATCATGGCCAGATACGACCTCACCGACTTCGAGTGGCGCGTCATCGAACCGTTGCTG
>JBFWVC010000042.1:0-7263 GCA_050246945.1 Hyphomicrobiaceae bacterium
CCTCGGAACGAATTTCGCGATCTGAACGACACTAGCAATTTCAGAGTTCTAGTGTGATTGGGATCGAGAAGTCCGCCTCGCAACCCGGCCGAAAAGTATGAAGCGGACGTCTCGATCATCACACTAGTGCAGCGCATCTAACGTTTGGTACCCGCTCGCAGCTCGGTCTCGAACCAAACGTTAGATGCATAAGCTGCACTGGAATCATAAGCTTGCTAGTGTTCCTTATGGCTCCGACACTTGGTCGAGAGAGTGCTGCTGAGGGTACCAAGTGTCGGAGCCGGAACACTAGCCGATCCCTGCGCGCGGCTGTCGCATGGGCAACGGCTCGGTTCGGGAGCAAAGAAGCGCGCCCGCCAGCCCACGCGCAGCATTCCGCTGCAAGGCGTCGCGGGTGCTCGCCGGAGCACCCCGTCCGGCCGACGAGATCAGCCATGCTGGCTCCCCCCTTCGATCCTGAAAAAATAGATCGAGTGATCGGCGAGTTGGCCGAGCACGGCTATGGCGTCCTTGCCGATGCCATAGCCACGCCTCTCGTCGACCGGCTCATCGCCGACTGTACGGCCCGCGAAGCCTCTGGCGACATGGCAAGTGCCGCCATCGGTCGCGAGGATGCGCATCAGCTCGAAACGCGAATTCGACAGGTCGATTCGGCCTGGCTCGATGGTCGCAACGACGGCGAAGCAGCGTTTCTTGCTTTGGCCGAGCGCATCCGCACTGCCATCAACCGCCGTCTCTTCCTCGGGTTGTTCGAGTTCGAAGCGCAGTTTCTGACGTATCCACCCGGCGGCTTCTACAAGCGCCACCTCGACAGCCTGCGCGGCGACCGCAACCGAATCGTGTCGTTGGTGCTCTACCTGAACACGGACTGGCAGCCCGAACACGGCGGCGAGCTTGACGTGTGGGCCGCACCTGACGATGACGGCCTGCCCGCCGCTACAGTGCTGCCGCGCGCGGGCACGATGGTGCTGATGCTCTCCGAAGAAATACCCCACGCGGTTCGACGGGCAAATGCCACACGCCGGGTCATCGCTGGCTGGTTCAGGGTCAACGCCTCGACGGGCGACCGCGTCGATCCGGCCCGCTGAGCCTCCGACGAAGCGCTCCGGTAGTGAAATTCGTTACTCGCCACCAATGCCGGAGCAGCATCCGTGCGGTGGCTAGCGCTGCGCTTTTTCCTGCATGACCTTCGCCCGCGGCTGACCCGAAATATCAATTATCTGTTTCGATTTCTCGAGACTTGACTTGACCAGCTCCGCCTCATCCTGGGTCGTCGGACCGCCTCCTGCCTCAAGCACGACGCGGCACTCCTTCGGCATGTCGGCAAGCGTGATTGGTGGCTTGGGCGGCGTTGGCTTGGCATCCTTCGGTTGGGGCCTCGGTGGTCGCGTCAGGCGCGCAAACCAGTAGTCGAGTTCTTTGCCGCACCCGTCATCGCCATCAGGCGCCGGTTGCCGACGGCAATGGTCCGAGCCCTTCGGGCAGCCAATTCGTATGTGAAAGTGATAGTAGTGACCAAAGTACGGGCGCACCTTTCCGAGCCATTTCCTGTCGGTGCCGGCTGCCTCGCACAGCGCTTTCTTGATTGCAGGATGGACCAGGATGCGTTCAACCTCCGGATAGGACGCCGCTCGCTTGACGACGCGCACGTGACTTTGCGTGAACGCCGTCGGATCGACCTTCGTCGGCCCCAATATCATCGACGTGGCCGACAGTGACTCGCGTTCGGGACGCGATAGACGCCGTCCGGGCATCGGCGTGAACCAGATGTCGGCATCCAGGCCAACCTGATGGCTCGCGTGTCCGGTCAGCATCGGCCCTCCGCGCGGCTGCGAAATGTCGCCGACAAGCAGCCCTGGCCATCCATCTTCCTTCTGAACTTCTTTTGCGAAGCGCTCGATCAACGCAACGAGCACGGGATGCCCCCAGTTGCGATTGCGTGAAAGTCTCATCGCCTGCCACGCGGACCCGTCGATCGGCAGGGCTTGTGCGCCGGCAAGGCAGCCGCGCGAATAAAAGCCGATCGCACGGGCAGCGAGCGGTGCCGCGCTCTTTGCCGCACCGAACAGCAATTTGGCCGCTGGCGGCGGCCTTTTGTCAGGTGGCACCTCGGGCTTTTCCGATGGAACCGGCGGCAGACCCGCGGTTTCCGCATCAGGGTCTGCGACAAGCGCGGCCTTCGTGGAGCCGTCTCCCTGGGCATTGTCAACGCTTCCTGCATCTTGATCGGCATCGATCGCCGAAACCGCCTGCGACGCGCCCGTAGATGGCGCCGCGACAGGCAGTGGCACGTTGGTAGGGCGCACCGAAAATTGAGACCCGGCCCCGGCAGCGACCGGTGAAGCAACCGAAGCCTCGGCTTCTTTTGCTGTTGCGATCATCACACTGCCCGCACTCGTTTCGACGCGAGCCGCAGGCACCTGCCCGCTCGCCAGCAATACGGGTCGGACAGGTTCTACATCGGCCCTACGTGCGATTCTTTCCGCATTACCCGATATGTGCGTCTCGGCGTGGGCCGGCTTGAGATCCGGAATGCGCAAGTCCTGGAGGCCACGTCGCACATCCTCGCCTAGCAGACTGGGGCGGATCGCCGGACGTGGCGCTGGAACCTCGACTATGTCCGATCCCTTCCGCGACGCCGAGGCGATCAGAATAGGCTTGACGATGTGGCGATCGATCAGCGCATAGGTCCGCAATGCGGCGACTTGAGTGCCGGCCCACACGCGTACGTAATCCTCGCGCGGAACGGCGACCAGGAGGGCCACTCCGCCGATGACGATCACTGCGCGCGCCATGCGCCCCACAACGCATCCCTCCGCCTCAAGACGGCAATTCGGCCATTTGGACCGACGTCAACCAAAGCACGAGCTTATAGTCGTCTTTGGCGAAAATGGGGTGGCAACTATCCTCGGACTTGCGGATCTTTGCTCGACATTACTCCAGCCTACCGTCACCAACCAACTGGAACCACGTAAAAAAAGCGCGCAGACACGGCGATGGCAGCTCGCGTAGCAACCCGCTGGCCACACCTTATCCACGCCTGCGGAATGGCAGCGCGAGGCTCCATATCAGCCGCGTCGGCGAATCATTCTGGTACGGCGCAAGACCGATCGTCATGCCCTCGTGGCCTCTTTCCGGCGACGGCGTATATGTGCCGAACAATCGATCCCAGATCGAAAGATTGAAGCCATAGTTGCTGTTGTGCTCGTGCCGCAGAACGGAATGATGCACACGGTGCATGTCGGGCGTGACGATGAAACTTCGCAGCACACGGTCGACACCAGCAGGAAGCGCCACGTTGGCATGGTTGAATATCGCGCACGCGTTGAGCAGGATCTCGAACAGCACGACGGCTTCCGGTGCAGCGCCGAGAGCCACCACGCACACAATCTTCCATAGCATCGACAGGGCAATCTCGATCGGATGAAAGCGGATCGCCGTCGTCACGTCGATCTCGACATCCGCGTGGTGCATCTGGTGCAGCCGCCACAGCAGCGGCACCTTGTGGGAAACCAGATGCTGGAACCAAATCGCGAGATCGAGAACCAGGAGTACGGCAAGCCACTCCAGCCACCACGGCCAGTCGATCCAGTTGAACAGACCCCAACCCTGGCGTTGTGCATAGATGGCCGCAGCCACTGCGACCAGCGGAATGGCAAGCGCGCCCATCAGGCGCACCACCACGCTGTCGAGCGCGACAATCGAGAGATTGGTTATCCACCGCTTGCTGCGGTCATGCGTCATCCTGCGCTTGGGGCGCATGGCCTCGGCGGCAGCCATCACGAAGAAGACGGCGAGGAACACCCCCAGACGCAAAGCGGCCTCACTGACGGCACTGCCATCCTCTCCTGCGAACAGTTGCATAAACCATGCTCCCGTAGAATTTCCAGATCGTCGAAGCGATCAACATTCTACGAGATTGACCATTGACGCGAGTCTCACATTGGCGTCAGTGCGACACCATGCTGCGCGCAGCGCGAACGGCGAAGGAGATACCGGCGGCATGAGCGCCATCGAGCTTCTGAACGAGCCCCCGCCCCTCTCGCCGGCCAGCGCCTGGCTGCTGCTCGCCCACGGCGCCGGCGCGCCGATGACGAGCCCCTTCATGAGCGAGATCGCAGCCCTCGTTGCCGCTCGGGGCATAGGGGTATCGCGCTTCGAGTTCACCTACATGGCGCGGCGGCGAATCGACAGCAAGCGCGAACCCCCGCCCAAGGCTGAGCGCCTGACGACGGAGTTCGTCGCCGCCATCGCGGCACTCGACGACTTTCGAACGCGGAGAGGCGTACCGCTCCTCATCGGCGGCAAGTCCATGGGCGGACGCGTTGCCACGCTCGCCGCCGATACCTTGTTCGCCAAAAGCAGGATCGTCGGTGCCGTCGCCCTCGGTTACCCATTCCATCCGCCGAGGAAACCGGATGCTCTGCGCACAGCCCACCTCCAATCGCTCCAGACGCCGTTGTTGATCGTGCAGGGCGAGCGTGATCCGTTCGGCTCGCGCACCGAGGTCGAGAGCTACGCGCTCGCGCCGGCCATTTCTATTGCGTGGGCCCAAGACGGCGACCACGACCTGAGGCCACGCCGCGGCCAGGGCATCACCTGCAAGTCGAACCTGGTCGCTGCGGCTGATGCGATCGCCCGCTTTGCTACGGGCCTCATCCGCTGAGTCCACTCGTTTGAATTGACGGCACCGCGGCCGGCATCTCGATAAACTTCGCATCTCAGGATCGCATCGATTGAGCTTCTGGCCGCAACGCGCGCCAATTGCCATACAACATGTTTAGCTGATGTGTGATGCGGTTCGGCGTGAAGAACATGCTCGAAACATGGACTGGATCGTGCGCATGCTTCCACGAAACATCAACACGACCTAGTGTTCCGGATCTCACGTTTTAGCCCCGGTCGAAGCTCGTCAAACGTCAATGAACCCAGAACGCAAACCAATAATTACTAGGGTTCAGGGCTGACGCGCCGCGACCCGATAGGGGACCAAGCGTCAGTGTCGGAACACTAGGGTCCGGACCCTGGTTTTAGTTTGTCCGCTCCGGAGGGGCATGCCGATGGATACAGTTGAGTTGTTTCAGCGTTTTTCAGTTGCACTCGCCGTCGGACTGCTGATTGGCCTCGAGCGCGGCTGGCAGGAACGCGACGACAAACATGAATCGGCCGCCGGCCTCAGGACGCACGCGCTGATCGCGATGCTCGGTGCCATATGGGGCGCCATCTCGCTCAAGATCGGCGCTTCCGGCGGCATAACCCTGGGTCTCGCCTTTGCTGTCGTCGCGCTCATCGTTGCCGTCTACCGCTACCGCGAAATCGAACAGCAAGGGACATACGGCTCCACGACTGTTATCGCGGCGCTCACAGCCTTTGCATTGGGTGCATTCGCGATGGTCGGCGACGTCCAGGCCGCAGCTGCCGTAGGCGTTGCCGTGACGGCCTTGCTGTCGCTGAAGCGGGCCCTTCAGGAATGGCTGCTCAAGCTCACATGGATCGAACTGCGGTCGGCGATCGTACTCCTGGCGATGAGCTTCATCTTGCTGCCGGTGCTGCCAAATCGGCCGGTCGAGGAACTGCTCGGGCTCAACCCCTACGAAATCTGGCTGATGACGGTCATGATCGCCGCCATATCGTTTGCCGGCTATATCGCCGTGCGTATCGCCGGGCAGAAGCGTGGCATTCTGATCACCGGCGTCGCTGCGGGCCTCGTTTCCTCGACCGCCGTCACCGTGACGCTGGCGCGACTGGCCAAGGAGTATCCCGATCAGAGGAACATCGCGACTGCCGGAGCGCTGGCCGCAGGCACCACGATGATGACGCGCGTCGCCGCCATAGTCGGCATCTTCAACCAGCAGCTCCTCCTCGCCCTTTTGCCTCCCCTGGTTGCCGCGGCAAGCGTCACCGGACTTGCCGCCTATTTGCTGGTGAGCCGACAGACGGCCGCAGCCAGCTCATCGGACGAAATGCGGCTCAAGAACCCATTCGAGCTTGGCACCATATTGAAGTTCGGAGCACTTCTTGCGCTCATCATGCTGCTTGCGGACCTCGTCAAATCGACTGCCGGACCAACCGGGCTGCTCGGCCTCGCGGCAATTTCCGGCATAGCCGACGTCGATGCGATCACGCTCACCATGTCCCGTCAGGCCGGCGTCGACACATCGCTCAACGTCGCGGCCCAGGCCATTGCGATCGCAGTCTTTGTCAACACATTCTCAAAGGCTGGCATTGCCTGGATGACGGGTGGTCGTGGCCCGGGACTGCCAATGGCAATTGTATCGGGGCTGGCTGTGTGCGCAGGATCCCTGGCCATCCTCTTCACGTCGATTGATTGGCGCATGTTTAGCTGAAGTGTGCAGCGGTTCTGCGTGAAAAACATGCTCGGAAACAAGGTAGCATGTTTAGCTGATGTAGGTAGAAACATGCTCAAAATCATGGGATCGCGGGCGCATTGCGACGTTGCACGAACGCGACCGACGAGGAGCGGCTGGTGTGCGACCGCCGCGGCGAAAGGAGGCAAGCGCTGATGAGCCGACGGCACACACCAATTAAGGGCTTGATCGAAGTCCGAGTGACGACGGTGTCGCAGCTCTTCAACTCTCTGGACCCCTCGCCGTTCCGTAGTCGCGATCTGGATGTCGACGCCGAAGCCCACATTATCGATTGGGCCCGCGAACTGCCACGGGATGCAGCCCTTGAACTCAAGATCTATCTGCCGAAAGACGAGGCGGAAGCTGCCTCGCGCGGCGGCATCGCCGAAGCCCTTGCTCATTATTTCACAGAACGCGCGAACGCTGCCGGACGCGACCTCGCCGAGCACTTCCGCGCCGCTTGGCATTACCTGACCATCGGCCTGCCGGTCCTTGCCCTTTGTCTTCTCGCGAGCCATGCCGCAGCGACTTTACTCGGCGACGGCACGCTATCGCGCATCTTGAGGGAAAGCCTGATCATCATCGGCTGGGTTGCCAATTGGAAATGGATTGAAGCCGTCCTTTACGATTGGTGGCCGATCAAGCGCCGCCGCGATCTCTACCGCCGTCTGGCCATGGCGCGCGTCGAGATCATACCCGGCTGATGCTGGGCAGCCGCACCTGGGTGCCCTCGCCATCGCGTCCAGATCAGCAATCTGGTACGGCGGCGCTCTAGCTGTGATACCTCAAGAGGTTGTACCCGTTCAAACCGATGCGGCTGATGGGTGGCATTCCGCCGAGGCTAGCATGGGGACGGTGCCAGTTGTATCGGTGCAGCCACCTGGACATTTCGTTG
>JBFWVC010000043.1:0-4810 GCA_050246945.1 Hyphomicrobiaceae bacterium
CCTTTTGCCGCCTCAAGGACTGGCGGCGTGTCGCAACCCGTTACGACAAGCTCGCCCGCAACTTCCACGCCGCAGCCGTAATCGCAGCAATCATAATCTGGTGGGCATGATTGAGTCTGGAGCCTAAGGCGCTTCAAGCACGGACTTTGCACCCCGAACCGAGTGTGCCGGCAATCAAAGACCCCGCCGACGCCGGTCGGCGGGGTCTTCGTCGGACAGGACTGCGTGCCGGAGGTTATTTCCGCACGGCGTCGCGGATATCCATCAACAGCTTTTCCTGAAGCGTCGGCTCAGGCGGCGGAGCGGCGGCCTTCTCCTTCTCGAAGCGCTTCTTGAGTTCGTTGATGGCCTTCACCAGCAGGAATACCGCCCAGGCGACGATCAAGAAGCTGATCACGTTGTTGAGGAAGGAGCCGATGTTCATCGTCACCGCATCCTTGCCGTCTTGCGCAGCCTTCAGCGGAATCTTGATGTCGGAGAAATCAACCCCGCCCAGCGCGAGGCCGATCGGCGGCATGATGACGTCCTCAACCAGCGATTTCACGATCGTACCGAAGGCGCCGCCGATGATGATACCGACAGCCATGTCGATCATGTTGCCCTTGACCGCGAATTCCTTGAATTCCTGGAGCATGCCCATGGTTCAAACCTTCCCTCTTGTCGAGTGGTGGATAGCGTTGATGACCCGACGGGGAGTCGTCCAGGTCCGGTAGGGATTGTCCAATCGAACTTCCGCCGATGGGACGGCCTGCAAATCGCGCAATCTCCGATTCGATGCGCGGCTAAGACACTATTTAAACTTCCCTGAGCCAGCAATCGGTATGCATTGCTTTTTCAAGCGATCCCGGAGACAGGTGAATTCACAGCCCCCCGCACAGGAAAAGCCGGCGGCGGCTCGGATGGTTAATCGCGCAGAGTTCCACCTTCCGCCGCGATAGCCCGCGCGAACCGAAACGAGGTCTGCGTACGAGCGCGCGCAAGTTGCAACGGCATCCATTTGCATTTTCGAGCTTTTTCTCACCCCGCGTGGCAAGTATGTTGGAGCAAAGTCGCGTGCCGTGCCTCATCGCCGAAGCCGCGCACCTGCCCGGCGTGCCAATCCTGGCGCGCGCCAAACCGGTCGAGCGTTCAGAGCGTGCATGATTGACAGTTGGGTCATCGTCAGCGTCGCATTGCTCTATCTGAGCGGGCTTTTCGCGCTGGCTTGGGTGGGTGACCGAACCTTGCGGCTGGCGGATGCGCATTCCGGCCGGCCATACATTTATGCTCTCTCCCTGGCGGTCTACTGCACGTCGTGGACGTTTTTCGGCAGTGTCGGACTCGCGGCGACGACGGGATACGACTTCATTCCCGTCTACCTCGGGCCGATCCTCATGTTCACGCTCGGACATCGGCTCCTCCTGCGCGTCGTACGGATCGCCAAAAGCCAGAACGTCACCTCCGTGGCCGACTTCATCGCGGCCCGCTATGGCAAGAGCCATCCGGTCGCGGCCATCGTCACGCTGGTCGCCATACTCGGCTGCCTTCCCTACATTGCGCTGCAGCTCAAGGCCATCAGCATCTCGATCGAGACGGTGCTCGGCGCCAATGCGCTCGCTGCCATCGATATGCCGCGCATCGCATTCATCGACACGCCGCTCGTCATCACGCTGGTTCTGGCTGCGTTCGCCATTCTGTTCGGCACGCGGCACACCGATGCCACCGAACACCAGGACGGTCTCATGCTGGCCATCGCGGCGGAGTCCGTCGTGAAGCTCGTGGCGTTCGTGGCGGTCGGATTGTTCGTCGTATTCTACGTGTTCGGCGGCCCTGGCGAGTTCCTGAGCCGCGTAGCGGTGACACCCATCGTCACCAATACGTTCGGGCAAGGCCTCAACGGTGGCATGTGGCTCACTGTGACGCTGCTTAGCTTCTTTGCCGTGCTTCTGCTGCCGCGACAGTTCCACGTGGCGGTCGTGGAGAACAATTCCGAGACTGAAGTGCGCCGCGCGGCATGGCTCTTTCCGCTCTACCTTCTCCTGATCAACCTGTTCGTCATTCCGATCGCGGCCGCCGGCATGACCAGCCTGCAAGGCGCAGACGATCCCGATTTCTTCATGCTGGCACTGCCCATGTCCACCGGCAGCAAGGCGCTGACGCTGATCGCATTCGTCGGCGGCCTGTCGGCGGCAACGGCAATGGTGATCGTCGAATCTGTGGCGCTCGCAATCATGGTCTGCAACGGTCTGGTCGTGCCGTTGTTGCTGCGCCAGAGCAACGACCGGACCGCGCATGAAGACATCGCCGGCTCGCTGCTGCTCATCCGCCGCATCGCCATCGCCGGCCTCCTGCTGCTCGGCTATCTCGTCTACCAGACCGTGGGCCGATCAGTGGGGCTTGCCGCCATCGGTCTCATCTCATTCGCGGCAATCGCCCAGTTCGCGCCAGCCTTCTTTCTCGGGCTGATCTGGCGCAAAGGAACCGCGCGTGGCGCCATCGCGGGCTTGCTCGCCGGAACCGCGATCTGGGCCTACACGCTGGTTCTGCCCTGGTTTGCCAAGTCCGGATGGGTGCCGATGTCGATCGTGCACGACGGCCCCTTCGGCATCGGCCTGCTTCGTCCGCAGGTCCTGTTCTACCTTCAATTCGAGCCGCTGACGCACGGTGTGCTTTGGAGCCTGGCCGCCAACGTGCTGACCTATCTCACCGTCTCGCTGCTGCGGGCGCCGGAGCCCATCGAACGGATCCAGGCACAGTTCTTCATCCAGGACGACCCACCCCGCGCCGCCTCCAGCACGCCGTCGTTCCGCCTGTGGCGCTCCAACGTGACGATGTCGGACCTGGAGCAGACGGTCGGACGGTACGTCGGCAGCGACAGGGCGGCGCGTTCATTCAATGAATACATCGCCAGCAGGAACCTCGCAGCGGCCCGCGATGCGGAAGCCGATATTTCCGCCGTCCGTTTCTCCGAGCATCTGTTGTCCAGTACAATCGGGTCGGCGTCTGCGCGGCTCGTGCTATCCTTGTTACTCAAACGCGGCAGCATGCCTAACCAGTCGGCGATGAAGCTTCTCGACGACGCGACGGAAGCCCTGCAGTACAATCGCGACCTTTTGCAGTCGGCGCTCGACCAGGTGCGGCACGGGCTTTCGGTGTTCGACAAGGACATGCGGCTGATATGCTGGAACCGACAGTTCCGCGAGCTTCTCGAGCTGCCGCCGGAGATCGGCCGTGTCGGCGCGCCGCTGGACAAGATCCTGCGCGTGCTGGCCGAGCGAGGCGACTTCGGGATGGGCGAAATCGACCAGCTCGTCGAAAGTCGACTCTATCGGCTGGCCGTACGCAAGGAGACATTTCAGGAGCGGATATTGTCGGGTCGTCGTCACATCGAGATCCGCACAAGTTCAATGCCGCAAGGCGGCATCGTGACGACCTTCTCCGACATCACCGACCGCGTGGCAGCCGCAAATGCACTGGCACGCGCCAACGAAACGCTGGAACGGCGCGTGCGCGAACGAACCGCTGAGCTGCTGGAAGTGAATGCCGCGCTTGCCGTCGCCAAGTCCAAGGCGGACGAGGCCAATCTCGACAAGACGCGCTTTCTCGCGGCGGCCAGTCACGACATTCTCCAGCCACTCAATGCCGCCCGCCTCTATGCGACGAGCCTGTGCGAGCGCACTTTGCCCGATCCCGAGCATCTGCTCGCCACCAACGTCGATGCATCCCTCTCAGCGGTGGAGGAGATTTTCTCCGCCCTGATCGAGATCTCGCGCATGGATGCGGGACGCATGGAGCCCGATATCAGCGAGTTCCCTCTGACAAACATTTTCGCGCAGCTGCTGGTCGAGTTCGAGCCGATGGCGCGCGAGAAGGGCTTGACGCTCAAGGCATCGCCGACGTCGTTGTGCATCCGATCGGACAGGCGACTGTTGCGACGCGTGCTGCAGAACTTCGTCGCCAATGCGATCAAGTACACGCGGACCGGCACAGTGCTGCTGGGCGCGCGGCGCCGAGGCGACTCGGTCGATGTGCAGGTGCTGGATACCGGCCCCGGTATTCCAGATGACAAGAGAAGCGTCATCTTCAAGGAGTTCCAGCGGCTTGAGGGCCCTGGTTCCAACGTCCGCGGACTGGGACTCGGTCTTTCGATCGTGGAGCGCATCTGCCGTATTCTCAACCACCGGATCACGCTCCAATCCGTGCCACGACGCGGCTCGGCCTTCTCGGTGACGGTGCCTCGGGCCGAGACACGCAACGTATCGGCGCTCGAGCCGACGCCGCAGCCACGCCAAGGCGGACTGACGGGGCTCGCAGTGCTGTGCATCGACAACGAACCGGCGGTGCTTTCGGGCATGGAAGCTCTACTATCCGGGTGGGGTTGCACCGTGCGGACGGCCCCTGGCAGCCACGCAGCGCTGGCGCTCATGTCGGATATGCGTTTCGAACCCGACATTCTGCTGGCAGACTATCATCTCGACAGTGGTACCGGCGTCGACGCGGTACTTCGCATCCGCAAGGCTCTGGAGCGGGCGCTGCCGGCGATCATCATCACCGCCGATCATTCGCTGGAGGTGCAGCGCGAGGTGAAGTCGCACGAGCTTTCGATGTTGCGCAAGCCGCTGAAGGCCGCCGCACTTCGTGCAATTCTCAATCAGCTATCAATGAGACGTGAGGCTGCGGCCGAATAGGTCCGGAGCGCATCGGCACTAGGCCGCGTACTCATAACGGATTCCCAAATCAGGGAGAACGTGATTCAAACTCTACAAAGGAGATTGGATCATGGCCAGATACGACCTCACCGACTTCGAGTGGCGCGTCATCGAACCGTTGC
>JBFWVC010000044.1:0-3231 GCA_050246945.1 Hyphomicrobiaceae bacterium
GTGCTGGGGGTGGCGCTGCTGATCGATAGCCACGGCGGCGAGGCGGCGGGCTGCTTCGAGACCGCGGACCGCATTTATCGCGGTCGTGACACCAAGCCCGTCTGGGCGCTCGCCAAGCACGCCGCGCTGTCCGGTGGCTATGCGCTGGCATCGAGCGCCGACCGCCTGTATGGCACGCCCTCCGCGCGCCTGGGCAGCATCGGTGTGGTGGTGGTGCACATGGATGTCAGCGGCGCGCTGGATCAGTTCGGTGTTGCGGTGACGCTGCTCTACAGCGGCGACCACAAGGTGGATGGCAATCCGTTCCAACCGCTGCCGCCCGCCGTGCGCGCGCGCATCCAGGCTGATCTGGACACCACCCGGCAGACGTTCGCCGGCGCCGTGGCCCGCAATCGTGGCCTGGGCGTCGATGCGGTGCTGGCCACCGAGGCCGCGGTGTATCGCGTCGAGGAGGCTGTGGCCCTGGGCCTGGCCGACGGCGTGCGCGACACCGATGCGTTTTTCGCCGAGTTCCGCGCGTTTCTGGAGACTCAGCAAACCGAGCAAACCAACCGGGGTTTCGTCGCCATGTCGGCGCCGGCCCCACTTCAACCCAGCACGACAGGAGTGCAACCCATGACCCAGCAGACCAATCCGGGTGAGGCGGCGCCTGCCGTTGCCCAGGTAACCACCCAGCAAGACCCCGCCGCGCTTGCGGCAGCCCGAACCGAAGGTGTCGTCGCCGAGCGCGAGCGCGTGGCGGCCATTCTCGGCAGCGAGGAAGCCAAGGGCCGCGAAGAGCAGGCGCAATTCCTGGCCACCAAGACCAGCGTGTCCGTGCCCGAGGCGCTGGGCATTCTGGCCGCGAGCCCCACGGCCCGCAGCGGATCGCCCCTGGATGCCGCCATGGCCGCCGGTGGGCCGGACGTTGGCGGCGGCACGGGCGGCGATCCCGCACCTGCGAAGCCGCTCATCAACAGCGCGGAGATTTACGCGCGCCGCGCCGCCGTCACCAAGCACTGAGCTGCGCCGGCCGGCTCTCCCACACTTTGTAGAGGATTATCGACATGACGACTTTGACCGAAGCCCTCCACCCGTTTGAATTCCTGCATTCGCAAGCCAATGGCTCGCGATCGCTCGAAAACATCACGGTGATGGATGGGCAAAACCTGAAAGCCGGTGACGTGCTGGGCCTGGTGGCCACCGGCGCCGCTACCTCCGCCGCCAAAGCGGGCGGCAATACCGGCAACGGCACCATGGGCGCGGTCACCGTGGGCGCTGCCGCCAAGGTGGGCGCCTATGTGCTCACCATCACGGCAGCGGCCGCCAATGCCGGGACGTTCTCGGTGGTGGATCCGGACGGCGTGGCGCTGGCGAGCGGCACCGTTGCGGTGGCGTACTCGCAGGGCGGGCTGAGTTTCACCCTGGCGGATGGCGCCACCGATTTCATCGTCGGCGACGGCTTTGTCATCACGGTCGCCTCGGTGCCTGGCAAGCACGCCATCTACAACAACGCGGCCACGAATGGCACTCAGGCCGCGGTGGGCATTCTCGCCTACCCGACGGACGCCACCGCAGGCCACACCAAAGCGGTGATGGTTGCCCGCGACGCCGAGGTGAATGCAGGGCAGCTTGGCTGGAACGGCCAGGACAGCACCGCCATCACCGCCGGCACTGCGGATCTCGCGGCGCTCGGCATCATCGCGCGCGCCACCTATCCCTGACGCCACCAAGACCCGCAACAAGCCCGCTTCGGCGGGCTTTTTTTATGCCTAAATTCAGGAGTACAACCCCATGTTGAATATCTTTGCCAACAACGCGTTCAGCGAGGTCCGGCTCACCGCCGCGGTGAACGAACTGCCCTTTGTGCCCGGCCGAATCGGCAGCATGGGGTTGTTCGCGGAAGAAGGGATCGACACCACAACGGTCGCGATCGAAAACATCAAGGGCACGCTGCGGCTGGTCCAGACGACCCCGCGCGGGGGTGTGGGCGTGATGCACACACCGGATCGCCGCGCATTGCGCAACCTCAGTACCGTGCACATCCAGATCGACGATCATATCCAGGCCGACCAGGTGCAGAACGTGCGCGAGTTCGGTTCCGAACAACGCCTGGAGACGGTGCAAGCCAAGCTAAATCAGCACTTCGCGGAGATTTTCCGCAACATCGACACCACCATCGAGCACCTGTATCTCGGTGCCATCAAGGGCCAGCTGCTGGATGCCGATGGCTCGCTGATTTACAACCTGTTCAGCGAGTTCGGCGTGACGGCTGACGCGGATGTCGACTTCGTGCTGGGGACCGCAACCACCAACATCAAGAGCCTGTGCAACACGGTCGTGCGCGGCATTGCCAACAAGCTCGGCGCGGCTCCCATGGGTGGCGTATATGCGCTGTGCGGCGATACGTTCTACGACAAGATTTCGACCCATGCCGAGGTGCGCGAGGCGTATTTGCGGGCCCAGGAAGGACTCTACGTGCGCGAAGGCGCGGCCGTGTACGACCGCTTCCAATACGGCGGCATCGTGTGGGAGAACTATCGCGGCTCCGTGAACGGCACGCCCTTCATAGCCGCCGACGAGTGCCGGTTCTTCCCCGTCGCCGTGCCGGGCCTGTTCCGCAACTGGTATGCCCCCGCCGACTATATGTCGACGGTCAACACCATCGGACTGCCGCGTTACGCCAAGGTGATCCCGGACCGCGACGACAAGGGCGCGGCCACGCAGTCGCAGTCCAACCCGCTGCCGATCTGCACCATCCCCGCCGTGCTGCGCCGCGGCTACACCAGCAACTGAGGCTGCGGCGCCTGCGCGCGCTGCACGGCTGAGTCAGCCGCCGATCCAGCACCCGGGCCGGCGGCTTTTTATTCCCAGATTATTCACAGCATCCACCAGGAGACAGCCCCATGGCTGACCCATACAGAGTGCTCCGCGCTTTTTGCCGGCCCGAACCCAGCGGCATGAAAACCTACGGGGTGGGCGATTCGGTGACGTTCGACACGCCGGAGCAGGCGATCTATCACGTCGATGCCGGATTTGTGGCGACGGATGCGCCCGCCGCTGCGCCGGCTGCGGACAAACCCGCTGCCAGGCCATCGCGTGGCCGTAAGGCCCCGTCCGTCACCGCGCCGGATCCCGATCCGGACGATGACGACATCGACGAAGACACCGACGACGACGACGAATGACCGACCTCAACGCCATCCGCGCCCGCGCGCGCGCCGACCTGCACGCCCATGCGGCGGTGGCGGC
>JBFWVC010000045.1:0-2588 GCA_050246945.1 Hyphomicrobiaceae bacterium
TGCGTATTCCGGCGAAGCCGGGCCACCATTCCGATGCCAGCGCGGCCATCATTCCGATCGATGCCGGGCCAGTGGTGAAGCGGTTGGTAAACTGTCGCTGGTCACGGTGATTTCGTCAATGGCCCCTGGTTCGTGACGGTGCAGTCGGTTTCACGGCGACGGTCTTGTGGCGACGCATGGACTCGCCTTTGAGCACCAGGCGATAGCTGTTGTGCACCAGCCGATCGAGGATCGCATCGGCGACGGTGCGATCGCCGAGATAGGCGTGCCACTGATCGATCGGCAGCTGGCTGGTGATCAGGGTCGAGCGCCGGTCGTAGCGATCGTCGAGGATCTCGAGCAGATCGCGCACCGTCTGGTCGGCGAGCGGCGCGAGACCGAAGTCGTCGAGCACCAGCAGGTCGGCTTTGGCGAGTTGCCGGAACAGCGCGGAGCGCTTCTGCAGCGCGCCGTAGCGTGCCAGTTCCTCGACCAGCCGCGGCAGCCGGAAGCAGCGCACCGAGAAGTCGGCGCGGCAGGCGGCATGGGCGAGCGCGGCGGCCAGATAACTTTTGCCGACCCCGGTCGGTCCGGTGAGCAACACGTTGAGGTGCTCGCGGATCCAGCCCAGGTCGATGACCTGGGCGAGTTGTGCCGGATCGAGACCGCGCGGGGCGCGCGTGTCCAGATCTTCGAGGCAGGCGGGCATCGGCAACTTGGCCCAGCGCAGCCGCTGCGCCAGGCGATAGCCGGCCCGCTCGATGAGCTCCTGCTGGATCATCATCCCGAGCCGATCCGCGAACGGGCGCTCGCTCAGATCGGGCGCGGCCTGTTGTTGTTCGAGGGCGCTGGCCATGCCCTTGAGGCGCAGCGTGTGCAGTTGCTGGATCAGTGGTTCGGTCAGCATCGACAGTTCTCCTTCAGGTGATGCGACGGGGTGATTACTGGAAGTACTCGGGGCCGCGCAGGTTGGCGTGTGGCAGATCGAGTGCCGGGGCCGGGGCCGGCGTCTCGGGGGTCTCGATCAGGGTGCGTACCGCGCGATAGCTGTAGGACTTGAACGCCAGCGCCCGCTGGCAGGCGCGTTCCAGCGCGGCCGGGCTGAAGTCGTGAGCCAGGCGCAGGATCCCCTGCGCGCTGCGCAAGCTCTCCTCGGGATGCAGGCGCCGGCCGGCCTGTTGCCGGATCAGCTCGGCGGTGGCGGCGCCGATCGCGGCGGCGCGTGCCAGGGTGTGCTCGAGGGTGCGCTCGATGATCGCGACATGGCCCGCGGGTCGATGCGCGCGCCGGGTGCTGCGCCGACCGCGTTCGCTGGCCCGGGCATGGGCCGCGACCAGCCGCCCGGCGTGGAATACCTCGACGCCGTGGGCGGTCAGACGCACTTCGACCCGCGCGCCGATCAAGGCGTACGGCACCGAGTAATAGGCGCGGCCGACTTCGATGTGGTAATCGGGATGCACCTTGGCCTGCCTCCACTCGCCGAACTCGTAGGCCCGTACCGGCAGCGGCCGCAGGGTCGGGCGCTCGAGCTCCTCGAAGCGCGAACGGCGGTTGCCGGCAATCTTCTTGAACGGCCGGGTGTTGAGCCGCTCGACGAGTTCGCGGATCGCGCCGTTCAGCTCCCCGAGTGAGAAGAACGTGCGGTTACGCAGCCGCGCCAGGATCCAGCGCTCGACCACCAGCACCCCGGTCTCGACCTTGGCCTTGTCGCGCGGCTTGCGGACCCGCGCCGGCAGGATCGCCACCCCGTAATGCTCGGCAAAATCCTGGTACGCGGGGTTGAGTTCGGGCTCGTAGCGATGCGCCTTCTTGACGCCGCTCTTGAGGTTGTCCGGGACAATGGCGCGCGACACGCCGCCAAAATACTCCAGCGCGCGCACGTGGCTGCCGAGCCAGTCGGCAGCACCCTGAGTCCAGGTCGCCTCGGCATGGCTATAGTTGGAGCAGCCGAGCACGGCGACAAAGATCTGCGCCGCCCGGATCTCGCCGGTGTGCCGATCGACCACCGGCACCGTCTGGCCGGCGTAATCGACGAACAGCTTGTCGCCGGGAACATGATCCTGCCGCAGCACCAGCTCCTGGCGCGCCAGCCAGCGCCGGTACTGATCGCAGAACACGCTGTACTGCCAGCCGTCGGCATGCGCAGTCTTGTACTCTTCCCACAGCAACAGCCGGGTGACGCCGCGGCGCCCCAGCTCGCGGTGCAACTCGGCAAAGTCCGGCTGCGGCGTGCGCGACAGCGGCACCGCGCGCCGGTACAGCTGCGCGTGCAGCGCCGACTCATCAAGCTCGGCCGGTAGCGGCCAGATCAGGCTCGCAGCGCGGGCCCGGCGGATGCACTCCTGCACCGTCGAGCGCGCGCTGCCAATCGCCCTCGCGATCTGGCGGTCGCTGAACCCCTCGGCCTTGAGCCGCAGGACCTCGCGTATCTTGCGCACGGGTAACCTCGCTTGCCCCACTGTCGATCTCCTTCCCTTCAGGAAAAAGATCACGGTAGCGGCGGTTATCCCGCTTCACACACCTCGGCCCGGCATGCTCCGGAACGGTGGCCCGGCATGGACCGGAATCCCGGCCCGGCTTGCCCCGGAACTATGGCCCGGCATGGGCCG